>NZ_CP014844.1:0-1200000 GCF_001598055.1 Cupriavidus nantongensis | reverse complement strand
GAGACGCCTGCACCGGGCGCCGCGCCTGCTGCCGAGCAGAAGGCCGAGCCGCTCAAGGTCGCCTTCGTCTATATCGGCCCGGTCGGCGACGCCGGCTGGACCTTCGCGCATGACAACGGCCGCAAGGCGGTCGAAGAGAAGTTCGGCAACAAGGTCAAGACCACCTTCGTCGAGAACGTGCCCGAATCCGCCGCCGACGCCGAGCGCGTGTTCCGCGACCTGGCCAGCCAGGGCAACAAGCTGATCTTCGGCACCACCTTCGGCTACATGGAGTCGATGCTCAAGGTGGCGAAGGAATTCCCGGACGTGAAGTTCGAGCACGCCACCGGCTTCAAGACCGCCGACAACCTGGCCCAGTATGACGTGCGCACCTATGAAGGCGCCTACCTGGCGGGCGTGGTCGCCGGCAAGATGAGCAAGACCGGCAAGATGGGCGTGGTGGCGTCGGTGCCCATCCCCGAGGTGATCCGCAATATCGACTCGTTCACGCTGGGCGCGCGCAGCGTCAACCCGAACGCCACGGTCAAGGTGGTGTGGGTCAACAAGTGGTTCGATCCGGGCAAGGAACGCGAAGCCGCGACCACGCTGATCGGCCAGGGCGTCGACATGCTGATGCAGAACACCGACTCCGCCGCCGTGGTGCAGACCGCGCAGGAAAAAGGCGTGCATGCCTTCGGCTGGGACAGCGACATGACCAAGTTCGGCGACAAGGCGCACCTGGCCGCGTCGGTGATCTCGTGGGGCGTCTACTACAACAAGGTGGTCGAAGACGTGCTGAACAACCAGTGGAAGAACAGCACCACGTGGTGGGGCCTGAAGGAAGGCATGATCGACCTGAAGAGCTACAACGCGGACGTGCCGGCCGAGGTCAAGGCCCTGGTCGACGAGCGCAAGAAGGGCATCATCGACGGCACCGCGCCGATCTGGAAGGGACCGATCAAGGACAACACCGGCAAGGAACAGCTGGCCAGGGACCAGGTCGCCGACGACAAATTCCTGCACGGCGTGAAGTTCTACGTCGAGGGCGTGGAAGGGAAAATCCCGGGTTGAGCATCCGCGCGCACCTCCGGAACTTGAAGCCCGCGAGACCGGCCCAACCTCTCTGCGTATACGCCGGTGTCAGGCGCCCGCCATGTGAAGGAGGCCTCTCATGTTGAAGCGTTTTTCGGCCCTGTGGACGCTGGTTCGCCGCGACGGCCGCCTGTTCTGGTATGCGCTGCGCCATCCGGACGCCCCGGCATGGCTGAAACCGGCGGCGATCGGGCTGCTGCTGTACGCGATCTCGCCGATCGATCTGGTACCTGACGTGGTCGCGGGCCTCGGCATCATCGACGACGTGGTGCTGATCCCGCTGGCGGTCCACCTGATCCTGAAGCGCCTGCCACCGCATATCCTGCGCCAGGCGCAGGCGCGCGCCACCGCCACCACGGTACGGCCGCACTGACGCCGCCACCAAAAAATCCCCGGGACACCGAGTGTCCCGGGGATTTTTCATGCCTGCGCAAAACCGCTTTCAGTGCGGCAGCAGGATGGTCGAGCCGGTGGTCTTGCGCGCTTCCAGGTCGCGGTGCGCCTGCGCCACTTCGGACAGCGCGTAGCGCTGGCGGATATCGACCTTGATCTTGCCGGTGGTGACGGCGTCGAACAGGTCGGCCACCATCGGCTCGAGCAGTTCGCGGTGTACCACGTAGGTCATCAGCGTCGGCCGCGTCAGCCGCAGCGAGCCCTTGCTGCCCAGCACCGACAGGTCGAACGGCGGCACCGGACCCGAGGCGTTGCCGAAGCTGACCATGGTGCCGCGCGGCGCCAGGCAGTCGAGCGAGCCCTGGAAGGTGTCCTTGCCGATCGAGTCATAGACCGCCGGCACGCCCTTGCCGTTGGTGATCTCCCTGACCCGTTCGACGAACGATTCGCGCGTATAGACGATGGTGTGGGCGCAGCCGTTGGCGCGCGCCAGTTCGGCCTTTTCGTCGCTGCCGACGGTGCCGATCACGGTCACGCCCAGCGCCTTCAGCCACTGGCACGCGATCAGGCCGACGCCGCCCGCGGCCGCGTGCAGCAGCACGGTGTCGCCGGGCTGCACCTTGTAGCTGTCGCGGATCAGGTATTGCGCGGTCAGCCCCTGCAGCATCATCGCCGCGGCGGTGTCGAACGGGATCGCATCGGGCAGCCGCACCACGATATCGGCCGGCATCACCCGCACCTGCGCATAGGCGCCGGTGGGACGGCCGGCATAGGCGACGCGGTCGCCCACGGCGACGTGGCGCACGCCCTCGCCCACCGCCTCGACCACGCCGGCGCCTTCCATGCCGAGCCCGCCCGGCAGCGGCTGCTTGTACAGCCCGGTGCGGAAATAGACATCGATGTAGTTCAGGCCCACTGCTTCATGGCGCACGCGCACTTCGCCGGGGCCGGGGTCGCCCACCTGTACATCGACCCACTGCATGACTTCGGGACCGCCGGTCTGCTCGATCCGGATGGCTTTGCTCATCTGCGTCGCTCCTTGTTTTGGTGAGGCATCGATCGGGAATGCGGGGAAATCAGCCGGCCTGCGCCGCGCCGTTCTCGCGCGCAAGCCCGGCCAGCAGCAGCTCGGCGCTGGCCACGTTGGTCGCGCACGGCACGTTGTGCACGTCGCAGGCGCGCACCAGCGCGTTGATATCGGGTTCGTGCGGCTGCGGCGTCATCGGGTCGCGCAGGAACACCACCGCGCTGACTCGGCCTTCGGCCAGCTGCGCGCCGATCTGCAGGTCGCCGCCCCACGGCCCCGACAGCATGCGCATGACGTCGAGCCCGACTTCGTCGATCAGGCGCCCGCCGGTGGTGCCGGTGGCAAGCAGTTCGCACTGCGACAGGAAGGCGCGATGGCGCGCGGCGAAGGCGACGATGTCGTCCTTCTTGTGGTCATGGGCGATCAGCGCGATACGAGGCCGGTTCATCAGGGCTTCCTTGTGGCGGAGTACGGTAAAGGGCGGGAAACTGCAACTCAGAACGTGCCAGGGAAGGCGCCGCCGTCGAGCAGGATGTTCTGGCCGGTGATGTAGCCGGCATGGCGGCTGCACAGGAAGGCGCAGGTGGCGCCGAACTCGGCCGGCTCGCCGAAGCGGCGCGACGGGTTGGCCGCGGCGCGGCGCTGCGCCACTTCCTCGACGCTCAGGCCGGCCTTCTTCGCGCCGCCTTCCATGGTCTTGAACAGCCGGTCGGTATTGAACGGGCCCGGCAGCAGGTTGTTGATGGTGACGCCGTGCTGCGCCACTTCGCGCGCGACGCCGGCAACGAAGCCGGTCAGCCCGGAGCGCGCGCCGTTGGACAGGCCCAGCACATCGATCGGCGCCTTGACCGCGCCGCTGGTGATATTGATGATGCGGCCCCACTTGCGCGCGATCATGCCGTCGACGGTGGCCTTGATCAGCTCGATCGGGGTCAGCATGTTGGCGTCGAGCGCGGCCAGCCAGTCGCTGCGCTCCCAGTCGCGGAAATTGCCCGGCGGCGGGCCGCCGGCGTTGTTGACCAGGATGTCGAGATCGCCCAGCTTGGCGGCGGCGTCGAGCGCCGCCGTGCGGCCCTCGGGCGTGGTGATGTCGGTCGCCACCGCGATCACGCGGCGGCCATGGCGCGCGCGCAGGTCGGCCGCGGCCTTTTCCAGCGCCTCGGCGCCGCGCGCCACGATCACCACGTCGACGCCTTCGGCCGCCAGCGCGTCGGCGCAGGCAAAGCCCAGGCCCTTGCTGGCGCCGCATACCAGCGCATGCTTGCCGCGCAGTCCCAGATCCATGTGTTTTCTCCCTAGTCTGTTGTCCATGACGGACCCGCGCCGGGCGGGCCCGCGAATCAGTTTTTCCTTGCCGACAGCAAATACATGCCGCCCAGCACCAGCGCGCTGCCGGCCAGCTGCACGCCGCTGACGGGCTCGCCAAGCAGCCAGAACGCCAGCAACAGCGTCGACACCGGCCCGATCATGCCGGCCTGCGACGCCATCGGCGCGCCGATGCGCGCCACTGCGACCATGGTCAGCGACACCGGCAGCACGGTGCAGAACACCGCGTTGACCAGCGACAGCCACATCACCGGCGCCGGCTGCGCCAGCTCCGCCAGCGGCCGGCCCAGCACCAGGTACTGGATCACGCAGCACGCGGTCGACACGCACATGGCATACGCCACCAGCCGCAGCGAGCCGATGCGCCGCACCAGCTCGCCGCTCAGGATCAGGTAGATACCATAGGTGATGGCGCTGCCCAGCACCAGCGCGCCGCCCAGCCACACCTGGCTGCCGCTGACATCGAGGTCATGCGCGAACACCAGCACGATGCCGGCATAGGCCAGCAGCAGCGACAGCCACTGGTGCCTGCCGATCGGCCGGCGCAACAGCAGCGCAGTGGCCAGCAGCACGAACGACGGCGTCAGGAACAGGATCAGCCGCTCCAGCCCGGCAGTGATGTACTGCAGGCCGACGAAGTCCAGGAAGCTGGACAGGTAGTAGCCGATAAAGCCGAGAAACACCACCCGGCCACGGTCCGCCCACGACAGCGGCGCCAGCCGGCGCGACTGCCACCAGCCGATCGCCATGAACAGCGGTACCGCGAACAGCATGCGCAGCGTGATCACCATCACGGCATCGACGTTGTAGCGGTACATCAGCTTGGCGACGATCGCCTTGGCCGAGAACAGCACCGCGCCCACCGCGGCGATGACAAGGCCCGAGCGCTGCGGCGACGGCAGCGCGGCGGGCACGGCGGGAGACGTGTGGGAGGCGGGCACGAAGAATACGGGGAAAGCGGACCGGCACGGCGGCCCCGCAAAACGACCCGACGATTGTATTCGAAAAGGCGCGAGGGCATCGGACGCCGCCCCGGCCGCGCGCACGCCCTGTTGCGCGGCCTTCCTCGGTATACTCTCGGTCACCTCCAGCCACCGCGCCTGCTTCGTGCCCCAGCCCGCCGACACGCCTTCCGGCAAGCCCGCCGCCGACTATGACTTCACCGAGCAGGTGGGCCATCTGCTGCGCCGCGCCTACCAGCGCCATGTCGCGATCTTCCAGCAGACCATCCCCGATTCGCAGCTGACCGCGGCGCAGTTCGTGGTGCTGTGCGCGGTGCGTGATCGGCAACCCTGCTCGATGAACGAGGTGGTGCGCGCCACCGCGATCGACCAGGCCACGGTGCGCGGCATCATCGACCGGCTCAAGTCGCGCAAGCTGATCGCGGTCTCGCATGACCCCAACGACCGGCGCAAGGTCGTGGTAACGGTCACGCCCGCCGGGCTGGCGCTGATCGACCAGACCGTGCCGTTCGCGAAGGAGATCTCGGAGCAGACCTTCGGCAGCCTGAATCCGGCCGAGCGCGTGGCGGTGACTTACCTGCTGCGCAAGATGAGCGAGATCGATGAGGGGAATGGCGGCTAGCTAGCACGCTGCAGACTCCCAGATTCTCGCTTGTTTTCTCCCCTCTCCCGCATGCGGGATGTATAGACCGGGGACATGGTGGACGCATGTGCGAGGACATGGTGGACACATTGTAGACGTCAAGGGGTTACGTCCCTAGGTGATGCTTGTGGCCTGCACGCCGCTACGGCGTGCAGGCTAATTTCGCCGATTTCAAAGCGGCTGAACCATATGGCCAACACGCCGTCGCGCCGGGTCGGGCGTAGCGCGATCCACTGGCCGATGAACGCCTTGCCGATCTTGATGCGCCGGTTGCCAACCATGATCCGTGCGCTGCTGTCGACCTTGTAGACACGGTCGCCGCTCTGGTACTGCACCTCCGGCAGCGCCTCCGGGTAGGCCACGTTGCTCACGCGATAGCGTTGGGCCGGCACCTGCATTCCCAGGGCCTGATGGGGTCGCTCGTGGTTGTACACGTACCGATATCGATCGAAGACCTGCTGCGCCTCGGTGTTGTCCACGAAGCGGCGGTGCTGCAGGACTTCGGCCTTCAGGGTGCGGTGGAACCGCTCGTCCTTGCCCTGTGTTTGTGGGTGATAGGGCCGTGAATGGCTGACCCGGATCCCTAGTTGCATTAACCAGACCGTCAGCCTGGTGTAGCCCAGCCCCTCTTCGTCGCCGCCTCCCCATGGAGGGCCGTTATCCATGGTGATGCGCCGGGGCAGGCCGTAGCGGCGGAAGGCCCCGATCAGCTGCTGCTGCACCGTCTGGCGGCGCTGGTCCGCGCAGGCTGCCAGGCACAGGTTGAAGCGGGAATGGTCGTCGATCAGCGTGAGCGGAAAGCAGACGCCCTGCTCATTGGGCACCTGACCCTTGAAGTCCATCTGCAGCAGCTCGTTGGGTTCGTCGTGCTCGAACCGCCGCCAGGGGGTGGCCTGGGCGCTGGCCTGCGGATCGATCAGACCATGTCGATGCAGGATCGAGGTCACCGTGCTGGGCGCAGGCACCTCGGCGTGGCCCAGGTCGGACAGCCTGCGGCTGATCTTGCGCCCACCCCAGGTCGGGTGTTCGCGGCGCAGCATCAGCACCAGTTCCTCCACGAAATCAGCGGTGCGCTCGGGGCTGTGGTGCGGCCGCCTGGGCCGGTCGGCCAAGCCCGCGGCGCCTTCCTGCCGATGCCGGGCCAGCCACTTATAAGCGGTTTGCGGACTGATCGAGAACCGTCGGCACAGCTCCCGACGGTTGCATCCCGGCTGGGAAGCCAGGGCAATGAACTCCAGGCGAAGGCTCATGGTGTCTCGGGCGCTCCACGGCATGGTTCGTTCTCCCGGGCAGATATCTGCCCGGGAGTGTCAACCATGTCCTCGCACACCTGTCACCTATGTCCCCGGTCCATACAGCGGGAGAGGGGCCGGGGGTGAGGGCCCGGCGCTGGCAATAGCGACAGGCTTCGCTTCGTGGATGCTCCCCGCCCTCACCCCAACCCTCTCCCGCAAGCGGAAGAGGGAGTACACAGTCAGCCCTTGGTCGATGCCGTCGATGCCATCGCCGCCAGCACCGTCTCCGGCACGAACGGCGGCCGGCGCAGGCGCACTCCCAGCGCATCGAACAACGCATTGGCAATCGCCGGCGCGCCCGGCAGCGAGGCCGATTCGCCGGCGCCCAGCGGTGGCTCTGACTGGCGCGGCATCAGCACCACCTCGATCGGCGGGATTTCCGGGAAGGTCAGCAGCGGATAGCTGCCCCATTCACGGCTGGCGACGCCGTCGGCATCGAAGCGGACCTGCTCCTTCAGCACGCGGCTGAGGGTCTGCACCACATTGCCGTGGATCTGGTGGCGCACGCCGTCGGGATTGACGACCATGCCGGTGTCCTGGCCCACCACTACCTTGTCGATGGTGATGCGGCCCGTGGCCGCGTCCACCGACAGGTCCACCACCCACGCGGCCCAGGCCGCGCCGAAGCCGGGGAAACGGCTGTGGATGTAGCGCGCGTAGGCCACGCCCCGGCCGCGCAGCCGGCCGTCGGCATCCGGCACGCCGCGCGCTCCGGCCGTGCCGCGCTGCCAGCCGGCCGATTCGGCAACGGCCCGCAGCAAATCCGCCGCGCGTTCATCCGGCAGGTGGCGCAGGCGGAATTCCACCGGATCGGCGCCCGCCTCCGCTGCCAGCTCGTCGATCACGCACTCGTGCGCGAACGCATTGGGCAGCGCCGACACGCCGCGCAGCCATGACGCACGCACGATCGCCGGCGTGTCGTCGCAGCCGATGCGGCGCGCGGCATAGGCGTAGGGCGGCACCGCGGTGCGGTCGCCCATCTCCAGCGTGCGCGGCGCGTTGGACACGGCGCCGGTCAGCACCAGCGCCAGCGTGGGCGCATCGTTGGACGGATAGCGGCTGGTGAAGTCATAGCCGAGCAGCGCGCCATCGGCGCCGAGCGTGGCGCTGACATCCATCAGCTGGGCCGCGCCCTTGGGCTCCCACAAGTGCTCCTGCTCGCGCGACAGCTGCACGCGCACCGGCCGCCCCACCGCGCGCGACAGCAGCGCCGCGTCGGCGCAGACGTCGTCGGCGCAATTGCGGCCGTAGCAGCCGGCGGCCTCCATGCGCACGATCTCGATGCGGTCCTCGCCCAGCCCGCACAGCCGGGACAGGTCGATGCGCAGCATGTGCGGGTTCTGCGTGCCGGACCACACCGTCAGGCCCTCTTCGTGCCAGTCGGCCACGGCACAGGACGGGCCGATGGAGCCGTGCATCTGGTACGGCCACACGTAGCGCCGCTGCAGTACCGTGCCGGCGCCGCCGGCGGGCAGCTCGCCATCGCTCAGCAATTCGCGCCGCGTGGCCGGGTTGGCGCGCAGCGCCGGCTCCGGATCGTCCAGCGCGGGCAACGGCGGCACCTGCTTCCACTGCAAGCGCAGCCGGCGCGCGGCCTGCACCGCATACTCCTCGCGCTCCGCCACCACGCCGACGAAATCGCCCTGCACCACCACCTCGACCAGGCCGGTCACGTCGCGCACCGAATCGCGGTCGATCGCCAGCAGGCTGTTGCCGACGAAGGCGCCGCTGTCGCGCCCCGCATACGGCGGGCGCACCACGCGGCCGTGCAGCATGCCGGGCACGCGCACGTCGTGGACGAAGGTCAGTGCGCCGCGCGCTTTGTCGGGGATATCGACGCGCCGCGCCGCGCGGCCGACGACGCGGTAGGACTCGACCGGCTTGACCGGCACGTCGTCGGCCAGCGGCAGTTCCACGTGCTCGCCGGCCACCAGCGCCGCGTAGCGGATGCTGGCCTGGGTGCCGCGCACGCGGAATACGCCGTTCTCCGCTTCCAGCGCGGAGGCGTCGACGCCAAGCTGCAGCGCCGCGCGCGCCTGCAGCCACGCGCGCGCCTGCGCCGCGGCGCGGCGCAGCGGCAACGCCGAGATCTGGATCGAGGCGCTGGCGATGGTCGGGCCCTGGTTGGGCGTGGCCTCGGTATGGCCCAGCACCATCCGCACGCTGTCGAGCGGCACATCGATTTCCTCGGCGACGATCTGCGCCAGCGCGGTGCGGATGCCGGTGCCCAGGTCGACGTGGCCGTTGAAGGCCAGCACCTCGCCGTTGTCGCGCACGGCGATAAACAGGTCCGGCAGCGCCGGCACATAGTCCGACGCCGCGCCGGGCTGGCCCGGCGCCGGGCGCGCGGCCGCCTGCGGGGCGCGCGTGACCAGCAGCACGCCGGTGGCCTGCAGCAGCGCCAGCCGCAGCGCGCGCGGCGTGGGGGCGTCGGCCTGGGCCGGGGGTTGCAGCTGGGTTGCCGTCATCGTTTCATCCTTTCCTTCACCGGTCGCCGATCGGGCCACCGTTATACTGCCAGCCAACAGGCACACGGCACGAACACTCACCATGACCACCAAGACTGCGGCCGCGCCCGCCACCCGTCGGGCGGCAGCCGGCACCCGGGCCCGGCAGGCGCAGGACAGCCGCGAGCGCATCCTGAGGGCTGCCATCAAGGTCTTCGCCCAGCGCGGCTACGACGGCGGCCGCATCGAACGCATCTCGTCGCTGGCCAAGACCTACGACCGGATGATCTACTACTACTTCGGCAGCAAGGAGAAGCTGTTCGTCGAAGTGCTGGAGACCATCTACCTGCAGCTCAACCAGGCCGAGCAGCAGCTCGAGCATGAGCTCGACGCCGCCGACCCGGTGCGCGCGCTGTCGCAGCTGATCGACTTCATCTGGCAGTATTACCTGGACCATCCCGAGTTCGTCGCCATCCTGACCAGCGAGAACATGAGCCAGGGCAAGCACGCGAAGAAATCGGTGCGGCTGCGCGAGATCTCAAGCTACGCGCTGTCGGTGCTCGACGGCATCCTCGCGCGCGGCAAGGCCGCCGGGCTGTTCCGCGCGGACGCCGGCGCGCGCGACGTCTACATGGTGATCGCCTCGCTTGGCTACTTCTACAACTCCAACCATCATACGCTCAGCGCCTTCCTGGGCGAGCCCATGATGAGCCCGCCGGCGCTGGCGCACTGGCGCGATGTGATCCAGCAGACCGTGCTGCGCACGGTGGCCGTGCCCGGCGCCATGCCGGAGGCGCATGTGCCACCCGCCGCCGCGCCGCGCAAGGCGGCACGCGGCAAGCGCGCGGCGGCTGGCTAAGGCTGGCACGGGCGCCATCGGGCAGGCTCAGGCGGCAACGTGCACGCCTGCCACTTGCTCCAGCGCCTCATCCCGCGTCAGCACCGTGGCGTACTTCTGCGCCATGTCGAACAGGTTGGCATCATGCGGCCCGAGCGCGCGGTCGCCCACGCAATCCGATATCACCAGCGGGCGGAACCCGAGCGACATCGCATCGACCACGCTGGCGCGCACGCAGCCGCTGGTGACGCAGCCGGCCACCAGCAGCGTCTGCACGCCGCGCTGCGTCAGCCATGCCGCCAGCGAGGTGCCGAAGAACGCCGACGGCACCGTCTTGCGCACCACCAGCTCGCCCGCGGCGGGCGCCAGCTCGGGCACGATCTGGCTGTTGTGGCCGTCTTCCTTCAGCGTCAGCATGCCCGGCACCTTCAGTGTGAAGATGTTGTGGTCGCTGTCGTCGTCGGCGAACACGATGCGGCTGTGCGCCACCGGCCAGCCGTGCTCGCGCGCGGCGCGCAGCAGCGGCTGGGTGTTGCGGATGGCCTCGGGGATATTGCCGCCGCCGAACACCGCCGGATCGGCAAAGCCGTTGACGAAGTCGATGATCAGCAGCCCGTACGGCGCCTTCGGTTCCAGCGCCGCGCCGAAGCCCTGGCGCTGGTAAGTCTGCACTGCGTCATCCATGGCGCGAGTCCTTGTCTGCCTGGTAGAGCGAGGCGGCCGGGGCATGGTGCCCGTCCATCACCTTGCCGCGCACCACCACCGGCTCGCCGTCGAGGCTGACGGTGCAGTGGCGCACGGGGATATCGATATGGCAGGCGGTGGTGCGGCTGCCGCCGGCTTCGTTGTTGGGGCCGAACGAGCACAGGAAGTTGCCCTCGTAGGCGCGCGCATCCATGCCGATGGTGGCCTCGCGGTCGTACATCGCCAGCGCCGACCAGCTCGCGCGCGGCTGCAGGCCCCAGCCGATATGCGACATGGCATACGCTTCCGGATCGTTGAACGAGGCCATGTAGTCGGCCAGCAGCTCGGCATCGACGCCGCCTTCGATGCGGCGCACATAGCCGGCCTCGACCGTGATGCGGATCGGCGCCTGCAGATAGGACTTCATCGGCAGCAGGATGTCGCCGCGGTCCAGCACGATGGTGCCGTCGGTGCCAGCCTCGTCGGGCCAGGTCAGCACGAAGCCGCTCGGCCAGTGGTCCCAGCGCCCGGGCTCGTCGACAAAGCCGTACTCGCTGATCGCGGGGAATTCGCCCAGGCGGCAGCGCAGGTCCATGCCGGCGTCGGACACGATATGCATCTCGCGCGCCTTGCTTAGCCGTTGGTTGGCGGCCTTGACGCGCGCGCGGTCGGCCTCGGTCGGCACCAGCCGCGCCAGCACCTCTGGCGGCTCCACCGCCAGCAGGATCTTGGTGCCGCCGGACAGGATCTCGTGCTGCTCGGGCGAGAACAGCAGCGTCATCAGGTCCAGCACCAGGTCGCTCGCCTTCAGCGCAGCGATCGCCGCCGGATTGCCGGTCAGCGGCGTGGTGCCCAGGTAGGCCAGCGCATCGCGGCTCAGCGCTTTCTCGCCGTTGACCGGCGGCAGGTCGAGCCGGTTGACGATGGCGCCCATCGACTGCGCCGCCACCATGGCCGTGCGCAGCGTCTGCGGATGCGTGGCGGCGCCGGTCAGCACGGTGACGGTCTGTCCCGGCTGCAGCTTCGACAGCGTCAGCACCTGCTGCCACGCTGCCGTCAGGTCGTAATCGCTTACGGGCATGTTCGCTCCATTCAGTTCAGCGGCGCGCCGAGGAAATCGCCGAAGGCGCGGTAGAAGCCGGCCTCGTCGTCCCACGGGATCATGTGGCCGGCATTGGCAACGTGCGCGACCAGCAAGGCCGGCAGCAGCGTGCGCATCTCCTGCACGTCTTCGGCGCGGATCACGTCGCCGCGGCCGGCGGTCATCAGCAGCGCCGGCACGGCCACCTGCGGCAGGTCGGCGTGGATATCGTCTTCATGAAAGCCGTTGAAGCTGGCCAGGATCGCGCGCTCGTCGCAGGTATGCAGCCATTGCGCGCGCAGGCGCAGCTGGTCCTCGGTCCAGGTCGGGCAGAACGCGCGCATGCCTTCGGCGTCGATACCCTGCTGCGCCAGCCGGATCGAATCGATGTACCACGGCAGTTGCGACGGATAGGCGCGGCGCCCCGGGCCCGACACAGGCGGATCGACCAGCACCAGCCGCGTCAGGCCGGCGGGCCTGGCGCGCGCCGCGCGGATGCCGATGCGCGCGCCCATCGAATGGCCGACCACGGCGTAGCGCTGCAGTCCCAGCGCCGCGGCAAACGCGACCACGTCGGCGGCCTGCGCATCGAGGCTGTAGTCCAGCTCCGGGCCGGCCTGCGACAGGCCGCGGCCGCGCACGTCGAGCACATAGGTATCGAACTGCTGCCCGAAGCGTTCGCCGACAAAGCCCCAGGTCACCGCGGGGCTGGTGATGCCCGGCACGATGATCACGGCATCGCGCTGCGCGCGCGCGCCCTGCTGTCCGCCATAGCGCAGATAGTGCTGGCGGATACCGTTGGCGTGGACGTGGGCGCCGTAGAGAAAGGTGCTGTCTGCCATGGCCCGCCCCTTCAGTACGCGCCCGACAGCAGCGCGCCGGCGCCCGGCACCACCGGCTCCAGCCCCAGGCGCTTGAGCAGCGCGTAGGTGGTGGCCACCGCGGCGGTGACGACCGGCTTGCCGGTCATGGCCTCGACCTTCGCGATCGCAGGCAGCGACGGCATCTGCACGCAGGCCGACAGCACGATCACGTCGGCATCGGCGGTGTTCATCTGCGCGACGATCTCCGGCAGCCTGGCCGGGTCATGGCGGCCGACGTCGAGGTTGTCGGGAATCTCCAGCGCACGGTAGTCGACCACCTCGTAGCCTTCGTTGCGGATGTAGTCGACCACCAGCTCGGTCAGCGGCTTCATGTACGGCGCCACCACCGCGATGCGCTTTGCGCCCATCACCTTGAGCGCATCGACCAGCGCGCCGGCGCTGGTAATCACCGGCGCGTCGCCGCCGTTCTCGGCGGTATGCGCCTGCAGGCGCTGTTCGGAGACGCGGTGGTAGCCGTGGCCCATCGCCATGATCGCCACCAGGCAGGCGTAGCCGAGCACGTCGACGCGGGCGTCGCTCAGTTCCACCGCGCAGCGGTCGGATTCCGCATCCATCGCGGCCAGCTCTTCCTTGACCACCTTCTTCATCCGCATCCGGCTCGAATGGAAGGTGAAGCGCTCCGGGCGCACCAGCTGGCGCGCGGCCAGCATCGCCGGGATCTCGGTTTCCATGGTGGTGTTGGAGCTCGGCACGATCTGGCCGATTCGGAAAACTTTCTGCACTGTCGACTCCGTCATCTGTTTGTCTGCCCTTGCTTGCGCTTTGGTCGCGCTCTCGGTCTGCCTGCAGCGGCCCAGGGCCTGCATGCTGCGAACGATTGTAGTGTACACACTTTATCTACGCAAACAGATTCTGCACCGGCCGCGATTCACTCGTTCAGTGCACACTGAATCCATGAATCCCTGTTTTTGCGCATGATTTCGCCATTGCAGCGCATCATTGCCAAGCCATCACATCGTTATCAGGGTTTTCCATAGGTCCAGCTGATTTCGCCTTTACCTCGATATTTTGAGTGTGTACACTCGTTTTCAACGGTCGGCCGCGTGGCCGCCCCAGCCCCCATCGACCTTGTGTCATTGCCAGGAGAAATAACGTGCAAGGCAAACCGCGTATCGCAGTTGTCGGCGCCGGACTCGGAGGGACGGCCGCGGCCGCCCTGCTGCAGCGAGCCGGCTTCCAAGTCAGGCTGTATGAGCAGGCACCGGCGTTCTCGCGCCTGGGCGCGGGCATCCATGTCGGGCCCAACGTGATGAAGATCATGCGGCGCATCGGCATCGAGGACGCGCTCAACGACATGGGCTGCCACCCCGACTACTGGTACAGCCGCGACGGCCTCACCGGCGAGGTGATCGCGCAGATCCCGCTGGGCGACTACGCGGTGCGCCACTACGGCGCCAGCTACCTGACCGTGCATCGCGGCGACTTCCACAAGCTGCTGACCGACGCCGTCGCCCCGGGCACGCTGTTCTTCAACAAGAAGCTGGAAAGCGTCACCGACCAGGGCGATGTGGTGCAACTGCGCTTCACCGACGGCACGGTCGAAGAGGCCGATATCGTGATCGGCGCCGACGGCGTCAACTCGCGCATCCGCGAGACCCTGCTTGGCGCCGAGCCGCCCAAGTACACCGGCTACGTTGCGCACCGCGCGGTGTTCCCGATCTCGCGCGTCAAGGGCTTCACGCACGAGCGCTGCACCAAGTGGTGGACCGATGACCGCCACATGATGGTCTACTTCGACACCAGCAAGCTCGACGAGATCTACTACGTCACGGGCGTGCCCGAACCCGAGTGGGACATGAGCAAGAGCTGGGTGCCGAGCAGCATCGAAGAGATGCGCGCGGCCTTCGACGGCTGGCACGAAGGCGTGCAATCGCTGATCGAAGGCACGGTCGAAGTGACCAAGTGGCCGCTGCTCGAGCGCGACCCGCTGCCGCTGTGGAGCCGGGGCCGCCTGGTGCTGCTGGGCGATGCCTGCCACCCGATGAAGCCGCACATGGCGCAGGGCGCCGCGATGGCGATCGAGGATGCCGCCATGCTGACGCGCTGCTTTACCGAGGCCGGCACCGACGACTACTCCGCCGCCTTCGCGCTGTATGAAGCCAACCGCGCCGAGCGCGCCGGCAAAGTCCAGCTGGTTTCGCACAACAACACCTGGCTGCGCAGCAACGAGAACCCGGACTGGTGTTTCGGCTACGATGTGTTCAACGTGCCGCTGGTGTCGGCCGGGAGCAAGCCGCTGTCCGAAGCCGCCTGACCGCCTGACCGCCCTGCCCGCCGCCGCCCCTCGCCAGAATGGGGCGCGGCGCCGCGATGCGTGATGTTCAAACCGCCCCCAGCCCCCGATGAACACGCCCCGCCCCCTGACCCTGCAGGTCAACCACGCCGAGCACACGCTCGAGGTGGCGCCTGACACGCCGCTGCTCTACATCCTGCGCAACGACCTGTGCTGCAACGGGCCCAAGTACGGTTGCGGCCTGGGCCAGTGCGGCGCCTGCACGGTGCTGGTGGACGGCCTGCCGGCGCGTTCGTGCGTGCTGCCGGTCAGGGCCGTGGTGGGCCACGCGGTGACCACGCTCGAAGGCCTGGGCACGGCACAGCATCCGGACCCCGTGCAGCAGGCGTTTATCGAAGAACAGGCCGCGCAATGCGGCTACTGCCTGAACGGCATGATCATGACCGCCAAGGCGCTGCTGGCGCAGAACCCCGATCCCGACGAAGCGCAGATCCGCGAAGCCTTGCGCTTCAACCTGTGCCGTTGCGGCACGCATGTGGAAATCGTGCGCGCGGTCAGGCGGGCCGCGGTGCTGCAGCGGCAGGCCGCACAAGGGGCGGCGTCGTGAGCGCCGGCATCGTGCAAGCGACCACGCCGGCCACGGCACTGGCCGCCGGCGTGCCGCCGGGCGCCGCCGATTGCCTGGTGGCCCATGTACTGACACCGCCGGGCCTGCGCTGGGTCGGCGGCGAGCCGCTCGCGGCGCGCCTGCTACACGCCGGGCGCGACGCCGCGCTGGCGCTGCCAGGCATCCGCGCGGTGGTGGTCCGCAACAACTTTGCCGGCGTGGCCGCGGTCTCGGCCGCGCAGGCCGCCGACGCGGCGCGAGCCCTGCGGGCGCGCTGGTCTGGTCCGCCGCGCGCCGACGCCACCCCTGCGGCGCGCCACACACTGGCGCAACGCGGCGATGCCGCCGAGGCGCTCGAACACGCCCGCGCACACCACACGCAAAATTACCGGTGGCCGCTCGCGGGCACCCGCGACGATGCCTGCTGCACCGTTGTCGCCGACTGGCGCGACGGCACGCTGACCGTATGGCTGCCCGCCACGCGCCCCGGCGCACTGCGCGCCGAACTTGCTGCGCTGCTGGACATCGCGCCAACGCAAGTGCAGATGGTCTGCTGGCAAGATCCGGACGACCGCGCCGATCCCGCGCTGCTGGCACCGCACGCTGCCGCCGACGCGGCGCTGCTGGCGCACGCCAGCGGGCAGCCGGTGGTGCGCCGGCTGCGTGCCGCCGACGTCGGCCTGGCCGATGCCGAGTTCGATATCCGCGTCGATAGCGCGCGCACCGGCGCCACCGTCGACGCCTACGCCGCCACGCTGTCCGGCGCCACGGCCCCGGTTTCACCGCTGGCGCTGTGGCTGACGCATACGCCGGCGCCGGTGACGGACAGCATCGATGCGGGCCATGGCGGCGACGCTGCGCTGCCGCCGTATCGCATCCCGCATGTCGAACTCGCCGTGTCCGGCGACCCGGCGGCATTCGCAGCCGCGCCGCTGACGGCAGCGCGCGCGCAGGTGTTCGCGCGCGAATCCCATCTTGACGAGCTTGCCGCCGCCAGCGACGCCGACCCGGTGGCGCTGCGCCTCGCGCACCTGGACGACCCGCGCGGCTCCGCGCTGGTGCGGCAGGTCGCCGAGCGCGCCGGCTGGAACCCAGCAACACCACGCGCCCACTCCGCCGCCGGCAATGTACGGCGTGGCCGCGGCTTTGCCTACGCCCACACCATCGACCACGACGCCGGCCAGAGCTGGTCGGCGTGGGTCGCGGAAGTCGAGGTCGACGGCACCACCGGCGAGCTGGCGGTCACGCGCGTCACGGTCGGGCATGACAGCGAATCGCTGCCACTACCGCAAGCCGCCGCGATGACGCGCTCGATGCCGCGCTCGATGCCGCGCTCGATGCCGCGCTCGATGCCGCGTTCGATCGAGCAGGACGTCGCAGCCGCCGCGCTGCAGCTGACCACCGCCACGCCGGCGTTCGACACCTGGCCGGCGGACGCGCGTGTTGCCGGCGAACACTTGCCGGCCATGCCGGCACAGGCGCTGCCGGAAGTGCGGCTGGCCGGCACGCTGGCCACGCACGACGCGCTCGCGGCCGGTCCCACCGATTCGCTGCCGGCCGCCGCCGCGGTGGCCAATGCCATCTACGACGCCACCGGCGTGCGCCTGCGCAAGCCACCGTTCAGCGCCGAACGCATCCGTCTGGCACTGGCCGAGGCCAATCCCGGCAACCAACGCAAGAAGCGCGGCTGGATCGCGGCGGCAGCCGCCGCGGCGGCCGGCGTGTGCGCCACGCTGTTGCCGTGGCGCGCGCCGATCGCGCCGGTGGCGCCGCCCGAGCCCGGCTTCTATTCCGCCGCCACGCTCGAGCGCGGCCGACTGGTGGCCGCCGCCGGCGACTGCGCGGTGTGCCATACCGCGCCCGGCGGCGCGAAGAACGCCGGCGGCCTGCCGCTGGAAACGCCGTTCGGCACGGTCTACAGCACCAACATCACGCCCGATGTGCAGACCGGCATCGGCAACTGGTCGTTCGCCGCCTTCGAGCGCGCCATGCGCGAAGGCATCCACCGCGACGGGCGGCGCCTGTATCCGGCGTTCCCGTACACCGCCTTCGCCAGGATCAGCGACGGCGACATGCAGGCGCTGTACGGCTACCTGATGTCGGCCGAGCCGGTGACCTCCGCGGTGCCGCAGACGCAGCTCGCCTTCCCCTTCAACCTGCGCCCGCTGCTGGCCGGCTGGAACCTGCTGTTCCATCGCAACGAACGCTTTACACCGGACCCGTCGCGCTCGGCGCAATGGAATCGCGGCGCCTACCTGGCCGAGGGGCTGGGCCACTGCAGCGCCTGCCATTCGCCGCGCAACGCGCTCGGCGCCGAGCAAGGCGGGCGCCGCTACCTGACCGGCGGCAGCGCCGAAGGCTGGGAAGCGCCGGCGCTGACCGCGCTGTCGCAGGCGCCGGTGCCGTGGACCGAGGCTGCGCTGTTCACTTACCTTCGCGGCGGCTATGCGCCGCACCATGGCGCCGCCGCGGGACCGATGGCGCCGGTGGTGGAAGAGCTCGCGCAACTGCCCGAGGACGACGTGCGCGCGATCGCGCATTACGTGGCCTCGTTCGGCGCGCCCGCACCGGCACCGTCGGTACTGGCGGCGCAGGCGGTGCAGGTCGAACAACGCAGCCGGACCGCCGCGCGCACGCTCGGCGGTCCGGCCGAACGCCTGTACCAGAGCGCCTGCGCGGTCTGCCACCAGTCGGACCAGGGCATCGCGCAGTTCGGCGTGAAGCCGTCGCTGGCGCTCAACACCAACCTGCACAGCAAGCTGCCGGACAACGTGATCCAGGTGCTGCTGCGCGGCATGCCGGCACCGCCCAACAGCGAACTGGGCGCGATGCCGGGCTATGCCGACACGCTCGACGACCAGCAGATCGCGCAGCTGGCGCAGTACCTGCGCGCGCGCTTTGCCCCCGACAAACCCGCCTGGCAGGACCTGGAGAACACCGTCGCGCGGCTGCGCGCGGCGCCAGCCCACTGAACCACCGGAGCACCATGCACCACGCTGGCGAGCCTTGAGCATCGGCGCCGTGCGCGCGGGAAAACCCCGAGGAGAGAAACGCAATTCGGCCTTGCCCGCCAGTTTCATGTAGCTTACGCTGAACGATCATGTAGTGCGCACTACATGAGTGCCAGCGGGCACGCTGCGGTGCCTCCCCGCACAAGGACGGCGCGCCGCACGCGGCGGACCAGAACACAAAAACATAAAACCGGCCCGATAGATCACCGGACGCGCTGGCGCGGGGCTTGCATAGTTCCGCCAGACACCGGGGCGCCGGGCCAGACCAAACCAAGGGTAGACAACCAGGAGTGACTATGTCGTATCAGTACCAGGAAGCTGTTGCAGGCGTGCTACCGGGCTAGTTCCAGCGTCGCCAGGTGGAAGCCGCAGCCCCCGCCGCCGCCGCTGCCCCCGCTGCATTCGGCAGCAGCCGGCATCACGTGCCGGCCTGCTTCTGGCCACGCGTGCTTCCGAGTTCCAGAACCAGCCTATAAAGACAGGTAGACAAACATGTCGTCATCCATTTCATCCATGGCCACCACGACTATCCCGGACGCCACGCTAGGCTCGGCCCCGCAGCCCAGCGCGCGCGCAGCGTCGTCGCCACCCATCACGATCGAGCAAGGCATCCGCGCGGCCGGCGTCGGCCGCTTCCAGTACCGGCTGTTCGTCATCTTCGGCCTGGTGTGGCTTGCCGACGCCATGCAGGTGCTGTCGATCGGCTTCACCGCGCCGTCGATCGCAGCGACCTTCGGCATTCCGGTGCCGACCGCGCTGCAGACCGGCACCATGTTCTTCGTCGGCATGCTGATCGGCGCGTTCGTGTTCGGCCGGCTGGCCGACCGCATCGGCCGCCGCCCGGTGCTGATGATGGCGGTGGTCATCGATGCCATCTGCGGCGTCGCCTCGGCCTTCGCGCCAGACTTCCAGTGGCTGCTGCTGTTGCGCTTCCTGACCGGCATCGGCGTCGGCGGCACCCTGCCGGTCGACTACACCATGATGGCCGAGTTCCTGCCGTCGGACCGGCGCGGCCGCTGGCTGGTGCTGCTGGAGTCGTTCTGGGCGGTCGGCACCATCCTGCTGGCGATCCTGGCGCTGATCGCGGTGTCGCGCGGCAATGATGCGTGGCGGCTGATCTTCCTGGTCACCGGCATCCCGGCGCTGGTGGGCGTGGTGTTCCGCTTCTTCGTGCCCGAGTCGCCGCTCTACCTCAATAAATCAGGGCGCTCGGACGAGGCCCGCGCGGTGCTGCAGCGAGTGGCGGCAGCCAACCGCGTGTCGGTGGAGATCGGCGCGCTGCAGCCGCAGAAGATGGAGCGCAAATCGGTGTTCGCGCTGTTCGCCGCCGGTTGCCGGCGCCGCACCATCTGCCTTCTGGCGGCGTGGATGCTGATCTCGATCGCCTATTACGGGGTCTTCGTCTACCTGCCGGTCAAGCTGGCGGGCCAGGGCTTCGGCTTCATGCGTGGCCAGGTGTTCCTGATCGTGCTGGCGCTGGTGCAGCTGCCCGGCTTCGCGCTGGCCGCGCATGGGGTCGAGCGCTGGGGCCGCAAGCCGACGCTGATCGGCTTCCTGCTGCTGAGCGCGGCGGGCTGCATGCTGTACAGCCTGGGCCAGTCGCCGGCGCTGGTGATCGGCTCGACCCTGCTGATGAGCTTCTCGCTGCTCGGCACCTGGGGCGCGCTGTACGCCTTCACGCCCGAGGTGTACCCGACCGACCTGCGCGCCAGCGGCATGGGCACCGCGGGGGCAATGGCGCGCTTCGGCGGCCTGTTCGCCCCGTCGATCGTCGCGCCGATCATGGCCAGCCAGTTCACGCTGGCGCTGGCGCTGCTGTCCTCGTTCCTGGCCGTGGCGGCGCTGGCCATCTTCCTGGTCGATATCGAGTCGAAGGACCGCGCGCTCGACTAGCCGAAGGCGCTACGGGGCAACCGCAGGGCAACCACGGGGCAACCGCGGGGCCGCTGCCGGGCGCGGCGGCCCGCTTCCATTACAATCCGGCTGCAACGGCGCGGCGCGCGAGCCCCAACCGGCCTCGCGCGCCCGCTTCACTCGCCATCCCGCCGAGCCCTCGCCGCCAGCCATGAAACAAGACCCGCGCTTTCCCAACCTCTTCATCCTCGACCACCCGCTGATCCAGCACAAGCTCTCGCACATGCGCGACAAGGAAACGTCGACGCGCACGTTCCGCGAGCTGCTGCGCGAGATCACGCTGCTGATGGGCTACGAGATCACCCGCAACCTGCCGCTGACCACGCGCCGCATCGAGACCCCGCTGGTCGAGCTGGACGCGCCGGTAATCGCCGGCAAGAAGCTGACCATCGTGCCGGTGCTGCGCGCGGGCGTGGGCATGAGCGACGGCCTGGTCGAGCTGATTCCGTCGGCGCGCATCGGCCATATCGGCGTGTACCGCGACGAGCAGCACCGCCCGGTGGAATACCTGGTGCGCCTGCCGGCGCTGGAAGATCGCAGCTTTATCCTGTGCGATCCCATGGTCGCCACCGGCTATTCGGCGGCGCACGCGGTGGAGGTGCTCAAGCGCCGCGGCGTCAAGGACGAGGCCATCACCTTCGTCGCGCTGGTGGCCGCGCCCGAGGGCGTGGAAGTGTTCCAGAAGGCGCACCCGGGGGTGAAGCTGTTCGTCGCCTCGCTCGACAGCCACCTGGATGCCGATGCGTATATCGTGCCCGGGCTGGGCGATGCCGGCGACCGGCTGTTCGGCACCAAGAACTGACGGCACGGACGCGGGCTGGCCGGCGCTTGACCGGCCTCAATAGCCCGCCCGATGCGGCTCCCTACACTGGCGGCAAGCGCCGGCGAGACCTCGCCGCGCGCCAGCGTCCACACATAAAGGGAGCCACGCATGGAAGCCTTCAAGATCCTGTTCAGTACCAGCACCGGGCTGATGAGCCTGGGCGTGATCGTCTTCATCATCGGCATGGGCTGGTTCTTCGCCCGCATGTTCGCGCGCAAGATGCGCGAGGATGCTGAAGCGGCGAAGGCGCGCGACGCGGCGCAGCGGCGCTGACGCCCATGCATGACCGCCGGTGTACTCCCTCTCCCGCCTGCGGGAGAGGTGAGCAAACCGCGGGCAAGCTTGAACCGCCCTTACTTCTTCTTCCCCAACAAACTCCCCAGCACGCCCCGAATCAACTCGCGCCCGACCTGCGAGCCGACCGTGCGCGCGGCCGACTTGGCCATCGATTCCAGGATCGAATCGCCGCGGCCGCTCTTGCCGGTGCCCTTGGTCAGCGTGCCGAAGATTTCGCCGGCGGTGCCCAGCCAGCCGCTGTCCTGTTCGCCCGCGGGCTGGCCGGCCGGCGCGCCGGCCTTGCCGCCATTCGCCACCGTCGGCACGCTGCCGCGCAGCTTTTCATAGGCGGATTCGCGGTCGACGGTCTTCTCATAAGTGCCGGCCACCAGCGAGTTGGCGATCAGCTGCTTGCGCTCGTCCTCCGTCGCCGGGCCGATGCGGCTGCCGGGCGCCAGCACCCAGGCGCGCTCGGTCACGCACGGCGTGCCTTTGGCGTCGAGGAACGACACCAGCGCCTCGCCCACGCCCAGCTCGCCGATGGCGGTTTCCAGGTCCAGCTTGGGGTTGGCGCGCATGGTCGTGGCCGCCACCTTGACCGCCTTCTGGTCGCGCGGGGTGAAGGCGCGCAGCGCGTGCTGCACGCGGTTGCCCAGCTGCCCCAGCACCGTGTCCGGAATATCGACCGGGTTCTGCGTGACGAAGTACACGCCCACGCCCTTGGAGCGCACCAGCCGCACCACCTGCTCGATCTTGTCGAGCAGCGCCTTGGGCGCGTCGTTGAACAGCAGGTGGGCCTCGTCGAAGAAGAACACCAGCTTGGGCTTGTCGAGGTCGCCGGCCTCCGGCAGCTTCTCGAACAGTTCGGACAGCATCCACAGCAGGAAGGTCGCGTACAGCCGCGGCGAGTTCATCAGCTTGTCGGCGGCCAGGATATTGACCACGCCCTGGCCCTTGTCGGTCTGGATGAAGTCTTCCAGGTTCAGCATGGGCTCGCCGAAGAAGACGTCGCCGCCCTGCGATTCCAGCGCGATCAGCCCGCGCTGGATCGCGCCGACCGAGGCCGCCGAGATATTGCCGTATTCGGTGGTGAACTGGCTGGCGTTGTCGCCGACGTACTGCAGCATCGCGCGCAGGTCCTTGGCGTCGAGCAGCAGCAGGCCGTTGGCGTCGGCAATGCGGAACACCAGGTTCAGCACGCCCTGCTGGGTGTCGTTCAGCTCCAGCATGCGCGACAGCAGCAGCGGCCCCATGTGCGAGACCGTGGCGCGCACCGGGTGGCCCTTCTCGCCGAACACGTCCCACAGCGCGGTCGGGCAGCCGCCCCAGACCGGCTCGGGCAGGTTCAGGTCGGCGAGCCGCTGCTTGAGCTTGTCCGACGGCTGGCCGGGCTGCGAAATGCCGGTCAGGTCACCTTTGACATCCGCCATGAACACCGGCACCCCCAGGCGCGAGAACCCCTGCGCCAGCGTCTGCAGCGTGACAGTCTTGCCGGTGCCGGTGGCGCCGGTGATCAGCCCGTGCCGGTTGCCCATCTGCGGCAGCAGCACCAGTTCATGTTCGGCATTCTTGGCGATGAGGATGGGGTCGGCCATGATGTTCCTGGATTGCGTGAGGGTCGATTGGGACTCGATTGGGACTCGATTGGGAGTCGAGTGGGAGTCGAGTGGGTCCGGGCGGCGCGGGCAGGCCCGCGTGATAAAATCCTGGGCTGATTATAGCCAGCCGCCAGGCATATCCGTCACCTGGCGCGCGCCGCGCGGCCACCTTTTCGAGGCAGCCGCGGCGCGCCTGGCGACCCCGCACAACATCACCGCAGATCACCGCATTCCGCTTCGGAGAGAATCATGGCCGGTCACTCGAAATGGGCCAATATCAAACACAAGAAAGCCGCCGCAGACGCCAAGCGCGGCAAGATCTGGACCCGCCTGATCAAGGAAATCACCGTGGCCGCCAAGCTCGGCGGCGGTGATCCCGACTCCAACCCGCGCCTGCGCCTGTCGATGGACAAGGCCATGGACGCCAACATGCCCAAGGACAACATCCAGCGCGCGATCCAGCGCGGCGTGGGTGGCCTGGAAGGCGTGAACTACGAGGAAATCCGCTACGAAGGCTACGGCCTGAGCGGCGCCGCGATCATCGTCGACTGCCTCACCGACAACCGCACCCGCACCGTGGCCGAAGTGCGCCACGCGTTTTCCAAGCACGGCGGCAACATGGGCACCGAGGGTTCGGTGGCGTTCATGTTCACCCACTGCGGCCAGTTCCTGTTCGCACCCGGCACGCCGGAAGACAAGCTGATGGAAGCCGCGCTCGAAGCCGGCGCCGACGATGTCGTCACCAACGACGACGGCTCGATCGAAGTCACCTGCCCGCCCAACGATTTTTCCGCGGTCAAGGCCGCGCTGGAAGCCGCCGGCTTCAAGGCCGAAGTTGCCGACGTGGTGATGAAGCCGCAGAACGAAGTCAGCTTCAGCGGCGACGACGCGGTCAAGATGCAGAAACTGCTCGACGCCCTGGAAAACCTGGACGACGTGCAGGAAGTCTTCACCAACGCGGTAATCGAAGACTAAAACGGTAACAAGCTCCCCAACGGCGGCAGCCCGGCTTTCAGGACCCAGCTGCCGCCTTTTTGCATGCGTTTCTTTTCTGGCAGTGGATCATGAAAGTATTGGTTGTCGGCTCGGGTGGACGTGAACACGCGCTGGCCTGGAAATTGGCCCAGTCGCCCAAGGTGCAGGTGGTGTACGTCGCGCCGGGAAACGGCGGAACCGCGCTCGACAAGCGCCTGCAGAATGTTCCGCTGACCGATCCCGAGGTCATCGCGGCGTTTGCCGAGCGCGAAGGCGTGGCCTTTACCGTGGTCGGCCCCGAGGCCCCGCTGGCCGCCGGCATCGTCGACATCTTCCGCGCCAAGGGGCTGCGCATCTTCGGCCCGACCCAGGCCGCCGCGCAGCTGGAGTCGTCCAAGGATTTCGCCAAGGCCTTCATGCAGCGCCACGGCATTCCCACCGCCGCCTACCAGACCTTCGCCGACGCCGCCCAGGCGCACGCCTACATCGACGCGCAGGGCGCGCCGATCGTGATCAAGGCCGACGGCCTGGCCGCGGGCAAGGGCGTGGTGGTGGCGATGACGCTGGAAGAAGCGCACCAGGCCGTCGACATGATGCTGGAGGGCAACAAGCTGGGCGACGCCGGCGCGCGCGTGGTGATCGAAGAGTTCCTGGAAGGCGAGGAAGCCAGCTTTATCGTGCTGGTAGACGGCAAGAACGTGCTGGCGCTGGCCACCAGCCAGGACCACAAGCGCCTGCTCGACGCCGACGCCGGCCCCAACACCGGCGGCATGGGCGCGTACTCGCCGGCGCCGGTGGTCACGCCGGCGCTGCATGCGCGCGCGCTGCGCGAGATCATCCTGCCGACGGTGCGCGGCATGGAAAAGGACGGCATCCCGTACACCGGCTTCCTGTACGCCGGCCTGATGATCGACCAGGATGGCAACCCCAAGACGCTGGAATTCAACTGCCGCATGGGCGATCCGGAAACCCAGCCGATCCTGGCGCGCCTGAAGACCGACCTGGTCGACGTGATGGAAGCCGCCGTCTCGGGCAAGCTCGACAGCATCGAGCTGGACTGGGACCGGCGCACCGCGCTGGGCGTGGTGATGGCCGCCCACGGCTATCCCGACGACCCGCGCAAGGGCGATGCCATCACCGGCATCCCCGCCGAAACCGACGACAGCGTGACCTTCCACGCCGGCACCACGCTCAAGGACGGCACCCTGCTGACCTCGGGCGGGCGCGTGCTGTGCGTGGTCGGCCTGGCCGACACCGTCAAGGCCGCGCAGCGCGCCGCCTATGCCGCGGTCGAGCAGATCCGCTTCGACGGCATGCAGTACCGCACCGACATCGGCTACCGCGCCATCAAGCGCTGACGCGCCGCCCGCGGCGGCCGTGGCGACCGCTTCCGGCGACCAACAGGCCGCCCAGCCGGTACAATCGTGACAATGCTGTGACGCAACCGGCAGCCGACTGGCTGCCGGCGTGCCATCCGGCCGGTCCATTCGTCGGTTTATCCGATTCAGCCCACCATGATCGATTCCCAGGCAGTCCGTGCCTATCTGCTCGGTCTGCAAGACCGCATCACCGATGCCATCGGTGCCATCGACGGCCAGCCGTTCCTGACCGACGCCTGGGAGAAACCGCCCACCGAACGCCTGCGCGGCAGCGGCCGCACCCGCATCCTCGAAGGCGGCGCGGTGATGGAGCGCGCCGGCGTGGGCTTCTCGCATGTCAGCGGCGACACCCTGCCGCCGTCGGCCACGGCCAACCGGCCGGAACTGGCCGGGCGTAGCTTCGAAGCCATGGGCGTGTCGCTGGTGTTCCATCCGCGCAATCCCCATGTGCCGACGGTGCATATGAACGTGCGCTGCTTCCTCGCGCTCAAGCCGGGGGCGGAGCCGGTCTGGTGGTTCGGCGGCGGCATGGACCTGACGCCCTACTACGGCAACGCCGGCGACTGCAGCCACTTCCACCGCACCTGCCAGCAGGCGCTGGCGCCGTTCGGCGACGAACTGTATCCGCGCTTCAAGCAGTGGTGCGACGAGTATTTCTTCCTGAAGCACCGCAACGAAGCGCGCGGCGTCGGCGGCATCTTCTTCGACGACTTCTCCGCGCTCGGCTTCGAGCGCAGCTTCGCCATGATGCAGGCGGTCGGCGACGCCTTCCTGGAGGCCTACCTGCCGATCCTGCAGTCGCGCAAGGACACCCCCTACGGCGAGCGCGAACGCGCCTTCCAGGCCTACCGGCGCGGGCGCTACGTCGAGTTCAACCTGGTGTTCGACCGCGGCACGCTGTTCGGCCTCCAATCGGGCGGACGAGCCGAATCCATCCTGATGTCGATGCCGCCGCTGGCGGCCTGGCGCTATGACTGGCAACCGGAGCCGGGCAGCCCCGAAGCGGCGCTGTACACCGATTTCCTGCCGGCGCGCGACTGGGCCTGACGGCTGACCCATGGCCCATCCCGCAAAATCCAGCAAGCCCGGCGCCGCCCGCCCCTACCGCCTGGGTATCCTGGGCGGCACCTTCGATCCGCCCCATGTCGGCCACCTGGCGCTGGCGCGGCTGTGCATCGACCATCTCGGGCTGGACGAGCTGGTGTGGATTCCCACCGGCCAGTCTTGGCAGAAGGGTGACGACGTGACCCCGGCCGCCGACCGCCTGGCGATGACCGAGCTGGCCGCCGCCGCGCTCGGCGACAGTGGCGCCAGGGTCCGCGTCAGCCGCATGGAAGTGGACCGCGCCGGCCCCAGCTACACCATCGACACGGTGCGCCAGCTGCGCGACGAATACGGTCCCGAGGCCTCGCTGTGCTGGCTGATGGGTGCCGACCAGCTGCTGCGCCTGCACACCTGGCATGGCTGGCAGGAACTGTTCGCGCACGTGCACTTGTGCACCGCGACACGGCCGCGCTTTGCGCTGGAGGCGCTGGAGGGTCCGGTGCTGGCCGCGCTGGCCGAGCGCCAGGCCGACACGCACCTGATACAATGCACGCCCTCCGGCCGGATGTGGATCGACCAGACGCTCGCCGTCGACCTCTCTTCCACCCATCTGCGCCAGCGGCTGGCGGCCGGCCAGCCGGCAGATGACCAACTGCCGCCCGGCGTGGCACACTACATTGCCAGCCACGGGCTGTACCGCAACGCCCCGGCCCGGGCCTGACCAGGGTCGCACCGACCCCGGCGCCCACCCCCAAACCGATCTGAGCTGAACAAGAAGACACCCATGGATATTCGTAAACTGCAACGCGCCATCGTCGACGGCCTCGAGGATGTCAAAGCGCAGGACATCAAGGTGTACGACACCAGCCACCTGACGGAACTGTTCGACCGGGTGGTGATTGCCAGCGGGACATCCAACCGGCAGACCAAGGCGCTGGCAGCGTCGGTGCGGGATACGGTGAAGGAAGCGGGCGGCCATATCGTGGCGGTCGAGGGCCTGGAAACCGGCGAATGGGTGCTGGTCGACTGCGGCGACGCCGTGGTCCACATCCTGCAGCCGCAGCTGCGGCTGTACTACAACCTGGAAGAGATCTGGGGCGACAAGCCGGTGCGGATGAAGCTGGCCAGCGGTGCGCGCAGCCTGGCCAAGGCCAGCGAGCCGATCGACGAAGACGAAGATGAGAACGAGGTCCCGGTGCGCACCGTGCGCCGTGCCAGCAACCTGCGTCCGGCGCTGGCGCGCCTGCCCGAAGGCATGAAGGAGCCGTCGCCGCCGATGGGCCACGAGGACACCGACGCGGACGCCATCGCCACCATCCGCAAGCCGGCCCGCAAGACCGCCACCAAGACCACGGCCAGCAAGACCGCCGGCACCCGCGCCGCCGCGCCGCGCAAGACCGCCGCCGGCACTACCGCACGCAAGACCGCGACCAAGACGGCCACCAAGACGGCAACCAAGACCGCTGCAAAGAAGGCACCCGCCAAGACCGCCGCGGCCAAGCCGGCCGCGCGCAAGCGCGCCACTCGCTCGGCCTGAGTCCGGTGCGCGGCCGTCGGGCGTCAGTCCGGCGGCCGCACTGCCCTTGCCCACCCCATCGCCTGCCCCATGCAACTGGTGATCGTCGCCGTCGGCCACAAGATGCCCGGCTGGATCGAAACCGGCTTCAGCGAGTACGCCAAGCGCATGCCGCCCGAGCTGCGCATCGAGCTGCGCGAGGTCAAGCCCGAGACCCGCTCGTCTAGCAATAACGCCGCCACCGTGATGCAGCGCGAAGCCGCGCGCATCGAGACGGTGCTGGGCAGCCTGTCGAAGCAATGCCGCATCGTCGCGCTGGACGAGCGCGGCCGCGACTTCACCACGGTGCAACTGGCCGCGCAGCTGACTGACTGGCAGCGCGAGGGCGGCGACGTGGCCTTCCTGATCGGCGGCGCCGACGGGCTCGATCCCGCGCTCAAGGCCCGCGCCAGCACGCTGATCCGGCTCTCCAGCCTGACCCTGCCGCACGGCATGGTACGCGTGCTGCTGGCCGAGCAGCTGTACCGCGCGTGGTCCGTCACGCAGAACCACCCCTACCATCGGGCCTGATTCCACTGAATTCAGGCCATCGCCGGAAGGCCCCTGCCGCGATGCCCGACACCCTGCACGCCCCCCTGCACGACTACCTCTACCTCGCCTCGCAAAGCCCGCGCCGGCGCGAGCTGCTGACCCAGCTCGGCGTGCGCTACGAACTGCTGCTGGCCGACGACGACGAAGACGCCGAAGCGCTCGAAGCCGTGCTGCCCGGCGAGAGCCCCGACGACTATGTCCAGCGCGTGTGCGCGCTCAAGGCCGAGGCCGCGCTGCGCCGCCGCGAACGCCGCGCGCTGCCCGATGCGCCGGTGCTGACCTCGGACACCACGGTCTGCCTCGGCGGCCGCATCCTTGGCAAACCCGCCGACGGCGCCGACGCCGCGGCCATGCTGGGCGCGCTGGCGGGCACCACCCACCGCGTGCTGACCGCGGTGACGGTGGTGTCGGCCACCGGCATGCGCCATGCGCTGTCGGTGTCGGAGGTCACCTTCCGCCCGCTGCAGCCCGCCGAGATCGAGCGCTATGTCGCCAGCGGCGAGCCGCTGGGCAAGGCCGGTGCCTATGGCATCCAGGGCCGCGCGGCCGAGTTCGTGGCGCGGATTGCAGGCAGCTATTCAGGTATCATGGGCTTGCCCTTGTTTGAGACGGCCGCGTTACTTCGCGAGGCTCGCCTGCGCTTCTGAGCAGCGGCCTCCGTGCCCAGACAAGACCCGGCCCCGCGCCGGGCCACCCTCTAAAGCCGGGCCAGCCGGCGACGCGTTTCACCCGCTATGACTGAAGACATACTCGTCAACATCACGCCCCAGGAGACCCGCGTCGCCATCGTGCAGCAGGCCGCGGTCCAGGAACTGCATGTCGAACGCACGCTCACGCGCGGGCTGGTCGGCAACATCTACCTGGGCAAGGTGGTGCGCGTGCTGCCCGGCATGCAGTCGGCCTTTATCGACATCGGCCTGGAGCGCGCCGCCTTCCTGCACGTGGCCGACATCTGGCACCCGCGCGACCCGGACCGCAACAACACCACCCCGCAGCTCGCCATCGAGAAGACCCTGTTCGAGGGCCAGGCGCTGATGGTGCAGGTGATCAAGGACCCGATCGGCACCAAGGGCGCGCGGCTGTCGACCCAGGTCAGCATCGCCGGGCGCACGCTGGTGTACCTGCCGCAGGACCCGCATATCGGCATCTCGCAGCGCATCGAGGGCGAGATCGACCGCGAGGCGCTGCGCAGCCGCGTGCAGGGGCTGGTGCCCGCCGACGAGCGCGGCGGCTTTATCGTGCGCACCATCGCCGAGGAAGCGACCGACGAGGAACTCGGCAACGATATCGCCTACCTGCGCAAGATCTGGGGCGCGATCCGCCAGAACGCCACCACCCTGCCCGCGCCCAGCCTGCTCTACCAGGACCTGAACCTGGCCCAGCGCGTGCTGCGCGACTTCATCAACGACGCCACCGGCGTGATCCAGATCGACTCGCGCGAGAACTACCAGATGCTGCTGGAGTTCGCCAAGGAATACACGCCGGCGGTGCTGCCGCGGCTGTCGCACTACACCGGCGAGCGGCCGATCTTCGACCTGTTCAATATCGACGCCGAGATCGAGAAGGCGCTGTCGCGCCGGGTCGACCTGAAGTCGGGCGGCTACCTGATGATCGACCAGACCGAGGCGATGACGACCATCGACGTCAACACCGGCGGCTACGTGGGCGCGCGCAACTTCGACGACACCATCTTCAAGACCAACCTGGAGGCGGCCCACACCATCGCGCGCCAGCTGCGGCTGCGCAACCTCGGCGGCATCATCATCATCGACTTCATCGACATGGAGAACGCCGAGCACCGCGACGCGGTGCTGTCCGAGCTCAAGCGCGCGCTGTCGCGCGACCGCACCCGCATCACCGTCAACAGCTTCTCGCAGCTGGGCCTGGTCGAGATGACGCGCAAGCGCACGCGCGAATCGCTGGCGCATGTGCTGTGCGAACAATGCCCGGTGTGCCAGGGCAAGGGCCAGGTCAAGACCCCGCGCACGGTCTGCTACGACATCCTGCGCGAGATCATGCGCGAATCGCGCCAGTTCAACCCGCGCGAGTTCCGCATCCTGGCCTCGCAGGAAGTGATCGACCTGTTCCTGGAAGAGGAAAGCCAGCACCTGGCGATGCTGGGCGACTTCATCGGCAAGCCGATTTCGCTGCAGGTGGAATCGACCTTCCACCAGGAGCAGTACGACATCATCCTGATGTGAAGCGGCCGGCGCGCTTTTTTCGCCGCGTTTTCCGCCACCATAAAGCAAGACAGCCCGCCAACTGGCGGGCTGTCTTGCTTTACGGCCGGATCACCACGTGCGGGCTGATCACCAGCGCCGGTTCGGGCTGGTAATACACCGGCGGGGGCGGCGGCGCCTGGTACACGACCGGGCGGTCCTTGCACTTGCGCTCTTCCTTGTACTCGCCGTTGCCCTTCCACTTGCGCTTGATCTTGCAGTTGCCGACCCAGAATTCTTCCTTGTAGTCGTCGCCCTTGTAGTAGCGGCCATGGTGCCGCCCGTAGTAGCGGTCGTCGTCGTCCCAGTCGTCGTCGGCATGGGCGGTGGCACAGAAGGCGCCGAGGAGCACGGGCAGGACCACGAGGGATACCAGGAGACGGGGCTTCATGTCGGAACGGGCAAGAACTGATTGGGGCGAGGCTAGCACGCGCGCGCGCACTGCAGTGTTTCAAGCTGTTTAATTACGTAACCGCGAACGTAACTGCGAACCTAAGCGCGAACGTAAGCGCGACGCATCGACAACGCTTGTCCGATGGCTGGCGCACGCGCGATTCCGGACTCGGTAATGGCCCTAGCCCACTTCCGTTTGCCATCCGCTATAACTAAACGAAGGCAGTCAGCGGCCTGCGCAAGCAGGCCGCGCCCGGTTGTCCGCGCCAGCTGTTCCGGTGCGGCACGGCCGGTCGGCAAGCAAGGAGTCCGGCATGAACGCCACGAACCATGGGGCCTGTGTGCTGGCCCTCCTGTTGTCGGTCGCGTGCGCGCCATTGCCGATCGCCAGGCGCGCGCCGGCGCCGCCGCCCCAGGCCAGGGTCGAAGTCCCCGAGGCGCCCAAGGAGCGCGCCACGCCGATCGCGCCCAAGGTCATCAACATTGCCGCGGCCTGCAAGCGCACCGAGGAAGACGGCTTCCGCGAAGACGCGCTGATGGACGTCACCGCCAACGAGGTGCGCGCGCTGAAATGGAAGCTGTGGGTATCGCGGCGCGGCAGTTGCGAATTCAACCTGGTGCAGTTCCGCCAGGTCCGCGCGACCCCGCATATCGAGCTGCAGGCGATCGACGGCAGCCAGTGCAAGCTGCTGGTCTGGCAGGATCCGCGCCGCGTCACGCTGGCGCATAACCGCTGCGAGAAGTACTGCACGCCCGGCATCTACGAGCAGGCGTGGCCGGTGCTGTTCGATCCCAAGAGCGGTGCCTGCGCCGAAGTGCGCTGAGCGAAGTACGCTGAACCGCGCGGCGCCGCTACTTCGCCTTCGGCACCCGGCCCATCAGGTAGAACTCGTCGTTCGGGCGCATGCCGATGGTATTGGCCATGCGGTTGGACAGCCCGAAGAACGCCGTGATCGCGGCAATATCCCAGGCATCCTCGTCGGAAAATCCGTGTGCGCGCAGCGCGTCGAAATCGGCCTCGCCGACTTCATGCGAAGCGGTGCAGACCTTCATGGCGAAGTCGAGCATGGCGCGCTGGCGCGGCGGGATGTCGGCCTTCAGGTAGTTCACCGCGACCTGGTCCGCGACCAGCGGCTTCTTCTCGTAGATGCGCAGGATCGCGCCATGCGCCACCACGCAGTACAGGCACTGATTGGCGGCGGACGTGGCCACCACGATCATCTCGCGCTCGCCCTTGGTCAGGCCGCCGTCCTTCAGCATCAGCGCATCGTGATAGGCAAAGAAGGCGCGGAACTCGTCGGGACGGTGCGCCAGCGCCAGGAACACGTTGGGAACGAAGCCGGCTTTCTCCTGGACTTCCAGGATGCGCGCGCGGATATCGTCGGGGAGCTCGGCCAGCGGCGGGATGGCGTAGCGGCTGATCGGGAATGCCGTGTCTGACATGGTGGTCTCCGGTTGGAATTGGCGTCATCGTCGTGAGGCTTCTGCCACCAATACTACCGGATCGCGCGCAAGCCGGCGGACCGCATGTCGCCCATGCATCGCACGGACAGATGCCGGCCGGATCAGGCATACTACGCACCTTCCGAACCAGGCGGGCCCCTGACCGCGCTACTGTTCCCGATGAAACGCATTCTCATCGTCAAGCTGACCTCGCTCGGCGACATGGTGTTCACCCAGCCGCTGGTGGCTGACCTGCAGCGCGCCTTTCCCGGCGTCAAGATCGACTGGATCGCCGACTCCTACTGCGCCGACGTGCCGCGCTGGAACCCCAATATCGATCGCGTGATCGCCGCGCCGCTGCGCGGCTTCAAGAAAAAGCGCAGCTGGGCCGGCCTGCGCGAGATCTTCGCTGCCCTGCGCGCCTTGCGCCGTGAAAAATACGATGCGGTGCTGGACGTCCACGGCGTCTACAAGAGCGCCATCGTCACCTTCCTCGCCCGCACGCGCCGTCGATATGGCCTGCCGGTCCAGGAACTGGGCGAGAGCGGCGCGCGCTTCGCCTACAACCATGTATTCCAGCCCTTCGTGGAAGAGGATTGCGCGCGCAACCGCATGCGCCGCGCCGTCAGCCGCGCGCTCGGCTACGAAATGACCCGCGAGATGGAATACGGCCTGAAAATGCCGGCCGACACGCCCGCTGCCGCCGCCAGGGGCCCGTACGCAATGCTGTTCCACGCCACTTCGAGCGAGGAAAAGAAGTGGCCGGTGGCCGACTGGATCAGCGTCGGCAGCGCCATCTCGGCGCGCGGCCTGCGCGTGCTGGTGCCCTGGGGCAATGACGCCGAGCGCCTGGAAGCCGAGACCATCGCCGCCAGCGTGCCCGGCGCCGAGGTGATGCCGCGCCTGAGCATCACCGGCGTGGCGCAGATGGTGGGCAAGGCGTCGCTGGTGGTCGGCATGGACACCGGCTTCGTGCATATTGCCGATGCGCTGCGCCGGCCGACGGTGATCCTGTTCACCACCACCTCGCGCCACCTGTACGGCGTCGATGCGCCGGGCCGAGCGGTGTCGCTGGGCGGCGGCGGCGTGGTGCCGCAACGCGCCGAGGTGCTGGCAGCCATCGACGAAGTGATGCCGCGGGTCGCTTCCACCAACTGAACACTCCAGCACGGAAACAAAAAGGGCCGGCGCAGACGCGCCGGCCCTTTTGCTTGATGCGCCCGCCGCCTACTGGCTGGCGAACTGGATCCGGTGCAGTCCGGCGTACAGTCCGTTGGCCGCGAGCAGCTGCGCGTGGGTGCCGGTCTCGGCGACGCGGCCGTGGTCGAGCACGGCGATGCGGTCGGCATTCTCGATGGTCGACAGCCGGTGCGCGATCACCAGCGTGGTGCGGCCCTTCATCAGTTCCTCCAGCGCCGCCTGCACCTGCCGCTCCGATTCCGAGTCCAGCGCCGAGGTGGCCTCGTCCAGGATCAGGATCGGCGCATCCTTGTACAGCGCGCGCGCGATCGCCAGGCGCTGGCGCTGGCCGCCGGACAGCTTCATGCCGTTGTCGCCGATATTGGTCTGCACGCCCTCCGGCAGACCCTTCACAGTTTCAGTCAGGTAGGCCGCCGCCAGCGCACGCTCGACGCGGGCCATGTCGATCTCGCTGCCGGGCTGCGCGCCATAGGCCACATTGGCCGCGACCGTGTCGTTGAACAGCACCACGTCCTGGCTGACAAAGGCGATCTGGTTGCGCAGGTCCTTCAGCGCCAGCTCGGTCAGCGGCACGCCGTCGAGCAGGATGCGCCCCGAAGTCGGATCGAAGAAGCGCGGCACCAGGTTGACCAGCGTGGTCTTGCCGCTCCCTGACGGGCCCACCAGCGCCACCACCTCGCCCGGGCTGACGCGCAGGTCGATGCCCTCCAGCGCGGCGCGCGGCGCCTCGCCATAGCGGAAGCCGACCTGTTCGAAGGCCAGTTCGCCTCGGGCGCGCGCGAGCGGCTTGCCGCCATCCTGCGGCTCGACCGGCTCGTCGATCAGCCGGAAGATCATCTCGGCGGCGGTGATGCCGCGCGTCAGCGGCTGGTTGATGTCGGTCAGGTGCTTGAGCGGCGAGATCAGCAGCAGCATCGCCATCACGAAGCCGGTAAAGCCGCCCACCGTGGTCTGGTTGGCCTGCGCCTGCACCATCGCGATGGTGATGATCACCGACAGCGCCAGCGCCGCCAGGAACGCCGTGACCGGCTGGTTCAGCCCGCCCGCGACCGCCATGCGCATCGAGTAATTCTTGAGCCGCTCGGCCACGGTACGGAAGCGCCGCAGTTCATAGGCCTCGCCGCCATGCAGCTTGACCACCTTGTAGCCGCCCACGGCCTCTTCGACCACATAGGCGGCATTGTTGGTATAGGTCTGGTGATCGCGATTGAGCTTGCGCAGCCGGCGGTTGATCTTGGACATCAGGTAGCCGATCACCGGCAGGATCACCGCGACGATCAGCGTCAGGCGCCAGTTGGTATAGAACAGGTAGATCAGCAGCGCGACCACGGTCAGCGAATCGCGCACCAGCGTGATGAACACGCTGGTCAGGATCTGCAGCACCTGGTTGACCTCGAAGATCACCGCATTGATCAGCGACGCGGCGGTATTGCGGTGGTAGAACGATGCCGGCGCCTGCAGCAGGCGCTCGAACATCTGCAGCCGCATCTTCAGCAGCACGCGGTTCGAGATCAGGTTAAGCAGGTAGCCCGAGGCAAACTGCGCCACGCCGCGGATCAGCGCCACGCCGGTCAGGATCGCCGGCACATGCCACAGCGTGCCGGCGTAGTCGCCGCCGAAGCCCTTGTCGAGCAGGTCGTTGACGACCTTGGGGATCACCCCTTCGCTGGCGGCCACCACCGCCATCGCAAGGATGGCGCCGATAAAGATGCGCAGCTCGGGGCGCAGGTAAGACCAGAGCCGGCTGGCCATGCTGGACGGCACGGCGGCACCTGGCGAGATGGGCGGTTTGGATGTGGTCACTGGGTTTTCTTCTGGGTGATGGCGGCGTTGCGGCACCAGGGCGCGGCGCTAGCCCGGCCGCTTCTGGCGCGCGACGCGCAAAAAGGGCCTGACGAAGACCTGGAACAGGAAGCGCTGGTAGACATAGCGGCGCAGATAATAGCCGACACTGCGGCGCGCCTTGTCGGTGGCGTCGAGGTCGGCGCGGTGCGTTTCCAGCGACGAGGCCTCGGCCAGCTCGGTCAGGCCGATGCAATACGGGACCACGGCACGGACCGACACCAGCCCGCGCCGCTCGAACGCGGACCAGTAGTCGGCGGCGCACCAGGTCGGCTGCAACCCCGCCACCAGCCGCTCTGCGGCGGCACGGGTGACGACATAGCCATGCGCGCGCCACCATTCGCCATAGCGCCGGACCAGCTTGCGGCGCTGGCCGAGCGGCCTGATGCCCCAGCGGGTGAACTTGTCGACATGCGACAGCAGCACGACCTCCGGGCGGCTTGGGTCCAGCTGCGACGCCAGCGCATCGAGCACCGCCGGCACGTCATCGCCCAGCAATGCATCGTCTTCCAGCACCAGCGCCAGGCTGGCGCCGTCCTCGAGCATCTTGCGGTAGACCCCCAGATGGCTCAGCGCGCAGCCGATCTCGCCGCGGCTCATCGGCCGGTAGCTGGTGCTGGCGGCCTCCGCGTCGTAGCGGCGCGCGAGCTCGTCCTCGGGCAGCGCGCGTCCGTTCACCGCGGCAAAAACCTGGAACGGCACACCCAGGCGCGTCAGCTGGCTGGCGATGCGCTGGCGGCGGTCCCCGGCGCTTTCGAGATTGATCACATAGGCGCCGATCATGCCGCAACCGTCCGTGCATGCTGGCCGATCCGGCGTGAAAGGAAGATCGATGCAGCGGCGATCGATGCGGCACATGCCACCAGGGATAAAACCGTTTCCATCCCTGTGAATCGGGACCAATGTGCTCGTGTCATCAATTTGGCAACTGAGATTGGGGCTTCGGCGCGCGCGGCGCGCACCGGCAAATCGAAGGCAGGCGGCCGCGGGGCCACTGCGCCGGTGCGGTAGAATACGCGCTCTTCCATCAGCGCCCGGCTGGCGGCGACGCCGGCGGCTGGCCGGCCTGGCCCGGACGGGGCGCGCCCCTACGTTCCATGAAAGTCTCCGCCGTCATCATTACCAGGAATGAAGCTCACAATATCGGGCCATGCCTTGAAAGCGTGTCCTGGTGCGAAGAGGCGATTATAGTGGATTGGGCCAGCACGGACGACACGGTGGCGCTCGCGCGTGCCGCCGGCGCCACCGTGATCCAGACCGACGACTGGCCCGGCTTCGGCCCGCAGAAAAACCGCGCGGTCCAGGCCGCCAGCGGCGACTGGATCCTCAGCCTGGACGCCGATGAACGCGTCACCCCCGCGCTGCGCGACGAAATCCTGAACCAACTGCAGCAGAGCGACGCCCGCGCGCTGGCGCTGCCGCGCCTGTCCGCTTTCTGCGGCACCTTCGTGCGCCATGCCGGCTGGTATCCGGACTACGTCACCCGGGTGTTCCGCAAGGGCCGCGGCCGCTTCACCGACGACCTGGTGCACGAACACCTGAAGGTGGACGACCCGGTCACGCGGCTGCGCGAGCCGCTGATCCACTACAGCTACCGCTCGCTGTCCGACGTGCTGCGCAAGATCGACAGCTACTCCAGCGCCGGCGCGCAGCAGGCCTATGCCCGCGGCAAGCGCAGCTCGGTCGCGTCGGCGGCGGGCCACGGCCTGTGGGCGTTCGTGCGCACCTACCTGCTCAAGCGCGGCTTCCTCGACGGCGGCGCCGGCTTCGGCGTCGCGCTGATGAATGCGCAGGCCAGCTACTACAAGTACGCCAAGCTGGCGCAGCTGCACGCCGCGGCCGAAAACAAGGCCGCCGGCTGAAGCGCCCGACGCGGCTGCGCGCCGTCCCACCCTTACCTTCTCGATCGATGAAAGTTGGCATCTCCTGCAATCGCTTCGGCGCCGGCGGCGGCCTGGAGCGCTACGCGCTCGACATCAGCCGGGCCATGGCGAAGCGCGCCGGTACCGAAGTCTCGGTCTACGCGCGCCGCTTCGACGCCGGCGTGGCGGCTTCCGCCGGCGTTGCCGCGCATCGGATCGTGGTGTCGTGGCTGCCGGGCAAGCTGCGCGACCGCTATTTCTCGTGGCGGCTGCAGGAACTGCGCGATGCCGGCGAAGTGCTGATCGGCTGCAACCGCGTGCGCGGTTCCGATCTCGCCATCTGCGGCGGCACCCATCGCGGCTATCTCGCCGCGCGCGGCACGCCGGCGCGGCGCTCGGACCAGTGGCAGATCGATCTCGAAAGCGCGCAATATGCCGGCGCGCACCGCGTGGTGGCGCATTCCGCGCTGATGCGGCGCGAAGTGATCGAGCTGTACGGCATTGCGCCCGAGCGCGTCGAGCTGGTCTACCCGCCGGTCGACACGCAGCGCTTCACGCCGGTCGATGACGGTGCGCGCGCGGCGCTGCGGCGCGAATTCGGCTTCGGCGACGAAGAGATCGTGTTCCTGTTCCCGTCGTCGGGCCATGCGCGCAAGGGCTTCGATCTGCTCGCCGATTATTTCTCGCGCTCGGACCTGCCGATCACGCTGGCGGTGGCCGGGCGCCCGGTCGGGCGCACCATCGCGCGCGTGCGCGAACTGGGCTACAGCAGCCGCATCGACGCGCTCTACCGCGCCGCCGATTTCACCATCCTGGCGTCGGGCTATGAGCCGTTCGGGCTGGTGGGGGTGGAATCGGTGCTGTGCGGCACGCCGCTGGTGTTTGCCGACAATATCGCCTGCCTGGAAGTGATCCGGCCGCAGGCGGTGCATGCGTTCTCGCGCGAACGCAGCGAGACCCTGGACCATGCCATCCGCGCCGCGGTGGCGTCGGTGCGCAGCGGCCAGGCGCGGCTGGCGAACCCGCTGGCGCTGCTCGACTACGATCCGGATATCGAGGTCCATGTCGACACCCTGCTGCGGCTTGCTTCCGACGCACGCGCCGCCCGGCGCGCCGCCTGAAGCGGCGTCGGCCGGCAAATCAGGCGAGTTTATTCGTACACAGTGCTGACGGCGTCCGCCGACAGCACCTGGCGCAGCGCGGTCAGCGCCTCGTCGGAAGGCACCACCTGCCAGTCGGGGCCGAGCATGGCTTCGCAGCTGGCCGACTTCGCCTCGTAGCGGATCCGCACCGGCAGGCCCTGCGCGCCGCTGGCACGCGCGAGGTGGGGCATCAGCAGCTCGCGCAGCATGCCGGTCGAGGAATTGCCGTTCATCGACAGCCGCACCGCGCTGGCAAACCGCACCCGCGCGGCAACCAGGTCCATCACAGATTCGGCGGTAAAGCGAACGCCGCCGGTGAAGGTATCGTGGCGCGCATTGCCGGTGGCGATCAGCAGTTCGTCCTCGCGGAACATCTGCCGGTTGGAGTCGAATACCTCGTTGAACACGGTCATCTCGACCAGGCCGGTGCCGTCGTCGAGCGTGACGATCAGCATCTTGCCGCGCTGGGTCATTTGCGTGCGCATGCCGCTGATCACGCCGGCAATGGTCTTGCCGCGCACGTCGCGGCCGAAGCCGCCGCCGTTGCCCTGCACTTCCTTTTCCAGTCCGGCCAGCGTGCCCTTGTTGAAGCGGCGCACCTCGTCGCGGTAGGCGTCGAACAGGTGGCCCGAGAAGTAGTAGCCGAGCGCCTGCTTTTCTTCCTGCAGCGTGCGCTTGGGGCTCCAGCGCGGCTCGTCGAGCAGCTCCGGCCGGTGCGCGTCGCCGGCGTCGCCCATCAGGTCGAACAGCGACACCTGGTTGGCCGATTCGGCCTTCTGCTCGGCGGCTTCCATCGCGATCGGCACCGACGCGAGCAGCTGCGCGCGGTTGTCGTTGAGGCTGTCGAAGGCGCCGGCGCGGATCAGCGCCTCGATGGTGCGGCGATTGACCTGGCGGCGGTCGACCCGCTCGCAGAAATCGAACAGGTCGGTGAACGGCCGCTCCTCGCGCGCGCGCAGGATGTCTTCGATCGCGCCCTGCCCGCTGCCCTTGATGCCGCCCAGGCCGTAGCGGATGGTCTTCGGGTCGGTCGGCGCGAAGCGGTATTCGCTGGCGTTGACGTCCGGCGGCAGCACCGCGATCTTGTTGAGCTTGCAGTCCTCGTAGAGGATCTTGACCTTGTCGGTGTCGTCCATGGCCAGCGACATGTTGGCTGCCATGAATTCGGCCGGATGGTGGGCCTTGAGCCACGCGGTGTAGTACGCCAGCAGCGCGTAGGCGGCGGCGTGCGACTTGTTGAAGCCGTAGCCCGCGAACTTCTCCATCAGGTCGAAGATGTCGTCGGCCTGCTGCGCGGACAGCCCGTTCTTGTCGGCGCCCTCGCGGAACATGACGCGGTGCTGCGCCATTTCCTCGGGCTTCTTCTTGCCCATCGCGCGGCGCAGCAGGTCGGCGCCGCCGAGCGAGTAGCCGCCGATGATCTGCGCCATCTGCATCACCTGCTCCTGGTAGACCATGATGCCGTAGGTCTCTTTCAGGACGGGCTCGACGCGCGGGTCGGGATACTCGACCTTCTCGCGGCCGTGCTTGCGCGCGCAGAAGCTGGGGATCAGGTCCATCGGGCCGGGACGGTACAGCGCCACCAGCGCGATGATGTCCTCGAAGCGGTCAGGCTTGGCATCCTTGAGCATGCCTTGCATGCCGCGGCTTTCCAGCTGGAACACGGCGACCGTGTTGGCAGTCTTGAGGATGTCGAAGGCGGGGCCGTCGTCGAGCGGGATATGGCTGCAGTTCCAGTCGGCCTTGCTCGGGTCCAGGCGGCGGATATAGCGCTCGGCCCAGTCCAGGATGGTCAGCGTGGTCAGGCCCAAAAAGTCGAACTTGACCAGGCCGGCGGCCTCCACGTCGTCCTTGTCGTACTGGCTGACCACGCCGCTCATGCCGTCGTTCTGCGCGCCCTGCGTGTACAACGGGCAGAAATCGGTCAACCTGCCCGGCGCGATCAGCACGCCGCCGGCGTGCATGCCGACGTTGCGGGTCATGCCCTCGACGCGCTGCGCCAGCTCCAGCAGCTGGCGCACTTCTTCCTCGTTGCGCTCGCGCTCGGTCAGCAGCGGCTCTTCCTTCTTGGCCTCTTCGATGGTGACCAGCTTGCCGGGCTTGAACGGGATCAGCTTGGCGATGCCATCGACAAAGCCGTAGCCGAGGTCGAGCACGCGGCCCACGTCGCGCACCGCGGCCTTGGCCGCCATGGTGCCGAAGGTGGCGATCTGCGACACCGCGTCCTTGCCGTACTTCTCCTTCACGTAGGTGATCACGCGATCGCGGCCGTGCTGGCAGAAGTCGATGTCGAAGTCGGGCATCGACACCCGTTCCGGGTTCAGGAAACGCTCGAACAGCAGCGCGTACTTGAGCGGGTCGAGGTCGGTAATGCCGAGCGCATACGCCACCAGCGAACCGGCACCCGAGCCGCGGCCCGGGCCCACCGGCACGCCGTTGTTCTTGGCCCAGTTGATAAAGTCCGCCACGATCAGGAAGTAGCCGGGGAAGCCCATCTTGATGATGGTGCCGGTCTCGAACTCCAGCCGCGCGTAGTATTCCGGGCGCCTGGCCTCGCGCACCGCCTCGTCGGGGAACAGCACCGCCAGGCGCTTCTCCAGGCCTTCCTTGGCCATGAACACGAGGTAGTCGTCGAGCGACATGCCGTCCGGCGTCGGGAACAGCGGCAGGCGCGGCTTGCCCAGTTCCAGCGTCAGGTTGCAGCGGCGCGCGATCTCGACCGCGTTCTCCAGCGCCGACGGGATGTCGGCGAACAGCGCGCACATCTCGTCCTGGGTCTTGAAGTACTGGTCGGTGGTGAAGCGCCGGGTGCGGCGCGGATTGGCCAGCAGCTCGCCCTCGGCAATGCACACGCGCGCCTCGTGCGCGGTGTAGTCGTCCGGCGTCATGAACTGCACCGGATGCGTCGCCACCACCGGCAGCTGCAGTGCCGCCGCCAGCTGCACCGCCTGCTGCACGTAGGCGTCGGTGCCGGCATGGCCGGCGCGCTGCAGCTCGATGTAGAAGCGCTGCGGGAACACCGCGGCCCAGTGCTGCGCGGCGCGGCGCGCGCCGTCGGCATTGCCGTTGGCGAGCGCCATGCCGATATCGCCGCCCATCGCGCCCGACAGCGCGATCAGGCCGGTGGCCAGCGGCATGTCGTCCTCGCCCGGCTCCAGGAACCACGACGGATCGATCTCGGCGCGGCCGCGATGCTGGTTGCCCAGCCACGCGCGCGACAGCAGCATGCACAGGTTCAGGTAGCCGCGCCGGTCCTGCACCAGCAGCAGCAGGCGCGCGGGCTTGTCGCGGTCCTCGGCGTTGGTCAGCCAGACGTCGGCGCCGACCACCGGCTTCACGCCCTTGCCGCGCGCTTCCTTGTAGTAGCGGATCAGGCCGAAGGCGTTGGCAAGGTCCGTCAGGGCGAGCGCGCCCATGCCATCGGCGGCGGCGGCCTTGACGGCATCATCGAGGCGGACTATGCCGTCAACGATGGAGTATTCGGAATGCAGGCGGAGGTGTACGAAGCGGGGTGCAGACATGGGCGACATTGTACCGGCTCGGCCCGCCCGCATGCCGCCAATGTTGCGTGCCACGAAAGCCGGCGCGCCCGCGCGCATAGCTGATCGGCGCGCTGGGGAATGCGACGCGCCAGGCGTGCGCGCACGCTATAATTTCGCCTTTCCAATCAGGCAGTTATCGCAGGCTGTCGGCGCCCCCCGGGACGCCGCGGCGGCGGCGCAGGATTCCATGCAGATCGTCAATATTTCCGCTTACAAGTTTGTCTCGCTGGACGACATCGAGACCCTGCGCCCGGCCATGCGCGAGCGCTGCGAGGCGGCGGGCCTGAAGGGCACGATCCTGCTCGCGCCGGAAGGCATCAACCTGTTCCTGGCCGGCCCGCGCGCAGCGATCGACGGCTTCATGGCTTGGCTGCATGCCGATGCGCGCTTTGCCGATATCGCGCCCAAGGAAAGCCTGTCGGACCACCAGCCCTTCAAGCGCATGCTGGTGCGCGCCAAGAAGGAAATCATCACCATGAAGATGCCGCTGATCCGCCCCGAGGCGGGCCGCGCGCCGTCGGTGCGGCCGGTGGACCTGAAGCGCTGGCTGGACCAGGGGCACGACGACGAAGGCCGTCCGGTGGTGATGCTCGATACGCGCAATGATTTCGAGGTGGCGGTCGGCACCTTCGACAACGCGGTCGAGTACGACATCGCCAAGTTCAGCGAATTTCCCGACGCCGTCGCCGCGCACAAGGCCGAGCTGGAAGGCAAGACCGTGGTCTCGTTCTGCACCGGCGGCATCCGCTGCGAGAAGGCCGCGATCCATATGCAGGAAGTCGGCATCGAGCGCGTCTACCAGCTCGAGGGTGGCATCCTGAAGTACTTCGAGGAGGTCGGCGGCAGCCACTATCGCGGCGACTGCTTCGTCTTCGACTACCGCACCGCGCTGAACCCCAGCCTGGAACCGGCCGGGCCCAAGCAGTGCTTTGCCTGCCGCGCCGTGGTCACGCCCGAGCAGCAGCAAAGCCCGCACTATGTGGTCGGCAAGAACTGCCCGCACTGCATCGGCGGCAAGGACCGGGCCGCCGCCTGAGGGCTTTCCGCCCGCGCGGCTCAGGCCGCCAGCAGGTGGTAGAGGTTGCGCAGCATGCCGGCGGTGGCGCCCCAGATAAAGCGCTGGCCGCCGTTCTCGCGCGGATAGGGCATGGCGTAGAACATGCGTTCGCCGTCGACCCAGCGGAACAGGCGCCGCTGATGGTGCGACGGGTCCATCAGGAAGGCCAGCGGCACTTCGAACACGTCGGCCACTTCCGAAGCGTCGGGGCGCAGCGTGAAACCGTCGCGCACCAGCCCAACCACCGGGCTCACATGGAAGCCGGTGCCGGTGATGTAGTCCGGCAGCGCGCCCAGCACCTCGACATAGTCGCGCGCCAGCCCCACTTCCTCTTCGGTCTCGCGCAGCGCGGTGTCGATGCGGTTGACGTCCCACGATTCCTGCCGCCCGCCGGGAAAGCTGATCTGCCCGGCATGCGCGCTGAGGTTGGCATTGCGCTGCGTCAGCAGCACCGTCAGGCCATCGCTGCGCTCGACCAGCGGCACCAGCACCGCGGCATCGCGCAGCCCGCGGCTGCGATCGTAGACCCGCGATTCGTCGGTCAGCTCGGGCGCCCATGCCGGCGGCGCCTGGAAGCGGTGCCGGATAAAGTCGACCTGCAGGCGCGGCGCGCTCAGCGCGCTGTTGCGCAGGTCGGTATCGATGACGGGAAGGGTTTCGGGATCGAAGGCGGGACGCATAACATCGCAAGTATGACAGAAGCGCGCCATCTGGCGCCGCAGCAAAGCTGGCGCGGCAGGACCTGCGCGGCCATGCAAAAAGGGCACCCTGGGGTGCCCTTCCTGAGGAAACGCTGGCCGGGTCGCCCCTGCCGGCACGTCCGGCTTACTCCGCGGCCTTGGCAGCGGCGGCAGCCTTCGACACCAGCTTTTCCTTGATACGTGCGGACTTGCCCGAACGCTGGCGCAGGTAGTACAGCTTGGCGCGACGCACGTCGCCGCGGCGCTTCACTTCGATGCCGGCGATCAGCGGCGAGTACAGCTGGAACGTACGCTCCACGCCTTCACCCGACGAGATCTTGCGCACGATGAAGGACGAGTTCAGGCCGCGGTTGCGCTTGGCAATCACGACGCCTTCGTAGGCCTGCACGCGCTTGCGGTTACCTTCGACCACGTTGACGCTGACGACGACGGTGTCGCCGGGCGCGAATGCGGGGATGGTCTTGTTCGCGGTCAGGCGCGCGATCTCTTCCTTCTCGATCTGTTCGATGAGGTTCATCGTTTTTTCTCCGTAACCATCGTGCCGGCGTTGTATGCCCCAGGATGTCCCGGGCCCCGGCAGAGGATGGGGTTTTACCTGGCGGGAGTTTCCCCCCGCCCTTCCTTCGCCGCCCATTCCGACAGGAATTTCTCGTCGGCGCGGGTCAGCAAACCTTGTGCGCGCGCCGCCTCGATCAGGTCGGGGCGCTTGCGTGCGGTATTGGCCAGCGCCTGCTGGCGCCGCCATTTTTCAATCTCGGCATGATGGCCCCCGAGCAGGATGTCGGGAACCCGCACGCCTTCATATTCTTCCGGCCGGGTGTAGTGCGGGCAATCCAGCAGGCCGTTGACAAAGCTGTCCTGCACCGCCGACTGCGCATCGCCCAGCACGCCGGGCAGGTGGCGCACCACCGCGTCGATCAGCGCCATCGCCGGCAGTTCGCCGCCCGACAGCACGAAATCGCCGAGGCTGACTTCCTCGTCCACGCGGCGGTCGATCAGCCTCTGGTCGATCGCCTCGTACCTGCCGCACAGCAACACCAGGCCCGGCCGCTGCGCCAGCTCCATGACCTTGGCATGGGTCAGCGTCTGGCCCTGCGGCGACATCAGCACCACATGCGGCCTCGGCACGCCGGCCTGCGCCTGCGCCGCCACCGCGGCATCGATGGCATCGTCCAGCGGCTTGGCCAGCATCACCATGCCGGGACCGCCGCCATAGGGCCGGTCATCGATGGTGCGGTAGTTGTCGACGGTGAAATCGCGCGGATTCCAGCTGCGCAACGCATACCGCTGTTGCTTGGCTGCCCGGCTGGTAATACCCCAGTCGGTCAGCGCGCGAAACATTTCGGGAAACAGCGTGATCACGTCGAACTGCATCCGCTCTCTCCCTTCATTGATTCGCACCTGCGCAGCCACTGCTCAGTAATCGAGCCCCCAGTCCACCACGATGCGCTTGCCCGCGGTATCCACCGTGCGCAGGAACGCGTCGACAAATGGAATCAGCCGTTCGCCGGCCTTGCCGTCGGGCTGCACGAAGGCAACCTGCAGGATCTGGTGGGCACCGTTGTCGATCAGCCCGGACACCTCGCCCAGCAACTCGCCTTGCTCGTTGCTGACGCTGCAGCCGATCAGGTCGACCCAGTAGAACTCATCTTCTTCCGGCGCCGGAAAATCCGCGCGCCGGATCCACACGCGACGGCCACGCAGCGCTTCCGCAAGATTGCGGTCGGCCACGCCGGCAGCCTGCGCCACCACGGTGCCGCTGTGCTCGCGCGACTGCGCGATCTTCACGCAGAGGGGCTCGGCCTGCGCAGCGCCGGCCGCCACCAGCCCCGCCTGCGGCGGGCTCAGCAGCCACCAGCGGCGGGCATGCAGCAGCGCCGACGCATCGTCGGCATGCGGCTGGACCTTGATCCAGCCACGGATGCCATAGGCAGCGCTGACATAGCCGACTTCCACCAGGTCTGCGGGCAGCGGATCGGCATACAGCAGCGCCGCGGGCAGCCTGAGCGCCTTGGCGGGCTCGGCCTGCGGCCGGTTCAGCGGCGGTTTCGACGGCCGCTGGTCGCCCTGCTTTCGCTCAGTCACGTGTGCGCGTGTTCCAATGCAAACGCGCCCCGCCGGTTACGGCAGGGCGCGTTGCAAGAAGGCAATCAGGCAGCAGCCTTGGCGCCTTGCTTGACCAGGCGGGCAACGGTCGGCGACAGCTGCGCGCCGACGCCTTGCCAGTAGGCCAGGCGGTCTTGCGACAGGCGCAGGCCTTCTTCACCTTCGGCTGCCAGCGGGTTGTAGAAACCAACGCGCTCAATGAAACGACCATCGCGACGGTTGCGCGAGTCGGTGGCGACGATGTTGAAGAACGGGCGCTTCTTGCTGCCGCCGCGAGCCAGACGGATAACGACCATGGAATGATTCCTCAGAAAACGGGGTGTTCAAGGGCGTTCGAACACGAAACGCAAGAGTATAGCCCAATTCCCGAGGCCAAACAAACACTTAGGTGGTTGACGCGTGAACGCGGCGCAGGCATCGTGGCAAAAACCGCGACAGGAGGCCATACATGCGCCCCGCTCTGCACTTCATGGTCGGCATGGTACCGCGTACGCTGCTGGCGCTGACGGTACTGATGGTACTGGCGACGAGCCAGTCCGCGCTGGCCGCGCTGCCGCTGGACCAGCTGCGCCTGCCGCCCGGCTTCCGCATCGAGGTGCTGACCGACGACGTGCCGGGCGCGCGCGCCATGGCGATGTCGCCGTCAGGCACGCTCTTCGTGGGATCGCGCAGCGAAAAGGTCTATGCGGTCAGCGATGCGCTCGGCACGCGCCCGCGGGTGCGCACCATCGCCACCGGCTTGCGCAATCCGCTCGGCGTGGCCTTCCATGACGGCAGCCTGTACGCGTCCTCGGTCTCCAGGATCGTGCGGCTCGACCAGATCGAGTCGCGCCTGGACCAGCCGCCCGCGCCCAGGGTGGTGAGCGACCGCTTCCCGTCCGACAGCCACCACGGCGGCAAATTCATCGGCTTCGGCCCGGATGGCTACCTGTACGTCGCCACCGGCGCCCCGTGCAATGTGTGCGAGCCCGACGAAACCCGCTATGCCAACATCGTCCGGATGAAGCCCGACGGCAGCGGCCTGCAGGTGGTCGCGCGCGGCGTGCGCAACACCGTCGGCTTCGACTGGCATCCCGCCACGCGCGAACTGTGGTTCACCGACAACGGCCGTGACCGCATGGGCGACGACGTGCCCGACGACGAACTGAACCGCGTCACCGCGCCCGGCCAGCATTTTGGCTACCCCTACTGCCACGCCGGCAACGTCGCCGACCCGGAATACGGCGGCAAGCGCCCGTGCTCCGAATTCGTGCCGCCGGTGGCGCGCCTGGGCGCGCATGTCGCCGCGCTGGGCATGCGCTTCTACACCGGCACGCAGTTTCCGCCGGACTACCGCAACAACGTCCTGATCGCCCAACACGGCAGCTGGGACCGCAGCGAGCCTTCCGGCTACCGCGTGGTGCGCGTGGTGCTGGACGGCGCCGGCAAGGCCGTGCGCCAGGAGGTGTTCGCGCAGGGCTGGCTGCGCGGCGGCAGGGCCTGGGGCCGTCCCGCCGATGTCCTGGTCGCGCCGGACGGTTCGCTGCTGGTCAGCGACGACCACGCAGGGGCGATTTACCGCATCCGCTACCAGCCCTGAATCCGGCTGAAACCCCCGCCCGGCGCGGCTTTGTGCAGGCGAAACAATCCGTTACACCGGTAACGGGATTGGCATAGGCGCCCCGATGCCCCATGCGTACCATGAACCCATCTTCCAACAGCAACACAGCGCGACAGGACCCTGGGAATCCGCATGCTCACCCGCTCTCTCCTGCGCGACCTGGTGGCTGGCATCCTGGTGGCCTCGAGCCTGGTCGGCGCGGTAGCCGCCAGCCATGCCCAGGGCGCGTTCTGGCAACAAATCCGTTCCGATGGCCGGCCCGCCCGGATCCAGTCCGGCGACGGCTGGCAGATGGCCAGCGTGCGCGCCGAAAGCCGTGAACACGTGCAGGCGCAGATCGACCGGATGGAGGCGCGCGCCCGCGCCGACGACCGCCTCAGCGGCCGCCGCGCCGCGCTCGCCGGCGCTCGCGACGACAACCGCGGCCGCGGCCCCGAGCGCAATCCCCCCAATGAGGCCCGCAACGAGCCGCGCCAGGGCCAGATCGGCCCTGGCTGGCAGGCGCGCGGCCGCGACAACGGCCGCTGATCGCCGCCGGCGCCGCTTCCCTGGCGGCTGCTCGCTGCCGAATACCGCGCCCCGCCGCTCGCTGCGGAACTCCGCCCCCGCCCGGCCTGTCTCTACTTAAGTGTGTGCCCCGTTTCCGGGCGCGCGCACAGGCTGCCGCCCGGCGCTGTCCGGGGCTCACAGCGTGCCGTCATGTGCGGACGGCAATCGAACTGACCTGCCTCTGCCCGACACCTCCTGCCGGGACCCGACCAAGACGGCCCGGGCGCAGCCTCCAGAATGACAATAATTCTGTGAGGTTTGTCATGTCACCCCTGCTTAGCGACCTGGCCGAACACGCGGGCCAGCTATCGCTGTCGATCCTGTTCATGGGCATCCTGACCCTGGTTCTCTACAGCGAAACCCATATCAGCGAACACGCCTCGGCGTTTATCCGCGGCCTGATCGCCGGCGGCTGGCATTAGCGCCGCTGGCGCCTTTTGACGCACTTCCCTTCCTTGCGCTGACTGCCGGCGTACAATGTGGGCCGGCCGGTACCCTTGCGCCGCCACTTCCGTGCCGGCGCAACGCCGGCCTGCATCCCAGGCCTGAACCTCTCCTTCCGACCATGCCCGCAGCCACGCCAGCCCGCCACGCCTCTCCGCTCGCCACGCCGTCCGCGCGCGGCAAATCGAAGCTACTGACCGTGGCGCTGGCGTTCCTGTTCGGCAGCCTGGGCGCGCACCGCTTCTACCTCGGCGGCCTGCGCGACCTGTATGGCTGGGCGCATCTGCTGGCGCTGCTGGCCGGCGCCATCGGCGTGGCCTCGATGGCCACCGGCGCGGGCAGCCCGGCCCTGAACTGGACCTTTGCCGTGGCCGGCGGCATTTCCGTCATCAGCGCCTTCCTGGCGGCGATCGTCTACGGGCTGCGCCCGGACGACAAATGGGATGCCCGCTTCAACCCGCACGGCAAACCCACGCGTTCGGGCTGGCCGGTGGTGATCCTGGTGATCCTGTCGCTGCTGATCGGTACCGGCCTGCTTATGGCGGGGCTGGCGATCAGCTTCCAGACCTTCTTCGAGTCGCAGGTCGAGGCCGCGCGCGAACTGTCGCAGTAGGCGCCTGCGCACGGCTAACACTGGCGCAGCGCTTGTGCGCGGTCAATGCGGCCGCAAACGCCGGTTTCCCTTTCTGCCAATTCGCCCATACTGGTAGAGCCGTCCGATCCTGGCGGCGCGACGACGCGCGGCGAGGCCATGCCCCGGCAGCGCAAAGGAGCAAGAATCGACATGCCAAGCTATGAGGAAGGACGCCTGGCGGCGATCGCCGTCAGGCTGGCGCTGTCCTCGGGACTGCCGCCATCGAGCGCCAAGGCCGCGCTGGAACTCGCCAGCAGCATGATCGGCGACCAGCAGGCCACCGCAGCCGCTCTGAAGGCTCAGAACAGTGAACCCTGCGGATCGTCCTTGCCGCTGGGTGCCGCCGCCGGCGGGCGAAAACGCGAAGTATCCAGTTCAAACCGGTTGTAGCGGAAGCCGAGCCGTTCGGCGGCCTTGTAGAAGCGCTGGCGCAGCAAGTCCGCCCACACGCCGGTCCCGCGCATGCGCGTGGCAAAGTTCGCATCGTAGGCTTTGCCTTCGCGCATGTCCCGCACGCGGTTCATGACCCGCTCGGCCCGGTCGGGGAAGTGTGCCTGCAGCCATTCCTCGAACAGCGGCCGCACTTCCCACGGCAATCGCAGCACGATGTAGTTCGCATACACGGCGCCCGCCTCGCGCGCCGCTTCCAGCACGCGCTCCAGGTCCGGTTCGGTGATGAAGGGAATCACCGGGGCGATGCTGACCCCGACCGGGATGCCGGCGTCGGTCAGCGTGCGGATGGTGCGCAGCCGCCGCGACGGCGTCGCCGCGCGCGGCTCGAGCGTGCGGGCAATGCCGGCGTCGAGCGTGGTGATGGTCAGTGCCGCCACCGCCAGCCGCTTGGCCGCCATCGGCGCGAGCAGGTCGATATCGCGCTCGATCAGTGAAGATTTGGTGATCAGCGCCACCGGGTGGTCGCATTCGTGCAGCACTTCCAGCAGGCTGCGCGTGATGCGCTGCTCACGCTCGATCGGCTGGTAGGCGTCGGTGTTGACGCCCAGCGCGATGGTCTCGCAGCGGTACGACGGCCGCGCCAGCGTTTCGCGCAGGCGCTCGGCGGCATTGGTCTTGGCGTAGAGCTGGGTTTCGAAGTCCAGCCCCGGCGACAGGTCCAGGTAGGCGTGCGTCGGCCGGGCGAAGCAATAGATGCAGCCGTGCTCGCAACCGCGGTAGGGATTGAGCGAAACGTCGAACGGAACATCCGGCGAGGCATTGCGCGTCAGCACGGAGCGGGCGCGCTCCAGATGGACTTCGGTGCGCAGCGGCGGCAGCGGCGCGTCGTCCGCGCCCGCGATGGCTTCGGGCGCCGCAGCGGTGTCTTCCGGCCCCGGCCCCCAGCCATCGTCGAACGCCTCGCGCTGGTCGCGCTCGAAACGCCCCTGCAGGTTGCTGACGGCGCCGCGGCCCTTGCGCGCCACCGGCGGACGCGCGCCGGCCGGCGGCGCCTGCGCGTCGGGGTCGGCCTCGCGCCGCGTCGCGCTGGCGGGGGGCCTGGCGGGGAATTTGGGTTTAGGCGGGGGGCGCTCCATGCTGGCCTTCGTTACGCGGCCTGGCTCTTCTCCTCTACCGAGATGGCCAGTGTCTCCTTGATCTCTTCCATCACCACATAGCTCTTCGACTGCGCCGCGCCCGGCAGCTGCAGCAGGATGTCGCCCAGCAGCCGGCGGTATTCGCCGATCTCGCGGATGCGCGCCTTGATCAGGTAGTCGAAATCGCCCGACACCAGGTGGCATTCCAGCACTTCCGGAATCCGCAGCACCTCGCGGCGGAACTGCTCGAACATATTGCCCGACTTGTTCCCGAGCGAGATCTCGACGAACACCAGCAGCGCGCTGCCCAACAGGGCCGGGTTGAGCCGTGCGTAGTAGCCCATGATGACACCATCGCGCTCCAGGCGCTTGACGCGCTCGATGCACGGCGTGATGGTCAGCCCGACCGCCTCGGCCAGGTCTTTCATCGACATCCTGCCGTCGCTCTGCAGCGCGGTCAGGATCTTGCGGTCGAGCCGGTCGAGCGTGCGCTGGGGCTGGCGACTCGTTCTCATGAGTTTTTCCTGTTTTCCTGAGAAATTCGGTAACTATGACTGGAATGCATTCAATAGTATAGAGACAAATCCTCTATACCGTAGTCATCGCAGTTGGAGCCCCCGAAATGCGCGTTCTCGTACTTGGCAGTGGCGTGATTGGCGTCACCAGTGCGTGGTACCTGGCCAGGGCCGGTCATGAAGTGACCGTGGTCGACCGCGAGGCCGGCCCCGCGCTCGGCACCAGCTTTGCCAATGCGGGCCAGATCTCGCCCGGCTACGCGTCGCCGTGGGCCGCGCCCGGCGTGCCGCTGAAGGCGATCAAATGGATGTTCCAGGAGCACGCGCCGCTCAGCATCCGTCCGGACGGCACGCTGTTCCAGCTGCAATGGATGTGGCAGATGCTGCTGAACTGCAGCGCCGGCCGCTATGCCGTCAACAAGGAGCGCATGGTGCGGCTGGCCGAGTACAGCCGCGACTGCATCCGCGCGCTGCGCGCGGAAACCGGCATTGCCTACGAAGGCCGCCAGCAAGGCACGTTGCAGGTGTTCCGCACCGACGAGCAGCTGCACGGCGCGGCCAAGGACATCGCGGTGCTGGAGCAGGCCGGAGTCCCCTACCAGTTGCTTTCGCGCGAAGAACTCGCCGCGAGCGAACCGGCGCTGGCCGCCGTCCGCCACAAGCTGGCCGGCGGCCTGCGCCTTCCCAATGACGAAACCGGCGACTGCGCGCTGTTCACGCAGCGCCTGGCCAGCATGGCCGGCACGCTCGGCGTGCGCTTCCTGTACAACCGCTCGATCGACGGACTGATGAGCCAGGGCGATGCCGTCACCGGTGCCGTGGTCGATGGCGAGCCGATCGCGGCGGACCTAGTGGTGGTGGCGCTGGGCAGCTGGTCGACGCAGCTGGTCAAACCCTTCCTGCGCGGCATGTCCAACCTGCCGGTGTATCCGCTCAAGGGCTTCTCGATCACCGTGCCGCTCAGCGATGCCTCGCGCGGGCCGGTCTCGACGGTGCTCGACGAGACCTACAAGGTGGCGCTGACCCGCTTCGACGACCGCATCCGTGTCGGCGGCATGGCGCAGATCGTCGGCTATGACCGCAGCCTGGACCCGGCCAAGCGCCGCACGCTCGAGCATGTTGTGACCGACCTGTTCCCGGGCGCCGGCGATGTCAGCCAGGCCACCTTCTGGACCGGCCTGCGCCCGATGACCCCGGACGGCACGCCCATTGTCGGCCCGACCCAGGTGCGCGGCCTGTGGCTGAATACCGGCCACGGCACGCTCGGCTGGACCATGGCCTGCGGCTCGGGCCAGTTGCTGTCGGACCTGGTCTCGGGCAAGTCGCCGGCGATCCGTGCCGACGACCTGTCGGTCGGCCGCTACCTGAAGCCGGCGCGCCATCACCTGGCGCCGCGTCCGGCAGCCGCCTGATACAAGACCGACTTCCCAAAGCAAAAAAGGGCGACCTCGCGGGTCGCCCTTTTTCTATCCGCGCGCCGCGCGCATCGCTCAGAACTGCTCGGCGCTCAGCGCATTGGCCGGCGCCCCGCCGCCGACCACGGCATCGCGCAGCGCCGATGCCTGCGACAGGATGTGCTCGGCAAAGAAATGCGCGGTGGCGATCTTGGCTTCGTGGAAGGCCGGATCGTCGGCCCGTTTCGCGTCAGCGGCCAGCATGGCGCGCCCGAACTGCCAGCCGGAGAACACGATGCCGCACAGCTTCAGGTAAGGCACGCTGCCGGCGAACACCGCGTTCGGGTCCGACTTGGCGTTGGCGACGACGAACTCGATCACGGCTTCCAGCGCGGCGCGGCCCCTGGCCAGCTGCGCCTGCACCGCGGTGAAGGCAGCGCCGCCGTGCCGGCCGAGCGCGGCCTCGGTCTCGGCGATCTGCGTGCAGATCGCGCGCGCCACGGCACCGCCGTCGCGCACGGTCTTGCGGCCGACCAGGTCATTGGCCTGGATCGCCGTGGTGCCCTCGTAGATCGGCAGGATGCGCGCGTCGCGGTAGTGCTGTGCCGCGCCGGTTTCCTCGATAAAGCCCATGCCGCCGTGCACCTGCACGCCCAGGCTGGTGACATCGATCGACAGCTCGGTGCTCCAGCCCTTCACCACCGGCACCATGAACTCGTAGAACGCCTGGCTCTGCTTGCGCACGGCTTCGTCGGGATGCTGGTGCGCCGTGTCGCTGGCGGCCGCGGCCACGTACGCCACCGCGCGCGCGCCTTCGGTCAGCGCGCGCATGGTCATCAGCATGCGCTTGACGTCGGGATGGTGGATGATGGTCACCGCCTCGCGCGCCGAGCCATCGACCGGGCGGCTCTGCACGCGCTCGCGCGCATACGCCACCGCCTGCTGGTAGGCGCGCTCGGACACCGCGATCCCTTGCATGCCGACCGAGAAACGCGCCGAGTTCATCATGATGAACATGTACTCGAGGCCGCGGTTTTCTTCGCCGACCAGCGTGCCGATCGCGCCGCCATGGTCGCCGAACTGCAGCACCGCCGTGGGGCTGGCCTTGATGCCCAGCTTGTGTTCGATCGAGACGCAATGCACGTCGTTGCGCGCGCCGGTGCTGCCATCGTCATTGACCAGGAACTTGGGCACGATGAACAGCGAGATGCCCTTGACGCCTTCGGGCGCGTTGGGCGTGCGGGCCAGCACGAGATGCACGATGTTCTGCGCCATGTCGTGCTCGCCGTAGGTGATGAAGATCTTGGTGCCGAACACCTTGTAGGTGCCGTCGCCCTGCGGCTCGGCGCGGGTGCGCACCGCAGCCAGGTCCGAGCCGGCCTGCGGCTCGGTCAGGTTCATGGTGCCGGTCCACTCGCCCGAGATCAGCCTGGGCAGGAAGGTGGCCTTCTGGGCGTCGGAACCTGCCGTCAGCAGCGCCTCGATGGCGCCGTCGGTCAGCAGCGGGCACAGCGCGAACGACAGGTTCGCGGTGTTCAGCATCTCGTTGCACGCCGTGGCGATCAGCTTGGGCAGGCCCTGGCCGCCGAATTCCTGCGGATGCAGCACGCCCTGCCAGCCGCCCTCGCCGAACTGGCGGAAGGCTTCCCTGAAGCCGGGCGTGGTGGTGACCACGCCGTCCTTCCAGCTGCTCGGATCGAGGTCGCCGGCGCGGTTCAGCGGCGCCACCACCTGCTCGTTGAACTTGGCGGCCTCGTCGAGCACGGCCTCGGCGGTTTCGGGGGTGGCTTCCTCGAAGCCGGGCAGCTGGCTGACGGCCTCAAGGCCGGCCAGCTCGTTCATGACGAACAGCATGTCCTTGATCGGCGCACGGTAGGTCATCGATGTCTCCCAACATGTATAAAAAAGCCGTTCGCGGGTCGCCCCCGGAACGGCTCGTTACTTGCTGCCTGCTGTTGTCCGTGCCGGCCGCAATGCGGCCGGCACGGCCGGCGCGGCATCAGCCCAGTGCTGCCACCAGCTCCGGCACCACGGTGTTCAGGTCGCCCACCAGGCCGTAGTCGGCCACCGAGAAGATCGGGGCCTCGGCATCCTTGTTGATCGCGACGATCACCTTGGAGTCCTTCATGCCGGCCAGGTGCTGGATCGCGCCCGAGATACCGACGGCGATATACAGCTGCGGCGCGACGATCTTGCCGGTCTGGCCGACCTGGTAGTCGTTCGGCACGAAGCCGGCGTCCACCGCGGCGCGCGAGGCGCCCAGCGCGGCGTTGAGCTTGTCGGCCAGCGGCGTCAGCACCTTGGTGTAGTTCTCGCCCGAGCCCACGCCACGGCCACCCGAGACGATGATCTTGGCGGCGGTCAGTTCCGGACGGTCGCTCTTGGCCACTTCGCGCGAAACGAATTGCGAAACGCCAGCGTCGGCCACGGCCGGCAGGGTCTCGACGGCGGCCGAGCCACCTTCGGCTGCGGCGGCATCGAACGCGGTGCCGCGCACGGTGATGACCTTGATCTTGTCTTCCGACTTGACCGTGGCGATGGCGTTGCCGGCGTAGATCGGGCGCTCGAAGGTGTCCGGGGCGTCGACCTTGGAGATTTCCGAGATCTGGGCCACGTCCAGCTTGGCGGCCACGCGCGGCAGGATGTTCTTGCCGTACGGGGTGGCCGGGGCCAGGATGTGCGAGTAGTCGTTGGCGATGGCCAGTGCCTGCTCGGCCACGTTCTCTGCCAGGCCGTCGCCAAAGTACGGAGCGTCGGCCAGCAGGACCTTGGTCACGCCGGCGATCTTGGCGGCGGCATCGGCCGCGGCCTTGGCGTTGGCGCCGGCCACCAGCACGTGCACGTCGCCGCCGCACTGGGCTGCGGCGGTCACGGTGTTGAGCGTGGCGCCCTTGATCGATTGATTGTCGTGTTCAGCAATGACGAGTGCAGTCATGTTATTTCTCCCCCGCGCTCTCAGATAACCTTGGCTTCGTTCTTCAGCTTCTGCACCAGCGTCGCGACGTCCGGCACCATCACACCCGCGCTGCGCTTGGGCGGCTCGACCACTTTCAGGGTCGACAGGCGCGGCTTGACGTCGACGCCGAGGTCTTCCGGCTTGACGGTGTCGAGCGGCTTCTTCTTCGCCTTCATGATGTTCGGCAGCGTGACGTAGCGCGGCTCGTTCAGGCGCAGGTCGGTGGTCACCACCGCCGGCAGGCTCAGCGACAGCGTTTCCAGGCCGCCGTCGACTTCACGCGTGACCGACGCCTTGCCATCGGCCACTACCACCTTCGAGGCGAACGTGGCTTGCGGCAGGTTGGCCAGCGCGGCGACCATCTGGCCGGTCTGGTTGGAGTCGTCGTCGATGGCCTGCTTGCCCAGGATCACCAGTTGCGGCTGTTCCTTGTCGATCAGCGCCTTCAGCAGCTTGGCCACGGCCAGCGGTTGCAGGTCTTCGTTCGATTCCACCAGGATGCCGCGGTCGGCACCGATGGCCATCGCGGTGCGCAGGGTTTCCTGGCACTGCGTGACACCGCACGACACCGCGACCACTTCGGTGGCAACGCCGGCTTCCTTCAGGCGCACGGCCTCTTCCACGGCGATTTCGTCGAAGGGGTTCATGCTCATCTTGACGTTGGCCAGATCGACGCCCGAACCGTCCGCCTTGACGCGGACCTTGACGTTGTAATCCACCACCCGCTTGACTGCGACGAGTACTTTCATGCGCTCACTCCACTGATAGCTGATAGTCAGAAATTTTGTTCGCTCGTCATTATAACCACCGGGTTGGCGGCTCTCCTATTTTTCGAACGATCGTACTATTTTATCGGCAAAATGATGCCGGGCATAGGCCCGGCACCTGTTTACCGGTCACGCGATTGTGCCGCAAAGCCGCGCCGGCAGGCCTCGTCCGATTGGATGAAACCCTCGAGTGACGCCGGCTCATCAGGAAATTACCAGGCCGTGATGACCGATTCCTTGAAGGTCGAAGTGACGTATTGCTTGATTTCCGGCGAATGGTAGGCCTTCACCAGCTTGGCCACCCAGGGCTTGCCCTTGTCGGCGTCGCGGATTGCGATCAGGTTGGCGTACGGCCCCTTCGGGCCTTCCATGGCGATCGCGTCCTTGGTCGGCGACAGGCCCGCGGACTCGGCATAGTTGCCGTTGATCGCGGCGGCATCCAGGTCATCCAGCGAACGCGGCAGCTGCGCGGCGTCGAGCTCGACGATGCGGATCTTCTTCGGGTTCTCCGCGATATCGAGCGGCGTCGCCTTCAGGCCCGCGTTGGGCTTGAGCTTGATCACGCCCTTGCTTTGCAACAGCAACAGGCCGCGGCCGCCGTTGGTGGGGTCGTTGGGCACGCCCACGCGCGCGCCCTGCTTGAGCTGGTCGAGCGACTTGATCTTCTTCGAGTACACGCCCATCGGGAACGTCACCGTGTAGGCGATATGCGTGAACTTGTAGCCGCGGTCCTTGATCTGCGCTTCCAGGTACGGCAGATGCTGGTAGCTGTTGGCATCCAGGTCGCCGGCGGCCAGCGCGGCGTTGGGCTGGATGTAGTCGCTGAACTCGACCACCTGGATATTGAGGCCGTCCTTCGCGGCGACCTTCTTCACCTGTTCCATGATCTGGGCGTGCGGGCCGCCGGTGACGCCGATCCGGATCGGCTTGTCCTGGGCGAGCGCGCCGGTAGTCAGCGTGGCGCCGAGGGCGGCGCCGACAATCCATTGCATCAGGTTGCGACGTTGCATGATGTGCGTTCCTATCTCGATAAAGTCTTGGGTTCAGCGATGGCTGATGCGGCGGACCAGCCAGTCGCCGAAGCTCTGCACCGCCTGCACGAACACGATCAGGATCACCACCACCGCCACCATCACCTCGGTGATGTAGCGCTGGTAGCCATACCGGATGCCGAGGTCGCCGAGGCCGCCGCCGCCGATCGCGCCGGCCATGGCCGAATAGCCGACCAGGCTGACGAAGGTGATGGTCAGGCCGGCGACGATGCCGGGCATGGCCTCGGGCAACAGCACTTTCCACACGATCTGGCGCGTGGTGGCGCCCATCGACTGCGCCGCCTCGACCAGGCCCTTGTCGACCTCGCGCAGCGCGCTTTCGACCAGGCGCGCGATAAACGGGATCGCCGCGATGGTCAGCGGCACGATCGCCGCGGTGGTGCCGATCGACGAGCCGACGATAAAGCGCGTGAACGGGATCACCACCACCAGCAGGATGATGAACGGGATCGAGCGCACCGCGTTGACCACCACGCCGATGGTGCGGTTGAACAGCGGGTGCGACAGCACGCCGCCGCGGTTGGTCAGGTGCAGCAGCACGCCCAGCGGCACGCCCAGCAGCGCGCCGACCACGCCCGAGATCGCCACCATCAGCAGGGTCTCGTTGAGCGAGGTCAGGAACAGGTCAAACATTTCAGACCACATGCTCGAACTCCTCCACCACGACGCCTTGCGCCTGCAGGTATTCCATTGCCGCCTTCACATCGGCCAGCTCGCCGGTGGCCATGATTGCCAGCGAGCCGAAGGCCTGGCCCTGGATCTCGTCGATATGGCCATGCAGGATGTTGAAGTCCAGCCCGTAGCGGCGGATCGCCTGCGCCAGCACCGGCTGGTCGACGCCCTCGCCGGTGAAGGCGAGGCGGTAGACGTGGTCGCGCCCGTTGCCGAGCCGGCTTTCGACGCGCTTGAGCACGCTCGCCGGCAGCTCCTGCGAGATGACGTCGCCGATCATGGCGCGCGTGACCTCGTGCTGCGGACGCAGGAATACGTCGATCACGCGGCCGGTCTCGACTACCTGGCCGGCCTCGAGCACGGCCACGCGGTCGCACACCTGCTTGATGACTTCCATCTGGTGCGTGATCATCACGATGGTCAGGCCCAGCTCGCGGTTGATCTGCTTGAGCAGCTCGAGGATGGAACGGGTGGTTTCCGGATCCAGCGCCGACGTGGCCTCGTCGGACAGCAGCACCTTGGGCTTGCTCGCCAGCGCGCGCGCAATGCCCACGCGCTGCTTCTGCCCGCCGCTGATCTGCGCCGGGTAGCGGTCCTTCAGCGCCGACAGCCCGACCAGCTCCAGCAGCGGCAGCACGGTGGCGGCAATGTCAGCTTTGGGCTTGCCGGCCAGCTCCAGCGGCAGCGCCACGTTGTCGTAGACGGTGCGCGACGACAGCAGGTTGAAGTGCTGGAAGATCATGCCGATCTCGCGCCGCGCCAGGCGCAGCGCACCTTTGTCGAGCGCGGTCAGGTCCTGGCCGGCGACGACGACGCGGCCGCTGGTGGGCCGGTTCAGCAGGTTGATGGCGCGCACCAGCGTGCTCTTGCCGGCGCCGCTGCGGCCGATGATGCCGAAGACTTCGCCCGCCGCAATCGACAGGCTGACGTCCCGCAATGCATGCACGTCGCCAGACGCGCCCGGGAAGCGCTGCGACAGTCCTTGCAGTTCGATCATGGAAAAGGTGACCAAAAGAAAACGGCAACAGGCGAGGGATCTCCAGCGCTGTTGCCGCTCGTTATTTTTCTGAAGCGCGTATTTTATGCGATTCGCTTCATACCATAAACGACTTTTTGCCGATGTCTTTATGCGTTCCCGGCATATAAAGACCCGGCAAGTCGATCAGGAGGCACGCCAGGACGGCGGGCGCTTGTCGATAAAGGCTTGTACCCCCTCCAGCGCCGACTCGTCCATCATGTTGCAGGCCATGGTCTGCCCGGCCAGCTGGTAGGCGGCCTCGATGCCCATCTCGAGCTGGCGGTAGAACAGCCCCTTGCCGGCGGCGACCGCGGCGGCCGGCTTGGCGCAGATGCTGGCGGCCAGCCGCGCCACTTCGGCGTCGAGTTCGCCGGCCGGCACCACCCGGTTGACCAGGCCGCGCTCGCGCGCCCCTTCGGCGTCGACCATGTCGCCGGTCAGCAGCATCTCCATGGCCTGCTTGCGGTGCAGGTTGCGCGACAGCGCCACGCCCGGGGTCGAACAGAACAGACCCAGGTTGACGCCCGACACGGCAAAGCGGGCATCGTCGGCGGCCACCGCCAAGTCGCACATCGCCACCAGCTGGCAGCCGGCCGCGGTGGCAATGCCGTGGACCCGCGCGATCACCGGCTGCGGCATCTGCTGGATCGCCATCATCATGCGCGTGCAGCGGTCGAACAGGCGCCGATAGTATTCGTGCGACGGCGCCGCGCGCATCTCGCGCAGGTCGTGGCCGGCGCAGAAGGCCTTGCCGGCGCCCGCCAGCACCACCACGCGCACGCTGTCGTCGGCGGCGAGCCGGCGCAGCGCATCGGTAAGCGCATCGAGCAGCCCCTCGGACAAGGCGTTGAAGGCCTGCGGCCGGTTCATGGTCAGGCGCGCCACGCCGGCGGCGTCGCGCGATTCGGTCAGCAGCGGCGCGTCGACGCGCGCATCGTTCTCGGCCATGGCGGCGGTCTCCTAATGTTCCAGCAGCACCTTCAGGTGGGCCAGCACGCTGCGGCCCAGCGCGCTGAGGTTGTAGCCGCCCTCGAGGCAGCTGACGATACGGCCCTGCGCATGGGTGCGCGCGACATCGACCAGCTGGCCGGTGATCCAGGCGTAGTCCTGCTCGACCAGGCCCATCTGGCCCAGGTCGTCCTCGCGGTGCGCGTCGAAGCCGGCCGAAATGAACAGCATCTGCGGACGGAATTCATTGAGGCGCGGCAGCCAGATGGTCTCGACCACTTCACGTACCGCCATGCCGTTGCTGTAGGCCGGCAGCGGGATGTTGACCATGTTCGGCGCCAGGTGCTCGGTGCCGCTGTAGGGATAGAACGGGTGCTGGAAGATGCTGCACATCATTACGCGCTCGTCGCCGCGGAACGCCGCCTCGGTGCCGTTGCCGTGATGGACGTCGAAGTCGATGATCGCCACGCGCTCCAGCCCGTGCGCCTGCAGCGCATGGCGCGCGGCGATGGCCACGTTGTTGTAGAAGCAGAAGCCCATGGCGCGATCGGGTTCGGCGTGGTGGCCGGGCGGGCGCACGCAGCAGAACGCGTTTTCGAACTCGCCGGCGATCACCGCATCGGTGGCCGCCACCGCAGCGCCCGCGGCCAGCGTCGCGGCAGCGAGCGTGTGCGCGTTCATCGAGGTGTCCGGGTCGATCGCGTGGTAGCCGCTCGACGGGCTGGCGCTTTCGAGCGCGTCGACGTGCTCGGGCCGGTGCACGCGCTCGAGCTGCTCGCGCGTGGCGGGCGGCGCCTCGCGGCGCTCCAGCAGCCCGTCCAGGCCATGCGAAATCAGGTGATCCTCGATCGCCTGCAGGCGCTCCGGACACTCGGGGTGGAAGTGCCCCATCTCGTGCCGCTGGAACTCGGGGTGCGTGTAATAGCCTGTCGGCATCTCTTATCGTCGCAATGGGTTGCAATGCGTCGCCATGTTGTCTCCAAACGTTACGTTAGCACACGCCACGCCTGGCCACCCGGCAGCGCCGGCGCGCCATGCCGCACCCGCCCCGCCGCGGCTGCCGCGGTGGCATCCGCTATACTCGGTGCGACTTGCAAAGGACACCATGACCGACACCCAGCGCTCACTGCGACGCCCCCTGCTGGGCGCCGCGCTTTCCGCTGCCGCACTCGGACTCTGCGGCCTCTCCCCCAGCCTGCTTGCCGCCGGCAAACGCCGTGTCAGCGTGCGCGAGGAAGAAATCGAACCCGGCCGCTACCGCGACAACCCGCAAGCACGTGCCTTTATCGACGAGATGGTGGCGCGCCACGGCTTTGACCGCGGCATGCTGCAGGACTGGTTCGGGCAGGCGGTCTACTCGGCCACCGTGGTACGGCTGATCATGCCGCCCGCCACCACCGGGCGCAAAAGCTGGCGCACCTACCGCTCGCGCTTTATCGAGCCGATCCGCATCAATGCCGGCGTGCGCTTCTGGCAGGACAACCGCGACACGCTGCGCCGCGCCGAGGCCGAATTCGGCGTGCCGGCCTCGGTCATCGTCGGCATCATCGGCGTCGAAACCATCTACGGCCGCGACATGGGCTCGTTCCGCGTGCTCGATTCGCTGTCGACGCTGGCGTTCGACTACCCGGCCACGCCCAACCGCGAAGCCCGCACCACGCTGTTCCGCAACCAGCTGGCCGACTACCTGCTGTGGTGCCGCGACACCCGCACCGACGTCTACTCGGTGCTGGGCTCGTATGCCGGCGCCATCGGCATTCCGCAGTTCATGCCGACCAGCCTGCGCGAGTACGCCCTCGACTACGACAACAACGGCCACGTCGACCTGCGCAACAGTCCCACCGATGCCATCGGCAGCGTGGCGCGCTTCCTGCAGCTGCATGGCTGGGAGCCGGGCCGCCCGGTGGTGTGGCGCATCGCCCCCGACGCCGGCAGCCTGGGCATCGCCACCGCGGCGGCCGATGGCGAGCCGTGGCCGACCCGCACCCTCGACCAGCTGACCCGCGCCGGGCTGCGCGTGGACGAACCCATCAACCTGGCGCGCGAAGGCCAAACCGGCGTGCTGGTGGTGGACCTGCCCACCCCCGACCAGCCCACCGAGTACCTGCTGGGACTGCGCAACTTCTATGTGCTGACGCGGTACAACCGCAGCTTCTTCTATGCGCTGGCGGTGTACCAGCTGGGCGAGGCGGTCAAGGCGGCGATGGGCTGAGGCGGCACGGCCAAAGCAAGAAAGGCCTCGCATCGGCGAGGCCTTTCTTGTTTGCGGCGCTGCGGATCAGGCCGGGAACACGCCGGTCGACAGGTAGCGATCGCCGCGGTCGCACACCACGAAGACGATGGTGGCGTTCTCGACTTCCTCGGCGACGCGCAAGGCCACGCACAGCGCGCCGGCGGCGGAAATGCCGCAAAAGATGCCCTCTTCCGATGCCATGCGGCGCGCCATGTGCTCGGCATCACCTTGGCTCACCGGCTCGGTGCGGTCGATGAACTTGGGATCGTAGATCTTGGGCAGATACGCTTCCGGCCACTTGCGGATGCCCGGGATGCGCGAGCCTTCGGCCGGCTGCGCGCCGACGATCTGGATCTCGGGATTCTGCTCCTTGAGGTAGCGCGACACGCCGGTGATGGTGCCGGTGGTGCCCATCGCCGAAACGAAATGGGTGATGCGGCCGTCGGTATCGCGCCAGATCTCGGGGCCGGTGCCCTCGTAGTGCGCCTGCGGGTTGTCGGGGTTGGCGAACTGGTCGAGGATCACGCCCTTGCCGTCGCGCTCCATCGAATCGGCCAGGTCGCGCGCATACTCCATGCCGCCCTTGACCGGCGTCAGGATGATCTCGGCGCCGTAGGCCGCCATGCTCTGGCGGCGCTCGAGGCTGAGGTCCTCGGGCATGATCAGCACCATCTTGTAGCCGCGGATGGCGGCCGCCATGGCCAGCGCGATGCCGGTATTGCCCGAGGTCGCCTCGATCAGCGTATCGCCCGGCTTGATGCGCCCGCGCGCTTCGGCCCGGGCGATCATCGACACCGCCGGGCGGTCCTTGACCGAACCGGCCGGATTGTTGCCTTCGAGCTTGCCGAGGATCACATTGCCGCGCGCGTCGTTGGCGGCGCCGGGGATGCGCTGCAGTCTGACCAGCGGCGTATTGCCGATGGTGTCTTCAATTGTCTTGTAGGCCATGGGGCGAAGGAAGGTCGCAATCGGGGGAATCGGGGGATGCCAGGGGATTCCAGTTCGCCGGCCATTGTAATCCAGACCCCTATCCCCTCGCCGGCAGGCGGGATTTGCCCCGCCTGCCGGCATCGGTCGTGGCTCAGGCCTCTTCGCGGTTGCCTTCGCCCAGCAGGTGGTACAGCAGGATGCAGCCGAAGGTGGCGGTGCCGATGCCGCCCAGCGTCATGCCACCCAGCTTCAGCGTCAGGTCGCCGGCCGCCACCGTCAGCGTCGCACCCACCGTGATCAGGTTGCGCGAGCTGGAGAAATCCACGTGGTTCTGCACCCAGATGCGGCCCGCGGTGGCCGCGATCAGGCCGAACACGACGATGGTCAGGCCGCCGATCACCGGCCCCGGGATGGTCAGGATCAGCGCGCCGAACTTGGGCGAGAAGCCCAGCAGGATGGCCACCGCGGCCGCCACCACGAAGATCAGCGTCGAATAGATCTTGGTGACCGCCATCACCCCCATGTTCTCGGCATAGGTGGTCACGCCGGTGCCGCCGCCGCTGGCCGAAAGCATGGTGGCGATGCCGTCGCCGATAAAGGCGCGGCCGATGTACGGATCCAGGTTGCGGCCGGTCATCACGCCGATGGCCTTGATATGGCCGAGGTTCTCGGCCACCAGCACGATCGCCACCGGCGCGATCAGCAGCATGGCGTTGAGTTCGAAGGTTGGGGCGGTGAACGCCGGCAGGCCGAACCAGCTGGCCGCGGCCACGCCGGAGAAATCGATCGGCTTGCCCAGCCCCATCACATTGGTGCCCACGTAATAGGCAACGTAGCCGGCCAGCCCGCCGATCAGCACCGGCAGGCGCCCGATCATGCCGGGCGCGCGCACCGCCACCAGCCCCACCGCGACCACGGTCAGCAACCCCACCCAGGTATCGAGTGCCGCGCCGCTGACCGCCTTGACCGCCACCGGGGCCAGGTTCAGCCCGATCGCCGCGACGATGGCGCCGGTCACCACCGGCGGCATCAGCTTTTCCACCCAGGCGTAGCCCGCCGCCTGCACCACCAGGCCGATCACGGTGTATAGCGCACCGGCGGCAATGATGCCGCCCAGCGCCACCGGGATATTGAGGTTGGGGCCGCTGCCGGCATAGCCGGTGGCGGCAATCACCACCGCGATGAAGGCGAAGCTGGAGCCCAGGTAGCTGGGCACCCGGCCGCGCACGCACAGGAAGAAGATCAGCGTGCCGATGCCGGAAAACAGGATGGCGATATTCGGGTTGAAGCCCATCAGGATCGGCGCGATGGCGGTCGAGCCGAACATCGCCACCACGTGCTGGATCCCGGCCAGCAGTGTCTGCCCCGCGGGCAGCCGCTCATCGGGGCCGATCACGCCCTCGGTCTTGAGCCGCCATTGCGGCAGGAATCCCGCGTCCTCGCCATTCGCCATATTGTCTTGCTCCCTGTGGTCCGGGCTGGCCGCCGGATCGGCGGCCGCCGCGCTTGTGCCTGCTTGTTAGGTTGTGGAATGCCGGTCGGCAGCCGCGCGGCAGGTCCTGCCGGCGCGGCGTCCGCATGATACTCCGCCGCCACGGGGGCTGCGAAGCCGGCAAGCTTTAGCACAACGCATACCAGCCACAACGCACCCGGCCGCAGCACGACCGGGCACAGGGCAGCAGTGGCGATGCTAGCGGGCCGGCTTGGCCGGTGCAGGCGTCGCCTTCGCCCCCTTGGCGGGCGCTGGCGTGGCCGCCGGCGCAGCGGATGGCGTGGCGGTGGCCGCCGCCTTGCCGGCGATGGTGAGGCCGGCGTCCTGCAGCTTGGCCACGGACTTCGGCCCGATGCCGCTGACGCGCTCGGCCAGGTCGGCGGCGTCCTTGTACGGCCCGCGCTTGTTGCGCTCTTCGACGATGTGGCGGGCCGTCGCCGGCCCCACGCCCTTGACCGAGGTCAGCGCCGCCTCGTCCGCGGTGTTAACGTCGACCGCGGCATGCGCGGTGCCGCCGGCAAGCAGGCACAAGGTTGCCGCGAGGGAGATCAGGGAAAAACGCCGGGCAAGTTGCCGGATCCAGTGCATGGCCATGAAGGCTCTCCTTTCCTGTGGATGGTCTGAGGTACCACCCCCGCCAGGGCGGCGAGGTCAGGTCAGGATAGGGGCGCGCCGCGAGCGCGGCGCATGCGGCAACAAAAGTTGACACCGGCCGCACGAAAGCGTGTCGGCCGGCTTGAAGCAGGAACGCTGCAGGTTCAGCCGTTGCGCTCGAGCAGCCAGCGGCAGTAGCGCGCCACGCCTTCCTCCACGGTCAGGAAGCGTTCGCTGTAGCCCGCGCCACGCAGCTTGGACACGTCCGACTGCGTAAAGCACTGGTACTTGCCGCGCAGCGCGTCGGGAAACTTGACGTACTCGACCAGCCCTTCCTGCACCAGGTCGTCCAGCGACAGCGGCGGCTTGCCCTCGGCCTCGCGCAGCGTGTTGACCACGGTCGCGGCGATGTCGTTGAACGGCTGGGCGCGGCCGGTGCCCAGGTTGAAGATGCCCGACTTCTCCGGATGGTCGAAGAAGAACAGGTTGACCTTGACCACGTCCTCGACCGAGATGAAATCGCGGCTCTGCATGCCCGGGCCATAGCCGCCGTATTCGCCGAACAGCTTCACCGTGCCGTCGGCGCGGAACTGGTTGAAGTTGTGGAACGCCACCGAGGCCATGCGGCCCTTGTGCGTTTCGCGCGGGCCGTACACGTTGAAGTAGCGGAAGCCGACGATCTGCGACAGCGCCGACGGCAGCCGGCGCCGCACGATCTGGTCGAACAGGAACTTGGAGTAGCCGTACACGTTGAGCGGACGCTCGAACTCGCGGTCTTCGCGGAACACCTGCGAGGCGCCGTAGGTCGCCGCCGACGATGCGTACAGGAACTGCGTGCCCTGCTCCAGGCAACTCTCCATCAGCGACAGCGTGTAGCGGTAATTGTTCTCCATCATATAGCGGCCGTCGGTCTCCATGGTGTCGGAGCAGGCGCCTTCATGGAACACCGCACGGACCTTGCCGAACTCGCCGCGGGCAAAGCGCGCGAGGAAGTCCTGCTTGTCCAGGTAATCGGAGATCTCGCAGTCGACCAGGTTGTGGAACTTGTCGGCGCGGGTCAGGTTGTCGACGGCGATGACGTTGGTCTCGCCGCGTTCGTTCAGGCCCTTGACGAGATTGCTGCCGATAAAACCCGCGGCGCCGGTGACGATGATGGTCATGGTCGGATCAGGATGGGGCGCCGCGCCTCAGGCAGCGGCGCCGAACAATTCGGGATAAGTGACGACGGCGGTGCCCAGCTTGCCGACCACGATGCCGCCGGCGCGATTGGCATGCTGCACGGCTTCCTTGAGCGGCACGCCGGCACCCATCATGGTGGCGAGCGTGGCGATCACGGTGTCGCCGGCACCGGATACATCATAGACCTCGCGCGCCTGGGCCGAGACGTGCAGCACTTCGGCTTCGGTATAGAGCGTCATGCCCTCTTCCGAGCGCGTCAGCAGCAGCGCTTCGAGTTGCAGCGCGCGGCGCAGGTTCTGTGCGCGGATGGTCAGGTCGGCCTCGGTCTTCCAGGCGCCGACCACCGCACGCATCTCGGCGCGGTTGGGGGTGATCAGCGTGGCACCGCGGTAGCGCGAGTAATCGTCGCCCTTGGGGTCGACCAGCACCTTGCGGCCGGCCGCGCGGCCGGCGTCGATCATGCGCGTGACATGGGTCAGCCCGCCCTTGCCGTAGTCGGACAGCACCAGCACCTGGTAATCGTTGACCAGGCCCTGGAACTTGTCCTGTACCGCGAGCAGCACTTCATGCGCAGGCGTGTTCTCGAAATCCACACGCAGCAGCTGCTGCTGGTGCGCCACCACGCGCAGCTTGATGGTGGTGTTGATCTTGGCATCGCGGTGCAGGTAGGGCTGCACGTGGCTCTCGGCCAGCAGCGCCTCGAGCGTGCGCGCCGGCTCGTCGTCGCCGACCACGCCCAGCATGCCGACGCGTGCGCCCAGCGCCGCGGCGTTGCGGGCCACGTTGGCGGCGCCGCCCAGGCGCTCGTCGCTGCGCTTGACCTGCACCACCGGCACCGGCGCTTCGGGCGAAATGCGCTCGACGTCGCCGAACCAATAGCGGTCCAGCATCATGTCGCCGACCACCAGGATATGGGACTGCCGGATCTGCTCCTGCGGAATGACGGTCTTGTTCATGAAGATCCTTGGCAATAAACGCGGCGGCAGCGGCCGCCGCGCTAGCTTATCGGTTGATGAGTCCGTTGACCGGCCAGCGCCTTATTCGTTCGACGCCGGCGCAGCCTTGCGGGTCGGGCGGCCGATGGCGTGGTATTCCACGCCGGTCTCGCGCATCGCCTCGGGCTCATACAGATTGCGTCCATCGAAGATCACCGGCGACTTCAGCCGCCGCTTGATCTGCCCGAAGTCGGGGCTGCGGAACACCTTCCATTCGGTCACGATCGCCAGCGCGTCGGCGCCGTCGAGCGCATCCATCTGGTGCTGGTGGAAGCTCACGCGTGCGGCGCCGCCCGGCACGTCGGCCAGGTCGGCCTCCAGCACGCGGCGTGCCTCGGCCATCGAGACCGGGTCATGCACCCGCAGCGACGCGCCGCGCGACACCAGCTCGCGCGCCAGCACGCGCGACGGCGCCTCGCGCATGTCGTCGGTATTCGGTTTGAAAGCGAGGCCCCAGACCGCGAACACGCGGCCGCTCAGGTCGTCGCCGAAGCGGCGCACGATCTTCTCGCCGAGCACGCGCTTCTGCGCGCCGTTGACGGCTTCCACCGCCTCCAGCACGCGCATCGGCTTGCCGTGGTCGGCAGCGGTGCGCATCAGCGCCTGCACGTCCTTGGGAAAGCACGATCCGCCATAGCCGGCGCCGGCATAGAGGAAACTGTAGCCGATGCGCGGATCCGAGCCGATGCCCATGCGCACCAGCTCGATATCGGCGCCGACCTCGTCGGCCAGGTTGGCGAGCTCGTTCATGAACGAGATGCGGGTGGCCAGCATCGAGTTGGCGGCGTACTTGGTGAACTCGGCCGAGCGCACGTCCATGTAGAAGGTGCGCTCATGATGGCGGTTGAACGGCGCGTACAACTGGCGCATGGTGGCCTGCGCGTGGCGGCCGGCGGCGTCGGCGTTGCAGCCCAGCACGATGCGGTCGGGGCGCATGAAGTCTTCGACCGCGGCGCCCTCCTTCAGGAACTCGGGGTTCGACACCACCGAGAACTGCAGGTCTTCCAGCCCGCGCGCGATCAGTTCCTCGCGGATGGCGGCGGTGACGCGGTCGCCGGTGCCCACCGGCACGGTCGACTTGTCGACCACCACCTTGAAGCCGGTCATATGGCGGCCGATATTGCGCGCCGCCGCCAGCACGTACTTGAGGTCGGCCGAGCCGTCCTCGTCCGGCGGCGTGCCCACGGCGATGAACTGCACGTCGGCATGTTCGACGCTGGCTGCCACGTCGGTGGAAAAGGTCAGGCGGCCGGCTTCGCGGTTACGCTGGATCAGTTCCTGCAGGCCCGGTTCGTAGATCGGCACGCCGCCCGCGTTGAGCAGCGCGATCTTCTGCTCGTCCAGGTCCAGGCAGAACACGTCGTTGCCCTGCTCCGCCAGGCAGGCGCCGGTGACGAGACCGACGTAGCCGCTGCCGATAATGGTGACTTTCATAGCTTCAATTCAGATCCGTTGCACGGCCACCGGGAATCAGCCCAGCGTTTCGGAACGCCGCGGGGCATAGGTCTCCCAGCGGTTGCAACCCGGGCACTGCCAATAGAACAGCCGCGCACGGAAACCGCATTCGCGGCAGGTATAGCGCGCCAGGTTGCGCGTGCGCAGTTGCAGCAGGTCGCGGATGGCGGTGGTTTCCCTGGCCTCGTCGCCGTCTTCGGCAACTTCGTCGCCGTGGGCCTGGCCAGCGGCCTCGACCACCGCGGCCTGTGTGGACTGAGCAGCGGGCGCGGCGGCCACCGCCGCCTGCGCCTCGAAATACTTGGTCAGCGCCAGCAGCGTGGGCTGGCGGCGCAGCTGGTCGCGCATCAGGCGTGCCGCGGCTTCGGGGCCGTTCACTTCCAGTTCGGCCTTGTAGGCGGTGTCGAGCACCTCGGGCGCGAGCTTGCCCTTGAGCAGGCCGCGCAGCCATTCCAGCGCCAGGCCCTGTTCGTTGAGCGCGGCATAGGCCTTGACCACGCGCTCGGCCACCAGCGGCAGGAAAGAAGCGTCCTGGCGCTCGATGCCAAGCCAGTGGCCCAGCGCCGCGCGCGCATCGCCCGCCGCCGCGGCGACGTCGCCAAGCAGGATCGGCGCGCGCACGTTGGCGGGATTCTCGGCCACGGCCTGGTTCAGCCATTTCACCGCGTCTTCGGGGCGCTTGCGCTGCAGCGCGTCCTGCGCCAGCTCGCAGCAGAACTGCGCGATCTGCAGGCTGTAGCTCTTTTGCTCCAGCGTCTGCAGCTCACGCGCGGCATCGATCGCCTTCTGCCACTCCTTTTCGACCTCGTAGAGTTCGAGCAGCACGCGCTTGGCCGACGCCGCGTAAGGGCCCGACATCAGCCGGCGCAGCGATTCCTCGGCACGGTCGAGCAGGCCCGCGCGCAGGTAGTCTTCGCCCAGCTCGAACAGCGCGTGCTCGCGTTCGGGCTCGGGCAGGTCGGGGCGCGTGGCCAGGTTCTGGTGCACACGGATGGCGCGCTCGGTTTCGCCGCGGCGCCGGAACAGCGCGCCCAGCGCAAAGTGCAGCTCGGTGGTTTCAGGGTCCAGCCGGGCGACTTCGACAAAGGCGTCGATGGCCTTGTCGGGCTGCTCGTTGAGCAGGAAATTGAGTCCCTTGAAGTAGGAGCGCGGCAAGGCGCCCTGCTCGCTGATCATCTGGCGCACGTCGAAGCGCGCCGCCATCCAGCCAAGGCCAAAGACAAGTGGCAGCACCAACAGCCACCAGGTTTCAAACATCATGGATCAGACTTTCGGGCCGACTACGTTATAGGGAGACTTGCCGTCGCGCGGCACCGGCGCGGCGCCTGCCGCTGCCGCCGAAGGCGCCGCCGTCGACGCCCGTGCGTCCGCGGCCGCGCGCCGCAGCCTGGCCAGTTCCACGCGCTGCCGCATCAGCCCCGGCGCCACCGAGGCCAGCGCCGCCACCGCGCCCAGCGCGAACGCGGCAAACAGGATCAGGATCAGCGGCGCATGCCAGACGGCATTGAAGAACAGCTGCAGCGAGGCTTCTGCGGTATTGCGCAGGGCCAGCACGAACAGCAGCACGAATACGACGATGCGGACGATCCAGGCAAACAGTTTCATGCGGGTAGGCGGCGAGGCAGCATGGCGTTGGGGCGGGCAGACGCGGAGTTAGCGCTAACAGGACGCTCCGTGCAAGGCCCGGCAAAGACCCCGGCATTGTAACGGAATCACTTCACGGATTCGGTAACGTGGCGGTAACGGCGTGCCGGCGCGCGCTCGCAGCTGTCGGCGCGCAGTGTCGGCGCCCTGCCTTGCAGGCGCTGCAGCGTGCCGCCCCGGCCCGCATCGGCCAAAAAAAAGCGCCCCAAGGGGCGCTTTTTTTACAACTCAGTAGCAGGCAGTGCCAGTCGAAGTCAGGAGCGGATGAAATCCAGTCCGCTCTCGTGCAACCCCGTGGGCGCGGCGGATGCTGCGCCCTGGCCTGCCTTTCCCGGCAAGGCTTGCGCCGTGCCGCCGGAATGGCCGTTGCCGTTGGTGCCCGCAGGCGCCGGCTGGCTACGGTCAACCCGTTCGCGCAATTCCTTGCCCGCCTTGAAGTGCGGCACCCGTTTTTCAGGTACCAGCACCCGTTCGCCGGACTTGGGATTGCGCCCCACGCGAGGCGGACGCCGGTTCAGACCAAAACTGCCGAATCCGCGGATCTCGATGCGGTGGCCGTCGGCCAGCGCTTCGGACATCGCGTCGAGTATCGTTTTCACCGAGATGTCCGCATCCCGCAGCAGCAGCTGGGGGAAGCGGGCAGCCAGTTTTTCGACAAGCTCCGACTTGGTCATGGGCATACGCGCAAGCGCGGGGGCCTGCGATTACTGGTTGTCCTGGCCGAGCTTGGCCTTCAGCAGGGCGCCGAGGTTGGTCGTGCCAGCCGTGCCGGTGTCGGCCTGGAACTTCTGCATCGCTTCCTGCTGCTCTGCGCTGTCCTTGGCCTTGATCGACAGGTTGATGTTGCGCGACTTGCGGTCGACGTTCACCACCAGGGCGGTGATCTGCTCGCCTTCCTTCAGCACGTTGCGGGCATCTTCCACGCGGTCGGCGGAGATTTCCGAGGCGCGCAGGTAGCCTTCGACGTCGTCGGCCAGCTGGACCACGGCACCCTTGGCGTCAACGGCCTTGATCGTGCCCTGAACCAGCGAACCCTTGTCGTTGGCCGAGATGAAGTTGTTGAACGGATCGCCCGACAGCTGCTTGATGCCCAGCGAGATGCGTTCCTTGTCGACGTCGATGCCCAGCACCACGGCTTCGACTTCGTCGCCCTTCTTGTACTTGCGCACGGCCTCTTCGCCGGACTCTTGCCAGGACAGGTCGGACAGGTGCACCAGGCCGTCGATGCCGCCCGGCAGGCCGATGAACACGCCGAAGTCGGTGATCGACTTGATCTGGCCGGCGAGCTTGTCGCCCTTCTTGTGGTTGCGCGAGAAATCGTCCCACGGGTTGGCCTTGCACTGCTTCATGCCCAGGCTGATACGACGCTTGTCTTCGTCGATATCCAGCACCATGACTTCGACCTCGTCGCCCAGCTGGACCACCTTGGACGGGGCCACGTTCTTGTTGGTCCAGTCCATTTCCGACACGTGCACCAGGCCTTCGATGCCGGCTTCGATCTCGACGAACGCGCCGTAGTCGGTCAGGTTGGTGACCTTGCCGAACAGGCGGGTGCCTTGCGGGTAGCGGCGCGAGATGCCGACCCACGGATCTTCGCCCAGCTGCTTCACGCCCAGCGAGACGCGGTTCTTTTCCTGGTCGAACTTGAGGATCTTGGCGGTGATTTCCTGGCCAACCGACAGCACTTCGCTCGGGTGGCGGACACGGCGCCAGGCCAGGTCGGTGATGTGCAGCAGGCCGTCGATGCCGCCCAGGTCAACGAACGCACCGTAGTCGGTGATGTTCTTGACGATACCGTTGACGATGGCGCCTTCCTTCAGGGTTTCCATCAGCTTCTGGCGCTCTTCGCCCAGCGTGGCTTCGACCACGGCGCGGCGCGACAGCACAACGTTGTTGCGCTTGCGGTCCAGCTTGATGACCTTGAATTCCAGGGTCTTGCCTTCGTACGGAGTGGTGTCCTTGATCGGACGCACGTCAACCAGCGAACCCGGCAGGAACGCGCGGATGCCGTTGACCATCACCGTCAGGCCGCCCTTGACCTTGCCGGTCACGGTACCCGAGATGATTTCGCCGTCTTCCAGTGCCTTCTCGAGGTTCAGCCACGAGGCCAGGCGCTTGGCCTTGTCGCGCGAGAGGATGGTGTCGCCATAGCCGTTCTCGAGTGCGTCGATGGCCACGGAGACGTAGTCGCCGGCCTGCACTTCGAGTTCGCCCTGGTCGTTCAGGAACTCCTCCACCGGCACAAATGCCTCGGACTTGAGGCCGGCGTTGACGACCACGAAGTTGTGGTCGATGCGCACGACTTCAGCGGAGATCACTTCGCCAGCCTTCATATTGGAGCGGGCGATCGATTCCTCGAACAGTGCGGCAAAGGATTCGTTAGTTTGCAGGTCGGACATAAACGTAAGGTGAAATCCGCAGTACGCTGGCCGGCGCGACGATCGCGCTCAGTCTGCCAGGGCAGCGGGGTCAGGTTTGACAAAAGCCAGCCAGGGCACGGGCCCGGACTGACGCCATCGGGTACGGAAGGGGCGCGCCGCTTCTACGGATGCGCCCGCTGCATGTCATGCATCGGGCCGCACAGCGGCAAACCACTCCAGCACCTGCGCCACTGCCTGATCCACCGTCATGTCGGAGGTATCGAGCAGCTTTGCATCCTCGGCGGGACGCAGCGGCGCGGCGGCGCGGGTGCGATCCCGCGCGTCGCGCGCCTCGAGGTCACGCAAAAGGTCTTCGATATTAGCAGAAATTCCCTTATCAATCAATTGTTTATAGCGCCTGCGCGCGCGCGCCTCGACACTCGCGGTCAGGAACACCTTGAGCTGCGCGTCCGGGAAGATCACCGTGCCCATGTCGCGGCCGTCGGCCACCAGCCCGGGCAGCTTGCGGAAGCTGCGCTGCAGCTGGGTCAGCGCGTCGCGCACCGGCTGGTGCACGGCGATGGCCGAGGCGCGGTTGCCGATCGCCTCGGCGCGGATCGCCAGGCTGACCTCCTCGCCTTGCAGCCAGACGCGGTCCGGCCCGAACTTCACATCCAGGCGCGAAGCAATCCGCGCCAGGGCGTCCATGTCGGCCAGGTCAACACCCACGCGGTCGCTGGCCAGCGCTACCAGCCGGTACAGCGCGCCGCTGTCGAGCAGATGGAAGCCCACCGCGTCGGCAACCTTGTGCGCAACCGTGCCCTTGCCGGAGGCGGTCGGTCCGTCAATGGTGATGACGTTGACGATAGTCATTGCTTATGGCACCCAGTGAAACGATTGATTGTTAATTCTATTGAGAATCATTATCATTTGATCCATGGCATCGCGCCGCGACAAGCGCGGCGCATCCCTCAGTATTGGTCGCGAGGCAATCTACCATGGCAAAAACCCTGACGTTCGGCATCATGCACCTCGGTATCGCGTTCAGCGTGACCTATGCGCTGACCGGCAGCCTGGCCGTGAGCGGTGCCGTCACCTTTATCGAACCGGCCATCAATACCGTGGCCCACTACTTTTTCGACAAGTACTGGGACAAGCGCAAGCACCGCCACGCGCCGGCCACTGGCGACAGCGCCGCAGCCCCCGCCGGCAACGGTGCCGACGCCAGCCTGGTCAGCGCGTGACGCCGGCAAATACGCTGAAATAGTCCGGGAACGTCTTCGCCACGCAGCCCGGCTCGTTGATCCGCACCGGCAACGGGCCGAACGCCGCCAGCGAGAAACACATCGCCATGCGATGGTCATCATAGGTGCCAATGCCGTCGGCCGGGGTCTGCCAAGGCTGCGGCGGCGTCACGCGCAGGTAGTCCGGGCCTTCCTCGACCACGGCGCCCAGCTTGCGCAGTTCCGTCGCCATCGCGGTGATGCGGTCGGTTTCCTTGACGCGCCAGCTGGCGATATTGGTCAGCGTGGTCGTGCCTTCGGCAAACAGCGCCGCCACCGCCAGCGTCATCGCCGCGTCGGGGATATGGTTGCAGTCCAGCTCGATGCCGTGCAGGCGCCCGTCGTCGCGCTCGGTGCCGCGCACCTCGATCCAGTTGTCGCCCGCCATCACGTTGGCGCCCATGCGGTTGAGCGCATCGGCAAAGCGGACATCGCCCTGGATGCTGGCCATGCCGACGCCTTCCACGCGCACCGGGCCGCCACCGATCGCGCCGGCGGCCAGGAAGTACGACGCCGACGACGCGTCGCCCTCGACAAAGATCTCTCCCGGCGAGCGGTAAGCCGCCCCCGCGGGCAGGATGAAGCGCTCCCAGCCCTGCCGCTCCACCTCGATGCCGAAACGCGCCAGCAGGTTCAGCGTGATCTCGATATACGGCTTCGAGATCAGCTCGCCCACGACTTCGATCTCGATGCGGCCGCTGGCCGACTGCGCCAGCGGCAGGCTCATCAGCAGCGCGGTCAGGAACTGGCTGGAAACATCGCCACGCACGCGGATCGGCGCGTCGATGCGCAGGCTGGGCGGCTGGATATGCAGCGGCGGGAAACCTTCGTTGCCAAGGTAGTCGATCACCGCGCCGACCTGGCGCAGGCCATCGACGAGATCGCCGATCGGCCGCTCATGCATGCGCGGCACGCCGGACAGCTTGTAGCTGCCGCCCTGCAGCGCCAGCGCGGCGGTCAGCGGACGGATCGCGGTGCCGGCATTGCCCATGAACAGCTCGGCCGACTTGTTGGGGAAGTCGCCACCGGCGCCGGTGACGATGTAGTCGGCGCCCTCCTGGCGCCAGGCCACGCCCAGCGTGCGCAGCGCCTGCAGCATCACGCGGGTATCGTCGGAATCGAGCAGGTCGCGCACGCGGGTCTCGCCGTTGGCGAGCGCGGCCAGCAGCAGCACGCGGTTGGAGATGCTCTTCGAGCCCGGCAGCCGGACGGTGCCGTGGGCGCGGGTCAGGGGGCCTAGCGTCAGGTGTTCCATGGATGTCATGGGCGCCGGGGCGCCGCGTTCAGGCGATGGGCCAGGGCCATCAGGGTTCGATATGGTGGTTGCCCGCGGCACGCTCGGCGCCCCAGGCCAGCCGGGTCTTGCTGGCGCGCGTGAAGATGCGTTCGAGCGCGTCGCCGTCGCCTTTCTCGATCAGCGTCTTCAGGTGCGCCAGCACCGACTGGTAGGTATTCAGTTCGCGCAGCAGCGCGTCGCGGTTGGCAACGCAGATGTCGCGCCACATTTCCGGCGACGAGGCTGCGATCCGCGTGAAATCGCGGAAACCGCCGCCGGCAAAGTCCAGCTTCAGCGCCGCATCCTCGGCATTGGCCACCTGCGCCACCAGCGCGTACGACAGCACGTGAGGCAGATGGCTGACCGCGGCAAACACCGCGTCGTGCTGCACCGCCGACATCACGTGGCAATGCGCGCCGGCGCTTTCCCACATGGCGCGCACCGCGGCAACATCGGCGCGCGCGTTTTCCTGCAGCGGACACAGCACGGTCTTCTTGCCGTCGTACAGGTCCGGCAGCGCGGCCTCGACGCCGTTGAGCTCGCGCCCGGCGATCGGGTGGGCGGGCACGAACTGCGCGGCCTTGTCGCCCAGCGCGGTCTTGGCGGCGATGATCACGTCGGACTTGGTGCTGCCGGCATCGGTGACGATGGTGCCGGGCTGCAGGTGCGGCTCGAGCGCATGCAGCAGCGCAAAGTTCTGCGCCACCGGCGCGCACAGCACGATCACGCTGGCGCCGCGCGCGGCATCGGCCAGCGTCGCGGCCTCGTCGATCACGCCCAGGTCCAGCGCCTTCTGCAACGAAGCCGCTGAGCGCCCCACCCCGACCACCGTGCCCACCACGCCGGCGCGCTTGAGCGCCAGCGCGAGCGAGCCGCCGATCAGGCCGACGCCGACAATGACAACACGGGAAAAATGCAATGCACTCACAATCACAGGCCGCAAGCGGCGGTAGTTCGGTTCAGACCGAGGTCAATCATTGGGCTCAATCGGCAGTAGGACCAGCGGCGTTTGCGGCGTCCGGCCTCAGGCCAGCGCCCGCTCCAGCGCCGCGATAAACGCCGCGTTCTCTTCCGGCAAGCCGACGGTCACGCGCAGCCATTGCGGCAGGTTGTAGTTACCCACCGGGCGCACGATCACGCCCTGCCGCAGCAAGGCCAGGTTCACGCGCGCGCCGGCGCCGTCATCGTCGCCCACGCGCACCAGCACGAAGTTGCCGGACGACGGCACGTATTCCAGGCCGAGCCGGTCGAATGCTTCGGTCAGCTGCCGCTTGCCGTCGCGGTTCAGCTCCGCGCTGCGGCGCAGGAAATCGGTATCGGCGAGCGCGGCGATGGCCGCGGCCTGCGCCACGCTGTTGACGTTGAACGGCTGGCGGATGCGGTTCAGCAGGTCGGTCAGTTCCGGCTGCGCCACCGCGTAGCCGATGCGCAGGCCCGCCAGGCCATAGGCCTTGGAGAACGTGCGCGACACCATCAGGTTGGGGTAGCGGCGCACCCAGGCAATCGCGTCGTATTGCTGGTCGGCATCGAGGTATTCGTTGTAGGCCTCGTCCAATACCACCACGACATGGCGCGGCACCTGCTGCAGGAACGCCTCGATCTGCGCCGCCGGCAGGAAGGTGCCGGTCGGGTTGTTGGGGTTGGCGATAAAGACCAGGCGCGTATCCGGCGCAATCGCCGCCGCCATCGCGTCGAGGTCGTGGCCGTAATCGCGTGCTGGCACTTCGATGGCGCGCGCGCCGATCTCCTGCGTGGCCAGCGCATACACCGCGAACGAGTATTCGGCATAGACGATCGACTGGCCCGGCTCCACCAGCGCATGCGCGGCCAGTTCCAGGATGTCGTTGCTGCCGTTGCCCAGCGTCAGCCAGTCGGCGGGCACGCCGAAGCGTGCCGACAGCGCGCCCTTCAGCGCAAAGCCGTTGGCATCGGGATAGCGGCCCAGCTCGGCCACGGCAGCGGCCACCGCTTTGCGGGCCGATTCCGGCATGCCCAGCGGGTTCTCGTTGGAGGCGAGCTTGACGATGCCGGCCTCATCCAGGCCGAACTCGCGCGCGACTTCGGCGATCGGCTTGCCCGCCACGTATGGCGAAATCGCCCGCACATAATCCGGGCCGAAACCCGCTGCGCCGCCCTGCTTGCCCTGCTCTGCCATCTTGTCTCCTTGTGCGTTCCGGCTGCCTTACTTGCTCGACGGATACGAGCCCAGCACCTTCAGGTAGGCCGCATTGCGGCGCAGCTCTTCGATCGCGCGCGCCACCGCCGGCTCATGCTGGTGCCCTTCCACGTCGACGTAGAAGTAGTATTCCCACGCGCCGCTGCGCGCCGGGCGCGACTCGAAGCGGCACATCGACACGCCGTTCGCGGCCAGCGGCGCCAGCAGCTGGTACACCGCGCCGGCCTTGTTGGGCACCGACAGGATCAGCGAGGTCTGGTCGCTGCCCGAGGGCTCGGTCTCGTAGCGGCCGATCACGGCAAAGCGCGTGCGGTTGTGCGGATCGTCCTGGATATGCGTGCGCACCAGGTGCAGGTGATAGCGGTTGGCGGCGGATTCGCCCGCAATCGCGGCCACGGTCGGGTCTTCGCTGGCCATGCGCGCCGCTTCGGCATTGCTCGACACCGCCTGGCGTTCGAGGTGCGGGTAGTTGGCGGTCAGCCAGTGCTGGCACTGCGCCAGCGCCTGCGCATGCGCGCGCACCACCGTGACGCCGTTCATGTCAGGCGTCGATGCCATCAGGTTGTGGTGCACCTTGAGCGCAATCTCGCCGCTGATCTTCAGCGAGGTCTGCAGGAACAGGTCGAGCGTGCGCGACACCGCGCCCTCGGTGGAGTTCTCGACCGGCACCACGCCGTATTCGACCGTGCCCGCCTCGACCGCGCGGAACACCTCGTCGATGCTGGGGCAAGGCACGCCCGACACCTCGTGGCCGAAATGCGCGTACAGCGCCTGCTCCGAGAACGTGCCGGCCGGCCCCAGGAACGCCACTTCCAGCGGCTTCTCCAGGCCGCGGCAGGCGGACATCACCTCGCGCCAGATTGCCGCCACGCTTTCGCCCAGCAGCGGGCCCGGGTTGGCGCCCTGCACCTTGCGGATGACCTGCAGCTCGCGCTCCGGACGGAACACCGGTGCGCCGTACTTCTTCTTGACCTCGCCCACCTCGAGCGCGAGCCTGGCGCGGCGGTTCAGCATCGCCAGCAGCTCGCGGTCGACGGTATCGATCTGCTCGCGCAGCGGCCCCAGCTCGACCGACAGCTGGCGCTCGGCATCACTCAGGTGGCTGTCGCCGTTCTGCGGCGCATTGGGCGGCGTCTCCTCGCGCGCGGGGGTGCGGTCTTGGCTTGTCATGTTGTATCGATCCGGTGGGCCGCCGGGCGCGGCGGCCAGAAAACTGCCCGCGCGGGCCGGCATGCCGTCGCTGGCATGCGCTGACCCGACAGCGGGAATGCGCGTCAGGCGGAGGTCCGCTCGAACTCGCGCATGAATTCGATCAGCGCCATCACGCCTTCCAGCGGCATGGCGTTGTAGATGCTGGCGCGCATGCCGCCCACGGTCTTGTGCCCCTTCAGCTGCACCAGGCCGTTGGCCCGGGCCTGCTGCAGGAAGGCCTCGTTGCGCGATTCGTCGCCCAGGAAGAAGGGTACGTTCATGCGCGAGCGGCAGCTGGGATGGATTTCGTTGCGATAGAAATCGCTCTGGTCGAGGTAGTCGTACAGCGCCGACGCCTTGGCGATATTGCGCTGTTCGATCGCGGGCACGCCGCCCTGGCGCTTGAGCCACTGGAACACCAGGCCGGCGATATAGATCGCATAGGTCGGCGGCGTGTTGTACATCGAGTTGTGCTCGGCCACCAGGCGCCAGTTGAATGCCGACGGGCACAGCGGATGGGCATGGCCGAGCAAGTCCTCACGCACGATCACGATGGTGACGCCGGCCGGGCCGATATTCTTCTGCGCGCCGCCGTAGACCACCTGCACGCGCGACCAGTCGATCGGGCGCGACAGGATGTGGCTGGAGGCGTCCGCCACCACCACGCGGTCGCCCTTGACCTGGCCGATATCGGGGATGTCCTGGAACTCCACGCCGACGATGGTCTCGTTGGTGCACAGGTGCACGTAGCCGGCGTCGTCGGACAGCTTCCAGTCGGCCACGTCCGGAATGCGGTGGTATTTCTGCGCCTCGCTGCTGGCGGCGATATTGACCGCGCCGTAGCGGCGGGCCTCCTGCTCGGTCTTGACCGACCAGGTGCCGGTGACGACGAAGTCGGCCTTGGGCGCGTCGGCATGGCGCAGGCGCATCAGGTTCAGCGGCACGATGCCGTTTTCGCCGATGGCACCGCCCTGCAGAAACAGCACGCGGTAGTTGGCGGGAATATGCAGCAGCTCGCGCAGGTCGGCGATGGCCTGGTTGTGGATGCCTTCGAACTCGCGGCTGCGGTGGCTCATCTCCATCACCGAGACCCCGGTCCCGCGCCAGGACAGCATCTCCTCGGCCGCCTGTTGCAGCACTTCGGCGGGCAGCGCCGCCGGGCCGGGCGAGAAGTTGTAGACGCGTTCGGCCAATGCACGCTGCATCATGCCGGCAAGAGCGGGATTCTGGGGATCGTTCATGAGACGGGGGGAATGGAAAAATGGCTGCCGGTGTTACCCAAGCAGCCATTATCCCTCAAACCCGCGCCCCGTTGGGCGCCCGGGGCTCAGCCCCGGGTTGCCGCGCCCGACCGAACGCTGTCGGCCGGGTGGCGGGCGGATCCGTTGCGGATCACGCCGGCATCACTTCGAAGCGGCGGTGATTTCCTTCTCGGCGGCGTCGCGCATCGACTTGCCGACCTGCGGGCCGTACTTCTGCATCATCGAGCCCCAGATTTCCTGCGTTGCCTTGCCCTGGTTGGCCATGAACTTCTGGCCGGTCGGCGACTTCAGGAAAGTGGTCAGGTCCTTCAGTTCCTGCGTCGAGTAGTACTTGCCGAAGGCATCGTAGTGCGCCTGGATCGCGTCCTTGCGGAACGCATCGGTAGTGAACGCCGTGCCGGCGCCATCCACGACACGCTGGACCGCACCGTTCTTCTTCAGCTTTTCAACCGCGGCCTGCTTCTGCTTGTCGCTGAGGGTCTTGTTTTCGACCAGCACCTGCTCGAGGACCAGCGGCGCTTCCTGCTTGGCGCCTTGCTGCCAGTTCTCTGCCTGGCCCTTCACAGCCTGGTCTGCCTGCATGACGGAAAGCAGTTCCTTGATGGCTGCCGTCTTTTCCGCGTCCTGTGCGTGGGCATGCTGCGCCATCATGAAGGTCGGGACAAAAGCAGCCAGAACAGCGATACGTCGATAGGTTTTGAGCATTGTGACTCCCTGGTAAATACGTCCGTTTTAGTCCGGACAGCCGCGAGGCGAGTTCCGGCTGGCGTCCTATTGTTGCAACAATTTACGTTTGGTCTTAAGGATTCGCGTCGGCGTCCGCACCTGCGGCACCTTCGGCACCCTCGGCCTCGTCCGGCTCCTCACCGTTGCCGCCGTTGTCGGCATCGCTTTCGACGATGCGCTGCAGCCCGGACAGCTTGGTGCCCTCGTCCACGTTGATCAGCGTGACGCCCTGGGTGGCGCGGCCCATTTCGCGGATTTCCGCCACCCGGGTACGGATCAGCACGCCGCCAGTGGTGATCAGCATGATCTCGTCCTCGGGCGAAACCAGTGCAGCCGCCACCACACGGCCGTTGCGCTCGCTCGTCTGGATCGCAATCATGCCCTTGGTGCCGCGGCCGTGTCGAGTGTACTCGGCGATGGGCGTGCGCTTGCCGTAGCCGTTCTCGGTCGCGGTCAGCACGCTGCCGCGCACGCACGCATCGGCCGCCTCTTCAGCGGTCTCGGCCGGCGCCACCAGCATCGCGATCACGGCCTGGCCGTCTTCGAGGTTCATGCCGCGCACGCCGCGGGCCTGGCGGCCCATCGGACGCACGTCGTTCTCGTCGAAGCGCACGGCCTTGCCGGCGTCGGAGAACAGCATCACGTCGTGCTGGCCGTCGGTCACCGCCGCACCGATCAGGTAGTCGCCTTCGTCGAGGTCGACCGCAATGATGCCGGCCTTGCGCGGGTTGGAGAATTCGGTCAGCGCGGTCTTCTTGACCGTGCCGCGCGCGGTCGCCATGAAGATGAAGTGCTCGGCGTCGAACTGCCGCACCGGCAGGATGACGTTGATCTTCTCGCCCTCCGACAACGGGAACATGTTGACGATCGGCCGCCCGCGCGAGTTGCGCGAGCCCTGCGGCACCTCGTAGACCTTCAGCCAGTACAGCCGGCCCCGATTGGAGAAGCACAGGATGTAGTCGTGGGTGTTGGCCACGAACAGCGTATCGATCCAGTCGTCTTCCTTGGTCGCGGTCGCCAGCTTGCCCCGGCCGCCACGCTTCTGCGCCCGGTATTCGGAGATCGGCTGGCTCTTCATATAGCCGCTGTGCGACAGCGTGACCACCATGTCCTGCGGAGTGATCAGGTCCTCGGTATCCAGCTCGGTCGCGTTCAGTTCGATTTGCGAGCGGCGCTCATCGCCGAATTCGGCACGGATCGCCGTCAGTTCGTCGATGATGATGGTAGTAATCCGCTCGGGGCGCGCCAGGATATCGAGCAGGTCGGCGATTTCCGCCATGATGTCGCGATATTCCTGGACGATCTTGTCTTGTTCCAGCCCGGTGAGGCGTTGCAGGCGCATTTGCAGGATTTCCTGCGCCTGGCCGTCGGACAGTCGATACAGGCCGTCGGCCTGCATGCCGAACACCGCCGGCAGCCCGTCCGGCCGGTACGACGCGCGCCCGCCCGGAGTTTCGCCCTCGGCGCGGGCCAGCATTTCGCGCACCAGCGCGGAATCCCAGGCCTTGCTCATCAGCTCCTGCTTGGCCACCGGCGGCGTCGGGGCGGCCTTGATGATGGCGATGAACTCGTCGATATTGGCCAGCGCCACCGCCAGGCCTTCCAGCACATGGCCGCGCTCGCGCGCCTTGCGCAGTTCGAACACCGTGCGGCGGGTCACGACCTCGCGCCGATGCGCCAGGAAGTACTCCAGCATCTGGCGCAGGTTCAGCAGGCGCGGCTGGCGGTCGACCAGCGCCACCATGTTCATGCCGAAGGTGTCCTGCAGCTGGGTGTTCTTATATAGGTTGTTGAGGACGACCTCGGGCACCTCGTTGCGCTTGAGCTCGATTACCACCCGCATGCCGGACTTGTCCGACTCGTCGCGGATGTCCGAAATGCCTTCGATCTTCTTCTCGGTGACCAGCTCGGCGATGCGCTCGAGCAGGGTGCGCTTGTTGACCTGATACGGCAGCTCGTCGACGATGATGGCCTGGCGCTGGCCGCGGTCGATATCCTCGAAGTGCGTCTTGGCGCGCATCACCACGCGGCCCCGGCCGGTGCGGTAGCCTTCGCGGACGCCCTGAATGCCATAGATAATGCCGGCGGTCGGAAAATCCGGAGCCGGAATCAATTCAATCAGCTCGTCCACCGTCGCCTGCGGGTTGCGCAGCAGATGCAGGCAGCCATCGACGATTTCATTCAGGTTATGCGGAGGGATATTGGTGGCCATGCCCACCGCAATACCCGACGAACCATTGATTAGCAGATTGGGAATACGCGCCGGCAGAATCGAGGGCTCTTTTTCAGAGCCGTCGTAGTTGCTGTCGAAATCGACGGTTTCCTTGTCGATGTCGTGCAGCATCTCGTGGGCGATTTTCGACAGGCGGATTTCGGTATAACGCATGGCCGCGGCGTTATCACCGTCCACCGAACCGAAATTCCCCTGGCCGTCGACCAGCATGTAGCGCAGCGAGAAGTCCTGCGCCATGCGCACGATGGTGTCGTAGACCGCGGTATCGCCGTGCGGGTGGTACTTACCGATCACATCCCCAACGATACGGGCCGACTTCTTGTAGGCGCGGTTCCAGTCGTTGTTGAGTTCGTGCATCGCATACAGCACGCGCCGGTGCACCGGTTTCAGGCCATCCCGGACATCGGGAAGCGCGCGCCCGACGATCACGCTCATGGCGTAATCGAGGTAGGAGCGGCGCATTTCCTCTTCTAGGGAGACCGGAAGGGTTTCTTTTGCGAATGGATCCATTGCGGCGTGGTTTATGCGGCAGGTTTAAGCAAATGACAGGCCTTTGGCGCGCGGCGCCGGTGGGCGCCTGACGGCTGGGCAACGTGCCATTCTAACATGCCGGCACCCCCTGCCCGGCGCTCTCCGGACAGGCCCCGCGGGAGCCCGCGGAGGCCGCTGCCGAAACCCGGAATCCCTGATGCCACAAGGCTTTGCGGGCGATACAAGACCCATGTTGCACAAACACCACAGGCCCAAAACCCATGCGGCGAATCGAATATATTTACTTCTTAGGAAACGACCCTTGTGGCACAATTCCCCAGCGAAGAGCCAGACATTGTTCGAAGTGGAGCATCCGCCACATCGAGAATGTTATACTCCGAAGAATGTATGACTTGTTTTCGTCCATTTGCTCGCAGTAACCCTGCGGTGATCTCATCCTGAGAGGAGAAATATGAAAAAATTTGCCAAGCTCGCGCTCGTTGCAGCTACCGCAGTAATGGCTGCATCCGCTCAAGCTCAGTCCGTCCCTTATGAAAAGAAGGCAGTGAACGACAACTGGGGCAACGGTACGAGCGAGTACGTGTGGAAGAATGGCACGAACGAGCTCTGCTGGCGCGACAGCTCCTGGACCCCGGCCACGGCCAACGCGCTGTGCGACGGCGCCCTGGCCCCGGCCGTAGCAGCCCCGGCTCCGGCTCCGGTGGCTCCGCCGGTTGTCTCGAGCGAGAAGGTCACTTTCGCTGCTGACACGCTGTTCGACTTCGACAAGGCTGTGCTGAAGCCCGAAGGCAAGGCCAAGCTGGACGACCTGGTCTCGAAGCTGCAAGGCATCACCCTGGAAGTCATCATCGCCGTTGGCCACACCGACTCCTTCGGCTCGGACAAGTACAACGATCGCCTGTCGATCCGCCGCGCTGAATCGGTCAAGGCTTACCTGGTGAGCAAGGGCGTCGAAGCCAACCGCGTCTACACCGAAGGCAAGGGCAAGCGCCAGCTGAAGGTTGACCCGAAGTCGTGCAAGGGCAACCGCAAGGCGCAGATCGCCTGCCAGCAGCCGAACCGCCGCGTGGAAGTCGAAGTGGTCGGCACCCGCAGCGCACGTTAATCGGAACCCTTCCGATCCAAGAAGCCCAGCGCAAGCTGGGCTTTTTTTTTGGTACAGTTGCCCGGACTGTCCCCTTCCTCCACCCGCGGCGGCCAGCGCCGCCGGACCCGCATACGATGACGTTGCAATCGCACACCCTCCACGCAGCCGACGCCGCCAGCCAGCACCCGCCGCGCCGGAATGCCGACCCCAAGGAAATCGACAAGTTCAGCGAACTGGCCCACCGCTGGTGGGATCCGCAGAGCGAGTTCAAGCCGCTGCATGAGCTGAACCCGCTGCGCCTGGGCTGGATCGATGGCATCGCCGCACTGGCGGGCAAGCGGGTGGTCGACGTGGGCTGTGGCGGCGGCATCCTGTCCGAGAGCATGGCGCGCCTCGGCGCCACCGTGCGCGGCATCGATCTCTCCAGCAAGGCGCTGAAGGTGGCCGACCTGCACAGCCTCGAGTCCGGCGTTGCCGTGACCTACGAGGAGATCGCCGCCGAAGCGCTGGCCGCGCGCGAGCCGGCCAGCGTGGATGTGGTCACTTGCATGGAGATGCTGGAACACGTGCCGGACCCGGCTTCGATCGTGCACGCGTGCGCGACGCTGGTCCGTCCGGGCGGCCATGTGTTCTTCTCGACCATCAACCGCAACCTGAAGGCCTACCTGCTGGCCATCGTCGGCGCCGAATACGTGCTCAACATGCTGCCGCGCGGCACCCACGACTACGAGAAGTTCATCACGCCCTCGGAGCTGGCCCGCTTCGGGCGCCAGGCCGGGCTGGACCTGGCCGAGATGCGCGGCATGACCTACAACCCGCTGTCGCAGGTCTATAGCCTGGGCCGCGACACGGACGTGAACTACCTGATGGCATTCCGCCGGGTGGCCGCATGAGCGCGGCCATCGCAGGAGTTTTCTTCGACCTCGACGGCACCCTGGCCGACACCGCGCCGGACCTGGCCGCGGCGGCGAACCGGCTGGTGGTCGAGCGCGGCCGCCCGCCGGTGGCCTATGACAAGCTGCGCCCCGTGGCCTCGCATGGCGCGCGCGGACTGCTCGGCGCCGCGTTCGGCTTGCGCCCGGAGGACGCCGAATTTCCGGCCCTGCGCGATATCTTCCTGGATTACTACGAGGCCGACATCGCGGTGCACACGCGCCTGTTCGACGGCATGCCGCAGGTGCTGGCCGCGCTCGAGGCGGCGGGCATCCCGTGGGGCATCGTCACCAACAAGATCGCGCGCTTCACGGTACCGCTGGTCGCCGCGATCGGCCTGGCGCCCCGCGCCAGCGCCGTGGTCAGCGGCGACACCACGCCGCACGCCAAGCCCCACCCCGCCCCGCTGCTGCATGCTGCCGCAAGTGCAGGGGTCGACCCGAGCCGCTGCGTCTATGTCGGCGACGACCTGCGCGACATCCAGGCCGGCAAGGCCGCCGGCATGATCACCGTGACCGCCGCCTATGGCTACTGCGGCGACGGCGACCCGCCCGAGGCCTGGGGCGCCGACCACCTGATCCGCCACCCGGCGGAGCTGATCCCGCTGCTGGTGCCCGCCGCGATCGCCTGAAAGTGCGCTGGCAGTATCCGGGGACCCGGCCTGGAACTACCCAAGACAGCTTGCGTCCAACCGGGTACAATCCAGCTTCCTCACTGGGGCCGACCTGGTTTCGACGTGGGTTACAAAGCAGTGGAGGGCATACCGAGGACCCGTCACCTCGTTAATCAATGGGAATGCAATAACTGCTAACGACGAACGTTACGCACTGGCAGCCTAAGGGCCGCCGTCCTCGCACTGGCTCGCTGACGGGCTAGGGTCGCAAGACCACGCGAGGTCATTTACGTCAGATAAGCTCCGGAAGGGTCACGAAGCCGGGGACGAAAACCTAGTGACTCGCCGTCGTAGAGCGTGTTCGTCCGCGCTGCGCCGGTTAAATCAAATGACAGAACTAAGTATGTAGAACTCTCTGTGGAGGGCTTGCGGACGCGGGTTCGATTCCCGCCGGCTCCACCAGTATTCAGTCCGATGCAGTACCAGCAGGACCAGCAACCCGCGACAGCCCAGGCTGCGCGGGTTTTTCTTTGCCCGGCGCCGCCAGCGGCATGCGCCGGGAAAAAACAACATCCCCAGATTTGGGGATGCCGGGCGCGCCACACAGGCCCATGATGCGATGCGGGCGATCCGCGACTCGTCCGCTGCCACTTCGAGCCCTCGTCCACCCGGCCGAGGGCTTTTTCTTGTTCTGCGACGGCCAGGGACGGGAAAATTTCCGACCCCAAAATAGGCCAAGCCTTATCGCTTCACTAGGGTGCCGGTCCTATCGTAGCAAGGACTTTCACTGGCATGCCGCTGGTTGTCATAAACCAGTGCCCCGCGCTGCGGGACTTTGACGAGGCAAGCCGCATCCCTGACCCCGCTATGAACCGAACCCGACTGTTCCATCTCCTGCGCCGCTTGCTGGTCGTGGTGGCGTGCTTCGTGGCACCGCACCTGGCCCATGCGAAGTGCACCGCCACGCCGTCGCTGCCCTATGACCAGACCCTCGACAGCATGGCCATCGCAGTCAACCTTGCCGAGGGCAGCACGATTCCCGGAACGGTGCGCAGCTATCAGTTCAGCGGCAGCTGCACCAACGTGGAGCCCTGGGTGGTGCCTGGCGCCCCGATCGTCTCCTGCTACTACGGCTCCGGTACCGAAGTGAAGCCAGGTGTCTATTCCACCGGCGTTGCGGGCGTCGGCATCCGTCTGCGCAATGCCGCCGGCCAGCCGATGACCAATGCGGTGGGCGTCTGGTGCGACACCCGCGCGGCCAACCTGGGCCACCTCAATGCCGACCTGACCTATTCCGTGTCGGTGACGGTCGAGTTCGTCAAGACCGGACCGATTTCGACCGGCAACCTCGACCCCGCGCAGACCCGCTTTGGCTTCGGCGTCTATAACGGGTCGCTGGATGGCGCGCTGAGCGGCACGGGCAACCGCGACAACTACATCGGCTTTTCCGGCACCATCGCAACGCGCGAAATCTCCTGCAGTGTGTTCGCGCCCCCCACCGTAAGCCTGCCTGCGGTCAGCGCCAAGACGCTTGCCACGCAAGGCTCCGGCGGCAACACGCCGTTCGCCATCCAGCTGAGCTGCAACAGCGCGGCCATCGTCGGTATCACGCTCGACGCTGCCTCCGGCACGCCGGTGATGTCGGCCGCGTCCGGCATCCTCGGCCTGAGCAACGCCGGCGCCTCGGACGCGGCGGGCAACACGGGCGTGCAGATCATGAATGCCAGCGGCACCGCGCCGGTGCCGCTGCAGGTGCGCAATGCCATGGGCAGCATCCAGGCCAACGTACCCGCCACCTATCGGTTCGGCGCCCGCTATGCCCGCTTTGGCGGCACCCCTGCGCCGGGTAACGTCAGCAGTTCGATGGTGTTTACGCTGGACTACCAGTAAGGGCCAGCGCGGCAGTGACGTAGCGGAAGCATGGTTCATCGCTACATCGCGGAACCGAAGGACTACAATAGCCCGCTGCAGTCCTTCAAGGCTTTCGCGATGTCCGACCATCCCCGCTTTACCATCAACCGCTCCATGATCGCCCTGGTGCCGGAACAGCCGTTCCTGGACTGGATCCAGGCGGTCGATCCCCAGCCCGTGGCCGGCCTCACGCTGGAGCAGGTGCGCGAAGACCAGAGCGTGTTCCTGCTGCCCGAGGAGCTGGCGGACACGCACGAGAACGCCGTCCACTGGGTCGAAAAGCGCTGGCAGGATTTCTTCGAATTCATGCTCGGCGAATGGTTCGACGACTCGGCATGGCCCGAGGAACTGTCGCTGAAGATGTTTCGCGAGTGGTTCAGCGTGCGCTATCACTCGATGGTGTTCGACATGGCACCGGACGTACCGGTGATGCACGACGACTGGGACGACGAGGACGATTCGTCCGAGCTGCTGCACTGACCTCCCGGCTGCCCCTCAAAGGAAGCGGTCGAGGATCTTGCGGCTGTGCTTGTCCAGCGCCATCAGGTCGCGGATCAGGTAGTGGATGCCGTGCGTGTCCGAGATCAGCAGCGTACTGCCGGCCAGGCGCCGGATCGCTTCTTCGCCGCGCAGCACCAGGTCGGTCTGGCCGCGGTCGGTCTTTACCGTCCACACGCTGGGCGTGGCGTAGGTCGACACACTGACGATGCGCTCGATCTCCGGCATGAACTCGCGCGAGGCCAGCTCCGCCTCGATCATGTCGCGCTCGGCGATCGGCAGGTCTTCCAGCCGCGGAATCCATACCACCTCGTGCCCGTCGACGCTCATCATGCCGATGCCGCCCTGCGGCGCCGAGATCGGGAAGGCGCGCACCGGCACCACGCCTTCATGGACGGTGCCGTCCTCGGCGATCAGCACCAGGCGGCCGAACGGATTGCGGTCCAGCGTGAACACCGGGGTCGGCGCCGCGGCGGCAATGTCATTGGGCATGGGCGGTCTCCGGGATCTGGATGGCCTGTTCGGTGTCGTCGTCTTCGGTATCGACATTGCGCGCCTGCGCCTGGTAAAGCTTGTAGTACGCGCCTTCGCGCAGCAGCAGTTCGTCGTGGCTGCCCACTTCGACGATCTGGCCGCGGTCCATCACCACCAGCCGGTCGGCCTTGCGCAGCGTCGACAGGCGGTGCGCGATGGCAATGGTGGTGCGGCCCTGCACCAGGTTGTCGAGCGCCTTCTGGATTTCCTTCTCGGTGGCGGTGTCGACCGACGAGGTGGCCTCGTCCATGATCAGGATGCGCGGGTTGATCAGCAGCGCGCGCGCGATCGAGATGCGCTGGCGCTCGCCGCCCGACAGCGCCTGGCCGCGCTCACCCACCAGCGAGTCATAGCCGTGCGGCAGCCGCAGGATGAACTCGTGCGCATGCGCGGCGCGCGCCGCGGCAATGATCTCGTCGCGCGTGGCGTCCGGCTTGCCGTAGGCGATGTTGTCGGCAATCGTGCCGAAGAACAGGAACGGCTCCTGCAGCACCAGGCCGATATGGCGGCGGTACTCAGAAACCGGCAGCGAGCGGATATCGACCCCGTCGACCCGGATCGCGCCCTCGGAGACGTCATAGAAGCGGCAGATCAGGTTGACCAGCGTGCTCTTGCCGGAGCCGCTGTGGCCCACCAGCCCGATCATCTCGCCCGGCGCGATCGACAGGTTCAGCCCGCGGATCACCGCGCGGTTGCCGTAGCGGAAGCCCAGGTCGCTCATGTCGATGGCGCCCTCGACCCGGTCCAGCCGGGCCGGCCGCGCCGGCTCCGGCACGCTCGACACATGGTCGAGGATGTCGAAAATGCGCTTGGCGCCGGCAGCGGCCTTCTGCGTTACCGAGACGATGCGGCTCATCGAATCCAGCCGCGTATAGAAGCGGCTGATATAGGTCAGGAACGCCACCAGCACACCCACCGTGATGGCGCTGTGCGACACCTGCCAGATGCCGAACACCCACACGATCAACAGCCCGATCTCGGTCAGCAGCGTCACCGTTGGCGTGAACAGCGACCACACCGCGTTGACGCGGTCGTTGATCGCCAGGTTGTGCTTGTTGGCCTCGCGGAACCGCGTGACTTCGCGCTTTTCCTGCGCAAACGCCTTGACCACGCGGATGCCGGGGATAGTGTCGGCCAGCACGTTGGTGATCTCCGACCAGATCCGGTCGATCTTCTCGAAGCCGTGGCGCAGGCGGTCGCGCACCAGGTGGATCATCCACGCGATAAACGGCAACGGCACCAGCGTCACCAGCGCCAGCCACGGGTTGATCGAGACCAGGATCACCGCGGTCATCAGGATCATCAGCACGTCGGTGGCGAAATCGAGCAGATGCAGTGACAGGAACACGCAGATGCGGTCGCTTTCCGAGCCGATGCGCGCCATCAGGTCGCCGGTGCGCTTGCCGCCAAAATACTCGAGCGACAGCTTTAGCAAATGTTCATACGTTGTCGTGCGCAGATCCGCGCCGATGCGCTCGGATACCCGCGCCAGCAGGTAAGTTCGCGCCCATCCCAGCGACCACGCCACCAGCGCAGCGCCGAGCAGCCCAGCCAGGTAAAGCCGCACCAGCCCATAGTCGATCGGCACGCCGTTCTGGAACGGGATCAGGACCCGGTCCATCAGCGGCATGGTCAGGTAAGGCGGCACCAGCGTGGCGGCGGTCGACAGCAGCGTCAGGATGAAGCCGCCCAGCAGTTGCCAGCGGTATGGGCGCGCAAAGCGCCATAACCGCAACAGCGCCCAGGTCGACGGCGGCGTTTCCAGCTCGCGGCTGCATTGCGGGCACTGTTCCTCGTCCGGCGGCAGCGGCGCCTTGCAGGTCGGGCACAACACCTCGCCAGCCACGGTGGCCGGGCGCGAAGCGGCGGCGTCGCGCTGGGCCTCGAACTGGTCCGCCAGCCGCAACGCGGCGGGATTGTAACCAAGCGTATATCGCCAGGTGGCGAGCCGGCCGGCGGGGCCGGTCAGTTCCAGCGTGCCCACCCCCGCGTGGTCGGTATGCGAGAGGCGCAGCGCCGGGGCGATGTTCCATTCCCGCACATTTTTTTCGCCGGGGGCGCGGGCAACGATGCGCTGGTCGGTCACAACCAGCCACCCTTGGGTAAAATGCAGCCTCGCGTCGAGGTCCAGTGCCAGTCCGGCCAGCACAGTCTCGCCGGGTCGGAGCCACGATCCGGCTTCAGCCCGCCAGGGTTCATCGGCGGCGGTGGCGGTAGGGACAGGCAGGGAGGACTGGGTCATGGATGGCGCGGCGTGCGTCCAGGGGTTGCGGACATAACTTGAAACAATTTAGGCCGGGCACGCGCTGGCGGCCCGCGAATTCGCCCGCAGTATACATAACGACGAACGCGCGGGTAGCCCTGATGCATTGCACAATCACTTTTACACCAAGAAAGTCAACCCGCTCCGAGCTGTAACGTTACTGAAAGGTTAGGCTTCCATTTCTCGGGCGGTTCCGCCCACTGCCTCAAGCTAATTCAATGAAAAAGAAGGACATTGAGATTTTCGATGTCATGTCGCTGCGCGGCCCGAATATGTGGACATATCGGCCCGTGCTGGAGGCATGGGTCGATATCGGGGAACTGGAGGACTTTCCCTCCAACACGATTCCGGGGTTTTACGAGCGCCTGTCGGCCTGGCTGCCGTCGCTGATCGAGCATCGCTGCAGCATCGGCGAACGCGGCGGCTTCCTGCAGCGGCTGAAGGAAGGCACCTGGCCGGGCCATATCCTGGAACACGTGACGCTTGAGCTGCAAAACCTGGCGGGCATGCCGGGCGGCTTCGGCAAGGCGCGCGAAACGCCGGTGCGCGGCGTGTACAAGGTGATCGTGCGCGCCTGGCACGAGGAAGTGACCCGCGCCGCCCTGTTCGCCGCGCGCGACCTGGTCATGGCCGCGATCGAGGACCGCCCCTACGACGTGCCGGCCACGGTGGAGCACCTGCGCCGCCTGGTCGACAAGCATTGCCTGGGCCCCAGCACCGCCTGCATCGTCGATGCCGCGGACGACCGCGACATCCCGGCGATCCGCCTGTCGGACGGCAACCTGGTGCAGCTGGGCTACGGCGCGCGCCAGCGCCGCATCTGGACCGCCGAGACCGACCGCACCAGCGCCATCGCCGAAAGCATCTCGCGCGACAAGGACCTGACCAAGAGCCTGCTCGAATCCTGCGGCGTACCGGTGCCGGAAGGCCGCCTGGTCGAATCGCCGGAAGACGCCTGGGATGCCGCCGAGGACATCGGCGTGCCGGTGGTGGTGAAGCCCTATGACGGCAACCATGGCCGCGGCGTGTTCACCAACCTGATGACGCGCGAGGAAGTCGAAACCGCCTATGGCGTCGCCATCGACGAAGGCAGCGGCGTCATCGTCGAGCGCTTTATCCCCGGCAACGAGCACCGCCTGCTGGTGGTGGGCGGCCGCCTGGTAGCCGCCGCCATGGGCGAGAGCGCCAGCGTGGTCGGCGACGGCAAGTCCACCATCGACGAGCTGATCGAGCTGCAGATCAATTCCGACCCGCGCCGCGGCAGCACCGAGGATCACCCGCTCAACCGCGTGCGGCTCGACTCCGCCGCGCGGCTGGAACTGAAGCGCCAGGGCATGGACGGCAGTTCGGTGCCGCCGGAAGGCCGTACCGTGCTGATCCAGCGCAACGGCAACGTCGCCTTCGACGTCACCGACCGCGTGCACCCCAGCGTTGCCGCGCATGCCGCGCTGGCCGCGCGCGTGGTGGGGCTGGATATCGCCGGCGTGGACCTGGTGGCCGAGGACATCTCGCGCCCGCTGCACGAACAGCGCGGCGCCATCGTCGAAGTCAACGCCGGCCCCGGCCTGCTGATGCATATCAAGCCGGCCGAGGGCACGCCGCGCCCGGTGGGGCGCGCCATCGTCAACCACCTGTTCCCCGAGTCGGAAGACGACCAGGGGCGCATCCCGGTGGTGGGCGTGACCGGCACCAACGGCAAGACCGTGGTGGCACGGCTGGTAGCGCGCCTGCTGCAGCTGTCGGGCAAGCATACCGGCCTGGCCTGCAGCGACGGCCTGTTCCTCGACCGCCGCCAGGTCGAAAGCGGCGACCGCGCCAACTGGGAAGCCGGCCACCGCATCCTGATGAACCGCGCGGTGGAGGCCGCCGTGTTCGAGAACGACAGCGGCAGCATCCTGTCCGAGGGCCTGGCCTATGACCGCTGCCAGGTCGGCGTGGTCACCAACTTCGACCAGCCCGACCATCTCGGCGACTATTACGTCGAAGACGAAGACCGCATGTACAACGTGCTGCGCACGCAGGTCGACGTGGTGCTGCAGAACGGCGCCGCCGTGCTCAACGCGCGCGACGAGCGCCTGGTCGAGATGGCCGGGCTGTGCGACGGCGACGTGATCTTCTTCGGCCTGACCCCGGAGCTCCCGGCGATCATGTCGCACCGCGCCGCGGGCAAGCGCGCGGTGTACGTGCGCGAAGGCAAGGTCGTGCTGGCCACCGGCAACAGCGAGACCGCGCTGGTGGATGTGGCCGCGGTGCCGCTGACCTACGCCGGCCGTGTCGCCTTCCAGATCGAGAACGTGCTGGCCGCGGTTGCCGCCGGCTGGGCGCTGGGCATCTCCAATGACCTGATCCGCGCCGGCGTGGTGACCTTCGATGTCGGCCAGGTCGACGTGCCGGGCCGCTTCACGCTGTTCGAGCGCAACGGCGCCACGGTGGTGGTCGACGACGCCCACAACGCCCCCGCGCTGGAAGCGCTGGCGACCGCGCTGGAGCGCTTCCCGGCCGAGCGCCGCATGGTGGTCTACGGCGCCGGCGTGCAGCGCCGCGACCACGACCTGGTGCGCCAGGGCAAGGTCCTGGGCCAGCATTTCGACCGCGTGTTCCTGTGCGAGGACCGCAGCGTCAAGCGCGCCCTGCCCGACGCCGAGGCGCGCGCCCTGCTCAAGCAAGGCCTTTACGAAGGCCGGCGCGTGACCAAGATCATCGACGAAGGCACGCGCGCCAGCGCCATCGAAGCCGCCCTGAGCCAGCTGGTGCCGGGCGACCTGCTGGTCTTGCAGTGCGACGAGGCCGCCACCGGCGCCACCGTCGACCTGGTGCACCACTGGATGGGCCAGCCTGCCCGCCGCGCCTGACGCCCCCAGCCCAACCGCGCATAGAAGACACGGAAACCGTTCTATGGAAGTCTCCCGTATCCGGGCCCTGCGGGGCCCGAACCTGTGGTGCCGCCACACCGCCATCGAGGCGATCGTGGCCTGCCAGGACACCGCCAACATGCTGTCGGCGCTGCCCGGCTTCGAAGACCGGCTGCGCGCCCGCTTTCCCGAGATCGGGCCGCTGCGCCCGGACGAGGACTCGGTCGAGCTGTCGCTGGCCCACGTGCTGGAAGTGACCGCGCTGCGCCTGCAGGCCGCCGCCGGCTGCCCGGTGACGTTCAGCCGCACCGCGCAGACGGTCGAGCCCGGCATCTACCAGGTGATCGTGCAATACAGCGAAGAGGAAGTCGGCCGGCTCGCCTTCGAACTGGCCGAGGCGCTGTGCCACGCCGCGCGCCACGACACCCCGTTCGACCTCGCCGACGCGCTGCACCGGCTGCGCGAGCTGGACGAGGACGTGCGCCTCGGGCCGAGCACCGGCTCGATCGTCTACGCCGCGGTCGCGCGCGGCATCCCGTACCGGCGCCTGACGCAGGGCTCGATGGTGCAGTTCGGCTGGGGCAGCAAGCAGCGCCGCATCCAGGCCGCCGAGACCGACCGCACCAGCGCCGTGGCCGAATCCATCGCGCAGGACAAGGAACTGACCAAGACCCTGCTGCACGCCGCCGGCGTGCCGGTGCCGCTGGGCCGCTCGGTGCGCAGCGCCGACGAAGCCTGGGCCGCGGCGCAGGAAATCGACGCGCCGGTGGTGGTCAAGCCGCGCGACGGCAACCAGGGCAAGGGCGTGGCGGTGCGCATCCGCACCCGCGAGGAAGTGATGAACGCCTATGAGGTCGCCTCGGACATCAGCTCCGACGTGATCGTCGAGCGCTATATCCCCGGCCATGATTTCCGCCTGCTGGTGGTCGGCAAGCAGCTGGTCGCGGCCGCGCGCCGCGATCCGCCGCAGGTGATCGGCGACGGCGTGCATACGGTGCGCCAGCTGGTCGACGAAGTGAACCGCGACCCGCGCCGCGGCGAAGGGCACGCCACCTCGCTGACCAAGATCCGCTTCGACGATATCGCGCTGGCGACGCTGGCCAAGCAGAACCTGACTGCCGACTCAGTACCGGCCGCCGGCACCCGCGTGGTACTGCGCAACAATGCCAACCTGTCCACCGGCGGCAGCGCCACCGACGTGACCGACGACGTCCATCCCGACATCGCCGCGCGCGCGGTGGCGGCGGCGCAGATGGTGGGCCTGGACATCGCCGGCGTCGACGCGGTCTGCGAGACCATGCTCAAGCCGTTCGAGGAGCAGGCCGGCGGCATCGTCGAGGTCAATGCCGCGCCGGGGCTGCGCATGCACCTGCAGCCGTCGTACGGCAAGGGCCGCGCGGTCGGCGAAGCCATCGTCTCGACCATGTTTGCCGACGGCGACGACGGCCGCATCCCGGTGGTGGCGGTGTCGGGCACCAATGGCAAGACCACCACGGTCCGCCTGATCACCCACATCATGGCCAGCAGCGGCCTGCGCATGGGCATGACCGGCACCGACGGCGTCTATATCCAGGGCGAGCGCATCGACACCGGCGACTGCAGCGGCCCGCGCAGCGCGCGCAACGTGCTGCTGCACCCCGACGTCGACGCCGCCGTGTTCGAAACCGCGCGCGGCGGCCTGCTGCGCGAAGGGCTGGCCTTCGACCGCTGCGACGTGGCGGTGGTGACCAACGTCGGCGAAGGCGACCACCTGGGCCTGTCCTACATCAATTCGGTGGAAGACCTGGCGGTGCTCAAGAGCGTGATCGTGCAGAACGTCGCGCCGCACGGCATGGCCGTGCTCAACGCCGCCGACCCGATGGTGGTGCGCATGGCCGACGCCTGCCCGGGCAGCGTCACGTACTTCGCGCACGATCCCGACCAGCCGGCGATGGCCACGCACCGCGCGCAGGGCAAGCGCGTGGTGTTCGTCGACGGCGCCGACATCGTCGCCGCGGAAGGCGATGCCGAAGTCCGCATCGCGCTGGCGGAGATCCCGCTGACGCGCAACGGCACCATCGGCTTCCAGGTCGAGAACGCGATGTCGTCGATCGCCGCGGCGTGGGCGCTGGGCATCGACTGGTCGGTGATCCGCCGCGGGCTGGCCACCTTCGTCAACGATGCGCAGACCGCGCCCGGACGCTTCAATGTGTTCGACTACCGCGGCGCCACGCTGATCGCCGACTACGGCCACAACCCGGATGCGATCCTGGCGCTGTGCAACGCGATCGAGTCCATCCCGGCCCGTCGGCGGGTAGTGGTGATCAGCGGCGCGGGCGACCGCCGCGACGAAGACATCCGCCGCCAGACCCAGATCCTGGGCGGCGTGTTCGATGAGGTCGTGCTGTACCAGGACCAGTGCCAGCGCGGCCGCGCCGACGGCGAGGTGCTGGCGCTGCTGCGCGAAGGCCTGCAGGGCGCGCAACGCACCAGCCAGGTCGAAGAAATCCGCGGCGAGTTCCTGGCCATCGACACCGCGCTGTCGCACCTGCAGCCGGGCGACCTGTGCCTGATCCTGGTGGACCAGGTGGAAGAGGCGCTGGGGCATATCGCCGGGCGCATCGCGCAGGGCTGAACGGTCCGCTGATGCACAAAGGCCAGCTCCGCGGAGCTGGCCTTTTGCTTTGGCGCGAATCTCAATGCCGCCCGGGCAACGACAACCTGCGCTCCAGCCGATGCTGCAGACCGGACAAGCTCGTGCTCAGCACCCAGTAGATCGCCGCCACCGCCAGATACAGCGGCAACGGCTGGTAAGTGGCGGCGATCACCTCCTGCGCGGTGCGCAGCAGCTCGGTCACGGTGATGACCGATACCAGCGAGGTATCCTTGATCAGGCTGATCAGGCTGTTCGACAGGCTCGGCACCGCCAGTCGCAGCGCCTGCGGGCCCACCACGTAGCGCAGCGCCTGCGCCGGCGTCAGGCCCAGGCTGTAGGCAGCCAGCCACTGCCCGCGCGCCACGCCCAGGATGGCGCCGCGCATGCTCTCCGACAAATATGCGCCGACGTTCAGGCTCAGCGTCAGCACGCCCGCCGGCGTCGGCTCCAGCGCGATGCCGATGCCGGGCAGCCCGTAGTAGACCACGAAGATCTGCACCAGCAGCGGCGTGCCGCGCATGATGCTGACATAGCCGCGCGCCACCGCCTTGAGCACGCCGCTATGGCTGATGCCCATCAGCGCCACCACTGTGCCCAGCATCAACCCGAACACCATCGACCACAGCGCGAACTTGATGGTCAGCAGCGTGCCCTGCAGCAGCACGGGCAGGGAGTCGATGACGAGCTGGAGAGCGGGCATGGCGTGGCGGCGGGAAAGGGATCAGCAATAAAGGGCACAAAGCAAAGCGGCGCGGCAGCCATGCAGGCCGCCGCGCCGCGACATGATAACGCCTGCCGGCCGGCTTACTTGACCGGCTTGCCGGCGGGCTTGGTCACATCGGTGCCGAACCACTTCACCGACAGCTTGCCGAGCGTGCCGTCCTTGGCCAGGTCCTCCAGCGCATGGTTGATCGCCTGGGCGAACTTTGGATTGTCCTTGCGGAACGGGATCGCCACCTGCGTGGTGGCGCCGGCCACGATCGCGCCCGGCCGCAGCGGCAGGTTGGCGGTCTTGACCAGGTACGCGACCATCAGCCGGTCGTTCAGCGCGGCGTCGACGCGCTGCGCCGCCAGGTCGCGCAGGTACTCGGGTGCGCCGGGATAGGTCTTGACCTCGATGCCGGCCACGGACTTGGCCAGGTCGTTGTAGTTGCTGCCCAGGCTGACGCCCAGCTTGTGGCCCTTCAGGTCTTCCAGCGACTTGAACTGGCGCTTGTCATCCTTGCGCTGGATCAGCTGCGCATCCGAGTAGACGTAGGGCGTGGAGAAATCCAGCACCTGCTGGCGCTGCGGCGTGACGTTGACCTGGTTGACGATGATGTCGAACTTGCCCGCCTGCAGGCCGGCGATGATGCCGCTCCATTCGGTGGTGACGAACTCCGGCTTGACGCCGAGCTTGCCCGCCACCGCGCGCGCCACGTCGACATCGAAGCCTTCCAGCTCGTTCTTCGCGCCACGGAAGCCGAACGGGGGATAGGTGCCCTCCAGCCCGATCTTCAGCACGCCGGCCTGCTTGACGGTGTCGAGCAGGTCGGCGGCATGGGCCGCGGTGGCCGCCAGGCCGGCGCCGGCCACCAGGGAAGCGGCCAGCAGGGATTTGAACCAGCCAGTACGAAGCGATCGCATATGTTCTCCAGTCGATGCGGATAAGCAGTGTGGGGCAGCGCCGGCCGGCCTCTTTTGGAGCGCCGCCGGCTGTTGTGCTGCTATGAGCCTATATCGGGCTCAACACTACCGCAAACACTATCGAATGCTAAATATCGATTCATCATGGCTAAATAACCGCGGGGCCCGGTTCCGCTCCCGCAGCTCGCCCCGCCCCGCCTCGGCCTACTGGTAGGCCTTGTCGTTGGGCGCCGCGAACAGCGCCTTCATGTCGGCCGACAGCGGGTAGTTCATGTTGATGCCGCGCGGCGGGATCGGCGACATAAACCACTTGTTGTACAGCTTCTCGGCGCGGCCGCTGGTCTGCAGGTCGGCGATCACGCCGTCGGCCAGCTTCTTGAACGAGGGATCGTCCTTGCGGAACATGCAGGCGTAGTTCTCGGTCTGCAGCGGCGCGCCCACCACCACCCAGTCGGCCGCATTCTTGGCCTTGGTGCGCTCGCCGTACAGCAGCGGCTCGTCCATCACGAACGCGGCGGCCCGGCCGGTTTCCAGGATCAGGAAGGACTGGCCGTGGTCCTTGGTGCTGATCAGGTTCATGTTCATGGCCTTCTCGCCGTTCATCTTGACCAGCAGGCGCTCGCCGGTGGTGCCGGCGGTGGTGACCACGTTGCGGTCCTTCAGGTCGGCAAACTCCTTCACGCCCGAATCCTTCTTGGTCAGCATCTTGATGCCGTAGACGAACAGGCTGTTGGAGAACGCGACCTGCTTCTGCCGCTCGAGGTTGTTGGTGGTGCTGCCGCATTCGATGTCGATGGTGCCGTTCTGCACCAGCGGGATCCGGTTCTGCGAGGTGATCGGCGTCAGGCGCACCTGCAGGTTGGGCATCTTCAGCTCGCTTTTCACCTTGTCGACGATCTGCAACAGGATCTCATGCGAGTAGCCCATGACCTCCTTGCCGTCGGTGTACGAGAACGGGATCGACGATTCGCGGTAGCCGAGCGAGATCACGCCGCTGTCCTTGATCTTCTTCAGCGTGTCGCCGTCGGCGGCATGGGCGGCGCCGGCGGCGAGCAGCAGCGTGGCTGCCGCAAGCGCGCGGCGGGTGGCGGATCGGTGGGGGTGCAGCGTTTGCATGTGGCGCTCCTTGTAGTGGGGCTTGGTCATTGAGGCATGTTTCATGGACAGCTTCAGGTACTGCAGACTTACCGGTACGGCAACAACCCATGCTCGGCCGCGGCGCTAGGCGCGCGCGGCGTCGAAATCTTCTGCGTCGATGGCGGGACTGCGCCCCGCCAGGCGGTCGGCCAGCAGGCCGGCACTGCCCATCGCCAGCGTAAACCCCAGCGCGCCGTGGCCCAGGTTGAGCCACAGCCCCGACACCCGCGACGGCCCCACCAGCGGCAGGCCGTCCGGCGTGGCCGGTCGCAGCCCGGCCCACGGCTGCAGCTGCGCCAGCGGCTGGTCCGGCACGGCGCCGGGAAACAGCGCGCGGGTCTGGGCCACCAGCGTGCCGACCCGTTCCGGGTCGATACGGGTGCCGCCGCGCACCAGGTCGGCCATGCCCGCCACCCGCAGTGTATTGCCGATCCGGGCATAAACGATCTTGTTAGCGAAATCCGTCACGCTGATATGCGGCGCCTGCGCGCCGCCGGCCAGCGGCACCGTGATGCTGTAGCCCTTGAGCGGCCACAGCAGCGGCCGTACCCCGAGCGGGCGCAGCAACGGCACGCTGCCGATGCCGCCGGAGACAATCACCACGTCGGCAGGCACCACCCCCGCCGGCGTGCGCACCCCGGTGACGCGCCCGCCCTGCTGCACCAGCCCTTGCACGACGGTGCCAAAGCGCAACGACACGCCCGCGTACGCGCCATCTTGCAGCAAGCGTGCCAGCGACAGGCAGAAGCGATGGCAGTCGCCCACCTCCTCGCTCGGGGTATGGATGGCGCCGGCAATGTCGTCGCGGATGCCGGCCAGCGCCGGTTCCAGCGCCACGCAGGCAGTGCGGTCCAGCGCCTGCTGCTCGCAGCCCAGGCTGGCCTGGTAGTCCAGCAGCCGGCAGGCCGAATCGAACGCCGCCGCGTCGCGGTGCACCACCAGCTTGCCGCGCCGCGCAAAATCGAAGCCGGCGCCGCCGTCGTCATGCTGGTGCCGGGCGACGAAGGCCTGCATCAGGTCGCGAGAATAGAAGCCCAGCCGCAGCAGCTTGCGCGTGGTCGCCTCGCTGGTGGCGGCGTTGCAGGCGGACATGAAGGCCGCCAGCCAGCGCCATTGCGCCGGGTCCGCCGCCGGGCGAAAACGCATCGGCGAATCGCGCCGCAACAGCCAGCCCGGCACCTTGGCCATCACGCCCGGTCCCGCCAGCGGCGCCACGTAGCTGTAGCTGAGCTGCCCGCCATTGGCAAAGCTGGTTTCCTCGCCGGGGCCGTGGTGACGCTCGAGCACCGTCACCTGGTGGCCATCCTCGGCCAGGCGCCATGCCGTCGTCATCCCCACCACGCCCGCGCCCACGATCACCACCTGCATTGCCTGTCCTTTGCTTGCATCCATCAGGCAGAGCGTAGTGCAAGCGCGACGGCTTGCCCAATGCGAATACGTGCCAGAATATGTCTTCAGGCTATGGGTGCAATCGCCGCCCTGCCACGTCCTTTCCACCACGCCCGAGATGCCATGCGCCTGCGCCAGATCGAAGTGTTCCGCGCCGTGATGCTGACCGGCACCGTCAGCGAGGCCGCGCGCCTGCTGCACGTGTCGCAGCCGGTGGTCACGCGCGTGCTGCAGCATGCCGAGGCCTCGCTCGGCTTCCGGCTGTTCGAGCGGGTGCGCGGACGGCTGCAGGCCACGCCCGAGGCCAACGCGCTGTATGGCGATGTCGAAAGGCTATATGGCGAGATCGAACGCGTGCGCCGGGTCTCGGAAAGCCTGCGCCACAAGGGCGCGGGCCGGCTGCGCGTCGCCGCCACGCCGAGCCTGGCCAATCCGCTGCTGGCGCCGGCGGTGCGCAGCTTCTGCGCGCGCCACCCGGACACCCAGGTGCAGGTGTTGACGCACCATACCGACGAGATCGTCGGCGCGCTGCTGGCCAACCAGATCGACCTGGGCTTTGCCTTCGCCCCGCCCCGCCACGAGGCGATCTCGAGCGAGCCGGTGGCGAGCGGCCGCATGCTGCTGGCGGTGCCGCGCGCGCAGCCGCTGCCCGCCGGCGGACGCCGCCGCGTGGTGCCGATGCAGCGGCTGGTGGAGCGCCCCTTTATCGGCTATGACGACAACAGCTCGCTCGGCCTGCTGGTGCGCCAGACCCTGGCGCGGCACGCGCTGGAACCGCGCTCGACGCTGGAGGTGCAGACCTACTCGCTGGCGCTGGCGCTGGTCGACGCCGGCCTGGGCATGACGCTGCTGGACCAGTACACCGCGCTCAGCGCCAGCGCGGAGCGCGTCGCGCTGCATGACGTGGCGCCGGTGCTGCCGTTCGAGATCCAGATGCTGCGCGCCAGCCACCGCGCCGGCTCGAGCCTGGCCGACGACCTGCGCGACCAGTTCGCGCAGGCCGCCGCGGCGCTGGCGGCAACGCTGCCGCAGCGGCTGGAAGCGCCGACGGCAAGCTTCGACGCCGCCCCCGCCAGGCGCCGCGACTGACCGGAGCACAGATTGACAGCCGCGCGCGCCGTGCACCATCATCAAGCCGCCTGCAGGCACAACCTGCCAGCGCAATCCTGCCTATGTTCGTCCTGACCCTGATCCTGCTCGTCCTCATCAGCGCCTTTTTCTCGATCTCCGAGATCGCGCTGACCGCTGCCCGCCGCACCAAGCTGCAAGTGCTGTCCGAACGCGGCGACGGCCGCGCCACGCGCGTGCTGCTGCTCAAGGAAGAGCCCGGGAATTTCTTCACCATCGTGCAGATCGGGGTCAACAGCGTCGCCATCCTGGCCGGTATCCTGGGCGAGAAGCACGTGTCCGACCTGCTGCTCGAAACGCTGTCGCCCTACATGCAGGTAGTGCACGCGCAGCGCGTTGCCAATATCGGCTCGTTCCTGATCGTGACGCTGCTGTTCATCCAGTTCGCCGACCTGATCCCCAAGCGCATCGCCATGACCTTTCCCGAGGCCTGCGCGCTGGCGGTGATCGACCCGATGCTGACGCTGCTGCGCGTGCTCAGGCCGCTGGTGTGGATCTTCAACGCTGCCGCCGATGCCATGCTGCGGCTGCTGCGGCTGCCGACCAAGCCGGTCGACCAGATCACCACCGAGGATATCGCCGCGATGGTCGATGCCGGCGCCGAAGCCGGCGTGCTGCACAAGCATGAGCTGCATCTGATCGAGAACGTGTTCGAGCTCGACTTCAAGGGCATCACCGCGATCATGACGCCGCGCGACGAAGTGGTCTACCTGAGCCTGGACGAGCCGGCCGACAGCGTGCGCCGCAAGCTGGTCAACCAGCCGCACGCGCAATACCCGGTGTGCGGGCACGATCTGGACGACGTGCAGGGCTATATCGATTCCAAGGACATCCTGCAGCTGCTGCTGGCCGATGAGAGCGCCGCGGTGATGGGCAATATCGGCCGCTACCACGACAAGAACGTGCTGGTGATCCCCGACACGCTGACCCTGTCGGAATCGCTGACGCGCTTCCGCGAAATGCACCAGAGCTTTGCCGTGGTCATGAACGAATACGGGCTGGTGGTGGGCATCGTCACGCTGGACGACATCGTCGGCGCGCTGATGGGCGACATCCTCTATTCGAGCGAAGACGAGCAAATCGTGCGGCGCGACGACAGCTCGTGGCTGGTCGATGGCCTGACGCCGCTGGTCGACCTGAAGAAAGCGCTGGAACTGGATACGCTGCCCGGAGAGGACTACGTCGATACCGCGGCCGGGCTGGTGATCTATGCGCTCAAGCGCATCCCGAAGAAATCGGAGTCGATCACCGTGGCGGGCTATCGCTTCGAGGTGCTGGACATCGACCATCACAAGATCGACCAGCTGCTGGTGTCGCGCCTGCCGCCAGCACCCGAGGCAGGAGCGGCGCCGACGCCAGCGTAGCCGCGCCGGCCTGTCGGTAGCGCTCGAGCGTGTCCGGCAGCCGGAACCACGCCACGTAGCCGAACGCCGCCACCACCGCTACCGCCGCCACCACGCCGAGCCGCGACGGCGCCACCGAGCCCTGCGGGGCGGGACCGTGCAGCGTGCGGTAGGCCGTGCCCAGCAGCGCGATCCACGCCAGCCCGAGCGCATAGCCCGCGGCCACGTCGGACAGCCAGTGCATGCCGAGGTACAGCCGCGACACGCCGATCGCCGCCACCGCCACCACGGTCAGCGCCAGCACCGGAATGCGCACGCGCCACGGCTGGCGCAGGCACATCAGGAAGGCCAGGAAGCCGTAGGTGACCATGCTGCTGGTGGCGTGGCCGCTGGGGAAGGAGTACGACTCGAGGCCGCTGTAGATGCTGGCCGGACGCACCCGCGCCATGCCGAGCTTTAACGCCATCACGCAGGCGCGCGCGCCGAGCAGCGCGGCCGCCCAGTACAGCGACACGATCCAGGCCCGGCGCCAGCACAGCCACGCGAACACCGCCACGCCCACCGCGACGGAAATGCGCCCGCCGCCGAGCTCGGTCACGGCCACCATCGCCAGGTCGAGCCAGTCGCTGCGCAAGGCGCGCAGGCCCGCGTACACCTGCTGGTCGAGGCGCACCACCTCGGCGTTTTCGGCAATCTCGCCGGCCAGCCAGAACAGCGCGCTGCCGCAGGCCAGCAGCACGGCGCCGGCCAGCAGCACCAGCAGCAGCTCGGCCACGTCGCGCTCGAGCACGCGCAGCGTCAGCGCGTCCAGCCGCCGCGGCCGCGCCGCCACGCGCGCCGACAGCGCGCCCGCACCCCAAACGCGCCAGCGGTCCAGCCAGCGCACCACGGGCCGCAACAGCGCCACCAGCAGCGGCACCAGCCCCAGCAGCAGCAACGTCACCAGCGCGAACAACGCAAGCAGCCCCAGCGCCGTGCCCGGCGTAAGCCAGGCCTGCAGCAGGGCGCCCACGCGCGCCGGCGCGTCAGCCACCGGCGGCCTCCGCGGTGCCGGCGCTGCCGCCGATCCTGGCGAGATTGGCGCGGGCCGGGGCCTCGCAATCGGCGAACGCCGCGGTCAGGAACAGTCGCGGGCGCTGCGCCAGGTGGCCCAGGAATGCCGCGCGGCGGCGCATGAACTCGGCCCACAGCGCATCGCCCTGCAAGCCGGTGCGCGCGGCCAGCAAGGCGCGGTTCTCGGCGAAGACGTCGAGGCTGTGGGCGTCGAACAGGTCCGGCGGCGCGGCCAGCCTGAGCAGGTCGAGATCGAGCACGGTGTCGGCGCCCGCGCAGCTGGGTCGATGGTCGCGCGTATCGAGCACGATCCGCGCGGCACGCTCCAGCACCGCGCGGGCTTCCGCTGGCGCAACCGATTCGATCATGGCGGCCGAGGCGGCTTCGTTGTGCTCGCAGCCCGGCACATAGACCGCGTCATGGCACAGCACCGCCAGCGCCTGCGCCCGGTCCAGCGCCACGCCGCGCGCATGGGCGGCCTCGAACATTTCCAGGATATGGCGGCGGTCGTGGTAGCGGCGGTAGGGCGAGTCGTGCAGGGCCAGCACGTCGAGCACCGCCTGGCGCGGCAAGAAATCCAGGCAGGCCAGCGCCGCAGGCCAGTCCGGCGCGAAGCGCGGCACCTCGCCCTGCGGCGTCGCCACCGGCTCGCTGAACACATCGGCGCGCCGCACCCACAGCAGCGACGGATCGCGCATGGCGCGGTAGACCACCACCGGCGCCAGGTCGGCCTCGAAGCGGCCGATCCCTACCGCCGAATAGGCGCCGCCCTTGTAGTGCCGGTACGGCATGCCGTAGACCAGGTCGGGATCGGCCGGCAGTTCGGACGGATCGCCGTGAAAGACCTGTGCGGCGCGTGCTTGGTCGGGGGGCTGGGTCATGGTGCGGCATCCTGCGTTGCGGATCGCCATGATAGTGCACCGGCCGGCGCCTATGACCGGTATCGATGCGGCAGCGCCAAACCGGCCGCGGAAAAAACAAAACCGACGCGCACTTTCGTGGGCGTCGGCCTGAGTTTTACTACGCTGTTGTTGCCTGCCGGTGGTCGATGCCGACAGCTTCTTGTTTTGGCGGAGAGGGTGGGATTCGAACCCACGGTACCGTCGCCGGTACGCCTGATTTCGAGTCAGGTACATTCGACCACTCTGCCACCTCTCCGGTAACTTGTTGCCGTGTGGCGAAACCGAGATTATAGCCACGCTCTGCCAGCCGATGCAAGAGGCTGGCGGCAGTTTTTTTCGGCGCCCTATTGCCCTATTGCCGTGCCTTAGAGTTCCGGCTCCAGGCGGGTGATGCCGCCCATGTACGGCTGCAGCGCGGCCGGCACCGTGACCGAGCCGTCGGCGTTCTGGTAGTTCTCCAGGATCGCCACCAGCGTGCGGCCGACGGCCAGGCCCGAGCCGTTCAGCGTGTGCACCAGCTCCGGCTTGCCCTGCCCTGTGCGCATGCGCGCCTGCATCCGGCGCGCCTGGAAATCGCCCATGTTGGAGCACGAGCTGATCTCGCGATAGGTATTCTGCGCGGGGATCCACACTTCCAGGTCGTAGGTCTTGGTGCTGCCGAAGCCCATGTCGCCGGTGCACAGCACGATGGTGCGGAACGGCAGCTCCAGCTTCTTCAGGATCGCCTCGGCGTGGCCGGTCAGCTGCTCGAGCGCGTCGAAGGACTGGTCGGCGGGCACCACCTGGACCAGCTCGACCTTGTCGAACTGGTGCTGGCGGATCATGCCGCGGGTGTCCTTGCCGTACGAGCCGGCTTCCGAGCGGAAGCACGGCGTATGCGCGACGAAGCGCAGCGGCAGCTTCTCGCCGGCGACGATGGCGTCGCGCACGATATTGGTCAGCGGCACCTCGGCGGTGGGGATCAGGTAGAAGTTCTCGATGCGCTCGCCTTCCTCGCTACCGACCTTGCGCGGCACCTTGAACAGGTCTTCCTCGAACTTGGGCAGCTGGCCGGTGCCGCGCATCGACGCGGCATTGACGATGTACGGCACATACATCTCGGTGTAGCCGTGCTCCTGCGTATGGGTGTCGAGCATCAGCTGCACCAGCGCGCGGTGCAGGCGCGCCATGCCGCCGCGCAGCATCGAGAAGCGCGCCCCGGTGACCTTGACCGCGGTGTCGAAATCCAGCCCCAGCTTGTCGCCCACATCGACGTGGTCGCGCACGGCAAAGTCGAACTGGCGCGGCTCGCCGACGCGGCGCACCTCGACGTTCTGGGTTTCGTCGTTGCCCACCGGCACGCTGTCGTGCGGCAGGTTCGGGATCGACAGCATCAGCTCGGCCAGGTGCGCCTGGATCTCGTCCAGCCGCGCGGCCGAGGCCTTGAGCGTGTCGCCGATGCCGCCCACTTCCGCCATCACGGCCGAGGCATCCTCGCCCTTGCCCTTGAGCATGCCGATCTGCTTGGACAGGCTGTTGCGGCGCGCCTGCAGTTCCTCGGTCTGGGTCTGCAGTTGCTTGCGTTCGGCCTCGAGTGCCTGGAACGCCGCCACGTCGAGTTGGAAGCCGCGCGTGGCAAGGCGTTGCGCCACGGCGTCGATGTCTTTGCGGAACAGCTGGATGTCGAGCATGTTGCTAAGGTGAAGTGCAGGGCCAGCGACATGCCGGCGGACCCGCCATTTTACTGCACACACGTTAGCAAGCCGTCAAACCTGTTCGCCCGACTTGCCGCCCTTGCCGCCGTCCTTCGACCCGTCCTTCGCCTTTGCGGCGCGCTGTTCGCGATGCCAGGCCTGGTCCAGCTCGCGCAGGTGGCGCAGCTTCTCGGCAATCTTGCCTTCCAGCCCGCGCGGCACCGGCTGGTACCAGCCCTGCGCCTTGAGGTCGTCCGGGAAGTAGTGCTCGCCGGCGGCATAGGCTTCGGGCTCGTCGTGCGCGTAGCGGTAGGCGTGGCCGTAGCCCAGCTCCTTCATCAGCCGGGTCGGCGCGTTGCGCAGGTGCACCGGCACCGCGCGCGACTTGTCCTTGGCGACGAAGGCGCGCGCGGCGTTGTAGGCGTTGTAGCCGGCGTTGGACTTGGGCGCGACCGCCAGGTAGATCAGCGCCTGCCCCAGCGCCAGCTCGCCCTCGGGCGAGCCCAGCCGCTCGTAGGTCTCGGCCGCGTCCAGCGTGATGCGCGCGGCGCGCGGATCGGCCAGGCCGATATCCTCCCACGCCATGCGCACGATGCGGCGCGCCAGGTAGCGCGGGTCGGCGCCGCCGTCGATCATGCGGCAGAACCAGTACAGCGCGGCGTCGGGGTCCGAGCCGCGCACCGACTTGTGCAGCGCGCTGATCTGGTCGTAGAAGGCATCGCCGCCCTTGTCGAAGCGACGCAGGTTCTCCGACAGCGCACTGCCCAGCAGCGCGGTATCGATCTGCGCGGCGCCGGCAGTGCGCGCGGCGCGCGCGACGATCTCGATATTGTTCAGCAGCTTGCGGCCGTCGCCGTCGGCCGAGGCGACGATCAGCTGCAGCGCTTCGTCCTGCCAGCTGATGCCGCCCAGCTCCTCGGAGGCGCGCAGCGCCAACTGGGTCAGCTCGGCATCGTCCAGGCTCTTGAGCACGTAGACCGCCGCGCGCGACAGCAAGGCGCCGTTGACCTCGAACGACGGGTTCTCGGTAGTGGCGCCGATAAAGGTGAACAGGCCGCTTTCCACGTGGGGCAGGAACGCATCCTGCTGGCTCTTGTTGAAGCGGTGCACCTCGTCGACGAACACCAGCGTGCGCCGGCCATGGGCACGGAACTGTTCGGCGCGCTCGACCGCCTCGCGGATGTCCTTGACCCCCGACAGCACCGCCGACAGCGCGATGAATTCGGCGTCGAACGCATCCGCCATCAGCCGCGCCAGCGTGGTCTTGCCCACCCCGGGCGGGCCCCACAGGATCATCGAATGCGGCTCGCCCGACTCGAACGCCACGCGCAGCGGCTTGCCCGCGCCAAGCAGGTGCTGCTGGCCGATCACCTCATCGATGGTGCGCGGGCGCAGGCGCTCCGCCAGCGGTTGCCGGGAACGGTCGGGAGATTCGGAAAACAGCGTGTCCGCCACGGTAGTCAGGCCCTGTCAGTGCGCAAGATGCAGAACGCCACAGTGTAGACCATCGGCGCCTGCCGCTTGCGCGCGCGCTCAGGCGGCAAACGCCACCACGTCCTCGATCTCGACGCGGATGCCGATGCGCTCGCCCACGGCGTGGTTGTGGTGCGAGGGCACCAGCGCCAGCACGCGCCCGCCGCTGGCCAGGCGCAGCGTGTACAGGATCTCGGCGCCGCGGAAGGCCTTGTGCACGACCTCGGCGCGCATCGGGCTGGCGTCGTCGTGGATGATGTCGTCGGGGCGCACCAGCACGTCGACCGCCGCGCCGGCCGGCAGGTCCAGCGGCACCGCCGGGCGCAGCAGGCCCAGTTCCAGTTCGATCTGCGCGGCATCGCGCATGCGCCCCGCCATCAGCACGCCCTGGCCGATAAAGCCGGCGACGAAGCGCGACGCCGGGCGGTGGTACAGATCGTGCGCGCTGCCCCATTGCTCGATCACGCCGTCGTGCATCACGCCGATCTCGTCGGCCATGGCGAAGGCTTCGTGCTGGTCGTGCGTGACCAGGATCGCGGTGGTGCCCTGCGCCTTCAGGATCGCACGCACCTCCAGGCTCAGGCGTTCGCGCAGGTCAACGTCGAGGTTGGAGAACGGCTCGTCGAGCAGCATCAATTCCGGGCGCGGCGCCAGCGCGCGTGCCAGCGCGACGCGCTGCTGCTGGCCGCCGGACAGTTCATGCGGGTACTGGCGGCCGGCGCCGTCCAGGCCCACCAGCTGCAACACCTCGTCGACCCGCGCCGCGCGCTCGGCCCGGCTCGCGCGCGTCAGGCCGAAGCCGACGTTGGCCGCCACGTCCAGGTGCGGAAACAGCGCGTAGTCCTGGAATACCATGCCGATGCGGCGCTGCTCCGGCGCCAGCAGCGTGCCCGACGACGACACGGTCTGCCCGTCCAGCACGATGCGCCCGTCCTGCAGCGGCTCGAAGCCCGCGATCGCGCGCAGCACCGTGGTCTTGCCGCAGCCGCTGGGCCCCAGCAGGCAGGCGATATGGCCGCGCGCCACCGAGAACGACAGGCCCTTGACCACGGCATGGCGGCCGAAGGCGTGACGGATACGCTCCACCTCGATAACGGCCGGAACGGCGACGGCCGCATCCGGAGCATCGGCACGGGTAGCCGGCCGAGTGCGGGCCTGGGCGCCGGGCAGGCGTGAATAGGAATCGGTTCGCATGTGCGCATTATAGGGACCTGCCGGCCCGTGCGGCCGGTGTCCCGGCCTCGCCCGGCACGCCGACGCCGCCGGCATTGCTAGAATGCGTCAGCCCGCACACCGCGCCGCCAGGCACGGGTCCGGCGGGCGGCACTTTGCTCACCGTTCCCGCGCATGCTCCTGTCCAGCCGCCGCCGCTTCCATCCCCTGACCCTGGCCACCGTGGCGATGGCGCTGCTGATCGCCGTGCCGGTGCTGGTGATCGCCTCGGCCGTGCTGCTGCCCGCCGGCGAAACCTGGCGCCACCTGATCGACACGGTGCTGGCCGAATACGTGCTCAATACCGTCTGGCTGCTGTGCGGCGTCGCCGCGGGCGTGCTGCTGCTGGGCGTGACCACCGCGTGGCTGGTCTCGACCTACCGCTTCCCCGGCCACGCCGTGATGGAATGGGCGCTGGTGCTGCCGATGGCGATGCCGGCCTATGTGATCGCCTACGCCTACACCGATGCGCTGCAGTTCGCCGGCCCGGTGCAGGGCTGGCTGCGCGAGCTGACCGGCTGGCGCGCGCGCGATTACTGGTTTCCGGAAATCCGCTCGCTCGGCGGCGCGATCGCGCTGTTCTCGCTGGTGCTGTACCCGTACGTCTACCTGACCGCGCGCGCCGCCTTCCTGCAGCAGACGCAGAACACGCTCGAGGCCGCGCGCCTGCTCGGCCATGGCGCCTGGAGCCGGCTCTGGCGCGTGGTGCTGCCGCTGGCGCGACCGGGCATCGTCGCCGGCACCGCGCTGGCGATGATGGAAACGCTGGCGGACTTCGGCACCGTCGCCTATTTCGCCATTCCGACCTTCTCCACCGGCATCTACCGCGCCTGGTTCTCGCTGGGCGACAAGAACGCCGCGGCGCAGCTGTCGGCCTGCATGCTGCTGTTCGTCGCCGCGATCCTGCTGATGGAGCGCGCCAGCCGCGGCCGCGCGCAGGTGTTCGGCAACCAGCGCCGCGCCGCGGCCTGGACGCTGGACGGCGCGCGCGGCTGGCTGGCGCTGGCGGCGTGCCTGGTGCCGGTGCTGCTGGGCTTCATGGTGCCCGCGCTGATGCTGTGCCGCATGGCCTTGACCGATGGCGACGCGCAGTTCGGCCCGCGCTTTGTCGGCCTGGTGCGCAACAGTTTCCTGCTCGCCAGCGCCACCGCGCTGGCGGCGGTGGCGGTCGCGCTGGCGGTGGGCTATGCCGCGCGCGCGGTCAACGGCAAGCGCAGCTGGCTGATGCGCGGGCTGACGCGGGTGTGCGGCATGGGCTATGCGCTGCCCGGCTCGGTCATTGCGGTCGGGGTGCTGGTGCCGGTGGCGCGGCTGGACAACGCGCTGTCGGCCTGGCTGCAACAGCAGTTGGGGATCTCGGTGGGGCTGCTGCTGACCGGCGGCATCGCCGCGCTGGTCTATGCGCTGCTGGTGCGCTTCCTGGGGGTTGCACTGCAGACCGTCAACGCCGGGCTGGGCAAGATCACGCCCAGCATGGACGCCGCCGCGCGCAGCCTGGGCCATGGCCCCGGCGCCACGCTGCGGCGCGTGCATTTGCCGATGCTGCGCAGCAGCCTGCTGACCGCCGCGCTGATCGTCTTTGTCGACGTGATGAAGGAATTGCCGGCGACCTTCGTGATGCGGCCGTTCAATTTCGACACGCTGGCGGTGCAGGCCTACAACCTGGCCGCCGACGAGCGCCTGACCGAGGCCGCCACCGCCTCGCTGGTGATCGTGGCGGTCGGGCTGCTGCCGGTGATCGTGCTGTCGCGCACGATCCGCCGCCAGGCCCAGCGCTGAGCCGCCCCCATCGCGCTAAAGTCGCGCGAGCCCCGCGCCGATAGCCTCTTATGGCCCGGCATCCGCCCGGGCGCGACCCGCGGCATGCCCGCCGCGCAAGAGCCTATGCTGCGATATCACATCCTGCTGTTCAAGTTGAACCGGCTCAGCCGCAACAAGCTGAGCGGCGTGGAAGAAGTCTCGCTGGCCGGACAGCTGGCCGAGATGATCGGCTCGGCCGACACCGCCGCGCGCGTGATCGACGACCTGTTCGACCATGCCAACCCGCAGGTACGCCGCATCGCCCTCAATGCGGTCCGCCGCGCGCGGCAGTTTTCCGCACCCGCGCTGCAGCCGGCGCTGGTCCGCCGCATGGCCGATGCCGAGGCGGCGGTGCGCCACGACGCCGTATGGATCGTGCAGGAAACCCGCATGGACGGCGCCGAACTGCGCGCCGCGCTGCGCCGGCTGGCCGGCAAGGTGCAACTGCCGTGGGATGCCGAGCGCGCCCGCGCCAATCCGGGCGATACCGCGCTGGCGGCACAGGTGCGCGCGCGCATGGCGCTGGACAAGCTGCTGGAGAAGAGCGCCGCGGAGCGCAACCAGGCGCTGGCGGCGATGGCGCTGGGCTCGACCTCGGACCAGCCCTATGCCGAAGGCACGGTCGGCCACAAGGGACTGCTGCACCGGGCGCTGGTGCGGCGGCAGGCCGGACGGCGGCTCAACAGCAGCGTCAAGCTGACGTTCCGCAAGGTCGAGCCGACGCAGGTGACGGGGAACAAGCGGTTCTTGCTGTAATCCGTAGGTCGGGTCGCAAGCAGATACCGCAGCCCTTTTCTATCCCGACTGTGTACTCCCTCTCCCGCTTGCGGGAGAGGGGAACAACCCAACGGCAAGCAAGCGCCAAGACTTACTTGAACCCCGCCCGATCCACCAGCTTCTGCGCCTGCGGCTGGTACTTGCCCAGCTCGGCCACATTGATGGCATCGGACTTGAACTCGCCCAGCGCTTCCAGCACGGGGTTGTTGACCTTCACACCCTTGACCACCGGCCATTCGTTGTTGCCGTCGGCAAAGTAGCGCTGTGCCTCGTCGCTGGCCAGGTATTCCAGGAACTTGACCGCGGCTTCCTTGTTCGGCGCGTGCTTGAGCATGCCGCCGCCGGAGACGTTCATGTGCACGCCCTGGCTCGACTGGTTGGGCCACACCACGCCCAGCTTTTCGGCCACGGCCTTGTCTTCGGGCTTGGTCGACTTCAGCAGGCGCGCGATGTAGTAGGTGTTGGCGATGGCCACGTCGCACTCGCCGGCGGCGACCGCCTTGAGCTGGTCGGTGTCGCCGCCCTTGGGCACGCGTGCCAGGTTGGCGGCCACGCCGCGCGCCCATTGCTCGGTGCGGGCCTCGCCGTCGTGGGCGATCAGGCTGGAGATCAGCGACAGGTTGTAGACATGGCCGCTGGAACGCGTGCAGACCTTGCCCTTCCACTTGGGATCGGCCAGGTCTTCATAGTTGGCGATGTCGCCAGCCTTGACCGCGGCCTTGTTGTACGCGATCACGCGGCCGCGTGCCGAAAAGCCGAACCACTCGCCGTTGGGATCGCGGTAGTTGGCGGGGATGCGCGACTCCAGCACCTTCGACTTCACCGGCGCGAACACGCCGGCCTGCTGGGCGCGCCACAGACGCCCGATATCCACCGTGATGAACACGTCCGCCGGGCTGTTGGCGCCTTCATTGCGGATGCGCTCCAGCAGCGGATCTTCCTGGCCTTCGATGCGGTTGATCTTGATGCCGGTCTGCTTGGTGAAGTTGGCGTACAGCGACTCGTCGGTCTGGTAGTGCCGCGCGGTGTAGAGGTTGAGCACCTTTTCCTGCGCCGCTGCGGCAAGCGGCAGCGTCAGCAAGGCCAGTGCCGCGGCGCGCGGCAGCAAGGTTCGGATGGTGGTTTTCACGCGGTTGGCTCCCCAGCATGGTTTCGGGCAGCCGCCGGGCACCCCCAAGGCCGCCCGGTGTTTGGATTCCGGTCAGCGGAAAACAATATTGATTCTTGTTCAGGCGGTCAAATTACATTTCTGTCATGTTGTTCGGCGCTTGCGCCGGGCCAAGATGACCCGTCAACAGCGGCACGAATGCTGCCTCAGCCGCGGCGCACCCACACCACCTTGCCGGCCTTGATGCCGAGCGTGCGCCGCTGCGGGTTGTAGTCCATGGTGCCGGGAAACTGCTGGCCGTCGCGTTCGCCCAGGCGCCACGCGCAGCCTTGCAGCAGGCCGATGGCCTCGGCCTCGGGCTTGCCGACCAGGGCATCGTCGGCCAGTTTGTCGGCAGCGCAGCCGGCCGGCGAGCCGAGCGAACCTTGCGGGCCCGGCGCCGGAGCGGGCGCCGCCGGCTCCGGCGGAGTTGCCGCGCAGCCGGCCAGCAACGCGCCGCCCGCGGCCAGCCACAGCAGTTGATGGGTCCGGCCGCGCAGCATGGCAAGCATCGTGATCATTGGGAGCTCCTGTCAGGATTGGCAAGTCAGAGGATTCTGAGCCACATGGTGCCGTATCGCGTTCAGTTTCTTCTTATCCAGATCTGAAACTTTTGCCGAATTGGCGCAGCCACGGCGTTTTCGCTGTCTGGTCCGGGCTTGACCTGGATAAAGCAGCCTATAACCCATGGGTGCTATCAAGGAATCAGGCAGGCCCGGCGACGGCCGGGCCCATTAATCCTACCCGTACCTCCGTACCCACTGGGAGAAAAGCATGACCGCAATGATGAAAGCCGCCATCTTTGTCGAGCCCGGCCGGATCGAACTGGCCGACAAACCCATTCCCGATGTCGGCCCCAACGATGCGCTGGTCCGCATCACCACCACCACGATCTGTGGCACCGACGTGCATATCCTCAAGGGTGAATATCCCGTCGCCCGGGGCCTGACGGTGGGCCACGAGCCGGTCGGCGTGATCGAGAAGCTGGGCAGCGCGGTGGCCGGCTACCGCGAAGGCCAGCGCGTCATTGCCGGCGCGATCTGCCCCAACTTCAATTCCTACGCCGCGCAGGACGGCGTGGCGTCGCAGGACGGCAGCTACCTGGAACCGCAGGGACTGTGCGGCTGCCATGGCTACAAGGCCACCGCGGGCTGGCGCTTCGGCAACCTGATCGACGGCACGCAGGCGGAATACGTGCTGGTGCCCGATGCGCAGGCCAACCTGGCACCGATCCCGGACGGGCTCACCGATGAACAGGTGCTGATGTGCCCCGACATCATGTCGACCGGCTTCAAGGGCGCGGAGAATGCCAATATCCGCATCGGCGACACCGTCGCGGTGTTCGCCCAGGGCCCGATCGGCCTGTGCGCGACCGCCGGTGCGCGGCTCTGCGGCGCGACCACCATCATCGCCATCGACGGCAACGACCACCGGCTCGAAATCGCGCGCAAGATGGGCGCTGACGTCGCGCTCAATTTCCGCAACTGCGACGTGGTGGATGAAATCATGAAGCTGACCGGCGGCCGCGGCGTCGATGCCTCGATCGAGGCGCTCGGCACCCAGTCGACCTTCGAGCAGGCGCTGCGCGTGCTCAAGCCCGGCGGCACGCTGTCCAGCCTGGGCGTGTATTCCAGCGACCTGACCATCCCGCTGTCGGCGTTTGCCGCCGGCCTGGGCGACCACAAGATCAACACGGCGCTGTGCCCCGGCGGCAAGGAACGCATGCGCCGGCTGGTCAATGTGATCGAGTCGGGCCGCGTCGACCTGGGCTTGCTGGTGACCCACCACTATCCGCTCGAGGACATCGTCGCGGCGTACGACCTGTTCGCCAACCAGCGCGACGGCGTGCTGAAGATCGCCATCAAGCCGCACTAAGCAGCGGCTCTCAGCCGGCTCAGCCCCTGGCGCGGTTGGCCAGGGTCTTCATCGCATCGGCGGGCAGCGGGCCGTGGCAGGTACGTTCGCCGCCGGCCTCGCTGACTACCAGCCATACCTGGCCGGCCTTGTCTTTCGGATGCAGCAGCCAGGCCGGGCCCTGCGCGTTGCTGCTCGGCGGCAAGTCTTCCAGCACGCCGGTGCTGGTCGATTGCAGCATCACCGCGCATTCGTTGGCGGGCACGCGGGTGGCCGCGAGGAAGGCCGGATTGCCGACCACCTCGGGCAACGCCGAATCCGGCGCGCGCAGGAAGGCATCGACATCGAACTTGCTGGCGCCACCGCCACTGCTGGCGCACGCCGCCAGCGCCAGCACGCCGGCCCCGGCCAGCAACGCCGCGCCACCGCGGCGAACCGTTCCGACCGATCCTGCCGGCCCTTCGTGCGCATCGATCATGGCGGCCCTCATTGCTTCATCACGTCGGCGCCCTTGGGCACCGTGAACCGGAACGCATCGGCCGCCAGCGGCGGGTTCTTCTGCATGCCGGTGAAGGTCAGCAGCGTGGTGTTGCCGAACGCGTCGCGCAGCTCCATCGCCTCGAGATTGCCGCCCTTGAAGCCGATGCCGATGCGCTCGAACTGTGTGTCCTTGGCCTTGGGCGTCAGCTCCAGCCATTCCACGCCATCGCGCGTCGGCCCGTTCCTGACCACGAAGTTCTTGTCGAGGTCATTGCTGCCGAACAGGATCGCCGCCGGGCTGGAACCCAGCGCGCCGTCGAGCTTGCGTTCGGTGACCTGGTTCAGGTCCTTGTCATAGATGTACAGGGTCTGCCCGTCGGCCTGCAGCAGCTGCTCGTAGGGCTTGGTATAGCGCCAGGTGAACTTGCCCGGGCGCGAGAACACGAAGGTGCCGCTGGAGGTGCCGGTTACCTTGACGTTGGCGCCCTGCCCCTTGACCTGGCGCTGCGTGAATTCGCCGCGCGCGCTCTTCACGCCGGTGACGAAGCTCTGCAGCTGGTCGGTGGCGGCGGCATGGGCCGGCGCCTGCATGGCGAACATCGCCAGCGCGGCGCAGGCCGACACGAGGATGCGGTTGCGCATGATCTGGATCCTGGTTGTTATCGGATGCGTTGCCACGGTGCGGCGCCTGCTCAGGCAGCCCGCTGTATGGTCAACGTCTGGTTAGAGCAGGCAACTGGTGCGGGATTCCGCGCCGCGGGTAACCGGATATTACGGCAGATGGTGCGCGAACTGCGCCGGTTCGGGCACGAAAACTCTCAATTTGCGGTAAAGGGGCGAGTCAGGCGAAATTCGTATCGAGACGAAACACATCCTTACCTGCCGTGGAAGACAATGCCAAGCATGCACGTAGAGCACTCGCCACGCTGCCTCTTGCCTGTTGCTTCGCCGGGAGGCGGCCAGACACACTGGGCCGGCAATATGACCACAAGCAAACCTACGGCCGGGCGTCAGCCATTCCGGCACGACGCCCGGCGCCTTGACCGCGACGAGATGAAGCGGATCGCGACGCGCCAGGTCAGGATCGAACTCGAAGCCCGGCAGGAAAAGAACGCTGCCAAGCCTGTAAATCCTGCCATGGTAGTCACGGGCATTCTGGCCGGTATAGCGTTCGTCTTTTCCGTGATGTCGTGGCTGAATGAGAGCACCCAGGACAAGATCGACAAGGCCACTGGTCCGCTCGCCTCCGGGATAACGGAGATGGATCGCCGCCTCACGGGTCGCCTCGATGCTGTCGATGCACGCATCGACCGCCTGGAGGTGCGGGTCGAAAAGGAGTTTGAAAACGTCAACGCCAAATTAGAGAGCGTCAATGCGAAGGTCGACAACGTCAACACGAAGGTCGAGAACCTCAACGCGAAGGTCGAGAACCTCAACGCGAAGGTCGAGAACATCAACGCGAAGCTCGATTTGGTGCTCAAGCGCCGCTAGCACACAGGCTGGGCAATCTACGGCTAGCCGGGATGCCCGCCTCTGCTAGTCACTCATCATCCCGCGCGGCAGCACCGCCCTGTACCAGAATGTCGCGGTTGCCGTTGCCCGACATCGCCGAAACCAGCCCGGCCTTCTCCATGTCCTCGAGCAGCCGCGCGGCGCGGTTGTAGCCGATGCGCAGGTGGCGCTGCACCAGCGAGATCGACGCGCGCCGGTTCTTCAGCACCACCTCGACCGCCTGGTCGTACAGCGGATCCGCTTCGCCGCCACCGCCGCCGATGCCGGCACCGCCGCCAAAGCCGTCGCCACCGCCGCCGTCATCGGTCAGCCCGCCTTCCAGGATGCCTTCGATGTAGTTGGCCTCGCCGGATTCCTTGAGCTTTTCCACCACCCGGTGGACTTCGTCGTCCGAGACGAAGGCGCCGTGCACGCGCACCGGCAGCCCGGTGCCCGGGGCGAGGTAGAGCATGTCGCCCATGCCCAGCAGGGTTTCGGCGCCCTGCTGGTCGAGGATGGTGCGCGAATCGATCTTGCTGCTGACCTGGAACGCGATCCGGGTCGGCACGTTGGCCTTGATCAGGCCGGTGATCACGTCCACCGACGGGCGCTGCGTGGCCAGCACCAGGTGCAGGCCGGCGGCGCGCGCCTTCTGCGCGATGCGGGCGATCAGTTCTTCCACCTTCTTGCCGACCACCATCATCAGGTCGGCCAGCTCGTCGATAACGATGACGATGGTGGGCAGCTTTTCCAGCGGTTCCGGTGCGTCCGGGGTCAGGCTGAACGGGTTCGGGATCTTCTCTTCCTTCGCCGCGGCCTCGTCGATCTTCTTGTTGTAGCCGGCCAGGTTGCGCACGCCCAGCTTGCTCATCAGCTTGTAGCGGCGCTCCATTTCGCCGACCGCCCAGTTGAGCGCGTTGCCGGCCTGGCGCATGTCGGTCACCACCGGGCACAGCAGGTGCGGGATGCCCTCGTAGACGCTCATTTCGAGCATCTTCGGGTCGATCAGGATCAGGCGCACGCTTTCCGGCTTGGCCTTGTACAGCAGCGACAGGATCATCGCGTTGATGCCGACCGACTTGCCCGAGCCGGTGGTGCCCGCCACCATGCAGTGCGGCATGCGCGCCAGGTCGGCCACCATCGGCTTGCCGGCAATGTCCTTGCCCAGCGCCATGGTCAGGCTGGACGCGCTCTCGTTGTAGACCTGCGAGCCCAGGATTTCCGACAGGCGCACGGTCTGGCGCTTCGGGTTGGGCAACTCCAGCCCCATGTAGTTCTTGCCGGGAATGGTCTCGACCACGCGGATCGACACCAGCGACAGCGAACGCGCCAGGTCGCGCGCAAGGTTCACCACCTGGCTGCCCTTGACCCCGGTGGCGGGCTCGATCTCGTACCGGGTGATGACCGGGCCCGGATAGGCCGCCACCACCTTGACCTCGACGCCGAAGTCCTTGAGCTTTTTCTCGATCAGGCGCGAGGTGAATTCGAGGGTTTCGGCGCTGACGGTTTCCTGGTGCGGCGGGATCGGGTCCAGCAGCGACAGCGGCGGCAGGTCCGAGTCCTGGATGTCGGCGAACAGCGGCTGCTGCTTCTCGCGCTCGACACGCTCGTGCTTGGGCACCGCCTGCGGACGCACGATCTGCACCGGCGCCGCTTCTTCGATGCGCACGCGCTGGACCTCGACGGTTTCCTTGCGCTCGGTCTTGGCGGCCTCGCCGATGATGCGGTCCTGCTTGCTCTCGCGGCGGGCCTTGAAGCCGAGGAACAGGGTCTCGACAAAGCCGCCGATCTGCTCGGCCACGCTCAGCCACGAGAAATGGAAGAACAGCGACAGCCCGATCGCCAGCAGCAGCAACAGCAGCAGGGTCGCGCCGGTAAAGCCCAGCGCCGCCTGCAGCCAGCCGCCGAGCAGGTCGCCCAGCACCCCGCCGGGCGCACGCGGCAGCGCGGCGCGCAGCGGATACATCCGGATTGCCTCCAGGCCCATGCTGGAGAACAGCGTCAGCACGAAGCCGATCCAGCTGACGGTGACACCCTGGCGGTGCAGGCTGTGGTCGGTGCGTTCCGGCAGCTCGGCGGTCAGCGTGCGCCAGCCGCGCCAGCAGCGGCGCACCAGCAGCACCGCCAGCCAGTAGGCGGAAAAGCCGAAAATGAAAAACAGCACATCCGCCACCCAGGCGCCTACGCGGCCGCCCAGGTTATGGATATCGGCGACCTGGTTGGCATGTGACCAGCCGGGATCGGTCTTGCTGTAGCTGGCCAGCACGCACAGGAAACCCAGCGTGACCGCCAGCAGCAGGAACCAGCGGACTTCGCCCAGCAGTTTGCCGATGCGGGATGGCAAGGCTGAGGGATCGGTGCGGGTGGTCGTGGTAGCTCGGGCCATGCCTGGTTGAAACTCGCGTGTTAGGGATTCCGGATGGGGTTCGGACCGATACCGCCAGTGGCCGGCGCTCGCGCGCCAGGTGACTGGCAGGCATCGTGGCGGCCATTTTAACGTGGCCCGAGACTATCGCACCCATTGGAATTTGCAACAGTGAGCAAATGCGGCTCCTCTTATAATGTCGCTTTCGAGCAATGCCGGTGGGCACCATGCCGCACCGGCCACAGGAACGCATCATGGCAAAACACGCAAAAGTGCTGATTCTCGGTTCCGGTCCCGCCGGCTACACCGCCGCCGTCTACGCGGCCCGCGCCAACCTGGAACCGGTGCTGATCACCGGCCTGGCCCAGGGCGGCCAGCTGATGACCACCACCGACGTCGAGAACTGGCCGGGTGATGCCAAGGGCGTCCAGGGTCCCGAACTGATGCAGCGCCTGCTGGCGCATGCCGAGGAATTCAAGACCGAAATCATCTTCGACCACATCCACACCGCGAAGCTGGTCGACGAGCACGGCCAGCCGGCCCGCCCCTTCACGCTGATCGGCGACGCCGGCGAGTACACCTGCGACGCGCTGATCATCGCCACCGGCGCTTCGGCCCAGTACCTGGGCCTGCCGTCGGAAGAATCGTTCATGGGCCGCGGCGTATCGGCCTGCGCTACCTGCGACGGCTTCTTCTACAAGAACCAGGAAGTGGCCGTGGTCGGCGGCGGCAATACCGCGGTCGAAGAAGCGCTGTACCTGTCGCATATCGCCAGCAAGGTCACCGTGATCCACCGCCGCGACAGCTTCCGCGCCGAGCCGATCCTGGTCGACCGCCTGCTGCAGCGTGAAAAGGAAGGCCGCGTGGTGATCCGCTACGACAGCGTGCTCGACGAAGTGCTGGGCGACGACTCCGGCGTGACCGGCATCCGCGTGCGCGGCACCAAGACCGGCCAGGCCGAAGAGCTGAAGCTGGCCGGCGTCTTTATCGCCATCGGCCACAAGCCCAACACCGACCTGTTCACCGGCCAGCTGGCCATGGAAAACGGCTACCTGGTGACCAAGTCGGGCCTGCAGGGCGACGCCACCGCCACCAGCGTGCCGGGCGTGTTCGCCGCCGGCGACGTGCAGGACCACGTGTACCGCCAGGCGATCACCAGCGCCGGCACCGGCTGCATGGCCGCGCTGGACGCGCAGCGCTTTATCGAAGCCCTGAAGTAAGCAACTCCCCCGCCGGCGGCCATCAATGCCGCCGGCGCGTCACACGGGTGCAGGCACGGCCGCGGCCCCGCCAGTCGCCCGGCCGGTCCTCCCGCCAGTCGATATAATCGGCGCCGAGCCTCCGGAGATTTTTTCAATGACGCACGGCGCCCGCAAACCCGACCGACCGCCCCAACGCCTCGGCCTGAACGACCTTGCCAGGCTGCGCGACACCCTCAAGGCCGACACCGAGCGCCGCGAAGCCGAGCGCCTCGCCGCCGAGCAGGCGGCGGCGCGCGCCCGCGCCGAAGCCGATGTGTTCCGCACCAGCGTGGGCCAGGTCAGCCAGCTGCGCGACCGCAACCGCGCCCACCATCCCCCCAGCAAGCCCGCGCCCGTGCCGGTGCAGTCGCAGCGCAACGACCAGGCGGTGCTGCAGGCGTCGCTGTCGGACGAGTTCGATGTCGAAAGCCTGCTCGAGACCGACGAGACGCTGTCGTTCCGCCGGCCCGGCATCGGCATGGACGTGGTGCGCAAGCTGCGCCGCGGCGAATGGGTGCCGCAGGACAAGGTCGACCTGCACGGCCTGCGCAGCGACGAGGCGCGCGAGGCGCTGGCCGAGTTCCTGCGCCGCTCGGTGCGCAACGGCGTGCGCTGCGTGCGCGTGATCCACGGCAAGGGCCTGGGCTCGCCCGACAAGCTTCCAGTGCTCAAGGGCAAGGTGCGCAGCTGGCTGGTGCAGAAAGAGGAAGTGCTGGCCTTCGTGCAGGCGCGCGAGGCCGAAGGCGGTGCCGGCGCGCTGATGGTGCTGCTGCGCCAGCCGCGCGCCTGACTTGACCACCACAGACGCCGCGCCCGGATGCATGTTCCGCTCGAGTTGCTGATGGGGCGGCTGCCCCTGATCCTCCACATCATGGAGGTGATCGGCGTACTCGCGTTCGCGGTCTCGGGGGTGGTCGACGCACGCAAGCAGCGCCTGGACGTGGTCGGTACCTTCGTGGTGGCCTTTGCCACCGCCTTCGGCGGCGGCACCGTGCGCGACGTGCTGCTTGACCGGCGCCCGTTCTACTGGGTCGACCATGAAGGCTACGTGCTGCTGATCTTCGCGATGTCGTTCGGCGCGTCGTTCGTGCTGCGCGTGGTCAGCCGGGTGGCCTCGGACCGGGCCATGATCGTGGCCGACGCCATCGGGCTCGGGCTGTTCTCGGTGACCGGCGCCTCGCTCGCGCTGGTGGCGCAGATGACGCCCACCGTGGCGGTCATGATGGGCATCATCTCGGCCGTATTCGGCGGCGTGGTGCGCGACGTGCTGTGCAATGAAGTGCCGATGATCCTGCGCGACCGCTCGCCCTATGCCACCTGCTCGTTTATCGGCTGCTGGATCTATATCGGCCTGACCTGGGTCGAGGTGCACCAGGAGGCGGCGCTGCTGACCGGCGCGCTCGCGATCATCGCCATGCGGCTGGCGTCGGTGCGCTATGGCTGGAAGCTGCCCAGCTGAGCGGCGGCGGGAGGGTGGAGGCTGGAGCGTACCCGCCAATCAAAACGCCGCCCTGCGAGGCGGCGTTTTGATTGGATCGGGGCGATGACTCAGACCGCGGCTTCGTCCTGCTCGCCGGTGCGGATGCGGATCACACGCTCGATCTCGGTGACGAAGATCTTGCCGTCGCCGATCTTGCCGGTGTGGGCGGCCTTGACGATAGCGTCCAGCACGGTATCGAGCTGGTTTTCGGCCACCACCACTTCGATCTTGATCTTGGGCAGGAAGTCGACCACGTACTCGGCGCCGCGGTACAGCTCGGTATGCCCTTTCTGGCGGCCAAATCCCTTTACTTCGGTCACCGTCAGCCCGGTCACGCCGACGTCAGCCAGCGCTTCACGCACCTCGTCGAGCTTGAACGGTTTGATGATGGCGGTAATCTGCTTCATGACTGGCCCCTGTTTATCGTTTGTTCACGCGCCTGGCGGCGCATCGCCGCGGACGCGGCGCTCTCCGGAGGGCATTTTAACAGCCCTTGCGCGCTTGCATTTCCGCCAGCGCCACGGCCGGCGCGCCTGCTGCGTGGGCTGGCGCGCATCCGGCGCAGTCCACGCCTGTGGATAACCCTGTGGGCAAGCCGCTGGAGAACCTGTGTATAAACCGGCACCCCAGCGTCACTTACAAGGCCCCTGCGCTCAGTCCGGCACCTTCTCCAGGTCCGCCAGCCACACCACCGACTCCGAGTCGCTGGGCGCGCGCCAGTCGCCGCGCGGCGACAGCGATCCGCCCGACCCGACCTTGGGCGCATTCGGCACGCACGAGCGCTTGAACTGGCTGGTGCGGAAGAAGCGGTCCAGGAAGATCGCCAGGTTGCGCTTGATGTCGGGCAGGCCGTACTGGTTGCGCACCACGTGCGGCCCGTTGGGCCAGATGCCGCGCTCGCGGTCGCCCCAGGCATGCTGCGCCAGGAAGGCGATCTTGGACGGGGTGAAGCCGAAGCGAAGCGTGTAGTAGAGGTTGAAGTCCTGCAGCTCGTACGGGCCGATGGTGCTCTCGGTCTTCTGCTCGGGGCCGTGGTTGCTGTCGCCGGGAATCAGCTCGGGGCTGATGTCGGTATCGAGCACGGCCAGCAGCACGTCCGAGCCGCCCTCGCCCACCTGCCCGGTCTCGGCGACCCAGCGCACCAGGTGCGAGATCAGCGTCTTGGGCACGCTGGCGTTGACGTTGTAGTGCGACATGTGGTCGCCCACGCCATAGGTGCACCAGCCCAGCGCCAGCTCGCTCAGGTCGCCGGTGCCGATCACGATGGCATGGTTGTGGTTGGCCAGCCGGAACAGGTGGTTGGTGCGCTCGCCCGCCTGCACGTTCTCGAAGGTCACGTCGTAGACCTTTTCGCCGGCGGCGTAGGGGTGGCCCAGGTCCTTCAGCATCGCCAGGCACGACGGCCGGATATCGATCTCGGTCGCAGTGCAGCCCACCACCTGCATCAGCTGGCGCGCCTGCTGCAGCGTGCGCCCGCTGGTGGCAAAGCCGGGCATGGTGTAGGCCAGGATATTGGCGCGCGGCAGGCCCAGCCGGTCCATCGCCTTGGCGCACACCAGCAGCGCATGGGTGGAATCGAGCCCGCCTGAGACGCCGATCACCACCTTGCTGATCTTGCTCGCCGACAGCCGCTGCACCAGCGCCTGCACCTGGATGTTGTAGACCTCCATGCAGCGTTCGTCGCGCTGGCGCGGATCGGCCGGCACGTACGGGAAGCGCGCCACGTTGCGCTCCAGCGGCAGCGACTTTTCCAGCGTCAGGTCGAGCGGGAAGCGGACCACGCGGAACCGGTCCACCTCGGCCTTGTGCCGCCGCACCGAGTGGCCGAAGGTGACCTGGTGCATGCGCTCGCGCGACAGCCGCTCGACGTCGATATCGGCAAACAGCAGGTGCGAGGTGTCGGCAAAGCGCTCGGACTCGGCCAGCAGCTCGCCGTTCTCGCAGATCAGCGCCTGGCCGTCCCAGGCGAGGTCGGTGGTCGACTCGCCCTTGCCGGCCGAGGTGTACAGGTAGGCCGCCAGGCAACGCGCCGACTGCTGCGACACCAGCTGGTGCCGGTAGCCCGACTTGCCGACCACGATATTCGATGCCGACAGGTTGACCAGCACCGTGGCCCCGGCCAGCGCCGCGAACGACGACGGCGGGATCGGCACCCATACGTCTTCGCAGATTTCGGCGTGGAAGCGGAAGTCGGGGATGTCCTCGAGCTCGAACAGCAGGCCGGCGCCGAACGGCACCTGCTGGCCCAGCAGCTCGATCGAATCGACCGCGGCGTTGTCGGCGGCGCTGAACTGGCGCGCCTCGTAGAACTCCCAGTAGTTGGGCAGGTAGGTCTTGGGCACCACGCCCTGGATGCGTCCGCGCGCCACCACCACCGCGCAGTTGAACAGCTGGTGTTCGACCCGCAGCGGCATGCCCACCACCAGCGCCGCCGGCAGCTTGCGCGAGGCCTCGACGATGGTCGCCAGCGCCGCCTGGCAGGCATCCAGCAGCGCGCGCTGGTGGAACAGATCGTCGCAGGTGTAGGCCGACAGCCCCAGCTCCGGGAACGCCACCAGCACGGCGCCGCGCTGCGCCGCCTGCGTTGCCAGGGCAATGGTCTCGTTGGCGTTGAAGGCCGGGTCGGCCACGCGGCAGACCGGCACGCCCACCGCGACGCGCGCAAAGCCGTGCGAATACAGGTTGAAAAACAGGTTTTTCATATCGGGCCTTGGTGATGGGAGTGGTGCGGCGGCCCATTGGACCAGCCGCCAGCGTGCGGGTCGCCCGCAGCATCCGTGGATGCCTGGGAAAGCACTATTGACCAGGATGCTCCATTTTACGACGCCGGCTCCGGCGCCGGGTTTCCGGTAGACTCGACCGGTCCACAGAGGGAACTGGTGCAATGCAGTCTGAACCATGCGTGCCCGGCCAGGGCGAGCCGGCACGGGAATCGCACGACCGGGCCGGCGCTGCCGCCGCGCAATACCGTACCGAGATCGTCTCCGACCTGGGCCAGGTCGATGCCGCGGCCTGGGACGCCCTGGTCGCTCGCCACACCGACGCCACGCCCTTCCTCAAGCACGCCTTCCTGCATGCGCTGCACGCCAGCGGCAGCGCATGCCCGGACACCGGATGGCATCCGCGTTACCTGACGTTATGGGCGCCGCCCGCGGCGGGCCGCCCGCAACGGCTGGCCGCCGCCATGCCGCTGTACGCCAAGGCGCATTCCTATGGCGAGTATGTGTTCGACTGGGCCTGGGCCGACGCCTATGCGCGCAACGGCATCGAGTACTACCCCAAGTGGCTGGCTGCGATCCCGTTCACGCCGGTGCGCGGCGCGCGGCTGCTGGCCGAAGACGCCGAGGCGCGCCGGCTGCTGCTGCAGGTGGCGCTGGCGCTCGCTGCCGACAGCCAGATGTCGTCGCTGCACATCCTGTTTCCGGACGAGGCCGAGGCCGCACTGATGGCGCAGGCCGGCATGCTGATGCGGCACGGCGTGCAGTTCCACTGGACCAATGACGGCTACGGCAGCTTCGACGACTTCCTCGCCACGCTGTCGCAGAAGAAGCGCAAGAACATCCGCGCCGAGCGCAGGCAGGTGGCGCAGGCCGGCATCACCTTCCGCCGGCTGCGCGGTGCCGAGATCGACGACGACGCGTGGAAGTTCTTCAACCGCTGCTATCGCCAGACCTACCGCGAGCACCATTCCAGCCCTTACCTGAACCTGGACTTCTTCCGCCGCATCGGCGCCGCCATGCCGCAGCACCTGCTGCTGGTGATCGCCGAGCGCGCGGGCCAGCCGATCGCCAGTTCGCTGGTGGTGTATGACGACGATCCTGCGGTCAGCACGCTCTACGGGCGCTACTGGGGCGCGCTGGAATACCACCCCTGCCTGCATTTCGAGACCGCGTATTACCAGCCGCTCGAGTTCTGCATCGAACACGGCATCGGCACCTTCGAGGGCGGCGCGCAGGGCGAGCACAAGATGGCACGCGGCTTCCTGCCGGTGGCCACGCGCTCGGCCCACTGGCTGGCGCACCCGGCCTTCGCCGATGCCGTCGAGCGCTTCCTGGCGCGCGAGCGCCAGGGCATCGACGCCTACCTGGACGAGCTGGGCGAGCGCAATCCATTCGCGCGCGCCTGAAGGCCGGCTTGTCGGCGCTCAGCGCCACATGCGCCGCAGCGTGTTGTCGCCCAGCATGTAGTGGTGGAACAGCGCCGCCATCGCGTGCAGCCCGATCACCAGGTAGAACGCGGTGCCCAGGGTTTCGTGGAGCTCCTTGACGCTGTCCTTCAGCGCCGGATCGGGTGCGACCAGTGCCGGCACTTCGATGCCCAGCGCCGGCAGCGCCAGCAGATGGCCGCCGGCATTCATCGCCAGCAAGCCCAGCAGCGGCTGCGCCAGGATGTACAGGTACAGCACCCAGTGCATGGCCTCACCGGCCAGTTGCATCCAGCGCGCGCCCGGCTCGGGCGCGGGCGCGCCGCGCAGCAGGCGCCACAGCAGGCGCGGCACGGCCAGCAGCAGCACCAGCGCGCCGGCCCATTCATGTACCGCCATGGCCAGCGCGCGCGGCGGCGTGCCCTTGGCGAAGTTGCCCTTCAGCTCGATCGCGGCATAGGCCAGTGCCACCAGTACGAACACCGTCCAATGGAAGCAGACCGCCAGGCCGTCATAGCGGCGCGACGACGGCAGGGTCTGCGGTGATGCCTGGATTTCGGTAATGGGATGCATGGGGACTCCTCTTTGTGAATACCCGCCTAGCGTAGCCCAGGCCACTTTGCCGGGTGCTAACGGGGATCAAGCGCCCGGCAATAAAAAAACCCCGCCGGAGCGGGGTCGGTTCAGCGGGCGTTCAGCTTACTTCTTGTAGTTGGCCACGCCGTCGGTGATTTCCTTGTGGGCTTCCTCGATGCCGGCCCAGCCTTCGACCTTGACCCACTTGCCGGCTTCCAGTGCCTTGTAGTGCTCAAAGAAGTGCTTGATCTGGTCGAGCAGGTTTTGCGGCACGTCGGACAGGCCCTTCATGTAGGCGGTGGCCGGCGACAGCTTGTCGACCGGCACGGCGACCAGCTTGGCGTCGACGCCGGACTCGTCGGTCATCTTCAGCATGCCGAGTGCGCGGCAGCGCACCACCGCGCCGGCCAGGATCGGGAACGGCGACAGCACCAGCACGTCGACCGGGTCGCCATCGCCCGACAGCGTCTGCGGGATATAGCCGTAGTTGGCCGGGTAGCGCATGCCGGTGCCGATGAAGCGGTCGACGAACAGCAGGCCGGTTTCCTTGTCGGCCTCGTACTTCACCGGATCGCTCTGGGCCGAGATCTCGATGATGACGTTGAAATCGTTGGGGATGTCCTTGCCCGGGGATACGAGGTTGAAGCTCATGCGGTTCTCCAGATGCCTGCGCTGTGTTGTCGGATGGCGGGCATTATAGCGGCTCGCGCCTGACCGGTTGCTGACAAGCGGTCTCCCCGTTTCCGATGTCCCTGCCCCGCTGCAACGCGTTGCAGCGACGCCGGCGTCGGCGATAATGGCGCATTCTTCAGCCGACACTGAATAGCCGCAGCCCTTATGCTGCCCCAACGCCGCCCAATGCTGCCCCGGAGCCACCCATGCACGCCCAGCACTTCGTCGCCAACCGCCTGATCGCGCCCGACAACGGCCTGCGCATCAAGGTCTTCGATCCGTCCAACGGCGAGCCCTTCGCCGAGATCGCGCGCGGCAACGCCACCGATATCAATGTCGCCGTCCATGCGGCGCGCCAGGCCGCCGACGGCGCCTGGGGCCAGATGGCCCCGGCCGAGCGGGTGCGCCTGCTCAACCGCGTCGCCGTGGCGCTGATCGCCCACGAGGAAGAACTGGCCGCGCTCGAGGCCCGCGACACCGGCAAGCCGCTGCGCCAGGCGCGCGCCGATGCGCGCGCGGTGGCGCGCTACTTCGAGTTCTACGCCGGCGCGGTCGACAAGCTGCACGGCCAGACCATTCCCTACAACCCCGGCTACACCGTGCTGACGGTGCGCGAGCCGCACGGCGTGACCGGCCACATCATCCCGTGGAACTACCCGCTGCAGATCTTCGGGCGCAGCGTCGGCGCCGCGCTGGCCGCCGGCAACGCCTGCGTGGTCAAGCCGGCCGAGGATGCCTGCTTGTCGCTGCTGCGCGTGGCCGAGATCGCCGCCGAGGCCGGCTTGCCCGAAGGCGCGCTCAACCTCGTCACCGGCTACGGCCACGAGGCCGGCGCCGCGCTGGCACGCCACCCCGGCATCCAGCACATCTCGTTCACCGGCTCGCCGCAGACCGGCAAGCTGGTGTCGCAACTGGCCGCCGAGAACCACGTGCCGGTCACGCTGGAACTGGGCGGCAAGTCGCCGCAGATCGTGTTTGCCGATGCCGACCTCGACGCGCTGGTGCCGGTGGTGGTCAACGGCATCGTGCAGAACGCCGGCCAGACCTGCTCGGCCGGCAGCCGCCTGCTGGTGGAGCGCCCGGTCTACGACGGGCTGCTGGACCGGCTCGCGTCGGTATTCGAATCGCTGCGCGTGGGCCCGTCGGAACTCGACCTGGAATGCGGCCCGCTGATCAGCCGCAAGCAGCAGCAGCGCGTGTGGGACTTCGTCTCCGACGCACAGCACGCCGGCGTGGCGGTGATGGCGCAGGGCCAGATCGTGGCCGAGGCGCCCGAGGCCGGCTACTACCAGGTGCCGATGCTGTTCCGCGACGTGCCGCCCGCGCACCGGCTGGCGCAGGAAGAAGTGTTCGGCCCGCTGCTGGCAGCAATGCCGTTCGACACCGAGGCCGAGGCCATCGCCCTGGCCAACGGCACGCCCTACGGGCTCGTCGCCGGGGTCTGGACCCGCGACGGCGGCCGCCAGCTGCGCCTGGCGCACAAGCTGCGCGCGGGCCAGGTCTTTATCAACAACTACGGCGCCGGCGGCGGCGTGGAGCTGCCTTTCGGCGGCAGCGGCCAGTCCGGCTACGGCCGCGAAAAGGGCTTCGAGGCCCTGTACGGATTCACCACCCTGAAAACCATCGCCATTCAACATGGGTAACATCAATTTCCTGTCGGTCGCCTTTGCCATCTTCTTTTTCTGGATGGCCTGGCATGTGCGGAACAAGCGCGCCACCAATCCTTCCGGCATGCCGCGGCTGCAGGTGTTCAAGCGCAAGTGGGGCGACGTGGTCGGCGACCGCGTGCACTGGTGCCTGTATGTGGCGCTGCCGTTCCTGCTGGCGCTGATGATGGTGGCGAATGCCCTGAGGGGGCGCGGGCCGTTTTCGCACTAGCCCCGCCCTGCACCGAACATCACCAAGACACTGAGGAGACAAGCGATGAGACTGGCCAACAAGGTAGCGATCGTCACCGGCGGCGGTTCCGGCTTTGGCGAAGGCATTGCCCATACCTTTGCGCGAGAAGGCGCCAACGTGGTGGTGGCCGACCTGCGCGAGGATGCCGCCGAGCGCGTCGCCGCGGCAATCCGCGACGCCGGCGGGCGCGCCCGCGCGGTGCGCGCCGATGTCTCGCGCGAAGCCGACACCGAGTCCATGCGCGAAGCCGCCCTTGCGGTCTTCGGCGATGTGCATATCGTCGTCAACAACGCCGGCACCACCCATCGCAACAAGCCCATCCTGGAAGTCACCGAAGACGAGTTCGACCGCGTCTACGCCGTCAACGTCAAGAGCATCTACTGGTCGGCGCGCGCGTTCATCCCGCACTTCCGACGGCGCGGCGGCGGCGTGTTCGTCAATATCGCTTCCACCGCCGGCATCCGGCCGCGGCCGGGGCTGGTCTGGTACAACGGCAGCAAGGGCGCGGTGATCACCGCCAGCAAGGCCATGGCCGCTGAGCTGGGCCCGGACAATATCCGCGTCAACTGCGTCAACCCGGTGATCGGCGCCACCGCGCTGCTCGAGGAATTCATGGGCATGCCCGACACGCCCGAGAACCGCGCGCGCTTCCTCGCCACCATCCCGATGGGCCGCATGTCGACGCCGCAGGACGTGGCCAACGCCTGCCTGTACCTGGCCTCGGACGAAGCCGCCTTCATCACCGGCACCTGCATCGAAGTGGACGGCGGCCGCTGCGTCTGAGGCCGCACCGCCAGCTTTTCTGCCTGCCCAGTCTTTCTGCTTGCCCAGTCGTACCGTAGCTGTAAGAACGCGTCACACAGAAACGCATTTCCTCAGGAGACAGCATGACAACGACCGCAGTGAACCCCGGCGTCAGCGACGCCGCCTTTGAAGACGCCACCTACCGCAAGGTCAGCTGGCGCCTGGTGCCCTTCCTGCTGCTGTGCTACGTGGTGGCCTACCTTGACCGCGTCAACGTGGGCTTCGCCAAGCTGCAGATGCTGAACGACCTGAAGTTCAGCGAGACCGTCTACGGCCTCGGCGCCGGCATCTTCTTCATCGGCTACTTCCTGTTCGAGGTGCCGAGCAATGTGATCCTGCACAAGGTGGGCGCGCGCATCTGGATCGCGCGCATCATGATCACCTGGGGCGCGATCTCGGCGGCGATGATGTTCGTCACCACGCCGACCATGTTCTACGTGCTGCGCTTCCTGCTCGGCATTGCCGAGGCCGGCTTCTTCCCCGGCATCATCCTGTACCTGACCTACTGGTACCCGGCCAACCGGCGCGGGCGCACCACCACCTTCTTCATGACCGCGATCGCGCTGTCGGGCGTGATCGGCGGGCCGCTGTCGGGCTGGATCATGCAGTCATTCGACGGCCACAACGGCTGGGCCGGCTGGCAGTGGATGTTCCTGCTGGAAGGCATTCCGTCGATCCTGGTGGGGCTGTGGGTGCTGGCCTACCTGGATGACCGCATCGCCCACGCCAAATGGCTGTCGGCCGAAGAGAAAGCGCTGCTGGAGCGCAATATCGCCAGCGAGAACGCGCACAAGGAAGACCCGCCGATCCGCACCGTGTTGGCCAGCCCGCGCGTCTGGCTGATGAGCGCGATCTACTTCTGCTTCGTCATGGGCCTGTACGGCGTCAGCTTCTGGCTGCCGACCATCATCAAGCAGACCGGCGTCAAGGGCGCGCTCGATATCGGCCTGCTGACCGCCATCCCTTATGGCTGCGCGGTGGTCGGCATGGTACTGGTGGCCTACAGCGCCGACCGCAGCGGCGAGCGCCGCTGGCATATCGCGGTGCCGGCGCTGGCCGGCGCGCTCGGGCTGCTGCTGTCGGTGCAATGGCACGGCGACACCACGCTGGCGATGGTGGCGCTGACGCTGGCGACGATCGGCATCCTGACCACGCTACCGCTGTTCTGGAGCCTGCCGACGGCGTTCCTGGCCGGCACCGGCGCGGCCGCGGGCATTGCGCTGATCAACTCGCTCGGCAACCTCGCCGGCTTTCTCAGCCCGTATGCGGTGGGCTGGCTCAAGGACCTGACCCACAGCACCGATTCCGGCATGTACCTGCTGGCCGCGTGCCTGGTGGTCGGCGCGGCGCTGACGTTGTCGGTACCGAAGCGGCTGGTGAGCCGGAAGTGAAGTCGCGCGCGCGCCGCTTGCCGGCGCGAATGCGCCGTCGGCTGACGCGGATGTAGGACCACGCCCGGCAGTGTCGCCAGTTCCTGAGCCCTAGCATGGAAAAGAGACACCCGGAGTGATCCCGACGGGGTCCTCCGGGGCATCTGATTCCCAAGCTTGCCAAGGAGGCCACGATGCCGCAATTGCTCCCGTTTGCCCCTACCCGTTCGCTGAAAGTCATCGAAGCGCGCCTGGCGCGCCGCTCGCGCGTGAAGCGCCTGGTGCTCGCGCTCAGCGCCGGCGTGGTCGCGCTGCTGGCCCTGGTGCCAGCCGCCAGCCATGCGCAGGCACCCGTGGTCGACGCCAACCCCGCACCGGCAACCCCGGCCGCGCCAGCGACTGCCGCACCGGCCCCTGCGCCGGGCACCATGGCACCGACGCCGGGCGTCACCACGCCACCCGCCACCACCGTGCCGCCCTCCACCACGGTGCCGCCGGCGGCCACCATGCCGCCTGCCACCCAGCCTGCACCCGGGATAGCAGCGCCTGCGACGGCCGCACCGCCGCCGACGGCTTCCCCGATGCCCGCACCCACCGGCACGCCGCCCGCGGTGCCCGCGCCGCCGCCGGTGGCAGCCCCGGCGCAGCCCCGGCCGCCGTTGACCGTGCCGCCCCCGCCGCCGCCGCGTGACGCGATGGTGCAGCGCCAGGCCGGCCCGGTCGCCTACATCTGCGGCGGCGTGGCCGAGGACGAGCAGGTCGCGCTGCAATCGCAGGCGCGCAAGTACAACATGAGCCTGCTGTTCACGCAGGGCGCGCGCGGCGAGTACCTTTCGGATGTCGACGTCAAGCTGATGCGCGGCGGCAAGGAAGTCGCCAGCTTTGTCGCCGACGGGCCGCGTTGCCTGCTGAAGGCGCCGTCGGGCACCTACAACGTACGCGCGACGTACCAGGGGCGGACCAAGACCATGACGGTCAGCACCAACAGCAAGAATGCGCAGATGCGGTGGTAAGTAGGCGCTGCAACGACACGCTTGCAATTACCGATGGCGGGCTCCCTCTCCCGCTTGCGGGAGAGGGTTGGGGAGAGGGCCGGTGCGTCGACGAAGTACAGCGCGTCGGTATGCCAGGGCCTGCCCTCTCCCCCGCCCCTCTCCCGCAAGCGGGAGAGGGGAGCAAACACGCGGAGAACGGAACCGTATGCGGCAATAAAATCCGCCTTCACCCCGCCTGCCCATCCCCCAGCATCTGCGCCACCGACCCCGCCGTCCCCGCCGCGCGCTCACCCAGCAAGCGGTGCAGCGTCCCCAGCAGTTCATCCTCGTTATACGGCTTGCCCAGATACACGTTGACGCCGATTTCCTCGGCGTAGCGGCGGTGCTTGTCGGCGGTGCGGGAGGTGATCATCACCAGCGGCAGGTGCGCGGTGCGCGCATCGGAGCGCACGTTGCGGGTCAGGTCGAAGCCGTCCATGTGCGGCATTTCGATATCGACCAGCATCGCGTCCGGCATCACGTCCTGCAGCTGCTTGAGCGCGTCGACGCCGTCGCGCGCCAGCACCACGTGGTAGCCGGCGCGGCCCAGCAGGCGCTGGGTGGCCTTGCGCACGGTCAGGGAATCGTCGACCACCATCACGGTGGGCTGCGCCGCCAGCCCGGCCACGGGCTCGGCGGTGCCGTCGCGCGCCATTTCCGCGACCGCGCCCGGTTGCGGCGCGACGGACGGCTGCTGCGTCGATTGCGGCAGTGCCGGCGAATCGAGCGGCAGCGAGCGGCCGCGCTCGCGCACGAAGCGCTGCGCCAGCACCACGGGGTTGTAGATCAGCACGATCTCGCCATCGCCCAGCGTGGTCGCGCCGGCGATGCCCTCCAGCCGCGCCAGGTGCGGGCCGATGTGCTTGACCACCACTTCGCGGTTGCCAACCACGTCGTCGACATGCACGGCGACGCGCTCAGCGCCGCTGCGCACCACCACCACCGGCGAGTACTTGCGCCCCGCGGGCGCGGCCTCGCCCTGTTCCAGCAGCGCGCCAAAGTAGAAAAACGGCACCTCGGCGCCGGCCACCGCCAGGCGGCCGTGGTTGTACGCATCCAGCAGCGCCGGCGCGCGCAGCTGCTGCACCTGGTCGATCATGCCGCTGGGCACCGCAAAGCGGCGCGCGCCCAGCGCGATCACCAGCACCTGCGTGATGGCGGTGGTCAGCGGCAGGTGCACGGTGAAGGTGGTGCCCTGCCCCGGCTGCGACGCCAGCGTGATGCGACCACCGAGCGCCACGGTCTCGGCGCGCACCACGTCCATGCCCACGCCGCGGCCGGCCAGTTCGGACACCGCCTCCGCGGTGGAAAAGCCGGGAGTGAAGATCATCTCGGTCAGGCGCGCCTCGCTGGCATCGTCGTCCGGGGCCAGCAGCCGGCGCTCGACCGCGCGGGCGCGGATGCGCGCCAGGTCCAGCCCGCCGCCGTCGTCGATGAAATGCAGCACCACCTCGTTGCCTTCCTGCTGCACTTCCAGCGTCAGTGCGCCGGTGGCGGGCTTGCCCGCGGCGCGGCGCTGCGCGGCGGGCTCGATGCCGTGCGCCACCGCGTTGCGGATCAGGTGCTCGATCGGGCCGGCCATGCGGTCCAGCACCGAGCGGTCGATCTCGACCGTGCCGCCCTTGATCAGCAGCCGCACTTCCTTGCCGGTCTCGGCCGCGGCCTGTCGCGCCACGCGGTAGAGCCGCTCGGCCAGCGCGTCGAACTGCACCATGCGCGCCTGCATCAGGCCGCGCTGCAGGCCGCGCGTCAGCCGTGCCTGCGCCGCCAGGTCGCCGGCGGCGCGGTCGAAGCCCCGCTGCAGGTTCTGCTCGACGGTGGCGACGTCGTTGACCGACTCGGCCATCATCCGCGTCAGCTCCTGGAAGCGCGTAAAGCGGTCGAACTCGAGCGGATCGAATTCCTGCTTGTGCTGCGCATCGGCAATGCGCGATGCCATCTGCGATTCGGCCTGGATCTCGATCTCGCGCAGCTGGCCGCGCAGGCGCGCGACGTTGTCGTTCAGTTCGCCCAGGTAGGCGCGCATCGCCTCGAGCTCGCTGTCCAGGCGCGCGCGCGTGGCGCCGACCTCGCCGGCCTCGTTGATCAGCGTGTCGAGCGCACGCGCCTGCACGCGCACCAGCGCACGCTGCGGCTCGGCCGATGCCAGCGGTGCAAGCGGAGCCAGCGGAGCGGCCGGCGGCATCGGCACCATCACGTCGGAAGGCCCCGGCACTAAGGGCAGTTCAGGCAGAGGCGCCTCTGCGGGCGATGCGCCCGGAGCTTCGGCGCCTTCAGGCTCGCGCACGGCGGCGTCGGCCGCTTGCCCGGGATCGGCCAGCCCGTTGACCACATCGGCATCGTCGGCCGGCAGCAGCCGGCCGGCCTGCAGGGCCTCGGCATGCGCCAGGATGCGGTCGTACCAGGCGTAGAGCCGCTCGAACACCTTCGGCGCAACCGGCTGCTGCCCCTGCCCGCGCAGCGTGCTGTCGAGCAGCGTCTCCATCTCGTGCGCGGCCTGCCCCAGTGCCATCGCGCCAGCCATGCGCGCGCTGCCCTTGAGCGTATGCAGCGCGCGCAGCACCAGCCCGCCATGGCGCGCGTCGTCGGGCGCGGCCTCCCAGCCGCGCAACAGCTTGCCCAGCTCGGGCAGCGAGCCCTGCGCCTCTTCCAGGAAGATCTGCACCAGCGCCGGGTCGGGTGCGGTGCCGGCGTCGGCGTCGGCGTCGGCGTCGGCGTCGGCGGCCGGCGTGTCGGACGCGCGCGGCAGCGTCGGCAGCGCGATCACCACCGCATCGTGCGCGGAGACAGGCGGCGCTGCAGGGGCTTCATCAGCTGCTTCGGCTTCGGCCGCCGGCGGCAGCCGGCCAAACACTTGCGCCATCGCGTCATCGGCCTCGGCCGGCGGCGGCGCGGGCAGCGCCACGCGCGGACGCAGCAGCGCGCGCTCGCCGAACTCGGCCAGGCTGCGGCGCAATGCGGCATCGGCCTGCGGCCAGATGCCGGCGGCAAACTGGTGCAGCATGCCGCGCATGCGCTCGGCGGCCTGCTCGAGCAGGCGGAAATCGCCCGCATGCATCGCCACCGGATGCGAGCCCAGCTGCAGCAGCAATGCCTCCAGCGCCTCGGCGATCTCGCGCACCGGCTCCAGGCCCACGGTCGACGCGCTGCCCTGCAGCGTGTGGGCGACGCGCAGCGCCAGCTCGCTCGGGCACGGATGGGCTTCGTGCCGCCATTCGGAGATATCGGTGGCGAACTGGCGCAGCAGGCCATCGGCCTCCTGCAGGTAGACGTTGTACAGCGCCAGGCCGATGCGCACCGGGCCGATGACCTTGTAATGGTCGTCCTCGTCCGACAGGCCGCCGGCCAGCCGGAACGGGATCACGTTGTGGTCGGGCGTGCCGGTGTCGGCAGCGGCGTCGGTATCGGTGTCCGTATCGGTGTCCGTATCGGCTTCCGATTCGGCTGCGTCCGGATGCTCGTTCGGCGCATCCTCTGCAACCACGTCGGGCGCAGCCTGCGCCATGTCAGCGGCGGTGCCGGCATCGCGCACCGCCTCGGCGGCCGCGACCAGTGGTGCGATGTCGTGCCACGCCGCGGCGTCGCCGTGCAGCCGCGCCACCCATGCCGACAGCTCGGCATGCGCGCGGCGCAGCAGCGCCAGCAGCGCCGGCGCCGGCTCGCGCGCCTCGGCCAGCCACAGGTTCATCACCTGCTCCACCGCCCATGCCGCCTCGCCGTAGCGATGCAGGCCGACCATGCGGCTGGAGCCCTTGAGCGTGTGGAACGCGCGCCGCACCCGGCTGAGCATGTCGGCATCGCGCAGCGCCTCGACACCGGCGCCAAGGTCGCCGGCGATGCCGCCCAGCACCTCGTCGGCCTCGTTGAGGAAGATGTCGAGCAGCTCGGCATCGATGGCGGCGTGGTCGCCGGCCGCGGGCATGGACGGCGTGGGCGGCGTGGCTGAGCCGGCCGGCACCGGCGCGGGCTCCGCCGGGATCGCGGCGAGCGCCATCACCAGGCGCGCGCCGGCGTCGTCGCTGCCGGCAAGCCAGGCGTTGCACTGCGTGACGGCGTCGGCGGCCTGGCGGCGCAGCGCGGCGTCGTCGTCGATCGCGGCCTGGTCGGCCAGCGCCTGCAGCGCGGCGCGCAGCCGCTGCACCGCCGGCGCGTCGGCAACGGCGCCGGCACGCAGCGCTTCGTCGGCGGCGGCGCGCGCCGCGTCGAGCGGATCCTGCGGCGCATGCGCGTCGCCCGCGGCAGCAACCTCCGGCAAGAGCTCGGCGTGGCGGGCACGGCCGAATTCGAGCGCATCGGCGAACGCATGGACCACGCCCAGTTCCGCCGCCACCGTACGCAACAGCGCCGCGCGCGAGCCGGCGTCGGCAAGCTCGCCCTCATCGGCAAGGCGGGTCCTGACCGCCTCCACGGCCGCGCCGGCCTGCGCGGCCTCGCCGGCCAGCGCGCCCGGCAGCGCCGACGAAGCCCGCAGCTGCGCCAGCGTTCCCGCCAGCGCGGCAAAGGCCTGGCGCGCGTCGCGCAGGTGCGCGACGCCGTCGGCGCGCGCCGCATTGCGGTCATAGCTGTCGAGCCACGCTTCGCCGCTGTCGAGTTGCGCGCGCAGTTGCGCCACGGCTTCGCTGCGCTGCGCCTGGGCGCGCGCCTCGTCGACCATGCGCGCCAGCCAGGCCGGCGCGGCAGCGGCAGGGTCCGCCAGGCAGGCGGCGAGCGCGTCGCACTGCGCGGCGAAGAATGCCGCGGCCGGATGGGCGGATTGTCCGTGCACGCGCCACGGCAGCGCCAGCGCGCGCGACAGGAACAGCGCGATGCCGGCGGCGCCGAGCGCATCGCCGGCATCGCGTTGGCGCCCCAGCATCGCGGCCTGCGCCAGGCAACGCTGCAGCGCCGGCTGCGCCAGCGGCTGCGCGGCCTCGGCCAGTGCGGCCAGCGCGATCTCCCACGCGGCTTGGTCCGTGGCGGCGGCGCGTTCCAGCCCGGCCGCGGCCTGCTGCAGGTTGCGCGTGTCGATCGGGTCGAGCCAGCCGTAGTAGCGCAGCCGGAAATCGGCATGGGCCTGCGCGTGGGCGGCATCGAGGCGGAACGCCGCCAGCGTGCGCGCGATGTCGGCGCGCAGCGCCGCCGCGTCGGCATCGTCGCGCTCGTCGCGCTCGTCGCCATCGCCGCCCCCGGCCAGCCCGGTGCAGACCAGCAGGAACACCGCGTCGTTCAGCAGCGCCTGCGGCACGCGCACATGGCCCTGCTGGTACTGGCGCAGCAGCAGGTTGGCGCGGCCGGCAAAGCGCTTGGCCAGCAGGTCCGACGTCAGCAGGCGCAGCGCCAGCGCGCGGCACACCAGCCCGAGCACATGCCAGACGCCGCGGTCGGGATGGTCGGCGGCGCGGCGCGCTTCCTGCTCGTTGGCGCGCAGTTCCTCCAACGCAGCGTGCAGCGGCAGCCAGGCTTCGCGCAGCAGCGCCGCGTCGGCGCATGGCGTCGGCAGGCGCAGCGCCTTGAGCAGCGCCGATTCGAACTGCTGGCGCGCGCGCGTGACCGCGGCCGGCCCCTTCGGCGGCAGCAGCATGCCGGGCAGCATCTGCAGCTCGTCGAGCCACAGGTCGGCCGGATGCACGCGTTCCTCGCCCAGCCGGGCAAGCACGGCCGCATAGGGCTGGAACAGGCGCAGCGGGGCCTCGTCGTCGCCGGCCATCAGGTCGTCGACATACTCGGCCAGCGCCTGCACGCCGGCGCGGAACACCGCCAGCGCCTCCGGGCCGGCGGCCACGGTGCCGGCGTCGATGGCATCGAGCAGCCGGCGCAGCGCCTGGCAATACGGATCGGTCCCGCGCAGCCCGACGATATGCACCGCGCCGGCAGCCTGGTGCAAGTGCTGGCCGGCCAGCCGCAGCGAGGTGGTATCGCGCGCGCCCAGCGCCTCGGGCGCCTGGCGCACTTCGTCGACATAGTGGCCCAGCTCCGCGGCGGCGTCTTCGAGCGCGCTGCGCAGGCTGGGCGCCAGCCACGCCAGGCCGGACAGGTCGCGCGCGGTGCCGCCGTCGGGCGACGGCTGCGCGCTGGCCGGCAACGGGGCGGGTTCTGGTTCAGGCTGGACGTCGGGGCCTTCCGGCTCGCGCGGGATCGGGGAATTCAGGGACATGACGGCTTCCCGCTCAGGCGATCTTGAAGCGCGACACCGAGTTGCGCAACTCCTCGCTCAGCAGCGTCAGCTGGCGCACCGACTGCGCGGTCTGCCGCGTGCCGGTGGTGGTCTGCTCGGTGACCTGCAGGATGCGTTCGATATGGCGCGCCACGGTGGTGGCCAGGTCGGCCTCGTGCGAGGTGGACTGCGAGATCTGCTCGATCAGTTCGGCGAGCTGGCGCGACACGCGCCCGATCTCGACCAGCGCGGCACCGGCGTGGTCCGACAGCCGCGCGCCTTCGACCACGCCCTGGGTGCTGCGCTCCATCGCGTGCACCGCGTCCTGGGTATCGGTCTGGATGGTGCGGATCAGCGCGCCGATCTGCTTGGTGGCCTCGCCGGAGCGTTCGGCCAGCCGCTGCACTTCTTCGGCCACCACCGAGAAGCCGCGCCCGGCCTCGCCCGCCGACGCCGCCTGGATGGCGGCGTTCAGCGCCAGCACGTTGGTCTGCTCGGTAATGTCCGAGATCAGCTCGACGATTTCACCGATCTCCTGCGACGACTCGCCCAGCCGCTTGATGCGCTTGGAGGTTTCCTGGATCTGCTCGCGGATGTCGTTCATGCCGGCAATCGCGTTCTGCACTGCCTGCTGGCCCTGTTCCGCCGCGGACAGCGAGGCGCGCGCGACGTTGGCGGACTCGGCCGCGCCGCGCGATACCTGCGTGATGCGGTCGGCCATCTCCACCACCGACTCGCCGGTCTGGCGGATCTGGCGCGACTGCTCTTCGGTGGTCGACACCAGCTGGGTCGAGGTGGCCTGCACCTGCCCCGAGGCCTGCGTCACCTCGCCCGCGGTCTGCTGCACCCGGCCGACCAGCTCGCGCAGTTCTTCCACGGTGTAGTTGACCGAGTCGGCGATGGCGCCGGTGATGTCCTCGGTCACGGTGGCCTGGCGCGTCAGGTCGCCGTCGGCGATGTCCTGCAGCTCGTTCATCAGCTGCAGAATCGCCTTCTGGGTATTGTCGTTGTTGCGCTTTTCGTCGAGCCGGCGGGCCTCGGCCTCGCGCTCGCGCGCTTCGGCTTCGAGCGCGCGCATGCGCGAATCGCGCAGGTACAGCGCGGCCAGGCCGACCAGGCACAGCAGCGTCAGCGCCGCCGACACCACGGTCGCGCCCAGTGTCACCGGACGGCTGCGCGCCGACTCCGCGTAGGCGCGCTGCAGCGCCGACAGTTCGGCACGCAGGGCCTCGTTGTCGTTGAAGATCTGCTGCTGCGCGCGCTTGGCCGCGATCAGCCCGGGCAGGTTCTGCAGGATGGTCTGGGTGGTCTTCTGCACCGCCTCGAAGCGCTGCGACAGCTGCTGCAGGTAGCCGCGCGTTTCCTCGTCGGTGGCGGCGGACAGCCGCAGCGCCTCGCTGCCGTTGAGCAGGCCGTCCAGGGTCTCGCGGAAGGTGTTGGTGTCCTTGCCCAGCAGGAACGCGGTCTCGGGGTTGACGCCTTCGCCGGCCAGGAACTCGTTCAGGTTCTTGCCCAGGCGCTGCGTCAGCATCACCAGCTGCGCCGAGGCCGCCACCTCGCGCGCATTGGCGCCGGACTGCAGCTTGATCGCGGCCACCTGTTCGGCCGCTTCGAGCAGTTCGGGGTTGGAGGCGTTGAAAATCTGCAGGGTCTGGCCGATGGTGGTCAGCACCGGCTGCTGCGCCAGCACGTCGGCCGCGCTTTTCTCGGAACGCAACCAGGACTGCATGGCGGTCTGCAGCAGCGGCTCGGCCGCGCCGGTGGTGGCGCGCACGCGCTTTTCGTCGCTGCCCTGCTGCAGCGCCTTCAGGTCGCCCGACAGGGCGTCCCGGGACTGGCGCAGCTGGGTGAAGGCCTGCGCATTGCCGAGCAGCGCGACCGGCACCGCCTTGCCCAGGCGCTGCGAGTGCATCAGCATGTCGCCGGCCACCTCGATCTGCGCGGCGGCATTGTTGGCGATGCGGTTATCCAGGTACACCGAGCCCAGCAGCGCCACCAGCGACACCACCACGCCCACGGTCAGCAGCCGCTGCTGCGAGGCGAACGGCATGCGCCCGAGCCAGCGGCCGAGGTGCTCCAGCGGGGTCGCGCCCAGCCCTGCGGCGGCGGGCGGCACGGGCGCGGGTTCGGGGCCTGTGGCATAGGCCAGGTCGGGCCCGTCCGGAGCACCGGCGAGGCTGGTGGCAGCGTCGGCTGCCGGCGTGCGCCGGCCCAGGCTGAAATTCTTGAAACCCATGGCACCCTCTTCCGTTTTATCGTTGTCATCCCCGGCGGCTCGTGCCGGGTGCGGCAGGCTCTGGCCTGCGCGCCGTCATTGTCTGTGCCTGGCGTGAGCGGCCGCGCGCGTCAGGCGGCGGCCCGGCCCGCCTGCAGGAAGGCGGGCGCATCCAGCAGCGCGCGCACGTCCAGCACCTGCCAGTCGCGCCCCTCGCGGTCGGCATAGCGCTGCCCTTCCCAGGCCGGCGCCGGCTCGGGTCCGGCGGCAGCGGCATCGCCGTGCGGCAAACCCAGGTCGGCGGCATGGCGCAGCCCGGCCACGCGCGTGGCCAGGATCGCGCAGGCGCGTTCGGCGTCGCGCGACAGCACCACGATCTTGCTGCCCGGCTGCAGCGGCGTCGGCGCGCCGCCGCAGAACAGGCTGAAGTCGATCACCCCCAGCAGGCTGCCGCGCGCGTTGACCAGGCCGCTGTACCAAGGCTGCGTCAGCGGCACCGGGCTGGGCTGGCGCATATCCAGCACCTCGCCGGCATCGGCCAGCGGCAGCAGCCAGTGGCGCGCGCCCACCTGCAGCGCCAGGTAGCTGTCAGCGGCCGGCAAGCTGCGCGCCTCGCGCAGCCGGCGGGCCAGCATGGCCTGGTAGTCCTGCAGGCGGGTGTGGCGGGCGCGGAGGTCTTGGCGTGGCGCGTTCATGGCGGTCCCCGGAACTGGTGGCAGTGGTGTGCCGTGCGGCCGGCGCGGGCGGCGCGGGTGGGCTCAGTGCGCCAGCGCGGCGATCTTGCCCAGCAGCTCTTCGCCGTCGACGGGCTTGACGATGTAGTCCGACGCCCCCTGGCGCATGCCCCAGATGCGGTCGGTGTCCAGGCCCTTGCTGGTGCACATGATCACGGGGATGTCCTTGAAGCGGTCGTCGCGCTTGATCGCGCGGGTGGCCTGGTAGCCGTTCTGGCCGGGCATCACCACGTCCATCAGGATCAGGTCGAAAGCTTCGGCCTGCAGCCGGGCGAAAGCCTGCTCGCTGTTGCTGGCAACCGCGACCTTGAAGCCGCGCTTGCCGAGCAGGTCGGACATGAACAGGGCTTCGGTCGGGGAGTCGTCGACGATCAGGATCTTGTGAATGGCGGTCATGGGGTTTCCTTCGATTCGTACACGGCGTGCCTGCGGTTCAGGCCGGCAACGCCTCGCCCGCGGGCTGGCTCGGCAGGCAGGCCTGCACCGCCTGCAGCAGCGCGTCGCGGGTAAATGGCTTGGCCAGGTGGTCATGCGCGCCGACCAGGCGGCCGCGCGAGCGGTCGAACACGCCGTCGCGCGAGGACAGCATGATCACGGGGATGGCGTGGAAACGCGGACTCTTCTTGATCAGCGAACAGGTCTGGTAGCCGTCCAGCCGGGGCATCAGGATGTCGCAGAAGACCAGGTCGGGATGCAGCTCGCCCACCTTGGCCAGCGCCTCGAAGCCGTCCTCGGCCAGCATTACCTGGTACCCGGCCTGTGCCAGGAAGATTTCCGCGGTACGGCGGATGGTGCTGGAATCGTCGATGACCAGCACCTTGCGGCGCGGCGGTGGAGCGATTCCGGGCTTGAGGTCCTGCTTGATGTCCGGCGCGGTACCCGGAACAGGAACGCCGGGCGCCGCACCCTGGGCGCCGGCGGTATTGACCCGCTGGTTTTCTTCTAGATGAGCGACCCGCATGTTGTTCCCGCGACCAGCGGCTCCTGGCGGAGTGCCGGCAAGCACCAGAGAACACCCGTGCGGAGCAGCGCGACCCATGCGCGCCCCGACGGACCCCCGAAATTCTTTTATTTCCCTTCCAAGGCCGGGCTGAGCCCGGCAGTGGCGATGCGTGATCCCCGCATCTGCCCGCCGCCCTCCCCGCCGCGGGCGGAGGGACAGCCAGTCATTTTTGCAACAGAGTGTGACAAGACGCCGGGGGGCCGTCAATCCGGTGCGGCCAGCCCCCGGCGGCGTTCTGTCGCATCGGCGCGACGGGTACGCCGGCCGTTTTGTCGTTCTTCTAAATAGTGGCCGCTCAGATCGCGACCATCTCGAAATCTTCCTTGCGCGCGCCGCATTCCGGGCAGGTCCAGTTGATCGGCACGTCTTCCCAGCGGGTGCCGGGGGCGATGCCGTCTTCCGGCGCGCCTGCGGCTTCGTCGTAGATCCAGCCGCAGATCAGGCACATCCAAGTCTTGTATTCCATAACAGGCTCTGGCCACTCTCCATTAAAATCCAGCGCAGATGGTACCGAAACCGTGCCGCCGGCGCCAGCCGCGCGAGGGCCGGAATCGGGCCAGTTCCGCCGTGTTCGCTCCCGTTAGCGGCTCGTTAGCGCCGGATTGGCAGGCAATTGCAGCGAACTTCCGCTGTTTTTGCCGCATGTCAACGCCCGGGCCCAGGCCCGCCGAGCACGATCCCTGCAGTCCTGTCCTCACCTCAACGCCATGTCCCGTAATCAGCAGCTTTTCGACCGCGCCCAGCAGACCATTCCCGGGGGCGTCAATTCGCCCGTGCGCGCCTTCCGTTCGGTGGGCGGCACGCCGCGCTTCATCACGCGCGCCGAGGGCGCGTATATGTGGGACGCGGACGGCCAGCGCTATATCGACTACATCGGCTCGTGGGGCCCGATGATCGTCGGCCATGCCCATCCGGAGGTGGTGCGCGCGGTCCGGGAAACCGCCGCGCACAGCTTCTCGTTCGGCGCCCCGACCGAGGCCGAGATCACCATGGCCGAGGAAATCTGCAAGCTGGTGCCGTCGATCGAGCAGGTGCGCCTGGTCTCTTCCGGCACCGAAGCCACCATGAGCGCGCTGCGCCTGGCGCGCGGCTTTACCGGCCGCGACCTGATCATCAAGTTCGAAGGCTGCTACCACGGCCACGCCGACAGCCTGCTGGTCAAGGCCGGTTCCGGCCTGCTGACCTTTGCCGACACCACCCGCAATGCGCCGTCGTCGGCCGGCGTGCCGGCCGACGTGACGCGCCACACCATGGTGCTGGAGTACAACAACGTCGAGCAGCTGGAACAGGCCTTCGCCAAGCATGCCGGCGAGATCGCCGCGGTGATCGTCGAGCCGGTGGCCGGCAACATGAACCTGGTGCGCGCCAGCGCTGCCTTCCTGCAGGCCATGCGCGAACTGTGCAGCCGCGATGGCGCGGTGCTGATCTTCGATGAAGTCATGACCGGCTTCCGCGTGGCGCTGGGCGGCGCGCAGGCGCACTACGGCATCCGCCCCGACATGACCTGCCTGGGCAAGGTCATCGGCGGTGGCATGCCGGCGGCGGCCTTCGGCGGACGGCGCGACATCATGGCCAGCCTGGCGCCGCTGGGTGGCGTGTACCAGGCCGGCACGCTGTCGGGCAACCCGCTGGCGGTGGCGGCGGGGCTGACCACGCTCAAGCTGATCCAGGCGCCCGGCTTCTATGACCGCCTGGCCGCGCAAACGCGCAAGCTGGCCGATGGCCTGGCCGAAGCCGCCCGGGCCGCGGGCGTGCCGTTCGCCGCGGATGCGGTCGGCGGCATGTTCGGCCTCTATTTCCGCGACGGCGTGCCCGGCAGCTTTGCCGAAGTCACGCAGAGCGACACCGCGCGTTTCAACCGCTTCTTCCACGCCATGCTGGAGCACGGCGTCTACCTGGCGCCGTCGGCATTCGAAGCCGGCTTTGTCTCCGCCCAGCACGACGACGCCATCCTGGACGCCACCTTCGACGCCGCGCGCAAGGCCTTCACGGCGGCCTGACGCCATGCGGCCCGCCCGGCGCCAGGTTGCGCCGGCGGCCCACGCGTGACGGCAAGGGCGGTGCGCTACACTTGGAGTTCGTCCAATCGCCGGAGCCTCCGATGCGCGCATCCTCGTCCTCTTCGCTGACCACCCGCTCGCCGCTGTCCGTGTTGCGCTGGCTGGTGCTGGCGGTCATGGCCAGCCTGCTGTCGGCCTGCGGCTACAACGACTTCCAGGCCAAGGACGAGGCGGTCAAGGCGGCCTGGGGCGAAGTCATCAACCAGTACCAGCGCCGCGCCGACCTGATTCCCAACCTGGTCAATACCGTCAAGGGCTACGCCTCGCACGAGCGCGAAACGCTGGAAGCCGTGACCAAGGCACGCGCCGCCGCCACCAGCATCCAGGTCTCGCCCGAAACCCTGAACGACCCCGAAGCCTTCAAGCGCTTCCAGCAGGCGCAGGGCGAACTGTCCGGCGCGCTGTCGCGGCTGCTGGCAGTGTCCGAGAACTACCCGCAGCTCAAGGCCGATGCCTCGTTCCGCGACCTGCAATCGCAACTTGAAGGCACCGAGAACCGCATCACCGTGGCGCGCCAGCGCTATATCGCCGCCGTGCAGCAGTACAACGTGCTGGCGCGCAGCTTCCCGACCAACCTGACGGCGATGATCTTCAAGTACCCGGTCAAGCCTTCGTTCACCGTGGAAAACGAGAAGGCCATCTCCACGCCGCCCGCGGTCAAGTTCTGACCGGCATGGCAGCGATGCGCCACCCCCGGCGTTGGTTCCACGTGCACGGCTGGCTCGCCGCCGCCCTGTTGTGGCTGGCGGCCCTGCTGGGCGGCCCGGCGCTGGCGGCCGACGGTTTCGTCGCGGTGCCACCGCTGACCCAGCGCGTCACCGACCTGACCGGCACGCTGACGCCCCAGCAGCGCGGCGCGCTGGAGAACGTGCTGGCCGAATACGAGCAACAGCGCGGCAGCCAGATCTTCGTGCTGATGGTGCCCACCACCGATCCGGAGCCGATCGACGCCTACAGCATACGCGTGGCCGACGCCTGGCGCGCCGGGCGCCAGGGCATCGACGACGGCGTGATCGTGCTGATCGCCAAGGACAATCCGCCCGGCCTACGCAAGATGCGGCTGGAGGTGGGCCGGGGCGTGCAGGGCTCGCTGACCGACGCCATGTCCAAGCGCATCCTGCAGGATGTGATGGCGCCCCACTTCCGCCAGAACGACTTCTACGGCGGGCTCGCGGCCGGCATCTCGGCGATCCAGGCCACCATCGACAAGGAGGGCCTGGCGGCGCCGCAGCGCAAGGCGCAGCAAGCCTCGGCGCTGGATGAATGGCTGCCGGCGCTGCTGCCGCTGGCGATCATCGTGTTCTTCTTCCTGAGCGCCATCCTGCGCCGGCGCGGGCCGCAGATCGTCACCACCCGGCGCGGCCGCGACGTGATCGCCGGCGGCCTCGGCGGGCTGGGCGGCTATACCATCGGGCACGACTGGGGCCGGCGCAGCGGCGGCTGGGGCGGCGGCTTTGGCGGCGGCGGTGGCAGCGGCGGAGGCTTCGGTGGCTTTGGCGGCGGGGGCGGCGGCGGCTTCGACGGCGGCGGCGCGTCCGGCAACTGGTGACAGCACGAGGAACGACGACCATGCCGCATCTCAAACGCGCCCTGCACCATATCGCCACCACCGCCGGCACCGCGCGCAGGCACTTTCCGCCCGAAGCGCAACAGCAGCTGCACCACGCAGTGCACGCCGGCGAATCCAGCCACCGCGGCGAGATCCGCGTGGTGATCGAGGCCAGCCTGCCGGTCGGCGACGCCTGGGCCGGCGTCACGCCGCGCGAGCGCGCGCGCTTCCTGTTCGGCGCGCTCGAAGTCTGGAACACCGCGGACAAGACCGGCGTGCTGCTCTACATCAACCTGGCCGACCACGCCGTCGAACTGCTGGCCGACCGCGGCATCGACGCCAGCGTGGGGCCCGCCACCTGGCGCGAACTGTGCGACGAACTGGCACAGGGGCTCAGGCAGGACCTGTCGGTGCGGCCGGTGCTGGTCACGGTGGCGCGCATCCATGGCCTGCTGGCCACGCACTTCCCGTCGGATGGCGGGCATAACCCGAACGAGCTGGATGATCGGCCGGTGTTTTTGTAATCCGTAGCACCCCGGATCAGCTTGCGGCAGCCGCCTCGCGGCGAGCGCGCCGCCCGCCCAGCGCATACCACACCGCCGCCAGCGCCTGCAGCGTCACCAGTCCGGCCCACGCCGCCAGGTGCGCCGCCTTCGGGTAATGGCCGCCGCTGGCAGGCCACAGGTCCAGCACGAAGCCAACGCCCACCTGGCAGGCAAAGGTGGAGAGAAACACGGTGAGCGTCAGCGCCGTGGTAGCGCGCCCGATCAGCGCATCCGGGAAGCTGCGCGCCAGCACCGCATAGGTCAGGATGCCGCTCGAGCCGAACACGCCATAGGCTGCCCACAGCAGCACCGGCGGCAGCGGCACCTGCGCCATCAGCAGCAGCTGGACCACGATAAAGCCGGTCATGCCGGCGCCGGCAAAGGCATAGAGGCTGACGCCCAGGCGCTCCAGGTAGCGCGCGGCCCAGCCCGAGCCGACGCAGCCGGCCATCATGGCAAAGCCGATCACCGATACCAGCCGCGCGCTGGTGCCCGCATCGTAGCCCGGCACATCGCGCAGGAAGGCGCCCACCCACAGCGTCTGCACCGCCAGGAATACGCCCTGGTTGAGCAGCGTCAGCGGCACCACGCGCCAGAAGCGTTCGCTGCCCAGGATCTGGCGCGTGCCGCGCAGCTGCTCGCGCAGGCTTTCCTTGCCGACGCGGGGCTTGTCGGGCGCGCTGAACCACAGCAGCGCCGCCATCGCCAGCGACACGCCGGCCAGGCCGATGCTGACCGTGCGCCAGTCGGTCAGCGACAGCAGCCACGACAGCGGCGTGCCGACCAGCACCGCACCCAGGCCTCCGATAGCCATCACCACACCGTTGAGCAAAGGCATGCGCGACAGCGGGAACCACATCGACAGCGCCTGGATCGCGGCGCCCAGGCACACCGACACGCCCACGCCGATCAGCAGCCGGCCCGCGGCCAGCCCGGCCATGCCGGGCGCGAGCGCGAACACCAGCGAGCCGGCCACCGCCACCAGCAGCATCGCCGCCTCGGTGCGGCGCGGGCCGTAGCGGTCCAGCAGGATGCCCGCCGGCAGCTGGGCGCAGGCAAAGCCAAGGAAATAGAAACTGGTGAGCAGGCCCAGGTCGCCGGCATTGAGGCCGAGTTCGCGCGTCAGGTGCGGCGCAAAGCCCAGGTTGACGCCGCGGAACACATAGGACACCAGGAAGCCCAGCGAAAACACCACCAGCACGCGCCAGCGCGCGCTGGCCGCCGCGCCGGCGGCCGGTTGCTGGTGCGAGGGCTGCGAGGGCACGGAAGACAAGTTGGAAGTCGAAGTCGTCATGATGGCATGCATTGTCTTCCCCATCCCGGTGCAAAGCCAACGAAAGATACCCGCGGCAATTGTGAGTAAAATTTGACGGCCATGGCCAAAGCCCCCGCCAGACCCGCCCCGCGTCCCGCCCGTCACCCCGTCCACCTGCCGCCGCTGCAAGCGCTGCGAGCACTGGAGGCCGCCGCGCGCCATCGCAGCTTCTCGCGCGCGGCCGAGGAGCTGGCCCTGACCCACAGCGCCATCAGCCACCATGTCCGCGCGCTGGAAGCCAGCCTGGGCACCAAGCTGTTCCAGCGCAGCGGAAGCCAGATGGCGCCCACCAGCGTGGGCGCGCGGCTGGCCGAACAGGTGCGCGGCGCGCTCGACGACATCGAAAGCGCGTTGCGCGAGGCCGGCAACAGTGCGGCGCCGCCGGTGATCCGGCTGCAGGTCAGCGTGATGGCCGACCTCGCCAATGCCTGGCTGATCCGCCGCCTGCCCAGCCTGCACGCCCAGGTGCCGTCGCTAGACCTGCACCTGCGGCTGCACGCCGAGATCACGCCGCCGGACCCGTACAGCGTCGACGTCGGCATCTGGCACCAGCGCATCGACCTGCCCGGCTTCGAGTGCCACAACCTGATCGAAGACCACGTGATCGCGGTGGCCAGCCCGGCGCTGCTGGCGCGCTATCCGGGCTTTACGCTGGCCGACGTGCCGCGCCTGCCGATGCTGCGCTTTGCCCTGCGCCCCTGGCGCGACTGGCTCGAGGCCGCCGGCCTGCCCGGCGACGAACCGGAGCGCGGCCCGATCTTCCAGGACGCCGGCCTGATGCTGCAGTCCGCCGTGGCCGGCCTGGGCGTGGCGACGGCGCGCGCGCAGCTGGCGCACGACTACCTGGCCAGCGGCGAGCTGGTGCAGATCGGCCCCACCCGGATCCCGTCGAGCCTGCATTACTGGGTGACCTGGCGCGAGGGCAACCCGCGCGAAAAGGCCATCCAGCAGTTCCATGCCTGGCTGCAGGAACAGGTGCGGCTCGAAGGCGCACAGGCGCCTGCCGTCGTCTCCGGCAATGCCGGGCAGTTTCATCCGTGAAATTGTTTGGCGCGGCCAAGTTGGCAATACGAATCATTTTCGTCTAGCCCAGCCAGATCAAGGGCTTGGCGCCTGCACAAGCCGAACCGCCGCCTGCAAATCGAGCGCGTCGGCACGACGGGCGAGTTTCACCGATGCAACCATTCGGTTCAGCGTGCCCGCCACAATGAAAAACTTGCACGCCCCATCCAAACAGATGAGAAGCGGGTGAGCCGCCTCGTCGCGATTCGTTCGAAGGCTTGTCAACGGGCCCGTAGCCTCCATCCCGCCGCGCCTGCCGGCGCGTGCCCGGCACCAAAAGGTTGAGGTCCGTGGTGCCGCCCCATGTCAGCGGAAGATGTATGCCCTTTAAATCCTTGTATCGGAAATGAAACTGTTTCGAGGGGTGTCGAGGTGCAGTATCGGAGCCCTTCATCGTGAGCATTTCGAATTTTGCACTCCCTCATTCAGGTGGGCATGGCGCAGGAAAAATGCCTCGGCGTCCACCGGCGGCTCGGATCAGGTGTCTGATACATCCCTTTGTCATTTGGAAGTTTTTTGCGATGCAACACGCGGATGGCGCGCTGCGTATCAAGAGCGGAACGTTTTCGTTTGCGCCGATCCCGCGGTGCGCCGTTCACAACAACAAGTTCCCTTTATTTTCAATGACTTATCCCGCCATGGCACATTCGTCGCAGATATGTCGGCGCGAACAGAAGCCCGGAACAAAGGGGAAGTCTGAAACGAGAGCGGCAAACATACTGGCACGCGTTCGCCGAGGATCAGTTTCAGGACGACCCCGCAACCCAGGGCGGGAATTGGACTGGCGCTGTAAGCGGGGGCCACGCGGCAGGAACTGGCCCGCATCGGCACCCGCCATGACATGGGGGTCGACAAGATAAGGCGGAGGTCATTCAGGCGCACGGGCCGTGAGCACAAGCAAGCGGTCCGTGCCACCTGAATCCCGCGGCAAGCCGGCATGCCGGTGTGCCCGGACAAGAACGGGGTGGAACAACAGAAATTGGGGAGCGCGCCGCGCCGCATCGCCACGATGCGCCGGCGCAAGCCTTAGAGCCAACGGAACGAGCGGCCGGCCGTGCCGGCCGCCAGTTCCGCAAAAAACAAGAATCCGGGGAAATCTCATGAGCGCGTACGCCAACCGCCCGCTGCTGTACCTGTCGCAGCACCATGACGCCACACTGTGCCGGCTGTTCGCCCAGCGCGGCTGGAAAATCATCTTCGCGTCGAACCTGCAGGACCTGCAGGCCCTGCCGCAAAGCAACCAGCCGCTGGCCGCGCTGCTGGACCTGCAAGGCGCTTTCAGCGATGTCGAACTGGAAGCCTTCGAGCCCTGGCTGGCGCAGCGGCATATCGGCTGGATCGGCATCGTCGCCGGCCAGCATGCACTGAGCGAGACCGCGCGCCGCCTGCTCGGCCTGTATTTCGTCGACTACCACACCGCCCCGCTCGATCACTCGCGCCTGGCGGAAGCCCTCGGCCACGCACTCGGCATGGCCCGCCTGCGTCCCGGCGCCCAGCATGAGGCCCCGCGCACGGCACGCCCTGACGGCATGATCGGCAGCTGCCCGGCGATGCAGTCGCTGTTCCGCGGCATCGAGAAGGTATCGCGCTGGGACACGCCGGTGCTGATCTCGGGCGAGTCCGGCACCGGCAAGGAACTCGCCGCGCAGGCCATCCACCGCGCCTCGGCGCGGGCCTCGCGCCCGTTCATCGCGGTCAACTGCGCGGCGATCCCGCCCACGCTGCTGATGTCGGAACTGTTCGGCTACGAGCGCGGCGCCTTCACCGGCGCCACCAAGCGCAAGCCCGGCCGTATCGAGATGGCGCAGGGCGGCACGCTGTTTCTCGATGAAATCGGCGACATGCCGATCGAAAGCCAGACCAGCCTGCTGCGCTTTCTGGAGACCGGGCGCATCGAGCGGCTCGGCGGCACCGAATCGGTCGAGGTCGATGTGCGCATCATCTCCGCCACCCACGTCGACCTGGAAGCCGCGATCGCGGCCGAGCGTTTCCGCGGCGACCTGTACCATCGGCTGTGCGTGCTGCGCGTGCGCCAGCCCCCGCTGCGCGAGCGCGGCAGCGACATCCTGCTGATCGCCGAACACGTGCTCGAGACCGTGCGCAAGCAGTCGCCGGCGCGCATCCGCGGCTTCTCGCCGCTGGCGCTGCGCGCGATCCAGCTGCACACCTGGCCCGGCAATGTGCGCGAGCTGATCAACCGCATCCGCCACGCCGCGGCGATGTGCGAAGACGGCGTGATCCAGCCCGAAGATCTGGAGCTGGCCACACCCGCCGACGACCGCCCGCTGACGCTGGCCGCGATCCGCGAGGCCGCCGAACAGAACGCCATCGTCGAAGCGCTGCAGCGGCACCACGAACGGCTGATCGACGTGGCCGCCGAACTCGGGATCTCGCGGGTGACGCTGTTCCGGCTGATGCGCGACTACAAGCTGCAGGTGAAGAAGGGAGACCTGGGGTTGATCTGCGTGCAGGGCTAGCATCGATTTATCCCACCGAAGGATCGCCCCATGTCCCCTGACGCCTACCTCGAGATGGCCGACACCGAGGCCAGCCACTGGTGGTTCCGTGGCCGGCGCGAGATCGTCGCCACCATCCTCTCCGGCCTGGCCTTGCCGCGCCACGCGGCTATCCTCGAGATCGGCGCAGGCACCGGCGGCAACCTGGCGATGCTGTCGCAGTTCGGCAGGGTCAGCGCGGTGGAAATGGACGACACCGCGCTGCGCCTGGCACGAGAAAAAGCCGGCGACACCTGCGACCTGCGCCACGGCAAGTGCCCCGACCAGATGCCGTTCGCCGAGCGCAGCTTCGACCTGGTCTGCCTGCTCGACTGCCTCGAACATATCGCCGACGATGCCGGCTCGCTCGACTGCGCGGCCAGGCTGATGAAGGCGGGCGGCGCGGTCTTCATTACCGTGCCCGCCTACCAGTGGCTATGGAGCGCGCACGACGTCTTCCTGCATCACCAGCGCCGCTACAGCAAGCGCGCGCTGCACGCGCTGGCCAGCCGTTGCGGGCTGCACGTGGAGCGGATGTCGTATTTCAACACGATGCTGTTCCCGCTGGCCGTCGCCGCGCGCATGGGCGACCGGCTGCGTGGCAGCTGCCACGCGACCGGCGCCGGCCTGCCGGCCGCGCCGGTCAACCACGTGCTGCACCGCGTATTCCGCACCGAGCGCCACTGGCTCGCGCACGGGTCGCTGCCATTCGGCATTTCGCTGATGGCCGTGCTGCGCGCATCGTGAACGCCGGCGGCACCGCGCCGGGACTGCGCCAATTCACGCGGTTCCTGTTTTCCGGCGCCACCTCGACCGGCGTGCATGTCGCCATCACGGCCACGCTGATCAACGCGCTCGATGCTTCGCCCGTGGTGGCCAACTGCGTCGCCTTCGTCTGCGCGACGGCGTGCTCGTACCTGCTCAACACCTTGTGGAGTTTTTCTTCACGCTTGCGCCACCGCACCCTGCGACGCTTTGCGGGCGTCTCGCTGCTGGGCCTGGCGTTGACCGTGGGTATCTCTTGGACCGCGCAACGGCTCGGCGCCAGCTATTGGGCGGGGCTGGCGGGTGTGGTGCTGACCGTGCCGGTGTTCACCTACCTGCTGCACCGGGTCTGGACCTACCGCGATTGATTCGCGGCAGGGTCTCGGCGGCGGTGGCATTGAGCTTCAGCGGCCGTTACTGACTTGCCCGCGATCGATGCGGATCACGCGCCGTGCCGACGTCATGCTCCGGCTTTGCCCCGTCTCCTGGTAGCGGCGCCGCACCAGGTAGATCGGCCGGCCCTTGGCCTCGTCGTAGATGCGGCCGACATACTCGCCCACCACCCCCAGGCCGATCAGCTGGATGCCGCCGAGAAACAGCAGCGCCGACAGCAGCGACGCATAGCCCGGCACATCGATGCCCAGCACCAGCGTGCGCGCCACGATAAAGGCACCGTAGCCGAATGCTCCCAGGGCGATCGCCACGCCGATATAGGTCCAGCTGCGCAGCGGCATGGTGCTGAAGCTGGTGATGCCCTCGAGCGCGAAGTTCCACAGGCGCCAGCCGGAGAACTTGGAATGCCCGGCGCTGCGGGGCTCGCGCTCATAGGGCACGATCACGGTGCGGTAGCCGACCCAGGCGAACAGGCCTTTCATGAAGCGGCGGCGCTCCGGCATCTGCTTGAGGGCGTTGACCACGACCCGGTCCATCAGTCGGAAATCCCCTACATTCACCGGCAGCTTCTGGTCCGACAGCCGGTTATGGACGCGGTAGTAGGCACCTGCCGTCACGCGCTTGAGCCATGAATCGCAGGCGCGACTGCTGCGCTGCGCCAGCACCACCTCGGCGCCTTCGCGCCAGCGCCTGACCAGTTCGGGGATCAGCGCGGGCGGATCCTGCAGGTCGGCGTCGATGGGAATCACCGCATCGCCCAGGGCCTCGTCAAGGCCCGCGGTCAGGGCCGCCTCCTTGCCGAAGTTCCGCGTCAGGTCCACCACGCGCACGCGCGGGTCGCGGTGCGAATGGGCGATCAGTTGGTCCAGCGTGTCGTCGGTGCTGCCGTCGTTCACCAGCACGATCTCGAAGCGGAGGGCGTCGAGGGATTCGAGTACCGGCATCACGCTGGCGAAGAATTGGTCGATGCTCTCGGATTCGTTGTAGCAGGGCACTACAAGAGACAGCAGCCTGCTTTCGTATGGACCCGACATGATGTTCTCCCCGGACGGCGTGGCGCAGGTGGATGTCTTCGTGCCTGCGCTGTCCTGCGCTTGGTCTTGTTATCGACTTGGCTGCCGGGTGGCATTGCACGTTGTGTAATGCCCGTCCTGCCGAGCCCTGCTATCGGCGGCGTTGCATCCGGAAATGCAGCGGCGACGCATCGATGCATAGCTTCATTCTGGTCAGCCAACCAGCGATATACAAGCGCTGCCGACGTCCGCTGATCAACAGCACAAATCCGCCTTGCGCGAGCGTTTCCAGCTTGAATCACGACCCGATTCGAGTGCGGGCCCGCATGACCTTTAGGTTCACGCGGGTCTCGAGCGACGTCTGCCATGCCAGCGCCATCCGTGCGCGTTTCTCGCCTGAAACGCCGCGTGCGGGCCCGCCTTGGCCTGGCAAAGCCCGATGCGCCATGACGAAGCCACTTCTTTTCGTGGTCAGCTCGGCCAAAGGCACAGTGTGCAGCGCGATCCGGCTCATCCTTTCGGCACAGAAGCGGCGGCACATCGCCATCTCCGTTCACAGTCCGTCGTTCAACAAGAAATTAAGCACGATTCGAAGAGGAAACGATGGTCACGATCTATCGCCATCAAGCCGAACCGGCCCTGCGCGCCAACCTCAAAAACCACGGAGAACCAAGGCCTCTCCGCCAATGGCGCACTCCTTGCAACCAGGTAACGCGCCCGCGGGCCGCATTGGGGAAGTGCGCGCCGGACGGACGGGAACGGCCAATCATCGAAGCCATCGCGAGACACCATGAAAGCCAATATCACTTCGATCGGGGCAACTGGCACGGACACCCTGCTCCAGCAGTGCGCCAGGCAGCAGTGGTTCTGGCCCGCGCTCTACGGCCTCAGCGTGTTCTCGCTCATCTCATTCGCCGGCGCCCGCCTGCTGGTGGACGCGGATACGTTCTGGCACATCGCCGCCGGCAAATGGATGCTTGCCAACCTGGCAGTGCCATCCACCGATCCATTCTCCTTCTCGTTTCACGGTGCCAAGTGGGTCCCACATGAATGGCTGGCCGAAGTCATCCTTGCCGCCTCCCATGCCTGGCTCGGCTGGGCCGGGCCGGTGCTGGTCACCGCGCTGGCGACCGCCATCACGCTGACCGTACTGTTGCGGTTCCTGTTGCGCTATATCGAACCGCTGCACGGGTTCAGTGGAACCCTGCTCGCCTTCCTGACGCTGGCCCAGCACCTGGTCGCCCGCCCCCACGCAATGGCCTGGCCGCTGATGGTGATCTGGACCGCGCAGCTGGTGATGGCGCGCCAGCAAAACAGGCGGCCGAGCCTGTGGCTGCTGCTAGTCATGCTGGCGTGGGCCAACCTGCATGGCAGTTTCCTGCTCGGCATCGGCCTGGCAGCCGCCCTCGCCGCCGAAGCCGTCCTCACCGAAAGGCAACCGCTCCAGAGCGCAAAGGCGTGGACGCCCTTTCTCGCAGGGACCGTCGTCGCTGGTCTGCTGACACCGCACGGCGTGGATGGCCTGCTATTTCCGTTCCACGTCTCCGGCATGAGCTATACGCTCAGCGTGATCGGCGAATGGAAGGCACCTGACTTCCGGCTGGTGCAGCCGGTCGAGCTGTGGCTTGGCTTTGTGCTGTTCGGCGCGCTCTATTTCGGCTTCCGGCTCCCTGCGATGCGGATCGTGATGTGCTTCGGGCTGGTCCACCTGGCGCTGACCGCGGCACGCTATGCCGAACTGCTCGGGCTGCTTGCCCCGCTGTTGCTGATGCCGAGCGTCGGGCCCCAGTTGCGCGCGGCGATCCGTCCGGAGATCAAGCTGCGCCTCTCGGCACCGTTGCTTCGGATCGTGACCGCGTTGTGCCTGGCATTGTTCATGGTCAGTATCATCCTGCTTGCCAAAGGCATCGAACACGACCATCGGCGCATACAGCCGCGCGAGGCCGTCTCCGCGGCCATGGCGGCCGGCGGAGGCGGGCCGGTCTTCAACAGCTACAACTTCGGTGGCTACCTTATTTTCTCCGGCATTCCTCCGCTCATCGACGGCCGCGCCGACCTCTACGGCGACGACTTCGTGCGAAGGTATATGGCGGCCTATTCCGGCGATGCCAGCGTCCTGCAGGCCATGTTCGACCGATACCAGATCCGTTGGGCAGTTCTGGAACCCGGTAGTCCTGCGGCCAAGTGGCTCGATGGTCTGCCAGCGTGGCGCAAGGTCCATCAGGATGATGTCGCAGTCGCCTACGTCCGCGCACGTTAGGGCAGTCTTCAGCATGCTCCTGCGCGTATCCCGCTAGCTGGATACGCGGCCCCCGGTTCGGCACGGCCAAGGCCGCCATGGCCCACGCTGTCGCGTCATGCTTCGCCGTCCACAACAGGCAGCGTTGCCGGCGACCCGGCCGCGCTCGGAGCAGGCACTACGCATTCCGCGCGGCACTGCACCGCCCTCTGCATCTTGCAGGTCCCGCAGCTCTGCAGCGGAGCATCTGTGTTCAACTGCTTCCCCTTCGATTCCGCCTGTCCCCCTGCATTGGCTCACAGGCGCCTGCATGCATGTCCCGGGATTGCAGCCACGAACCGCCATCGCGCCTCGTGTTTCCAAGCTGAATCAAGCGGCCGCTCCGGGCTGTAGGCCTTGTCGCACAAGGATTCCGAAGACATGTCCGCGAAATTTGCCGGCCATCTCGCATCCCCTTTCCCATTCGCAACGTTTCGATCCGGAAACGCAGCCCCTTCAAAGAACGTCCTCATCCCTCAGTCTGGCCCGCAGCGGCGCGGGGCGTCAGGGTAGGCAGGAAGACTACGGCTTGTGATGCATGCCGCCCCTGCGCGCGACCGCCTTTTCATGCTTATGGATGAAGATGCCGACCCGCTCGCATCAGCCCTGCGCACACGAGCACGTTGGGCGATCGCGGGCGTCCGTGGCGGGGCTTCGAATGGTTTGCCAGTGTCGCGTTTCCGCCCAGCAACGAAGCCTTGCCGGAATGCCGCCTGCGGGCCCGCCGAACCCGCGGCGGCCGCGTAGCGCTACCCGCAAACCCTTGTGTCACAACGGTTTGCGCTGCCCTGGCCCGCCGTTTGCCTATGCCAGGCATCCGGCAGCGCAGTCCTGGCTGCCGCGATGCCGGCGCAACGATCGCCGGCATCGAACCAAGAACGATACGGGGAGCTTCACCATGCCAGTCGTGCGCCCACCTGCGATGTCACACCGGAAGACCGGCCACGCTGCTGCCGCCAGAGGCACCGGCAGCGCGCCATTCCGTTGTATGGCTCGCTCGGGCCACGTACAGCGCGCCGCGCGTTGCATGCATGCGTCGGCGCTACGCCGGCTGCAGTCACGCAACCCGCGCATCGAGCACGGCGGTCCCGGCCGGTGGCCGTTCCATGCCTGCACAATCTGCGCCCGCCCTGCTGCCGGGTTTCCAGGCGCTGATATCCGGTGCCATCCAGAGCCCTATCGCAGTTCCGTAGTCCTGCAGTGCTTGTTCCCAACCAAAGGAGTCTGTCATGCAAAACCTGACCACCATGCTGAAGCAATTCATCCGTGACGAAGACGGCGTGACCGCCATCGAATACGGCCTGATTGCAGCGCTTATCGCCGTCGTGATCATCGTTTCGGTCCGTCTGATCGGCACGAACCTGAACATCATCTTCGACTTCATCGGCGACACCCTCACCAACGCTCTGCCGGCCTGATAGCTGGCGAGCCCGCATGGCTGCCCGGCTCCGGGCGGTCATGCGGCACGCAGGCCAACCCACACATACAACGGAGACGCCAAATGTCGACGCTTATCGCCAGAGCACCAGCCTTTCTGCGCGACGACCACGGTGTCACGTCCATTGAATATGCGTTGCTCGGCAGCCTGATCGCCATGGCCATTGTCGGCACCGTGGTGACGCTCGGCGAAACCGTGCAAGGCATGTACGAGCGCATCGCCGGCAAGATGCCCTGAGAGAACCGCATCCGGATCCGCGTCCAGCCGGCTCATACCTGACGACAACCCAGCTCCAGCGCCCATCACCATGCAAGCCGCCACCGCCCTCGCGCCCTTCATCGGCCCCGCCACGATCGGCATCGTGCTCACTGCCGCGGCGATCGACCTGAACCGGCGGCGCATTCCCAACTGGCTGACCTTCGGCGCGTGGATCGCCGCGCTGCCCGTGATGGTAGCCATGCATGGACTGAGTGCCGGCGCACTGGCCTGGCTGTCGGGCTGGATGGTGGGCCTGGTACTGTTCCTGCCCTTCTACATGCTGCGCGGCATGGCCGCCGGCGACGTCAAGCTGATGGCTGCCGTGGGCGCCTGGCTGGGCGCCGGCATGGCACTGAAGATCGCGCTGGCCACTTTCGTGATCGGCGGGCTGTGGGCGCTGATCCAGGTGTTTGCGACCGGACAAGGGCGCACCACGCTCGCCCGCGTGGGACACATGCTGAAAGCCTCGGTGGCGCCTGGCTCCCGGTCCACACCACCACAGGCCGGCGCGTCCGCCGGCTCCATGCCCTACGGCGTGGCGATCGCCGCGGGAACGCTCACCGTGCTCTTCGCAGGCACATGACATAAGCGAGGCGGCGCACCGCAGCAGCAGCGCCTTCCGCAAAAGAACGAACTGACAGGGAACGGGGGACGGCAATGAACGAGCATCACGACACAGGTCATGCACCAAGGCTCCTCGAGCCCGTGGCGACCGGCAGGAATGTGCGTGCCGAACATGGCACGATGCCGCTGCCGCCGTGGCACGTGCTGCCGCGCACGATTGCCGATACCGGGCTTGAGGTCGCGCAGTTGCTCGGGCTGCTGATGAAGGCCGCCTACCAGCACCGCACCGTCACGCTCGCGGTACTGACCGACACGCTCAAGCTGCCGGCACTGGTGGTCAATGAAATCGCCGCCGTCGCCGTGCGCGAGCGCCTGCTGGAAGTCGCGCACCGTGGCGCCAGCGATCTGGACGTGCGCTTCCGCCTGACCGATGCCGGCTACGCACGCGCTGCCGAAGCCGCGGCGCGCTGCAGCTATGTCGGCACGGCGCCGGTCACGCTGGACGCCTACCTCGATGCCGTCAGGCATCACTCGGTCAGCCACGCGAGCGTGACCAAGGCGGACGTCACCGCGGCCTTCCATGACCTGGTGATTCCGGTCCATCTGCTGGATTCGATCGGCATGGCGCTGAACACTTGCCGCGCGCTGATGATCTACGGCCCGGCCGGCAGCGGCAAGACCTACCTGGCGCAACGGCTCGGTACGCTGCTGCCCGGCGCGGTGCCCGTGCCACACGCCATCACCGTGGGCGGCGAAATCATCCAGGTGTTCGACCCGCTTGTCCATGTTCCTTTCGACGACAGCGAGACGTCTCTGGCGCACCGCTCGCTGGATCGGCGCTGGACGCTGTGCCATCGCCCGGTGGTGCTTTCCGGCGGCGAGCTGACGCTGTCGATGCTGGATCTGCGCTATGACCGCACGTCGGGCTTCTACCAGGCGCCCCCCCACATGAAGGCCAACAACGGCATCTACATCGTCGATGACCTGGGCCGCCAGCTGGTCGGTGTCACCGATCTGCTCAACCGCTGGATCGTGCCTCTGGACCGGTCCGTCGACATGTTCACGCTGAACACGGGCGTGCGCTTCTCCGTGCCGTTCGATGTCTGGCCGGTGTTTTCGACCAATCTCGAGCCGACGGCGCTGGGCGACGATGCCTTCCTGCGCCGGCTGGGCAGCAAACTTTATGTGGGGCCGTTGTCGGTGGACGATTACCGCGAGGTGTATCACCGCACCATCGCCGAGTTCGGGCTGACCAGCACCGACGCGGTCTTCGACTTCCTGGTCGACAACCTGCACTACGCCAGCGATACGCCCTTGCTTGCCTGCATCCCGCGTGACCTGCTGCGCCTGGTGGATTCAGGCGTGCGGTACCACGGCCACGCCGCGCAGGTGACCGAGGCCGGCCTGCTGTCCGCCTGGCAGAGCTACTACGGGTTGCGCACCGCGGTCGCCCCGATGCCGCCTCCGGACACGACGCACCGATGGGCGGGCGATCACCGCGCCGCCAGCTGAACTGCACTACCAAATACTCGGGACAACTGTAGGGGAGAGTCATCATGAAGAACACACGCGCAATCCTGATGCTGCTGATCGCCCTGGTCGCCGGCGTGGCGGCAGTGGTATCGGCGTCGCGATGGCTGGTCCAGCAGTCCTCCGGCTCGGTCAAACAGGTGGTGGTGGCGGCCAACGACCTCAATCTGGGCCAGCCGCTCAACGGCGCCCAGCTGCGCATGGTCAGCTGGCCGGCGGGCAGCGTGCCGCCCGGCGCCTTCACTGACCTGAAGGCGCTGGAAGGACGCGTGGTCCGCACCAGCCTGCAACGCGGCGAACCCGTTCTCGACGCCAAGCTGGCACCGGTCGGCACCAAGGGCGGGCTGTCGGCGGTGATCAACGATGGCAAGCGCGCCATCACGGTTCGCGTCAACGATGTAGTCGGCGTGGCCGGCTTCGCGCTGCCGGGCAACTACGTCGACGTGATCGTCAACACCAACGAAGAAGCGAAGACCAACCAGAACAGCAGCATCTCGAAGATCGTGCTCGAGAAGATCCTGGTGCTGGCGGTCGCGCAGCAGGTCAGCCGCGACGAGACCCAGCCCAAGGTAGTCAACGCCGTGACGCTGGAAGTCACGCCCGAGCAGGCCGAGAAGCTCGACGTGGCGCGCAGCGTGGGCACGCTCTCGCTGGTGCTGCGCAACCAGCTGGACGTGGCCGACATCAGCACCGGCGGCGCCACCAAGGGCACGCTGCTGGGCAAGGCACCGGAGGCGCCGGCCAAGGTCGTGACCAAGACCGAGACCCGCACCGTGGTCAAGACGCGCACGGTGGCGGCAGCCCCCGCGCGCGGCACCTGCATCGGCGTGCTGGCAGGCATGCAGGGCGGCGTCGAGTGCTTCTGAACGCCGGCACCATGGCATCCGAGAAATCCTGAGCTGCAACCCAGCCTCTCCGGGGGGAGATTCAAAATGAACCAGACACGAACCGACGCCGCAGGCGGCACCCGCATCCTGGTGCTGGCCGCCATCCTGTGCACGCCCGTGGCCGCCGCGGCCCAGGCGGCCGTCGAGGCCGGCAACCTGACCAAGGCCACCGCACCGGCCGCCGCCAGGGCGCCGCAGGGCCCGATGCAGATGACCATCAGCATGACGCCCGGCGCCGCCGCGCCGGCCGCGCAGGCCCCGGCCGCGACTTCGGCGGAGGCGCGCGGCCCCAACTGCACCGGCGCCATCCGCAGTGAATCGAGCGTGGTGGTTCCGGTGGGCAAGTCGCAGCTGATCACGCTGCAGGAGCCGGTACGCAACCGCACGCTGGGCAACCCGGGCGTGGTGCAGGCCACCATGGTGTCGCCGCAGACGCTCTATGTGCTGGGCCGCACCGTGGGCACCACCAACATGATCGTGCAGGGCCGCAGCGGCAGCTGCAGCATCATCAACGTGGTGGTCAACGCCGATGCCGGCGGGCTGCAGACCTCGCTCGGCCAGTTGCTGCCGGGCGAGCCCGGCATCCGCGTGACCACCGCTGCCGACAACCTCGTGCTGACCGGCAGTGTCACCAACGCGCAAGCCGCGCAGCAGGCCATGGAGATCGCGCAGGCCTACGCCAACGCGGCGCAGGGCGGCGACGGCAACAAGAAGGGCAGCGTGCTGAACATGCTGTCGGTCGACACGCCGCAGCAGGTGATGCTGGAAGTGAAGGTGGCCGAGGTCTCCAAGACGCTGCTGAACCAGCTCGGTTCCGCGGTGAATCTGCAAGGCGGTTTCGGCTCCTGGAGCGGTGGGCTCGTGACTTCGCTGCTGACCGGGGCGTCCACGGCCATCTTCGGCAGCAAGGCCAACAATCGGCCGTTCGAGTTCGCCATCGACGCGCAGAAGAACGACAGCCTGGTCAAGATACTGGCAGAGCCAAACCTCGTCACCATCAGCGGCCAGGAAGCAAGCTTCCTGGCGGGCGGCAAGATCTATATCCCGGTGGCGCAGGCCAACGTGCTGAACGGGGCCGGCACCGTCACGCTGCAGGAAGAAGAGTTCGGCGTGGGCCTGAAGTTCACGCCCACGGTGCTGGCCAACGGACGCATCCACCTGAAGGTTGCGCCAGAAGTTTCCGAACTCTCGCCCACGGGCGCCACCATTCGCGGCGGCACGCTGTCCGGCCAGACCATCCTGCCGGTGATCACCACCCGCCGCGCCTCCACCACGGTGCAGATGCGCGATGGCGAAAGCTTCGCCATCGGCGGCCTGCTGACCGACAGCGCACGCGGCTCGCTCAAGGCGCTGCCGGGTGCCGGCGAAGTGCCGGTGCTGGGCACGCTGTTCCGCAGCACGCAATACCAGCAGGACCTGTCCGAGCTGGTGTTCATCATCACGCCGCGCCTGGTCAAGCCGATGCAGACCAGCAACTACCCGCTGCCGACCGACAGCTTCTCCACGCCCAACCCGCTGTCGCTGTACTTCATGGGCAATATGGAAGGCGACGGCAAGCGTCCGACCCAACCCGCGCCGGCGCCGTCGCAGCCCGCCGCGCCGGCCGCAGTGCCCGCCGCACCGCCGGCAGCACCGCGCAGCGAAGGCGCGCCGGCCACCGCGGTCTCGGCCGTGCCCACCGGCAGGCCGCTGGACGAGGCGGCGCCGGCCACAGCGCAGCCTGCTGCGGCCGCCAGCCCGCGCCCGTCCCTGCCCGCACCGACGCCCCACGCGCGCAGCAGTGCGGCGGCGCCGGCACCAGCTGAAGACACCGCCGCGCGCATTGCCCGCATCGAGGCTACCGCTGCCCGGCTAGCGCAGGCCAGGGCCGCGGCCAGCGCCAGCCGCACCGCATCGGGCGGCAACTGACCCCGCGTCAATCGCAGAACCGGAGAACGACCATGAACGAGATCCTGAAGCTTACGCGCGGCGCCACCGTCGTGGCGCTGGGCGGCCTGGCCTGCCTGGGCTTGTCGGGCTGCATGACGACTACGCCCGTATGGGACGGCCAGCGCGGCGTGGCGCTGGCCACCGTCACGCAGATGCAGATCATCAATCCCGACGCGCCGGCGGGCCTGCCGACCGTCACCGGTACCGACGGCAAGACCGCCGTGGCTGCGATGAAGAACTTCGACCGTTCCCTGTCGAAAGGCCAGCAAGGCGGGACGCCATCGATGACCATCGATTTCGGCGCCGGCGGCTATGGCGGCGTGGGCATGGGTGGCGGCGGCCGCTGAGCACCGGAACCGCGGGAGGCGATCATGTCTGCATCGGGCTTCGCACGACCCACGCTGACGCGCCGCAGGCGCCAGCGTGGCGCAGTGGCCATCATCGTGGGGCTGTCATTGGCCGTGCTGATCGGCTTTGTCGGACTGGCGCTCGACCTGGGCAAGCTTTATGTGACCAAGAGCGAGCTGCAGAACAGCGTCGATGCCTGCGCGCTGGCGGCCGCGCGCGATGTAACGGGGGCCACGCCCCTGCTCGTGTCCGAGGCCGCCGGCCTGACCACTGGCACCAGCAACGCCGCCCTGTTCCAGGGCAAGGCCGTGGAAATGTTCGAGAACCTCAACGTCTCGTACAGCGATACTCCTGACAACACCTTCTATACCAAGGACAAGGTTCCCTACGCGCTCGACAAGATCAAGTACGTCAAATGCACGGCCGAGCGCACGGGCATTGCGCACTGGTTCATCCAGGTCCTCAATGCGCTGCCAGGGATGAATATCCAGCCCAGCACCGTCAACGCCATGGCGGTCGCCACCACCACCAGCGCACAGACCGCCTGTGCCATTCCGGTCTACGTCTGCACGCCGCAAACGGCGAACCCGGTCAGGACCGCATACAACCGCGGCGACTGGATCAGATCGAAGGACGAGAAGGATCCATACGGTCCCGGCAGCTTTGGCTGGGCCGACCTGTCGCCCCCCGGAGGCGGTGCCTCCGAGCTGGCGGATCTGCTTGCAGGCTCCGGACAGTGCGATATGCCGGTGGTGGGGTCCAAGGTCGGACAGCCGGGCAGCATCTCGTCACTGATACCCGCATGGAATACCCGCTTCGGGCTCTATGCCGGATCTTACAAGGGACCGGAGCATGGTGCCCCCGACTTCACTGGCTATGCCTACAGCGTCAATTCATGGAACCCGCCCAACGGCGGCAACGCCTATCCGGATTTCATCCAGAAGCGCGCCGCCAACGAGCCGTACCAGACCGATGCCAACGCCGGACTGGTCACCAAGGGCACGCCGTCGACCAGGCAGGTCCACCAGGCTGGCGCCGACCGCAGGCTGGTACAGGTGCCGGTAGTGGACTGCAACGAGCTGGCCTCGTCCAAGCAGGCCACAGTGGCCTCCTGGGCCTGCATGCTGCTGGTGCAGCCGATGCAGGAACCCAGCGCAAAGGACGTGACCTACATCGAGTATCTCGGCGATTCGAAGGACCCGACCAGCCCTTGCGCGACCCAGGGTGTGCCCGGTTCCAGCACGGGCAATGGCCCGCGCGTGCCGGTGCTGGTGCAATAGGAGCCGATCATGAAGCGATGCTCGCAACGCAGGTGCAAGCGACGCGGCGCGGTCGCCGTGGAGTTCGCGCTGGTGCTGGTGCCCTTGCTGATGCTGGTGACCGGCGTGGCCGAGTTCGGGCGCGCCATCTACCAGTACAACGCCCTGGCCAAGGCCACGCGCGACGCGGCGCGCTTCCTGTCGCAATACGCGCCCAGCGAGCCGAATTACCCGGTGGAGCAGGCGAAATGTGTCGCCGTGTATGGCAAGACCACTTGCGGGGGCACGGTACTGGTGAAAGGCCTCAGCACGTCCATGGTGGTGGTCTGCGACCGCGTCGACTCCACCGGTTGCGCCGGCAAGCAGTTTGCCAACGTTGCGATCTACGAAGGCGGGGGCAGCTCCGGCACGCCGGCGGGAACCATTAATCTGGTGGAAGTGAAGATCTCGGGCTTCACCTACTCGCCCATGCAGAGCTATCTCAATGTGGGGGCGCTGGCGTTCTCCGATATCGCAACGGTAATGAGGCAGGTGCTATGAACCCGATCCGCCCACCCCGCTTGCGTTCGCGCCAGGGCGGCGCAGCCGCGATCGAATTCGCCCTGGTCGCAAGCATCTTCTTCATGCTGCTGATCGGCATCGCCGAGTTTTCGCGCGTGCTGTTCTACTGGAACACCGCCGGCGAAGCCACACGGCTGGGTGCGCGCATCGCGGTGGTGTGCGACGTAACCGACACCGCCATCAAGGACCGGATGACGCACCTGATGCCCTTGCTGAAGTCCAGCAACATACAGGTCGCCTTCGAACCCAGCGGTTGCGACGCTGACGACGATTCGGCGCGCAATACCTGCCGCTCGGTCACTGTCAGCGTAACCGACGTCACAGTCAAGACCTTTATTCCGGTGGTGCCGATCACGGTGTCGCTGCCTCCGTTCTCGACCACGCTGCCACGGGAGAGCCTCGACTCCTCCACCGGCGGCAAGATCTGCAACTAGCGCGCATGAACCAGGAGCACACCATGCTCAGAATTCTGATCGTTTCCGAAGACGCCGACCGGCTGGCCGAGATCCACCGGGTCAGCGCCGCGGTGGGCAACTTCCAGGTCCTGACGCTGCAGGAGGGACTGGGCCGCTTTCCCGTGCATGCCAGCCGGCTGCGCATGGCCGACCTGCTGATACTGGAGCTGCCCGTCATCGGCGCTCAGCAGATGCAGGCGGTCGAGCTGCTGCGCCAGCAGCATCCCGAGTTGCCGTGCATCCTGGTCACGCCGGCGCCCAGTTCGGAGGTGCTGATCAAGGCGATGCGCGCCGGTATCCGCGACGTCCTGCCATGGCCGCTGGACAAGGCGCAGCTGGCCGAGGCACTCAGGCGCGTCGAAGCCACGCACGTGCCGCGCGCGCAGGACAACGGGCAGGTGATTTCCGTGATCTCGTGCAAGGGCGGCTCCGGCACCAGCTTCATCGCAGCCAACCTGGGCGACGCGCTGGCGCGGCATCTGGGCAAGCGCGTGCTGGTGGTCGACCTGAACCGGCACTTCGGCGACCTGACCTATATCGTCAGCGACAAGATCCCGCCCTCGACGCTGCCCGAGATCTGCAGTCAGATCGACCGCATGGACAGCGCCTTCCTCGAGGCCTGCCTGGTGCATGTCGACAACAACTTCGACATGCTGGCGGGCGCGTCCGACCCGGTCAAGGCCAGCCAGATCCAGAAGGACAAGCTCGAGTGGATCCTCTCGGTGGTGCAGCCAGCCTACGACTTCGTGATCTTCGACCTGGGCCAGAGCATCGACCCGCTGTCGATCGCTGTGCTGGACCACAGCGACCGCATCTGCGTGGTGGCTGAACCCGCCATCTCCTTCGGCCGTCCGGGACGCAGGCTGCTCGATATCCTGAGCGCCCTGCACTACCCCGCCGACAAGGTCCGCCTGGTGCTCAACCGCACCGGCCGCAAGCACGAGATGCCGCGCGCGACCATGGAAGAGATCTTCGGCATGAAGGCCGCGTTCACGCTGCCTGACGACCCGGCCGCGGTGGACGAGGCCATCAGCCACGGCGAGCCGGTGGCCAAGCTGAGCCGGCGCAGCGCCATAACGCGCGCGCTGCAGTCGATGGCCACGCAGCTGTGCACGCCGGCCGAGGCCGAGCGGCGCAGCCGTACCGAAACCGCATCGCCGCTGCGCCGCCTGATGCTGCGCGCGAAGAGCACCTGATTTCGCCGCTTGCAGCCGACCGGCCACGGTCATCCGCGCACGCCAACGAGGAGTCCATCATGTCGATCCGAGAACAACTGGCCAATGCCGAGCCAGCCTTCACCGTCAACGGTCACGCTGCGATCCAGTTTGCGACCTCGGCAGCCTCCGTATCGGGCGGCTACCACCAACTCAAGCGCGACGTGCACGAAACGGTGCTCGACCGCGTCGAGCTGGAGCGCCTGGCACGCTATCCGCAGGAGCAGGTGCGCCAGGAGATCACAGCGCTGGTCAACCTGATCGTCGACGAACAGAAGGTGCTGCTAAACGACAATGAGCGCCGCCAGCTGACAGTCGAGATCTACGACGAGATGTTCGGCTTCGGCCCGCTCGAGCCGCTGCTGAAGGATCCGACGGTGTCGGACATCCTGGTCAACACCGCGCGCCAGACCTACGTGGAACGACGCGGCAAGCTGGAGCTGACCGACGTCCTGTTCTACGACGACGCACACCTGATGAAGGTGATCGAAAAAATCGTGTCGCGCGTCGGGCGCCGCATCGACGAGACCAGCCCGATGGTCGACGCGCGCCTGCCGGACGGCTCGCGCGTCAACGCCATCATCCCGCCCTCGGCCATCGACGGCCCGCTGCTGTCGATCCGCCGCTTTGCTGTGAACCCGCTGCAGGTGGCGGACCTGGTCAACCTGCGCAGCCTGACGCCGCCGATGGCGCAGCTGCTGCAGGCGCTGTCGCAGGCGAAGGTCAACGTGCTGGTGTCGGGCGGCACCGGCAGCGGCAAGACCACGCTGCTGAACATACTGTCGGGCTTTATCCCGGAAGACGAGCGCGTGGTCACGATCGAGGATGCCGCCGAGCTGCAGCTGCGCCAGCCCCACGTGCTGCGCCTGGAAACGCGCCCGCCCAACATCGAAGGCAAGGGCGAGATCACGCAGCGCGCGCTGGTGCGCAACGCGCTGCGCATGCGCCCGGACCGCATCATCCTGGGCGAAGTGCGCGGCGGCGAGGCGCTGGACATGCTCAATGCGATGAACACCGGCCACGAAGGCTCGCTCACCACCATCCACGCCAACACGCCGCGCGATGCGCTCACACGGCTGGAAAACATGGTCAGCATGGCGGGCCTGACCATGCCGGCCAAGGCCATGCGGCAGCAGATCGCCTCGGCCATCACGGTGATCGTGCAGGCCGCGCGCATGACCGATGGCCGCCGCAAGATCATCAGCATCCAGGAGATCACCGGCATGGAGGGCGACATCATCAACATGCAGGAGATCTTCACGTTCCAGCGCACCGGGGTGGACAAGGACGGCACCGTGCGCGGCAACTTCCGCGCCACCGGGGTCTATCCCAAGTTTGCCGAGCGCCTGCGCGTGTTCGGCGTGGGACTGCCGGACGATACCTACGACCCGGCCAAGCGCTACGAAGTCTGATTGGCCTGGGCACATACCAATACGATCCATCCGGGGGAGCTACACATGAGCACGATCTTCTACGCCTTCGGCATCCTGCTGTTCGTCGCCGTGGTGCTTTGCGTCGAGGGCGTCTACCTGTGGTGGAACAATGCCCATGGTCCCGCGGCCAAGCGCATCGAAGCGCGGCTGCGAGCGCTGTCGGCAGGCGGGCACGTCGGGGCCGAGCAACTCTCGATCCTGAAGAAACGCATGCTGGCCGACTCGCCGCGCATGCAGCAGTGGCTGATGCGGGTGCCGCGCATCGGCGCCCTCGACCGCTGGCTCGAGCAGTCCGGCAGCACATGGTCGGTGGCGCAGTTGCTGGGATATTGCGCAATGGTGGTGCTGTGCACGGTCGCGCTGATTCCGCTGCTGCCGCTGCCTGCTTCAATGGTGCTGCTGGGCGCGGTGCTGACCGCCATGCTGCCGCTGCTGCATGTCATGCGCCTGCGCGCCAAACGGCTCAAGCAGCTGGAGGCGCAGTTGCCCGATGCAGTCGACATGATCAGCCGCGCCCTGCGTGCCGGACACTCGTTCAGCGGGGCGCTCAGCATGGTCGGGCAGGAGATGAAGGCACCGATCGGTCCGGAGTTCCGCACCACCTTCGAAGAAATCAACTACGGCGTGGCGCTGGACGAAGCCATGACCAACCTGGCGATGCGCGTGCCGGTGGCCGACCTGCGCTACTTTGTCATCGCGGTACTGATTCAGCGCGAAAGCGGCGGCAACCTTGCCGAGATCCTCGACACGATCGGCACCATGGTGCGCGAACGCCTGAAGCTGTTCGACAAGATCCGCGTGCTGTCGGCCGAAGGCAAGATGTCGGCATGGGTGCTGGGACTGCTGCCCTTCTGCACCGCGGGCCTGATCCTGGTAGTCAATCCGGGCTTCATGAATGTGCTGTGGGAAGACCCGCTGGGCTTGCGCATGATCGGCGGAGCACTGGTGTCGATGAGCTTCGGCGCGCTGTGGATGCGCAAGATCATCCGGATCCGGGTCTGAGACGCCGACTGCGATTGCCTCATTGCAGCACCAGAAGAAGCAGGGCTTGGACAGCCATACTGACGGGAGTCCATCATGCAAGAGATTTTCCAGGGGTTCCAGGGCGACCAGATGATCGTGCTCGTGCTGATCTTCGTGGCCGCGTTCGGCACGGTGTTCGGCGTGCTCTATGTACTTGCGCCCCACCGGCTGCGTGGTCGGGCCGAGCAGATCGCCGGCCAGGCCGGGCCATTCCAGCCCGACTCGGGTCGCCAGCAGGCACTGATCGAACAGCTGGTGAAGTGGGCGCAGCCGGTATCGCGGCTGTCGCTGCCCAAGGAAGGCTGGGAGAACTCACAGCTGCGCGTGCGTTTCATGAATGCCGGCTGGCGCAGTGCAAGCGCGGCGCCGCTGTACTTCGGCGCCAAGACGGTACTGGCCGTCGGCCTGCCGATGCTTGGACTGCTGGCCGTCAGCAGCCAGCCCGGCCAGCAAAGCCAGCAGCTGATGTTCGTGCTGCTGGCGGTGCTGGGCGCGATTGGCTATTACCTGCCGAATCTAGTCCTCGCCCGCAAAGTCTCCCAACGCCAGCGCACGGTCTTCGAAGAATTCCCCGACGTGATCGACCTGCTGACCGTCTGCGTCGAAGCCGGTCTCGGCCTGGACGCGGCGCTGATGCGCGTGGCCGACGAGCTGGCGCTGCGCTGCCCGGTGCTGGCCGATGAACTGCAGCTGATGCTGCTGGAACTGCGCTCGGGTTTTTCGAAGGAGAAGGCGCTGACCAACCTGTCGCTGCGTACTGGCGTGGAGGACGTGGACAAGTTTGCGTCGATGCTGGTCCAGGCCGACCGTTTCGGCACCAGCCTGGGCGAGTCGCTGCGCGTGCTCTCCGACATGCTGCGCACCAAGCGCCGCATGCGTGCCGAGGAGCAGGCCGCCAAGATTGCGCTGAAGCTGCTGTTCCCGCTGATCTTCACCATTTTCCCGTCCTTGCTGCTGGTGTTGCTGGGGCCGGCCTTTATCCAGATCTATCGCGTGCTGCTGCCGACCATGGCGGGACAAGGAGGATAAACCCCCGGGGAACCGCGACAGTTTCCCCCGGCTGTCTCCCGGTGCAATGCCGGCAAGACAGTCACTTGCCCGGAACCAGGTTCCGGGCTTTTTTGCTTTGCCGGGCCAATCCCCGGGGCTTGACCGGACGGTCTGGCTTCTGAAGAATGCAGGCAATCCCCCTTGCGGCGCCTTGCCATTGCAGCGCGCGCCCTACCCGCCTGGAGTCCCGATGAAGCTACGCATCCTGAGCGACCTCCACATCGAACACAACCTGCCGCAGTCCGTGCCCGCATGCGATGCCGACCTGGTGATCCTGGCCGGCGACATCGCCAACGGCCGCGACGGCATCGACTGGGCCGTCGGCACCTTCAGCCAGCCGGTGGTCTATGTGCCGGGCAACCACGAGTACTACGAGAGCAATTTCGACACCGTGGACCAGCAGATGGCCGAGGCGGCGGCAGCGCATCCGCGGGTGCGGCTGCTCAATGGCGAGGTGGCGGAGTTCGACGGCGTGCGCATCATCGGCGCGACGTGGTGGACCGACTACACGCTGTTCGGCACCGACCGGCGCGACGAGGCGATGCAGGCGTGCGCGAAAGCGATGTACGACCACCGGCTGATCGAGATCCGCGGCGACGACGGCCACATGCGCCAGTTCACGCCGCAGGACGCCTTGGCACGCCACCGGGCCGCGTCCGAATGGCTGCAGGCGCAGCTCGCGCTGCCCTACGCCGGCAAGACGGTGGTGGTCACGCACCACGGCCCGGACCTCGGCAGCCTGGATCCGCGCTTCTCGCACGACCTGGTCTCCGGCGGCTTCCTGTCGCGCCGGCCCGACCTGGTGGCGCAGGCGGACCTGTGGATCCACGGCCATACCCACACCAGCTTCGACTACTGCGTCGACAACTCGCGCGTGGTGTGCAACCCGCGCGGCTATGTCAGCCGCCGTACCGGCGAGCTGGAGAACAAGTCGTTCGACTGGTGCTGCGTGGTTGAAGTCTGACGCGGCCACGCGTTTGTGTCGTCATGGGTGCCTGCGCACGCGGCGCCCCTCCCCTTGGCTGCGCCAGCGGCACTGATGGGTCAGCAGATCGGGTCGGATTCCACTCAACTTAGTTGATAACGATTCGCATTTGCAATACCATTTTGCGGCGCACACGGAATGCGCGCCCGCCACCCGCTCCCTGAGCTCCAGATTTACAAAAGAGGTTTTGCCATGCTGGTCACTGACCACCGGGGGCGCGTGCGCGCTGCCCTTGCCCGTCTCGCTTTGCCGCGCCACCCACGCAGCTGCCGGCCGTTGGCGCCGTCGCACTGGTTGATGGGTGTGCTGGCTACCTTCCAGCTGCACACGGTCAGCGCGCAGGAGTCAGGCGCAGCCGACGGTGTCACCGCACACCGGCCCCCAGCGCCGACCCTGCCGCAGGTGACCGTCAGCGCCAGCGCCGAACCAGACCAGGCCCCGCCGCCGTATGCCGGCGGCCAGGTCGCCCGCGGCGGCAGGCTCGGCATGCTCGGCGACACCACCATCATGAAGGCGCCCTTCAACCTGACCAGCTACACCGCCGAGCTGATCGAGAACCAGCAGTCCGCCACCGTGGCCGAGGCGCTCAGCAAGGACCCGTCGGTGCGCGCCACCGGACTGGCCGGGGCCAATATCGACACGTTCTACATCCGCGGCTTTCCGATCAATGAATCCAACTCGGGGGAAATTGCCTTCAACGGCCTGTATGGCATTGCGCCCAGCTACCGCGTGTTCACCGACTACGCCGAACGCGTCGAGGTGCTGAAGGGCCCTGCCGCGCTGCTGTACGGCATGTCGCCCAACAGCGGCGTCGGCGGCGTGATCAACATCGTGCCCAAGCGCGCCGGCGAAGACCTGACCCGGTTCACCGCCAGCTACGCTTCCGACACGCAGTTCGGCGGCCACCTGGACGTGGCACGCCGCTTCGGCGAGGACCGCGAATGGGGCATCCGTGCCAACGGCAGCTACTACAACGGCGACACCACCGCCGACAACCAGTCGCGCAAGGCGCCGGTGGGCGCGCTCGCGCTGGACTATCGCGGCAAGCAGTTGCGCGCGTCGCTGGACGTGCTGGCGCAGCAGGAGCGCATCGATGCGCCGGGGCGGCCGCTGATGATTTCGCCCGGATTGCAGGTTCCGGGCGCGTCTGACGGCCGGCGCAATGTCACGCAGCCGTGGGAGTACTCCAAGGGCCGCGAGGAAGCGGTGCTGTTCCATGCCGAGTACGACCTCAACGATTCACTGACGGCGTTCGCCAGCGCCGGCGGCGGGTGGAGCCGCGTCGACCGGGTCTTCGGCACCACGCCGATGATCACCAATGCGCAGGGCGATACCCTGAGCACGCCCACCTTCTACAAATTCAAGGTCGACCGCGGCACCTTCGACGGCGGCGTGCGCGCACGCTTTGCGACGGGTGCGGTCAAGCATGCGGTCACGCTGCAGGCCAGCGCCTATACCGAGCGCTTCGACCGCGCCTTCACCTCGGGCACGCCGGTGGCCTCCAACATCTACGATCCGGTGACGCAGCCGGCGCAGAACCTGCAGGCGCCTTCGACGGTGCCGCGCTTCACCGCCACCGACCTGAGCGGCGTGGCGCTGTCCGACACCATGTCTTTCCTCGACGAACGCGTGCTGCTGACGCTGGGCCTGCGCCAGCAACGCGTCAGGACACGCAACTACAACCAGACTAGCGGTGCGGTCTCGACCTACTACGACGAAAGCGCCACCACGCCGATGGTGGGCCTGGTGGTGCAGCCGGTGCAGCGCTGGTCGGTCTACGCCAACTACATCCAGGGCCTGAGCCGCGGCGACGTGGCGCCGCCCACCGCCAGCAACGCCGGTGAAGCCTTTGCGCCATACAAGGCGGACCAGTACGAGATCGGCACCAAGCTCGACTTCGGCCGCTTCACCACCACGCTGGCGGCCTTCCAGATCGCCAAGCCCACCGGGCAGCTCGATAACAACGTGTTCTCCGTCAATGGCGAGCAGCGCAACCGCGGGCTGGAGTTCAACGTGTTCGGCGAAGTGGTGCCGCGCGTGCGCCTGCTTGGCGGCGTCATGCTGATCGACGGCGAGATCACCAGGTCCCCCGTCGTCGCCAATGTCGGCAAGACCGCCATCGGCGTGCCCGACATGCAGGCCAACCTCGGTGCCGAGTGGGACCTGCCGTGGGTACCGGGACTGACGCTGACCGGCGCCATGCTCTACACCGGCCGGCAGTACGTGAACCAGGCCAACACCGCCAGCCTGCCGGCCTGGACGCGCTTTGACTTCGGCGCGCGCTACACCACCAGGATCGGCGGCAAGGCCACCACGTTCCGCGCCAACGTGCTCAATGTGTTCGACCGCGACTACTGGGCGGGCGTGACCTCGTGGGGAGGCTTTTCACTGGCGGCGCCGCGCACGGTGCTGATGTCCGCGACGGTCGACTTCTGACCGCTGCGCGCGCGCCAAACAAAAACCCCCGCGGACTCGCGCCCGCTGGGGTTTTTTCATCGCAGCCTGCCCTGACGGGCAGTGGGCTGGGAATGGATTACATCATGCCTTCCATGCCGCCCATGCCGCCCATGCCGCCCGGCATTGCCGGAGCCGACTCTTCCTTCGGCGTTTCGGCCACGGCGCAGTCGGTGGTCAGCATCAGCGAAGCCACCGAAGCGGCGTTCTGCAGTGCGGTGCGGGTGACCTTGGTCGGGTCCAGCACGCCCATTTCGACCAGGTCGCCGTACTCGCCCGAAGCGGCGTTGTAGCCGTAGTTGCCCTTGCCTTCGATCACCTTGGCAACGACCACCGAAGCTTCTTCACCGGCGTTCAGCACGATCTGGCGCAGCGGCTCTTCCATCGCGCGCAGCACGATCTTGATACCGGCGTTCTGGTCGGCGTTGTCGCCTTGCAGGGCCGAGATCGCGGCGCGGGCGCGCAGCAGGGCAACACCACCGCCGGGGACGATGCCTTCTTCCACCGCAGCGCGGGTGGCGTGCAGGGCGTCTTCCACGCGGGCCTTCTTTTCCTTCATTTCGACTTCGGTGGCAGCACCAACCTTGATCACGGCAACACCGCCGGCCAGCTTGGCCACGCGCTCTTGCAGCTTTTCACGGTCGTAGTCCGAGGTCGCTTCTTCGATCTGGGCGCGGATCTGCTTCACGCGGCCTTCGATGCCAGCAGCGTCACCGGCGCCATCGATGATGATGGTGTTTTCCTTGCCGATCTCGATGCGCTTGGCCTGGCCCAGGTCGTTCAGGGTCGCCTTTTCCAGCGTCAGGCCGACTTCCTCGGCGATCACGGTGCCGCCGGTCAGGATGGCGATGTCTTCCAGCATGGCCTTGCGGCGGTCGCCGAAGCCCGGGGCCTTGACGGCGGCGGTCTTCAGGATGCCACGGATGTTGTTGACCACCAAGGTCGCCAGGGCTTCGCCCTCGACGTCTTCAGCGATGATCAGCAGCGGACGGCCGGCCTTGGCCACTTGCTCCAGCACCGGCAGCAGGTCGCGGATGTTGCTGATCTTCTTGTCGAACAGCAGCACGAACGGGTTGTCCAGGGCAACAACCTGCTTTTCCGGGTTGTTGATGAAGTACGGCGACAGGTAGCCGCGGTCGAACTGCATGCCTTCCACGACTTCCAGCTCGTCGGCCAGCGACTTGCCGTCTTCGACGGTGATCACGCCTTCCTTGCCGACCTTGTCCATGGCTTCGGCGATGCGCTCGCCGATCGAGGCGTCGCTGTTGGCCGAGATCGCGCCAACCTGGGCGATTTCCTTGCTGGTGGTGGTGGGCTTGCTGATCTTCTTCAGCTCTTCTACGGCGGCGCCGACAGCCTTGTCGATGCCGCGCTTCAGGTCCATCGGGTTCATGCCGGCGGCAACGAACTTCATGCCTTCGCGCACGATCGACTGGGCCAGCACGGTTGCGGTGGTGGTACCGTCACCGGCGTTGTCGCTGGTCTTGGAAGCCACTTCCTTGACCATCTGGGCGCCCATGTTCTGCAACTTGTCCTTCAGCTCGATTTCCTTGGCCACGGACACGCCGTCCTTGGTCACGGTCGGGCCGCCGAAGCTGCGCTCCAGCACCACGTTGCGGCCCTTCGGGCCCAGCGTCACCTTGACTGCGTTGGCGAGGATGTTCACGCCTTCGACCATCTTGGCACGGGCGGCGTCGCCGAACACTACGTCTTTTGCTGCCATGTTCTGAATCTCCTGAAATCTGTACGGGTGGGGCTACAAGTAACGGATTACTTGTTGACCACGGCCATGATGTCTTCTTCGCGCATGACCAGCAGTTCCTGGCCATCCACCTTCACGCCCTGGCCGGCATACTTGCCGAACAGCACGCGATCGCCGACCTTGACGTCCAGGGCGATGTTGTTGCCCTTGTCATCCTTCTTGCCGGGACCGATTGCCAGCACTTCGCCTTGATCGGGCTTCTCGGCAGCGTTGTCGGGAATCACGATACCGGACGCGGTCTTGGTTTCGTTGTCCAGACGCTTCACGATCACGCGGTCGTGCAGAGGACGCAGATTCATACGGACTCCTAGATACAAAGTGAGTTTTTGATCACAAATCGGCCGGCTACCGAGGCAACGGCCGTCAGAAATGTTCAGGTGTCGCAGAGGCTGTTAGCACTCACCCCTGACGAGTGCTAATTATAGGGACGGGGTAGGGGCATTTCAAGACTGGCGCTGGATGCGGGTTTTCCCGGAGGACGGGCGCAGCGCACATGGAGATCCGGCGCCGAGGATGGCGCCGGTTGCCGATGGCTGGCGTGATGCTATTTGGCGCTCTTCACCGTCGTGTACGCGGTAATCAGGTTCCGGTAGTCGGGAATATGGTTGGAGAACAAGGTCCCCAGCCCCTCGATGTCGTTGCGCCAGTCGCGATGAAGCTCGCAGGCAACGCCGAACCAAGTCATCAGCTGGGCGCCGGCCTCGGCCATGCGGTGCCACGCGGATTCGCGCGTCACCTCATTGAAGGTACCGGATGCATCGGTCACCACGAACACATCGTAGCCCTCTTCGATCGCCGACAATGCCGGAAACGCCACGCAGACTTCTGTCACCACCCCGGCGATCAGCAGTTGCTTCTTGCCGGTTGCCTTCACCGCCTTGACGAAGTCTTCGTTGTCCCACGCATTGATCTGCCCGGGGCGCGGAATAAACGGCGCATCGGGGAACATGGCCTTGAGCTCCGGCACCAGCGGCCCGTTGGGTCCGTCCTCGAAGCTGGTGGTCAGGATCGTCGGCAGCTTGAAATACTTGGCCAGATCCGCCATGGCGAGAACGTTGTTCTTGAACTTGTCCGGCTCGATGTCGCGCACCAGCGACAGCAGGCCGGCCTGATGATCCACCATCAGCACCGCTGCCTGGCTCTTGTCCAGACGCTTGTAGGTCTTGCTCATCTTCCGCTCCTGTGAATGCGCGTCCGGTTTCGTTGGACACGCGTGGTGAAAATCCTGTGCAATCGGCATTGCCTACGGGCTCCTACTCGACCTTTACCCCCGACAACGCCACCACCTTGCGCATCTGCTGCGTCTGCGTTTCGATATAGCGGGCAAACTGTTCCGGAGTCAGCTTCATCGGCACCATTCCCTGCGCCGCAAAGTGCTTCTCCACGAAATCCTGTTCGTCGAGGATCTCGCGGATGGTGGCATTGAGCTTGTCGACCACTGCGCGCGGCACCTTGGCCGGCGCCAGCACGCCGTAGACCGCCGAGATGTTCATCTCCTTGTAGCCGGCCTCTTCGAAGGTCGGAACCTGCGGCAATGCGCGCGTGCGCTTGTCGCCGCTGACTGCCAGCACCTTGAGTTTCTTCGCCGCGACGAAGCTCTGGATTGTCGGCAGCGCCGGGAAGGTCATCAGGATCTGCCCGCCGACCACATCGGCCACCGCGGGCGCCGAGCCCTTGTACGGCACGTGCACGAGGTCCGTGCCGGCCAGCTTGTTGAACAGCGCGCCCATCAGGTGCGGCTGGCTGCCGGCGCCGAACGATCCGTAGCTGAGCGCCTGCGGGCGGGCCTTGGCATAGGCCGCCAGGTCCTTGACGCTGTCCACCGGCAGGCTGCCCGATACCGCCATCACCAGCGGCACATAGCCGATCGCCGCCACCGGCGCGAAATCGCGCGCGACGTTGTACGACACCGAAGGCAGTACCACCGGATTGAGCACGAAGGTGGCGTCGTTGGTCAGCAGCAGCGTGTAGCCGTCGGGCTGCGCCTTGGCCACCGCGTCGGCGCCGATCACGGTGTTGGCGCCGCTCTTGTTCTCCACCACCACCGGCTGGCGCAGCTTCTCGGACATGCGCTGGGCCAGTTGCCTGGCGATGATGTCGGTCGTGCCGCCGGGCGCATAGGGCACCACCATGCGGATCGGCTGTGCGGGATAGGCCTGTGCCAGGGCGGTACCTGCGCCGGCGAAGCAAGCCAGGCCGACTACGGCGGCGCACAGCCCGCGAAGGGTGTGAGTGTTCCGGTCCATCATGTCTCCATCTATCGTTGTGAGGTTTTCCGGCTCGGGCGGCCGGATCCCCGTTCAGTTGAATAACCAGGGTTCGCGCTGCCGCCGCACCTGCTCGTAGGCGTCGATCTGCGCAGCGTGGCGCAGCGCCAGCGCGATATCGTCCAGCCCGTTGAGCAGGCAATGCCGCTTGAACGGCTCGAGCGTGAAAGCGATCACCTCCCCGGCCGGCGTGACCACCTGCTGGGCGGCCAGGTCCACCTGCAGCCGGTAGCCCGGCGTGGCGGCCACGTCGGCAAACAGGCGGCCGACCACCTCCGGCGCCGCCACGATCGGCAGCAGGCCGTTCTTCAGGCAGTTGTTGTAGAAGATGTCCGCAAAACTCGGCGCGATCAGCGCGCGCAGGCCGAAGTCTTCCAGCGCCCACGGCGCATGCTCGCGCGAAGAGCCGCAGCCGAAGTTCTCGCGCGCCAGCAGGATCGACGCGCCGCGGTAGCGCGGCTGGTTCAGCACGAAGTCCGGGTTCAGCGGCCGCGTGCTGCAGTCCTGCCCGGGCTCGCCGTGGTCAAGGTAGCGCCATTCGTCGAACAGGTAAGGGCCGAAGCCGCTGCGCCGGATGGATTTCAGGAACTGCTTGGGCAGGATGGCATCGGTATCGACATTGGCGCGGTCCAGCGGCGCGACCAGGCCATCCAGGGTGGTAAAGGCTTTCATTGCTCGGCTTCCTCTGCTGTTACAATGCGCGGACATCGACGAAGTGCCCCGCGACGGCCGCGGCGGCTGCCATCTGCGGGCTCACCAGGTGGGTGCGCCCGCCCGGCCCCTGCCTGCCTTCGAAATTGCGGTTGGATGTTGATGCGCAGCGTTCGCCCGCGACAAGGCGGTCGTCGTTCATGCCCAGGCACATCGAGCAGCCAGGCTCGCGCCATTCGAAGCCGGCCGCGATGAACACCTGGTCAAGCCCCTCGGCCTCGGCCTGGGACTTGACCAGCCCCGAGCCCGGCACCACCAGTGCCTGCCGGATGCGCGGCGACACATGCCGGCCGCGCACGACCTCCGCTGCGGCGCGCAGGTCTTCGATGCGCGCGTTGGTGCATGACCCGATAAAGACCTTGTCGACCCCGACCGCTTCGATCGGCGTGTTCGGCAGCAGGCCCATGTAGTGCAGCGCCGCCTCGATGCTCTTGCGCCGCACCGGGTCGCGCTCGTCGCGCGGATCGGGAATGCGCTCGCCGACGGGAACCACCATCTCCGGCGACGTCCCCCAGGTCACGTGCGGCCTGATGGTGGCGGCGTCGAGGTCCACCACGGCGTCGAAGGCCGCGTCCGGGTCGCTGCGCAGCGTGCGCCAGTATTCGACGGCCGCGTCCCACATCCGGCCCTGCGGGGCCTGCGGCCGTCCGGCCAGGTAGGCCAGCGTGGTCTCGTCCACGGCAACCATGCCGGTGCGCGCGCCGGCCTCGATCGCCATGTTGCACACGGTCATGCGCGCTTCCATGCTCAGGCCGAGGATGGTGCTGCCGGCGAACTCGATCACATGGCCGGTCGCGCCGGCCGTGCCGATGCGACCTATCAGCGCCAGTGCAATGTCCTTGGCAGCAACGCCCTTGTTCAGCTCGCCCTCCACGCGTACCAGCATCGACCTGGGTTTCTTCATCCACAGGCATTGCGCGGCCAGCACCTGCTCCACTTCCGAGGTGCCGATGCCGAACGCGAACGCCGCGAACGCGCCATGCGTGGAGGTATGCGAATCGCCGCAGGCAATGGTCATGCCGGGCAAGGTTGCGCCGCGCTCCGGCCCTACCACATGCAGGACGCCCTGGCGCGGATCGTCCACGCCGAAGTTGACGATGCCGTTCTCTTCGCAGTTGCGGTCGAGCGCATCCACCTGCGCGCGGCTCACCGGATCGGCGATGCCCTGGGTGCGCGCGGTGGTGGGCACGTTGTGGTCGGCGGTGGCCAGCACCGAGGCGGCGCGCCACACCTTGCGCCCGTTCAGGCGCAAGCCTTCGAAGGCCTGCGGGCTGGTCACCTCGTTGACGAGGTGGCGGTCGATATAGACCAGTGCGGGGCCGCCGGCTTCCTGGTGGATCACGTGGCTGGCCCAGAGCTTGTCGAGCAGGCTCGCGGGGCGGTTAGGGTCGGTCATGATGTCTCCTTGCTGGTCCTCAATTCATTGCTGCGGATAGAATGCGTGCATGACTTCCGCTGCCAAACCCACCGCCCCCGTCGACCACGACTCTCCGCGCAAGCTCGAAGAAGGCCACCGCGACTACGTTGCGGCGCTGGCGCGCGGACTGGCGGTGATCCAGGCGTTTACCGACGCCACGCCGGAAATGACGCTCAGCGAAGTCGCCCAGGCCACCGGCATGACGCCCGCCAGCGCGCGCCGCGCCCTGCTGACGCTGCAGGCACTGGGCTACATCGGCGCCAACGGGCGGCGCTTCGTGCTGCTGCCCAAGGTGCTGTCGCTGGGTGCCGCCTTCCTCAGCTCGATGAACCTGCGCGACATCGTCCAGCCCTTCCTGCAGGAAGTGGCCGAGCGCTTCCGCGACTCGGTCTCGCTCGCCATCCTCGACGGCGACAGCGTGGTCTACCTGGCGCATGTGCCCAGCCAGCGCCGCATCGCGTTCCGCGCCTCGGTCGGCTACCGGCTGCCGGTGCATTGCACCTCGCTCGGCCTTGCCTTGCTGGCCCATGCGCCCAAGGCCCAGCAGAACAAGGTCCTGGACCAGGCACCGTTCCAGAAATTCACGCCGAAGACGCTCAGCGATGCCGATGCGCTGCGCGCCGCGCTGGCACGCACGCTCGAACAGGGCTATGCGGTCCAGGAAGGCCAGCTCGAACTCAACGTCCTGTCGATCGCCGTGCCCGTGCGCGATCCGCAGCAGCGCGTGATCGCCGCCATCAACTGCTCCACCGAGACCGAGCGCACCAGCCCCGAAGAGCTGGTCGCGACACGGCTGCCGGCACTGCGCGAAGCAGCCGCGATGATCGAGGCCGCGATCCGGCGGGCACCCACGCTGGCGCATTCGATCCTGGCGGCTTCCTGAGCGACGCGCGCCTCAGGCCACCACCTCAGGCCACCACCTCTGGCTCGATCGCCACATCCAGCGTCAGCAACTGGTACCCGTCACGCTGCGGATGGGGCCCCACCTCGACGATATGGTCATTAATGGTCGAGAAGATGCAGTCGACCGGGTTGGCGGGGTCGCCCTTGAAATAGATCTGCGACGTCAGCGTGCGGTATCCCGGCTGCACCACCCGGTAATGGATATGCGGTGCGCGCTGGCGGTTGCGGCCCAGGCGCCGCATCAGCACGCCGACCTCGGTGTCCTCGCGCCCGATGATGTATCCGCCCGGCCGCACCGTGAAGATCCGGAAGCCGCCCTCGGCATCGCAGCGCAGCTTGCCGCGCAGGTTGTCTTCGGACTGGGAGTCGTCTTCGTTCTCATAGCGTCCAAACTGGTTGGGCTGCCACACGATCAGCGTCGCGCCCGGCACCGGCTGGCCCGTGCGCGCATCCAGCACGCGGCCGCGCACCTCGAGCCGCTGCCCGGGCTCCTCCGCCGTCGCCAGGTGGCAGGGGTTGCTGCCTTCGGCGACCTGGTCCTTGGGGAACGGGCCGGTGACGTTCTGCGGCGTGGCTTGCGCACCGGTGCGCGCCAGGTCCAGCGCGCGCATGGTCAGGCCCATCATGTCGCACAGCATGATCAGCTCATCCTGCGCGGCCACCCGGCCCAGCCAGGCGGCAATGCGATAGAGCTGCGCATCGGTCAGCTGCAGCTCGTCGAGCATGGCGTGGAAATGCCGCAGCGCCACGCCGAATTGCGCCTGCAGGGCAGCGTCGGAGCCGGGCGCGCCGCTGCACATGGCGTCCAGCGCGCGCTGCAGGGTGTAGTTGTCCTGGGTGCTCATGGTTGTCTCGTTGGTTCGCGCTTATTGGGCCGTGGCCGACAGGTCAACCGCGCGCGCCAGCAGCGTCCGGTCGGCCTTCAGCTTGTGCTTGGCAGGTTTGTGCGTCGGTGTGTGGGGGATCGCCTCGACGGTGGCGATATAACGCGGCAGCTTGTGCACGGCCAGCCGGCCGCGCGCCCAGGCAAGCAGCTCCGCCGCATCGGCCGCCTGGCCCGTCCGAAACTGCACGGCCAGCAGGATTTCTTCTTCGCCAAGTTCCGCCGGCACGCCGATGGCCGCCGCTTCTTCCACTGCCGGGTGTTCGCCGAAGATGCGGTCGAGCTCGGCACCCGACACGTTCTCGCCCTTGCGCCGGATCACATCCTTCTTGCGAGCGACAAAGACGTAGTAGCCGTCCTCGTCCTGGCGCACCAGGTCGCCGGTGGCGAACCAGCCGTCGCGGAACGCCGCCTCGGTCTGCACCGGGTCGCGGTAGTAACCTTGCATCAGCGTGGGCGTGCGGATCAGCAATTCGCCCTCGCCGCCGGGAGCCACTTCGCCGCCCTCGTCATCTACGATGCGGGCCTGCGGCAGCGGCACCGCCGGATCCGGATGCGGCGAGATCAGGCCCATGGTGCCGAGCTTGTGCGGGCCGTCGAACGGATTGGCGATCACGCCCGGGATTTCCGTCATGCCGTAGCATTCGATCAGGCGCGGCACGTGGAACTCGTGCTTCATCACGCGCACCATTTCCTCGGTCTGCGGCGCGATAAACATCTTGGTGATGCGGTGGCCGGGCACGAACTCGGCCCGCGGGCGCCGGGCCAGGATGCTGCCGGCCGCGGCCACCAGGTTCACCTCGGTCGCGCCGGTCTCGGCGGCAAAGCGCCAGAACGACGACGCCGAGAACCTGCGCATCAGCACCAGGCAGCCGCCGCATGCCAGCGCCCCGCCCACCGAATACATCAGCGCATTGATATGGAACAGCGGCATCACGCACATCACGCGCTCGTCGGGCTGCAGCTGCAGCCGGCCGACGAAGGCTTCGGCGGTCAGCACGTAGCCGCGGTGGCTGTGCATCGCGCCCTTGGGAAAGCCCGTGGTGCCGGAGGTGTAGATGATCAGCGCGGTGTCCCGGTCGCTGCCGTGGTCGGCAAGTTCGTCGGCAAACTCACCGGTGTCCGCCGCCATCGACTGCGCCAACGTCGGCACGCCATGGTCGCCGGGCTCGTTGGCGCACAGCCAGACTTCGCCGCCGAGCGCGCGGGCGATGGCCGCGCCGGTTTCCAGCGTGGCCGGCGCGCACACCAGCCCGCACACCTGCGCATGCTCGAACACGTACAGCGCCTCGTCCAGGCGGTATTCCGGGTTGGCCGGCACCATGGTCGCGCCGAGGCGCGCCAGCGCGAACATCAGCACGACCGTGGACGGATGGTTGGCGGACAGCACGCCGACGCGGTCGCCGCGGCGCACGTGCATGGCCTGCGCCAGCCATCGCGCGGCTCGCGCGATCCGCGCATCGAGCTCGCGATAGCTCCAGGTGTGGCCCTCGAACAGCAATGCCGGCTTGTCCGGATGCGTCGCCACGCGGACCGCGAGGAAACCGGTCAGCGTGAAGCCGTGCGCCGGGTACTGCCTGAGCACGTCGAGCGGCGCCATCGTGCCGATGTGGTTGGCGGGCGCATTCATGATGCTTGCGCCGGCGCGGCGCTGTAGGCGATGGCGTGTTCGGCGGCATCGGCCAGGATGAAGCCGATGGGCTGGCGGCGTTCCTCCTGCAAGTGGGCGATCAGGCTGGCCACGCGCGCCAGCAGCGGCACGCCCTTGAGCGCGGTGGCGGGATAGCCGGCGTCCAGCAGCACGGCGGGGATCGCGCCCGAAACATTGAGCGGGAGGGGCTTGCTGTAGTGCTCCGGCACGGCGGCGGCTACCGCTTCCAGCGCGGCCACATGGTCGCCGGCGATATCCAGCTCACGCGCGATGGCCAGCAGCCGATGCGCGCGCGGATCCCCCAGCTTGTGCGTTGGATGGCCAAAGCCGGGCAGCGGCTTGCGCGCCTGGCGCACGGCCCGGACCACGGAGTTGGCGCTTTCGGCCAGCGTGCCGTGTTCCCGGCCGGCAAGCACTTCCGCGAGCAGCTGGCCCGCGCTTTCCGATGCGCCCAGGATCACCGAGCCGCAACCCAGCACACCAGCCGCGACCGCGCCCTGCAACGCATCCGGCGCGGCTGCCAGCGTCATGCGCGCGGCCTGCACCGAGGGGACCAGGCCATGCTCGGCGATTGCGACGAGGCAGGCATCGGTGATCGCCACCAGCTTGGCGTCAGGCTCGCGGCCGGTCAGCAGGAACAGGAAATAGGCGGTGAAGCCGGTCTTGCCTATCAGGGCCTCGCTCAGGTCTTTGCCATGTACCGACACGCCATGGACGTCCACATGCGCGATGCTGGTCTGCCCGGCTGCCCGGGGGTGTTTCGTCTCCGCCACGTTCGTCTCCGTTTTTGCGCTACGCGCAACACAATGCGATATGCGAATTATTTTAGGTGGAGGTGCAGGACTCCGCAAGAACGGTAAACCCGCACCCGCCATCGTCACGTGCGACCGGCACTGCCCTTCGCCATGCAGGGCCGGCTTGCCGTTCAGGCGCCATCCGTGAACGGGTCTGCGCTGCCGATCCTTGCGAGGGCGCTGTCGGTGAACAAATCCACCTGGCGCACTGCGCCGTCGGTGAACGGATCCATTTGCCGCGCACCATCCGTGAACGGATCTGCCTTACGTACGGCAATCCGGCGAAACTGCTCCTCAGCCAGGCGGCCCGACTGCGAACGCCGCAGTGCCTCGACATGCCCGCCGTTCGTGTAGACCTCGGGGGCACGCACCGCGGCTTGCGCCCCGGCCGCCACCACCGTGATCAGTGCTGCGCCAATCGATGCTTTTTTCATCACATACTCCTTTTCCATTGAGAAGAACTCGTGGCAGCGGGGCACCTTCCTCTCGCCTTCCACGACTCGAATATACTTAAACCGTACCGTACGGTACTAAAATAGTTAGAGAATATTTATCAAATTCTTTGAAGAAGTCGGCGGCGGCTTGGCGGTCGCTTGGATGGCGCACGCATTTGGTAGACTGCGCGGGGCGCCAGCGCCCGCCCTTTGTCACCCCCGGCTACCCGATGGCATCACCCGCAAGCAATACCGCCACCCCTTCGCACCGCCCGCCCCAACGCATGACGCGCCGTGGCGAAGAGAAGCGTGCCCTGATCCTGAGCACGGCCGCCGACATGTTTCTCGAGCACGGCTACGACGGCGTCAGCCTGGACGACATCGTCAAGGCGTGCGGGGGCTCCAAGACCAACGTCTACAGCTTTTTCGGCGGCAAGGACGGTTTGTTCGTGGCGGTGGTGGAGCGGCTGTGCGACCGCTTCCTGGAAAAGACGGAGAAGGGTGTCGATGTGTCGCACTGTGATGCGGCGCAGGGGCTCGACAAGATCGCACACAGCTTCCTCCAGTCATTGCTGGAAGAACGCCACCTGGCGTTCCTGCGGCTGATCTTCGCGGAATCGCGGCGCTTTCCCGCGTTGGGGAAGGCCTGGTATACGCGCGGGCCGGCGGCGACCTGCGCCTATGTGGCGGCGTTCCTTGGCAGCCAGCAGGCCAAAGGCACGCGGCTCTCGGCCAGCCCCGAGGTCAGCGCCCGGCTGTTCCATGGCATGGTGCTGGCCAGCGTGCTGCACCGTACGCTGGCCACCGGCATCCGTCCGGACGACTCGGAGATCGATGCGCTGGTCCGTGACGCCGTTGCGGTGATCGTGCCGGCCATTGATGCCGGCGCGCCGTCGGCTGTACCCCGAAAGCGATAGCCCCGGCGCTGCCGGGACAGGCGCGCAGCGCTAGAAACTCGCGGCCAGGCCAAACGACACGCCCGAGACGTTGTTGCCGAAGACATAGCGCACCACCGCGCGGATCCGGGTCACGAACACTTCGTGGGCGCTGGTGTCGAGTTCCAGGCCGGTGCCCAGCGTGGTGAGGTAGTTGAACCCGAGCGCCCCGGCCTGGTTGCCGAAGTAATGCGAGTGCGACAGCTCCAGCACGTAGCGCACCGGCCGGTCGAGCGCGCGCATGCCGGTCGGGGCGCGCCAGCGCGCGTACAGGCTGGCGGTCTGCGCGGCAGACGAAGCCTCTACGCCCGACGAGGTGCCGAAGCTGCGCAGGTAGATGTTGGTATAGCGCAGCTCGACGTCGATATCGCGGTTGTCGCCGTGGCTTTCCCAGTCGAGCATCACCGATCCGCCCAGGCCATAGGCATTCATCGCGCCGTCGTCGAGGAAGGCGATGTCGCGGTCGGTCTTGTGCTCGACCGCGAACCGGGCGATGGACAGGTCGCTGGCGACGCGGCCGATCGAGGCGTTGAAGATCGGGCGGAACACCAGTTCCTTGCTGGGGATCAGCGGAAAATCCCAGCCGATGCCAACGGTGCCGGCGAAGGTGTTCCACTTGGCCTGCAGCCTGCGGGATTCCAGCCCGTGGGAGACGACAAAGGCGGGGTCGTAGCGGTTGTAGGCGATCGACCCTTCCAGATAGAGCGGAAACGACTGGCTCAGCGTAAAGCCCCCGCCGAGCTGCCGCAGGGTCAGGTCGGGGTTGTCGGTGCTGGCACTGCTGATCAAAAGCGAACTGGAAGCCAGGTCCGGCACGACCGCGAACGACATCAGCGTCAGCACCGCACTGGCGCCGCGGCGTCACGCTTTCGTGGGGGCCATGGTGGCGGAAGTGCCGCGTCGGCAGAAGTGAATCTTCTTGCCGCTGAATTAAAGGAAATGCAAGGCAGCTGAAACGGTGTGCCGGCGCGGCCATGGCGGAGCTTGCAGGAGCGTCTTGTAGGAGCAATTCCGGCGCCTCATCGGCGCCAGCCCGACAGCGCGAAGCCCGGCCGCTGCCTAGACTGGCCTTGTCGCCGCCGGGCCCGCCAGGCAGGCATGTGCGGCAAACGTTGCGCCGGACCCACCGGCCGGCGCTTCCGACCCTAACCCTGGAGGTATTCCATGGATCCGAAACAACCCGCTCGCCATACCCGAATCGCCAGCGTGATTGCGGCAGGCCTGGCAGGCCTCAGCTGCGCCGCGGCCATCGCACAGACCGCCACGCCCGCCACCCCGGCCACCCCCGCCGCGCAGGGCATGCCGGCCACGCCTGCCGTGCCCGCCACCGCGGCCAGCCCCGCCGGCACCGGCGTCGCGCCCGGCGTGACGCAGATCCAGCCGCCGAAGGATCCGCTGGTCGAGCGCCGCGAAGCACGCGCGCAGGCTGCCGCCGAATACAAGGGGAAGAAAAAGGCCGCCAAGGGCGAGTACAAGGACGAAGTCGGCGCTGCCAAACAGGAACGCAAGGTCGAGAACAAGGCGGCGGATGCAGCGGCACGCCAGGAGATGGCTGCGCCCAAGCAGTGACGCAGCGGTCGCGGCGCACACTGCCGCGCAATGCAAACGGGCCCCGCGGGGCCCGTTTTGCCGTGTCAGTCGGCCAGTCCGCTGGCGTCGATATAGCCCAGCGCTTCGGTGACGGCGCGCCGCGCCTTCAGCACGTAGCAGACCCGCCGCTCCTGGATCGACAGCGCCAGCACGTCGGCCTGTACCAGCTCCGAGAACACATGGCCGGCGCGCCCCAGGCTCAGTTGCGCCACCTGCGCCAGGTCGGTGGCCGGCAGGCCGGCCTCGCCGGCTTCGAGCAGCGCGCGGCAGATGCGGATGCGCGCGGGCTGGGTCATCAGCGCCAGCGTCAGGGTACTTTCCTGGGTCTCCATGATCACACCTCGGTCTCCGGGCACGGCACCCGGGCAGCGCGATACGCGGCGGCGGGGGCGATGCGGGGGTTCTTGCCGCGCAGCCTGGCGCGCGCGGTTTTACCCGTTCTACGCGGCTCGCCCCGCAAAGGCAATAGGGTGCTGCCACGGCCGGGCGGGCACGGGCGCGATTACAACAGCGCCAGTGCCGCCCGTCCGCCTGCCCTGCCGCGCTCAGGCCATCACAAACGGCAGTTGCCGCTGGCGCTTGCCGGTCAGCGTGAACAGCGCATTGGCCACCGCCGGCGCAATCGGCGGCACGCCGGGTTCACCCAGCCCGGTCGGGTTGTCCTGCGACGGCACGAAGAACACGTCGACCACCGGCGCGTCGGTGATGCGCGGCGGCGGAAAGTCCGTGAAGTTGCTGTTCTTCACCGCGCCGTTCTCGATCTCGATGGCAAACCCCGGCCGCGTCATGGCCAGCCCGAACACGCACGCACCCTGGATCTGGGCTTCGGCCGACAACGGATTGACCACGCGGTTGGCATGCACGCCGGCGGTGACGCGATGCACGCGCGGCTCGCCCTTGACCAGCGAGACGTCGACCACATAGGCCACCACGGTGCTGAACGACTCATGCACCGCCACGCCCCAGGCATGCCCCTTGGGCAGCTTGCGCTTGCCGTAGCCGGACTTCTCCACCGCCAGCTGCAGCGCGGCGCGATGGCGCGCGTGCTTCTTCTCGTCGAGCCGCGCCAGGCGGAACGCCACCGGGTCCTGCTTCGCGGCGGCGGCCATCTCGTCGGCCAGCGTTTCCTTGACGAAGGCGGTGTGCGTATTGCCGACCGAGCGCCACCACAGCACCGGCACGTCCACCTGCGGGTGGTGCACCGACATCTGCAGCGGCAGGTCGTAGTCGTTCTCGACAATGCCTTCGGTCATGGTGGCGTCGACGCCGTTCTTGACCATGAAGGGCTCGAACGGCGTGCCCTTCAGGATCGACTGGCCGACGATGGTGTGCTGCCAGCCCACCACCTTGCCCTGCGCATCCAGGCCGATGCGGGCGCGGTGCAGGTGCAGCGGGCGGTAGTAGCCGCCGCGGATATCGTCCTCGCGGCTCCACACCACCTTGAGCGGCTCGGTGTGCCCCGCGGCGACCCAGGCCTTGAGCACGTTGGCCGCTTCGACGATGTAGTCGGAGCTCGGCACCGCGCGCCGGCCGAAGCCGCCGCCGGCCATCATGGTGTTGAGCACCACCTTGTCCGGCGCCAGCCCGAGCGTACGCGCCACCGCGGCCTGGTCTACGGTCTGGAACTGCGAGCCCACCCAGACCCTGACCGACTGCACCTTGCCGCCGGCCACCTCGGGCTGCAGCGTGCAGTTCAGCGGCTCCATCGGCGCGTGCGCCAGGTAGGGGAAGCGGAAATCGGCCTCGATCTTGCGCGGCGCACCGCTGATGGCAGCGGCGATATTGCCCTCGCCCGCGCGCGCGACCGTGCCGGGCTGGCCGGCCAGCTTCGCGTATTCATCGAACAGGGCCTGCGACGAGACCTTAGAGCCAGCATCTTCCCACTGGACCTCGAGCGCATCGCGGCCCATCTTGGCCGGCCAGTAGCCGCTGGCGATCACGGCCACGCCGCTGCCGCCGCGGTCGACCGGCACCTGCAGCACGCCGCGCACGCCCGGCACCGCACGCGCCTTGTCGGCGCTGAAGCTCTTGACCTTGCCACCGAAGCGCGGCGGACGCGCCACCACCGCCACCACCATGCCCTTGAGCTGGGTGTCGATGCCGAACGGCGTGGTCGCCTCCATCTTGCCGCGCGCATCCAGCCGCGGCGTGGGCTTGCCGACGATGCGGAACTGCGCCGGGTCTTTCAGCTTGACCTGCTGCGGCACCGGCATCTCCATCGCCGCCGGCGCCAGTTCGCCGAAGGTGGCGCGCTGGCTGCCGGAGGTGATCACGCCCTGCTCGACCTGGCAGCTGGCCGGATCGACCTTCCAGCGCTGCGCCGCGGCCGCGACCAGCATCGCGCGGGCGCGCGCGCCCAGTTCGCGGTACTGCTGGAACGAGTGGTTCAGCGCGGTGGAGCCGCCGGTCATCTGCATGCCGAAGCCGGGGTCCTTGTACGGATCGCCCGCCGGGGCCAGCGCCGCGCGCACGTTGCGCCAGTCCGCATCCAGCTCTTCGGCCAGCGCCATCGGCAGCGCGGTATGCACGCCCTGGCCGAATTCGAGCCGGTTCACGGCCACGGTCACGGTGTTGTCCGGCGCGATGATCAGGAACGCCTGCGGCGCCGCCGGCGGCGCCTTGGGCTTGCCGCCCTCCTGCGCCTGCGCCAGCGGTGCCACGCCCAGCGCCAGCCCGCCGCCGGCCAGGCCGGTCAGCTTGAGAAAACTGCGGCGGTCGAGCGTCGCCATGCCGGCGTCGGCACGCGCTTCGCCGCTGTTGCCTGCCTGGCCGCCGGCCAGGGCTTCGATGCCTCGGATACGCATATCGGTTCGCTCCCGCTCAGGCCAGCGCACGGGCGGCGTCTTTGATCGCCGCGCGGATGCGCTGGTACGTGCCGCAGCGGCACAGGTTGCCGGCCATGGCCTGGTCGATGTCGGCATCGGTGGGCCGCGGCTTGCTGCGCAGCAGGCCGACGGCGCTCATCACCTGGCCGTTCTGGCAGTAGCCGCACTGGGCGACATCGTGCTTGATCCAGGCGTCCATCACGGCGCGCCCGACGCGGTCGCTGCCGATGCCTTCGATGGTGGTGATGCGCGCGCCGGCGACCGCGGAGGCCGGCGTCACGCAGCTGCGCGTGGCCTGGCCGTTGACGTGCACGGTGCAGGCACCGCACGCGGCCATGCCGCAGCCGAACTTGGTGCCGGTCATTTCGAGGTTGTCGCGCAGCGCCCACAGCAGCGGCGTGGATGGGTCCACGTCGACTTCACGGGTCTTGCCGTTGACGTTGATGGAGAGGGTGGTCATGTGGGGGACACTCCTTGGGTACGTTGCCCGCTGGTCATTGCCTGTGCGCCGCAGCCCGGCGCAACGGACAAGTGAGGATAGTGCAATTTGCGGCACCTTGCCGGACGCTTTGCGCACTACCGTGCCCGTCAGCGCCGGTCGCACGAACTTTGTGCAACGAACGGCTGTCCCTCATGGATTGCCTTTCGATCCGGCCGGAATCCTGGTGTGCTTCGGTTCCTGCCGCTGAAACAGTGCCATCGACTATTCCAGAAAATTCGTTTCCCGCAGCAGGCACGGCCTCGGCTCCGAACACCGCTGCCGCGCCCGGCACGGCCGTCTCCTCCGAAGCCCGCGTCCGCGCCGCATCGTCACCTTCGATAGCGCGGCTCGACAGCATCCAGGCCCTGCGCGGCCTGGCCGCCGCCATGGTGGTGGTCTACCACTCCGGGCTCACGCTGGGCGGCGCCAATGCGCCGGTGTTGAACTGGCTGACCCACAACGTGATCAAGCGCGGCCATGTCGGCGTCGATGTGTTCTTCGTCATCAGCGGCTTCATCATCGCCTGGGTCGCGGTGCTGGCCAGGCCCCGGCCGGAGCGCCCGCTCAGCTTCATGATCCGGCGCCTGTGCCGGCTGGCGCCGCCGTACTGGACCATGTCGGCCATCCACGCGCTGCTGCTCAATCCGGTCACGCCGGCACTGTTCGCCGCGTCGCTGGCGTTCCTGCCCACATCCACAAGCCATGCGCCCTACTACGGCTATCCCGCGCTGTACGTGGGCTGGTCGCTCAACTACGAGCTGGCGTTCTACGCGGTGTTTGCGCTCGGGCTGCTGCTGGCCGGGCGGCGCGCGCTGCTGGTGGTGCTGGGGGTGTTCGCGCTGTTCACGCTGGTGCTGCCGTGGTGGCGCTTCGGCACGCTGGTGGCCGATCCCGCCCAGGGCTATGCGTTCGCTTCACCGTGGCTGGCCATGGCCAGCAATCCGCTGGTGCTCGAGTTCCTGCTGGGCTGCGCGCTGGCATGGGCCTATGCGCGCTGGCGCCACTTGCTGACGCCGGCGTCCGCGCTCGCGCTGCTGGCGCTCGGCACCGCGTCGTTTGTGCTGTCGCTGCCGATGGTCGGGCCGGATTTCAGCCTTGCGGGACGCGGCTTGCCCGCCGCGCTGCTGGTGGCCGGCGTGGTCGCCGCCGAGCACACCGGCATGCTGCGCGTGCCGCGCGCGCTGATCTGGCTGGGCGAGCTGTCCTACGCCCTCTACCTGACCCATCCCACCGTGATCGAAGCGGTCAAGCGCCTGATGCCCGAGCTGGGCGCGCACCAGACCGCGATGCAGCTGCTGCGCTTTGCCATCGACGCCGGCCTGGCACTGGCGCTGGCCTGGCTGCTGCACCGCTGGGTCGAGCTGCCCGGTATCGCCGCCGGGCGGCGGCTGGCACGCGCCTAGCGTTGCGGCAGGCCGGCCAGGAACAGATACAGGGCGGTCAGCTCGGTATCGTTCATGCGCCCGAAGGAATCGAACGGCATCACGCGGCTGAGCGCGCTGCCGTCGGGCCGCTTGCCGCTGCGCATCATCTCGATGAACGCCGCGGGCTGGCCATAGCGCGCCATCGCGCCGCCCGGCACGGGGCGCAGGTCCGCCGCCGGCGGCCAATCGGGCGGCGCGCCCGGGATCTTGCCGCCGCGGAACCCCGGCCCGTGGCATCCCAGGCAAACATTGGCCACGTAGGCGCCATAGCGGGGCGTCGGCTCGGGCGCCAGCGCAGCCTGCGCCGGCAGGCTGTGGTCGATCTTGGACGCGGCGTCCTGCACCACCCCCACGCCATACAGCGCGCGCACCAGCCACGGCATGGTGATCTCGGCGGGCGCGCCCATCGCCGCGGGCAGGCTGCGCAGGTAGCCGATCAGCGCGCCGAGGTCCTCGTCGCTGAGCCGGTTGTAGTCTTCGCTGGGCATGATCAGCAGCGGGCGCAGCGAGGGCGCCACGCCATGGCGGATGCTGCGTACCCAGTCCACTGGCTCGTAGGCGGCAATGGCCGGGTTGGCGCGGGTCAGGTCCGGCGCGCGCACGCGCAGGCCGCCGGGGTCGTCGATCACCTGCTTGCCGCCGCCACCGGCGCCATGGCATTCCATGCAGCCGCGCGATTCGTACAGGTACTTGCCGTGGGCGATGGCGGCGGGATCATCGCGGATGGCAACAGGCGCGACCGGAACGTCGACCAGACGCTGCGCCTTGCGCTCGCCCACCCATGCCGCGCCGTACGCCGCCGCGGCCGCGACCACGGCCGTGCCGGCAAGCCCCCATGCCGCCCTCCGCAGAATCCGCGCCATTTGCCTTCCCCTGTTCGCCGCACTGGATGCCGCAGCTTGCGGCCAGTGCCCCGGGGGCTGTCGGTGGGCAAGGCAACATAGCGCAGCGCCGGCCGCGCTCAGGCCAGCCCGGCCGGGGCGCGGTCGATAAAGCCGGTCATGCGCGCCAGCCGGCCATCGGCCGACACCGTGGCAAAGTCGGTGCCGACCACCAGCGCGGCTTCGCCCGCGGGCCCAAGCTCCCAGGTAAAGCGCAGGTGCTCGCCGTGTGCATCCACGGGGCTCACGCGGGTGAAGCGGAAACCGGGAAACTTCGCCTGCACCGCGGCGATCATCGCGTCGATACCGGCATGGCCGTCGCCCCTCATCAGCGGATCCACATAGCAGGCCGTTTCCGTCCACGCCGCCGCAATCAGCTCGCGCCGGCGCGCGGCATCGGTCTCGTTCCAGGCGGCGAGGTAGCGGTCGGCGAGGGTGGCGGCGTGGTCCATCTGGGGGGACTGGGCGGCAGCGGACATGGCTTTCTCCTTGAGGGTTGGGTGGTCTGGCTCTCGGGGCCTGGCGTCAGGCCATGGCTGCATGATCGGCGCGGGGGCGTGGGGGTGCGATTACCGGGGAGGTTATCGGCTCGTGGTCCGGGGATCCGCATGAGACGGCATTCTGAAAAGAGCCGGCGGAGAACTATCAGAGATTAGTTGGCCGATCAGTTACCTTCCTGCTTGGATGACCCCGGCTCGACGCGGCAAAGCTCGAAGCCGGTTTTCCGGAATAGTTGCAGCGATGCGTTGTTGCCGGGCGAAATTTTGGCCCGACAATTTGGAAAGCCCTCAATAGCAAGCGCCTGGAGTGAGCGACGTAGCAGGTAGGACCCAACGCCCTTATCTTGGATGCTGGGGGACACCGCAATCAATGCGATAACGGGCGCTCGATAGAGCGCAAAATCGGTGGCCATGACCGCGCCAGCCAATTGGCCAGATGGAGCCTCTGCGACGAACGACGCGGACGACAGAAAGCGGCCGTACTGATCGCCGAAGATTGACGAAAGTTTGCGCCTCCAACTATCCAGCGGCGCGCCATCGACACTAGGTAAGAACGCTGCGTGGACCATGGGAACAAGCTGCTCAAAATCGCTGTCACGCAAATCCCGAATCACAAGGCTGCAAGAACCAAGGGTAACCCCGGAGCAAGCACGCTCCCACAGCAGCCCAACATCTCCGGGAGGAATTGACTCGAATGCATTTGAAGACAAGATCTTTTTCTCCGAAAGGAATGGAATCTCTAGACTGAAGCTTCCTGTTTTCTTGCCACGATGGTAAAAAAATGCCACCACCGGGACGGATCTCTATGACCGTAGCCTTGGAATTCGTCCCAATGTTCAATCTTCCAGTCAGCAAAGAGTTTTACCAGCACCTCGAACGGAAACACCGAGAACCGGTCATCTTCAGCAAACTGATCACATTCGCCAAAAAAATGTCCTGCAAATACCCCATCAGGCGATAGCGCCACAGAGATTTTCGACCACAACTCACCGAATCGCTCGGGACAGGCATGGTGCAACGCGTATCCCGCATGAATCAAGGAGACGCTAGGAAAGATCATCGTACTAAAATCTTCGCAAACAATTGACAACGCTTCGTCATTGCGGCTTTTTTTACGAAGTCTGAGACGAGCCAGCGCCCTGGGATCTCGGTCCACGGCAATTACGTGCCAGCCTCGCCTCAAAAGATAGAACGGCACCCCTTCACTACCGCAGCCCAGATCTAAGGCAGTGTTCGGCACCCCCGGACGCCAAGCGAGATCAGCAGCTGCAGCAACGTATTCTCGAACACGCTCCAGTTTTTGCATTTCGGTTCAGGCTGATTCACGCTCTAATGATTCGAAGAAAGAAAAAAATTCCTTGCGTGTCGATAGGAATATCGGATATGAAGTCATCATTAATGAGCACACCAAAAATAAAATTCTCGTATCGCCGCCCAGCGCGTCTAAAGCAATGCCGCCAACCAAAGAAGCAAGTGGCATCATCCCACCCGACAGCAATCCATATAATGCATATACCCTTCCCAATTCATTTCTCGAAATTGATCTTTGCAGTGCAGTTTCGAAAAATATACTCCAATACCCGTTTGCAATGCCAGCAGCAACGAGCAGAACGCAAGCGACCGCAAAACTACGTATTTGGCTGAACAATAAGAAACACCCGCACATAAAAATCACAATGTACAGCACGCTATGCGTTTGTTTGATTTTAGGCATCGGAACCTTCGCCGCCATCGTGTAACCCGTCAACACACCCACCGAGAGCATCGCCATGAGGAAACCATACATCGATGCATCCACCCGCAACACACCGGAAGCATGAAAGGGCATCAAGACAAAGATCGGGGTGGCGAAGAAGTTGATCACCAGTGCCATGCTTAGGAAAAGCCGCCCCCCTGGAAGCCTACAGAGGGTTCCTGCGCCGTGATAAAACTCCGTCAGCAAACCAAGAATCCCAATCCCAAATTTCGCAGTTCGATGCTGCGGAACAAACAGTTCGCTCGGCCTGGCGCGTGACACGCACTGCACCGCCAGAAGATAAGAAAGCGAGTTCGCTAGGAATAAGGCACCGGGACCGACGAGCCCATAGACCCACCCACCCACAAGGTTACCGAGGAGTTCACCACAGCGCGCTCCGGCCTTATAGAGAGCATTTGCCGGCGCCAGCGCCACTTTTGGAACAAGGTCAGGCAGCATAGCTGCGAAGGCTGGCCTGAAGAATGCCGACGAAACAGCAATCACAAGGCCGCAAAGTACTGCCAGCACCGGAAGTAATCCTCCCTGAGTCGCTGAGCCCCAGTGGAATACGCAAGCCAAAGCAAGTGTCGCGCACGCGCCCACGGTGTCGCAGCATATTACGATCGATCTTCTGTTCATGCGATCTGCAATCACACCGGACAGCGGCAAGACCAACAAAGCGGCAATGCCACAAAAAAAAATTCCAGCACCAACAAAGGATCCGGATTGCGTTGCTTCCTTCAAGAAGAAAGAGATTGCAATGGTATGTGCAGAACTTCCAATTAAGCTGACGAACTGGCCGACCCAAACCACGCGGAAGTTTTCATAGCGCAATGGAAATCTGGCTTTCGTCAAGCTCGGCTCCTTGTCGAGTTACAGCGTGTGTAACATATACCTAGGGAATCATCTGTATGGGAACGATACGATGCCGCTGTTGCTTAGTCGCGAGGTGTTCAGGGTCACCCGGACGGGGACCGCCCTGCAGCGACGCACGAAAATTGTCCTGAAGACTTTTCGGAAGGAGCGGGAGTATTTCGTCTTCAACAAACGGCGCTAGAATGCAACAGATCGGATCCGCGTCCCAAATACGCCCAAGATATGCATAGCTGTTTGCTCTACAGCCACCATGAAACAATTTCCCATACCGGCAATCTTTGCACGGCAGATCCTTAATTGACTTGGATAAAAAATCCTTGAATTCACTGCATCCATATGCAGCCTCAACCGAGCCGGCAACTGAGATAGATTGAATACCCCCGTCGCGCAGGGACGGACAAAAACGGATCCGATCGCCCTGCTCCACGATCATGGAGCCAAAGTGATATGAACAAGGGTGTTCATCCAGGCTCGACGCTGGAGAGAATCCGTAGAATAGATTGTCGTATCGAAACACCTGCACTACTTCGAGGCGCCAATCCGGTATTTTTGGATACTCTTTGAGATAATTTTCTATTATATATCTATATCCCGCCTTCGCATCTTCCAGCCAATCGAGCTTGCTGACCGAAAGCCCGCTCTGCCTGAATCTCCCCGCAAGATAAGCTTGGTCAATCTGCCAACGATCAATCCCAATCCGACTGAGAATTTCGTCCATTTCCGGGAGCTCCAGCGCCGATACTTTGTTTGTTATCGTTGTGTTTACCGTAACATGCAACCCATATTGCACCGCCAGTGCGATACGATCGATCAATTGCTTAGCACTAACGCCGACGCCAGCATCATTTTTGCGCACCAACGCATTACCATCCAACCCATCCAAACTAATTGCAACTCCTATTTCAACAGGAGAATTCGCAAAAACCGATCGACGCCAACCTCTCAATGACCGCGCAGCGCGTTCCTTAGCCATCCACTCTAATTTCTTTCGGGTAAGCAAAAGACCGTTGGTGATAAAATATAGGTTATCGCATATTTCGAGTGATTTAGAAAAAATTTCCTTCCAGTCTGGACGAGTCAAGACCTCGCCACCAGTTAATGTAATTTTCCGCACCCCAAGACGGGCGGCCTCTTGGAGCGAGCGATCAATCAATTCTCTTGAGTGATGCGGTTCGGCACTAGAAGACTCCGGATAACAATGCTCGCAGCGAAGGTTGCAGTGATTGGTAGTTTCCAGGTGTAGACGGTATGGCTTCTTGCATATGTCTAGTCGTTTTTCGACCCGATTTCGCAAATCAGGCCAGAATTCGGAGGGCGCCGGCATATGAAACTCCATCTCGTAGATCCGTAGAGTTTCCTCGTACGCATTGACGTGAGTTTCGAGCGCCTCCGGGGACGAAACTGGTATACCGTTGGTGTGTTCGATGAAGAAGCCGAAAGCATGATCGCAGTAATCTCTATAGAGACTGGTACTGAGAATCAACGCATGCCAGTACTCGTCCACGAGTTCAGACGGCACAAGCGGCCTCTGTGTCTTTGCACTTAACCAAAGAAAACGGCGTGCTTCTCGCTCGAGTTCCTCTGCCTTAGACCCATATGGACTCTTGAGCCGAAATCGCTCAGTGACAACCGAAAGGTCGAAGTCACGCCAAATCGTTGACGTCGTGAGATTTGGTCTCAGAGCCATTTTGTTTCTCCAGCTGGAAGTATCAGCCGATAATGCACGCCGAGCGACTAGAATATCGTCGCCACCAAATTAGGTGTTGCTATTACAGGAATCCACGAGATGACCCGCATAGGTGGAGTGATAGCCGAAATGTTTGCGATGACCCGCGCACCGCTTGAAGATTTTCGACAGCACGACATATACCTTTGACATTTCATGCTCCTTTCAAGTATGCCAACATTGGCGTTGGCGTTACGGATCGCCACTACAACGATCCCCCATCCCTTCCGCAAAACGCGGAGTTAGGACTCAATGACGAGAGCGATTGTCTTTAAAAAAAGCCTGACATCGACTTAGAGATGAGTCAGAACGAGTCACCATTACTAAAGCGGTTTATCTTTAGAGTGGTTCCTCGTTGCGGACTTGTAAGTAAGATATTTCCGATCATCCCTGGCGAAAATTCCCGTCGCTCGCGACGAAAATTCCAGATCGTCCAGGGGTCGTGGTAGCAATTGGGTGTCTGCAGTCGGGGCGAGCTTAAGTGCCGAGCCAGTGCCGAGCCAGTGCCGTAGCTGTGCGGAGCCGGCGCGAATGCACGAAGTCCCACCTTATAGGATTGCAAGTTTCCGCAGTCGCTGGGAGGCTTTGCCGATTTGGTGCAGCGTGACATCATTCCAACAGACGGCCGCCCTACCAAAAAATCGCCCCCAACACCAGAGGCAAGTAACCCCCAACCTGCCCCCTGTCCTGCCGATGGCCACGCGCCTATCCTCGCTACATTGCCCCTACGCTGGGCGGCAGTCTGTCCGGGCGTTTCGGGGGCATGCCGCCGGGGCGCGCCGGTCACGCCGCCTCCTTCCCACCCGCATCGCACCGCCTTTGCCCCACTCTCGTCCATGACGCCCGACACGGCCCCGCCGAGCCCTCCGGCCGCTCCAGCCCCTTCCGCCGCGCCGCGCCGCTGGCTGCCCTTGTTGCTGGCCGGCGCCTGCTACTTCGTGCTGGCGGCGGCGGCGCTGTGGCTGGCGCGGCTGCCCGGTACCGTGGCCTCGGTATGGCTGCCCAACGCATTCGGGCTGGGCCTGCTGTTGCACCGGCCGCGAGCGGAGAGCCCGTGGCTGATGGCCGGCATGCTGGTTGCCTGCGTGCTGGCCAACTACTGTGCCGGCGACAGCGTCGGCACCGCGCTGATGCTGACGGGTGCGAACGTGGCGGAGATGCTGTCCGCGCTGCTGCTGTTGCGCCTGCTGGACCGGCATGGAGTGACCGGGCGCCACGGTCCGCTGGCCGCATTCGCGGTGATGCTGGCGGTCGGCGGCATCCTGGCGCCGATGGTGGGCGCCACCGCCGGCGCGGCGGCCATCGCCGCGGTCGAGGGCAGCCGCTTCGCGCCGGTGTGGTGGACCTGGTGGCAGGCCAGCGCGCTGGGCATGGCGCTGCTGCTGCCGCTGATGCTGTCGATGACCGCGGTGCGCGTGCGCGCCGCCGCGGCGCGGCCGATGCTGGCGCCGCAGGCGGGCGCGCTGGCGCTGAGCCTGGCCATCGGCGCGCTGGCGCAGTGGCAGGGGCACGACCCGTTCGCGGCGATGTCGCTGCCGCTGGTGCTGCTGGCGCTGGCCGGCAATCCGTTTGCCACCGCGCTGCTGGCGCTGGTGGCGACGCTGTGCCTGCAGGCGCTGATGCTGCTGTCGCACCGCCATGAAGCGGTGCCGCTGTCGGCCGCGGTGATCATGGTGCTGCCGGTCTGCATCGCCTACCTTACCGAGCAGAACCGGCACGGCCGCGCCAGCCTGCGCAGCAGCGACAAGCGCTTTCGCCAGGCGATGGAGCATTCGGCGATCGGCATGGCGCTGGTCGACATGGACGGCCGCTGGCAGACCGTCAACCGCGCCATGACCGAGCTGCTCGGCTACAGCGCGGCGGAGCTGCGCGAGCTGAGCTACCAGCAGCTGACCCACCCCGACGACCTGACCGGCGACCTGCGCCAGGTCGCCAACCTGTTGTCGGGCAAGGTCGAGGCCTATCGCCTGGAAAAGCGCTACCGCCACAAGGACGGCCACTACCGCTGGGTGCTGCTGGCGGTTTCGCTGGTGCGCGACGAACAGACCGGCGAGCCGCAGCACTTCATCACGCAGGTGGAAGACATCCACGCGCGCAAGCTGGCGCAGCAAGAGCTGGAACGGCTGTCGCGGCGCATCCAGCTGGCGGTCGAGGCCGGCGGCGTGGGTATCTGGGAATGGGACCTGGCCAGCGCCGGCATCACCTGGGATGCGCGCATGCATGCGCTGCACGGCACCGACCCTGCCGGCGGCGCGCCGCTGGCGGAGCAATGGATCGCGCTGCTGCATCCCGACGACATCAGCCGCGTGCGCGGCGAGATGCGCCGCGCCATCCGCGGCGAGGCCGCGTTCGACACCGAATACCGTATCGTGCGCCCCGGCGGCGAGGTGCGCCACGTACGCGCCATGGCGATGGTGGCGCGCACCCCCGACGGCGCCGCCCATGCGCTGGTGGGCACCAACTGGGACACCACCGAGCAGCGCCGGCTGACCGAGGCGCTGTTCGAGGAGAAGGAGCGCCTGCATATCACGCTGCGCTCGATCGGCGATGCGGTGATCTGCACCGACGCCACCATGCACGTGACCTTCATGAACCCGATCGCGGAACAGCTGACCGGCTGGACCATGGCCGCCGCCACGGGCCTGCCGCTGGAACGGGTCTTCCGCATCGTCGACGAGACCACCGGCGAGCCCATCCCGAGCCCGGTCGAGGCCTGCCTGCGTACGCTGACGCCGGCCTACCTGCAGGAAGGCGCGGTGCTGCAGAGCCTGACCGGCGAGCGCCACGACGTGCAGGACTCGGCCGCGCCGGTGCTGACCGCGCGCGGCGAGGTGCTGGGCGCGGTGCTGGTATTCCAGGACATCACCGCCGCGCGCGCGCTGCAGCGCGAGCTGGCGCGCTCGGCCATGCACGATGCGCTGACCGGCCTGCCCAACCGCACCTGGTTCGAGAAGCGGCTGCGCGAGTCGTGCGACGCGGCGCGGCTGCACGGCCATCGCGCCGCGCTGTGCTTTATCGACCTGGACCGCTTCAAGATCGTCAACGACACCGCCGGCCACGGCGCCGGCGACGTGCTGCTGCGCGAGCTCGGCTACCTGATCCGCAATCATGTGCGCCCCGACGACGTACTGGCGCGCCTGGGCGGCGACGAGTTCGCGCTGCTGCTCAAGGACTGCACCGTCGACCAGGCCGAGCAGGTGTGCCAGGGCGTGATCGACGCCATCCGCGGGCGCCGCTTCCCGTGGGAAGGGCGCGTGTACGACGTCGGCGCCAGCATCGGCATCGCCGCCATCGACCTGGACGTGCCGCCGGTCAGTGAGCTGATGAGCCGCGCCGACGTGGCCTGCTATGCGGCCAAGGCGGCGGGCCGCAGCCGGGTCTCGGTGTACCGCCGCGACGAAAGCGACGCGCGCCGCCACCACCGCGAGCTGGAAGTCGCCGCCGGCATCCACTCGGCGCTCGAGGCCAACCGCTTCCGCCTGTTCGCGCAGGAAATCCGCGCGCTGCAGCCGGAACAGAACCAGGATGGCAGCGCCCATCGCCATATCGAGATCCTGGTGCGCATGGTCGACGAGCATGGCGAGCTGATCCTGCCCGGCGCCTTCATTCCCGCCGCCGAGCGCTACGACCTGATGGGCCATGTCGACCGCTGGGTCATCCGCAACGTGCTGCGCGGCTACGGCGAACGGCTGGGCGCGGTGCCGGGGCTGTCGGTGTCGATCAACCTGTCGGCCAACTCGCTCGGCGAGCCCTTCCTGCTGCCGTTCCTGCACGCCGAGCTGGAAGCCAGCGCCCTGCCCGCCAGCCGCATCCGGCTGGAGATCACCGAGACCGCGCTGATCAACAACATGGCCGCGGCCAACCGCCTGGTGGCGGAGATGCGGCGCGCCGGCTGCACAGTGTCCTTGGACGACTTCGGCTCGGGCCTGTCGTCGTTCGCCTACCTGAAGCAGTTTCCGGTGGATTACCTGAAGATCGACGGCAGCTTTATCCGGCAGCTGGCCGACAACGCGGTGGACCGCGAGATCGTCAGCTCGATCAACGACATCGGCCACCGGCTGGGCGTGCGCACGGTGGCGGAGTGGGTCGAGGACGAACGCACCCTCGACGCGCTGCGCGCGATTGGCGTCGATTACGCGCAGGGCTATGCGATCGGGCGGCCGGTGGCGCTGGACGTGTTCCTCGCCGGCTGCGCGCAGCGCAACGCGCAGGCCTCGTAGCTCGCTGGCCGGTCCGCCCGACCGTGATACATTCGGCGCCTGTCCGCGCGGCCACCTGGCCGCATGGTCGCATCCAAGGGGAACCCGTTGTCGCTCGTGTCCGACCCGATGCCGGCGCCGCTGTATGCGCGCGTCAAGCAGCACATCAGCAGCCGGATTGCTGACGGCAGCTGGCCGCCCCATCACCGCGTGCCGTCCGAGACCGAGCTGGTCGAGGCGCTCGGCGTCAGCCGCATGACCGTGCACCGCGCGCTGCGCGAGCTGACCGCCGAGGGCATGCTGGTGCGGCTGCAGGGCGTCGGCACCTTCGTCGCCGAGCCCAAGCGGCGCACCGCGCTGTATGCGGTCAACAATATCGCCGACGACATCGCTTCGCGCGGACACCGCCATCGCGCCCGCGTGATCAGCGTGGAAGCCGAGCGCGCCGGCCCGGCGCAGGCCGCGGCGCTGGAGGTCGCGCTGGAAGCGATGGTGTTCCATTCGGTGATCGTCCACTACGAGGACGACGTCGCCATCCAGCTCGAAGACCGCTATGTCAATGCCGCGGTCGCGCCGGACTACCTTGCGCAGGACTTCAGCAGCGAAACCCCTTACCAGTACCTGTCGCGCATCGCCCCGCTGACCGAGGGCGAGCACGTGGTCGAGGCCGTGCTGGCGCTGCCGGAAGAGTGCGAGCTGCTCGCCATCGAGCGCGGCGAACCGTGCCTGCTGATCCGCCGCCGCACCTGGTCCGCCGGGCGCGTGGTGACGTCGGTGCGGCTGGTGCATCCGGGTTCGCTGCATCGGCTGGAAGGCCGGTTCACGTCCTAGGCCCGGTGCCGCCAGCGGAACCTTCCCGGAATTTGTAACGAAGGCGGCGCATCCTGCCGCCCCGCCCTACGGGATTACCCCGATTCATCCGTACTTGTATATACAGGAATATACATGCCTATGCGTTGACCCAAGCGCGCGTTCCAGACCGCAAGACCGAAGGAGTTTCCCGTGACCCAGACCCCCACCCAACCCACGCGTTTCCGCGACACCGAAATTCGCGCCCCCCGTGGCACCAAGCTCACCGCCAAGAGCTGGCTGACCGAAGCGCCGCTGCGCATGCTGATGAACAACCTCGATCCCGAGGTCGCGGAGAACCCGAAGGAACTGGTGGTCTACGGCGGCATCGGCCGCGCCGCGCGCAACTGGGAATGCTATGACCGCATCGTCGAGGCCCTGACGCGGCTGGAACACGACCAGACCCTGCTGGTGCAGTCGGGCAAGCCGGTCGGCGTGTTCCGCACCCACCGCGACGCCCCGCGCGTGCTGATCGCCAACTCCAACCTGGTGCCGCACTGGGCCAACTGGGAGCATTTCAACGAACTCGACGCCAGGGGCCTGGCCATGTATGGCCAGATGACCGCCGGCAGCTGGATCTACATCGGCAGCCAGGGCATCGTGCAGGGCACGTATGAAACCTTCGTCGAAGCCGGCCGCCAGCACTACGGTGGCGAGCTGAAGGGCCGCTGGGTGCTGACCGCGGGCCTGGGTGGCATGGGCGGCGCGCAGCCGCTGGCGGCGACGCTGGCCGGCGCGTGCTCGCTGAACATCGAATGCCAGCAGAGCCGCATCGACTTCCGCCTGAAGACCCGCTATGTCGACGAGCAGGCCACCGACCTCGATGACGCGCTGGCCCGCATCGACCGCTACACCGCGCAAGGCAAGGCGATCTCGATCGCGCTGTGCGCCAATGCCGCCGAGGTGCTGCCCGAGCTGGTGCGCCGCGGCGTGCGCCCGGACATGGTCACCGACCAGACCAGCGCGCACGACCCGCTCAACGGCTACCTGCCCGCCGGCTGGAGCTGGGACGAATACCGCGAGCGCGCGCAGCGCGAGCCGGCCGTGGTGGTGAAGGCCGCCAAGGCGTCGATGGCCGCGCACGTGCGTGCCATGCTGGACTTCCAGAAGCTGGGCGTGCCGACCTTCGACTACGGCAACAACATCCGCCAGATGGCCAAGGAAGAAGGCGTGGCCAACGCCTTCGACTTCCCCGGCTTCGTGCCCGCCTATATCCGCCCGCTGTTCTGCCGCGGCATCGGCCCGTTCCGCTGGGCCGCGCTGTCGGGCGATCCGCAGGACATCTACAAGACCGACGCCAAGGTCAAGGAACTGATCCCCGACGACGCGCACCTGCACCGCTGGCTCGACATGGCGCGCGAGCGCATCAGCTTCCAGGGCCTGCCGGCTCGGATCTGCTGGGTCGGCCTGGGCCTGCGGGCCAAGCTGGGGCTGGCGTTCAACGAGATGGTGCGCAGCGGCGAGCTGTCGGCGCCGGTCGTGATCGGCCGCGACCACCTCGACTCGGGCTCGGTCGCCAGCCCCAACCGCGAGACCGAGGCCATGCAGGACGGCTCCGACGCGGTGTCCGACTGGCCGCTGCTGAACGCGCTGCTGAATACCGCCAGCGGCGCGACCTGGGTCTCGCTGCACCACGGCGGCGGCGTGGGCATGGGCTTCTCGCAGCATTCCGGCGTGGTGATCGTCTGCGACGGCACCGATGAAGCCGCCGCGCGCATCGCCCGCGTGCTGCACAACGACCCCGCCACCGGCGTGATGCGCCATGCCGACGCCGGCTACCAGATCGCCGTCGACTGCGCGCGCGAGCAGGGCCTGGACCTGCCGATGCTGCGCGACTGATCGACGCTCACGCACCCAGTGTTTGCTCCCCTCTCCCGCTTGCGGGAGAGGGGCGGGGGAGAGGGCGGGCGTGTGCAATAGCGACACGCTTTCCACATGGAGACGCCGGCCCTCTCCCCCGGCCCCTCTCCCACTGACGTGGGAGAGGGGAGCAAACCCACGCATTCCACCGGAGACAACCGCATGCCACCCAATATCACTGCGCCCGCCTACGACGGTGCAGCCGGCGCCCACACCCCAGCGCTCTCGCGCACCCGCGCCATTGCCGCCATCACCATCGGCAACGGCCTCGAGTTCTACGATTTTGTCGTCTACAGCTTTTTTGCCACGCTGATCGGCCGCCTTTATTTCCCCGTCGACAACCCCACCGGCCAGCTGCTGATGTCGTTCGCCACCTTCGGCGTCGGCTTCCTGATGCGTCCGCTCGGCGGCCTGCTGATCGGCATGTACGCCGACCGCGCCGGGCGCAAGCCGGCGGTGGCGCTGACGCTGTGGCTGATGGGCCTGAGCTCGCTGATCTTCGTGGTGACGCCGCCGTACGCGCAGATCGGCATCCTCGCGCCGGTCATGGTGGTGATCGCCCGGCTGGTGCAGGGCTTCGCCATCGGCGGCGAGATGGGCGCATCGACCGCGCTGCTGCTGGAATACGCCGACGACCGCACGCGCGGCTTCTATACCGCCTGGCAGCCGTTCAGCCAGGGCCTGGCGGCGCTGCTGGGCGCCATCACCGGGCTGGTGCTGAGCACCCTGCTGGCACCGGCCGAGCTCGAAGCATGGGGCTGGCGCCTGGCCTTCCTGATCGGCATCCTGGTGATCCCGGTCGGCCTGCTGATCCGCCGCCGCCTGGAAGAGACCGCCACGCCCGCGCACCACGGCGAGCACGCCGCGCAATGGCCGCTGCTGCGCCAGCATGCGCGCGAGGTCTTTGCCAGCATCCTGCTAATGATCGGCCTGGCCTCTTCCACCTATATCGTCGTCTACTACCTCAGCAACTACGCGGTCAGCGTGCTGAAGATGCCGCTGTCGCTGGGCATCTGGGCCGGCTGCGTCGCCGCGGCGGTGCAGGTCGTGCTGTCGCCGTTCGCCGGCTGGCTGGCCGACCGCGTCGGCCGCAAGGCCGTGGTGCTGTGGTCGCGCGTGGCGCTGCTGGCGATGGTCTACCCGGCGTTCGTGCTGATCAATGCCGAACCCTCGCTGGCGCGGCTGCTGGTGGTGGTGGCGTGCCTGTCGGTGCCGATGTCGATGACCGCGCCGGCGTCGATGGTGCTGGTCAGCGAGGTGCTGCCCAGGCGCCTGCGCGCCACCGGCCTGTCGATCGCCTACTGCGTCGCCATCGCCATCTTCGGCGGCTTTGCGCAGTACTTCTCGACCCGGCTGATCCAGGCCACCGGCAACGCCAACGCCCCGGCGCTGTACGTGATCGGCTGCGGCGTGGTGTCGCTGCTCGGCCTGCTGATGGTGCCCGAGACGCTGGGGCGCCGGCTGAAATGAGCGACCTGGCAGAGTTCGCGCGAGCGACTGACGCCGACCACGATACGGTCTGGCGCGGCCGCCGCGATACCGGCGAGGCCGGCGACACCCGGCGATTGTTCGATATCGTCGCCGGCCCTGCCACGCCGCGCACGCCCGGCGTGCCGGTGCTGCTGGGCTTCTGCTGCGACGCCGGCGTGGTGCGCAACCAGGGCCGCCCCGGCGCCGCCGCGGGGCCGCGCGAGATCCGCCGCGCGCTGGCCGGCGTGCCGGCGCACGGCATCGGCCGGCTGATCGACGGCGGCGACATCCACTGCGAAGGCGATGCGCTGGAGGCCGCGCAGCAGCGCCTCGCACAGGCCGTGGCCGCCGAACTGGCGGTCGGCGCCTGGCCGCTGGTGCTGGGCGGCGGGCACGAAGTGGCCTGGGGCACGTGGCAAGGCCTGCGCATGCACCTGGACGCGCACGGCGACCGCGGCCGCGTGCTGATCGTCAACCTCGACGCGCATTTCGACCTGCGTGCCAGCCGCCCCGGCAGCTCCGGCACGCCCTTCGACCAGATCGCCGCCGATTGCCGCCGGCGCGGCCTGCCGTTCGACTACGCCTGCCTGGGCGTGAGCCGGCTGGCCAATACCGCCGCGCTGTTCGCGCGCGCGCATGCGCTGGGCGTGCGCCATGTCGAGGACACCGAGATGCAGGAGCGCCACCTAGACGCGCGCCTGGCCGAACTGGAGCGCTGGGTCGCCGATGCCGACCACGTCTACCTGACCATCGACCTCGACGTGCTGCCGGCCGCGGTCATGCCCGGGGTGTCGGCGCCGGCCGCCTACGGCGTGCCGCTGGCAGTGGTCGAGGCCATCGCTACGCTGCTGCGCGACAGCGGCAAGCTGCGCGTGGCGGACCTTGCCGAGTTCAACCCGCGGTACGACCGCGACGGCTGCGGCGCGCGGGTGGCGGCAAGGTTGTGCTACCGCCTCCTCGGCGGCTGAAACGCCGCCACTGACGGCAAACCATCCCCCTCCGTACACCCACAAAACCTCGGGTTTACACCTAGAACGCCGTTCGGAATCCCGAACGGCGCTCCTCCCACCTGATCCGGTTTCCCGAACCAGGCGCCGGAATCACATCATTTTCCCCTTTGTATTCAACGGCTTGCATAGCCCCGGCGAACCCTTCGCGCTGGCACGGCACGTGCAATATAGGCCGCCGCTCACAGCGCCCAACAGGTACGCCGGCACGCTCCCAGCGTCCCGGCCGATGCCGAAAAAACAAAGGAGGACACACCCATGACCGACCCTGCCTTGCCCACCCCCGCCGCCATCCCGGCGCACCCCCGGCACCTGTTGCCGCGCTGAACCCTGACACGGCCGGCCCGGCGCCCCGACGTCGCCCAGCCTTCCTGCAATACAGTCGCCCGTCCCTTCCCGGGAACGGTCGCACAGGCCTGATCCACGATGAAACTGAATCGACTGCCCACCCTGATCTTCATTGCGATGCTGCTAGGCGTGCTGGCCGGCACCGCCGCGCACAACCTGGCGCCGGACGCCGACACCGCCAAATCGATTGCCAACCACCTGTCCATCCTGACCGACATCTTCCTGCGGATGATCAAGATGATCATCGGCCCGCTGGTGTTCGCGACGCTGGTAGCCGGCATCGCCAGCATGGGCGACGGCCGCGCCGTCGGCCGCATCGGCATGAAGGCGATGATGTGGTTCATCGGCGCCTCGGTCACCTCGCTGCTGCTCGGCCTGGTCATGGCCAACCTGCTGCAGCCCGGTCACGGCATGAACCTGGCGCTGCCCGCGGCGGACGCCAGCTCGAACCTGAAGACCGGGGCGCTGAACCTGCGCGATTTCATCGCGCACATGTTCCCCAAGAGCTTCGTCGAGGCGATGGCGAACAACGAGATCCTGCAGATCGTGGTGTTCTCGCTGTTCTTCGGCTTTGCGCTGGGCACCGTCAAGGACGGCGTCGGCAAGCCGGTGCTGCAGGGCATCGAGGGCCTGGCCGACGTGATGCTGAAGGTCACCAACTACGTGATGGCGTTCGCCCCGGTGGGCGTGTTCGGCGCGATCGCGGCGGTGATCACCGCGCAGGGCCTGGGCGTGCTGGTGGTCTACGCCAAGCTGCTGGGCAGCCTGTACCTGGCGCTGGCGCTGCTGTGGGTGGCGCTGATCGCCGGCGGCTACTGCTTCCTGGGCCGTGACGTGTTCCGCCTGCTCAAGCTGATGCGCGCGCCGCTGATGATCGGCTTCGCCACCGCCAGCAGCGAATCGGCCTACCCCAAGGTGATCGACCAGCTGACCCGCTTCGGCGTCAAGGAGCGCATCACCAACTTCGTGCTGCCGCTGGGCTACTCGTTCAACCTGGACGGTTCGATCATGTACACCTCGTTTGCCGCGCTGTTCGTGGCGCAGGTGTACGGCATCGAGCTGTCGCTGACCCAGCAGATCACCATGCTGCTGGTGCTGCTGGTCACCAGCAAGGGCATCGCCGGCGTGCCGCGCGCCTCGCTGGTGGTGGTCGCCGCCGTGCTGCCGATGTTCGGCCTGCCCGAGGCCGGCATCCTGCTGGTGCTGGGCATCGACCACGTACTCGACATGGGTCGCACCGTGACCAATGTGCTTGGCAATGCGATTGCCACCGCCGTCGTCGCCAAAAGCGAAGGCGCCATCGGCGCGCCGGTACCGTCCGAGGAGGATGAACCCGCCGCGGATACCACCACCGGCCTGGCACCTGCCCAGGTCCTGGCGGCCAAGTAACACCGTCCGCCAGGCGTGCCAGGGCCCGGTTGCCGATCAGGCGGCCGGGCCTTTTTGCATGGTGGCGGCCGGCACCCCCCGTTGGTGTGGTAAAAGTAGGCTCCCGCGCCCGGCTGCAGCCATTGCCGGCGCGGCGGCTATGCCACCTGCCTCGCCCAACACCTGATGACCGGCCCGCTACACCCTCCCGGCGATACCCCCCGCGCCACCGCCGCCAGCCACGCGCTTTCGGCCACACCCGCGGCCACCCCCGCTGCCCCTGCCGCGGCCAATGGATCGCGCCTGCCCCACGGCCTGCGCGGCGCCGCGCCGCTGCTGGCGCTGCTGGCCCTGGCAGTGCTGGTGGGACTGGCCGGCGCGCTCGGCTACCGCTACACCTACGACACCGCGCTGGCGCGCCAGGCCGAACGCGGCCAGGTGCAGCTGCGGCTGTACACGCAGGCGCTGGAAAGCGAGCTGGCGCACTACGACTACGTGCCCGGCCTGCTGTCGCTCGACGAACGCATCGCCGCGCTGCTGCTGCGCCCCGACGACGCCACCCGCACCGCGCGCGCCAACGAATACCTGAGCGCCCTCAATACCCGCGCCGGCACGCGCGTGATCTATGTGCTGGATGCGCACGGCAAGGTGCTGGCCACCAGCAACTGGCAGCGACCGGACAGCTATCTCGGCGAAGACCTGAGCTTCCGCCCGTATTTCCGCGCGGCGATGGAGGGCCAGCTGGGCCGCTTCTACGGCGTCGGCACCACCCGCAGCGAATCCGGCTACTACCTGTCGGCGCCGCTGGGCGAGCGCGACAACCCGGTCGGCGTGGCGGTGGTCAAGATCGGCCTGGAGCCGCTGGAAAACCGCTGGCAGGGTGCCGACAGCCAGATGCTGCTGAGCGACGAGAACGGCGTGGTGATCCTGGCGTCGGACCCGTCATGGAAGCTGGCCGCGCTGCGCCCGCTGTCGGCCGAGGCGCGCGAGCGCCTGGCGCGCAGCCTGCAGTACAACCGCGCGCCGCTGCCGCAGCTGCCGCTGACCCGGGTGCGCAAGCTCGACAATGGCAATGGCAGCAGCGTCGCTATCACCAGCGACGAGCTGGTACGGCTGCGGCGCGGCCCGCCGATGCTGGCCCAGCATGCCGCGCTGCCCGGCACCGACTGGCAGCTGACGCTGCTGACCAATACCTCGCAGGCGCGCGTGGCCGCGCTCAACACCGCGGCGCTGGCCGGCGTGCTGACCGCCTTCGTGCTGCTGCTGGGCGCGGCCTGGAACGTGCGCCGGCGCATCATCAATGAGCGCCTGGCGGCGCGCGCGGCGCTGGAGGCGGCCAACAGCGAACTCGAGCGCAAGGTGGCCGAGCGCACCGCCGACCTGTCCACCAGCAACCAGCGCCTGCAGGCCGAGGTCACCGAACGCATCCGCGCCGAGACCGTGCTGCGCCAGGCGCAGGACGGGCTGCTGCAGGCCGGCAAGCTGGCCGCGGTCGGGCAGATGTCGACCGGCATCGCGCACGAGCTGAACCAGCCGCTGGCGGCGCTGCGCACCATCTCCGGCAATACCGGCAAGTTCCTCGAGCGCGGCGACTACGCCACGGTGCGCGCCAACCTCGACACCATCATCGGCCTGGTCGAGCGCATGGGCCGCATCACCGGCGCGCTCAAGTCGTTCGCGCGCAAGCCCGGCAACGGCAGGCGCCAGGCGAACCTGGCCGAGGCGGTCGACAACGCGCTGTTCCTGCTGCAGACCCGCGTCGACGCGGTGCAGCCGGCGCTGCAGCGCGATGTCGACCCGGCGCTGGCGGTGGTGTGCGACCCCAACCGGCTGGAACAGGTGCTGGTCAACCTGCTCGGCAACGCGCTCGACGCAGTGGCCGGCAAGCCCGGCCCGCGCATCGCGCTGCATGCGCACGTCGCCGGCGGCATGGTCCACCTGACCGTGCGCGACAACGGCGCCGGCCTGTCCGAGGAAGTCTTCGCGCGGCTGTTCGAACCGTTCTTCACCACCAAGCCCGCGGGCCAGGGGCTGGGGCTGGGGCTGACGCTGTCGGCCGGCATCCTCAACGAGAACGGCGGCAGCCTGTCCGCCACCAACCATCCGGACGGCGGCGCCTGCTTCACGCTGGTGCTGCCGCTGGCGCTGGAATCCCATTCACAGGATGCCGAACATGCCGGCTGATCTGACCGTACTGGTGGTCGAAGACGATGCCGACGTGCGCCTGGGCTGCGAGCAGGCACTGCGGCTGGAAGGCATTGCCACGCGCGGCGTGGGCAGCGCCGAGGCCGCGCTGCGCGAGGCCGGCCCGGGCTATGCCGGCGTGGTGGTCAGCGACATCCGCCTGCCCGGCCAGGACGGCATGGCGCTGCTGGCGCAACTGCGCGCGCGCGACCCCGCGCTGCCGGTGATCATGATCACCGGCCACGGCGATGTCGGGCTGGCGGTGCAGGCGATGAAGCAAGGCGCCTACGACTTCCTGGAAAAGCCGTTCTCGCCCGAGCAGCTGGTCGATGCCACCCGCCGCGCGCTCGAGCAGCGCCGGCTCGCGCTGGAAGTATCAGAACTGCGAGAACGGCTGGCCGGCCGCGAAAAGCTCGAAACCCGGCTGATCGGCCATTCGCCCGCGGTCGAGCGGTTGCGACGCCTGATCGCCGACCTGGCCGGCACCGACGCCAACGTGCTGATCCACGGCGAGACCGGCACCGGCAAGGAGCTGGTCGCGCGCTGCCTGCACGAGGCCAGCCAGCGCCATGCGCGCAACTTTGTCGCGATCAACTGCGGCGGCCTGCCCGAGCAGCTGTTCGAAAGCGAGATCTTCGGGCATGAAGCGGGCTCGTTCACCGGCGCCGCGCGCCGCCGCATCGGCAAGATCGAGCATGCCGAAGGCGGCACGCTGTTTCTCGACGAGATCGAGAGCATGCCGATGCCGCTGCAGATCAAGCTGCTGCGCGTGCTGCAGGAGCGCGTGGTGGAACGGCTCGGCTCGAACCAGCCGGTACCCGTCAACACCCGCGTGGTGGCCGCCACCAAGGCCGACCTGCGCGCGCTGTCCGATGCCGGCCAGTTCCGCGCCGACCTGTACTACCGGCTGAACGTGATCACGCTGGAGTTGCCGCCGCTGCGCGAGCGGCGCGAGGACGTGCCGGCATTGTTTGAACATTTCGTCGCGCAGGCCGCGTTGCGCTTCGAGCGCGACGCGGTGCCGGCCACGCCGGCGGAACTGTCGGCGCTGGTGGCCTACCCGTGGCCGGGCAATGTGCGCGAGCTGCGCAACCTTGCCGAGCGCCATGTGCTGGGCCTCGGCTGCAACCCCGGTCACGGCGCCACCGCACCCGGGGCGATGCCGCTCGCGCAGGCCGTCGAACAGTTCGAGCGCGCGCTGATCGCCGACGCCATGCGCCGCCACGACGGCAACCTCAGCCGCGCCAGCGAAGCGCTGGGCGTGGCCAAGACCACGCTGTTCGACAAGGTGCGCAAGTACGGACTGTGAAACACACGGTAACGCGTGTTTGAAGCGGTACCGCTGAACGGAACCTGGGAGCGGAACCATGAAGCGGAACCAGGCGGCGGTACCGTTAAATGGAACCGGCAAGCGGACCCGTCATGCGGAACTGTGAAGCGCCCGCTGAATTCAGCACGCGCTGACATTGCCGGTCATGGGAACCATGGCGACGCGAGCGGGTCTGCACTGACACTCCTGTTGTCATCACAATGCGCTCAATGTGCGTTATGAAACAAAAGCCCCCCAGATTTATGTTTTTTCCTACAGATACTTTGTCGTTTGCGGCATATTATTAGGTTCCAGCAAATCCAGCATAGAGACATTCCAATACATTGGGATCGCGCTGCGCTTGCTGGAAATGCATAAAAGATCAAAACAACCACAAAAAGCAGCCTGGCCAGCGGGGGAGCGGGCCGGGCACACAGGGTCAGTCAACTGTTGGCAGTGACAAACGCGCGGCGCCAGTGCCAGGGGCCGCGTGCGCCATGACGGCGCGACTGCCTATGGACTACGGGTGATGGGATGAAACTTGATCCGGCACTGGCTGAAAAGCCTTACTACAGCACGCGGACAGCGGCAAAACTGCTCAACGTCTCACTGGGCACCGTCCAGAAGATGGTCGAGCGCGGCGAACTGGGGGCCTGGAAGACCAACGGCGGCCACCGGCGCATCCACAAGGAAACCGTGCATCGCCTGCTGGCGACGCGCATCGGGCCCGAGTCAGCGTCGCCGCACGGGCTCGACCTGGTGGTGTTCCACCCCAACCACCAGGAGGCGCAGCGCATCCACAGCCAGCTCGCCAAGTGGGGCCTGCCGCTCAAGAGCGTGGTGGTGGACGATGTGCTCGACACCGTCATCACCTCGGTCAGCGAGCATCCGCGCGTGGTGCTCTACTACGTCGACGAGCTCAACGATGCCGAGTCGGCCACGGTCGAGAAGCTGCAGAACTTCTTTGCCAGCCAGCACGTGATCTTTGCCGTCATCACCAACCGCCAGGCCTATGACGGCGTGGCCGATGCCCTGCAGCACTGGGGCATCATGGTGTTCCTGAAGACGCCCTCGCTCGAAGAGGTCAAGGGCTTCCTGCGCGCGCAGCTGATGATGGGCCGCGCCAGCTGAGCCTTCAGGCCACACTCCGGTGATGCTTCAGGCCACGGCCGCCGGCCGTGGCGCTGTCCGCCCGGCGCCGCCGCCTTCGGCCTGCGCCAGCATCCAGCCGTACAGGTTGCGCGGATCGGGCGGCATCGCCACCAGTTCCACCGCGGTGCCGGCGCGATTCGCCTGCGCAGCGGCGTAGAGCCAGCGCAGCGCGGCATAGTCTTCCAGCGCAAACCCCACCGAATCGAATACGGTCACCTCGTCCGCTGCGGCGCGGCCCGTGGCCTGGCCGGCTAGCACCTGCCACAGCTCGGTCACGGGCGTGTCGGCGGGCAGTTGCTGGATCTCGCCCTCGATGCGGGTCTGCGGTTCGTACTCCACCACGATGCGCGCGCGGCGCAGGATCTCGGCATGCAGCTCGGTCTTGCCGGGGCAGTCGCCGCCGACCGCGTTCAGGTGCATGCCGGGCCGCACCATGGCCGGCGTCAGGATGGTGGCACGGGTCTTGTCGGCGGTGACGGTCGAGACGATATCGGCGCCGGCCAGCGCGGCCCCGATCGAATCGGCACGCCGGATCGCCAGGCCGGGCACCGCGGCAAGATTGCGCATCAGCCGTGCAGTGGCGGCGGGATCGATGTCATAGGCAGCGATTTCGCGCACGCCCAGCATCGCGTGGAACGCCAGCACCTGGAACTCCGCCTGCGCGCCATTGCCGATCAGCGCCATGGTCGCCGCGCCCGGCCGCGCCATGGCGCGCGCCGCCAGCGCCGAGGTGGCCGCGGTGCGCAGCGCGGTGGCCAGTGTCAGGTCCGCCAGCAGCAGCGGGAAGCCGGTTTCCACCTCGGCCAGCAGGCCGCATGCCATCACCGTGGGCATGCCGTGCTGCGCATTGCGCGGATGGCCGTTGACGTACTTGAACGCATACTGGCTGCCGTCGCTGACCGGCATCAGCTCGATCACGCCGCGCGCCGAATGGCTGGCCAGCCGCGCCGACTTGTCGAAATCGGCCCAGCGCGCAAAGGCCTGGCGCACCTGCGCGGCCAGGTCGACGATGGCCGCCTGCGGGCCGATTGCGGCCACCAGCCGGGCGACGTCGGTAGCGTCGAGAAACAAGGTGCGGACAGTGTTCTTCATGACCCTCTCCCCGCGTTCAGGCCGCCGCCGCGGCGACGCCGCCTCCGCTGCTGCGGTCCAGCCGCAGCGTCATGCAATAGGCGCCGCCGCCCGACAGCATGAACGGCGACAGGTCGACCTCATGCAGCTGGTAGCCGCGCCGTCCCAGCTCGCTGCGCAGGTGCGGCGTGGTACGCGTCATCACCACCTGGTCATCGAGGTTGACCGCGTTGACGCTGAAATGGCGCAGGTCGTCGGCGCTGGCCTCGATGCGCAGCCGCGCCGGCACGCGCGCGCGCAGCTCGCGCAGCGCCACTGCGCTGAACGCCGGCGGGTAGTACAGCACCTCGCCGCCCGACAGCGGGCAGAAGCATACGTCGAGGTGATAGCTCTGCTCGGTGGCCAACTCCAGCGCCACCACGTCCTTGCCGAAATAGCGCGACACCGCCTGCGCCGCCTGGTGCGACGAACGCGGGCCGAAGCCGGCCCAGAAATGGCCGCGCCCCGCGTCCCAGATGCAATCGCCGGCGCCTTCCTGGTAGCACCCTTCCGGCAGCAGCGCGACTTCGTCGAGCAGGCCGCGCTCGCGCAGCTTGCCGAAGATGTCGGCGAACGGCGCTTCCTCGCCGCGCCGCTGCGGATAGCGGAAGCGCGCCAGCAGTGCGCGCCCGTCCAGCACCACGGCGGCGTTGGCGGGGAACACCATGTCGGGCAGCCCCGGCGCGCCGGGCGCCAGCTCCACCGCGAAGCCCGCGCGCCCGAGCGCGTCGCGCAGCGCATGGAACGACTGCATCGCATTGCGATGCATGCCGTGCGGATCGCGCGCCCAGGCGGCCGGGTCCATCCACGGATTGATGCTGTACGACACATCGTAGTAGGTCGGCTCGACCAGCAAGATGGTGGGGGTCTGGATCACGGCGGCTCCTGGTTGGCATGGCGGGTTCGACGGCATCCCGTCAGGGAAATCCATCCGTCGACTGAATTCTGGTGCAGGCACGCGTTAGCCAATAGCCAGCAAACTGGCCGGTTTGCGCCTACCATTGAGCAAAACGCCAGACCACGCTGCCGTTTTGCCAAATCGCCCACCCTGCGCCCTACCGCCCCATGGATGCCACCGACCAGCAGCTGATAGCCCTCCTGCGCGACAACGCGCGCACGCCGGTGACGGCACTGGCGCAGGCGCTGCGCGTATCGCGCGCCACCGTGCAGAACCGCATCGACAAACTGGAACAGGAAGGGCTGATCGTCGGCTACACCGTGCGCCTGCGGCCCGAAGCCGAGGCGCACCGCATCCGCGCCTGGATGACGGTCGCGGTCGACGGCAACAAGACCCGCGCCGTGCTGCAGGCGCTGCGCGGCGAGCCCAACGTGCAGGCGCTGCATACCACCAACGGCCGCTGGGACATCATCGCCGAGCTGCGCGCCGACACGCTCGAGGCCTTCGATCGCGCGCTCGACCGGATCCGGCTGATCGACGGCATCAGCGCCACCGAGACCAGCATCCTGCTGTCGACCTACAAGTAAGAAGGCCGCCCGGGCCCCGCCGCCTCAGGCGGCGGCGCGGCCGCGCAGGCGCTCGCGGCGCGACTCCTCATGGAATACATGGCCGCTCGGGCGCAGCAGGTCGCGCAGCGACACGATGCCCGCCAGGCGCATGGTTTCCACGCTTTCCACCACCGGCAGGCGCGCCACGCTCAGCGCCGCCATGCTGCCGGCGGCGGCGCGCGCGGTCTGGCCCGGCAGCAGTACATGCACGGGGGCGCCGAGCAGGTCGCGGCAGCGCAGGCCGGGCGGCACTTCGCCGGCGGCCAGGCCCCGAATGGCGGCACGCTCGAGCATGCCCAGCACGCGCCCATCGGCCACCACCGGGTAGGCGCGATGCGCGGCGTGTTCGCCGAAATAGCGCACCATGGCGTCCGCGACCGGCAGGTCGGCGTCGATCGCCACCACCTCGCGCGTCATCAGTTCGTCGACATGGGCGCGCTCGAGCGGATCGACACTGTATTCGCGGTAGATATGCAGGCCGCGCCGGGCGATCTTTTCGGTCATGATCGAGCGCTTCATTGCCAGCACCGAGAAGCCGTACGCCACCGCGGTGGTCAGCAGCAGCGGCAACAGCGCCTCGGTGTCATGGGTGAGCCCGAAGGCGAACACGATCGCGGTCAGCGGCGCGCCCAGCACGCTGCCCAGCACCCCTGCCATGCACACCAGCGCCCACAGCTGCGGCGAACCGCCGGGCAGCCACGGCGCCAGCACCACGCCCAGCCCCGCGCCCAGCATCAGCAGCGGCGCCAGCACGCCGCCCGAGGTGCCCGAGCCCAGCGCCGCGATCCAGATCACGGCCTTGACCGCCAGCAGCGCCAGCGCGATCTCGATGGCGATGCGGTTGTTGAGCAGGTCGCCGATCACGTCATAGCCGACGCCCAGCGCGCGCGGCTCGAAATAGCCGCCGATGCCGACCACCAGCCCGCCCAGCGCCGGCCACCACATCCAGTGCAGCGGCAGGCGCGCGAACGCATCCTCGGTGCGGTACAGCGCCAGCGTCAGCGCCGCGCCCAGCACGCCGCACAGCAGGCCGGCCAGCACGCACGACAGCAGCGCCGGGGTACCCGCCGCCGCGGTCTGCAGCGGGAACAGCGGTCCGGCCTCGAACACCAGCGGTCGCAGGAAACCCGCCACCGCGCATGCCAGCGCCACTGGCAGCAGGCTGCGGGGGCGCAGCTCGAACAGCAGCAGCTCCACCGCCAGCAGCACCGCCGCCACCGGGGTGCCGAAGATCGCCGTCATGCCGGCGCACGCGCCCGCGACCAGCAGCGCCTTGCGCTCGCCCGCGGTCAGGTGCAGGTACTGGGCCAGCAGCGACGCCAGCGAGCCCCCGGTCATGATGATCGGCCCTTCGGCACCGAACGGACCGCCGCTGCCGATCACGATGCCCGACGACAGCGGCTTGAGCACCGCCACCCGCGGCGACATCCTGCTCTTGCCGAACAACACCGCCTCGATCGCCTCGGGGATGCCGTGGCCGCGGATCTTGTCGCTGCCATAGCGGGCCATCAGGCCGACCACCAGGCCGCCCACCACCGGCACCGCGATCACCCACGCGCCCAGTGCATGGCCCGCCGGCGAGCGCTCCGCCAGCGACAGCGTCTGGTAGAAAAACAGGTTGGTGAAAAACCGGATCAGGTTCACCAGCACATCCGCGGCCACGGTGCTGAGCGCGCCGATCCCCAGCGCGATCACCGACAGCAGCAGCAGGCGGCGGTTGACGGCATAGTCGCGTTTCTCGACCGGCATGACAGACGACATCTCGGGGGCTCCTTGCAGTTCTATGCTCTGGTGCGGTGCGACATGCCCCATCACCGGGATTGCGCTGCACCAAAGGCGGCCAAATATATCACCCCGTGATATATTACGCGCACCATTCCAAAGCGCCCCCCGTCACAAGAATGCCAACCGCCCCCGTCTCCGCCCTGGCGCATAACGCCCGTGCCTGGCTGCGCACCTTTGTTCCGTTGCCCGTTGCCGCCAGCCGCAAGGAGCGCCTCAAGAGTTGCTTCGGCGCGCTGCTGGGCCTGCTCTGCACCGAATGGATCAGCCACCAGACGCTGGGCGGCTTCAACCCCTGGTTTGTCGCGCCAATGGGCGCCTCGGCGGTGCTGCTGTTCGCGGTGCCGGCATCACCGCTGGCGCAGCCGTGGTCGATCATCGGCGGCAACCTGATCGCCGGGGTCGTCGGCGTGGCCTGCGCGCGCTGGATTCCCGATCCCGGCCTCGCCGCCGCCGTCGCGGTGGCCGTCGCCATCGCGCTGATGTTCCAGTTCCATTGCGTGCATCCGCCCAGCGGTGCGGTGGCCATCACCGCCGTGTTCGGCGGGCCGGCGGTCAGTGCGCTGGGCTTCGGCTTCGTGGCGGTGCCGGTGCTGTTCAACTCGATGCTGCTGCTGATGATGGCGCTGGCCTTCAACAACCTGTCGCGGCGGCGCTACCCCCATCGTCCACCCGAGCCCGCGGTGCAGCATGGCACCCGGGACGTACCACCCACCCAGCGCGTCGGCGTAACCCGAGCGGACCTGGATGCGGCCCTGAAGGTACGCGGCGAATTCCTGGATATCGAGGAAGACGACCTCGAGCAGATCCTGGTGGCGGCGCAGCTGCGCGCGTATCGCCGTCATTTCGGCAACGTGCTGTGCGGCGAAATCATGTCGCGGGACGTGATCACGGTGACACCCGACCAGCCCGCCCATGAGGCCGGGCACCTGCTGTCGCGGCACCGCATCAAGGCGCTGCCGGTGGTCGATGCGACGCGCAAGCTGGTGGGGATCGTCACGCAGAGCGATTTTTTTGCGGCGCAGCGCGATACCGGCGCGCGGCGCCTGGCCGGCACCGTGCGCAACCTGATGACGCATGCCGTGGTCACGGCGCGGCCCGAGCAGCCGATGGTGGAACTGGCGCAGGCCTTCTCCGACGGCGGACTGCATCATGCGCCGGTGATCGATGACCAGCGGCGCGTAGTGGGGATGGTGACGCAGTCTGACCTGGTGGCGGCGTTGCTGAAGAGTGGGGTGATGGCGGTACCGGATTGAGGTTGGTTCCTGGATTCGGAGGCCTGACTGCGTTGATACGCCCGGCCCTCACCCCCGCCTCTCTCCCGCGAGCGCGAGGGGAGAAAACAAGCGGAAGGGGAAAGTCCTTTGGGCTCGCCAGCGATAGCGTGTGCGAGCGCAGCGACGCACTCCGTGCCAGAGCAGCAGACCTGAGATAGGGCGCGCGCGCAGCGCAGCCGAAGGCGTCCCACCAATAGCGCCGTTAGTAGGCTGCCACCGACCTAAAGTCGGGTTCGTCCATCCGACCCCGAACGCCAGGCACCTCCAGGTAGCGTCAGCAGGGTGGAACCACCAAGCGCCTGACCGCAAGTCACCACCATTGGAACCGCCAGCGCCGCCTTAGCCAGCCGCTTAGGCGACGCGCTCTTTGCCTCCTTTCTGTCGCTCGGAATCGAGTAGGGTGAGGGGTTACCCCCTCAGCCCTCTCACACCACCGTACATGCGGGTCCGCATACGGCGGTTCACGAACGAGACTGCAGGCGCCGCTGTGTATCCAGCAGCGAGATCAACCCCATGGCATCGAAGTAGCGTTTAGGGAAGGCTTCGCGCATGGGTGGGGCTCCGGCGTTCCACCATGGTCCGCGCCCGTTCAGCGCAGTCCTGGCTGCCCGCTTGGCCTCCAGCCCCTGGCGCCGCATAAGCGCCAGTCGCGTTCGCCATGCTTTGGCTTGCCGCCATATCAGACAGCGTAGCCGTCGGCGCACCCATCCGTCCAAGTTCTCCAGTGGCCGCTTGCTCTGCGTGTATTGGAAGTACCCAATCCACCCGCGCAGCACCGGATTCAGCACCGCGATCGTGTGAGCCAGGCTTCTTCCTCGACCTTTGCGCACCACGTCCTTGATGCGTCCAATCAGCCTCTGCAGGCTTTCCGGAGCGATGCGCAGCTTCGCCTGATGATGAGAGGACAGGCTGTAGCCCAGGAACTTGCGCTTCCACGGCCGCTCGCATGCGCTCTTGGCCTCGTTGACCCGTAGCTTCAAGCGCTCCGCAAGGAACGCCGTCATCCCGGCCAACAGCCATTGCCCCGCCGTTCTGCTTCGGACGTAGATATTGCAGTCGTCGGCATAACGGCAGAACGCCAGCCCCCGCTTCTCCAGTTCGCGGTCCCAATCCGTCAGCAGGATGTTCGACAGCAGCGGCGACAGCGGCCCGCCTTGCGGCGTGCCCTGCCTCCTCGCCTCGACCACCCCGCCGCGCATCAGCCCCGCTTCCAGATACCGCCGGATCAGCTTGAGCACCCGGGCGTCCTTCACCTGCCGGGCCACCCGCGACATCAGGATGTCGTGGTTGACCCGATCGAAGAACTTCTCCAGATCGATATCCACCACCCAGCGCCGGCCTTCCTGCACGTACCGCTGTGCCTGCAAGACCGCCTGCTGAGCGCTGCGCCCCGGCCTGAAGCCGTAGCTCGACTCGGAGAACCCCGTTTCGTAGAGCGGTTGGAGTACCTGCAGCAGCGCCTGCTGGATCAGCCTGTCCACCACCGTCGGGATGCCCAGTGTCCTTATCCCGCCCGCAGGCTTGGGGATGTCCACCGCGCGCACCGCCTGCGGGATGTACTGGCCGGCCAGCAACGCCGCCCTGACGCTTGGCCAACTCACCTTCAGCCAGTCGCGCAACGCCGTCACCTCCAGGGCATCCACCCCAGCGGCGCCGCCATTGCCGACCACCCTCCGGTACGCCAGCCACATGTTGCTTCTCTCAACCACCGCCTCCATCAGCGATGGCGCCTGCGCTTTCGTTTGCCCGACAGCCGCCGTGCCATCCTCCGCACCCCCATCGGCGCCAAGCAGGTTCCGCCCGCCTTCCTCCGCTGTGGGCTGCACTCGTTCGTGCATTTGGGCTTCGTCGGTAAGCATCGAGGTCTGTCGTCCTAATCGCGCTCGTTCATGTTCGGCCCTTCAGTGCCAACCGCGCACCTACTATGGCCTCTGCTGACTTCTGCACCGCCATCCCGACGCCTCTCGACGTCAGTAGCACCATGGCAGCGATGCAGATCTCCCCGGGTATGACGCACTCACCTTCACGCTTATGCCTGTCGGATTTACGCCGCATCGTTCCGTGCAAGTACTGGGCTTTGGCTACTCTGGCCGCCTCACCCCGATGCGTCGCCTCATATCCGCTTCCTGTTCGTCAGGCCAGCGCTTTGCCTCGGACTTCCTTCAGACTCCCAGTCGCCCGGGAAACCCTTGTCTTTGGCTAACACTTCCCCTTGCCGGGTGTGTAGGGGACTTGCACCCCCAAGTAAGTGCGCCCTGCCGGGCGCACCAGAAAGGAGGTCGCCGGCTACGCCGGCGAAACAGCCACGCCCGCCAAGCACGACACCACCCCAAACACCCCCTTTCAAAGCCCCCACCCGTCCATAAGCTATATTTACGCCGTCCCCGTCACACCCAACCCCCCAGGGGACAAAACGGAGACCCACCATGAGTTCCGGCCAGTTGATCGAGAAAATCGCCGCCGTGTTCGCGCTGATCGTGCTGATCGGCGGCTCGCTGCTGGTCCTGGCGCCGTTTACCACGGCGCTGCTGTGGGGCGCGATCCTGGCGTTCAGCTCGTGGCACCCCTACACCGTGCTGTCGCGCTGGCTCGGCAACCGCCGCGGGCTGGCCGCGCTGATCTGCGTGCTGCTGGCGACGGTGATCGTGCTGGGCCCGTTCGTCTATGCCGGCGCCAGCTTCTCCGCGCACCTGGATGACCTCGCCGCGCTGGTCGATCGCTATATGGAGCACGGCCTGCCGCAGCTGCCGCTGTGGCTGAGCAGCCTGCCCTATGTCGGCGGCTACCTGCAAAGCTCGTGGGACAGCCTGATCAATGCCGATTCCGAGATGGTCGCCAACCTGCGCAAGCTGATCGCGCCGGTCGGCCACGTGCTGCTGGGCGCGGGGCTGTCGATCGGTGCCGGGCTGGGACAGCTGGCGCTGTCGATCATCCTGGCGTTCTTCTTCTACACCGGCGGCGAGTTCGCCATTGCCTGGCTGCGCGCCGGCATGCGCCGCATCGCCGGCGAGCGCGCCGACCACCTGCTGGAGCTGGCGGGCAGCACCGTCAAGGGCGTGGTCTACGGCGTGCTGGGCACCGCCTTCATCCAGGCCGTGCTGGCCGGCATCGGCCTGTGGATCGCCGGCGTGCCCGGCGCCGCCATCCTCGGCTTCGTCACCTTCTTCCTGTCGGTGGTGCCGGTCGGGCCGCCGCTGGTGTGGCTGCCGGCGGCGCTGTGGCTGTACCACACCGGCGCCACCGGCTGGGCCATCTTCCTGGTGGTGTGGGGCGTGGGCGTGGTCAGCATGGCCGACAACATCGTCAAGCCGCTGCTGATCAGCAAGGGCACCGGCATGCCGCTGATATGGATCATGCTGGGCGTGCTCGGCGGCGCGCTGGCGTTCGGCTTCCTGGGCGTGTTTATCGGCCCGACGCTGCTGGCGGTGGCCTATGCGCTGCTGCGCGACTGGACCATCGGCTCGCAGGGCGAGCTGCAGCGCGACCTGCAGCAGGGCGCGGCGCTGGCATCCGCATCCACACCCGCCCCGGCCCCCGCCGTGGTCGACAACCCCGATGTGCCGCCGGCGGCCACCGGCAAGCGATCCGGCTGATGGCGGCACACGACGTACCCCCGGCCGCGCCGGACACCGCGCTGCCCGACACCTCGCCGGCCGCGCTGCACCGGCTGGTGGCGTGCGAATACTGCGACGCCGTCTACGAGCGCACGCCGATCTCGCCCGGCGAGCGCGCGCTGTGCCTGCGCTGCGGCGGCCAGCTCTACCGCGAGAGCCGGCGCCACTACCACCGGCTGCTGCCGCTGGTGATCACCGCGCTGATCCTGTTCCTGATCTCCAACGCCTACCCCATCGTCGAGATGGACCTGAAAGGGGTGCGCACCCAGACCACGCTGCTGGGCGCGGTGCAGGCGCTGTATGCGGACCAGATGGCGCTGGTGGCGGCGCTGGTGTTCGCCACCACCATCCTGTTCCCGCTGTCCGAATTGCTGATGATGATCTACCTGCTGGTGCCGATGGCGCGGCACCGCATGCCGGCCGGCTTCGACCGCATCGTGCGCGGCATCCGCCAGACCCGCCCGTGGGGCATGATCGAGGTCTTCATGATCGGCGTGCTGGTGACGCTGGTGAAGCTCTCGACCATGGCGCGCGTGCTGCCCGGCATTGCGCTGTGGTCGTTCGCCGCGCTGGTGATCGTGCTGGCGGCGATGCTGTCGTTCGATCCGCGCGACCTGTGGCGCCACCTGGAAACGCCCGATGACCAGGCCGCCGCGGCCGACGGGGAGCGCCGATGACGCCGCAGCAACCGCAGCGACCGCCCCAGCCCGCCGGCCGCCTGGCCCGTCCGCGCCAGCTCGCGCGCGAGCTGGTCGCAGAACTGACCGACGACGACGAAAACACCCCGCTGCCGCAGGTGCCCACCGCCAGCCGACTCGGGCTGGTGTCGTGCCACGCGTGCGACCTGGTCAGCCCGCGCACGCTGGAAGGCACGCCCTGCCCCCGCTGCGGCGCCACCCTGCACCATCGCAAGCCCGACAGCCTGGCGCGCACCTGGGCCTTCCTGCTGGCCGCGTACATCCTCTATATTCCTGCCAACCTGCTGCCGGTGATGGTGACCCAGTCCATCCTCGGCACGCAGCAGGACACCATCCTGTCGGGCGTGATCTACCTGTGGCTGTCCGGCTCGCACATGCTGGCCGTGCTGGTGCTGATCGCCAGCATCGTGGTGCCGCTGCTGAAGATGGTGATCCTGACCTTCCTGCTGCTGTCGGTGCATCTCCGCTCGAGCTGGCGGATCCGGCAGCAGACCCGGCTGTACGGCCTGGTCGAGGTGATCGGCCGCTGGTCGATGCTCGATATTTTCGTGGTGGCGCTGCTGGCCTCGCTGGTGCGGGCCGGGGCGCTGGCCACCATCATCCCCGGCGGCGGCGCGCTCGCCTTCGGCGCGGTCGTGGTGCTGACCATGCTGGCCTCGCTCAGCTTCGATCCGCGCCTGCTGTGGGATTCGCTGGAACCTGACAATGCCCGACACTGACAACCAAGCCCCGGCGGGTGCCATGCCGCCCTCTCCACCGCCCTCGCCGCCCTCTCCGCCCGCTCCGCCTTCGCCCCCTCCGTCCGGCCTGCCCCGCCCCGAACGCCGGCGCCGCGCGCGCTGGCTGCCGTCGCTGGTATGGCTGATCCCGATCGTCGCCGCGGTGGTCGGGATCTCGCTGCTGATGCACACGCTGGCCTCGCGCGGGCCCGAGATCACCGTCAGCTTCCGCACCGCCGAAGGCCTGATCCCGGGCAAGACCGCGGTGCGCTACAAGGACGTCGACATCGGCCTGGTCAAGTCGGTGCGCCTGGCGCGCGACCGCTCGCACGTGGTGGCGTCGATCGACCTGACCAAGGACGCCGAGAACTTCGCCGTCGCCGACACCCGTTTCTGGGTGGTGCGCCCGCGTTTCGCGGCCAGCGGCGTGTCGGGGCTGGAAACGCTGCTGTCCGGCGCCTATATCGGCGTCGACGCGGGCAAGTCGAAGGAATCCGCGCGCGAGTTCAAGGGCCTGGAAGTGCCGCCGGTGGTGACCACCGACGCTTCCGGCAAGCAGTTCGTGCTGCGCGCGTCAGAGCTGGGTTCGCTCGATATCGGCTCGCCGGTCTACTACCGGCGCGTGCTGGTCGGCCAGGTGGTGGCCTACCAGCTCGACCCCAACGGCCGCGACATCACGCTGCGCGTGTTCGTCAACAAGCCCTACGACAAGCTGGTCACCGCCGACACGCGCTTCTGGCATGCCAGCGGGGTCGACCTCAAGCTCGATGCCGGCGGCCTCAAACTGTCGACGCAATCGCTGGTGACGGTGCTGCTGGGCGGCGTCGCGTTCCAGGCGCCGGACCACACCACCGCCACCGACGCCGCCGCCGAGAACACGCAGTTCCTGCTGGCCGGCGACCAGACCGAGGCGATGAAGGAGCCGGAAGAACTGGCGCCGACGCTGGCGGTGCTGAATTTCGACCAGTCCGTGCGCGGGCTGTCGCCGGGCGCGCCGGTGGACTTCCGCGGCGTGGTGGTGGGCCAGGTGCGCTCGATCGGCATCGAGTTCCAGCGCGAGAAGCGCGCCTTCCGCATGCCGGTGGTGGTCGAGCTGTACCCGTCGCGCATGGGTTTCCGCGAACGCGACATCCAGGACCGCGAACGCGCACGCAAGATCATCGAGGGCCTGCTGCAGCGGGGCATGCGCGCGCAGCTGCGCACCGGCAACCTGCTCACCGGCCAGCTGTACGTGGCGCTCGACTTCTTCCCCAAGGCGGCGCCGGTCAAGGTCGATCTGGACGCGCCGATTCCGGAATTCGCCACCACGCCGGGCACCTTCGACCAGTTGCAGGCGCAGGTGGGCGACATCGTCAACCGCATCGACAAGGTGCCGTTCGACCAGATCGGCCAGGACCTGCGCACCACGGTGGCAAGCCTGAACAAGACCCTGGCCACCGCCGACAAGCTGGTGCAGCAGCTCAACGGCGATGTCGCGCCGCAGGTGCTGGCCGCGCTGCAGGACGCGCGCAAGACCCTGACCGCGGCCAACGGCACGCTGGCGTCGGACGCGCCGCTGCAGCAGGACACGCGCCGCATGCTGCAGGAGCTGACGCGCACCGCCACGTCGCTGCGCACGCTGACCGACTACCTTGAACGCCACCCCGAAGCGCTGCTGCGCGGCAAGCCGGAGAAAGAATGATGAAGCGCCTTCTGCTCACCCTGGTCTGCGCCAGCGCCGCCGCGGCGGTGCTGGCAGGCTGCGCCTCGCCCGAGCCGCGCTACTACACGTTGGCGCAGGGCCCGGGCGCCGTAGCCGCGCCGGCGCCGGCAGCGGCGCCGTCGACGGATACGCTATGGCTGGAAGTCGCCCCGGTGCGCGTGCCGGAGCGCCTCAACCGGCCGCAGCTGGTGGTGCGCGATGGCCGCAGCGGCAACGACGGCGGCAGCGATGCCGGCGTGCGCCTGCTCGACCTGTCGCGCTGGTCGTCGCCGCTGCCGGACGAGCTGCGCGATGCGCTGTCGCAGCGCCTGCAGGCCACGCTGGGCGCGGTCGACACCTACCAGCAGGGGCTGTCCGACGTGCAGCCGCTGTACCGCATCACCACCGAAGTGCTGCGCCTGGACGCCGACGTCGGCCAGCGTGCCGGCGCCACCATCAACTGGACCGTGCGCCGGCTGCCCGATGGCAAGGTGGTCAGCGGCAGGACCCAGGCCGAGCTGCCGGCGCCGGGCGAGGTCGACGGCGTGGTCGCGGCGTATCGCCAGATCGTCGCGAGTACCGCCAACGATATCGCGGCCGGGGTGCAGGCGCTGCGGCGCTAGCCGCCGCTGCGGGCAGCCGCGTCGATCTCTTGCCTGGCGGCCGCCATGGCCGCCAGGCATTCGGCCGCCCCACCCTGCACCAGCCGCACCGCGCACGCCAGCATCAGGTTCTTGCCCAGCCCGAAGTCCTCGACGGTAAAGCCGCGCGCATCCAGCGGCGTGCCGTCGGCATCGGTGGCCACGGTGACGCGTTCGCGCAGCGTGCCGGCATCGGCGCTGTAGGCCCACACGGGCTTGCCCAGCGCCACCGCAAAGCCGACCTCGAACGCCGTGCCGGAATCCGCTTCGCCGGGGCCGCGGAAGTCATCCAGGTTGGCCATTACCAGGTCGGCGCGCCGCAGCAGCGCGATGTTGGCGTCATAGATCCAGCGTGCGGTGTCGGGGCCGGACAGGCCCTCGGGCGCGGACTGGTCGAGCGGATACAGGCCGGTGAAGCCGTGCGCGGCGCACAGCGCCTTGAGCTGCTCGCCCCAGGCCCGCGCGTCCTTGCGGAACACGTCGAAGCCGGCGAGGTAGATGGTGGTCATGGCTCGTGGAAGCAGTGGCGCGGCGCCGGGCCGCGAGGCTTGCAGCATAACCCGCCGCCCGAACATCGCACAGCTTGCGCGCCCGCGTCCGGCCGGGCGCCGGCGCGGGGCCGGCCCTTGCGCTAACATTGCCGGTCACGCCTCGACCTCCTCATCCCCATGTCCGCTCCCCAGATCGTCCAGGTCGGTCCGCTCGCGCCGCAGACCAATGCCACCCTGCAGCAACAATACGGCGCCGCGCCGCTGTGGCAGCAGGCCGATGCGCTGGCCTGGGCGCGCAGCGAGGGCCAGCAGGTGCGCGTGGTGGTGACCTCGGCGCGCCACGGCTGCAGTGCCGCGCTGATCGATGCGCTGCCGCGCCTCGAAGCCATCGTCAGCTTTGGCGTCGGCTACGACGCGATCGCGCTGGACGCCGCCCGCGCGCGCCGCATCCAGGTCAGCAACACCCCCGACGTGCTCAACGACTGCGTCGCCGACCTCGCCTTCGGGCTGCTGCTCGACGCGGCACGCGGCATCGCCCATGGCGACCGCTTCGTGCGCGCCGGGCGCTGGCCGCAGGGCGGCTTCCCGCTGACCACGCGCGTCTCCGGCAAGAAGCTGGGCATCGTCGGCCTGGGCCGCATCGGCGAGATCGTGGCGCGGCGCGCGCAGGGCTTCGACATGGAGATCGCCTACCACAACCGCCGTCCGCGCGAAGGTGCGCCGTGGCGCTTCGAAGCCGACCTGAAGGCGCTGGCAACGTGGGCGGATTTCCTGGTGGTGGCCACCGTCGGCGGGCCCTCGACCGCGGGGCTGGTGTCGCGCGAGACCCTCGATGCGCTGGGCCCGCGCGGGATCCTGGTCAACGTCTCGCGCGGCAGCGTGGTCGACGAGGCGGCGCTGGTCGCCGCCTTGACCGAAGGCCGGCTGGGCGGCGCGGGGCTCGACGTGTTCCAGCATGAGCCCAACGTGCCGCCGGCGCTGCTGGCGATGGACCAAGTCGTGCTGGCGCCGCACATGGCCAGCGGCACGCACGAGACGCGCGCCGCCATGACCGCGCTGACGCTGCAGAACCTCGACGCGTTCCTGGCCGGCGGCAAGGTGCTGACGCCGGTGCTCTAGGGCAACAACCGCCAAGGACCGCGTGCCTATACTGGAGGCACCGGCTCCAGCCCAGCCTGCGGGCCGGCGTCAGGAGGCATCATGGCACGCAAGTTTATCGATTGCCGCGAGTTCCCGAGCGACACCCACTGCACTGTCGCGCTGAGCGCCGACAGCGAGGACGAACTGCTCGAAGCCGCGGTCCAGCACGCGGTGGCGGTGCACAAGCATCAGGACACGCCTGAGCTGCGCAGCCAGCTGAAATCCATGTTCAAGGAAGGCACGCCGCCGGCCTGAAGCCGGCAGGGCTGGCGCCGCGCAGGCGCCAGCCGTTTCCCGCCCGAGGGCTCATTCGCAGCCCCTGATACAGCACTTATGCCGGTTGGAATACCCCTGACGCCCGTCATGGCGCATCATTGACGCCGCGCTATATACAGACGTATATTGCGCCTGACAGTCCACCCGCTCCGGCCGTGCCGCGCGTGCCCTTGCATGCCGGCGGCCGCTTCCCGAGGATTCCGATGCCTGCCTTCCGTTCCCGCCGCCGCGGGCTGCTGCTGGCCGCCGCCACGGTGCTGGCGCTGGCCACCCCGCCCGCCTTCGCCGCCGACCTGGTGGTGTCCGCCGCAGCCAGCCTGACCAACGCCTTCAAGGCGCTGGCCGAATCCTACGAGCGCGCCCACCCCGGCACGCACGTGGTGCTGAACTTCGGCGCCTCGGACGTGCTGATGCAGCAGATCGTCAAGGGTGCGCCGGCCGATGTGTTCGCCTCGGCCGACCAGGAGGCGATGAACAAGGCCGAGGCCGAGAAGGTGATCGCGCCGGCCTCGCGCCGCAACTTCGCCGCCAACCAGGTGGTGCTGATCGTGCCGGCCGACAGCAAGCTGCCGATCGCCTCGCTGCAGGACCTGACGCGACCGGAAGTCCGGCGCATCGCCTACGGCAATCCGGTCTCGGTGCCGGTGGGCCGCTATACCCGCGGCGCGCTGGAAGCGGCGGGGCTGTGGGACGCGGTCGCCGCCAAGGGCGTGCCGGCGCAGAACGTGCGCCAGAGCCTGGACTACGTCGCGCGCGGCGAGGTCGAGGCCGGCTTCGTCTTCGCCACCGACGCCACCGTGATGCCCGACAAGGTCAAGGTGGCGGTGCGCGTGCCCAGCCGCACGCCGGTGACCTACCCGATCGCTATCACCAATCAGGCGCGCCAGCCGAAGGAAGCGGCGCAGTTCGTCGACTATGTCGCCTCGCCGGACGGCCAGGCGATCCTGTCGCGCTTCGGCTTTCACAAGCCCTGAGGCCCCGCCCCCAAACCCCCGCACGCCATGGATGCCGTCTGGGTACCGCTGCTGCTGTCGCTGAAGGTCGCGGGCTGGGCCACCGCGCTGAACGCCGTGCTCGGCGTCGGCGCGGCCTGGGCGCTGGCGCGCTGGCGCTCGCCGCTGCGCGACGTGGTCGATGCGGTGCTGACGCTGCCGCTGGTGCTGCCGCCGACGGTGCTGGGCTATTACCTGCTGGTGCTGGTGGGGCGCCGTGGCGTGTTCGGCGAGTGGCTGGCACGACTGGGCATCGAACTGGTCTTTACCTGGCAGGGCGCGGTGCTGGCCTCGACCATCGTCGCCTTCCCGCTGGTGCTGAAGTCCGCGCGCGCTGCCTTTGAAGGCGTCGATCACCAGCTGGAAAACGCCGCGCGCGTGCTGGGCGTGCCCGAGGCCGGCATTTTCTTCCGCGTCACGCTGCCGCTTGCGGCGCGCGGCATCATCGCCGGCGTGCTGCTGGCGTTTGCGCGCGCGCTGGGCGAATTCGGCGCCACGCTGATGATCGCGGGCAACCTGCCCGGGCGCACACAGACGCTGTCGGTGGCCATCTACGAGGCGGTCCAGGCCGGCGACGACAATACCGCCAACCTGCTGGTGCTGGTGACCTCCGTCACCTGCGTGCTGCTGCTGGTGATCGCCGGACGCCTGGTGCCGGCGGCCGCGCGCAATCCCGCTGAACTCTACGAACGCCGGCGCTTGCGTCCGCGCGTCCGCTAACGCCTGGGCCACGCATATCGCCATGAGCATGCACGTCAGCATCCGCAAGCAGATGGTCTCGGCCGACCGCCACTTCGCGCTGGATATCGAATTTGATTCGGCCAGCCGGCGCATTGCGTTGTTCGGCCCCTCGGGCGCGGGCAAAAGCCTGACGCTGCGCGCCATCGCCGGCCTGCTGACCCCGGACAGCGGCCGCATCGTGCTGAACGGCCGCACCCTGTTCGACGCGGATGCCGGCATCGACGTGCGCCCGCAGCAGCGCCGGGTGGCCTACCTGTTCCAGGAATATGCGCTGTTCCCGCACCTGACCGTGGGCCAGAACATCGGCTTCGGCCTGGCGCGCGGCTGGCGCAATCCGCGCCGCGGCGCGGTGCATCCGCAGGCGCAGCGCTGGATCGATGCCTTCGGCCTGGCCGATATCGCCGGCAATTACCCGGCGGAGATTTCCGGCGGCCAGAAACAGCGCGTGGCGCTGGCGCGCGCACTGGTGGCGCAGCCCGACATCGTGCTGCTGGACGAACCGTTCTCGGCGCTGGACCCCGCGCTGCGCGCGCGCATGCGGGCAGAGCTGCGCACGCTGCAGGCCAGCCTCGACGTGCCGATGCTGGTGATCTCGCACGACCCCGCCGATGTCGAGGCGCTAGGCGACCACGTGCTCGAAATCCGCGAAGGCCGCATCTTCGGCAGCGGCACCAGCCGCCACCACCCGCCGGTCTACGCGCCGGTGCCGGCGCGCGTGGCCTGAGCCGCGCGCAGCAGGTCGACGTACGCGCCTTCGATCAGCGCGGACGCGGGAACGCCGAGGCGGGCCAGCAGCGCGTGGGCCTCGGCCACGCCGTCCGCCACGCTCTCCGCATCGGCCAGCACCACTTCGAGCTCCAGGAAATCGCCGAGCGCCTCGACCCGGTCCAGGTGCACGCGCGTGCGTCCGGCCAGGTACAGCGTGCGCAGCTTGCGCACCCGGCCGCCCTCGCCGTGCGCGGCGGCCAGCGCGGCACGCAGCGTGCCGGGCGAAGGCGTCGGCGACAGGATGTAGAAGCTCTCCTTCGGCCCGGCCTCGTCGGCGCGCGCATAGAAGATCAGTTCGCCGCGGTCCGGCGCGAACTCGCGCAGCTTGAGCCGCCCGTTGGCGCAGCGGAAAAAGGTATCGTCCTGGCGGATGTATTCGGGCCCGTGGTCGGCCAGCGCGGCGGCGCGCGGCAGCAGCGCCTCGACGCTGTCGATACGGGCCTTGATCTCGACGTTTCTCGGCATCGGTGCTCCTTCGGTTCAAGCCATCAGCAAACGCGCGGCGATCACCCACATGGTGATGCCGATCACCACCTCCAGCACCTGCCACGCCCGCGGCCGCGCAAACACCGGCCGCAGCAGCGCCGCGCCATAGCCCAGCGCGAAGAAGAACAGGAACGAGGCAGTCATGGCGCCCGCGGCGAATTCACGCGCGTGGTCGGCGAACTGGGTCGATACCGAGCCGATCAGCATCACCGTGTCGAGATACACATGCGGATTGAGCCAGGTGAAGGCCAGGCATACGGCGAGCGTCGGCGCCAGCGGGCGCGGCGCGGCATCGCTCGGATCGAGCACCGCGTTCGAGCGCCACGCCGCGATGAAGCTGCGCGCGCCATACCAGACCAGGAAGGCAGCGCCGCCATAGCGCATCGCCTCGCCCAGCCACGGCAGCGTGCGGATCATCACGGCAAAGCCGGACACGCCCAGCAGGATCAGCAGCGCGTCCGACAGCGCGCATACCAGGCAGACACAGAACACATGCTCGCGCCGCAGGCCTTGCCGCAGCACGAAGGCATTCTGGGAACCGATGGCAAGAATCAGGGAAAGACCGAGGGAAAAACCAGCCAGCGCGGCGTGCATTGCGGGGGGAACGACATGCTTTGGGGGCGGCTATTATTGCACGCCGCGGCAATCATCCCACCACGCCAAGGATCACGCTCGAGGCCTTGAATATCGCCACCGCAGCCACGCCGGCCTGCAGCCCCAGCGCCTCGACGCTGCCGTTGGTGACAATGGCGGCCACCGTGCCGCCGCCGTCGAGTTCGATCACCACTTCGGCGTTCACCGCGCCGGGCATCACGCGCGCGACCACGCCCGCCAGCTGGTTGCGCGCCGACAGCCGCAAGCCCGGCTCGGGCAGCCCCACCAGCACCGACGACGCCTTGATCAGTGCAAACGCCTCCACGCCCTCGGCCAGTTCCAGCGTCTCGACGCTCTCGTGCGTGATGGTGGCGACGATGCGCTGCCCGCCGGCCAGTTCCAGCTCGACCTCGTCATTGACCGCGCCGCCCTTGACGCTGGCCACGCGTCCGAACAGTTTGTTGCGCGCACTGGTCTTGATCATCATTCGCCTCATCAGGTGGATATCGTCGGCCACGCCCTCGCCCAGCCGCGACAGCTGCGCGACAAAGCGCCGGTGCTCGTCCTCGAGCGCGCGATAGGTGCGGATCAGCTGTTCGCCGCGCGCGGTCAGGCGCGTGCCGCCGCCGCCCTTGCCGCCCGCGGCGCGCACCACCAGCGGCTCGCCGGCGCTGTTGTTCATCGCGTCGATGGCGTCCCACGCCGCCTTGTAGCTGATGCCGACGGCGCGCGCGGCGGCCGTGATCGAGCCGTGCGCGCCGATGGCGGCGAGCAGCGCGATGCGGTCCTTGCCGCCCCAGTCCTGCGAGCCGGAGCGGAACCAGATGGCTCCCTGGAGTTCAAGCATTGGGGGTCGGGCGCCGCTGGCCGGCACCGCAATGAAGTCCGAAACGCGGTTATGGTAATCCGATTTCCGGCTCCGCCCCGCCACCGGGCTGTTCTGCCTCCGGCGCATCGCCCGTGCCCAGGATCTGCGCGACCTCGCGATAGCGCGCCAGCCGCTCGCCCGCCAGCGGGCCGCTGACGGTCATCACGCGATGCGCCGCCGCCATCAGCTTGCGCCGGGTCTCGCGGTCCGGCACCAGCGCCGGCAGGGCCCGGATCGCGCGCTGCGGGTCGAGCCTGACGATAAAGCTCTGCTGGCGCACCGCGGTCTTGAACGCGGCCAGGTCGGCATGGGCGCCGTTGGTTTCGGTGGCCTGCTGCTGCTCGCGCGCGATACGACGCAGCAGGTTGAAGGGCCGCTCCTCGATCGCGCTGGACCGTTCCGCGACATAGGCCAGCACGCGCACGAAGGCTTCGAGCGTGCCGCCCTGCGCGATCGACGCCTCGGCATCGCGCAGGCGCCGCGCAGCCAGTTCCCGGCGCAGCGCCACCGTGACGGGCGATTCCACGTTGGCCGGCGCTTGCGCCTGCAGCCCGACCAGCGCTGCCATCGCGGGCGCCTGGTAGATCGCCTCGAACACCTGCTCGTACCAGGCATCGCGCCAGTCGCGGAACTGGTCGAGCGCGCGGATGATCTGCGCCGAGGCCGCCTGCTCCAGCGTCAGCAGCGGATTGTCCGGCGCGACCGGCGCGCGATGCTCGCGCACCCATGGCGCGAGCGCGCCGATCCACGCCATCCACGGGTTCATGTCGGTCGCCAGCGTGCGTTCCAGCCGCGCGGGATGCAGCGCGCGCAACCATTGCGCGCTGAACTCGCTGGAAACGGCGCGCACCCACGGCGAGGCGAAGGTATCGTAGATGTGCTGGTTGATCTCGGCCACGCGCCGCACCACCTCGAAGGCGCACTCGTCGTCGCGGCCATCGTCCAGCGCCAGGATGTCGGCGATGCCGCGGCGCTCGAAGCGCACCAGGTAGCGCCCTTCGACCAGCTCGCGATGCGGCAGGTCCGGGGCGATGTCTTCGATCCTGGCCTCGTACAGCCCCGGCGGCAGCACGTCGATCAAATCCAGCGCGCAGAACAGTTCGCTGTGCTCGCGGTTAGCCACGCCGGCGGAGACGAAGATGCCCAGGTGGCCCACGGTCGGGTGCAGGCAGTAGACGATGACCTGGTCGTTGGCGACCAGTTCGTCGTCGCTCGCATACAGGTCCGGGATCCAGTTCAGCGCCTGCTGCGGCGGCGTGATGTTGTCCCCCCACGAGGCAAAGATGATCACCGGCGAGCGCACGTTGCGCAGGTCCACCACGGTGTTGCCGTCGCTGCTGCGCACCGCGCCCGCCGTGAGCCGGTTGCCGACAAACAGCTGCTGCACGATCCAGTCGATCTCGGCACGGTTCATCAGGAAATGGCCGCCCCACCAGCGCTCGAAGTCAAGGAAGCGCGGGCCTTCGGTGTCGACGCGCGCATAGACGTCGTAGAGCTTCTTCCACAGCGTGTTGGCGGGATTGAGCTGCTCGAAGTTCTGCACCAGCCAGGCCCCGTCGAACCTGCCATTGCCCAGGTCGGCCGCCAGCGATGCCAGCCACGAACCGCCCAGCAGCCCGCCGCTGTAGCGCATCGGGTTGCGCCCGCGCACGCCGGACCAGTACGCCAGCGGCGCGCCGGCCAGCAGCAGCGGGCCGGTGCGCTCGGGCGCCACCGCGGCCAGCATCATCAGCGCCCAGCCGGCCTGGCAGTTGCCGATGACGAAGGGCTTGCCGGGCGCATCCGGATGCCGCTCGCCGACGATGCGCAGGAACGCGGCCTCGGCGCGCGCCACGGCCTCGATGGTCTGGCCGGGGCAGGGCTCGTGGAAGAAGGTGATGAAGTAGCACGGATGGCCGGTGCGCAGCGCGATGCCGATCTCGCTGTCGGCCTTGAAGCCGCCGATGCCGGGGCCATGGCCGGCGCGCGGATCGATCACGACGAAGGGGCGCTTGGCGGGATCGGTCGGGCTGCCGGTGGGCGGCACGATGCGCAGCAGCGCGTAGTTGGCGGGCTCCGGCAACTGGCGGCCATCGGCCAGCAATTCATGCTCGAACACCAGCACCGGGGGCATGCCCTCGCGCTCATGCTCGGCCGACAGGTTGCCGCGCTGGCGCAGGATGTCGAGCAGCAGCACGTGGCGCTGCCAGGCGTCATGGGCGTACTCGAGAAATGGCTGGGCCAGTGCGCCGATCGGGTCTGCATATTGATCGACGTTGGAAGCCAGCCCGCGCGTTGGCGTGTCAGGCGCGGAACTCGAGGTGGCAGTGCCGTCCTGCGGCAGGACGGCGCGTTCGCGTGCGGTCATGGCGATCCCCTGGTGGGCGCCATGCCGGGATTCCGCGCGCGTGGCGCGCGGCCGGCGTGACGCTTGTTGCCCTGCAACAAAAACAAGCCTAGCAGCGGCGGCGGCACGGTGCAACCCGCGGGGGGTCGGGACGGACGGCCGCGCCGCCGGCGCCCTCGCCGTTCATCGGCCTGCCTCAATTCGCGCCTATACTGGGGCACGGCGCCTTGCGCATTGCAGCAACCGGCGTCCACGCAAGCACCGGCGCGGGCTCGACGCCTGCCCGCAAGGCCGGTACCCTGACCGCTGCGCCAGCCACGAACCATCGCACAGAACATCGCACGGAACATCGTCATGACTGCTGCCTCGCCTGCCATGTCCGCCATGTCCGCCATGTCCGACCTTGCCGCGCCTGCCGCGCCGGCGCCGGACAAATACGCCACGCTGCTGGCGCGCTGCGCCGGGCTGCCGCCGATCCCGACCGCGGTGGCGCATCCGTGCGATGCGGCGTCGCTGGGCGGCGCGCTGCAGGCCGCGCAGCTCGGCCTGATCGTGCCGATCCTGGTCGGCCCCGCGGCGCGCATTCGGCAGGTCGCGGCGGAGCACGGCATGGCGCTGGGCGACACCGTCATCATCGACACGCCGCACAGCCATGCCTCGGCCGCACGCGCGGTCGAGGCAGTGCGCGCCGGCGAGGCCGAACTGCTGATGAAAGGCAGCCTGCATACCGACGAGCTGCTGCACGAGGTCACCGCGTCGGCCAGCGGGCTGCGCACCGGGCGGCGCCTGTCGCATGTGTTCGCGATGGACGTGCCGCGCTACCACAAGCCGCTGTTCATCACCGACGCCGCGGTCAACATCTTCCCCACGCTGAACGAGAAGGCCGATATCTGCCGCAACGCCATCGACCTGCTGCGCACGCTCGGGATCGAGCGGCCCAAGGTGGCGATCCTGTCCGCGGTCGAGACCGTCACCGACAAGATCCCTTCGACCATCGACGCCGCCGCGCTGTGCACCATGGCGCGGCGCGGGCAGATCACCGGCGGCGTGCTCGACGGCCCGCTCGCCTTCGACAACGCCATCAGCCGCGAGGCCGCGCTCACCAAGGGCATCGATTCGGACGTCGCCGGCGACCCCGACATCCTGCTGGTGCCGGACCTGGAAGCCGGCAACATGCTGGCCAAGCAGCTGACCTTCCTGGCCGGGGCCGAAGCCGCCGGCATCGTGCTGGGCGCGCGCGTGCCCGTGATCCTGACCAGCCGGGCCGACAGCGTGCGCGCGCGCATCGGCAGCTGCGCCATCGCCGTGCTGCTGGCGCACGCGCGCCGCGGCGCCGAAGCCGCGGCGCAGGTCTGACCGGCCCGCCCCCTCTGCACTGACAACGGAGCTTTCCCGCGTGACCCCCCTCCACACCGCCGCGCCCGCCGTCATCCTCGTCGTCAACGCGGGCTCGTCCAGCGTCAAGGTCTCGGTCTACGCCGTGCCCGAGGCCGCGCACGGCAATGCCGACATCAACCCGGTGCTGAGCGCGCACGGCCAGATCGAAGGCATCGGTGTCGCGCCGCGGCTGCGCGCCACCATGGCCGACGGCCGCGTGGTGGCCGACGAGACCTTCCCGCAGGCGCAGGTGGCCGACCACGATGCCGCCTTCCGCCTGGTGCGGCTGGTGCTGAGCGTGGGCCTGCGCGACCATCCGCCGGTGGCGATCGGCCATCGCGTGGTGCATGGCGGTGCGGCCTACGCGCAAGCGGTCTGCATCGACGACACCGTGCTGGAAAACCTGGAAGCACTGGTGCCGCTGGCGCCGCTGCACCAGCCGCACAACCTGACCGCGATCCGCGCGGTGCGCCAGGCCATGCCGGAGCTGCTGCAGGTGGCGTGCTTCGACACCGCCTTCCACGCCGGCCACGACGTGCTGGCGCAGCTGATGGCGCTGCCCTATGCGTATTTCGAGCGCGGCATCCGGCGCTATGGCTTCCATGGGCTGTCTTACGAGTACATCGCGCGCCGGCTGCGCCAGGTCGCGCCCGACCTGGCCGAAGGCCGCGTGGTGGTGGCGCACCTGGGCAACGGCGCCAGCCTGTGCGCCATGCGCGACGGGCGCAGCGTCGACAGCACCATGGGCCTGACCGCGCTCGATGGCCTGCCGATGGGCACGCGCTGCGGCGCGGTCGATCCGGGCGCGCTGCTGTGGCTGGCGCAGCAAGGCATGAGCGCCGCCGAAATCCAGGCGATGCTGTACCAGGAATCGGGGCTGAAGGGACTGTCCGGCGTCAGCAGCGACATGCGCGCGCTGCTGGCCAGCGATGCGCCGCGCGCGCGGCTGGCGGTGGATTTCTACGCCTATCGCGCCGCGCAGGAAATCGGCAAGCTCGCCACCACGCTGGGCGGCCTCGATGCGCTGGTATTCACCGCGGGCATCGGCGCCAATTCGCCGCCGGTGCGCGCGCGCATCTGCGAACACCTGGCGGGCCTGTTCGGCATCACGCTCGATGCCGGCGCCAACGGCAACAACAGCCAGCGCATCAGCCGCGACGACAGCCGCGTGCCGGTGCTGGTGCTGCCGACCGATGAAGAAGGGATGATCGCACTCAGCACCGCGCGCATCCTGCGCGACAGCGGCAAGCTGTAGATCAATCGGCCAGGTAGTGCGCGCGCAGCTGCGCGACGTCGACCTGCAGTGCGTCGCGCAGGTAGTTGCCGACGCTGCCCCAGCCCGCGTCGATGGCCTGCATCGACGCCTCGAGATAGCTGGCCCGGACTTCCAGCAGCGGCATCATCACCGCGGCATCGATGCCAAGCCCGCGCATCTGCGCCAGCGCGGCCGCATTGAACTGCGCGTTGCGCTGGTTCGATTCCAGGTAGTTGGCGAGGATATCGTCCTGCCCCACACCCAGCGCCGCCAGCAGCAGCAGCGCGGCAAAGCCGGTGCGGTCCTTGCCCGCGGTGCAGTGGAACAGCAGCGTCTGGCCGCCCTGCACGGTCTGCATGAAGCCGCCGAAGGCGGCGCGATAGCGCACCGGGAAATCGCGGTAGACCTCGAGCATGAAGGCATCCATCTGCGCCGGCGTGCTGGCGCGCAGGCGCGGCATCAGCACATCCATCGCCATGCTGCCTTCCAGCACCGGCACCGCCTGCCAGCGGAAGCGCTGGCCGAAGGCCGCTTCGTCCGGCGACTTCTCGCCGGGCGAGCGGAAGTCCACCACCATGTCGAGCCCCAGCGCCTGCAGCCGCTGCAGGTCGGCATCGCTCGCCAGCGCCGGGTTGCCGCTGCGGTAGAGCCTGCCGTGGCGCACGCGGCGCCCTTCCGCGCCCACCAGTCCGCCCAGGTCGCGCGCATTGCTGATGCGCTCGAACACCAGGTTTGGCACGTCTTGCATGTCCGGCGCGGGACCGGTCGCCGCCGGCGTTGGCGGCATGGCCGCGAGGGCATGCGGGCATGCCGCGCGTTGAAGCCACTTGAGCATTGTTCTTTCCAGTTTGTCGTTGGCAGGCGCGCCGGTGCCGGTGCGGCGCTTCAGCGCTCGCGATACGCCGGCACGTGCCAGCGCAGGTGGCAGCCGGCGATATAGCGCCGGTCCAGCCGCGCCACCAGCTTCCATACCGTCAGTGCGCCGGCGTCGATATCGACCCACGCCCAGGGATGCGCGGGGTCGCCTTCCTTCACCAGTTCCACCGAACGGATCTTCGCATACCGTGCCAGCGCGTTGCGCAGCGCCGCCGGCTCCAGCCCGGCCTTGAGACCGCGTACTAAAACCTTCATGGTCGGCTCCAATTATTTCAGATCACTCCGGCTCGTGCCTCATGCGGCCCGGCGCGGCGCCGATATCGGATCATGCGGACTGCTGCCCAGGCCTTGTGTGGCGAGCCTCTCACTGGTATGACGCGCGCGGCGGCCGGAGAATCCGGCGATCTGCCATTGCCTTGATCTTGCGCATGACGGGCGTAACTATCCCTTCGCCGTCCTCGACATCGCCCGCTGCGCGCCGGAAAATTTAAGACAGGTCGAACTACAAGGAATGTCGGCAATGCCAGAACTTCCCGCCTCCCAGCCGCCCGCCCCTGCCACCCCTGCCGTGGCCACACCAGCTGGCACACCAGTGCCCACACCAGCACCCGCCGCCACACCCAGGCTGACCCTGCACTGGGGCCTGTTCGCAGCCGCCGCCGCGCTGATCGCGGTGCTGGCGATGCCGCAGCCCGACGGCCTCACCATTGCCGGCCAGCGCATGCTGGCGATCCTGGCGTTCGCCATCGTGGTGTGGATCACCGAGGCGGTGTCGTACGAAACCAGCGCCATCATGATCACCTCGCTGATGGCCGGGCTGATCGGCTTTGCGCCGACCGTGAATGACCCCTCGGTGCAATACGGCACGTCGAAGGCACTGGGCATGGCGCTGGCCGGATTCTCCAACACCGCGCTGGCGCTGGTTGCGGCGGCGCTGTTTATTTCCGCGGCGATGACAGTGACCGGACTCGACCGGCGCATCGCGCTGGTGACGCTGTCGGCAATCGGCACCAGCACGCGCCGCATCCTGATCGGCACCATCGCCGTCACCATCGCGCTGAGCCTGGTGGTGCCGAGCGCCACCGCGCGCAGCGCCTGCGTGGTGCCGATCATGATGGGCGTGATCGCAGCGTTCGGCGTCGACAAGAAGTCCAATATCGCCGCCGGCATCATGATCACGGTGGCGCAGGCCACCAGCATCTGGAACGTCGGCATCCAGACCGCCGCCGCGCAGAACCTGCTGACGGTCGGCTTCATGGACAAGCTGCTGGGCGAGCGCGTCACCTGGCTGCAATGGCTGATCGCGGGCGCGCCATGGGCGGTGGCGATGTCGGTGGTGCTCTATGTGCTGGTGCGCTGGCTGCTGCCGGCCGAGACCGAGGCCATTCCCGGCGGCAAGGAGGCGGTGCAGCGCGAGCTGTCGGCGCTCGGCCCGATGAGCGGCCCGCAGAAGCGGCTGGCCGCGGTGTCGCTGGGCCTGCTGCTGTTCTGGGCCACCGAGGGCAAGCTGCACAGCTTCGACACCGCCACCGTGACCTTCGTCGGTCTGGTGAGCCTGATGCTGCCGCGCCTCGGCGTGATGGACTGGAAGACCATGCAGCAGCGCACGCCGTGGGGCACGCTGATCGTGTTCGGGGTGGGCATCAGCCTGGGCACCGCGCTGCTGTCGACCCAGGCCGGACAGTGGCTGGGCCAGTTCGTGGTCACGCATTCGGGGCTGGCGGCGCACGGGGCGCTGCTGGTGTTTGCGATCCTGTCGGCCTTCCTGATCCTGATCCACCTGGGCTTTGCCAGCGCCACCGCGCTGACCGCGGCGCTGCTGCCGATCCTGATCTCGGTGCTGCAGACCCTGCCCGGCGACATCAACCGCGTCGGCATCACCATGCTGCTGGGCTTTACCGTCAGCTTCGGCTTTATCCTGCCGATCAACGCCCCGCAGAACATGGTGTGCCTGGGCACCGAGACCTTCAACGGGCGGCAGTTCGCGCGCATCGGCATCCCGGTCACGATCGTCGGCTACGCCATGATGCTGCTGTTCGCCGCGACCTACTGGCGCTGGCTGGGCTGGATATAGGCAAAACCCGCGGGCTCGCGCGGGGCGCGCGGCGGCTGGCACAATACGCGCCATGAAACGCCTGTGCTCCGCCCTGCTCAAGCTGCTGCTGCTCGCCGCGATCGGCGGCGCGCTGCTGGCCGCCATCGCCATCCTCGCCGCCAACCGGCAGCTGCCGTCGCTCGACGCGCTCACCGCCTTTCGCAATACGCCGGACTACGTGCCCATCGAAAGGATGCCGCGCGCGCTGACCGAGGCGGTGGTGGCGATCGAGGACGAACGCTTCTACCTGCATGACGGCATCGACTATGTCGGCGTGATCCGCGCCGGCGTAGCCAACCTGTCGGACGAACTGTCGCAGGGGGCTTCGACCATCACCATGCAGGTCGCGCGCAATTTCTACCTGTCGCGCGAGAAGACCTACACGCGCAAGCTGTACGAGGTATTGCTGTCCTACCGCATCGAAAAGGCCCTGAGCAAGGACGAGATCCTCGAGCTGTACCTGAACAAGATCTACCTGGGACAGGGCGCCTACGGCTTTGCCGATGCCGCGCGGACCTACTTCGGCAAGCGGCTGGACCAGCTGACGCTGGCCGAGTGCGCGATGCTGGCGGGCCTGCCGAAGGCACCGTCGGCGAACAACCCGGTGGCGAATCCCCGGCGCGCGCGCCAGCGGCAGGTGTATATCCTGCAACGGATGCTGGAACTGGGGCGGATTTCGCGGGGCGAGTATGACGGGGCGTTGCTGGAGCCGTTGCGGCTGCGCTGAGCGACGCCGGCAAGCTCGCCTGCTACTCCAGCATGGCCCGGTGCCGGCCCAGCGCCTCCCGCACGATCTCCAGCAGCCCGCTGCCGGCCTCGGCATCGAAATGCCCCAGCAACGCCCGGCGCATGCGCGGTTCCCAGAACCGCTTGATATGCCCGGCGATATCCGAAACGGCTTCCTCGCGATCCGGCATGGCTTCGAAGAAGCTGCCGATCTGGTTGGCCATGGTGACGAGGTTGTCGATCTTCATGCCAGGCTCTCCTGGGTGCTGCCGTGCTGCAGTCGTTGGGGGTGGGCGTAGACCACGTGCGCGCCGGCGCGCACGAAGCCTGCCAGCGTGATATTGGCCTGTTCGGCGAGCCGCACGGCCAGCGCGGTCGGTGCTGAAACGGCCGCGAGCACGCCCGCGCCGATCGCGGCGGTTTTCAGCACCATTTCATAGCTGGCGCGGCTGGTTACCAGCACCGCGCCGCCGGCGATGTCCTCACCACTGCGGGCCAGCGCGCCGGCCAGCTTGTCGAGCGCGTTGTGGCGGCCCACGTCCTCGCGCACCAGCGACACATGGCCGTCGGCGCGCAGCCAGGCGGCGGCGTGGGTCGCGCCGGTATGGCGCTGCAGGGCCTGGCGCAGCTGCAGCTGGACGAAGGCGGCCTGGATCACGTCGGTATGGAAGCTCGCGGTGCTGTGTACCGGCGCGGGGGTCCGCATCACCTGTTCCAGCGATTCGGTGCCGCACAAGCCGCAGCCGGTGCGCCCCGCTAGCGCGCGACGCCGGCCCTTGAGCCGCATGAAGGCTTCCGATGCAATCTCGAGCTGCACCGCGATGCCGTGCTCGCGCGCGTCGATCTCGATGTCATAGACTTCGCCCGCGCTGCCGACGATGCCTTCGCTCAGGCTGAAGCCGAGCGCGAAGTCTTCCAGGTCGGCCGGCGTCGCCAGCATCACCGCATGCGAGATGCCGTTGTACTCTAGCGCCACCGGCACCTCCTCGGCCACTTCGTCGGGCCCCAGCATCAGCTCGCCGCCGCGCCAGCGGTTGACGGCGAAGGTGCTGTGGGTCACGGTTGCGGCGTCCTCGGCCGCGGCCGGATCGCGTTGCGGCGACTGCATGCAGCGCATCATCGCGTGGCCCTCCGCTCAGCCCGCGGCCTGCGCCGGGTCGGCGCTGGCCGCCTCCAGCAGCCGCAGCTGCGTGGCGTTGAAGTCCTGGTACTGGCGCTGCCATGCCGACGGCTGCGCCACCGGCAGCACCTGCACCGCGGTGACCTTGTACTCGGGGCAGTTGGTGGCCCAGTCGGAGTTGTCGGTGGTGATCACGTTGGCGCCCGACTCGGGGAAGTGGAATGTGGTGTAGACCACGCCCGGCTGCATGCGCTCGCTGACGATGGCGCGCAGCACGGTGTCGCCGGCGCGGCTCTGCACCCCGACCCAGTCGCCGTCCTTGATGCCGCGCTCTTCGGCGTCGTGCGGATGGATCTCGAGCCGGTCCTCGGCATGCCAGTGGACGTTGTCGGTGCGCCGCGTCTGCGCGCCGACGTTGTACTGCGACAGGATGCGACCGGTGGTCAGGATCAGCGGGAAGGCGCGCGTGACCTTCTCGGTGGTGGGCACGTATTTGGTGATGATGAACTTGCCCTTGCCGCGCACGAAGGCGTCGATATGCATGGTCGGCGTGCCTTCGGGCGCGTCGGCATTGCACGGCCACTGGATGCTGCCCAACTCCTCCAGGCGCTGGTAGCTGACGCCGGCGAAGGTCGGCGTCAGCCGCGCGATCTCGTCCATGATCTCGGACGGATGCTGGTAGTCCATCGGATAGCCGAGCGCATTGGCCAGCAGCATGGTGGCCTCCCAGTCGGCATAGCGCGCCTTGGGCGGCATTACCTTGCGCACGCGCGAGATGCGGCGCTCGGCGTTGGTAAAGGTGCCGTCCTTTTCCAGGAAGGATGAGCCCGGCAGGAACACGTGCGCGTACTTGGCGGTCTCGTTCAGGAAGATGTCCTGCACCACGATGCATTCCATCGACGACAGCGCCTCGGACACGTGCTGCGTGTTCGGGTCCGACTGCACGATGTCCTCGCCCTGGCAGTACAGGCCCTTGAAGCTGCCCGCCAGCGCGGCCTCGAACATGTTGGGAATGCGCAGGCCAGGCTCGGGGCTGATCTCGACCTTCCAGGCATCTTCGAACAGGCCGCGCACGGTCGAGTCCGACACATGGCGATAGCCCGGCAGTTCATGCGGGAACGAGCCGATATCGCACGAGCCCTGCACATTGTTCTGCCCGCGCAGCGGGTTCACGCCCACGCCCTCGCGGCCGATATTGCCGGTGGCCATGGCGAGGTTGGCGATGCCCATCACGGTGGTCGAGCCTTGCGCATGCTCGGTCACGCCCAGGCCGTAGTAGATCGCGGCGTTGCCGCCGGTCGCGTACAGGCGCGCTGCGCCGCGCAGCTGGTCGGCGGGAATGCCCGTCACGCTCTCCATGGCCTCGGGCGAGTTCTCCGGCAGCGCGACAAAGTCGCGCCACTGCCCGAACGCGCGGTCCTCGCAGCGCTCGGCGATAAAGCCTTCGTTGAGCAGCCCTTCGGTGACGATCACGTGCGCCAGCGACGTCACCAGCGCGACGTTGGTGCCGGGGCGCAGCTGCAGGTGGAAGTCGGCGCGGATATGCGGCGAATCGACCAGGTCGATGCGGCGCGGGTCGACCACGATCAGCCTGGCGCCCGCGCGCAGGCGCTTCTTCATGCGCGAGGCAAAGACCGGGTGGCCGTCGGTCGGGTTGGCGCCGATCACCATGATCACGTCGGCCTTCTCGACCGACTTGAAGGTCTGCGTGCCGGCCGATTCGCCCAGGGTCTGCTTCAGCCCGTAGCCGGTCGGCGAATGGCACACGCGCGCGCAGGTGTCGACGTTGTTGTTGCCGAACGCGGCGCGCACCAGCTTCTGCACCAGGTAGCCTTCTTCGTTGGTGCAGCGCGACGACACGATGCCGCCGATCGAGTCCTTGCCGTGCTGTGCCTGGATGCGCTTGAATTCGGACGCGGCATAGTCGATCGCCTCTTCCCACGACACCTCGCGCCACGGGTCGGTGATCTTCGCCCGGATCATCGGCTTGAGGATGCGGTCCTTGTGCGTGGCGTAGCCCCAGGCAAAGCGGCCCTTGACGCAGGCGTGGCCCTCGTTGGCCTTGCCGTCCTTGTACGGCACCATGCGCACCACTTCATTGCCCTTCATCTCGGCCTTGAACGAACAGCCCACGCCGCAATAGGCGCAGGTGGTCACGGTGCTGTGCGAGGGCTGGCCCAGCCTGATGACGGAAGTCTCGGTCAGCGTCGCGGTCGGGCAGGCCTGCACGCAGGCGCCGCACGAGACGCAGTCCGACTCCATGAACGGCTGGCTGGTGCCGGGCGAGACGCGCGAATCGAAGCCGCGTCCACTGATGGTCAGCGCGAAGGTGCCCTGGGTTTCCTCGCAGGCGCGCACGCAGCGGTTGCAGACGATGCACTTGGAGGGATCGTAGGTGAAGTAAGGATTGGACTCGTCCTTCTCCATCCGCGTGTGCGTCGCGGTCGGCACGCTCGATGCGGCCTGCGGGCCGCCGTCGTTGTAGCGCACCTCGCGCAGGCCGACCACGCCGGCCATGTCCTGCAGCTCGCAATTGCCGTTGGTGGGGCAGGTCAGGCAATCGAGCGGGTGGTCGGAGATATACAGCTCCATCACGCCGCGGCGCAGGTCGGCGAGCTTGTCGCTCTGGGTCTTGACCTTCATGCCGGCTTCCACCGGCGTGGTGCACGAGGCCGGATAGCCGCGCCGCCCCTCGATCTCGACCAGGCACAGCCGGCACGAGCCGAAGGCTTCCAGGCTGTCGGTGGCGCACAGCTTGGGCACGGCGATCTGCGCCTCCATCGCGGCGCGCATCACCGAGGTGCCGGCCGGCACGGTAACGCTGACGCCGTCGACCTCCAGGGTGACCAGTTCGGCCGATGGGCTGGCGGGTGTGCCGAAATCAATCTCGTTGCGGGCATTCATGGCGCTTTGTCTCCCGTGTCTGTGCTGGACCTGGCTCAGGCGGCCCTGGCCGGATTGGATGCGAGGCCGAAGTCCTCGGGGAATTCGTTCAGCGCGGACAGCACCGGGTACGGCGTCATGCCGCCCATCGCGCACAGCGAGCCGTTGAGCATGGTGTCGCACAGGTCGCGCACCAGCTGCACATGCCGCACCGGCTGCTCGCCGGCGATGATGCGGTCCATCACTTCGACGCCGCGGGTCGAGCCGATCCGGCACGGCGTGCATTTGCCGCACGATTCGATCGCGCAGAACTCCATCGCGTAGCGCGCCTGCTTCGCCATGTCGACGGTCTCGTCGAACACCACGATGCCGCCGTGGCCGACCACGCCGCCGAACGCGGCATAGGCTTCGTAGTCCAGCGGCACGTCGAAGCGCGACTCGGGCAGGTAGGCGCCCAGCGGCCCGCCCACCTGCACCGCGCGGATCGCGCGGCCGCTGCGGGTGCCGCCGCCGTAGTCGACCAGCAGCTCGCGCAGCGTGACGCCGAACGCTTTCTCCACCAGCCCGCCACGCTTGATGTTGCCGGCCAGCTGGAACGGCAGCGTGCCGCGCGAGCGGCCCATGCCGAAGTCGCGGTAGTACTGCGCGCCGCGCGCCAGGATCACCGGCACCGTGGCCAGCGAGATCACGTTGTTGATCACCGTGGGCTGGCCGAACAGGCCCTTCAGCGCCGGCAGCGGCGGCTTGGCGCGCACCACGCCGCGCCGGCCTTCCAGGCTCTCCAGCAGCGCGGTTTCCTCGCCGCAGACATAGGCGCCGGCGCCCTTGCGCACTTTGAGATGAAAGCGCCGGCCGCTGCCGCGGATGTCGTCGCCGAGCCAGCCCGCGGCGCTGGCGATGCCGATCGCGCTTTCCAGCACGGCGATCGCATGCGGGTACTCGGAGCGGCAGTAGATGTAGCCCTGCTCCGCACCCACCGCCAGGCCGGCGATGGTCATGCCTTCGATCAGCATGAAGGGATCGTCTTCCATCACCATGCGGTCGGAGAACGTGCCGGAGTCGCCTTCGTCGGCGTTGCAGACGATGTACTTGGTTGCGGACCGGGCACCGAGCACGGTCTTCCACTTGATGCCGGTCGGGAACGCCGCGCCGCCGCGGCCGCGCAGGCCGGAGTCGGTGACCTCCTGCACGATCGCGGCGGGCGGCATCGCCAGCGCGCGTTCCAGGCCGGCGTAGCCCTCGTGCGCGCGGTAGTCGTCCAGCGACAGCGGGTCGGTGATGCCGACGCGGGCGAAGGTCAGGCGCTCCTGCCGCTGCAGGAACGGGATCTCGTCGGTCGGGCCGTGCGCCAGCGCGTGCGCGCCGCCCTGCAGCAGGCCGGCATCGAACAGCCCCGGCACGTCGGCCGCGCCGACCGGACCATAGGCCACGCGGCCGGCATCGGTCTGCACCTCGACCAGCGGCTCGAGCCAGAACATGCCGCGCGAACCGTTGCGCACGATGCGCACGGCTTCGCCGCGCGCGGCGGCTTCGCTGGCGATCGCGCGCGCGACCTCGTCTGCGCCCAGCGCCAGCGCGGTGGAATCGCGCGGCACGAAGAGAGTGGTGACCTTGCTCATGCCTGCGCCTCCGTTTCTGCCGGGGTGGCCGGGGTGGCCGGGTTGGGCGACGCGCGCAGCGCGCGCACCAGCGCGTCGAAGCGCGCCGCATCGACATAGCCGTGCAGTTGCTCGCCGACCATCACTGCCGGGCCGCAGGCGCACTGGCCCAGGCAATAGACCGGCTCCAGCGTCACCTGCCCGTCCGCGCTGGTTTCATGGAAGCCGCAGCCCAGCGCGCGCTGCGCGTGCTCGGCCAGCGCCTCGGCGCCGACCGCCTGGCACGCCTCGGCGCGGCACACCTGCACCACGTGGCGGCCGGCGGGCTGCTGGCGGAAGTGATGGTAGAAGGTGATCACGCCATGCACCTCGGCGCGCGACAGGTTCAGCGCGCGCGCGATCACGGGCACGGCGGTGTCGGGAATAAAGCCCTGGGTGTCCTGGATCTCGTGCAGGATCGGCAGCAAGGCGCCCGGCATGTGCTGGCGTGCCGCGACGATGGCGGCGATGTGCGCGGCATCGGGCGATGCCGCGGCACCGGAGGCACGGGGTGCGTGGGGGGCGATGTCTGGCATGGCGTCTCCTGTGAGGGCTCGCCAGGACCGGCCAAAGTGCCTGCCGGGTCCCGCTTATATGCTATTTTTTTCCTATTTCCGGGCTACCGCTTCGCCGTTTTGCCCGTTAGGCGGACTATATGAGAGTGACAGCGGCCCTTCAATAAGCTATTTTCTACATATGATCCGCATCTCGATCCAACCCCACCTGCAGATCCGGGACGACGCCCGGCCGGGCGCCGAGTCGCTGGACGTGTCGCGCCTGGTGGCCCTGCTCGGCCATATCGGCGAATCCGGCAGCATCAGCCAGTCGGCCCAGGCGGTGTCGCTGTCGTACCGCTATGCCTGGGGCATCCTGCGCGATGCCGAGGCGCTGTTCGGCGGCCCGCTGATCGACAAGACCCGCGGGCGCGGCAGCGCGCTGACGCCGCTGGCGCAGCAGCTGGTGTGGGCCAGCAAGCGGATCGGCGCGCGGCTGTCGCCGACACTGGACAGCCTGGCGTCCGAGCTGGAGATCGAGCTGAAGAAGCTGATGGCGCAGCCCGAGGCCACGGCGCGGCTGCATGCCAGCCACGGCTTCGCGGTGGCGGCGCTGCGCGACTTCCTCGACGAGCAGCAGGTGCGGCACGACCTGAAGTACTGCGGCAGCGTCGAGGCCGTGGCGGCGCTGGCCGAAGGCGCCTGCGACATCGCCGGCTTCCATGTGCCGGTGGGCGAGTTCGAGCACGGCATGTGGCGCCACTTCACCACCTGGCTCAAGCCCGAGACCCACTGCCTGGTGCATCTCGCGGTGCGCAGCCAGGGACTGTTCGTGCGGCCGGGCAACCCGCTCGGCATCCACACGCTCGAGGACCTGACCCGGCGCGAAGTGCGCTTCGTCAACCGGCAGGTCGGCTCCGGCACGCGGCTGCTGCTGGACCTGATGCTGGCGGCGCGCGGCATCGACGGCGCGCGCATCGAGGGCTACAGCAACGGGGAATTCACCCACGCGGCGGTGGCGGCCTATATCGGCAGCGGCATGGCCGACGTCGGCTTCGGCGTCGAGACCGCGGCGCGCCGCTTCGGGCTGGCCTTCGTGCCGGTAATCAAGGAGCGCTACTTCTTTGCGATCGAGCGCGCCAAGCTGCGCAGCGCAGCGCTCGCCGGTGCGGTCGGCGCGCTGACCAGCGAGGCCTTCCGCCAGCGCGTCAATGCGCTGCCCGGCTATGACGGCACCCTGACCGGCACCGTGCAGACCCTGGCCGAAGCCTTCCCGGACTACCGCGACACGCCGCCGCGCTAGCGTTGCAGCAACGACAGGCGGTCAGCGTGGCCGGCCCACTGCTGGTGGTCCGGCAGCGGTCCCTTCGCCTTCGTCAGCGGCAGCCAGTCCGGCCGCCGCGACAGCTCGGCGTTGAGCGCAAGGAAATGGCGCTGTTCCTCGGGCAGGTCATGCTCGGAATAGATTGCGCCGACCGGGCACAACGGCACGCACATCGAGCAGTCGATGCACTGGTCGGGATCGATGGCCAGGAAGTTCGGCCCTTCGTGGAAACACGACATCGGGCAGACTTCGACGCAGTCGGTATGGCGGCACTGGATGCAGGCATCCGTCACGACAAAGGTCATGGGGCAGTCACGGCACGGCAGGGAAACGGTGCGTGATGGTAACGGCCGGCCGGGGCGCGTGGTGCACCCCGGCTTGTGCGACTTCTTCAAATCCGCTGAAGCGGCGGGGCGCCGCGCACGCCCCGCGCCGCCGCAGTACCGCAGCCTTAAGCGGTCTCGCGCATCAACTCTTCCTTGCGCGCAGCCATGGTCTGCGCCACGTCGCGCAGCTCGACCTTTTCCTTGATCACGTTCTTGAACAGCTCGCCTTCCTCTTCCTCGACGTGATGGGAAACATATTCCGACAGCACCGTGAAATTGGCCTCGAGCATGTCGCCGGCGGGATCTTCCTCGATCGCGGCGATCAGGTCCTTGGCGACCTGGTGCTCGACCTGGGCCTCGTCCAGCATGCTGTCGATCTCATCGCTGACGCCGCGCAACGCCGGATAGAAGATTTCTTCCTCGATGGTGGCGTGCACCGTGAGCTGGTGGCACACGTCGAGCGCAATCGATTCCTTCTCGTCGCGGTCGTCGGTGTCCTTGAACGCCTTGAATTGCTTCTTGACGGCGCGATGGTCGTCCATCAAGGCACCGAGTGCCTCGGCCTGGTCTGCGGGGATCTTGGATTTGTCCACGGTTCTCTCCTGGTGGGGGAGCCGGCACTCCGGCTTCGCCTCGCAAGGCAGGCAGGTTCCGTGCCCGCACCGCATCAGGCGCCGTGGCGCGCGCGCGGCGGGGCGGCCTGCGACGCATTGCAATTCCTGCGCGAAGTCTTGTAATTGTGCCCGCGGCGGCGCGTGGGGCCGTGCATGGCGTGCGCGCATCGTCTTTGCGCACAGGTATAACGTTGCGCCGCTTTGATGGGGAGACGAAGGGCAGGCCGGCCGCGCGGCATGAAAGTTGCGGCAGCCACGGTAACCGTTGCGTGATCGCGCAACCCGCCGGAACAGAATCCACTGTCCGGAGCGCTCTCCCAAATGCGTGCGGCGCGCGCGCCGTCCGACCCCATCATGCCGACCACCTTCCTCTACTCCAATTGCGCCGATGCCGCATCGGCGGTCCAGGATGAACTGCAGGCCGCCAGCGCCGCCGGCTATGGCGTCGACCCGCAACACGTGTACTGGGAGGCCGCGCCCGCCTCGGTGCCGGCACTGCAGCGCCCGCGCCTGCGCGCGCTGCAGCACCAGGTGCAGCCGGGCGACGCGGTGGTTGCGCTGCGGTTGTGCAGCCTGGGCTGGAGCGTGCCCGAAGTGCTGGCCACGGTCCGGCGCTTTCGCCTGCTGGGCGTGGCGCTGTACTGCGTGCAGCTGTCGCGCGCTGACCTTGCCAGCGCGACGCCGCCCGAAGCGGTCGAGGTATTGCGCGCGGTCGCCGCGCTCGAAGGCGCCACCCGCAGCGTGCGCGTGCGCGAGAGCCTGGCCGCGGCCAAGGCCATGGGGCGCCAGGTGGGCCGTCCGCCCAAGCACTCGCCCGAGCAGCGCCACGCCATCCTGAGCGCGCTGTCGGCAGGCTATTCGGTCAGCGAGACCGCGCGGCGCTTCAACACGTCGCGCCAGACCGTGCTGCGCATCCGTGCCGCCGAGCCACTGGCGCAGCGCGCAGCCGCCATCGCCCTGGCCGACGCCGAAGAATCCGCCACCGAAACGGCGACGGAATGAAACCCGCCGCCGCCACGCGAGGCACGCTCGTGCCGCGCCCGTCCAGATCCGGCTGGCTGCCATGACCGATCGCCCGCCCAACGCCGCCGACCTGCCCGCGGCACTGGTCGATGCCAGCGGATCGCCCGACGCCACGGCGCTGCCCGCGCGCGTTGCCCGGCCCACGCTGCTGCTCGAAACGCTGCTGGCGACGCGGCTGGAATTGCTCAGCCGCGACCACGGCTGGCCGCCGCATACGCTGGCGCAGCGCCGTGCGGTGCTGATGCGGCTATGGGAGCAGCGCGCGCCGGGGCTATTCGAGCAGGACGGCACCGCCGACAGCATCGAACGCTGCCTGCAGGCAGCGTTTGCCGAAGCCGCCGCCGGACGCCGGCTGGAAGCGGCGCTGCAGTTCAAGCGCGCCTACTACCTGGTGTGCTGCACGGCGTCGTCGGGTAGCCGCGCGCGCCTGCGCGGCAACGGCGGGCCGGGCTAGCGCGGGCGTTGTGCGGTCACGCACAGACCGCGCGCAGGGTCTCGTCCCACTCCGCCACGAAGCGGCCGATGCCGAAGCGCTCGCGCGCCACCCGGCAGCCGCGCTCGCCCCAGGCGCGCGCCAGTTCCGGATCGTCCAGCAGCTCGCGCATCACGCTGACCAGCACCTCGACGCGCGTATCGACATAGCCGTTGTTGCCGCTCTGGATCACCGTGGCCAGTTCGGTGGTGGCCAGGCCGACCACCGGCACCCCCAGCATCATCGCCTCCACCACCGCCAGCCCCAGGCTGGTGTAACGGATCGGGTTGAAGAAGAAGCGGTAGCGCGCGACGAACGCCGCCAGTTGCGGGTTGGGTATCTCGCCCAGTCCGCCCGCCTCTTGCGCCGCCATGCCGACCAGGTCGAGCGGCACCTGCTCGCGCACGCGCGCGAACAGGTCGGCGCCGAGCCGGCGGCCGCGCCGCGACAGGTGGTTGACCACGCTGATGCCGCGCGCCAGTTCGCCGCTGTAGCGCACCGCCTCGTCGACCAGCACGCCGTGCTCGATCACGCGGCACGGCGTGACCCCGCTGTCCCACATCAGCGCGTTGAACGGCGTCACGTGCACCAGCAGCATCGACGGATCCTGCACCGGATGGCGCGTGTTGGTCGGGTGTTCCTGCGGCGGATCGTGTTCCAGGTAGATCGCCGGCAGCGCGCGCTGCGCCGCGCTGAGCAGGTCGACGCGGTCATGCTCGTAATGGTGCCGGTGCTGGTACAGCACGCAGTCGAAGCGGCCGGCCGGGACCGCGTCGTAGGGCACCTCGTGCACGTTGGCGCCCCACGGCAACGCGCCGCCGACGCCGGCATAGCCGGGCGTGCCGTCAGCGCGCGTGACCAGGTACAGCTCGTGCGGGATCTGCGACAGGTAATACAGGTAGTTCCCGTGCACGTGCCAGGTCAGGATGCGCAGCCGCCTAGCCATGGCCGCGCTCCCGGGCCGCCAGCGCCAGCGCGGCCTCCACCACGCTGGCCACGCTGATATTCGACGCGCACGGATGACCGGCCAGCGGGCAGCGCTGGTGCATGCATGGGCGGCATGGCGGCTGGTCCGCAAGCACGCGATGCAGCGTGGTGTCGAGCGGCGCCCAGCGCGCGCTGTCGCTGCCGCACGAGACCACCACGCTGGGCGTGCCCACCGCCGCGGCAATATGCGAGGCGCCGGTGTCATTGCACAGCAGCAGGCGCGCGTCACGGATCAGTGCGGCCAGCGTGCCCAGCGCGGTCTGCCCGCACAGGTTGACCACCGGCTTGCCCAGGCGCCGCGCCAGCTGCGCCACCAGCGCGGCCTCGTCGCGGCTACCGGTCAGCACCACCTTCCAGTGGCGCCGCAGCGCGCGCCCGGCCTCGGCAAAGCGCTCCACCGGCCAGCGCCGCGACAGCATGCGCGCGCCCGCGTGCAGGCACACGTATTCGCCGGCAACCAATCCATGCTCGGCGGCCAGCATCCGCCAGCTGGCGTGGTCGAGCGGGCGCAGCGGAAACGCCAGGCTGCGGTCCGCGCACGGATAGCCCAGCGCCTGCATCAGCGCCAGCAGCCGCTCGACCTCGTGGCCCTGCGGCCACGGCACCAGCACGCCGGCGCGGCTGCAGCGCGCCGCGGCGGGGTCCGGACAGAAGCCGGCCATGCGCCGGGCGCCCAGCCGCTGCACCACGGCGTTGGTGAGCGCGCCGCTGCCGTGCAGCTGGATCGCCAGGTCAAAGCGCGCCGCGTGCGCCGCGGCGTAGAACGGGCCCGCGGCGGCCTCGGTGCAAGGTTGTTCCGGCATACCCGGTGCGCCGGGAAACACCATCAAATCGTCCACCAGCGCGCTGAAGCGTGACACGAACTCCTGCGCCCACGGCAGGCCGATCAGCGTGATGCGGGCCTCGGGCTCGCCCGCGCGCAACGCCCGCAGCGCCGGCACCGCGCACAGCATGTCGCCGAGCTGCAGCGCGCGGAACACCGCAATGCGCCGCACGCGCACCGGCGCCGCACGGCGTCGCGCCGCTTGCTGCGGATGCCGGGCGAGGGGCAAGGCCGTGAGCGGCTCGACGCGTGCGTTCATAGGAACACCACCCGGAACGCCAGCGCGCCGCGCAGCCGCCAGTACAGCGACAGCGGCGGGATCAGCATCGAGGTGAACGCCATCTCGGCCACATGGGCCGGCGTCAGCGCCGCGCCGCGCAGGCGCCGCGCGCAGAATGCCGCGGTCAGTCCGAGCCACAGCAGGCCCGCCGCCGCGGCCACCACCGGCGCGCCCGCCAACCATGCGATCGGCGTGGCCAGCAGCGCCAGCACCGTCACGTAGTAATGCCAGGGCGGCACGCGGCGGATGCGCTGCCGGTACAGGCGCGGATGCTTCTTGTACAGCAGCGCGTCGAAGTACACCTTAGCCTGCGCCGCGACGCTGCTGCCCCATGCGGCCGGACGGACCGGATGCGCCACCACGGCCGCGGGCGCGCGCCCCACCGGGCAGACCTGCTGCATCAGCCGGAACTGCAGGTCCGAATCCTCGCGCCACGCGCGCGTAAAGCGCTCGTCGAAGCCGCCGATGCGCAGCAGCGCGTCGCGCCGGACAAAGCAGTTGGCGGTGACGAACTCGGCGTGCGCCAGGCCGCCGGTATCGCGCTCGTGGTCGGTCGGCCGCGCCGGCAGCGGCACGTGCACGGTGCCGGCCACGGCGCAGCATTCCGGCTGCGCCGCGAGCGCGGCGCAGCCGGCTTCGAGCCAGCTCGGATCGGGCACGGTGTCGTCGTCGGTAAAGGCAATCACGGACGCGCGCGCGCGGCGCCAGCCCGCATTGCGCGCGCCCGACGGCCCCTGCGTGCCCGGCACCGGCACATAGCGCAGCGCATGGTGCGGATGCTGCGCGGCCATCAGCGCCACCAGCCGTTCGATGCGAGCCTCGCAGCCATCGTCGGCAACGATGATCTCGTATGCCTGCGCGGGCAGGCGTTGCGCGCACAGCGCCTGCAGGCAGCGCGCCAGCAGCGCCGGCCGGCGCCAGGTGGGCACCACCACCGCGACCCTGGGCTCAGCCCTGTCCATGGGCGCCTCCCGTCTGTCCCTGGGCGCCTGCGGCGCCGGGTTTCTCCAGCAGGAACGGGCCGATCACCAGCGCGTCCAGCGGCGAGGTCCAGAAGCACTCGACCGCATCGCGCGGCGTGCACACGATGGGCTCGCCGCGCGTGTTGAACGAGGTGTTGACCAGGATCGGCACGCCGGTGCGGCGCTCGAACGCGGCCAGCAAATCGTAGTAGGCGGGGTTCTGCTCGCGGCGCACGGTCTGCACGCGCGCGGTGCCGTCGACGTGGCAGACCGCGGGGATGCGGGCCGCCTGCTCGGGACGAACGTCGTAGATGAACAGCATGAACGGCGCTTCGCCGCGGCCGGGCCTGGCCGCGCTGAACCACTCCGGCGCGCGCTCCTGCATCACCACCGGCGCCACCGGGCGGAAGTCTTCGCGGTCCTTGATCTGGTTCAGCCGCTGCTGCATGCCGGGATCGATCGGCGAGGCCAGGATCGAGCGCGCGCCCAGCGCGCGCGGGCCGAACTCCATGCGGCCCTGGAACCAGCCGATGATCTTGTTCTGCGCCAGCAGCTCGGCGGTCTGCCCGGCCAGGTCGTCGAGCCGGCGGTAAGGCAGCTTGGCCCAGTCAAGGAAGGCCGCGATCTCGTCTTCGCCATACGCCGGCCCCAGGTAGGCGTGTTCCATCGACCATTGCCGCGCCGGGCGTCCGCGCTGCAGGAAGTCGATCCACAGCGCCGCGCCCAGCGCGGTGCCGGCGTCGCCCGCAGCCGGTTGCACCCAGACCTCGTCGAACGGGCTCTGGTCGCGCACGCGCGCGTTCATCACGCAGTTCAGCGCCACGCCGCCGGCCATGGCCAGCTGCCGTTCGCCGGTGGCCTCGGCCAGCCAGGTGGTCATGCCGACCACGGTTTCCTCCAGCACCTCCTGCAGCGAGCGCGCGATATCGAAATGCGCGGCGCCGAAGGCCTCGCCGCGCTGCCGCGGCGGCCCAAGCAACGCTTCCAGGTCGGGCTGCGCCACGCGGTAGCCGCCTTCGGCATCGCGCCGGACCATGTCGCGGAACACGCCAAGGTGCGCAGGCTTGCCGTACGAGGCCAGCGCCATCACCTTGTACTCGTCCGACGAATGCAGGAAGCCCAGGTGGCGCGTAACGCGTTCGTACAGCAGGCCGAGCGAGTCCGGCAGGTCGATCTGCTTGATGCGCCGGTACTCCTTGCCGTCGAACACGCCGTAGCTGGTGGTGGCGCGCTCGCCGCGGCCGTCCATGGTCAGCACCGCGCAGCGCGCGAACGGCGCCGCCAGGAAGGCGCTGGCTTCATGCCCCATGTGGTGCTCGACGAAATGCCAGCGGAACGGCCCGTCGTGGCGCACGCCGCGAAAGCGCGCGGCGAGGTGGTGCGGCGCGCCGCTGGCCAGTTGCCGCGGCGCGTTGACCACGTACGACAGGAACAGCGGATCCCACGGCGACTCGTGCCCACTGGCGGCGCCGTGCGCCGACGGCTCCAGCGGCAGCGTCACGGTGGCGTCATGCCGGCGCGCGCCCAGCATCAGCGCGGGGTCGAACGCATAGGCGACATGGTCGACATCGCGCAGCGCGATGCCGGCCTCGCCCAGGCAATAGTCGATGGCGTGGAACGGCAGCTCCCACGCCGTGAACGGCACCGGGCGCTTGCCGTGCTTGATATGGGTGAAGCGCTCGTCCTCCGCCGCGGCGATGACCTCGCCATCGCGCACCAGGCAGGCGGCTGAGTCATGGTAGGCGGCGTTAATGCCAAGGGTGTACATGGTCGGCCTCGTCGTGTGGGAGGTGGCGGGTTGCACCGTCGTCCGGCATCGCCGGCAGGGCATCGAACCCGGCTGGCGCCGCTGCGGCCGCGCCCGCGCCCGGCCACGGCAGTTCGACCGCGGGCAGGCTGTCGGGCGTGCTGCCCAGCAGCGCCAGCGCGGCCTGCACCGCGTGGGCGGCCGGCACGTCTTCCAGGCAGCGATGGTGTCCCTGCGGGCACATGCTCTTGTAGCAATAGCGGCACGGCACATCGGCGAACAGGGTGCGGTGCGGCACCTGCCACGGCGTGTGCTGCGGGTTGGTCAGCGCGTACAGGTCGACCACCGGCGTGCCCAGCGCGGCGGCCAGGTGGACCGGCCCGGTGTTGTTCGACACCAGCAGGTCGGCGGCTTCCAGCAGCGCGCCCATTTCGCCCAGGCGCAAGGCGCCGGCGAGCGGTACCACGCACGCGTGGCCGGCGGCGGCGCAGACCGCGCGCACGATGTCGTGCTCGGCGGCATCGCCGGTCACCAGCACGTGCGCGCCGGCCTTCACCGCGAGCGCGTGCGCCACCTGGGCAAAACGCGCCGGCGGCCAGCGCCGCGACGGCGCGCTGGCGCCGGGATGCACCACCACCACCGGCCCGCTGCGGCCGCCGCGGATCGCGGCCAGGCGCCCGGCAACCGCGCCGCGGTCCGACGCCAGCACGCGAAAACGCAGGCGCGTATCGCGTGGCATCGCTCCCACCTGCGCCACCAGGTCGAGCTGGCGCTGCGCCTCGTGGCGCGGACGCTGGCCAGGCTGCGTGCCGGGCTCGGTATCCGGCACCCAGTCGCTCAGCAGCGTGTAGGGGTTCTCGCGGCAGCAGGCCAGCCGCAGCGGAATGCCCGCCAGCGCGCACAGCACCGCGGCGGGCAAGGGGCTCTGGCTGTAGACGGTAAAGATCACCGCCGCGTCGAAACGAAAGCGCGCCAGCCAGCGCGCGCACGCGGCAATCTCCGGCCCGGGCGCCGGTGCCGCGTGGGACTCGGCGTGCTTTGCCCAGGGCGCGTCCCAGGCCAGCACGCGGCTGACCATCGGCAGGTGCGGCGCCAGTGCCGCCGCGCTGTGCGAAGTCAGCAGCGTCAGCCGGCGGCCGGGCAGCGCATCGGCCAGCGCCTGCATCGCCGGCGTGCTCATCAGCACGTCGCCCATATTGTCGAGGCGCACGCACAGCACGCTGCGCGCGGATTGCCAGTTCATGGCGCCTCCGCATGGCATGGTGATGCGGCCGTCGATGCTGCTGCGCCGGCCTGCTGCGCGGCCCGGATGCGCGCAACCACCAGGCGCGCGGCAGCGTCCAGCGCGGGCACCACGTAGTCGGCCTGGCGCGCAGGCGACAGCTGCCATTCGGTCTCGTTGCCGCAGTCGACCAGCACGGTGGTACAGCCCGCGCGGTTGCCGGCCTCGACGTCATTGAGGATGTCGCCGATCATCCAGCACCGCGCCAGGTCGAGCCGCCACGCCACAGCCGCCTGCAGCAGCAGGCCGGGCATGGGCTTGCGGCACAGGCACGCGCGCGCGTAGGGCGCCACTTTCCCCTCGGGATGGTGCGGGCAGTACAGGAAGCCGCTCAGCGTAGCGCCATGCTCGGCAAACATCGCCGCCAGCCGTTCGCGCACCGGCACCAGTTCGGCCTCGGTATGCAGGCCATGAGCCACCCCGGGCTGGTTCGTCACCACCACCAGCGGCAGGCCCAGGCCGCCCAGCAGCCGCAGCGCGGCGGCGGCGCCTGGCGCAAGCCGCATGCGCGCCGGATCGACGTTGTAGGGGACGTCGTCCAGCACCGTGCCGTCCTTGTCCAGCAGCACGGCCGCGCGTAGCGGGGGTGCGGGGCTCATGGCCACGAGGTCTCCTTCATCGGCAGAACCATCACCTCGGGGATCACGGTTTCTTCCGGCTGCGTCAGCACGAAGCGCACCGCGTTGGCGACATTGGCCGGATCCTGCAGGTTGCCCTGGTCGATATCGGGAAAGCGGTCGAGCAGGAACGGCGTGCGCATGCCGCCCGCGACGATCGCCGACACCTTGATACCGTGCGGCCGCAGTTCCGCATGCAGCGCATGCGAGAAGCCCAGCAGGCCCCACTTGGTGGCGTGGTAGGCCGAGGCATTGGGCCATGCGCGCTTGGACGCGGTCGAGGCGATGTTGACGATATGCCCCCCGCCCTGCGCCTTCAGCACCGGCACGGCGGCATGCGCCATCAGGTAGGGGCCGTACAGGTTGACCATCAGCACCTTGCGCCAGGTCTCCGCATCGACCTCGTCCACCGGCAGCGTGATGTCGATGGCGGCGTTGTTGACGATGCCGTCAAGGCGCGTGCCGCGCGCGCGCACGGCTTCGAAGGCGGCGCGCACGGAAGCGGGGTCGGAGACATCCAGGTGCAGCGGCCACGCCTGCGCGCCGGCCTCGGCCAGCACGCCGGCGCTGTCGCGCGCAAGCTTGTCGTCGATATCGGCCACGATCACGGCGGCGCCGGCTGCGCCCAGCGTGCGGCAGATGGCTGCGCCCAGGCCCCGGCCCGCGCCGCTGACGAGATAGGTGCGGTGCTGCAGCAGCGTGGCGGCTTCGGTATGCGCGGCGCGTCGTGGCGAATGCGAAGTAGGCATGGTGGTTCCCTGGCGATCGGTGTGTGATGGACTGTGGTTCGGACGATGAATCGGACAACGAATCGGACAACGAATCGGACATCGGTGCCGGCACCCTGTCGGCTGCGGCAACCCGCGATCAGCGCGAGCATTGCCGGGTGCGCAGGCTTGCTTCCGGTGCGAAATGTGTGCCAACAGTCAGGCGAGCGCGCGGCGGCCGGCATCAGCCGGCCGGCTGCGCACGCATGCAGGACCCCTGCGCCACGGCCCGCAGCAGCATCGCCACGCAGCCGGCAAAGGCCTCGTCGTACCACGCGTTGGCGCCGCTGACGGCGACGACGATGCCATCCACCACGACCGCGCCGCCGAGCAGGGTGTCGTCGCTGCGCAGCCGGTGCGGGCTGCAGTGCACCACCTGCGCGCTGGCCATGCCGGTGCGCCAGCTCAGGCTGGCCTTGGCGCGCGCATAGCGGCTGTAGTCGGCATCCCAGGCCTCGCGCGACGGCAGCGAATGCTCATAGAGGATCGCCTCCTCGAAGGCGCAATCGCCCGGCTGCAGCGTCGGATCCATCACGACCACATGCATGCAGCCGCTTTCGCCGACGGCCTTGTCGCGCAGCGAGGCCTGCAGCATCGGCAGCGCCAGCTCGACCGCGCGCCGCGCCGCGGCGGGATCGCTGAAGCGGCTGGCGCCGGCATGGGAGGCGCGGGGCGGCTGGCCCGCATCGGGGGTCATGGGCATGGGCAACTCCATCGATGGTTGAAGGGCAGGCCGCCACCGGAACGCGCGCAGCGCGTGCAGCAAGACCTGCATGGGCGCCATCGACACAGCAAACATCGGGCCGGTTGCAACGCTGCGCAATGCAGGACGGCAAATGAAAGATCGGTAAGCGCAAATTACAAAGGGGCGGCGTAAGAATGACCAAACTGCATGCCGGCGCACCCGGTGCGTCTTCTGCGCTATGCGGTGATGCATGCAGGGCGAGAACCGCTATATCGCTTCTCCATCGGTTCCGTGTGCACGGAAACGAAGTGTGTGGCGGCGACGCCTGCATTGGCACGCTAGCTGCAGGGGCCACCACCTCCCGGCCCCTGTCCGCGTTGCGGGCACGGCCACAAAAATACCGGAGCCCACCATGCGCAAGATCGCGCTGATCAGCGAACATGCCTCGCCACTCGCCAGTGTCGGCAGCACCGATTGCGGCGGCCAGAACATCTATGTGGCGCATCTTGCGAGGCAGCTTGGCAGCCGCGGCTACCAGGTCGATGTCTTCACCCGGCGCGACAAGGCGCTGTTGCCCGAGGTGGTGTCGTTCGCGCCCAATGTGCGCGTGATCCACGTTACCGCCGGGCCGCCGGTGCAGATCCCCAAGGAACAGCTGCTGCCGTATATGGAGGACTTCGGCGCGTTCCTGGCCGACTTCGTGCGCGGCGATGCCACCGGCTACGACGTGCTCCATGCCAACTTCTTCATGTCCGGGCTGGCCGCGCTGCGCGCGCGCCACACCCTCGGCATCCCGCTGGTGATGACCTTCCATGCGCTGGGCAAGGTGCGCCGGTTGCACCAGGGCAGCACCGACGGCTTCCCCGACGACCGCTTCGGCATCGAGGACACGCTGGTGCGCGAGGCCGACTGTGTGGTGGCGGAGTGCCCGCAGGACCTGGACGACCTGGTCAACCTGTACAGCGCCGATCCCGCGCGCGTGCAGACCGTGCCGTGCGGCTTCGACGCGGACGAGTTCGCGCCGGTGCCGCGCGATGCGGCGCGGCGCGCACTGGGCTGGCCGCAGCATGGCTTCCGCGTGCTGCAGCTGGGCCGGCTGGTGCCGCGCAAGGGCATCGACAACGTGATCCGTGCGCTGGGCTGCCTGCGCCGCGACACCGGCCTCGACGCCACCCTGTACGTGGTCGGCGGCAACTCGGAACAGCCCAGCGTGCAGGCCACGCCGGAAATCGGCCGGCTGCAGGACGTGGCCAGCGCCGAGGGCGTGGCCGAACGCGTGGTGTTTACCGGCCGGCGCGGGCGCGACACGTTGCGGCTGTTCTACAGCGCCGCCGATGTCTTCGTGACCACGCCGTGGTACGAGCCCTTCGGCATCACGCCGGTGGAGGCGATGGCGTGCGGCGCGCCAGTGATCGGCGCCGACGTCGGCGGCATCCGCTCCACCGTGGTGGACGGGCACACCGGCTTCCTGGTGCCGCCCAAGGCGCCGGCGGCGCTGGCGGCGCGGCTGGCGCAGCTGGCGGCCAATCCGGCGCTGGCGCGCAGGCTGGGCGAAGCGGGCCGGCGCCGTGCGCAGGCGCATTTCACGTGGGCCGGCGTGGCGCGGCAGATGGAGGCGGTCTATGCGCGCGTCTGCGCCGGCGCGCCCGTGCTGCAGGCCGGGGCCCGCCGCGCCGCGGCCTGATGTAGACACGAGCGGCGGACACGACCGGCCCGCATGAGCAAGCAATGCAAGGAGAGCAGAAATGAAGGAAAGCGATCGCAAGCGCATCCTGGTCACCGGCGGCGCGGGATTCCTCGGCTCGCACCTGTGCGAGCGGCTGGTGCGCGCCGGGCAGGACGTGCTGTGCGTGGACAACTTCTACACGGGCACCAAGGAGAACATCGCGCACCTGCTGGGCCGGACCAATTTCGAGCTGCTGCGGCACGACGTCACCTTCCCGCTGTATGTGGAAGTCGACGAGATCTACAACCTCGCATGCCCGGCCTCGCCGGTGCACTACCAGCACGACCCGGTGCAGACCACCAAGACCAGCGTCAACGGCGCCATCAACATGCTGGGACTGGCCAAGCGGCTCAGGGCGCGCATCCTGCAGGCCTCGACCAGCGAAGTCTATGGCGACCCCGAGCACCATCCGCAGCAGGAAGGCTACTGGGGCCACGTCAATCCGGTAGGCATCCGCTCCTGCTATGACGAAGGCAAGCGCTGCGCCGAGACCCTGTTCATGGACTACCATCGCCAGCACGGGCTGGACGTGCGCATCGCGCGCATCTTCAACACCTATGGGCCGCGCATGCACCCGGCCGACGGCCGCGTGGTCTCGAACTTCATCACCCAGGCGCTGGCCGGCCAACCGCTGACGGTCTACGGCAACGGTTCGCAGACGCGCGCCTTCTGCTATGTCGACGACATGGTCGACGCGCTGGTCCGGCTGATGGAAGCTCCCGCGGGCGGCACCCCGGTCAACCTGGGGAACCCCTGCGAGACCACCATGCTCGAGATCGCGCAGGCGGTGCTGCGCGCCACCGGCTCGCGATCGCGCATCGAGATGCGCCCGCTGCCAGCCGACGACCCGCACCAGCGCTGCCCCGACATCACGCTGGCGCGCCAGCTGCTGGGCTGGGAGCCGCACACCGCGCTCGAAGACGGCCTGCGCCGCACCGTCGATTACTTTGCCGCGCGGCTGGCCGCGCAGGCGCATGCCGAAGGCGCGCCCGGCAATGTGGTGCCGGTGTCCGCCACCGCGCGCGAAGCGCGTGCCGCGCTCAGTTGACGGCGTGCCAGCGCGCGAGGGGGCGGCATGGGCACGGCGATGGTGGTCGATCTCGCCGCTGCGGTGACCGTGATCTCGCCGCACCTGGACGATGGCGTGTTCAGCTGCGGCGGGCTGATCGCGGCCGCGCGCGCGGCGCGGGTGGTGACCGTGTTCGCGGGCGTGCCGCCGGCCGACATGCCGGCCCCGGACTGGGACCAGGCCGCCGGCTTCGCCAGTGCCGAGCAGGCGGTGCTGTCGCGCCGGCGCGAGGACAACCACGCGCTGACCATGCTGGGCGCGCACGCGGTGTGGCTGGACTTCTGGGACAGCCAGTACGGGCGCCGCTACACCGCGCAGCAGCTTGCCGACGCGCTGCACACCGTGCTGCTGACGCAGACCGACGGCGTGGTCGTAGCCCCGCTCGGTCTGTTCCATTCCGACCATGCGCTGGTGCATGACGCCTGCCGGCTGCTGATGCTGGCCGCGCACGCGCGCGGCGCCGCCTGGAGCGCGCCGCATGCCGTCGCAGCCACAGCCGCACCCCCGCCCGTGCAGTGGCTCTACTACGAAGACGCGATCTACCGCCGCATGCCGGGCCTGCTGCAGCAGCGGCTGGTGCAATGCCGGGACAGCGGCCTGCGCGCCACGCCCGTCAACCTGCCGGTGGCGCAGTACCTGACGCAGAAGAGCTATGCGCTCAACGCCTACCAGAGCCAGCTGCAGCTGTTCAGCGAAGACCGGCTGTGCGACCTGTGCGCGCCCGAGCGCTACTGGATGCTGCAGCCGGCCGACGCCGGCGCTGCCTGATTCATGCCCATCCCCATGCCGATATCAACCACCGCTTACGTTCCCCGACCTTCTGCGCGCACCCGCGCTTGCGACATCAGCGTGGTGGTGCTGACGCACAACCGGCGCGATTCGGTGCGCACCGCGCTGGCGCGCCTGAGTGCGCTGCCGGAACGCCCGCCCATCGCCGTGGTCGACAACGCCTCGGACGACGGCACCGCCGCCATGGTGCGCAGCGAATTCCCGCACGCCGCGCTGCTGCGCAGCGCGCGCAACCTCGGCGCCGCCGGCCGCAACCTGGGCGCGGACTGGGCCCGCACCCGCTACGTCGCCTTCTGCGACGACGACTGCTGGTGGGCGCCCGGTTCGCTGTCGGCGGCGTGCGCCATGTTCGAGCGCCATCCGCGCGTGGCCGCGCTGACGGCGCGCATCCTGGTCGGCGAGCACCGCGGCGAAGACCCGACCTGCACGCGCATGGCGGCCAGCCCGCTGCCCTCGGCGATGCTGCCCGGCCGTGCGATCCTGGGCCTGATGGCGGGCGCCACCGCGTTCCGCACCGATGCCTTCCGCCAGGCCGGCGGCTACCATCCGCGCTTCTTCCTCGGCGGCGAGGAAACGCTGCTGGCGCTGGACCTGGCCGCGCATGGATGGCAGCTGGTGTACGCGCCGCAGCTGGTGGTGCATCACCATCCCAGTCCGCTGCGCAATCCCGCGCAGCGCCGCTCGCTGCTGGCGCGCAATGCGATCTGGTCGGCCTGGCTGAGGTTGCCATGGCATGTGGCGCTGGGCGAGACCGCCGCGGCATTGCCGCAGCTGTGGCGCTGCCAGGGATGGCGCGGCCTGGCCGAAGTGCTGGGCGGCATGCCATGGGTATGGCAGGAGCGGCGCGTGATCCCGCCGGAAGTGCTGATGCTGCGCCGCAGGCTGCGCGAGCCGCGCGCCTGAGGCGCTGCCGCTGCGGTCAATGTGGCCGCGCTACGCTTGCTGCGCGTCCGGCGTGGAGCGCACCGCCAGCGAACGGATCGCCGCCACCAGCTCGCCCACCCGCACCGGCTTGGACAGGTGCAGCTGGAATCCCGCCATCAGCGCGCGCATCCGGTCCTGCGGCTCGGCGTGCCCGGACAGCGCGATCGCCGTCATGCGCTTGCCCAGCGGCACCTGCATCTGCGCCTCGAGCCGCCGCACCCGGCGCAGCACGGTGTAGCCGTCCTCCTCCTCGAGCGCGAGGTCGCACAGCAGCACCTGCGGCCATTGCCCGGGATGCGTGCCGGCCAGCAGCGCAATCACGTCGTCGCCGCGCTGCTGCGCGATGGCGTGGGCGCCATAGTCTTCGAGCGAGGCGCTCAGCACCTCGCGCGTGGGCTCGTCGTCGTCCAGCAGCAGCACGCGCAGGCCCTTGAGCGCCTGCGCATCGGGCGCCTCGGGCGCCTCGGCCGCCTCCGCTACGGGCCCGGCGCCTGGCGCGGCACCCGCGGCGGCGGCCGCGCCAGCGCCCGGCGCGCGGCGCGGCTCGGGTTCCTGCACGGCGCGCATCGGCATCAGCAGCTGATAGGCGTGCGCGGGTCCGTCGGCGCTCAGCGTAACGCCGTGCTCGGCCAGCCATTCGTGCAGGCCCTGCACATCCGGCAACGGCAGGTCGCCCGGCGTGGCGGACAGCCGCAGGCCGGCCTGGCCGTCCAGCCGCTCGAGCCGCAGTTCCAGCCGCCCGCCCGGCTCGATGGTGGCGATCATGTGCTGGCACAGCTCCCAGATCGCCTTCTGCAGCACGCCCGGATCGCCGGTGACGCGCAGCTCCGACTCGCTCTGCACCGTGAACAGGTTGATATGCCGCTCGGCGATCAGCTCGCGCAGCCCGTCGACCACGCTGGCCAGCAGGATCTCGAGGCGCACCGGCTGCAGCGCCAGGCGCCGTTCGGCGCGTTCCAGCTCGCGCTGCTGCTGCTGCAACTGCCACATCTGGGTGTAGATGCCGCCGCGCTCGAGCAGCGTGGCGTGGTTGCCGTCTTCGACGATGCGGCCGTGCTCCATCACCAGGATGCGGTCGGCATCGACGATGGTCGAGAGCCGGTGCGCGATGATCAGTGCGGTGCGCCCGCGCGCGACTGCGGACAGCTCCTGCTGGATCGCGCGCTCCGAGCGCGTGTCCAGCGCCGAGGTGGCCTCGTCGAAGACCACGATGGGCGGGCGCTTCAGCATCGCGCGCGCAATCGCCACGCGCTGGCGCTCGCCGCCCGACAGCCGCACGCCGCGCTCGCCCACCTGGGTTTCGTAGCCGTCGGGCAGGCGGTCGATAAAGGCGTCGAGCTGCGCCGCGCGCGCCGCGGCGACGATGTCGGCGCGGGTGGCGCCTTCCCGGCCATAGCCGATGTTGTAGGCGATGGTGTCGTTGAACAGGATGGTGTCCTGCGGCACGATGCCGATCAGTTCGCGCAGGCTGCGCTGCGTCACCAGGCGCAGGTCCTGGCCGTCGATGCTGATGCTGCCGCTGTCGGGCTGGTACAGCCGGAACAGCAGCCGCGCCAGCGTCGACTTGCCCGAGCCGCTGCCGCCCACCACCGCCACGGTCTGGCCGGCGCCGGCGCGGAAGCTGACGTCCCACAGGGTCTGGTGGCTGGGGTCGTAGCTGAAGTTGACACGGTCGAACACGATTTCGCCGCGGCTTACGCGCAACGGGCGCGCGGCCGGCGCGTCGCGGTCCTCGCCGGGCTTGCCATGCGCGTCGAGCAGCGCGAACAGCCGCTCGACATTGGTCATGGCGTCGTTCGATTCGCGGAAGATAAAGCCCAGCGTGTTGAGCGGCAGCACCACCTGGATGATGTAAGCGTTGATCAGCACCAGGTCGCCCACCGACAGCGAGCCCTGGATCACCCGCTGCGTGGCCAGCAGCATCACCGCGCCGACCCCCACCGCGATGCACACGCTCTGCCCGATATGCAGCGCCGACAGCGCATACTGGTTTTCCACGCTGATGCCGACCCAGCGCTGCAGCATCTCGGACAGGCGCCGGGTCTCGAACGACTCGCGCGCGAAGAACTTGACGGTGTCGTAGTTGAGCAGGCTGTCGACCACCTTGCTGTTGGTGGTGGCCTCGACCGCATTGACCTGGCGCTGCACGCGCATGCGCCGCTGCGTAAAGACATAGGTAAAGCCGGCGTACAGCACGAACACGCCCAGGATGATCGCGGCGAAGGCGGCGCCATAGGCGCCGATCATGATCGCCAGCACCGACACGATCTCCATCAGCGTCGGCACGATGGTAAAGACCGCCACGCCCAGCAGGAAGCCGATCGCCGCGGTGCCCTTCTCCAGGTCGCGGATCACGCTGCCGGTGGCGCGCTGCGCGTGGAAGCGCGCGCCCAGCGCATGCAGGTGCGCGAAGGCGCGTTCCATGAAGGCCGCCACCGTGCTCTGCGTCACATAGGCAAAGACCACGTCGCGCAGCTCGCTGAAGGCGTTGCCGAGCAGCCGCAGGATGGCATAGGCCAGTACCAGGAACACCGGCATCGCCACCAGCCCCAGGCGCGCGGCATCGGTGCCGGCCGCGGCGGGCGTGACCTCGTCGACCACCAGCTTGAGCATCAGCGGCACCGCCACGGCACAGGCCTTGGCCAGCAGCAGCAAGGACACCGCGACCAGCACGCGCGCGCGGAAGCGCCAGATCGCGCGGAACAGTTCGGCGGCGATGCGGCGGCGGGAGGCGGGACGGATGGTCTGGGGCATGCGCGCGGTTCAGGCGTCAGTCGTTGGGTGTGGCAGGGCAAGCCGCGCGGTGGCGTGGCCGGCGCGCGGTCATGGAAGGAGGCAAATTCCATACCGATGGCAACGCGGCGCCATGGCGCGAAACCTGCAGCAGATCGGCAGCAGCACCTGCGCGCGCTGCGCCACCGTCAACCGCCATGCCCGAGCGCAACAAGCCGCCTGTCAGCCGCGGCGAACTGAATGAATGCCGGCGCTGCCCGTTGTGGCGCAACGCCACCCAGGGCGTGCCCGGCGCCGGCGCGGCACACGCGCGCATCATGCTGGTGGGCGAGCAGCCCGGTTCGCAGGAAGACCTGCAAGGCTCGCCCTTTGTCGGGCCGGCCGGGCATCTGCTCGATGAAGCGCTGCAGGCCGCGGGCCTGGACCGCGACAAGCTCTTCATGACCAACGCGGTCAAGCATTTCAAGTTCGAGTGGCGCGGCAAGCGCCGGCTGCACAAATCGCCGGCGCAGCAGGAGATCGAGGCCTGCAACCTGTGGCTGGAGCGGGAGCTGGAAAAAGTGCACCCGACGGTGGTGGTCGCGCTCGGTGCCACCGCGGCGCGCGCGGTGCTGGGCCGCAAGAGCGTGACGCTGGCGGGCATGATGGAGACGCCGGTCGAGCACGAGGGACGGCTGGTGATCGCCACCTACCACCCCTCGTTTGCCCTGCGCCAGCGCAGCGACGAGGCGCGTGCCGCGGCCTTCGACCGCATCGTGCGCAGCCTGCAGGCGGCCGCGCGGCTGGCGCGCGGCGCGAAGGACTGACCGGTCAGGAACGGTTTACGGTCGGCGGCGCATCGGGATCGCGGCTGCCGGGATCGTGCAGGTCACGCGAGCCCACGCCTGGCGGCATCTCGCCCTTGCCGGCCTGGCCCGGCTTGCGCCCCTTCTCCGCGTCCTTGCGGTGTGATGCCGCATGCTCCCAATCGGCACGGGCGCGCGCTCGCGCGCGCTGGTTGTCCGCGGCGTTTTCCTTCAGTTCACGGTCATCCAGGCCCTGGCGCCGGTCCAGCGCCGGATCGTTCGACGTGTCGTGCTTGCTGTGCTTCATGACGCCTCCGCTGAGGTGGGCCGCCATCGCTGGCCAACGCTGAAGTGCGCGCAACTTCCGTTCCCGCGGCACTGTCGGCGGCCGCGGCCCGAGCATGCCGGCATCGCAGCGCCTGTCGCCGCCGCGTCCTTGTAACAACCACCGGCGCTTGTAGAAAGTGCGCTGCGCCGGGGCGCCGCCCGGCCCCGCGCCGCAGCAAGCGAGATGGCCCGGCAAATGCTTTTGCCGTACCAGCATGCTCGCGCTAATCAGGAGAACCCAGATGCGATCCATCCTCCCTCGCGCCGCGGCCGTCGCGCTGCTGTGCGCGCTCGCCGGCGGCACCCTGGCGCAGCCGCCCGAAACCGGCGTGCGTACCGACAAGGGCCCCAAGGGCAGCCAGACCATACCGCCGCCCGGGGCCAGCGTGGCGCCGGCAAGCACGCCGGGCGCCACCCCGACCAACCCCGGCGGCCTCGCCAGGGATCTCGGCGACGTGCCCAAGGAGCCGCACACCGCAGGCGGCCTGCCCGGCCGAGACAAACCCAAGCCCGCCTCGGAAAGCGCCGGCAAGGTCGACCGCGACGGCCTGCACGGCAAGCCGCGCACGGGCAGCGGCGGGGCCTCGATCGACCAGACCCGCGTGCCGGACTCCAAGGCGCGCTGATCGTCTTCAGGGCATCAGCACGAAGCGCTGGCGCGCGCCCTGCGCCTGCGCCGCCCACACGCGGCCGACCGCTTCCAGCGGCTCGGCGAGGATATCGATCTCCATGCGCCCGGCAGCGGTATGCCGGCACAGTTCGGCATAGGCCTGCGCCTGCGCCTCGATGGGCGCGTGGTAGTAGGCAAAGCCCATGATGTCGAAGCACGCCTGGCGCGCGGCGGCGCCGGCAAAGGTGATGGTGGGCGCGACCGTGGTGCCGATATGGACCAGCCGGCCGCCGTGGCCCAGCGCCAGCAACGCGGCTTCGGCGGGCGCGCCGCACAGGTAGTCGAGCACGATATCGACGTTGCCGTCGGCTGCGTTGCGGTACGCGGCGACCAGGTCGCCGGGCTGGTCGAGCGGCACCACCGCGTCCGCGCCCAGCCGGCGCGCGCGCTGCAGTGCGCGTACGTCGCGCCCGGCGGCAATGACCCGGCCGGCGCCGAGCAGCTTGGCAGCGGCCACCGCGAGCAGTCCGGAAATGCCGGTCGCGCCAAGCACCAGTACGGTCTCGCCCGGCTGCATGCGTGCGCGCCACGACAGCGGCAGCCATGCCGCCAGGCCGGCGTTGCCCAGCGCGGCCGCGCGGGCGTCGTCGATGCCGTCCGGCACGGGGAAGGTCAGCGCCGGGTCGACCAGCGCGCGCTGCGCCATCGAGCCGTACGGCGCGCGCGGCGCATTGACGTTGAAGTAGACCCGCTGCCCGTCGGCGAGCCGCCCCACGCCCTCGCGCCCCACCACGAACCTGCCCGCGCCCGGCTTGATGTAGTGGCGGCCTTCGGCAATTGCCATGTCGAGCCGCGTCAGCGCAGACGCGGCAACCTTGACCACCACCTTGCCGGGTTCGGCGACCGGGTCGTCGAACTCCTGGTACACCGGCGCCTGGCCGGCGAGCGATACCGCTGCTTTCATCTCTGTCTCTCCTGTTGCTGGCCCGGGGCCGGCTGCGCTTGGCATTGCCGTCCGGGCAGATTACAATGCAATCGATTGCACGACAAGCGCAAGGCCTGGTGGCATCCGGGCCGATTGTAGGAAGTGCCGCGGCCTTGCGTCCAATCCACTTTTTGCCGGTATTCCGATAACCAGGAGGTATGGCGTGGCGCCTGCCGCACGCTTGCAGCAAGCGATGAGCAAACCCACCATCAAGCAGATTGCCCAGGCGCTCGACGTGCATCCGTCGACGGTATCGCGCGTGCTCAACCCGCAGACCCGCCACCGCATCGGCGACGAACTGGTGGCGCGCGTGCTGAAGGCGGCGCAGGACCTGCACTACTCGCCCAACCGCATTGCCGCGGCGCTGCGCACGCGGCGCTCCGGCACCATCGGCGTGGTGGTGCCGGATATCGGCAGCCCGGTATTTCCGCCGATCGTGCTCGGCATCGAGAACGCGCTGGCGCGGCACCGCTATATCCCGATCGTCGCCAATGCCGGCGGCGACAAGGCGCGCCAGACCTTTATCGTCGACCAGCTGCTGGCGCGGCAGGTCGACGGCCTGATCCTCGCCACCGCCGAGCGCAACGACCCGGTGGTGGAGCATTGCCTGGCGCAGGGCGTGCCGCTGGTGATGGTCAATCGCAGCGACGATGCCGGGCGCGTTTCCAGCATCGTCGGCGACCACCGCCAGGCGATGGCGCTTGCCGTCGGCCACCTGCACGCGCTGGGCCACCGGCGCATCGGCCATGTGGCCGGGCCGACCAATCTCTCGACCGGCCACGAACGCGAAGCGGGCTTCCTGCAGGCAGTGGCGGAGCTGGGCCTGGCTGCTTCGGACTGCCCGGTGGTGCGCGCGCCGGCCTATACGGAAGCGGCGGGCCAGGCCGCGTGCGCGCAGCTGCTGTCGCGCCACAAGCGCATCACCGCGGTGGTGGCCGCCAATGACTTCCTGGCGCTGGGCTGCTATGCGGCCGTCAACGCGGCGGGCGGCAGTTGCCCGTCGGACCTGTCGGTGGTGGGACACAACGACATGCTGCTGATGCATGCGGTGGCGCCCGCGCTGACCACCATCCGCGTGCCGTTCTACGAGATGGGCACGCGCGCCGCCGCGCTGATGCTGGGTGCGCTGGATGGCAGCACCACCACCACGGCGCGGACCCTGCTGGCGCCCGAACTGGTGGTGCGGGCTTCGACCCGGCCCGTGTAAGGCGGTCGCCCCGAGGGCGCCGTTTTTTTTGAAGTTTTTGTGCAATCGATTGCGCACGTTCACCGCAGTAGAGCTACGCCATGGACCTCCGACAACTTCGCTACTTCAAGGTGCTGGCCACGCTGCAGCACTTCGGCCGCGCCTCGGCGGCGCTGCATATCGCGCAGCCCGCGCTCAGCCGCCAGATCCGGCTGCTCGAGGAAGAGCTGGGCGTGCGCCTGCTGGAGCGCCACGTGCGCGGCGCCACGCCCACGCCCGAGGGCCTGGTGTTGCTGGACCGCGCGTCCTTCCTGCTGCGCTACGCCGACCAGGTCAAGGTGGACATCGCCGACCTCGCCGCGTCGCCGCGCGGGCTGGTGGCGCTGGGACTGACGCCGGCGCTGGCGCCGCTGCTGTTCATCCCGCTGGCCGAAGCGCTGCGCGAGCAGTATCCGGAGATCCGCCTGCGCCTGGTGGAAAACTTTGCGCCCGCGCTGCAGGATGCGCTGCTGCAAGGCACGCTCGACGTCGCGCTGCTGAGCGGGCCGGTGTCGAGCCCCGGGGTTTCGGCGGTGCCGCTGGTGGCGGAGAGCCTGTGTGCGATCGGCCCGTGGGAAGACGCATCGCTGGGCGATGGGCCGGTGGAGATCGAACAGCTGCAGGGCCTGCCGCTGATCCTGACCGGCGTGCCCAAGTCAGGCGTGCGGCTGGCGCTCGAAGCGCTGGCCGCGCGCCAGGGGCTGGAGCTGCAGGTCACGATGGAGGTGGAATCGATCGAGGTAGCCCGCCGCCTGGTAGCGCGCGGGTTCGGCTGGACCGTGCATTTTGCCGCGGCGATACGGGATGAGCTGCAGGCGCAGCGGCTGCAGGCGGTGCCGATCCGTGGGCTGGAGCTGCATCGGATGATCGGCTACGCGGCCGCGCGGCCGCCGTCGCGGGCTTCGCTGGCGGTGATGGAGACGCTCAGGCGGGTGGCGAGGGAGCTGGCGGTGGAGGGGGATTGGCCGAATAGCCGGGTGTTGGGGGAGATTGGGGATGGGTTTTCGGCGGCGTAGGTGCACGGGCATCACCCCAAACCCCTACCCCAGCGAAACAGCAGCGTCAGCCAGGAACGAAAACCGACCGCATAACGCCATCCCAGACCGCCCCCTTAAAACACGTGCTTTACCCCCACCATCGTCCCAAGCTGGGACCCACCCGCCCTGGGATTGGACCCGGCCGCCCCGGCGCTCACTGACTGGGCCAGCTGCCCCCCGTTATCGATAAATCCCGCCGTGGCATAAACCGAAGTCCGCTTGGAGAACGCATAGGCACCACGCACCGCGTAGAGCATGGCCTTGTTGGGGCTGTCGTGGAACCTGAGGTAATAGACCTGCCCGGCCAGCGTGAAGGCCGGCGTGATGTCGTAAGCCATGCCGCCGTACCAGAGCTCGCTGCGCGGTGTCGCGCTGCCTTCGTTGTCGCGGCGGATCACGCCCACCCCCAGCTTGGCGCGCGACAACAGCACGTAGCCGCTCAGCGACAGGCGATCATCGCTCAGCGACTTGTTGCCAAGCCCGCCGAAGGCACCCGGCCCGCCGCGCAGCGAGTCATAGGCAGCGGTGACGCCCCAGCCCTTGTGCTCATACTGGATCAGCGCCGACCATTCGCGGCAGGCAGACTTGCTGGCCGGGTTTTCGCCCGGGCAGTTGGTGCCGGCCGGGCTGGGGCCGGCGTTGACCGCATCGCGCCCGAAGCTGTAGGTGGCGCCGAGGGTCAGGCCGCCGAAGGTGCCCTTGTAGGCCATCGCGTTGTCGGCTCGCGTATTCGGCAGGTAGCTGTCGAGCGATGCCGCGCCGTACACGTTGGGGCCGAGGATGTCCGAGTCCAGGTTGGCCCAGAACAGCATGGTGTACTGCCGCCCCAGCGACAGCTGGCCCCACTTGCCGCTCAGCCCAACCAGCGCCTGCCGCCCGAACAGCCGACCGCCCTGGTTGGCACCGCCCGTATCCGGGGCGAAGCCTGACTCCAGCACGAACACGCTCTTGAGCCCGCCGCCCAGGTCCTCGGTGCCGCGCAGGCCCCATCGCGACGGCACGGTGCCGGTCAGGGTCGGCATGCGCACCAGGCTGTCGCCGCCCGCGCCGACCCTGTTCACGTATTCCACGCCGGTATCGATCACGCCGTACATCGTCACGGACTGCGCTGTGGCCAGCGTCGGGGTCAACGCAAGCAGCGCCGCCCCAATGGTTCCGAACTTCATTTGCTGTCTCCTCAGGGGGGCGGTCTTGTCGTTGTGGTGGTATGCGGCCGCCGCCCTATGCGGCCGTGGTGCTGTAGCGCTGGTGAATGTTGTTGAGACTCCGGTAGGCCCCGGCAAACTCGCGCAGTTCCAGCGACAACGCCAGGTAGCGGCGCCGGTATGGCTCGGCGAAATGCGCGGTCAGGGTATCGAACAGGGCGCTGACGGTGCGGTCGAGCACGTCTTGCGAGCGCCCCGCCGCGACCGCCAGCGTCACATGGACGAAGGCATCGTCGCCGCTGCCGTCGGCCATGCGGTAGAACTCCAGGCACACCGCGCGCGCACGGATGCCGCCTGGCGCAAACGCCGCGCCCTGCGCAAGCAGGACCGCGCTCAGTCCCGCCAGCAGGGCATCGATGCGCGCAACCGGCGCAAGGTTGCGGGTGTATTCGACGGTCAGGTGGGGCATGCTGATTCCCTCCGCTGCGCTGGCGGGGCGGCTGCCTAGCGTGGCTTGCGCGCGGCGAAGGCGCCGTCGGCATGCACCACTTTCCCGTCGACCATCGTCAGCACCGAACGGATGCGATGGATGTCTTCAACCGGCACGGTCAGGTAGGGCTTGTCGAGCACCGCCAGGTCGGCCAGCTTGCCCGCCTCGAGCGTGCCGCGCGAACTCTCGTCGAACGAAATCCAGGCCGCATTGGCGGTGTACAGCCGCAGCGCTTCCAGCCGCGAGAGCCGGAAGTCCTCCTTGCGCCGGATTTCCTTGCCGATCGAATAGCCGCCGACGTGGAACTCCAGCGCGCGCCAGACGCCGGGGATGCCGATGCGCGTGGCATCGGTGCCGCCGGCCACTTTCAGCCCGTGCTGCAGCGCCAGCCGCACCGGCGGCGCGGCCTCGGCCACATGGTGATCGTTGGCGTGGCCGATGGCGCCGGCCTCGAAGTACGGCCCCATCTGCACCGTGTAGGCCAGCCCGAGCGCCTTCATGCGGCGGAACGTTTCCGGCTTGCCGGTGTTCAGGTGGGCCATGGCCCAGCGCAGCTTGCCCAGGTCATGGTGTTTCGCCACTTCCTCGAACACGTCGAGGATGGCGTTGGCGGCATCGTCGGTATAAGCGTGGATTTCCACCGGATAGCCGCGGCTGGCGGCGAAGGTGGCAACCTTCAGCAGTTCCTCGCGGTCCTTCGCCGACGGCTGGAATCCGGGCCCCATCTTGACGCCGTCGTCCATGCCGAACACCAGCATTTCGCCCGGCCCGAGGAAACGCAGCTTGCCGTCGCCCATGCGCGGCGGCAGGTAGGCCAGCGTGTTGCGGAACCACTCGGCCTCGTTGCCAGCGACCAGCGTAGGGATGCGGTAGCCGACCCGCAGCGAGAGCCGGTCTTCGCGCCACAGCGCGAACAGCGGATCGTACGCGGCGCCCGGCCCGGCGGTGGGGTCGATCAGAGCGGTCACGCCCAGGCTGTTCAGCCGGCCGAAGAAGGCCTGCAGGCTGACCTTGGCATCGACATCGCTCTGCGCCAGGATGCGCCCGAACAGCGCCGACAGCGGCCGTATCGCGCCGAGGATGCGGCCGGTGAGACGGCCATCGCCGTCGCGCTCCATGCGGATGCCGGGCGGCAGCGCATCGGGCTGGTCGAGCCTGAGCACCTCGATCGCCTTGGCGTTGACCAGCGCGTAGTCGTACAGGTACTGCACGTAGGCGGGATTGTCGGGCAGCAGCGCGGTCAGCTCGGCCGGCGTCGGCGCGCGTTTCTCGGTGAACTGGTCGGGGTGCCACGACCCGGTCACGGCCACCCATTTGCCCGGGCCGCGCGCCAGCGCGGTCTTGCGCAGCTGCTCCAGCCCCGCAGCCAGGCTGGTGGTTTCGCCTTCGTACCAGTAGGTCTCGAAGGCATAGCTCTGGCCGCCGCGAATGGCGTGGATATGGGTGTCGATCAGGCCCGGAATCACCGTGCGGCCGCCCAGGTCGATGATCTCGGTGGCCGGGCCGGCCAGGCGGCGGATCTTCGGGTTGGCGCCCACTGCAACGATGCGCTCGCCGCGGATGGCGATGGCCTGCGCCACCGTATCGGCGGCGTCCATGGTCAGCACCGTGCCGTTGACCAGGATCCGGTCCGCGGGCGCGGCGGCGGCCTGCGCCTGCGCTCCTCCGGCCGCAATCACGCAAGCCGCCGCCATGGCATGCGCCAGGCCCCGTGCAATCCAACGCATAGCGATGTTTCCTTTGGTTTGAATGAGGCGGCGCCCGGATGATGCACCGGGCGCCATCAGTGCAGCGTTACTGGCCCGGCTGCGCGCCCGAGCGCTTGACGATAGGCTCGAGCTTGGCGATGTCGGCGGCGATCAGCTTGTCGAACGCGGCCGGGGTCGAGGTCTTGGCCTCGGCGCCCTGCGCCATCAGCTTCTCCTTCGTCGCCGGCGCGCTCAGCGCCTGCTGCATCGCCGTGTTCAGGCGCGCCACGATTTCCTTGGGCGTGCCCGCCGGCGCCAGCACGCCGAACCAGGCGTCGAACAGATAGCCCGGCACGCCCGCTTCGGCGATGGTGGGCACGTCCGGCAGCGACGGCACCCGCGCCGCCGTGGCCACTCCCAGGATGCGCAGCTTGCCGTCCTTGACGTACTGCAACGCGGTGATGGACGGGGCGAAGAACATGTCGACGCGTCCGCTCATCACATCGGTGATGGCCGCCGGCGCGCCCTTGTACGGGATATGCCGGGTCTGCACGCCCGCGGTCACGTTGAACAGCTCGCCGCTCAGGTGCGACGAGCTGCCGCTGCCCGCCGAGCTGTAGGTCACCGAATCCGGCCTGGCGCGCGCGGCGGCCAGCAGGTCCTTGAGCGTCCGGTACGGGCTGGAGGCACTGACCACCAGCAGGTAGGGCATGGTCGCCACCGTGGAGATGCCCTTCAGGTCGCGCGTGGTGTCGTACGGCAGCTTGGGGTAGAGCGTGGGGTTGACCGCATGGCCGGCGGACGTCAGCAGCAGCGTGTAGCCGTCGGCGGGCGCCTTGGCCACCACCGCGGTGCCGATGGTGCCGCCCGCGCCGGGGCGGTTGTCCACCACCACCTGCATGTTCGAACTGGTGCTCATGCCCGCGCTGACGATGCGCGCCAGCAGGTCGGTGGCGCTGCCGGCGGCGAACGGCACGACCAGGCGGATCGGCTTGTCGGGATAGTTGTCGGCGTGCGCCGCGCCGGGCAGCAGCGGCAGGCACAGTGCGGCGGCCAGCGCCGCGCGCAGCATGTGGCGGAATTTCATGTGGGGTCTCCTTGATCTTGGGTAATGGCCTGGGGCGGGCCTTGTTCAGAACACGTGACGCATGCCCAGCGCAAAGGTCTGCGGATCGGCGCCGGCGGAAATGCCGAGCTCGTTGATCGCAAAGTCGTAGGTGGCGTTCTTCTTGTTGAAGATGCGGCTGTAGAAGCCGAACACCGAAGTGCGCTTCGACAGCGGGTATTCGTAGCCCACCGTGGCCTGCACCGCGCCGGTACCCGGACCGCTGCGGAAGAAGCCGACGGTCTCGGTGGCGCTGCCGCGGCCGTTGTCGGCAAAGCCGACGCCGGCGCGCAGGCTGCCGGTCCACAGCTTCTGCACCACCGAGGCGTAATACGCATCGCGCTTCAGGTCGCCGGTGGCGGTGCGGTAGTGCAGCCGCTCGTAGATCGCAGAGACCTTGGTGGTCGGGAACTGGTATGACACGCCGACCTTCATGCCTTCGTCGTCGCGGCCCGCGGCCTGGTAGTTGTTGTGGCGCTCGTAGGCCAGCACCACGTTGAGCGGGCCGTTGTCATAGGCGCCGGCAAACGACCACAGGCTGGGATTGCGCGGCACCGTGGTGCGCTCTTCATTGATGCCCCAGGTCACGCCGCCACTGAAACCGTTCCACTTCGGGCTGCGGTAGTGCAAGCTGTTCTTCTGGCGGCGGTCGAAGGCGCTGGTGTCCTGGATGTTGTCGGAGGTCGGGGTCGAGCCGTTGCCGATCAGCGCCATATAGCCGGCCGTGGTCGGATAGAACGGATCGTAGGACGACGTGGCTTCCAGGTAAGGTGTGGTCCAGTTGCCCATGAAGAAGCTGCCGGCTGAACCAGCCAGGCCAAGGCGGGTATTGCGGCTGGCCAGTTGCCCGCTGCCCGTATCCAGCGAGATATTGCTCTCGATCTGCCAGATTGCCTTGACGCTGCCCACCAGCGCTTCCTCACCGCGCATGCCGAACACCGAGCGGTTGTTGGTAAGCCGGCCGGTGCCGCCGAGCCTGGTGCCGTCGGACGCGGTAGACGCGTCCGAATACTCCATCGACGTATTCAGCCGGCCATACAGCATCACGTGGTTCTGCGCCGAAGCGACGGTACAGCAGGCCGCGAGCGCCGCAAAGGTGGCGCCCGCAAGGGGGTTGTTCATGTTGTCTCCAGTGTCGTCTTGCGCCTGTCCGAATCGATACGGGGATGCCTGCCCCGCCCCGTGCACGGAATCGCGGGCAGCAGCAACCCCTGCCCGGACTACGGCATCAGCAATTTGTGGATTCTTGATTGCGCTATCTCATGCGGCGGATGTACGCGGCGATGCAGCGTGAAGGGGATTCTAGAAATCGGGTATCGCAGCGTCCATTCGCATTTTCTTTTGGTCACCATATCGATTTGTTATCGTGATGGCGGACCACGCTGGCATGGACATTCGCAGCTTAGGGCGCGGGCGCGTAGCGCGGTAGTTGGCGATGGTGTGTCGCTGTGTTCCAGCCATGGGACGACGTGGACACAGGAAGTGCGGAAAAGTGCGGCGTGTGCGGGACTACGGAATGGCGGGGCAACAAAAAAGGGCCTGGCGGCCCTTTTTTGATTAATGCGGTGCGGACGATGCGTCGATCAGCCAGCGAAATTCTTGCCGGCGAAGTCCCAGTTCACGACATTCCAGAATGCCTCGACGTACTTCGGACGGGCATTGCGGTAGTCGATGTAGTAGGCGTGCTCCCACACGTCGCAGGTCAGCAGCGGCTTGGCGTCGGTGGTCAGCGGCGTGGCGGCGTTGGAGGTGGACACCAGGTCCAGCGAGCCATCGGCCTTCTTGACCAGCCAGGCCCAGCCCGAACCGAAGGTGCCGACGGCAACCTTGGTGAACTCTTCCTTGAACTTGTCGAACGAGCCCCACTTGGCGTTGATGGCATCGGCCAGTGCGCCGGTCGGCTGGCCGCCGCCGTTGGGCTTCAGCGAATCCCAGTAGAAGGTGTGGTTCCACACCTGGGCGGCGTTGTTGAAGATGCCGCCCGACGACTTCTTGACGATCTCTTCCAGGGTCGCGTTCTCGAACTCGGTGCCCTTGATGAGGTTGTTCAGGTTGGTGACGTAGGTCTGGTGATGCTTGTCATGATGGAACTCCAGCGTCTCCTTGGAGATGTGCGGAGCCAGGGCATCATGCGCGTACGGAAGCGGGGGGAGCTTGTGTTCCATTGTTCTGTCTCTGTGGGTTGGGGTTGTTGGGTCCGGAATTGCCGATTGTAGGGGACTTGCAAGACCCACGCAAACCGCGGCGCAAAGCCCCCTGCTCCGATGTTAGTTTGTCCGCGCGCGGCTTTCCGGGAGATTTCGGCGCGCTCTTTCCGAGCTGTGCCGCACGCGAATGGGAGGCGTTCCCGGCGCCGCGCAACGGCTCAGAATTCCGGCAGCTTGGCCTGCACGCCGGCGATCGCCAGGTCGGCCACGCCCTCGGCCAGGTGCGCTTCGACCACGCTGCCGGCGCGGATCTCGGCGGGGGCACGCAGCGCGCGTCCGCGCTGGTCGAGCAGCACCGCATAGCCGCGCTCCAGCGTGCGCTGCGGCGCCAGCAGCTCGAGCGCGCCGGCGCTGCGCGCCAGGCGCTGGCCGGCGCGCTCGTGCTGGCGCAGCGCGGCTGCCTGCAGCCGCTGCCACAGGCGCGCCACGTCGGCGTGGGCCGCGGCGGCGTCGGGGCGGCAGGCGCGCCAGCGCATCGCCAGCAACTGGTGGCGATGGCGCTGCGACACCACGGTGTCACGCAATGCCGCCCGCAAATGTCGCGCCAGATTGTCGACTTGCGCGCGGCGCTCCTGCAGCTGCGCCTGCGGGCTGCGCACGCGCCGCGCCAGCCAGTCGAGGTGCTGCGCGCGCAGGTCCAGCCCGCGGCGCAGGCATTGCCGCAGCGCATCGCGCGCGCGCAGCGTCTGCGCGAGCAGGTGCGCGCGATCGGGGCTGACCAGTTCGGCCGCGCCGGTAGGCGTAGGCGCGCGCACGTCGGCGACAAAATCGGCAATGGTGAAATCGGTCTCGTGGCCGACGCCGGAGACCACCGGCAGCGTGCAGCGCGCGATCGCCTGCGCCACCACCTCTTCATTGAACGACCACAGGTCTTCGATGCTGCCGCCGCCGCGGCACAGGATCAGCACGTCGCATTCGGCGCGCGCGGCCGCCATGTCGAGCATGTCCGCGATCTTCTGTGCCGCGCCAGTGCCCTGCACCGGCACCGGATAGACCACCACCGGCACATGCGGCGCACGCCGCCGCAGCGTGCTCAGCACATCGCGCAGCGCCGCGGCCTGCAATGACGTGACCACGCCGATGGTGCGCGGCTGTGCCGGCACCGGGCGCTTGCGCTCCGGCGCGAACAGCCCCGCCTGCGACAGTTTTTCCTTGAGCCGCAGGAATGCTTCATAGAGGTTGCCGAGGCCGGCGCGGCGCATCGCCTCGACTCCCAGCTGCAGCTCGCCGCGCGCCTCGTACATCGAGACCACGGCGCGCACCTCGACCGCCTCGCCCTCGCGCGGCTGGAACTCGACATGCTGGTTGCGCCCGCGGAACATCACGCAGCGGATCTGCGCGCGCGCGTCCTTCAGCGAGAAATACCAGTGCCCGCTGGCGGCGCGCGTGAAGTTTGAGATTTCGCCCCGTACCCAGGCGAGCGGGAAACTGCGTTCGAGCACGCGCGCGATCGCGTGGTTGAGTTCGCCGACCGGGATCACCTCGCGGCCGCTGCGCGGCGTGGTGGCGGAAGGGTCACGCGAAAAATTCGGCAAGTCAGACATGGCGAAGCCGCTGGCAAGCGGCGTGGATCAGACATGTCCACAGCATAACTGCAATGTCAAGGGGGTAGCATTGATGCCCGGGGCCTACCCTGGAAGCCGCATGGGTTCGTGCAAGCCTTTGATTCTTATGCGGTTTATGAGCACAACAAAAATTAGGCAATATAACCATTTTTCTTTTGCATCAACCACTTACATGCCGGGCCAAGGGCTTGTTCACAAAGTTATCCACAGCTTCTCTGGATAAAATGCGATCCACCAAACACTTTTCCCGGCCGCGTGGCGGGTAGCCCGCTTATCCGATTCGCCAAGCGCCGGGGCAGGCGCTCCGCCAGCGCAGTCCTGAATGGAGTGTCGTTATCCCAGGGTTCTGCTGCGCCTGCACATTTTCTCGGCAGCGACTAAAAACCTGTTGTGTTTCAATGGCTTGGCCTTCTTCTCCCGGATTTGTCCACAGGCCTTCCACAGTCCTCTCCCTCGTCGCTGTGGACAAACCCCGTTTTTGCCAGCCACCGGCCGCTGCAGCGCCGCTCCGAAGGGAATAAGCCTGACTGCCTAATTTTTAAGCAGCAGACAGGAGTGCCTTTCGAATCAATGGCTTATGAAATCTCTCAGTCACCTTTCCACAAGCCCTCCACAGTACTGTCCCGCTGCTTTGTGGAAAGTCGTGCGCTTGCGCACAGAAGCCGGCCCGAAACCGCGGCAGCCGTCGCCGCGGCACGTGCCGGATGCGCCGCAGCCGCTGGGTAGCGCAATTGCACAAAATTTAAGCAGCACCTGCTTTACCTTTTCTGATCAATGAGTTAGCTATCTTGTCCGGCGACTTTCCACAATCGATCCACAACACTGTCCCTGCCGGCTGTGGAAAGCGGCAGCCTGCGCGGCAGTGACACGATGCGCGCCGGAGACAGGCGCGCTTCGTCCCTTGCCGCGCGCCAGGCCGCGGGTTAGAGTGGCGCCTGTTTTTTCAGAGCAATGCCGGAGCGCGCAGCAAGGCACCATGCCCGCGCGGCTCAAGGCATGCCGGCTGGTGGTTTGGGGTTTCGTTATTCGGTTGTCGATCCCGGGGGTCCAATTGTTTTCCATCATTCAAGCGGCCGGCTGGCCGATCTGGCCGCTGTTGCTCGCCTCGGTCATCGCGCTGGCGCTGATCGTCGAACGCTTCCTGTCGCTCAAGCGCAGCAAGGTGCTGCCCGCCAAGCTCTATGAAGAGGCGCTGGCCGCCGCGCAGCAGCGCCGCGCCACGCCGGAAGTGGTCAACACGCTGGAGCAGAATTCACCGCTGGGCCGCGTGCTGGCCGCAGGACTGCGCCACGTGGTGCTGCAGCCGCATACCTCGCGCGATGCCGCCAAGGACGTGGTCGAGGAAGCCGGCCGCGTGGTCGCGCATGAGCTCGAGCGCTACCTGAACGCGCTCGGCACGATCGCCTCGGTGGCGCCGCTGATGGGGCTGCTGGGCACGGTGATCGGCATGATCGAGATCTTCGGCAGCCAGGGCGGCACCGGCACCAGCCCCGAACAACTGGCGCACGGCATCTCGGTGGCGCTGTACAACACCGCCTTTGGCCTGATCGTGGCGATCCCGGCACTGATCTTCTGGCGCTACTTCCGCCGCCGCGTCGACGACTACGTGGCCGAGCTGGAATTCCGCGCCACCTCGTTCCTCGACGCCATCCTGCCGCAGCGCCGCGCTTGAGCGCGGCACGCCCACCCGAACGCCATGCACTTCCGTTCCCGCCAGCGGCGCGAAGAGCCCGAGATCAACCTGATCCCGCTGATCGACGTGCTGCTCGTGATCCTGATCTTCCTGATGATCACGACCACGTACTCGCGCTTTACCGAGCTGCAGATCCAGCTGCCCACCGCCGATGCCGAGCGCGCGCGCCAGCAGCCGCAGGAGATCGTGGTGTCGGTGTCCGCGCGCGGGGTCTACTCGGTCAACAAGCAGGTGATGGAGCACAAGGACGTCACCAGCCTGGCCGACCAGCTGCGCACGGTCGCGGGCACCGGCGGCCAGCCGCCGGTGGTGATCGTCAATGCCGACGCGCAGGCCACGCACCAGGCCGTGGTCAACGTGATGGAGGCCGCGCGGCTGGCCGGGCTGTCGCGCCTGACCTTCGCCACGCAGAGCGCGCAACCGCGCTGACCCCGGCGCTGACCCCGGCGCTGACCCCGGCCGGGCCTGCGCGCCAGCGTGCGCCGATGGCGGGCGGGCTTGCCCCATGCGCACGGCAATGCCCATAATGGTTGGGCCGCCCCGAGGGGCGTAGCCGCGAGCGCACTACAATCGCATCCCGACCATCGACTCTCGCCCGCCGCGTCCATGCCCGTTCCCCGCCATGCCCTTGCCGACTTCGTGACCGCCCAGTGGCAACGCCGCGGCTGGTTCGCGTGGCTGATGCTGCCGTTCTCGCTGCTGTTCGGGCTGGTCGCGCGGGTGCGCCGCCATGGCTACCAGCGCGGCTGGTTCAAGTCGACGCGGCTGCCGATGCCGGTGGTGGTGGTCGGCAACGTCACCGTGGGCGGCACCGGCAAGACCCCGGCGGTGATCGCGCTGGCGCATGCGCTGACCGAGGCCGGACTGCGGCCCGGCGTGGTCTCGCGCGGCTACGGCGTGCAGCTGAAGCACCCGCGCCGGGTCAAGCCCACTTCGCAGGCGGCCGACGTCGGCGATGAACCGCTATTGATCGCGCGCGCCACCGACGTGCCGGTCTGGGTCTACCCCGACCGCGCGCTGTGCGCGCAGGCCATGCTGGTGTCGCACCCCGGCATCAACGTGCTGCTGCTCGACGACGGCCTGCAGCACTACAAGCTGCAGCGCGATTTCGAGATCGTGATGTTCGACGCGCGCATGGGCGGCAACGGCCTGATGCTGCCGGCCGGCCCGCTGCGCGAGCCGCTCTCGCGCCCGCGCGACGCCACCCTGATCAACGACCCCAACTTCCGCGCCACCCCCGACCGCCCCGGCGTGTACGGCATGCGCCTGGAACTGGATGACGCCTGGCAGCTTGCCGACCCCACCATGGCGCGGCCGCTCAGCGCCTTTGCCGGCCGGCGCGTGCTGGCCGCAGCCGGCATCGGCAACCCCGAGCGCTTCTTCGCCAGCCTGCGTGGCGCGGGCCTGGCGCCGAAGACGCTGCCGCTGCCGGACCACTATGACTTCGTCGCCGACCCGTTCGTCGACCATCCCGATGCGCTCGATGCCGACGTGATCCTGATCACCGAGAAGGATGCCGTAAAATGCGAGCGCTTCGACGACCCGCGCATCTGGGTCGTGCCCACCAGGCCCGTGATCGACGCGGGCCTGATCGATAAAATCCGCCGCGCCGTGCAGGCGCAAATCCAACCCGCGCCGACCGCGCCGGCCGCCGCAAGCGGCACCGCCGGGCGCAACGAGGAACACCGAGATGGACAACCGGCTGCTTGAAATCCTGGTCTGCCCGCTATGCAAGGGCAAGCTGGAATACGACCGCGCCGCGCAGGAGCTGATCTGCCACGCCGACAAGCTGGCCTACCCGATCCGCGACGGCATCCCCGTGATGCTGGCCGACGAGGCCCGCCAGTCGGTGCCGGGCCGCGTGATCGAGCCGGACGCGCCGGCGGGCAACTGAGCAGCGCGGCCATGACCCTCCCCGCGTTTACCGTCGTCATTCCCGCGCGGCTGGCTTCGACCCGGCTGCCCGACAAGCCTTTGGCCGATATCGGCGGACGCCCGATGGTGGTGCGCGTGGCCGAGCGCGCGCACGCGTCGTCGGCACAGCGCACCGTGGTTGCCACCGACGCGCCCGCGGTGGCGCAGGCCTGCGCCGCGCACGGCATCGAAGCCGTGCTGACGCGCGCCGACCACCCGTCCGGCACTGACCGCCTGGCCGAGGTCGCCGCGCAACTGGGCCTGGCCGACGACGCCATCGTCGTCAACGTGCAGGGCGACGAGCCGCTGATCGAGCCGGCGCTGATCGACGAAGTCGCGCTGCACCTGGCGCACCACGCCGACTGCGCCATCGCCACCGCGGCGCATCCGCTGCACGACAGCGCCGAGGTCTTCAACCCCAACGTGGTCAAGGTGGTGTGCGACGCCGCCGGGCGCGCGCTGTATTTCTCGCGCGCGCCGATCCCATGGGCGCGCGACGCGTGGTCCGGCGTGCCGTCCATGCCCGCCGCGTCGGCCCGGGTGCCGCTGCCGGACATGCCGGTGCTGCGCCATATCGGCCTGTACGCCTATCGCGCCGGCTTCCTGCGCCGCTTCCCGACGCTGGCCGCGGCGCCGCTGGAGCAGGCCGAGGCGCTGGAGCAACTGCGCGCGATGTGGCACGGCGAGCGCATCGCCGTGATGCAGACCGCCGCCGCGCCCGCGCCGGGCGTCGACACCCAGGCCGACCTCGAACGGGTGCGCGCGCTGTGGGCGCAGTCGATGGCCCAGGAAGGGCCCTGACCGCCATCCCCGGCATCACCGCCGGCGCCGGCAGGGCCACCGCGCCGGTTGCCTGCCCGCTCAGGTCGATTCTGCTGCAACCGAACCGGGGGGCCGATTTCGGGCCGAATCCCCGCTGCCTCATGGCATAATGCTTGCCGATACAGAGCCGCCCCGCTGGCGCGAGCATTCGCGCCGCCGGCCAAGGCTCGGTGGGGAGATAAAGATAGAGCCCGTCCGGTGCGCCGCGCCGCCATCCCGCTGGCAGCCGCCGCCGGCCGTACGCGTGGGTACGCCTGAGCCGTGCCCGCGCTGAACGCAGTCAGCGCGCACCGGGACCGCAGTCAGTCTCGCGTCAAGTTACGGCGTTACCCTCCTTCTGATCTCCCGCCATACCGGATTAAAAACTCTGAGGACCCGTAAATGCGTTTGATCCTGTTGGGCGCGCCTGGCGCCGGCAAAGGCACGCAAGCCAAGTTCATCTGCGAGAAGTTCGGCATTCCGCAAATCTCCACCGGCGACATGCTGCGCGCCGCGGTGAAGGCGGGCACGCCGCTGGGCGTGGAAGCCAAGAAGGTCATGGACGCGGGCGGACTGGTGTCGGACGACATCATCATCGGCCTGGTGAAGGACCGCCTGAAGCAGGACGACTGCAAGAGCGGCTACCTGTTCGACGGCTTCCCGCGCACCATTCCGCAAGCCGAGGCGATGAAGGACGCGGGCGTGGCGATCGACTATGTGCTCGAGATCGACGTGCCGTTCGACGCCATCATCGAACGCATGAGCGGGCGCCGCGTGCACGTGGCATCGGGCCGCACCTACCACCTCAAGTACAACCCGCCCAAGGCGGAAGGCGTCGACGACGAGACCGGCGAGCCGCTGATCCAGCGCGACGACGACAAGGAAGAAACCGTCAAGAAGCGGCTCGACGTCTACTCGCAGCAGACCCGTCCGCTGGTCGACTACTATTCGGCCTGGGCCGCAAACGGCGACGCCGCGGCCAAGGTGGCGCCGCCGAAGTACCGCAAGATCCTGGGCGTCGGCAACGTCGACGAGATCACGGCGCGGGTGTTCGAGGCGCTGAAGTAATTATCTCGCTGGACACTGCAGAAAGATGAAAGCGGCCTTCGGGCCGCTTTTTTTTATTGAACGCGCACCCCTTGCACATCGGCCCCGCCTCCGTACAATGCTTAACGTTTACGTAAACGGAAACCATACCGAGGAGACACCATCGTGGACATCAAGGACAACGTCTTCATCATCACCGGCGGCGCCTCCGGCCTTGGCGCCGGCACCGCCCGGCTGCTTGCCGAAGCCGGCGCCAGGGTTGTCATTGCCGACCTGAACGAGGCCGCCGGGCAGGCGCTGGCGGCCGAGACCGGCGGCCGCTTCGTGCGCTGCGACGTCACCTCGGAAGCCGATGGCCAGGCCGCGGTCGCGGCGGCGCAGTCGCTTGGCCGCCTGGCCGGGCTGGTCAATTGCGCCGGCATTGCCACCGCCAACAAGACGGTCGGCAAGAACGGTCCGCATCCGCTCGATGCCTTCGACAAGACCATCCGCATCAACCTGATCGGCACCTTCAATATGATCCGCCTGGCCGCAGCGGCGATGGTGCAGAACGCCCCCGACAGCGAGGGCGAGCGCGGCGTGATCATCAATACCGCCTCGGTGGCGGCCTTCGACGGCCAGATCGGGCAGGCCGCCTATGCCGCGTCCAAGGGCGGCGTGGTCGGCATGACGCTGGCGATCGCGCGCGACCTGGCGCGCGACGGCGTGCGCTGCATGACCATCGCCCCGGGGCTGTTCGAGACCCCGATGCTGCTGGGCATGCCGCAGGAGGTGCAGGACGCGCTCGGCAAGATGGTGCCGTTCCCGTCGCGGCTGGGCCGGCCTGCCGAATATGCGAAGCTGGCCCGCTCGATCATCGAGAACCCCATGCTCAATGGCGAGGTGATCCGCCTGGACGGCGCGATCCGGATGCAGCCCAAGTAAGCTATGGCTGCTGCCCGCTCAGCCGGGCAGCAGCATCACCAGCATCAGGCCCGGCGCCGCCGCCGGCACCAGCGTCAGCTGCTCGAACTGCAGCGCGCCCTGGCGCGGATGGCGAAAGCCGCGGCGCCCGCCCTCGCGCTCTTCCACGTCCTGCGACAGCCAGGCGGCGCGGAAGTCGGCGCTCTCCGCCATCAATCCCTCGATCAATGCCCGCGTCGGCGCCGCATCGGCGTGGCGGATGCTGTGCGCGCGGAATTCGGCCACCAGCCGTGCGGCGCGGTGCGGCCAGTCCTGCACCAGTGCCTGCAGCGCCGGCGACAGGAACATCGCGCGCAGCAGGTTGCGCTCGGTGGCAGCGGCGTCGAGCCAGCCGGTGAACAGGTCCGCGGCCGCGGCGTTCCAGGCCAGCGCGGTCCATTGGCGGTCGAGCAGGTACGCCGGGCCGTCGATCGCATGCACGCTGGCCAGCACCGCGGGCGGCACCGGCTCGCCGCCGGCGTGCTGCGGATCGCGCCGGCCGGCCAGCTCGAACAGGTAGGCACGCTCGGCGCGCGACAGCCGCAGCGCCGTGGCCAGGCTGGCCAGCGCCCGCGCCGACAGCGCCACCGGCCGGCCCTGCTCCAGCCACGTCACCCAGGTTGTGCTCAGGCCCGCCAGCTGCGCGACTTCCTCCCGGCGCAGCCCGGGCGTGCGCCGGCGCTGGCCGGGCGCCAGCCCCACGTCCGCCGGCGTCAGGCGTTCGCGGTGGGCGCGCAGGAAGGCGCCGAGCACGGCTTCGCGCGAAGCTGGCGAGGATGGCGAAGCTGAAGGAGCGGCAGGCGGGGCGAGTGGCGGCATGGCAGGCTGGTGGCGCTTATACCAGGATAAAGCGGTGACTTGTACCGGGAAAACGGCCCGCCTACAGTATGCCGAACCCGCCTCGCGGGCAAGTCCCCTCCCCGACAACAACAGCACCCGCCCGGCTTGGCTCGGCCGCGGCTTGAAGGAGCACCACCATGCAGCAGCAGGAACTCGTCGCCGCCCAGTTCGGCGCCACCGCCAGCGCCTATCTCACCAGCGCGGTCCACGCCAGCGGCGCGGACCTGCAGCAACTGAAGGACGAACTGGCCGCGCTGATTCCCGCGGCCAACCGCGCGCGCAGCCGCGTGCTCGACCTGGGCTGCGGCGCCGGCCATGCCAGCTTTGCCGCCGCCGCGGTGGCGGGCGAGGTCACCGCCTACGATCTGTCGGCCGACATGCTGGCGGTGGTCGATGCCGCCGCGCGCGAGCGCGGGCTGGCCAACGTACGCACCCGCCAGGGCGCCGCCGAGCATCTGCCGTTCGACGATGCCAGCTTCTGCGCGGTGGTGTCGCGCATGAGCGCGCACCACTGGCGCGACGTGCCGGCCGCGCTGGCCGAGATCCGCCGCGTGCTCAAGCCCGGCGGCAAGGTGGTGATGATCGACATCGCCGGCGCGCCGGACCCGCTGCGCGATACCTGGCTGCAATCGGTCGAGTTGCTGCGCGACCCCTCGCACGTGCGCGACTACACCCCGGCGGCCTGGCGCGCGATGTTCGAAGCCGCGGGCTTTGCCGCGGATGCCATCGCCGTCTCGGCGACCTGGCGCATCGGCATCGGGTTCGACAGCTGGGTGCAGCGCATGCGCACGCCGGCGGTGGCGGTGGACGCGATCCGGCACCTGTGGCAGGTGGCACCCGCGGAAGTGCGCGAGCACTATCGCGTGCAGGCAGACGGCAGCTTCGAGCTGGAAGCGGTGATGGTCAGCGCGCGCTGACAGGCGCAAGCCCGCTCAGGCCGCGGCGCTGATCGTCGGCGCCTCGGCGCGCACGGTCAGGCGCCGCACCAGGTCCCACACCGCCGCCGCTGCCGGCGACAAGGAGCGGTCCTCGCGCCGCACCATGACGATGCTGCGCTCCTCGCGCGGCACCAGCGGGCGCCACACCAGCGGCGACGCCGCCGGCAGCGGCAGCGAGAACGACGGCAGCACCGACGCGCCGATGCCGGCCTCGACCATGCCGAACACGCTCGCCGAATGGCCCAGCTCCTGCACCACCTGCGGCACCACGCCGTGGCGGCCGAACACGCGGTCGATCAGCGGCCGGCTGCCGGAGGCAAAGTCCAGCAGCACCAGCCGCATCCCATGCAGCGCCGACCACGGCACCGATTCCGCCTGCGCCAGCGGATGGTCGCGCCGGCACACGAAGCAGAACGGGTCGGTCGCGACCGGGTCCACCAGCAGCCCGTCGCGCACCAGCGGGTCGATCAGCACGCCGAAGTCCACCGCGCCGGCGCGGACCTGCTCCAGCCCGTCGGCCTGGACGTTGTCGCGCACGGTCAGGCGGATTTCCGGATATTGCGCGGCGCAGGCGGCCACGTAGAGCGGCATCAGCCGGGCGGAGATGGTCGGTGCCCCGGCTATCACTACGCGGCCGCGATAGCGCTCACCTAGCTGCCGCGTTTCTTCGAGGGTGTCATCCAGTTGCCCGAGCAGCCGCTCCAGCGCCGGCGCCAGTGCATGGCCGGCTTCGGTCAGCACCACCTCGCGCGTGGTGCGGTCCAGCAGGCGCACGCCGAGCGCATCTTCCAGCTCGGCGACGCCGCGGCTGACGGCCGGCTGGGTCAGTCCGACGGCGTCCGCGGCCCGGCTGAAGCCGCCGCTGCTGGCCACGGCCAGAAACACGCGCAACTGCCGCAATGTGTAATTCATGCAACAACCGGATAAATAGATTCTATAAATGAATTTGCATTCTAGACCGGGCTAGCGTCCAATACTAGGCAAAACCCTAACATCGCAGGATTACACCCGCAGTCATGTCCCGTATTGTCCGCAATCTCAAGAAGCTCTATGACCTGATCGACGGCTTTGTGCTCGTCATGCTAACGGCCATCGCCATCGCGCTGGCCGCGCCCGAGCTCGGCACCGGCGACGGTCCGCTGCACCTCGGCGTGGTCACCAGCCTGGGCGTGGCGCTGGTGTTCTTCCTGCACGGCGCGGCGCTGTCGCGCGACAAGCTGGTGGCGGGCGCCAAGCACTGGCGCCTGCATGTGTTCGTGCAGGTCTTCACCTATGTGGTGTTCCCGGTGGTGGGCGCGCTGCTGATGCTGTCGCTGCGCAATACGCTGCCGGCCGACCTGCTGCTGGGCGTGTTCTTCCTGTGCGCGCTGCCGTCGACGGTGTCGTCGTCGGTGGCGATGACCTCGATGGCGCGCGGCAATGTCTCGGGCGCGATCTTCAACGCCACCATCTCGGGCCTGATCGGCATGCTGGTGACGCCGCTGCTGATGGGGCTGGTGATCAGCGCCAGCGGCGCGTCGATGCCGCTGGGCAAGGCGCTGACCGGCGTGGCGCTGCAGCTGCTGCTGCCGTTCGCGCTGGGGCAGCTGCTGCGCCCTCTGATCGGCAGCTGGCTGGCAAAGAAAAAGCACATCACCAACAAGATCGACCGCGGCGTGATCGTGCTGATCGTCTACTCGTCGTTCTGCGACGCCACCGCCGAAGGCCTGTGGCACCAGTACCAGTGGCAGACCATCGGCGCGGTGATGGGCATCGCCGCGGTGCTGCTGTTCGTGGTGCTGGGCTTCACCACGCTGACCGCGCGCCGCCTGGGCTTTTCCGTTGAGGACGAGATCACCGCGGTGTTCTGCGGCTCGAAGAAGAGCCTGGCCAACGGCATCCCGATGGCCAAGATCCTGTTTGCCGGCCATCCGGCGCTGGGCCTGCTGGTGCTGCCGCTGATGGTCTACCACCAGCTGCAGCTGATCGTCTGCTCGGTGATCGCGTCGCGCTATGCCAACCGCGATGCGCTGCTGGAGGACCAGGCCACGGCGCGCGCCTGAAGCCTGCCATCATGAAAAAACCGGGGCATGCCCCGGTTTTTTTTGCGGCTGCCGCGTGCACGGCGGCTCAGACCGACGGATTCTTCGACAGCGGCGGATTGCGCGCGAAGTACGAGCGGATGCCCTTCAGGATGGCATTGGCCAGCTGTTCCTGGTGCGCGTTGTCGTTGAGCTTGCGCTCTTCTTCCGGGTTGCTGATGAAGGCGGTCTCGATCAGGATCGACGGGATGTCCGGCGCCTTCAGCACCGCAAACCCGGCCTGTTCGACGCGGGCCTTGTGCAGCTTGTTGATGCCGCCGATTTCGCCCAGCACCGCCTTGCCCACCAGCAGGCTGTCGTTGATCTGCGCGGTGGTCGACAGGTCCAGCAGCACGCGCGCCACCTGCGCATCCTTGTTGCCCATGTTGGCGCCGCCGATCAGGTCGGAGGCGTTTTCCTTGTTGGCCAGCCAGCGCGCCGCGGTACTGGACGCGCCGCGCTCGGACAGCGCGAACACCGACGCGCCGCGCGCCTCGGGCGACAGGAAGGCATCGGCGTGGATCGACACGAACAGGTCCGCCTGCACCCGGCGCGCCTTCTGCACGCGCACGTTCAGCGGCACGAAGAAATCGGCGTCGCGCGTCATCATCGCGCGCATATTGGGCTGGGCGTCGATCTTGGCGCGCAGCCGGTGCGCGATCTGCAGCACCACGTCCTTCTCGCGCGAGCCGGCCGCGCCGATCGCGCCCGGGTCTTCGCCGCCATGGCCGGGGTCGATCGCCACGGTCAGAAGGCGGCGCATCTTGAACGGACGCTCGGCGGTGGGATTGTCGCGCGCGACCGGCGGCACCACCGGGGCATTCGGGGCCGGCACCGGCGGCACCGGTGCCGTGGACGGTGTCGATGGCCGCGGCCGGGCTGCGGCCACCGGCGGCGGCAGCGGCGCGGTGGTGGGCGGCACCTCGCCCTTCTCGTCGAAGCGGCGCACCAGCGCGCCGATGGCGTCTTCCTCGGCGCCGGCGGGGGCTCCGGCGATGCCTTCGGCGCCCGGCGCCGGGTCCGAGGTGGCAAAGCGGCGCTGCTTTTCCTCGGTGTCACGCACCAGCTTCCACAGCGGGTCGGGCGGGTTGACCGGGTACAGGTCGAACACCAGCCGGTTGCGGTAGCTGCCGATGGGCGCCAGCGTGAACACCTGCGGCGCGACGTTTTCCTTCAGGTCGAACACCATGCGGACCACGCGCGGGCGGTTCTGGCCGACGCGCACGGTCTGGATATACGGGTCGTTCGGCGTGATCTTGGCCACCAGCTCGCGCAGCGTGGGCGACAGGTCGAGGCCGTCGATGTCCACCACCAGCCGATCGGGGTCGCGGATCATCTGGTGCACCGCGGCCAGCGGCGCATCCGATTCGATGGTGACGCGGGTGTAGTCCTCGGCCGGCCACACGCGCACCGCGACGATGCCGGCGCCGAACGCGATCTGCGGACCGGCCAGCGTCAGCACGGCGGTGCCGGCGCCCAGCTTCAGCGCCTGCGCCATCCATTTGCGGCGCGCCTGCATGAGGCCGTCGGGTCCATCGGGGCGGTCGGTGGCAAGTCGCTTGATCAGCATGCGTTCAGCAAGGTAAGTCCAGTGGGAGTATAGGCGCGCAAGGTCGCGATCCGCCGCTCGCCGGTGTCATCGGCGCCGGCCATGTCCGATTGGAGCAACACGTGCAGGTCGGGTTCCCCCAGCAGGCGCCCGGCCTTCTCCGGCCACTCGACCAGGTTGAAGGCCGGTTCGGCGAAGCAGTCGCGAAACCCCGCGTCGAGCCACTCTTCGGGATCGGCAAAGCGGTACAGGTCGAAGTGGTAGACCGTCAGCGGCGAGCCGTCGGCACGGGCGACGTCATAGGGCTCGCACAGCGTATAGGTGGGGCTGCGGACCTTGCCCGCATGGCCCAGCGCGCGCAGCACGGCGCGCGACAGCGTGGTCTTGCCGGCGCCCAGGTCGCCGGACAGCTGCACATGCACCGTGCGCGGCGGCATCGCCTGCACGGCGGCCGCCAGCGCAGCGCCCAGGCGCGCGGTGGCGGCTTCGTCGGGCAGCGTCAGGGTGCGTTGTTCGAGCAAGGGCATTGCGTACAATTCAGGAATGATCGACCGAGTCGCCCCCGGGCAGGCGGATGCGCCGCCCATACCAGTACCAGACACCAGCGGCCACGCGGCCGCGGGCCCGGGGGAGCTTGCGGCGCTGGCCGCGTCGATCCGCGCATGGGGCGCGGCGCTGGGCTTTGCCTCGGTGCGCATCGCCGATGTCGACCTCGCGCACGCCGAGCCCGGACTGCTGGCCTGGCTGGCGCAGGGCTACCACGGCGACATGGATTATATGGCCAACCACGGCCTGCGGCGCGCCCGTCCGGCCGAACTGGTGCCCGGCACGGTACGCGCGATCGTGGCGCGCATGCCCTATGTCCCGGCCGCCGGCGCGCACGCGCAGGCCGCCGACTGGCGCCGCCACGAGCTCGCGCGGCTCGACGACCCGGCCACCGCGGTGGTATCGCTGTACGCACGCGGACGCGACTACCACAAGGTGCTGCGCAGCCGCCTGCAGCAGCTGGCCAGCCGCATCGAGGCCGAGATCGGCAGGTTCGGCTACCGCGTCTTTACCGATTCGGCCCCGGTGATGGAAGTGGCGCTGGCCAGCCAGGGCGGACTGGGCTGGCGCGGCAAGCATACGTTGCTGCTGGACCGCGACGGCGGCTCGATGTTCTTCCTCGGCGAGATCCTGGTCGACATCCCGTTGCCTGCCGATCCGCCCGAGTCGGGCCATTGCGGCAGCTGCCACCGCTGCCTGGACATCTGCCCGACACGCGCCATCGTCGCACCGTACCGGCTGGATGCGCGCCGCTGCATTTCCTATCTCACCATCGAGCACAAGGGCGCGATCCCGGTGGAATTCCGCGCGCCGATGGGCAACCGCGTCTACGGCTGCGACGACTGCCAGCTGGCGTGCCCGTGGAACAAGTTCGCGCACGTGGCCACGGTGCCGGACTTCGACGTGCGCAATGGCCTGGACGCGCCCGACATGGTGGCGCTGTTCCAATGGACCGAAGCGGAATTCAACCAGCGCCTCGAAGGCAGCCCGATCCGCCGCATCGGCCATGAGCGCTGGCTGCGCAACCTGGCGGTGGGGCTGGGCAACAGCCTGCGCGCGGCATTGTCGGGCACGCGCGCCGAGGACGCGGCGCTGGCCGCGCGCATCCGCGCGGCATTGCTGGCGCGGCGCGAGACCGCCACCCCCATGGTGCAGGAACATATCGACTGGGCCCTGGCGCAGGGCGGCCCGCCGGTGCAACGGGCCGGCTGATCGCCAGCCTCCCCGTTCAAGTCAGCTCACCAGCGCCAGCCACAGCGGCGTGGTGACGATCGCCGCCACCGTCATCAGCGAGATCGTCGCCGCCACCATCGGCCCGTTACCGCCCATGCGCACGGCCAGGATGTAGGCGCTGGAGGCGGTCGGCAGCGAGGCGTACAGCACCACGATCTGGTACTGCAGCGCGGTCAGCGGCAGGTGCCGCCCCACCAGCCAGGCCACGCACGGCATCGCCAGCAGCTTGACGCCGGTCCACCACGCCACCGGCCCGGCGGTGCCGGTGGCGCCGCTCATCTGCAGCCCGGCGCCCACGGTCATCAGGCCCAGCGCGGTCGACGCCGAGCCCAGCCGGTTCAGCGTCATGCCCAGCACCTCGGGCGCGTGCAGCCCCATCAGATTGGTCGCCAGGCCGCCGGCGGTGGCCAGGATCAGCGGGTTGCGCGCCAGTTCCTTCCACAGCGCGGCCTGGCCATGGCGGGCCAGCGCCCAAACCGCGGCCACGTTGCACAGCGGCACGGTGCAGCCGACGATCACCGCCATCAACGCCAGCCCTTCGGAGCCGCCCAGCCGCGACGCCAGCGCCAGCCCGATATAGGAATTGAAGCGGAACGCGGTCTGCAGCCCCGAGGCAAAGCTGACCGGGTCCGGGCGCAGCACCCATTTGACGGCGTAGCCGCCGGCCAGGCCGGTGGCCAGCACCAGCAGCGCCAGCCCCAGCATGGCCGAGGTCGACGAGAAATCGAGCACCGCGGTATTGGTCGACTGCAGCAGCAGCGCCGGGAACAGCACGAAGTAGACCAGCCGCTCCACCCCGCCCCAGAAGGCGCGGTCGAACGGGGAATAGCGCACCAGCAGCCAGCCGATCAGGATCAGGCTGAAGTCCGGGACCAGCAGGAGGGCGGAAGACATCTAGGGTTGTTGTTGTGGTGGCAGTGGCATGGCGCGGCACTGCCCGGGCAGCCGCCGCACCGAAACCGCGGCGGGAAGAGATAACGGCAAAAAAGCCGGAATGTGCAGACTAGGGCAGATACGGATAGGTATTCTTCCAGATTTCGGGCAGCATGGCATGCCAAGTTGTACGCCTGCCGCCATGTTGTCCCGCATCCGTTCCGCGCGCCTGCGCGTGGACACCCTCCTCCGCTCCCGCTTTTGCCTTGGCTTCTGCCTTGGCTTGCGCCCTGGCTTCCGGCCGGGCCGCCGCCTGCGCCTGGCCGTCGTGCTGGCGGCGCTCGGCGCCGCGGCCGCGGTGCATGCCGTGCCGGGGCCGGCGCGCGCGGTAGAGATCGAAGGCATGCGCTTCGATGACGCGGCGCGCGTGGGCGGCAAGGTACTGCAGCTCAATGGCGCGGCGCTGCGCACCGGCTTCCTGACCAAGGGCTACGTGGCCGCGCTGTACCTGGAGGAAAAGGCCCGCAACGCGGCCGTGGTACTGGGCACGCCCGGCGCCAAGCGGCTACAGTTACGCATCCTGCGCGAGACCGAGCCGCCGGCGGTGGTGCGTGCGATCCGCCAGGGCATGCGCGACAACCACAGCGAGGCGCAGATGCAGGGGCTGGCGGCGCGGCTGGTACAGTTCGAGCGCACCCTGGGCGAGATCGGCACCGCGCACAAGGGCGATGTCATCAACCTGGATTTTTCCCCGCAAACGGGGACGGTCGTCGCCATCAACGGCACGCCGCGCGGCCGGCCGATTCCCGGCGAAGACTTTTACCAGGCGCTGCTGCGGGTGTTCCTGGGCGAACGCCCGGTCGACGCCGGCGTCAAGCGCGGCCTGCTGGGCGGCTGACCCAGATTACGCTGCCGGCGCACCGCCCGACCTGTGGCACTGCGACGGTTTTTTTGCTTCCGGGCGGCACCCTGCCCGGATTTCTGACGGGAGACATGATCTCATGCAAGCTGGCAAACTCGCACTGACCCTGGCCCTGGCGGCCGCCGCCACCGCGGCGCAAGCCCAGAGCTACCCCACCAAGCCGATCCGCCTGATCATTCCGTTCGCCCCCGGCGGCACCACCGACATCGTCGGCCGTGGCGCGGCGGACCAGATGAGCCGCATCCTGGGCCAGCCGGTGGTGGTGGAAAACCGCGCCGGCGGGGGCGGTTCGATCGGCGCCGACGCCATCGCCAAGGCCGCGCCGGACGGCTACACCATCGGCATCTCGACGGTCTCGACCATGGCCGTGAACCCGGCCTGCAACCCCAAGCTGTCGTACGACCCGATCAAGGACTTCAAGCCCATCACCAACCTGGCCAACGTCGCCAACGTGATCGCGGTGAACCCGAGCTTCCCGGCCAAGGACTACAAGGAGTTCCTGGCCGTGCTGAAGGCCAACCCGGGCAAGTATTCCTACGCGTCGTCGGGCACCTGCGGCTTCGGCCACATGCTGGGCGAGCAGTTCAAGGTCTCGACCAAGACCTTCATGGTCCATATCCCCTACCGCGGAGCGGGCCCGGCACTGAACGACGTGCTCGCCGGCCAGGTGCCGATCATGGTCGACAACCTGCCGTCGTCGATGCCGTACATCAAGGCCGGCAAGCTGCGTCCGATCGTGGTGGCCTGGAACAAGCGCCTGGAGTCGCTGCCCAATGTGCCGACCTTCGGCGAAATGGGCCTGAAGGAGCCGAACGATCCGGCCTGGTACGGCCTGGTGGCGCCGGCCGGCACGCCTGACGAAGTCATCAAGAAGCTCAACGAAGCTGCGGTCAAGGCCCTGCAGGACAAGGACTTCCAGCAGCGCCTGCGCACTGCCGGCGCCGAGCCGTCGGGCAACACGCCGGCGCAGCACGCGGCCGAGATCAAGAAGGAATTCGACAAGATGAAGAACCTGGTCAAGGTGCAGAACATCAAGCTGGAGCAGTAATCCGGCCGGTGTGACGCCAACCGCCAAAGGCCGCCGCAAGGCGGCCTTTTTTCTAGCCCCGCCAAAAAGCACTAAAATCCAGCATTCGCCCCAGCCTGACCGCCATGCCCGCACCCTACGACGCCATCCTTACCGCCCCGTTCGGCAAGATCGGCGTGCGCACGGACGGCGCGCGCATCCGGGCCATCGTGTACCTTCCCGGGCACGTCGAGGCGCAGGCTCCGGCCGATGCGCTGACGCAGCGGCTCGCGGCGCAGCTGGCGGCCTATTACGATGATCCCGATGCTGCCTTCGACGTGCCGCTGGCCACCGCCGGCAGCGCCTTCCAGCAGCGCGTGTGGCAGGCCATCTGCGCCGTGCCGCGCGGCGCCACCACCACCTACGGCACCATCGCCGAAGCCATCGGCGCGATGCCGCGCGCGGTCGGCCAGGCGTGCGGGCAGAACCCGTTCCCGATCCTGGTGCCCTGCCATCGCGTGGTCTCGGCGCGCGGCATCGGCGGGTTCTCGCACCATGCCGAAGACGGCTTTTACCTCGACGTCAAACGCTGGCTGCTGCGCCATGAGGGCGCCATGCTGATATGAGCGGCGCCCCGGCGGCAGCCGAGCTCACCGCCGTCGCCAGCGCTGCCGACGTGGCCCTGGTCAGCCGCTTCTGCGACGCGCTGTGGCTGGAAGACGGGCTCTCGCGCAATACCATCGATGCCTACCGGCGCGACCTGACGCTGCTGGCGCGCTGGCTGCAGCACGAGCAGCGCGGCGAGCTGCTCGGCGCCGACGACGGCGCGCTGTCCGCGTACTTCAGCGCGCGCCATACGCAGACCCGCGCGTCGTCGGCCAACCGGCGCCTGGCGGTGTTCCGCCGCTTCTACCAGTGGGCCCTGCGCGAGCACCTGGTGCAGGTCGACCCCTGCCTGCTGCTGCGCCCGGCCAAGCAGCCGCCGCGCTACCCCAAGACCCTGACCGAGGCCCAGGTCGACGCGCTGCTGGAAGCGCCCGACACCGCCACGCCGCTGGGCCTGCGCGACCGCACCATGCTCGAGCTGATGTACGCCAGCGGGCTGCGCGTATCGGAGCTGACCCAGATGAAGACGGTCGAGATCGGCCTGAACGAGGGCGTCGCGCGCGTGGTCGGCGGCAAGGGCGACAAGGAGCGGCTGGTGCCGTTCGGCCAGCAGGCCGGCGACTGGCTGCGGCGCTACCTGGCCAGCGCGCGTCCGGTGCTGCTGGCGGGGCGCGCCTGCGACGCGCTGTTCGTCACGCAGCGCGGCGAGGGCATGACGCGGCAGGCGTTCTGGCACCTGATCAAGCGCCATGCGCGCGACGCCGGCGTGCATGCCCCGCTGTCGCCGCACACGCTGCGGCATGCGTTTGCCACGCACCTGCTCAACCACGGCGCAGACCTGCGCGTGGTGCAGCTGCTGCTGGGACACGCCGATATCTCCACCACCCAGATCTATACCCACGTCGCGCGCGAGCGCCTGCGCGAGCTGCACCAGCAGCACCATCCGCGCGGCTGAGCGGCACACCGCGATCGCCATGAGCAAGACCAAGCACGTCTCCGAAACCCCGGCCACCCAGTTCCTGCGCAAGCAAGGCGTGGCCTTCGGCGAGCACCCCTATGACTACGTCGAGCACGGCGGCACCGGCGAATCGGCGCGGCAGCTGGGCGTGCCCGAGCATGACGTGGTCAAGACCCTGATCATGGAAGACGAGCGCGCGCAGCCGCTGGTGGTGCTGATGCACGGCGACTGCTCGGTCTCGACCAAGAACCTGGCGCGCCAGACCGGGCGCAAGAGCGTGCAGCCGTGCAAGCCCGAGGTGGCGCAGCGGCACAGCGGCTACCTGGTCGGCGGCACCTCGCCGTTCGGCACCAGGAAGCGCATGCCGGTGTATGTGGAAGCGACCGTGCTGGAACTGGCGCGCATCTATATCAACGGCGGGCGCCGCGGCTACCTGGTCAGCCTGGACCCGAAGCTGCTGCCCGCACTGCTCGACGCCCAGCCGGTGCAGTGCGCGCTGCCGGACTGAACCTGCCGGCCGCGTAGCGCCGCTCCAGACCGAAGCAAGCCTCCACGCCAATCCGGGTAGTCACGGTCGTGGCCAGGCCCCTGCCGCGCTACAATCGCGCCAGCCTGAAAACATCCCACTCCACATGGCCAATCTGCTTTTTGCCCTTGCCGCCTACCTGATCGGCTCCGTTTCCTTCGCTGTGGTCGTCAGCAAGCTGATGGGGCTGCCGGACCCGCATTCCTACGGCTCGGGCAACCCCGGTGCCACCAACGTGCTGCGCACCGGCAACAAGAAGGCGGCAGTCCTGACGCTGATCGGCGATGCCCTGAAGGGCTGGCTGGCGGTCTGGCTGGCGGCGCGCTTCGGCCCGGCGTACGGCCTCACCGACACCGGACTGGCCATGGTGGCGCTGGCGGTGTTCCTGGGCCACCTGTTCCCCGTATTCCACCGCTTCGCCGGCGGCAAGGGCGTGGCCACCGCGGCCGGCATCCTGCTGGCGATCAATCCCATCCTGGGCCTGGGCACGCTGGCCACCTGGCTGATCATCGCCTTCTTCTTCCGCTATTCGTCGCTGGCGGCGCTGGTGGCGGCGATCTTCGCGCCGTTCTTCCATGTGCTGATGAACGGCGTCGACATGATGGCCGGCGCGATCTTTGTCATCAGCGTGCTGCTGATCGCGCGGCACCGGCAGAACATCGCCAAGCTGCTGGCGGGGAAGGAAAGCCGGATCGGGGAGAAGAAGAAGGTTTGAAGGCGTGAACGCAAACTGCTGAGAGCGTCCGACCGCTGCTGGTTTGCTCCCCTCGCCCGCTTGCGGGAGAGGGGAGCCTTTGCCAGGGGTGGTGGCAAGCCCCAGCCGTACCGCACTACACGGTTTTTCCCAAACGGTCACTAGACCGTAGCCGCCCCAAACACCATCTCCACCCGCAGCCCGCCCCCTTCGGCATTCACCAGGTTGAGCTTGCCGCCCGCCTGCCGCACCAGCCGGTCGACGATCGCCAGCCCCAGCCCGGAATGGGCATTGCCGCCGCGCGCCGGATCGAGCCGCACGAACGGCAGCGTGGCGCGTTCCTTGTCATGGTCGGGAATGCCGTCGCCCTGGTCTTCCACCACCAGCATGTAGCCGTCCGGCGTGCGCGAGGTCGCGATGCAGACCGGCGGCTTGCCATAGGCGTAGGCGTTGTCGACCAGGTTGCCGACGATGCGGTCCAGCTGCGTGGCGATCATGCGGAAGCCCTCGCCCGCGCCCAGCGACAGCACCACCTGGCGCTCCTGCTCGGCCAGCGAGGCGGCCAGCTCGTTGACGCGCCGGTCCACCGGCACCGGCCGCGCGGTCGGCTCGCTGGTCTGCGCGAAGCTCAGGAACTGCTCGACGATGGCCGCCATCGAATCGACATCGCGCGTGACCCCCGCGGCGGCCTTGGGATCGGCCAGCATCTCGGCGCGCAGGCGCAGCCGCGCCAGCGGCGTCTTCAGGTCGTGGGCGATGCCGGCCAGCATGGTGTTGCGTTCCTGGTCGATGCGCGCGAGGTCGGCCACCATGCGGTTGAAACGCTCGATCAGCTGGCGCAGCTCGTGCGGGCCGCGCTCGCGCAGCGGCGGCACGGCGTGCTGGCGCGACAGCAGCGCGGCCGCGTTGGCCATGTCGCGCACCGGCCGCTGGATCTGCCACGCGATCAGCACTGCGAACACGATCGCCACGCCCACCACCAGCATCACCCCCGGCACCAGCCGGTTGTCCGGCGGCGGGTTGTGGACCCACAGGATCGGCATCGCGATCCAGTCGGCGCGGCTCGGCAGCTTGATCCAGATGCGCGGCGTGGTCTCGTCCTCGAGCCGGATCTCGGTGCCTTGCGGCAGGCGGCTGATGAACTGCTCCACCAGCCGGCGCGAGCGCCCGCCCTTGGGCGCGGTGGCGTGTTCGTCGGCATCGGCGGTGTTGGCGGTTTCCACCAGGCTGGGCAGCTTCGCCGGGGGCCGCGCATCGAGCGCGCGCTCGATACTGTCGAGCTGGAACAGCATCTGCTCCACCGAATAGTCGACCTGCTGCTGGCGCCGGTCCATGCGCAGGATCGCCAGCCACGAGAAATGGCTGATCACCAGCACCGCGGCGATCAGCAGCGCAATGCGCCCGAACAGGGTATCGATACGTCGCAACTTCATCGGAAAGCAGTCCTGGCGGCGCCGGCTTATTCGGGGAGGCCCGCGGGAATCTCTTCCGCTTCGTCGGGCACGAAGGTGTAGCCGCGGCCGCGCACGGTCTGGATATAGCGCGGGCGCTGCGCGTCCTCGTCCAGCAGCCGGCGCAGGCGCCAGATCTGCACGTCGATGCCGCGGTCGCTGATGCCGCTGGCGCTGCCGTACATCAGCTCGACGATGCGCTCGCGCGACAGCACTTCGAGCGGATGCATCAGCAGCAGCTTGAGCAGCGCGAACTCGGTATCGCTGATCGACAGCGCCTGGCCGGCACGCGTCAGCGTGCGCTGGCGGAAGTTGACGCGGAACGGCCCGAACGCGACCGACTCGCGGTCCTCGGGCGCCGCTGCCGGGCGCGCCAGCTTGCGCCGCAGCACGGCGTTGATGCGCGCCAGCAGCTCGCGCGGCGAGAACGGCTTGCCGAGATAGTCGTCGGCGCCGATCTCGAGGCCGACGATGCGGTCGATCTCGTCGCTGCGGGCGGTGAGCAGGATCACCGGGATATCGTCGTTGCGGGCGCGCAGGTTGCGCAGCGCGGTCAGGCCGTCGACCTTGGGCATCATCAGGTCCAGCACGATCAGCGCCGGCCGCTCACGCTCCAGGCGCGCCTGCAGGCCGTCGCCGTCATGCATTACCGCGACCGCGAAGCCCTGCTGGGTCAGGTACTCGCGCAGCAGGTCGCGCAGTTCGGGGTCGTCGTCGACGACAAGGATCTGGGTAGGCTGGTTCGTTCGCATAGGCACATGATAGTCAGCCCGGGCGGCGCACACGCCGGATCGGCCGGGCGGTATTGTTTCCGGAGGTTACACCCGGGCCGCTGGTAATCCTCTGTAATAAAAGCGCCGGGCGCCGAAATACGGGCGTCCGCGCCCGCACATTATCCTTGCCGCATGAATTGCCGTCAGCGCCGCACGGCGCGCGCCGCCAGGCCGCCGGCGCCCATGGCGATGCGGCATACTGCGGCATCGTCACTTGCAGCAGAACACGACGGTGCGCCGCGCGCACCGTTCCCAGGATTGCGGAAATGTCCAACCCCGAACAAGGCCGACCCAACCCCTCCCCCTCCCCGTCCTCACGCCCGCCGCGCCGGAACCGGCGCCGGCTCTATGCCGGGCTGCTGGTGCTGCTGCTGGCCGGGAGCGGCTGGTACTGGTATGCGCAGCGCAGCGACGCCGCCAAAGGCACCGCGGCGGGCCCCGGCGGTGCCAGCAGACCCGCCGCGGCAGGACCGGGAGGTCCGGGCGGCCCCGGCGGTGGTCCGGGCATGCCGCGCTCGCCGGTGGTGGTCGCCACCGTGGTCCAGCGCGACATGGACGTGGTCCTGAACGGGCTCGGCAACGTGACCCCGGTCTCCAACGTGACCGTGCGCGCGCAGGTGTCCGGACCGCTGCTCAAGGTGCTGTTCAGGGAAGGCCAGATGGTCAAGGCCGGCGACGTGCTGGCCGAGATCGACCCGCGCCCGTTCCAGGCCGCGCTCGACCAGGCCGTCGGCCAGCTGGCGCGCGACCAGGCGCTGCTGCAGAACGCGCGGCTGGACCAGCAGCGCTACCGCACGCTGCTGGGCCAGGATTCGATCTCCAAGCAGCAGGTCGATACCCAGGACGCGCTGGTGCGCCAGTATGAAGGCGTGGTCAAGACCGATCAGGGCAATGTCGCCAACGCGCGCCTGCAGCTGGGCTACACCAGGATCGTGGCGCCGGTGTCGGGCCGCATCGGCCTGCGCCAGGTCGATCCCGGCAATATCGTCAATACCAGCGACACCAACGGCATCGCGCTGATCACGCAGATCCAGCCGATCGCGGTGATGTACACCATCCCCGAGGACAACCTGCCGTCGGTGCTGAAGAAGCTCAACGCCGGCGAAAAGCTGCCGGTGCAGGCCTGGGACCGCCAGGTGCGCAACCAGCTGGGCGAAGGCACGCTGCTGACCACCGACAACCAGATCGACACCACCACCGGCACGGTCAAGCTCAAGGCGGTGTTCCCCAATGCCGACGGCATGCTGTTTCCCAACCAGTTCGTCAACGTGCGCACGCGCGTCGACACGCTGCGCGACGCCACCGTGATCCCGGTGGCGGCGATCCAGCGGGGCCAGCAGGGCACCTTCGTCTATACCGTCGACGAAGCCAGCCAGGTCAAGGTGCAGGTGGTCGAGCTGGGCCCCGGCGACGGCACCCGCACCGCGGTGCTCAAGGGCCTGCAGCCCGGCCAGCGCGTGGTGGTTGACGGCGCCGACCGGCTCAAGGAAGGCATGACGGTCGAAACCGTCGACCCGGCCGCGCGCGCCGCCGCGGTGGTGCCGGCCAGCCAGCCGCGCGCGCGCGGGCGGCGCCATCGCGATGGTGCGGGCGGTGCCGGCGGCGCCAGCGGCGCGCAGGCCGATGCCGCCCCGGCAGGCGCTTCGGCGCCGCAAGGCGAACGCCGCCGCCAGCGCGAAGCCGGCGCCAGCGCACCGGCCGCGCGTGCACCGCAGCCGTAAGGACGCCGCATGAACCCGTCCCGCCTCTTCATCGAGCGCCCGGTCGCCACGGCGCTGCTGATGCTGGCCATCCTGCTGTCCGGGCTGGTGGCCTACCGGCTGCTGCCGCTGTCGGCGCTGCCCGAGGTCGACTATCCCACCATCCAGGTCACCACGCTCTACCCCGGCGCCAGCCCGGACGTGATGACCTCGTCGGTGACCGCGCCGCTGGAACGCCAGTTCGGCCAGATGCCGGGGCTGAAGCAGATGTCGTCGTCTTCGTCAGGGGGGGCGTCGGTGATCACGCTGCAGTTCGAGCTGACCCTGCCGCTCGATGTAGCCGAGCAGGAGGTGCAGGCCGCCATCAACGCCGGCAGCAACCTGCTGCCGTCGGACCTGCCGATGCCGCCGGTCTACAGCAAGGTCAACCCGGCCGACGCGCCGATCATGACCATCGCCATGACCTCCGACACCATGCCGCTGCCCAAGCTGCAGGACATGGTCGACACGCGCGTGGCGCAGAAGATCTCGCAGATCCAGGGCGTGGGCCTGGTCACCATCAGCGGCGGCCAGCGCCCGGCGGTGCGGATCCAGGCCAACCCGGCCGCGCTGGCGTCGCTGGGCATGTCGATCGACGACCTGCGCACCGCCATCGGCGCTTCCAACGTCAACGGCGCCAAGGGCAGCTTCGACGGCCCGCAGCGCGCCTCGACCATCGATGCCAACGACCAGCTGCGCTCGGCTGACGAGTACCGCCAGATCATCCTGGGCTACAAGAACGGCGCGCCGATCCGCATCACCGACGTGGCCGAGATCGTCGACGGCCCCGAGAACAGCCGGCTGGCCGCCTGGGCCAACGACAAGCCCGCGATCGTGCTGAACATCCAGCGCCAGCCCGGCGCCAACGTGATCGAGGTGGTCGACCGCATCAAGGCGCTGCTGCCGCAGCTGCAGAACGCGCTGCCGGCGTCGGTGCACGTGCAGCTGCTGACAGACCGCACCACCACCATCCGTGCTTCGGTCGAGGACGTGCAGTTCGAGCTGCTGCTGGCGATCGCGCTGGTGGTGCTGGTGATCTTCCTGTTCCTGCGCAATATCCCCGCCACCATCATCCCGGGCGTGGCGGTGCCGCTGTCGCTGGTCGGCACTTTCGGCGTGATGTACCTGGCCGGCTTCTCGATCAACAACCTGACGCTGATGGCGCTGACCATCGCCACCGGCTTCGTCGTCGATGACGCGATCGTGATGATCGAGAACATCATGCGCTACATCGAAAAGGGCGACTCGCCGATGCAGGCGGCGCTGAAGGGGTCGAAGCAGATTGGCTTCACCATCATCTCGCTGACCTTCTCGCTGGTGGCGGTGCTGATCCCGCTGCTGTTCATGGGCGACGTGGTCGGGCGCCTGTTCCGCGAGTTCGCGATCACGCTGGCGGTGTCGATCCTGATCTCGGCGGTGGTGTCGCTGACGCTGACGCCGATGATGTGCGCGCGCCTGCTGCACCATGTGCCGGAGGAAAAGCTGTCGCGCTTCCACCGCGCCACCGGCCGCTTCTTCGACAACGTGATCGAGCGCTACGGCCGCGGGCTGGAGTGGGTGCTGGACCGCCAGAAGGCCACGCTGGTGGTGGCGGTGGCCACGCTGGCGCTGACCGTGCTGCTGTACCTGCTGGTGCCCAAGGGCTTCTTCCCGGTGCAGGACACCGGCGTGATCCAGGGCATCACCGAGGCCGCGCAGACCACCTCGTTCAGCGCCATGGCGCGCAAGCAGGAGGCGGTGGCCAAGGTGGTGATGCAGGACCCGGCGGTGGCGAGCCTGTCGTCGTTCATCGGCGTCGACGGCACCAACGCCACGCTCAATGCCGGGCGCATGCTGATCAACCTCAAGCCCAAGGACGAGCGCGATCCGATCGACGTGGTGACGCAGCGGCTGCAGCAGGCGGTGCACGACCTCGGCGGCGTGTCGCTGTTCACGCAGCCGGTGCAGGACCTGACCATCGAGGACAAGGTCTCGCGCACGCAGTACCAGTTCACGGTGGAAGACCCCGATCCCGCGACGCTGGCGACGTGGGTGCCGAAGCTGGTCGAGCGCCTGCGCCAGGAGCCGGAGCTGCGCGATGTCACCAGCGACCAGCAGAACAACGGCCTGCGCGCCTATGTCGATATCGACCGCGACGCCGCGGCGCGCTTCGGCATCACCACCGCGGTGATCGACAGCGCGCTGTACAGCGCCTTCGGCCAGCGGCTGGTGTCGACCATCTTCACGCAGTCGAGCCAGTACCGCGTGGTGCTCGAGACCATGCCGGAATTCCGCACCAGCCCGCAATCGCTGGCCGACCTGCGCCTGCCCTCCTCGTCCGGCGGGCAGGTGCCGCTGGGCGCGTTCGCGCGCATCACCGAGCGCACCGGGCCGCTGGTGATCAACCACCAGGGGCAGTTCCCGGCGGCGACGATCTCGTTCAACCTCGCGCCGGGCGAATCGCTCGGCGCGGCGGTCGACAAGATCACCAGGGTCGAGCAGGAACTGGGGCTGCCGATCTCGATGCAGACCAGCTTCCAGGGCGCGGCGCTGGCGTTCCGCGCGTCGCTGTCGAACACGCTGTGGCTGATCCTGGCCGCGGTGGTGACCATGTATATCGTGCTGGGCGTGCTGTATGAAAGCACCATCCACCCGGTCACGATCCTGTCGACGCTGCCGTCGGCCGGTGTCGGCGCGCTGCTGGCGCTGCTGGTGGCGGGGCAGGACCTGGGCATCATCGCCATCATCGGCATCATCCTGCTGATCGGCATCGTCAAGAAGAACGCGATCATGATGATCGACTTCGCGCTCGAGGCCGAGCGCGAGCAGGGCATGTCGCCGCGCGACGCGATCTTCCAGGCCTGCCTGCTGCGCTTCCGCCCGATCCTGATGACCACCATGGCGGCGCTGCTGGCGGCGCTGCCGCTGATGCTGGGCTCGGGCATCGGCAGCGAGCTGCGCCGGCCGCTGGGCGTGACCATGGTCGGCGGCCTGCTGGTGAGCCAGGTGCTGACGCTGTTCACCACGCCGGTGATCTACCTGGCCTTCGACCGCGTGGCGACGCGCGTCAAGGGCTGGCGCAAGCGCCGCTTCGGTGATCCGGAGGAAGGCGGCACGGGCGAGGAGCCGGCGCAGGAATCCACCCCGTCATGAATCTCTCGGCCGCCTTCATCCACCGCCCAGTCGCGACCGCGCTGCTGACGCTCGGCATCCTGCTGGCGGGGCTGGCGGCGCTGCGGCTGCTGCCGGTGTCGCCGCTGCCGCAGGTGGACTTTCCCACCATCTCGGTGTCGGCGTCGCTGCCCGGCGCCAGCCCGGAAACCATGGCCGCCACCGTGGCCACGCCGCTGGAGCGCGCGCTCGGCACCATCGCCGGCGTGACCGAGATCACCTCGAGCAGCTCGCTGGGCTCGACCCGGGTGACGCTGCAGTTCGACCTGTCGCGCAATATCGACGGCGCCGCGCGCGACGTGCAGGCCGCCATCAACGCCTCGCGCGCGACGCTGCCGACCAGCCTGCCCAACAACCCGACCTACCGCAAGGTCAACCCGGCCGACGCGCCGATCATGATCATCGCGCTGACCTCGCCGACCATGACGCGCGGGCAGCTGTACGACGCGGCCTCGACCATCCTGGCGCAGAAGCTGTCGCAGGTCGAGGGCGTGGGCCAGGTCACCATCGGCGGCGCGTCGCTGCCGGCGGTGCGGGTCGAACTGAACCCGACCGCGCTGAACAACTACGGCATCTCGCTCGAGGACGTGCGCAATACCATCAGCGCGACCAATGCCAACCGGCCGCTGGGCACGCTCGAGAACGCCAGCAACAACTGGCAGGTCTACGCCAACGACCAGGCGATGAAGGCGGAAGACTACATGCCGCTGATCATCCGCTACGCCACGCCGGGCACGTACTCGTCGGCCTCGGCGGGCGCGCTGATCGCCAGCACCGCCAATGCCACCGCCAGCGGCGGCGTCAGCACCAAGGTGGTCAACGGCGTCACCGTGACCACGCTGACCACCAGCAGCGGCACCACCACCATCACCAGCGGTGCCACCGGCGGCACCAGCGCCACCAGCGGCCCCAATTCGTTCGCGGTGCCGGTGCGGCTGCGCGACGTCGCCAACGTGGTCGATTCGGTGCAGGACATCCGCAATGCCGGCTCGGCCAACGGCAAGCCGTCGGTGCTGCTGGTGCTGAACCGCTCGCCCGGCGCCAACATCATCGAGACCGTCGACCGCGTCAACGAAATACTGCCGCAGCTGCAGAAGATGATCCCCGCGGCGATCTCGATGGACGTGATGATGGACCGCACCCCCACCATCCGCGCCTCGCTGCGCGAGGTCGAGCACACGCTGATGATCTCGGTGGCGCTGGTGATCATGGTGGTGTTCGTGTTCCTGCGCAACGTGCGCGCCACCCTGATTCCCAGCGTGGCGGTGCCGGTATCGCTGATCGGCACGTTCTCGGTGATGTACCTGGCCGGGTTCTCGCTGAACAACCTGTCGCTGATGGCGCTGACCATCGCCACCGGCTTCGTCGTCGACGATGCCATCGTGGTGCTGGAGAACATCTCGCGCCATATCGAGGACGGCATGAAGCCGCTGGCGGCGGCGCTGCGCGGCGCGCGCGAGGTCGGGTTCACGGTGCTGTCGATGAGCCTGTCGCTGATCGCGGTGTTCATCCCGCTGCTGATGATGGGCGGCATCGTCGGCCGGCTGTTCCAGGAATTCGCGATCACGCTGTCGGTGGCGATCCTGGTGTCGCTGGTGGTCTCGCTGACCACCACGCCGATGATGTGCGCGCGCATGCTGCGGCCGGTGGAACCGGAACAACAGGGACGCTTCTTCCGCGCCACCGAGCGCATGTTCCAGTGGCTGCATGACGGCTATGCGCGTTCGCTGTCGACCGCGCTGCGGCTGAGTCCGCTGGTATGGCTGGTGCTGCTCGCCACCATCGCGCTCAACGTCTACCTGTATGTGATCGTGCCCAAGGGCTTTTTCCCGCAGCAGGACACCGGGCGGCTGATCGGCTTTATCCGCGCCGACCAGGCGACCTCGTTCCAGGCCATGCGCGGCAAGCTCGACAGCTTCATCAAGATCGTCCAGTCCGACCCCGCGGTGGAGAACGTGACCGGCTTTACCGGCGGCTCGCAGCGCAATACCGGGCAGATGTTCGTCACGCTCAAGCCACTGGCGCAGCGCGAATCGGCCGACACCATCATTGCGCGGCTGCGCGACAAGCTGGCCAAGGAACCGGGCGCGAGGCTGTTCCTGCAATCGGTGCAGGACATCCGCGTCGGCGGGCGCCAGAGCAGCTCGCAGTACCAGTTCACGCTGCAGTCCGACGACCTGGAGGTGCTGCGCACGTGGGAGCCCAAGGTGCGCGCGGCGCTGTCCAACCTCAAGGGGCTGGAGGACATCGATACCGACACCAACGACAAGGGCCTGCAGACCTCGGTCATCATCGACCGCGATACGGCCTCGCGCCTGGGCGTGACCGCGCAGCAGGTGGATGCCGTGCTGAACAACGCCTTTGGCCAGCGGCTGGTATCGACCATCTACCACCCGCTCAACCAGTACCGCGTGGTGATGGAGTTGAGCCCGGAATACCTGCAGGGCCCGGATGCGCTCAAGGACATCTACGTGGTCACCGGCAACGGCAACCGCGTGCCGCTGTCCGCGTTCGCGCGCGTGGTGCCGACCAGCACGCCGCTGGGCGTGAACCACCAGGGCCAGTTCGCGGCCTCGACGATCTCGTTCAACCTGGCCGAAGGCACTTCGCTGTCGCAGGCGACCGATGCCATCCACCGCGAGATGGCGCGCATCGGCGCCCCGGAGACCCTGCGCGCCAACTTCCAGGGCGGTGCCAAGGCGTTCCAGGACTCGCTCAAGAGCCAGCCGATCCTGATCCTGGCGGCGCTGATCACGATCTATATCGTGCTGGGCGTGCTGTACGAGAGCTACGTGCACCCGCTGACGATCCTGTCGACGCTGCCATCGGCCGGCGTAGGTGCGCTGCTGGCGCTGCTGGCCTCGAACACCGACTTCAGCATCATCGCGCTGATCGGCGTGATCCTGCTGATCGGCATCGTCAAGAAGAACGCGATCATGATGATCGACTTCGCCATCGACGCCGAGCGGCGCGAGGGGCTGTCGCCGCGCGACGCGATCTACCGCGCCTGCCTGCTGCGCTTCCGCCCGATCCTGATGACCACCATGGCCGCGCTGCTGGGCGCGGTGCCGCTGGCGCTGGGCCGCGGCGACGGCGCCGAGCTGCGCGCGCCGCTGGGCATTTCCATTGTCGGCGGGCTGGTGGTGAGCCAGCTGCTGACGCTGTACACCACGCCGGTGGTCTACCTGACGCTGGACCGCTGGCGCCTGAAGGTCAAGGCGTGGCGCCAGCGCCGCCGTGGTACCGGCACGCCGGACCAGCCGGCCGCCGTCTAGATTTGCGAAGACTCGACATGAATGCCTTTACCCGTTTCCTGACCCATGGCCTGCCGGTACCACTGGCATGTGCGCTGCTGCTGGCCGGCTGCGCCGTCGGCCCCGACTACCAGCGTCCCGACGCGCCGGTGTCCGAGGCCTTCAAGGAAGCCGACGCCGCGACGCCCGCCTGGACCGGCGACTGGAAGCCCGCCGAGCCGCAGGACGCGCTGGCGCGCCCCGACTGGTGGACCGTGTTCGGCGATGCCCAGCTCGACGCGCTGATGGCCGAGGTGCAGATCTCGAACCAGAACATCAAGGCCGCCGAGGCCCAGTACCGCCAGGCGGTGGCATCGCTGCAGGCGGCACGCGCCGGCTTTTTCCCGCTGGTCGATGCGCAGGCCGGCGCCTCGCGCGCGCACAACGCCAGCGGCAACACGCTCAACGGACAGAGCGCCACGCTGGGCGCGACCTGGGAGCTCGACGTCTGGGGCCGGGTGCGGCGCCAGGTCGAAAGCAGCGAAGCCAGCGCGCAGGCGAGCGAGGCCGACCTGGCCTCGACCTTGCTGTCGACGCAGGCCACGCTGGCGCAGAGCTACTTCCTGCTGCGCGTGGCCGATGCGCAGAAGGCGCTGCTGGACCGCACCGTGGCCGACTACCAGAAGTCGCTGCAGCTGGTGCAGAACCAGTACGCGGCAGGCACCGCGCAACGCTCCGACGTGCTGCAGTCTGAGACCCAGCTCAAGAGCGCGCAGGCGCAGCAGATCGACATCCAGATCACGCGCGCGCAGCTGGAGCACGCCATCGCCGTGCTGGTGGGCAAGCCGCCGGCGGCGCTGTCGCTGGCCGCCGACGCCTTCCGCGCCGCGCCGCCGCGCGTGCCGGCGGCGGTGCCGTCGCAACTGCTCGAGCGCCGCCCCGACATCGGCGCGGCCGAGCGGCGCATGGCGTCGGCCAATGCGCAGATCGGCGTGGCGCAGGCGGCCTACTACCCGACCCTGTCGCTGTCGGCCAGCGGCGGGCTGACTGCCAGCACGCTGGCGCGCTGGATGTCGCTGCCGGACCGGATCTGGTCGATCGGGGGCGGCCTGGCCGGCACGCTGTTCGACGGCGGCGCGCGCCGCGCGGCCAAGGCGCAGGCGGTGGCGGCCTACGACCAGACCGTGGCCAACTACCGCCAGACCGTGCTGGGCGCGTTCCAGGAAGTCGAGGACAACCTCGCCGCGCAGCGGCTGCTGGAACAGGAGGCGGCGGTGCAGAACGATGCGCTGCGCTCGGCGCGCGAGGCGCTGGCGCTGGTCAACAACCGCTACCGCGCCGGCACCGCCGGCCTGCTCGACGTGCTGACGGCGCAGACCAGCGCCTACACCGCCGAACGCACCGCGCTGTCGATCACCGGCCGCCAGTACACCGCGGCGGTGGTGCTGATCAAGGCGCTGGGCGGCGGCTGGCACGCGCAGCCTGCAGGTGCTAGCGGCAGCGCAAGTACTAGCGAGGGAACCGCCGCGCCCGCCACCGTCGGGCAGCGCTAGGCGCCGCGCTGCGGCGCGCTCGGCAGCGGTTGCGCGCAGATGCGCTCGCGCAGCCAGGTGGCGGCCTTGCCCAGCGGCCGCTGCTTGTGCCACACCAGTTCCATCGCCACCGGCCAGTCCTGCTGCTGGAACGCCAGCGGCGGCGACACCAGTTGCGCCGCCGCCGGCGAATTGGCCACCACGTGCCATGGCACGAAGGCCCAGCCCAGCCCGCGCTTGACCAGCTCGACGATCACCCACTGGCTTTCCACCCACCACACATCGGCGGCCACACGCAGGCGCATCTTTTCCTCGCTGTCGGTGCGGGTCGCGACCATCAGCTGGCGGTAGCGCTTGAGCTCTTCCCAGTCCACCCGCTGCGACGCCAGCGGATGGTCGGGCGCGCACAGGATCTGCATCGGCATCCAGCCGAGCGCATGGAAGCCCAGCTCCGGCGGCAGCACCTCCTGGCGCCACATGATGCCGAGGTCGGCGCCACCCTCCAGCACCAGCCGGCTGACATCCTCCATCAGCGGGAACAGCAGTTCCAGCTCCACCGCCGGGAAGCGCCCGGAAAACTCCACCAGCAGCGCGCCCAGCGTCTCTTCCGGATAGAGCTCGTCGACCGCCAGCACCAACCGCGTCTCGACGCCCTCACCCAGGCTCTTGGCCACGCCGCGGAAATGCTCGCACCGCTCCAGGATCACGCGCGCCTCGGCCAGCAGGCGCTCGCCGGCCGGGGTCAGCACCGGGTAGCGGCCGCTGCGATCGAACAGCGCGTTGCCGGCATCGATCTCGAGGTTGGACACGGCCGCGCTGACCACCGACTGGGCCTTGCCGAGCCGGCGAGCGGCGGCGGAGAACGAGCCCGTGTCGGCCGCCGCGACAAAGGCCTGCAATTGCTCCAGCGAGAGACTCATTGTTAACTCCAGCGCTTCATCTATCTGTTAAGGCGATAGTATCCAACTTGGCAATCCCTGCCCAGCAGATAGACTAGGCCCCATCGAGTTTGCCCCCGCAAGGAGAAACCATGCGCAAAACCTGGGACCGGATCCGCCATGCCGTCGGCTTCGAGGTGGTCGGCCTGCTGATCTTCGCCCCGCTGGCGAGCTGGGCCTTCGGCTATGAACTGCACCAGATGGGGCTGATCGGCGCGGTCGCCTCGCTGATCGCCACCGGCTGGAACTACCTGTACAACGTGCTGTTCGACAAGGGCATGCTGCGTTTCACCGGCCAGCTGCGCAAGTCGGTGCCGGTGCGGGTGCTGCACGCGCTGCTGTTCGAACTGGGCCTGCTGGTGGTGTTCCTGCCGTCGGTGGCTTGGTATCTCGATATCAGCCTGCTCGACGCGCTCATCATGGACATCGCCGTGGCCGGCTTCTACATGGTCTACGCGCTGGTCTACAACTGGCTGTACGACATCGTGTTCCCGGTGCCGGCGCTCAAGGCTCAGGCCACGGCCGAAGCCAAGCCGGAAGGCGCCGCGCTGGGCTAAGCGCGGGTTTTTCCGGACCCCGGGCGCCGTGCGCCGGGGTCTTTCCCGTCTTGCCGCAAGCGGCCGAATCGTTATACTCCATAACAAATTCGGTTCGCCCGGGCGCGGCGCCGCACGCGCGGCCCCGGCGCGACCTGCACGCGGGGAGACAACCATGAAAATCGCAATCGCCGGGGGCGGCATCGGCGGGCTGACGCTGGCGCTGCTGTGCCACCGCCACGGCATCGAGGCCGAGGTGTGGGAAGCCAGCGAAACGCTGCGCCCGCTGGGCGTTGGCATCAACCTGCTGCCGCACGCGGTGCGCGTGCTGTCGGAGCTGGGCCTGCGCGATGCGCTCGCCGATATCGCGGTCGAGACCTCGTCGCTGTCGTACTACAACAAGCTGGGCCAGCGCATCTGGCATGAGCCGCGCGGGCTGGCCGCCGGCTATGACTGGCCGCAGTTCTCGATCCATCGCGGCGAATTCCAGATGCTGCTGCACCGCACCGTGGTCGAGCGCCTCGGGGCCGGCGCGGTCCATACCGGCCACAGCTTCGAGTCCGTGCTGGACACCGGCGCGCGCGGCCAGGCGCGCTTCGTGCTGCGCCGCCGCGGCGACAATGCCGCGGTCGAGTCCGGCGCCGACGTGCTGGTCGGCGCCGACGGCATCCATTCGGCGGTGCGCCGCCATTTCTATCCCGCCGGCGACCTGCCGCGCTTCTCGCGCCGGCTGCTGTGGCGCGCGGTCACCGAGGCGCCGCCTTACCTGGACGGCCGCTCGATGTTCATGGCCGGGCACCAGGACCAGAAGTTCGTCGCCTACCCCATCTCGGAACCGCTGCGCCGCCAGGGCCGCTCGCTGGTCAACTGGATTGCCGAGCTGCGCGTGCCCGACAGCGTGTCCGACACCCCGCCGCGCAGCGACTGGAACAAGCAGGTCGACAAGTCCGTGTTCCGCGCCGCGTTTGCCGGCTGGCGCTGGGACTGGATCGACATCCCCGCGCTGATCGACGGCGCCGGCGCCATCTACGAATTCCCGATGGTCGACAAGGACCCGCTGCCGCGCTGGACCTTCGACCGCGTCACGCTGCTCGGCGACGCCGCGCACCCGATGTACCCGATCGGCTCGAACGGCAGCGCCCAGGCCATCCTCGACGCGCGCTACCTGGTCGACAGCCTGCTCGGCACCCGCGACACCGGCTACGCGCTGCGCGAATACGAGGCCGAGCGCCTGCCGCGCACCGCCGGCATCGTGCTGCGCAACCGCATGAACGGGCCCGAGCAGGTGATGCAGCTGGCGGAGGAACGCGCGCCGCAGGGGTTCAGCGACATCGAGCAGGTGATCCCGCGCGCGGAGCTGGAAGCGATTTCGCTGCGCTACAAGCAGCTTGCGGGTTTCGACCGGCAGTCGATGCAGGGCAAGGTTTAGCGATACGTTTACTTCTGCCGAGGGTGTTTCCCTCTCCCCTCATGGGGAGAGGGCAGGGTGAGGGGTGGTTTGGCAAGGCACCACGCATCGAGAGCCTCCCTGCCCTCACCCCCGGCCCCTCTCCCGCATGCGGGAGAGGGGAGCAAACCAGCGGGATGGAAAACGCATAAGATCATTCAGACCGAGGAGACAACCATGGCATCCCGAACCCCGACCGACCTCACACGCCTCGCGCTGGCCGTCCTGCTGGCCTTCACCGCCACCACCGCCCTCGCCGACATCACCGTCGGCGTCAGCCTGTCGACCACCGGCCCGTCCGCTTCGCTCGGCATCCCGCAGAAAAACTCGCTGGCCTACCTGCCGCAGCGGATCGGCGGCGAGCCGGTGCGCTACATCGTGCTGGACGATGCCTCCGATCCGACCCAGGGCGCCAAGGCGGCGCGCCGCTTCGTCGCCGAGGACAAGGTCGACATCATCCTGGGCTCGTCCGCGGTGGCGCCGTCGATCGCGATTGCCGAGGTCGCCGACGAAGCCCAGACCGTGCAGCTGGCGTTTTCGCCGATCGAACTGAAGCCCGGGCGCGGCGCATGGACCTTCCGGCTGGCGCAGCCGGTGCGGCTGATGGCCAATGCGGTGGCGGCCACCGCCAAGAACCAGGGCGTCAAGACCATCGGTTTTATCGGCTTTGCCGATGCCTATGGCGAGACCTGGCTGAAGGATTTCACCGCCGCCGCCGGCGCCAACGGCATCCGCCTGATCGCCACCGAGCGCTACGGCCGCGCCGACACCAGCGTGACCGCGCAGGCGCTCAAGCTGATCGCTGCCAGGCCCGATGCCATCCTGATCGCCGGCGCCGGCACCGGCGCGGCGCTGCCGCATACCACGCTGCGCGAGCGCGGCTATGGCGGCACCCTCTACCAGACCCACGGCGCGGCCACCAGGGACCTGATCCGCATCGGCGGACGCCTGGTCAACGGCGCGATCCTGCCCGCCGGCCCGGTGATCGTGCCGGAGCAGCTGCCCGCCGGCGACCCGGTGCGCAAGCCCGGGCTGGACTACGTCACCCGCTATGAAAAGCAGTACGGGGCCGAGACCCGCACGCAGTTCGGCGCCCATGCCTACGATGCCGGGCTGGTGCTGGAGCGCATCGTGCCGGTGGCGCTGAGGCAGGCCCGCCCCGGCACGCCGGCCTTCCGCCAGGCGCTGCGCCACGCGCTGGAAACCGAGCGCGACATCGTGGTCTCGCACGGGGTGCTGAACTTCAGTGCGCAAGACCACTATGGCTTTGACCAGCGTGGCCGGGTTATGGTGACAATAGAGAACGGCAACTGGAAACTGCTCAAATGATTCCCGACGCATCCGCCACACCGCCCGCCACCCCCGCGCGGCGGGCCCGCACCGCCGCAGCCCCCGCGCGGCGCAGGACGCGCGATGCGCTGGCGCCCGACCCGGCCGCCGGCGACGGTGCCGATGGCGGCTTCGACCCGCATGTGCCGAACATCGACTACGGCGTGCTCGACAACCTGGTCGGCTACGCCATCCGCCGCGCGCAGATCCGCATCTACGAAGACTTCGTGCAATCGCTGGCGCAGTGGCAGATCACCCCGCCGCGCTTTTCGGCGCTGGTGATCATCTCGCGCAACCCGCACCTGAAGCTGACCGAGCTGGCGCAGATCCTGGGCATCGCGCGCTCGGGCGCGGTGCTGCTGGTGGATGCGCTCGAAGCGATGAAGCTGGTGGCGCGGCGCCCCGCCGCGGGCGACCGGCGCGCCTACAGCCTGGTGCTGACCCCGGCCGGACGGCGCACGCTGGAAGCCGCGACGCAGGCGGTGCAGGCGCACGACGCCCACGTCAGCTCGGCGCTCAGCGATGCCGAACAGGCCACGCTGAAAGCGCTGCTGGCACGGCTGGGCCCGCCGCGCGCCGGCTGAACCGCCGCGCCGTCGCAACTGTCATCCGCTTGCGGGCGGCCATGCGTTAACATGGCCGCCATGCCAAGAACCCTCGCCGCGCCCACCGCAGCGCGACCCGGCGCGCTGCTGCGCCGCCTGTCGCCGCTGCTCTCGCCCCTCCTTGCCGCCGTGCTGCTGGCCGGCGGCCCGGCACTGACACCGGCCTACGCCAAGCCGCCCGCCAAGGCGGCCAAGGCGGCCAAGGCGACCAAGCCCGCCAAAGCGCCGAAAGCCGGCAAAGTGGCCAAGGCCACGACCAAAGCCACCGCCGATCCGGCGCTGCTCAGCGCCGGCGTGCCTGCCCCGGTGGCCGCGGCGCTGCGCCGCGCCGGGGTGCCGGCCGCGGCGGCCAGCTTCTACGTGGTGCGGCTGGGCGACAGCACCGCGCGCGCGAGCTGGAACGCGCAGCTGCCGATGAACCCGGCGTCGACCATGAAGCTGGTCACCACCTTCGCCGGCCTGCAGCTGCTCGGGCCTGACTACCGCTGGCAGACCTCGCTCTACGCCGACGCGCAGCCCGGCTTCGACGGCACCGTCAACGGCAACGTCTACCTGCGCGGCCATGGCGATCCCAAGCTGGTGCCCGAGGAAATGGCCAAGCTGGTGGCGCGGGCGCGCGCCGCTGGCGCCAATACCATCAACGGCGACCTGGTGCTGGACCGCAGCTACTTCGCCGATGGCCTGGACAGCAACGGCACCATCGACGGCGAGGTGCAGCGTGCCTACAACGTCGGCCCCGATGCGCTGCTGTACGCGTTCAAGACGCTGTCGTTCACGCTGACGCCGGACCCGGCCTCGCAGACCGTGGCGGTCAGCGTCACGCCGGAACTGGCGCAGCTGAAGCTGGACAACCGCCTCACGCTGACCAACGGCCGCTGCGGCGACTGGCAGAGCAGCGCCAGCCCGACCGTGCTGCCGCAGGCCGACGGCACCGTGCTGGCCTCGTTCTCGGGCGACTATTCCAGCGACTGCGGCGAGCACGTGCTCAATATCGCCACGCTGTCGCATGCGGAATTCACCTGGGGCGGCTTTGTCGCCGAGTGGCAGCGCGCCGGCGGGCGCTTTGCCCGGCTGCCGGCGCTGCGCAGCGGCAAGGTGCCGCGCGGCGCGGTGCTGCTGGCGCGCCATTACGGCCTGCCGCTGGCCGACATCGTGCGCGACATCAACAAGTTCTCGAACAACGTGATGGCGCGGCAGCTGTTCCTGACCGTCGGCGCCGAGATCGACCGCGGCGGACCCGCCAGCACCGGGCGCTCGATCCGCGTGGTGCAGCGCTGGCTGGCGCGGCAGGGGCTGGACATGCCGGGGCTGGTGCTCGACAACGGCTCGGGCCTGTCGCGCGCGGAACGCATCAGCGCCTATGACATGGCGCGGCTGCTGCAGCAGGCCGCGGCCAGCCCGGTCGGGCCGGTGCTGATCGACTCGCTGCCGGTGCTGGGCGTCGACGGCACGCTGCGCAACCGCCTGACCCGCGCCAGCGCGGCCGGCAGCGGCTACCTGAAGACCGGCACGCTGGCCGATGTGCGTGCGCTGGCCGGCTACGTCGATGCCGCCGAGGGCGGCCGCTACGTGGTGGTCAGCATGATCAACCATGCCAACGCCGCGCAGGCGCAGGAGGCGCACGACGCGCTGCTGCAGTGGGTGTACCGCGGGGCGCACTGATGCCGATGCGGCCGCTGCGGCCGTTCCGCGGCGCGGCGCCGTGGCCTGCCGCCAACGCCGCGGCGGCATTTTGTTAAGCGCTCGCTTACCAGGCCGCCATCCCACCCTATAATGCCAGGGTGCCGGCCGCGTCCTGCGGCGGCAGCCTTCCGGGCCGGCCTGCGGCCCCGGGCCGCATCGCCCCCGCTTCCTCTGACATGACTTCCCGACAACCCCCGGTGTGGTTGCGCCTCTGGCATCGCTTCGCACCGGCCGAACGCGCCGGCTTTATCGACGGCGCGCGCCGCTTTGCCCCGTCCCTGCCCGCGGTATTTTCCTGGGGCCTGGTCACCGGCGTGGCCATGAGCAAATCCGTGCTGACCGTGCCCGAGGCCATCGGCATGTCGCTGCTGGTCTACGCCGGCTCGGCGCAGCTGGCGGTGCTGCCGCTGTTCGCCGCGGGGCTGCCGCTGTGGACCATCTGGCTGACCGCGGCCATGGTCAACCTGCGCTTCGTCATCTTCAGCGCTGGCATGCAGCCGCATTTCAGCTACCTGACGCTGGCGCGGCGCACGGTGCTGGGCTTCTTCAACGGCGACCTGCACTTCGTCTACTTCCTGCAGAAGTACAGCACGCCCGGCTATGAGCCTGGCAAGGAAGGCTACTTCTGGGGCATGGCGCTGACCAACTTCTGCATGTGGCAGGTGTCGTCGATCATCGGCATCGTGCTGGCCAGCCTGTTCCCCGACAGCTGGGGCCTGGGGCTGGCCGGCACCATGGCGCTGATCCCGGTGATGATCGCCACCATCAACTCGCGCTCGACGCTGATGGCGGTGGTGATCTCCGCGGTGCTGGCGCTGCTGTGCTTCGACCTGCCGTACCGGCTCGGGCTGGTAGTGGCCGTGGTCGGCGCGATCGCCGCCGGCATGGCCAGCGACGAACTGGCCGCGCGCGCGGCGCTGCGCGGCATCCAGCGGCGCAAGCAGGCGCCGCTGCCCAAGCCGGGGGCCGAGCCTGCCGACCTTCCGGGAGACCGCGCATGAGCCATACCGAAGTCTGGATCGCGCTCGTCGGCATGGCGGTGGTCACTGTGATCACGCGCGCGCTGTTTCTGATGGCGGGCGAACACATCACCGTGCCGGACCGCATCCAGCGCGCGCTGCGCTATGCGCCGGCAGCGGCGCTGGCCGCCATCATCCTGCCGGACCTGATGACCTGGCAGGGGCATTTCACCGTGGCGTTGTCGAACTACAAGCTGATGGCGGGCGTGGCCGCGACGGTGTTCTACCTGGTGACCAGGAAGATGGTGGGGATGATTGCGGTGGGGATGGCGGTGTATACGGCGTTGCGGTTGTTGGGGGGGTAATGTTGACGCAGGCGTGCTTGGCACACGCCGGCCCTCTCCCCCGACCCCTCTCCCGCAGGCGGGAGAGGGGAGCAAAACGCTGGTATGCGAGAGCGTTGGAGCTTGCCGACATCCCTCGCAATCGCTCCCCTCGCCCGCTTGCGGGAGAGGGGTGGGGGAGAGGGCCGAAGCTTCAACGAAGTAATCCCCCAAGCAAACCACCGTCCCGCCCTACCCCCCAAACGCCGCCGCCGCCCGCTCCAGCCGGTCCCTTACCCCGGCCCAGTCCTGCCCCTCCGGCAACACCTCGAACACCAGCTGCGTATACCCCTGCCGGTCGAGCTTGCGCAGCAGCCTATACAGCTCCTGCGCATAGGCTGCGGCATCGCCAGGCGCCTGCACCCAGGTGCAGCGCTGGTCCGCCAGCGGCGCGCGCCCGACCCATGCCACGCGGGCATCCGCCGGCAGCGCCTCCAGGCGCGCGGCGGCGGCCTGGGCATCGGCCAGCAGCAGCGGCGTGTGCGGTGCGTAGTGGGCCTTCAGCGTGCCCGATGCGCGCGGCGCGGCGGCGTCCGGCGGCAGCGGGGCCTCGCCCAGCACCTGCGCCAGCATTCCCACCGTGACCGCGCCCGGGCGCAGCAGCACCGGGCCGACGCCCTGGTCCAGCCGCGACAGGTCGACGATGGTCGATTCGATGCCGACCTCGACGCCATCGCCCTCCAGCACGTAGACCGCGTCGCCGAATTCCTCGCGCACATGCTGCGCGGTGGTCGGGCTGACCTGGCCGAACTTGTTGGCGGAAGGCGCGGCGATGCCGCCACGGCCGCGCTTGAAGCGCGACAGCAGCGCCTGCGCCACCGGATGCGACGGGCAGCGCAGGCCGATGCTGTCCTGCCCGCCGGCGACGGCGGCGTCGATATGCGCGGCGCGCTTCAGGATCAGCGTCAGCGGGCCGGGCCAGAACGCGTCGATCAGCTGCTGCGCGGCCGCGGGCACGTCGTCGGTCCAGTAGCCGATGTCGGCACCGTCGACCACGTGCACGATCACCGGATGGTTCGACGGCCGGCCCTTGAGCGCGAAGATGCGGCCGACCGCCGCGGGGTTCTCGGCATCGGCGCCAAGGCCGTAGACGGTCTCGGTCGGGAAGGCGACCAGTTGCCCGGCCTCGAGCAGGCGGACGGCTTCATCCAGTTCGGCGGCCGTGGGCGTGCGCGGCGACATGGTGTTCCTTGGGTCCACTCAGAGCGGGATATGCAGCGCCTGCGCGGCCGCGGTGAAGGCCGCGTCGGCGGCCTCGGCATGCTCGCCGATACAGTTGACGTGCCCCATCTTGCGCGACGGGCGCGCATCGCTCTTGCCGTACAGGTGCAGCTTGGCGCCGGGTTGCGCCACCACCTCGTCCCAGGCCGGGGTGCGTTCCAGGCCGAATTCGAACCACACGTCGCCCAGCAGGTTCAGCATCTTGCCGGCCGAATGCTGGCGCGTACTGCCCAGCGGCAGCCGCGCCATGGCGCGCACCTGCTGCTCGAACTGGCTGGTCTCGCACGCGTCCATGGTGATATGGCCGGAATTGTGCGGGCGCGGCGCCATTTCGTTGGCGACCAGCGAGCCATCGGTCAGCACGAAGAACTCGATGCACAGCACGCCGACATAGCCCATCTCGGTGGCGATGGCGGCGGCGGCGGCGCGGGCGCGCTCGGCGATCTCGGGCGAGACGCTGGTAGACGGCATCTGGGTCGAGAACAGGATGCCGTCGCGGTGCACGTTCTCGGCCAGCGGCCAGGTCGCGGTGGCGCCGTCCGCGCCGCGCGCGGCCAGCACCGACACCTCGTACGCCAGCGGCAGCATCCGCTCCAGCACGCACGGCACGTGCTGCATCGCCTTCCACGCGGCGCGCACGTCGTCGCGCGTCTTCACGCGCGCCTGGCCCTTGCCGTCGTAGCCCATGCGCGCGGTCTTGAGGATGCCGGGCAGCACGTGGTCGGGCAGCTGGTCGACGTCGGCGTCGTGCTGGATCACCCAGTGCGGCGCCGTCGGCACGCCGGTGCGCTCGGCGCAGGCGGCAAAGAATTTCTTCTCGCCGATGCGGTTCTGCGCGATCGACACGCAGTAGCCGCGTGGCGCGACGAACGCGCCCAGCTGCTCGAGCCGGTCCAGCGACAGCGACGGCACGTTCTCGAACTCGGTGCTGACCGCCTGGCACAGCTTGCCCATCTCGGCCAGCGCGGCCTCGTCGGTGTACTGGGCGCAGATATGCTTGTCGGCGACCACGCCCGCCGGGCTGTCCTGGTCCGGGTCGAGCACGCACACGCGATAGCCCATCGCCTGCGCCGCATGCGTGAACATGCGGCCGAGCTGGCCGCCGCCCAGCATGCCCAGCCACGCGCCGGGCAGGATGGGCGCGTCGGGACGGTCGACGCCGAATTCGGCGCGCGATTCCGGCGTGTGGGCTTCGGAGAGGTGGGGATGGATATCGGTAGGCATTGCTCGGTTCCGTGTGGGTCCGGAGGGTTACAGCGGCGGCATTACAGCGGCAAGGTCATCGCGCGCGCGGCTTCGGTCTGCTTCGCGCGGAACGCTTCCAGCGCGGCAGCCAGCGCGTCGTCGGTAGCGGCCAGCGTGGCGATCGCATGTAGCGCGGCGTTGGCCGCGCCCGCTTCGCCGATGGCGAAGGTGGCCACCGGCACGCCCTTGGGCATCTGCACGATCGACAGCAGCGAGTCCTCGCCGCGCAGGTACTTCGACGGCACCGGCACGCCGAACACCGGCACGATGGTCTTGGCGGCGATCATGCCGGGCAGGTGCGCGGCTCCGCCGGCACCGGCGATGATGGCACGCAGGCCGCGGCTGCGCGCGCTTTCGGCATAGCGGAACATGTCGTCGGCCATGCGGTGCGCGGACACCACCTGGGCTTCGAACGGCACGCCGAAATCCTTCAGCATCGCCACGGCGTGCTGCATCACGTCCCAGTCGGAGCTGCTGCCCATGACGACGCCGACCAATGGCTTATCTTGCTTGCTCACGTTTGATCCTTGCTGGTTTGCTCCCCTCTCCCGCTGGCGGGAGAGGGGTGGGGGTGAGGGCCTGGCGGCTCTCGACGCGTGGTGCCTTGCCAAACCACCCCTCACCCTGCCCTCTCCCCATGAGGGGAGAGGGGAACACCGTTGGCTGTTGAAAGCCAGTGGCAACGAAATTACTTCAACTCTTCACCCGTCAGCCGCGTCAGCGCCTCGCGGTACTTCGCCGCGGTCTTCTCGATCACGTCGTCCGGCAGCTGCGGCGCCGGCGCGGTCTTGGGCCACGGCTTGCCGTCGATGCGCACGGCTTCGAGCCAGTCGCGCACGAACTGCTTGTCGAACGACGGCGGGTTGGTGCCCACCTGGTACGAATCGGCCGGCCAGAAGCGCGACGAGTCGGCAGTCAGCACTTCGTCCATCAGCGTCAGCACGCCGTTGTCGTCCAGGCCGAACTCGAACTTGGTGTCGGCGATGATAATGCCGCGCGTGGCGGCGAACTCGGCCGCTTCCTTGTACAGGCGGATCGAGATCTCGCGCATCTGGCGCGCCAGCGGGATGCCGATGCGCGCCTCGACCTCGGCGAACGAGATGTTCTCGTCGTGCTCGCCCATCTCGGCCTTGGCCGCCGGCGTGAAGATCGGCTCGGGCAGCTTCTGCGCGTTCTGCAGGCCCGGCGGCAGCTCGATGCCGCACACCTTGCCGGTGGCCTGGTAGTCCTTCCAGCCGCTGCCGGCAAGATAGCCGCGCACCACCGCCTCGACCAGGATCGGCTTCAGGCGCTTGACCACCACCGCACGGCCCCAGACCTGCTCCACCTCGTCCGCGGCGACCACGGTCTCGGGCGCGATGCCGGTCTCGTGGTTCGGCACGATGTGGGCGAGCTTCTTGAACCAGAAGTTTGCCATCTGGTTCAGCACGCGGCCCTTGTCGGGGATCGGCTCGCCCATGATGACGTCGAACGCCGACAGGCGGTCGGTGGTGACGATCAGCAGCTTGTCGTTGCCGACGGCGTAGTTGTCGCGCACCTTGCCGTGGCCCAGCAGCGGCAGCGAGTTGATGGAGGACTGGTAGAGAGCGTTGGTCATGATGGTTCCGATCGAACGGAGGTAAAGCACAGCGTCCGCAAAAAACACTGACGCTTAAAAATGCGTCGTCCCCGCGGAGGCGGGGACCCAGTGACTTTTGCCTTTGGTCAGCGCCGCGTGAAAGACGCTGGGTTCCCGCCTGCGCGGGAACGACGGTTGAGACTTACTGCACGACCTGCGCCAGCTTGCCCGACTTGTACTGCTGCGCGATCTCGCTCAGCGCCACCGGCTTGATCTTGCCGGCCTGGCCTTCGCAGCCGAACGCCAGGTAGCGCGCCTTGCACACCTGCTTGGCGGCTTCGCGGGCCGGCTTCAGGTATTCGCGCGGGTCGAACTTGCTCGGGTTCTCGACGAAGAAGCGGCGGATCGCGCCGGTCATGGCCAGGCGGATGTCGGTGTCGATATTGATCTTGCGCACGCCGTACTTGATCGCTTCCTGGATTTCCTCGACCGGCACGCCGTAGGTTTCCTTCATGTCGCCGCCGAACTTGCGGATCTCTTCCAGCAGTTCCTGCGGCACCGACGACGAGCCGTGCATCACCAGGTGGGTGTTGGGGATGCGCGCGTGGATTTCCTTGATGCGGTTGATCGCCAAGATATCGCCGGTGGGCTTGCGGGTGAACTTGTAGGCGCCGTGCGAGGTGCCGATGGCAATGGCCAGCGCGTCGAGCTGGGTGGCCTTGACGAAGTCGGCGGCCTGCTCGGGGTCGGTCAGCAGCATCGAGTGGTCCAGCTTGCCTTCGGCGCCGATGCCGTCTTCCTCGCCGGCTTCACCGGTTTCGAGCGAACCCAGGCAGCCCAGCTCGCCCTCGACGGTCACGCCGATGGCGTGCGACAGCTGCACCACCTTGCGCGTCACGTCGACGTTGTATTCGTAGTCGGCCGGGGTCTTGCCGTCTTCGCGCAGCGAGCCGTCCATCATCACCGACGAGAAGCCCAGGTCGATCGCGGCCTGGCAGATCGCCGGCGACTGGCCGTGGTCCTGGTGCATCACCACCGGGATATGCGGATAGGCTTCGACCGCGGCTTCGATCAGGTGGCGCAGGAAGTGCTCGCCGGCGTATTTGCGGGCGCCGGCCGAGGCTTGCATGATCACCGGAGCGTTGACCTCGTCGGCCGCCTGCATGATGGCCTGCACTTGCTCGAGGTTGTTCACGTTGAAGGCCGGCAGGCCGTAGCTGTTCTCGGCTGCGTGGTCCAGCAGCTGGCGCATCGAAACGAGTGGCATGTCTAACTCCTAAATGAAAATGGGGTGTCTCGGTATTCTTCTGTCGGCGCTCAATGTCCCACCCTGACGATCTTCAGGGTGTTGGTACCGCCCGGCTGCCCCATCGGCTCGCCGATGGTCAGCACGATGAAATCGCCCCGCTGCACCACGCCCTGCGCCAGCAGCAGCTCCTCGGCCTGCTCCAGCGCGGTATCGCGGTCGGTGCTCGACTGCAGCGGCAGCGGCACCACGTTGCGGTACAGCTGCATCTTGCGCTGCGACGCCAGGTTGGGCGTCATCGCGTAAATCGGTACATGGATGCGGTGCCGGCTCATCCACAGCGCGGTCGCGCCGGAATCGGTCAGCGCCGCGATCGCCTTCACCTGCAAATGATAGGCGGTGAACAGCGCCCCCATCGCCACCGACTGGTCGATGCGCGAGAAGGTCTGGTTCAGGAAATCGGTGTCGAGCTGCACCACCTCGGACTTCTCGGCCTCGATGCAGACCGCGGCCATGGCCTCGACGGTCTCGACCGGATAGCGGCCGGCGGCGGTCTCGGCCGACAGCATCACGGCGTCGGTGCCGTCGAGCACGGCGTTGGCCACGTCCGAGACCTCGGCGCGGGTCGGCACCGGGTTGACGATCATGCTTTCCATCATCTGCGTCGCGGTGATGGTGAGCTTGTTGGCCTCGCGCGCCAGCCTGATCATGCGCTTCTGCAGCGCCGGCACGGCGGCATTGCCGACTTCCACGGCGAGGTCGCCGCGCGCCACCATGATGCCGTCGGAGGCCTGCAGGATTTCCTCCAGCACGCCCGGATGGATGGCCTCGGCGCGCTCGATCTTGGCGATCATGCGGGCCCGGTGGCCGTGCGGCTGGCCGGCCACGGCGGCCAGCTGGCGCGCCATTTCCATGTCGGTGGCGTTCTTGGGGAAGCTCACCGCAAGGTAGTCCGCGCCCAGGGCCATGGCGGTCTTGATGTCGTCCATGTCCTTGGCGGTCAGCGCCGGCGCCGACAGCCCGCCGCCCTGGCGGTTGATGCCCTTGTTGTTGGACAGCTCGCCGCCCACGCGCACGGTGGTGAAAATCTCGTTGCCCAGCACGCGGTCGACCACCAGCACGATCAGGCCGTCGTTGAGCAGCAGCAGGTCGCCCGGGCCGACGTCGCGCGGCAGGTCCTGGTAGTCCAGGCCGGCGCGCTCTTCGTTGCCGAGCTTGCAGTTGGAATCGAGGATAAAGGGCGCGCCCGCCTTGAGCAGCACCTTGCCGTGCTCGAACTTGCCCACGCGGATCTTGGGGCCCTGCAGGTCGGCCATGATGGCGACCTCGCGCCCGCACGCCTGCGCCGCCTCGCGCACCAGCCGGGCGCGGTCGAGGTGGTCCTGGGCGGTGCCGTGCGAAAAGTTCAGCCGCACCACGTCGACCCCCGCCGCGATCATGCGCGTCAGGATTTCCAGCGTGCTGGAGGCGGGGCCGATGGTGGCGACGATCTTGGTGGAACGGGTCATGCGGGGGGTTTCCTGGTTTCAGCGCTCGATGGCCCGGCGGCCGGTGTTGCGCGCCCGGCGGGCCGACGGCCCTGCCAGGCGCGGGGCGGATGCGTCAGCCTGCGGCGCGCTGCTCCAGCACTTCGAAGGCGGGCAGCTTCTTGCCTTCCAGGAATTCCAGGAACGCGCCGCCGCCGGTCGAGATATAGCCCACGCGGTCGGCAATGCCGTACTTGGCGATGGCGGCGAGCGTGTCGCCGCCGCCGGCGATCGAGAACCCCTTCGATTCGGCGATGGCCTCGGCCAGCACCCGGGTGCCGTTGCCGAACTGGTCGAACTCGAACACGCCCACCGGGCCGTTCCAGACGATGGTGCCGGCGGCCTTCAGTTGATCGGCCAGCATCGCCGCGGTCTTCGGACCGATGTCGAGGATCATGTCGTCGTCGGCGACGTCCTTGACGTCCTTGACGGTAGCCGCGGCGGTCGCGCTGAATTCCTTGGCGCAGACCACGTCGACGGGAATCGGCACCGAGGCGCCGCGTTTGGCCATGATATCGATGATGGCCTTGGCGTCGCCGACCAGGTCGGCTTCGGCCAGCGACTTGCCGATCTTCAGTCCGGCGGCCAGCATGAAGGTGTTGGCGATGCCGCCGCCAACCACCAGGTTGTCGACCTTGTCGGCCAGCGACTTCAGGATGGTCAGCTTGGTCGAGACCTTGGAGCCGGCGACGATCGCCACCAGCGGGCGCGCCGGCTGGCCCAGCGCCTTGCCCAGCGCGTCGATCTCGGCGGCCAGCAGCGGGCCGGCGCAGGCGATCGGGGCGTATTTGGCGATGCCGTGGGTGGTGGCCTCGGCGCGGTGCGCGGTGCCGAAGGCATCGTTGACGTAGATGTCGCAGAGTTTGGCCATCTTCTGCGCCAGCTCGTCGCTGTTCTTCTTCTCGCCCTTGTTGACGCGGCAGTTTTCCAGCAGCACCACCTGGCCGGGCGCCACCTCGACGCCGTCGACCCAGTTCTGCACCAGCTTGACCGGCTTGCCAAGCAGTTCGGACAGGCGCGCGGCGATCGGCGCCAGCGAGTCTTCGGGCTTGAACTCGCCCTCGGTCGGGCGGCCCAGGTGGGACGTGACCATCACCGCGGCGCCGGCGCCCAGGCAGGCCTCGATGGCGGGCACGGAGGCGCGGATGCGGGTGTCTTCGGTGATATTGCCGGCGTCATCCTGCGGCACGTTCAGGTCGGCACGGATGAACACACGCTTGCCGGAAAGTTTGCCTTGGGAGATCAGATCGGAAAGACGCAGGACAGAGGTCATGACGGTGGATGGCGCGAGATTTCGCTGCGGACTCGGGGAAACCGGCATTTTACCTGAACGCGATGGGGGCTTTGCCGAATCCGGACCGTGGCGCACCATGATGCGCCCCGCAAGGCACAAACGGTCCGCCAGCCAGCGCCAATGGGTGCTGCGCCTGACCCGACTCCCCACCAAAGAAGGGGCGCTCGCGTTTTCCGCGAGACCCCCAAGTGCGGTAATGTACGCAACGTCTGCTACATCAGACACACAATCACGCCAGAGCCGGTCTACAAACGGCCAAGACAAGCGGCGGCCGACAAGAGGCTAACCATACGGCCCACTGCAAGCAGCCAGAACAACAAAGCATGCCGGGGTGCGAGCGGACGCACCACCGGCGCCGCGCATTACTTTGTCGCGAATGCAAGGGGTAAGTCAGATGAATGAAGCCGACATGCACGGAGCCATCCGCGGCTTGTACGAGGGCATTCTGGATCCCGGGGCCTGGCAGGACAGCCTGCGCACCCTGACCGGACTGGCGGGGGCGGCGCATGCCTCGATGATGGTCTGGGACACGGTACGCGACCAGATCAGCGTCAACGAGATCGTCAACCCGGTGGTCGAGCTGTTCACCGAATACGAATCGGATTACCAGGCGATCGACCCGGCCAAGCAGTTCGCGCCGCGCATGCAGCCGGGCGACTGGTATATCGATGCGCGCGAGCTGGGCGAAGGCACCATGGCGCGCCATCCGTTCTACCGCGACTTCTTCCACCGCTATGGCCTGCGCTCCTACGTGGCCTGCCTGGTCGAGCGCCAGCCCCATTACGAAGTCTATTTCTCGATGCAGCGCGCGCGCCGGCAGCCGCTGTTCTCGAGCATCGACACCGGCGGCCTGGACTGGATCATCCCGCATATGCGCAGCGCCATGGCGATGCGCGACCGCACCCTCGGGCTGACGGTGCTGGCGCGGCTGTCGACGCAGCTGGTGGAGCGGCTCAATTTCGCCCTGCTGGTGTTTTCGCCGCAGCGCCACGTGCTGTTGTGCAACCGCGCCGGCGAACGCTGGGCGCGGCGGCTGGACCCGGCCGGCAAGGTGTCGGAGTGGAGCCTGTCGCGCCCGTTCGCCGACATGGTCCAGGCCGCGTGCGACCCGCGCCAGGCCGTGGCCGCGCAGGCGGCGCGCGCCACCAGCGGCGACGCCTGCGCGCAGGTGATCGTGCTGCCGCTGCCGCCGTCGCACGCCTTTGCCGCGCAGTGGCAGGAACCGGCCGCGCTGGTGATCGTGCACGAGCAGGACCGCGCGCCGCTGCTGCTCGGCCCCGTGCTGCGCGACCTCTACGGGCTGACGCCGGCCGAGACCCGGCTGAGCGTGCAGCTGGCGCACGGCCAGGGCCTGCCCGAAGCCAGCCAGCAGCTCGGCATCCGCCACGAAACCGCGCGCACGCAGCTCAAGGCGGTCTTCCACAAGACCGGCTGCAACAGCCAGGCCCAGCTCACGCACCTGCTCTCGCGCCTGGGCGCGGCGCTGGAACAGGGCTGAACGACAGGGCCGAACGACAGGGCTGAACCCGCAAGCCGTGCCACACGCCGGCGCCGTGCCGGCGGCACGCGCTCTGCCACGCGGGTAAAGTGCTAAAAGTACAAGAAGTAAAAAAGAAGGGAAGCCATGAGCGATACACAGATGCACGACACCATTCGCGCGCTGTACGAGGGGATTTTCGACGCCGATGCCTGGCAGCGCAGCCTGAGCGCGCTGTGCCAGGCCAGCGGCAGCAGCCACGCCCACCTGCTCGTGCTCGACACCGTGCATGAGCGCGTGCTGGTACACCAGGAGGTCAACCCGATGCCCGAGGCGGTGGCCGCCTACCGCGACCAGTTCGCCGCGATCGACCCGGCGCTGCCGTTCGCACGGCGCATGGCGGTGGGCAGCTGGTATATCGATTCGCGCGAACTGGGCCCGCAGGTCATGCGGCAGTCGCCCTTCTACGGCGAGTTCCTGCGGCCGATCGAGCAGTCGTCGGTGATGGCCTGCCTGATCGAGCGCCAGCCGCACTACGACGTGTTCCTGTCGCTGCAGCGCCCGCATGGCCACGAGCATTACTCGCCCGAGGACGCGCGCGCGCTCGACTGGGCCATCCCGCACGTGCGCCAGGCCATGGCGCTGCGCGAGCGCACCCACCAGGTATCGGCGCTGGCGCATGCGTCGTCGCAACTGATGGAGCGGCTGCCGTTCGGCGTGATCGTGTTCCGCGACGACGGCAAGGCGCTGATGGCCAACAGCATCGGCGAAACCTGGGTGCGCCGGCTGCTGCCGGCGGTGTCGATCGAAACCAGCGTCGCGGCGCCGCTGGCTGCCACGCGCGACGATGGCGGCTGGACCCTGTCGCGTCCGTTCGCCGACGCGCTGCGCGCGGTGGGCAACCCGGCCAGCGCGCAGCCGGCGCAGGCGCTGCGCGCGGTCGACAGCGCCGGCCGGCAGGCGCAGGTGATCCTGCTGCCGCTGCCGCCGGCGCATCACCTGGCGCTGGACTGGCAGCGCCCCAGCGTGCTGGTGGCCATTCACGAACCGGGCGCCGCACCGATGACGCTGCCGACCGTGTTGCGCGACCTCTACGGCCTGACGCCGGCGGAGATCCGGCTGGCGCTGCAATTGTCTTCGGGCATCGGCCTGCCCGAGGCGTGCGAACTGATCGGCATCCGGCGCGAGACCGGGCGCACCCAGCTCAAGGCGATCTTCACCAAGACCGGCACCGGCACCCAGGCGCAGCTGGCGCACCTGCTGACGCGGCTGGGGGTACGGGCCTAGCCGCGCCCGCAGCCAGCCTTGGGGGCACGCATCAGTCGATCGAAGCGCCCACGGTCTTGACCACGCCCGCCCACTTCTGGCGGTCGGCCTTCACCGTGGCCTTGAACTGGTCCACGGTCTCGACCCGCGGCGTGTTGCCGGCATCGATCAGCTTCTGGCGGATCGCCGGCGTTTCCAGCGCCACCCTGACCGCGTCATTGACCTTGCGCGCGATCTTCGGGTCCAGCCCCCTGGGCCCGAACAGGCCGAACCAGATGGTGCTGTTGAAGCCGGGCAGGCCGCTTTCGGCAATGGTCGGCACATCGGGAATCACCTGCACGCGCTGCTTGGTGGTCACGCCCAGCAGGCGCACCTTGCCGGCGCGGAACTGCGGCAGCACGCTCTGCACCTGGTTGAAGATGCAGCAGACCTCGCCCTTCACCACCGCCTGCAGCGCATCGGGGCCGCCCTTGTAGGGCACGTGCACCATGTCCAGACCGGCGCGCGCGTTGAACTCGGCAAACGCCAGGTGCGTGCCGGTGCCGTTGCCGGTGGAGGCAAAGTTGTACTTGCCCGGATTGGCCTTGACCTTCTCGATGAATTCCCTGACCGACTTGACGTCGAGCACCGCCGGGTTGACGGTCAGCACGTTGGAGACCTCGACCAGCGGCGCGATCGGGGTGAAATCGGCGTCGGCATCGAACGGCAGGGTCTTGTACAGCGCCGGGTTGATGCCGTGCGTGGCAGCGGTGCCGAGCAGCAGCGTGTAGCCGTCCGGCTTGGCGTGCGCCACCACCTCGGAGGCGACGTTGCCGCCGGCGCCCGGCCGGTAGTCATAGACGATGGTGGTCTTCAGCGACTTCTGCAGCGATTCCTGCAGCGTGCGGCCGACGATGTCGACGCCCGAGCCGGCGGTGAAGCCCATCAGGATCGTCACCGGCTGCGTCGGCCATTCGCCCTGCGCGTGGGCGGGCAGGCTGGCCGTGCCGATGGCGGCGGCGCACAGCGCGGCCACGCTGGCGGCGGAACGGAAGGACAAGCGCGGAAGCAGGCGGGACGAGTTGGGCATGGGGGCACCGTCGGTGAATGTCACAGGAAGCGGCCCGGCGCGGCGGACTTCGCGGCGGACCTGCACGATGGCCGGGATCTGAGCCCCGGGCCAGCGCAACAAGATAGCAAGGTTCCTGCCAAAACCAAACGACTGAGTTTGCCTGAAGGTATGCCGAGCGGGCATATGGCGATGCACCGTTTGGGCACGCCTCGGCGCGGCCTGCGCTTCAGCGCCGCAGCAGCCCCACCAGTTCGTCGACATCCGGCAGCGGCGCGCCGATACCCGCGGCGTGGTCGTCGTCGGCCTCCAGCAGGCCGTCGGCGAGCGCGCGCTTGTCGCGGTGCAGCTCGACGATGCGCTCCTCGATGGTGCCCGCATTGATCAGCCGGTACACCGTAACCGGGCGCTGCTGGCCGATGCGGTGCGCGCGGCCCATGGCCTGGTCTTCGGCGGCGGGGTTCCACCACGGGTCGGCGATGATCACGTAGTCGGCCGCGGTCAGGTTCAGGCCGTAGCCGCCGGCCTTCAGGCTGATCAGGAAGACATCGCCCGCGCCCGCCTGGAACGCCGCCACGCGGCGCGTGCGCTCGGCCGCGGGCGTGGCGCCGTCCAGGTATTGCAGCGCCAGCCCGGCGCGCTCCAGCCCCTGGCGCAGCAGCTGCAGGAAATCGACGAACTGGCTGAACACCAGGGTCTTGTGGCCGCTGGCGGCCAGCCCGCTGGCCAGCTCGACGAAGGCCCGCACCTTGGCGCCTTCGCTCAGTTGCCCACTCACTTCAGGCGTGACCAGGCGCGGATCGCAGGCGGCGCGGCGCAGCCGCATCAGCTGCGCCAGCACGTGCAGGCGCGCCTGCGCCTGGTGCTGGGCCTGCGCCAGCGCGCGCGCCCTGGCGCCGGCGGGCGCATCGCGGGTGGCCTTGCGCGCGGCTTCGACGCGCGCCAGCGCGGCCTCGGCCTCGGTCTGCGCCTGGCGGCGCAGCGCCTCGTAGTGTGCGGCTTCGACCGGCTCGGGCTCGACCCGGATCACCAGCTCGGTACGCGGCGGCAGTTCGTCCAGCACCTGCGCCTTGGTCCGGCGCAGCACGAACGGCGCGATCATGCGGCGCAGCCGCAGGCGCGCCTCGCGGCTGCCGGCGCGTTCGATCGGGTTGGCGAAATGCTCGTTGAAGCGCGCCAGCGAACCCAGCAGGCCCGGATTGCAGAACCGCATCACCGACCACAGCTCCGCCAGCCGGTTTTCTACCGGGGTGCCGGTCAGCGCCATGCGGAAGTCCGACGGCAGCGCGAACATCGCCTGCGCCCGCCGCGTGACTGCGTTCTTGAAGGCCTGGGCCTCGTCGGCCACCACGGTATGCCAGGCGCGCGCGCAGAAGTCGCGGCTGGCCTGCTGCAGCAGCGTGTACGAGACGATCACCAGGTCATGCGGCCCGGCCTGCGCCAGCAGCGCGTCGCGATCGCCCTCGGCATAGACGTGGACGTTGAGCGTGGGTGCGAAGCGCCGCGCCTCGGCGGCCCAGTTGCCGCACACCGAGGTCGGCGCGATCACCAGCGCCGCGCCGCCGCCGGCGCGCGCCACCAGCAGCGCCAGCGCCTGCAGGGTCTTGCCCAGGCCCATGTCGTCGGCCAGGCAGGCGCCCAGGCCGGAAGCGGCCAGCGTCATGGCCCAGCGGTAGCCGGCTTCCTGGTAGGGGCGCAGCTCGGCCGCCAGCGTGGCCGGCAGCGCGATTTCGCTCTCCCGCGCGGCGCGCAGCCGGGCGATACGCGTGCGGAAGTGCGCGTCGGGATCGACGCCGGCGCCGGCCAGCACGTCGTCCAGCCACGGCGTGGCCATCTGCGGCACGCGGATGCCGTCAGGCACCCGTTCGCCCACGCCGGCAAGATCGCGCAGCCGGCCGCGCAGCACCTGCGTCAGCGCCACGTAGACGCCCTGCCCCATCGGCACGAAGCGCCCGGCATGGCTGCCGGTCCAGTCGATCAGCTTGCCCAGTTCCAGCACCAGCCCCTCGGCCACGCGCAGCTCGCCCGCCAGCTTGTACCAGGCGCCCCGGCTTTCGATCTGCACCCCCAGCTGCGGCAGGTCGGCGGGCAGCACGCGCAATTCCTTGCCGCGCGGCCATTCGACCGCCTGCACCGCGGGCAGCGCCGGCAGCGCCTCGACCACCGCGAGCGCATCCTCGGGATCGTCCAGCGTCCAGGTGTACTCGCCGCCCGGCGGCGACAGCGCCACCAGCTGCGGCAGCGCGGCGAAGACTTCGGCCACGCTGGCGAGCTCCGCGTCGAGGTCGCGCTGCGTGGACAGGGTTTCGCCGCGCACCGTCGCCATCAGCCGTTCGCGCCCGGCACCGGGCGCCAGCCGCGGCCCGAGCGGGCCCAGCGGCGTCACCACCAGCCGCAGCGAGATGCCGCGCCCCACCGGCGCCACTTCGGCGCGCAGCCGGGCCTCGGCCTCGACCGCACGCGAGCCGGCCGCGGCATCGGCCTGGATCTGGAACTGGCCGGCCAGCGCGCGCAGGGTCTGGTCGAGCCGGGCGTGGCCCTCCTCGGGAACGGCCAGGCCGTTGCCGATCAGCCGCGCTGCCTCGAACTGCGCCGGGGTATAGCGGACCAGCCGCAGCCGGTGCGGGCCGTCGCGCAGCAGCGTGAACTGGCGCAGCGCCTCGGCCTCCTGCCGCGCGGCGGCGGGCAACAGTCCCTCCAGCGCCGGCGCCTCGCGCACCGGCGGGAACAGCCGCAGCACGTAGCGGCCGGCACTGCGCACGGCCTCCAGCGCGGGCGCGTCCTCGACCACGTCCAATGTCTGCGTGGGCGCATGGGTCAGCACCACGCCCGGGTGCCCGGCCAGCGCCATCAGCGCCATGGCGCGGTCGAGCACGTAGCGGCGGTGATGCGAGGCATCGCGGCGGATGGCGCGCGCCACGCGCGCATCCCATGGCTCGAGCCGCTCGTCCTCGGCGATGCGCGCCAGCGGCACCGGGCGGGGCTTGCCCCAGCCCTTGGGGCCGCGCACCTGCTCGAGCGGCTCGATCGTGCCGGGCGCGCCGTCGGCGTCCAGGGTCAGGGCCCACAGCAAGCGCCGGGTCGGTGCCGCCGCACCTTGCGCGGTGGCCGGGTCGGTGCCGGCAAGGGCGCGCAGCGCATCCAGCGCCTGCCGCCAGTCTGCCTCCGGCGTGCCAGGGGCGTCCGGTGGTGCGTCGGGCTGACGATCGGGGCTGGAATGTGGGCTCGAAGGCACGGCTTGCAGGAAGGTCGACTGGCGGCACGCCTCCGCCAATGCAGCGACAATGCGGCGACAATGCCGGGAAAAAGCGCATTCTAGACCGCCGCGGCGCCCGCGCCGCGTTGTGACCCATGCCCCCCGGGCTTACAATATCGTTTTTGCTATTTCCTCGGCGCAGGGAGAACAGACATGTCGATGGCGGATCGCGACGGCAAGATTTGGATGGACGGCAAGCTGATCGAGTGGCGCGACGCCAAGATCCACGTGCTGACGCATACGCTGCACTACGGCATGGGCGTGTTCGAGGGCGTGCGCGCCTACAAGACCCCGGAAGGCACCGCCATCTTCCGCCTGAAGGAGCACACCCGCCGCCTGTTCAATTCGGCCAAGATCTTCCAGATGGCGATGCCGTTCGACGAGGCCACGTTGGAAGCCGCCACCCGCGAAGTGGTGCGCGCCAACAACCTGGAATCCTGCTACATCCGCCCGATCGTGTGGATCGGCTCGGAAAAGCTGGGCGTCTCGGCCAAGGGCAACACCATCCACGTCGCCATCGCCGCGTGGCCGTGGGGCGCCTACCTGGGCGAGGAAGGCATGGAGCGCGGCATCCGCGTGAAGACCTCTTCGTTCACCCGCCACCACGTCAACGTGTCGCTGGTGCGCGCCAAGGCCAGCGGCTACTACATCAACTCGATCCTGGCCAACCAGGAGGCGACCGGCCTGGGCTACGACGAAGCGCTGCTGCTCGACACCGACGGCTACGTCAGCGAAGGCTCGGGCGAGAACGTCTTCATCGTGCGCAACGGCGTGATCTACACCCCGGACCTGGCCTCGTGCCTGGACGGCATCACCCGCGACGCCACCCTGACCATCGCGCGCGACCTGGGCATCGAAGTGCGCGAGAAGCGCATCACCCGCGACGAGATGTACTGCGCCGACGAAGCCTTCTTCACCGGCACCGCCGCCGAGGTCACGCCGATCCGCGAGCTGGACGACCGCATCATCGGCGAAGGGCGCCGCGGCCCGGTGACCAAGCAGATCCAGGACGCCTTCTTTGCCGCCGTCGGCGGCACCGACGAAAAGTACAAGAAGTGGCTGACGCTGGTGTGAGCACCGGCCGGCAGCCCAAGTGTCCGGCGCCCGCTTCTGCGGGCACGGCACGTTCCTTGTTTTGACGAACAATAAGTTTTATTCCCTGCAACACCATGACGCAAACCGCGACCATCATCGAAATCGGCGCCGAAGACATTCCGCTGCACTGCCCGACCGCCAACACCCCGGCCTGGAACTACCATCCGCGCGTGTTTCTCGACGTGGCCGACACCGGCGAAGCCAAGTGCCCGTACTGCGGCACCGTGTACAAGCTCAAGCCGGGCACCGTGCTGAAGGGCCACCACTGACCCGAGCCGCCTGCCATCGCACCCCCCTGACGCTCCGGGCCGCCCACTGGCGCCCCGGAGCGTTGGCGTTGCCGGCGCCCGCGCCGCTGCGCCCGTGCCGGCTCCTTGCGCCCCTTCCATGAAGAAAGCCCTCGTCATCGCCCCCAACTGGATCGGCGACGCCCTGATGGCGCAGCCGCTGTTCGCGCTGCTCAAGGCGCGCCATCCGCGCCTGGTCATCGACGCCCTCGCGCCCAAGTGGGTCGCGCCGGTGCTCGCGCGCATGCCGGAAATCGGCCGCGTGTTCCCGTCGGACCTTGCGCACGGCAAGCTGCAGCTGTCGGCGCGGCTGATGTTCGCGCAGCAGCTGAAGAACGAAGGCTATGACCTCGCCTACGTGCTGCCGAACTCGCTCAAGTCGGCACTGATCCCGTGGCTGGCCGGCATTCCGCTGCGCATCGGCTACCGCGGCGAAGCGCGCTTCGGCATGCTCAACGTGCGCCACGCCAATCCGCCGCGCGACCACCGCCCGCCGATGGTGGAGCACTACGCGCGCCTGGCGCTCAAGCCCGGCGCGCGCCTGCCCGAGAACCTGTCCGAGCCGCGCCTGCGCGTGGACGCGGCGCGCGTGGCCGCCACCGCCGAGCGCTTTGGCCTGGCGCCGCACACGCGCGTGATCGCGTTCTGCCCGGGCGCCGAGTTCGGCCCGGCCAAGCGCTGGCCCGCGGCGCATTTCGCCAGACTGGCGCAGATGCTGCGGCGCTCGTATCCGTACGCGCAGATGATCACGCTGGGCTCGGCCAAGGATGCCGAGATCGCCGCCGAGATCGTCAGCGAGGCGCCGTTCGTGCGCAACCTGTGCGGCCAGACCTCGCTCGACGACGCGGTCGACCTGCTGGCGCTGTCCGAAGCCGCGGTCTGCAACGATTCGGGCCTGATGCACGTGACCGCGGCACTGGGCCGGCCCCAGGTGGCGGTGTACGGCTCGAGCGATCCCCGCCACACGCCGCCGCTGTCACAGGCAGCGAGTATCATGTGGCTGCAGCTGGAGTGCAGTCCGTGCTTCAAGCGCGAGTGCCCGCTGGGCCACCTGCGCTGCCTGAAAGAGATCGAACCGGAAATGGTGTTCGTCGAGCTGCGCAAGCTGCTGCACCGGCCCTGACCTCCCTGACGTCCCTGATGTCCCTGCCGCCCCTGCCCTAGCCACGTCCATTGCCACCATGCCTCGCTTTGCCCGCCTGTTCGATTCCGCCGAAGACATCGTCGACGCTTTCCGCGAAGCGCTGAAGCTGCGCGACGCCGAAGGCGCGCTGCGCCTGTGGCTGGACGAAGACTCGATCACCTGCGTGCTGCCCGACGGGCAGCGCCTGATCGGCCACGAGCAGCTGCGCCAGGCCTTCTCGCAGCTGCTGGAAGAACAGCCGGTGCTGGTCGACGCCATCGAAACCAGCAGCCATGCGTCGATGGCCGTGTCGATCTTCGACGTGACCGAGGCGCTGCGCTTTGGCAGCGACCGCGTCGAGGCCGACCTGTACGTGCACACCACCTACGTGCTGATGCAGAACCACGAAGGCTGGCGCCTGGCCCACATCCATTGCAGCCCGGCCAACGCGGTGCAGGTTGCCGCCGTGGCCGCCACGCCGGGCCAGGCGCTGCACTGAACCCGCGGCCGCGCAGCGGCCCGCTGCAATACAAGCCGGCATGACGCAGCTTCCGCACCACCGCCTGCCCTACGCGATCCAGGCAGATCCCGACAGCGCGCACGGCTATGGCGAGGGCACGCCGATGCCCTGGTGGCTGCGCGGCGGCCACGCCCAGACCATCATCCCCGCGCGCTTCACGCGCCGCCCGCCGCGCGTCGGCTTTCGCCGCGAACGCTGGGCCACGCCCGACCAGGACTTCATCGACCTCGACTGGACCACCCACGCGGTGCAGGCGGATACGCCGCTGGTGGTGATGTTCCACGGCCTCGAGGGCGACTCCGGCAGCCACTACGCGCAGGCGCTGATGCATGCGCTGTCGCTGCGCGGCTGGCAGGGCGTGATCCCGCATTTCCGCGGCTGCTCGGGCGAACTCAACCTGGCGCCGCGCTTCTACCACTCCGGCGATTCGGCCGAGATCCGCTGGGTGCTCGAGCGCATGCGCCAGCACCACTGCGCCGGCGGCCGCAAGCTGCTGGTGGTGGGGATCTCGCTCGGCGGCAATGCGTTGCTGCGCATGCTGGGCGAAGACGGCAGCGGTGCCGCTTACGTGCACGCGGCCGCGGCGATTTCCGCACCGCTGGACCTGGCTGCCGGCGGCGCGGCGCTGTCGGCCGGCTTCAACCTGGTCTACACGCGCATGTTCCTGCAGACGCTCAAGCGCAAGTCGCTGGCCAAGCTGGAGCAGTTCCCGGGCCTGTTCGACCGCGACGCCATGCTGGCCAGCCGCGACCTGTACGCCTTCGACAACGTCGTCACCGCCCCGCTGCACGGCTTTGCCGATACCGACGACTACTGGCGCCGCGCCGCCAGCAAACCCGTGCTGCGCGACATTGCCGTGCCCACGCTGGTGCTGAACGCGCGCAACGATCCCTTCCTGCCGGCGCGGCACCTGCCCGGCCCCGCCGACGCCAGCGCGCAGGTCTGGCTGGAACAGCCCGAGCACGGCGGCCATGTCGGCTTCATGACGCCGCCCGCGGGCTGGCGCCGACACCTGCCGCTGCAGGCCGACGGCCGCTTCGGCGGCCATATCGAATGGCTGCCGGCACGGATCCTGAAATTCTTCGACAGCATGATGTAAGGCGGGCACCGGTCCCGACAGCCCGCCGGGGAGACAGAGATGGACGACATCGTCAGGCAGGCCATGGCACGCTGGCCCAACGTGCCCAATGCCTATGGCTGGCTCACGCTGGACCGCCGCGGGCAGTGGCGCCTGCGCAATGAATACGCGCAGCAGCACGGGCTCTCGGGCGACCCCATCCGCCATGAGGCGCTGATCGGCTTTATCGAGCGCAACTACCAGTGCGACGAGCGCGGCTGCTGGTATTTCCAGAACGGGCCGCAGCGCGTGTTCGTGACGCTGGGCTATGCGCCGTGGATCGTGCGGCTGCACCAGGGCGCGCTGCAGACCACCACGGGACAGGCCTTCACGCTGCAGGCCTGCTTTGCCGACGAGCACGGCAACGTGGTGCTGGCGGGGACCGTCGCCGGCATGGCGCCGGGCACCGCGCCGGCCTTGCAGGCGGCGCTGCTGCACGACCACGACCTGGAGCAGTTCAGCGGCGCCAGCACCTGGCATGGCGAAGCCTGCGGCGCCGACCTGGGCGTGTTCCACCACGACGGCCGCGACCTGCCGATCGAGCCGATTGCCGAGAGCGAGGTGCCGAAGCGCTTCGGCTTCGTGCGCCAGCCGGCGGCGCCGGCCGGCTGAGCCGCACGAACCTGAGAGCTCAGTTCGGCATGCCCTTGTTGTCCTGCTTGTCCTCGCGGTACTGGCGCTCCAGCTGGTGCAGGCGCGCGTCGACCTCGGACAGCGTATAGAAATCGCCGTCGCCGGCCTTGCGCGCGATCTGCAGCTGTTCGATGGCGGCCTGGTAGGCGCCGTCCATCGCATACTTTTCGGCCAGCGCCTGGTGCTGCTGCAGCCGCTTGCCCTGGCCGGCGTAGGCGCGCGCCAGCATCTCCCACCATTCGCTGCGGCCGGTCTCCTGGCGCGTGCGCTCGCGCAGGAAGCGCACCGCTTCGTCATGGCGGCCGGAGCCGATCAGGGTCTCGGCATAGACCACCGCCACCGCGTGCGACAGCGGGAAGGCCTTCATCGACGCGCTGGCCTGCGCCAGCGCCTCGGGCACGCGGCCCTGCGCGCGCGCCAGTTCCACCGCCATCACGTCGAGCATCGGGCTGCCCGAGCTGGCGCCGGGGATGTTGCCGTACAGCCGGCGGGCTTCGGCCAGTTCCTGTTCGGCGGCCGGATAGCGGCGCAGGCGCTGCTCGACGAACGCCAGCGCGTAGTGCACCGCCGGCGCGCGCAGCGCCGACGCCCCGGCCAGCTGCGTGCGCAGCGCCGCGCGCAGGTTCTGCAGGTCGCTCGGCGACGCTTCCTGGATCACGCGGGCGCGCATGCGCGCGAACTCGTATTCGGGCGTGTTGGGCACCTTGCGCTGGCTGGCGTGGCTGACGCGGTCCTGCATGTCGGCGATGCGCTCGGAGGTCAGCGGGTGGGTGCGCACATAGGACGGCACCGAGTTCTCGGCGGTGCCCGCGGCGCGCTGCAGCCGCATGAAGAAATCGGGCATGCCCTGCGGATCGAAGCCCGCCGCGGTCAGGATCTGGAAGCCGACACGGTCGGCCTCGCGCTCGGCGCCGCGCGAGAACGACAGCTGGTTGGCGATGGCGGCGCCCTGCCCGCCCATCGCCAGCGCCGCCGCCGCATCCGGGCTGCGCGTCGCGGCCAGCCCCGCCAGCACCATCGACGCCAGCGCGATCCACATCGACTGGTCCTGCTGGGTGATGCCGCGCGCGATATGTCGCTGCATCACGTGGCCGATTTCATGGCCCAGCACCGAGGCCAGCTCGGATTCGGTATCGGACTGCACCAGCAGCCCGGTATGCACGCCGATATAGCCGCCCGGCAGCGCAAAGGCGTTGATGCTGCGGTCGCGCACCGCGAACAGGTCGAAGCCGGTGGCGAAGGTGCCGGCGCCGGTCGAGCCGGAGATGTTCTGCCGCCGCGCCGCCTGCACCAGCCGGTAGCCGAGCGCGTTCAGGTAGTCGGACAGCAGCGGATCCGGCACGTACAGCGGATCGCGCCGGATATCGCGCATGATGCGGTCACCCAGGCGTTTTTCCATGTCGGGCGACAGCGACGCGGTCGACGGGTCGCCGAGGTCAGGTAGCTGCACGCCGCCGGCCTCCACCACCGCGTTGTTGGTGCGCAGGCCGAACTCGGATTTCTGGCCCGCCTTCACGCTGCGGTTCAGGTTGTCGTAAACCTGGTCCGCGGCCTCGGCCGAGCTGGCGGGCGCCGGCGCACGGGGCGCTGCCACCGGCGTCGCTGGCGCCGATGCCGGGCGCGGCGTACCCTGTGGCCACGCCGGTGCCGCGAACGTCAGCGCCAGCAGCGCCGCCAGCGGCCGCCGCCATGGCGCCCAGGCGCCGCCGGCGCGGCGGTGGCTGCCGGCTTCGCGATGTGACGCGGAACCGGCAGGAACGGCATCCGCCACGGCGCCACGGCCAGATGCGGCAGAGCTGCGAAGCGATGGGTGTTTTGGCATGTTGCTATGATAGCGGCCTCCCGTGGCCGTTCCCATCGGACGCGTCGGTCGGGCCTTTCGGGGCGACACTGGCGGCACCGGCGGCCCCATGCATGCAGTTCGCCCCAAGCTCTCGATCATGACCCAGCTCACCCATTTCGACACCGCCGGACAAGCCCACATGGTCGACGTCGGCGACAAGGCCAGCACCCATCGCGTCGCGGTCGCCACCGGCACCATCACCATGCAGCCCGCCACCTTCGCGCTGGTGCGCGACGGCAGCGCCAAGAAGGGGGACGTGATCGGCATCGCCCGCGTGGCAGCGATCATGGCCACCAAGCGCACCGCCGACCTGATCCCGCTGTGCCACCCCATCGGCCTGACCAAGGTGGCGGTCGAGTTCGCGCTGGACGAGGCCAGCGCCACCATCGCCTGCACCGTGCGCACCGAGACCCGCGGCCAGACCGGCGTGGAAATGGAGGCCCTGACCGGCGTGCAGGTCGCGCTGCTGACGATCTACGACATGTGCAAGGCGGTGGACCGGGGGATGGTGATCGGCAATGTGAAGCTGCTGGAAAAGCATGGCGGCAAGTCGGGCGACTGGGTGGCGGCGGGCTGATCGCGACCCTCGCGACAGGGCGTACGTGACGCTCGAAGTACGCCGCGCCAGGGTGGACGCGGCCTCTTCTTACGCCATATTCCTTCCCTGGTAATAAAGGTAACGCCGCATTTCCACGCGCGCCGTCGCCGCCATCCCCGCGCGACAATTTGGTATTCAATATGATTGCGGGCCGCCCGGGATCGCGGCCGGCTGACCCTGTCCGCGGCACGCGCGGGGATGAGGTGGATACCATGAACGGGCGCATGCTCTGCCAGATCGCCCTGGCACTCGCGGCCACGGCCGCCAGCGGCGCCGCCCTTGCCGGGCGGGCCGATCTCCACGATGCCGGCTGGCATGGCGGCAATGTGCGCGACGGCATGGTGAAGACGCGCACCCGCGTGGGCGTTGGCATCTATCTTGGGCCCGGCGCGTTCTACGGTGGCTATCCCTACGGCTACCCCGCTCCATACTACTATCCGCCCGCCGTGGTCGCGGTGCCCGCCGTGCCCGCGGCACCGCCGCAGTACATCGAGCAAGGCCCGAACGGCCCGGTGCCGGCCCCCGGCCCGGACGGCGTCATGCCGCAGCAGGGCTGGTGGTACCACTGCAGCCAGCCGGAAGGCTACTACCCTTACGTCGCATCCTGTCCCGGCGGCTGGCAACGCGTGCCGGCACAGCCGCCAGCCAATTCCTGACACGGGGTGACACCATGCATGCCCTGATCCGCGCCACGCTGGCCGTGGCCACCCTCGCCCTCGGCGCCTGCGCCGTGCTGCCGTCCGGACCCAGCGTGATGGCGCTGCCGGGCACCGGCAAGAACTTCGACCAGTTCCGCGCCGACGACTACAACTGCCGGCAATTCGCCTTCGGACGCGTCGGCGGGGTGTCTTCGGCCCAGGCGGCCAACAATGCCGCGCTAGGGAGCGCCGCGGTCGGCACCGCGCTGGGCGCCGCGGCGGGCGCGGCTTTCAACGGTGGCTCGGGCGCTGCCGTGGGCGCTGGCATCGGCCTGCTGACGGGCGCGGCAGTCGGCGCCGGCAATGCGCAATACGCCGGCTATGGCACGCAGCAGCAGTACGACGCTGCCTACGTGCAGTGCATGTACGCCAGCGGCAATCGCGTGCCCGTGCCGGGGCGCGTGGCCGCAGTCCCGGCGCCGGCGCCGCGGTACTACTACTATCCGCCGCCTCCGCCGCCTGTCTACTACAGCCCGTATCCGTACTACTAGGTCAGTTCCGGCCCAGTTCCGCAAGCCGCCGCGAGCGGTCGACCACCCAGCCGCAGAACGCCTGCGGGCGCTGGTCCGCGGTCACGCCGCGGCACGCCTGCGCGATCGTCGCGTACTGCGCGGCTTCGTCGCCCATGTAGTACCAGCCCAGGCGCTCCATCCACTGCCGGCCTTGCGCGGCATCGCCCGTCAGCGCCAGCAGCCATGCCGTGCGCGCGATCATGGCCGGTGTCGGCAGCAGGTGCACCGCCGCGACATGCGCGGGCAACAGTGCCGCGGCATTCTCCGGCGTGATCGCGGCCTGCCCCGCCGCATCGGCCTGCGCATGCTGGCGGAACCAGAAGCGCGGCATCGGCAACGCCTGACGGCCTTCGCTGCTGGCATATTCGCGCGCTTCGGCGCGGCGATAGTCCTGCCACATGGAGCCCAGCACCACTGCGGCCACCGCGACAAACGCGAGCATCAGCCCGCGCGCCACCGGCAACGGCACACGCCAGCGGGCAAAGCCCGACGGCTCCAGCCACCCCAGCATGAAGCAGAACGGCAGGAAGAAATACAGGTAATGCAGCGGGTATTCCAGCATCGAATGCGCGCACAGCATCGCCAGCCAGGCCAGCACCAGCACCGTCTGCCTGCGCTCTTCGGCATCGCCCTGCCACAAGCGCACCCGCACCACCCGCCACAGCCACGCCAGCAAAATCACGCCGACGCCGGCGGTGCCGACGATGCCGGTCTTGGCCAGCAAATCGAGGATCGCGTTGTGGGCGTGCAGCGACATCTCGACCTTCACGCCGACCTGATCGAGTTGCTGGAATTGCGCCCAGCCGAACTCGCCCCAGCCGACACCGAACCACGGATGGGCGCGGAACATGGCGATGGCGTGCGCCCACAGCGCGCCCCGCGCAGAGATCTGGTCTTCGGCTTCGAGCTGGGCGATGGTGTCGAACAGGCGCCAGTCGAAGGCCTGCCCTGCGGCCTTGATCGTGGGTTGCAGTATCAAGAGCATCGCCACCATGGCAACGGCAGCGACGACCAGTCCAACCGGGCGCTGCATCGGATCCGGACCGCGGCGCTCGCCTCGGGCCAGCCATGCCGCGATCAACGCGTAGCACGCGGCAAGGCCCACATGCAGCACGCCGGTACGCGAGCCGGACAGCACGATGCCGCTTTCCAGCAAGGCCACCGCAGCGAGCCACATCGGGAAACGCAAACGTCCGCGCGACGCCAGCCACACCGACGCGACCAGCGCCAGGCCGTGGACGGTGGCCTGGTGGTTGGGCTGGTTCAGGTTGCCCCAGAGGCGGCGGTTGGTGTCGTAGAAGTAGGTGGAGACGAGGCCGAAGGAGCGGGGTTCCAGGTGGAACAACTGCACCCATTGCGACACGGTACCCAGCAGGCCCGCGATCAGCAGCGCAATGGCAAGGGCGTCACCAGTATCCGATTCGCTGCCAGACTGCGTGCGGCGGTACCACCATGCCCCGGATGCCACGGCGGCGCCGAGCGACAGCGTCAGGACCGTCATCAGGCGGCTGCCGGAAAAGTCGGCGTGTCCCAGGCTCGCGAAGATCAGGCTGACGAGGACAAGCCACAAGAAAAGCTGTGAAATTAGCGGTAGCGATGCGGATGACGTCGCGGTCGTCGTCACCGGCCTGCGGGTTGCTTGAAATGCAACGGCAGCAACCGCGGCAATGCCGCACAGCGCAGCGGCCCATTCACCGTAAAACGTGGCTAGCGGCAGCGTGTGTCTGGAGACCAGCAGCGGGATGACGATTGCTGCGATGAGGGCAGCCGACGGGAGGGTTATCCGGGACGGCGGCATTGAGGCGCCTGGTTTGGGGAAAGGCGCATGATAGCTTGGGCGCGAGGCAAAGAAAAAGCGCCCGAAGGCGCTTTCGTTACAGCATCTAGAGAATTTAGATACCGGTCTGGGCACGCGTGCAGGTTGCTCCCGTCGTCGCCCCAGTCCAAACGATCGAGTTCGCGTTGCTGGTGCCGGTAAGAGTTACTACACAACCGTTTGCTGCACCCAAGTTGTTTGCCGTCGCGGTCAACTCAATAGTAGTCGTGGTCGCGGTTGGGGCAGTCGGCGCACCCGCGCCAAACAGCAGAGTAACACCAGCCGGAGCCGGTACAGCCGGGTAACCGGTCGCAGCGGTAAGCTGGGCAAGCGTTCCACATGCGGTCAAGTTACCACCGGACACTTGTGCACATTGTGCAATTGCTTGCTTCAGCGGGGCAATTTCCGTGAGCGGGCTCGACCAGCGCGACCGCGTCACATAGTCCTGATACTGCGGAATCGCAATCGCCGCCAAGATACCAATGATCGCCACCACGATCATCAGTTCAATCAGCGTAAAACCCTTCTGGACGCGGCGGCCCAGCTTCTTCAGTTTTTGTACCCGTTGCATGATTTGACCCCTCGAAGAGATTTTGGTTAAGCGTTGCACGTCTTCGGTTTCGTGACGCGGGGACGATTGAGCAGCAAGCGTGCCAGGCGCATCCCCCATCGGTAGGGGGTCAAAAGCGACAAATTTCGTCACCCGTCGGGGTGACGCTTGCCGCTTGCGCCAAAAATTGTCACCTGGGACCGCTACCACAGGCAAGCGCGACAAAAAGTGCGATCACTCACATGAGTTAGTTGGCAGGGGCACCGACACACGCGGCGCTCCGCTCAACGAAAAAGGGCGGCCAGCAGGCCGCCCTTCCGTTCCATGCTGACTCTCGTCAGGCCGTCTGTGCCGACCGGCGGCTCAGCAGCTTACCGATGATCACCACCAGGATCGCGCCGGCGGCGCCGAAGACCAGGTGGGCGTGCGGCACGTGGACTTCGAACCAGGCGGCGTCGACCGGGTCGCTGACCAGCATCTCGCCGGCGAGATAGCCGAGCAGCGCGGCGCCCAGCACGATGATGACCGGGAAGCGCTCCATCACCTTGAGCAGGATGGTGCTGCCGAACACGATCAGCGGAATCGACAGGCCCAGGCCGACGATCAGCAGCAGCAGCTGGCTGCCTTCCGGCCCCTTCTGCGCGGCGGCGGCCACGGCGACCACGTTGTCGAGCGACATCACCAGGTCGGCGATCAGGATGGTGCGGATCGCGGCCCAGATATTGTCCTTGGCGTCATGGCCGTCTTCGTCGTCCTCGCCGGTCAGCAGCTGCACGCCGATGTAGACCAGCAGCACGGCGCCGATGATCTTCAGGTAAGGCAGGCTCAGCAGCTTGACCGCGGCCACGGTCAGCACCACGCGCATGATGATGGCGGCGGCGCTGCCCCAGAAGATGGCTTTCTTCTGCTGGGCGGGCGGCAGGTTGCGCGAGGCGAGCGCGATCACCACCGCGTTGTCGCCGGACAGGACGATATTGGTCAGGATGATCGATCCCAACGCAATCCAGAAAGTGGTGGAAGACAGCAGTTCCACGGGGAGGCTCCTCGAGTTCTATGTGGTGGTGCGCCCCGTCATCTGACGGGTTTTCGGATGTCTGAAGGCGCAGACATGACTGTTTAACCGATGAACCTTTCGATTAGATTTCAATCTTGTAATGTTCAGGGCCATCATGGCGCGTGAATCACTTCCCCGCAAAAGACAAAGCCCCCGCCGAAGCGGGGGCATTGCTGGAACGGTCGATCCCGCTGTCGCGGGAAAGTCGGCCAGGGGCTTACAGCATTGCCTTCAGCAGGCGGCCCATTTCCGACGGGTTCTTGGTCACCTTGATACCGCAGGCTTCCATGATTTCCAGCTTGGCCTGGGCGGTATCGGCACCGCCCGAGATCAGCGCGCCGGCGTGGCCCATGCGCTTGCCCGGAGGCGCGGTCACGCCAGCGATGAAGCCGACCACCGGCTTCTTCATGTTGTCCTTGATCCAGTTGGCCGCGTTGGCCTCGTCCGGACCGCCGATCTCACCGATCATGACCACGGCGTCCGTTTCCGGATCGTCGTTGAACATCTTCATCACGTCGATGTGCTTCAGGCCGTTGATGGGGTCGCCACCGATGCCGACGGCCGACGACTGGCCCAGGCCCAGCGCGGTCAGCTGGCCCACGGCTTCGTACGTCAGCGTGCCCGAGCGCGACACCACGCCGATGCGGCCCTTCTTGTGGATGTGGCCCGGCATGATGCCGATCTTGATTTCGTCCGGCGTGATCAGGCCCGGGCAGTTCGGCCCCAGCAGCAGGGTCTTCTTGTTTTCGCGGCGCATGCGGTCCTTGACTTCCATCATGTCGCGCACGGGGATGCCTTCGGTGATGCAGACCACCAGGTCCAGGTCGGCGTCAACGGCTTCCCAGATCGCGGCAGCGGCGCCTGCGGGCGGCACGTAGATGACCGACACGGTGGCGCCGGTCTGGGCCTTGGCGTCCTTGACGCTGGCGTAGATGGGAATGCCTTCGAAGTCTTCGCCGGCCTTCTTCGGGTTCACGCCGGCGACGAAGGCGTTCTTGCCGTTGGCGTAGTCGCGGCAGCCACGGGTGTGGAACTGGCCGGTCTTGCCGGTGATGCCCTGGGTAATGACTTTGGTGTCTTTGTTGATCAGAATCGACATGCTTTCGTCCTTTGCTTGACTCTGGCAGCGCGGGCAAAGGCCACGCGCGCTGCCGAAGTTCGCTTGTATTGGGTAACGGCGCCTCGGCTTACTTGCCGGCGGCGGCAGCCACGACCTTCTGGGCGGCTTCTTCCATCGTGTCGGCCGAGATGATCGGCAGGCCCGAGTCAGCCAGCATCTTGCGGCCCAGCTCTTCGTTGGTGCCCTTCATGCGCACGACCAGCGGCACGTTCAGCGACACGGCCTTCGACGCCGAGATCACGCCTTCGGCGATCACGTCGCAACGCATGATGCCGCCGAAGATGTTGACCAGGATGGCCTGCACGTTCGGGTTCTTCAGCATCAGCTTGAAGGCTTCGGTCACCTTCTCGGTGGTGGCACCGCCGCCCACGTCGAGGAAGTTGGCCGGCTCGCCGCCGAACAGCTTGATGGTGTCCATGGTGGCCATGGCCAGGCCGGCGCCGTTCACCAGGCAGCCGATGTTGCCGTCCAGCGAGATGTAGGCCAGGTCGAACTTCGAGGCTTCGATTTCGTTGGCGTCTTCTTCATCCAGGTCGCGGTAGGCGACGATTTCCGGATGACGGAACAGCGCGTTCGAGTCGAAGTTGAACTTGGCGTCGAGCGCGATCACCTTGCCGTCGCCGGTCAGGATCAGCGGGTTGATTTCGGCCAGCGAGGCGTCGGTTTCGTAGAACGCCTTGTACAGGCCTTGCAGGGCCTGGCGGGCTTGCGCCACGCTCGCGTCGGGCACGCCGATCTTGCGGGCGATGTCGTCGGCGTCAGCGTCGGTCAGGCCGGTCGACGGCTCGACGATCAGGGTGTGGATCTTTTCCGGGGAGTGGGCAGCGACTTCCTCGATGTCCATGCCGCCTTCGCTCGACGCCATCAGGGCGATCTTCTGCGACACGCGGTCCACCACCAGCGAAACGTACAGTTCCTTCTTGATGTCGGCGCCTTCTTCGATCAGCAGGCGGTTGACCTTCTTGCCTTCCGGACCGGTCTGGTGCGTGACCAGCTGCATGCCGAGAATGTTGGACGCGTAGGTCTTGACCTCGTCCATGCTCTTGGCAACCTTGACGCCGCCGCCCTTGCCGCGGCCACCCGCGTGGATCTGCGCCTTGACAACCCACACCGGGCCGCCGAGCTGTTCTGCGGCCTTCAGGGCCTCGTCAACCGAGAACGCGGGGATGCCGCGCGGAACCGGCACATTGTATTTGCGCAGGATTTCCTTGCCTTGATACTCATGGATATTCATGCGTGTTTCCTTTCGGGTAGGCGTAAAAGGTAGAAGGGAAGAATCTGAAAGAAGACGAACTCTCTCGTCGGGGCTGGCCGATCCTGAGAATCAGCCGGAGGTGCCGGTCGGCCGGTCGGCCGGGACAGCGTCGTTGCCGTCGATTGCGTGACCACCGCGGTCGCCATTGGCCGCGGGCTGCTGCGCCTGGGGCGCGGATGCGACGGCAGGCGCGGCCTCGGCCCTTGCCTTGGGCGTCGGCTGGTGACCATACCAGCGCGGGTAAAACTGACGAACCACCTCGCCGTCGAAACGCAGGGCGTGGCAGCCGTTCAACTGATAGGGCGGTTCCGGATTCGGATCGTCCTCGCCGTTGTCGCGGATACTGATGACCTCGCCGGCAAAGGCCTGGATCGCGGTGCTGGGCAGCACGCCGGCGGCTTCGGTCAGGTGGGAACAGCCGCCGACCCCGCCCAGGCGCTCGCGCACGGCCTTGCGGAAACCCTTGCGCAGGTTCAGTCCGATCAGCTTGCGGTAGGCCGGACCGATGGTGTCGCACTGCGACGGGTAAGGCACCCAGTCGGAACAGGCTTCGGCATCCAGCACCGTCATTTGCTCATCGATCGTGATGCGCAGCCACAGGTCGTGCAGCGGCTGGCCTTGCGGGCGGATGCGGTCGCCGGCCAGTTCGATGTCGCGGGGCTTGGTGTCGGTCAGGCGCACCTCGATGTCCCACAGGCCGTCCTCCCTCTGGTACGCCTCGGCCGCGATGGCGCGACGGTGACGCAGGGAGCGGTTGACGGGCTGGGACAGAGGCATGGCCAGGCTGGAGATACGGAAGATTCGGAGAATACGGGGGGCTGGGGCACCGTGGTGCCGCGGCACCGAATAACCCGGGGAGTTTAACATGCCATGCCGCGTTGGCCGGGAACATCCTTGTGCGCCAACTGTCGCGCCCGGATTGTCGGCCGACCATGGCAGCGTGGCAGCCCGGGCCGCCTTGCCGCAATGCACCAGCAGGCACCGGCTTCCCGGCCGCGACAAAGCTCAGGCGCCGGCAGGGCGCGATGACGCAACGCAGCGAAATACACATGATGGCAATGCAGGTAATTGCCTGCGCTGCCACGCCGCGCGGCTCAGTCCGCGTCGCCGTAGTCCTCGTCCGCGCCCTGGATGATCTTGCCGACCACCGCGCGCGAAAAGCCGCGCGCCACCATGAAGCGGATCTGCCTGGCGCGCGCCTCGGGCGTGTCGGGCGGCGTGCCGAAGCGCTTGCGCCAGACCTCGCGCGCGCGCTCGGCCTCGGTGGCGCGCAGGCGCTCCTGCAGTTCGCCCAGCTGTTCGCTGTCGAGCTTGTGGGTCTTGGCCTCCTGCATCACGCGCGCGGTGCCGTAGCGGGCGCCGCGGCGATGCACGAGGCTGTCGGCAAAGCGCTGGTTCGACAGCCAGTTCTCGCGCTCCAGCGCGTCCAGCAGCTGTTCCAGCTGCTCCGGCGATTCTGCATGCGGCGCCAGCTTGCGCGCCAGCTCGGCGCGGCTGTGCTCGCGGCGCGACAGGTAGCCGACGGCGCGGGCCTTCAGCGACAGCGGGGGACGGGTTGCCATGGGTGACCGGGATCAGCGGTTGGGAAGACGGCGCCGCCCGCCAAGCAAAAAGGCCGGGGCATCGGCGATGCCCCGGCCTTCCCGGATGGCGCGACGGCCGCCGGTGCGGTCAGTCTTCGACCGTTGCCGCCGCGGCTGCGGCGGTGGGGTTCATGGCCACCACGCCCAGCGCCGCGCGCACCTTGTTTTCGATCTCGGCTGCAATGTCCGGGTTCTCGCGCAGGTATTCACGGGCGTTGTCCTTGCCCTGGCCGATCTTCTCGCCGTTGTAGCTGTACCAGGCGCCGGACTTCTCGACGATCTTGGCATCGACGCCCAGGTCGATGATCTCGCCCTGGCGCGAGATGCCCTGGCCGTAGAGGATGTCGAAGAAGGCCTCGCGGAACGGCGGCGACACCTTGTTCTTGACCACCTTGACCTTGGTCTCGTTGCCGATCACGTCGTCGCCCTTCTTGATCGAGCCGATGCGGCGGATGTCCAGGCGCACCGAGGCGTAGAACTTCAGCGCGTTGCCGCCGGTGGTGGTTTCGGGCGAGCCGAACATCACGCCGATCTTCATGCGGATCTGGTTGATGAAAATCACCAGGCAGTTGGTGCGCTTGATGGTGCCGGTCAGCTTGCGCAGCGCCTGGCTCATCAGGCGGGCCTGCAGGCCGGGCAGAGAATCGCCCATTTCGCCTTCGATTTCGGCCTTGGGCACCAGCGCCGCGACCGAGTCGATGATGATCAGGTCGATCGAGCCCGAGCGCACCAGCGCGTCGGTGATTTCGAGGGCCTGCTCGCCGGTGTCGGGCTGCGAGATCAGCAGGTCGCCGACATTGACGCCGAGCTTGGAGGCGTAGTTGACGTCCAGCGCGTGCTCGGCGTCGATAAAGGCGCAGGTGCCGCCCAGCTTCTGCATCTCGGCCACCACCTGCAGCGTCAGCGTGGTCTTGCCCGACGATTCCGGCCCGTAGATCTCGACCACGCGGCCGCGCGGCAGGCCACCGACGCCAAGCGCGATGTCCAGGCCGAGCGAACCGGTGGAAACCACCTGGATGTCCTTTTCGACCTCGCCGTCGCCCAGGCGCATGATCGAGCCCTTGCCGAACTGCTTCTCGATCTGGGAGAGCGCGGCGGCAAGCGCCTTCTGCTTCTCGGCGCTCACGCCGGCACCTGCCTTCTTGTCGTCCATGGTCGTCCTTGAATCAAATGGTGTATAAATAGGCCGCATGTGGCGCGGCACCGGCATTTGCCGGCATCAGCGCCGGCCCGGCTGTCTGCGCGGCCGCACTCCAGGGGGTCTCCCCGGGCGGCCCCAGCGGAACGTGCGGGTACTGTATAAAAAGACAGTATGCTTGGCAAGCCCCTTCGCGCCCCCGTGCCCGTTGCGCACCGGTGCCGGCTATGCCGGCCAGGGTGGAGACAACCATGCGCATTCTGATCGCCGAAGATGACGACGTGCTGGCCGACGGCCTGACCCGTTCGCTACGCCACTCGGGCTACGCCGTCGACCATGTCGCCAATGGCCTGGAAGCCGACTCGGCGCTGTCGACCCAGACCTTCGACCTGCTGATCCTCGACCTGGGCCTGCCGCGCATGTCCGGGCTGGAGGTGCTCAAGCGCCTGCGCGCGCGCGGCGCGATGCTGCCGGTGCTGATCCTGACCGCCGCCGACAGCGTCGACGAGCGCGTCAAGGGCCTGGACCTCGGCGCCGACGACTACATGGCCAAACCCTTCGCGCTGTCCGAGCTGGAAGCGCGCGTGCGCGCGCTGGTGCGGCGCGGCGCCGGCGGCGGTGCCACGCTGATGCGGCACGGGCCGCTGGCGTACGACCAGGTCGGGCGCATCGCCTATCTCAATGACCAGATGCTGGAGCTGTCCGCGCGCGAGATCGGCCTGCTCGAGATCCTGCTCACGCGCAGCGGCCGCCTGGTATCGAAGGAACAGCTGGTGGACCACCTGTGCGAATGGGGCGAGGAAGTCAGCAACAATGCCATCGAAGTCTATGTGCACCGCCTGCGCAAGAAGATCGAGGTCGGCGGCATCCGCATCGCCACCGTGCGCGGGCTGGGCTACTGCCTGGAGAAATTCCAGCCGGCGGTGGCCACGCCGCATTGATCCTCACTGATCCCATTACCGCAGGCCACGCGACCGACCTGAGCGCAACCTCGCCGACATGAGCCTGCTGCGACTGCCCTGGCGGCGCGTGCCGCGCGCCACGCCCCCTCCCCCCTCCACGCCGGACGCTACCGACCAGGACCTGGCCGACGCGCTGCCGCACCTGGAGGAAAGCACCGCCCACCCCGCGCCGCGCTCGCTGTTCGGCGAGATCCTCGACTGGATGCTGGCGCCGCTGCTGCTGCTCTGGCCGATGAGCATCGCGGTGACCTACCTGGTGGCCAAGTCGATCGCCAATGGTCCGTTCGACCGCGCGCTCGAAGCCAGCGCCATCGTGCTGTCGCAGCAGGTGCGCGAGGTCAACGGCCGCGTCACGCTGCAGCTGCCGCTGTCGGCGCGCGAGATCCTGCGCGCCGACGAGACCGACAATATCTACTACCAGGTGGTCGGCAAGCGCGGCGAGTACATCGCCGGCGACCAGGACCTGCCGCTGCCTTCCGAGGAAGACCAGGGCCACGCCGGGCTGGTGTCGCTGCGCGATGACCGCGTCGCCGGCAACGACGTGCGCGTGGCCTACACCTATATCGAGCTGAAGCAGGTCAGCGGCACCCAGCCGGTGCTGGTGCAGGTGGCCGAAACGCTGGACAAGCGCGCGCGGCTGGCCAACGAGATCATCAAGGGCGTGATCCTGCCGCAGTTCGTGATCCTGCCGCTGGCGGTGGTGCTGGTGTGGTTCGGGCTGTCCCGCGGGCTGGCGCCGCTGACCGCGATCCAGCAGCGCATCCGCGCACGCAACCCGGGCGATACCAGCCCCATCGACGAACGCGCCGCGCCGCAGGAGATCACGCCGCTGGTGGGCTCGTTCAACGACCTGCTGGCGCGGCTGGACCAGTCGGTGCAGACCCAGAAGCGCTTTATCGCCGATGCCGCGCACCAGATGAAGACCCCGCTGGCGGGCCTGCGCATGCAGGCCGAGCTGGCGCAGCGCGAGCAGTCGCCGGAAGAACTGCGGCGCTCGCTGGCGCAGATCGCGGGCAGCTCGGAACGCACCGCGCACCTGGTGACGCAGCTGCTGTCGCTGGCGCGCATGGAAAACCTGGCCGGCACCGGCGGCATGGCCGCGCTCGACCTGGCGGCGCTGGCGCGCGAAGTGGTCAAGGACTGGCTGCCGCGGGCATGGGCGCGCGACATCGACCTGGGCCTGGATGCCGACGACCATCCGGTGATGGTCCAGGGCAATCGCCTGATGCTGACCGAGATGCTGAACAACCTGCTCGACAACGCCATCCGCTACACGCCGCGCGGCGGCCGCGCCACGGTGCGGGTCAGCGCCGACGCCTTCGAACCGTTCGCCTATCTGGACGTGGAAGACACCGGCCCGGGCATTGCGCCGTCGGAGCGAGAGCGCGTGATGGAGCGCTTCTACCGCGTGCTCGGCACCAACACCGAAGGCAGCGGCCTGGGCCTGGCGATCGTGCGTGAAATCGTGCAGCAGCACGGCGGCGACGTGCAGATCTCGGACCACGTCTACCAGCAATCGCCACGGCTGGCCGGCGCGCATTTCCGCGTGACGCTGCGCCGTCCCGAAAACTTTCCGTCCGCATGAACGACACCCCTGCCCCCGGCAGCGCCGACGCGCGCCATCGCCTCGCCTGGCATCGCAACCTGCGCTGGATCGGCGGCCTGCTCGCGGTCTGGTTCACGGTCACCTTCGTGGTGGCGTGGTTTGCACGCGACCTGCGCTTCGACTTCTTCGGCTGGCCGTTCTCGTTCTGGGTCGGCGCGCAGGGCGCGCTGGTGGTCTATGTGCTGATGGCCGCGCTCTACGCCTGGCGCATGAACCATGACGATGCCGAAGCCGAAGCCCACCGCGCCGGGCCGCCGCCGGCGGCAATGCCATCGCAAGGCGCGTCGCGCGGGCCCGGCGCGGATGCTGCATAGCCGCACGCCTGCAACGCGCATAACCGTGCGGAGCGCACGTGCCGAAGGCCCGCAGCGCAGCATCCACGGACCCGTGCGCGCCTAGCGTATACCCCGACGTTTTTTGCTGGCGGCACGCCGGAATCTGTCAGAACGCAGTAAGTTTCGCCACCCACAATCCTCTGCAACTCTGGGCATAGGGCCAGCCGCGCGGCGCTTTCCGCGCGCCACGCCCGCCCCGGGATCCATTCCAGACGGAGGAGACAATGGCAAACGTGCAAAACGTTGCGGTGCCCGGAGGGGGCGCGCAGAACGCACCGATGACTGCCGAAGAGCGCAAGGTGATCTTTGCCTCGTCGCTGGGCACGGTGTTCGAGTGGTACGACTTTTACCTGTATGGCTCGCTGGCGGCGATCATCGCCAAGCAGTTCTTTGCCGGGCTGGACCCGACCTCGGCCTTCATCTTCGCGCTGCTCGCGTTTGCCGCCGGCTTTATCGTGCGGCCGTTCGGCGCGCTGGTGTTCGGCCGCCTCGGCGACATGATCGGGCGCAAGTACACCTTCCTGGTGACGATCCTGATCATGGGCGTGTCGACCTTCATCGTCGGCCTGCTGCCCGGCTACGCCACCATCGGCTGGGCCGCGCCGATCATCCTGATCGCGCTGCGCATGCTGCAGGGCCTGGCGCTGGGCGGCGAGTACGGCGGTGCCGCGACCTACGTGGCCGAACACGCCCCGCACGGCAAGCGCGGTGCGTACACCTCGTGGATCCAGACCACCGCCACGCTCGGCCTGTTCCTGTCGCTGATCGTGATCCTGCTGTGCCGCGAGGCGACCGGTCCCAACTTCGAGACCTGGGGCTGGCGCATCCCGTTCCTGCTGTCGATCCTGCTGCTGGGCGTGTCGGTCTATATCCGGCTGTCGATGAATGAATCGCCGGCGTTCCAGCGCATGAAGGCCGAGGGCAAGACCTCCAAGGCACCGCTGACCGAATCGTTCGGCCAATGGCGCAACCTGAAGATCGTGATCCTGGCGCTGCTGGGCCTGACCGCCGGCCAGGCCGTGGTCTGGTACACCGGCCAGTTCTACGCGCTGTTCTTCCTGACCCAGGTGCTCAAGGTCGATGCCAAGACGGCCAACCTGCTGATCGCCGGCGCACTGGTGATCGGCACGCCGTTCTTCATCTTCTTCGGCGCGCTGTCGGACAAGATCGGCCGCAAGTGGATCATCATGGCGGGCTGCGCGCTGGCCGTGCTGACCTACTTCCCGCTGTTCAAGGCCCTGACCCACTACGCCAACCCGGCGCTGGAGCGCGCCCAGCAAAGCGCCCAGATCGTGGTGACCGCGGATCCGAAGCAGTGCTCGTTCCAGGGCAGCCCGATCGCCCGCGAGATCGACTTCCGCAGCTCGTGCGACATCGCCAAGCGTACCCTGGCGCAGGCCTCGGCAAGCTATGAAGTGGTCGAGGCCCCGGCCGGTACCGTGGCCAGCGTCAAGATCGGCGACAAGGAGATCAAGGCCTTCGATGCCAAGCTGGTGAACGGCCACAGCTTCGACGACGCCAGCAAGCAGCAGATCGCGGCGTTCAAGAAGGAAGTGGGCAGCTCGATGGCCGCGGCCGGTTACCCGACCAAGGCCGACCCGGCGCAGATGAACACGATCATGGTGCTGGTGATCCTGGTCATCCTGGTGATCTACGTCACCATGGTGTACGGCCCGATTGCCGCCATGCTGGTGGAACTGTTCCCGACCCGCATCCGCTACACCTCGATGTCGCTGCCCTACCATATCGGCAACGGCTGGTTCGGCGGCCTGCTGCCCACCATCTCGTTCGCGCTGGTGGCCCAGAACGGCAACATCTACTACGGCCTCTGGTACCCGATCATCATCGCCGCACTCACCTTCGTGGTCGGCGCGCTGTTTATCCGCGAGACCAAGGACGTGAACATCTACGCCAACGACTGAGCGGTCGTGCGGCATTAAGCAGACGGCAGGCCCGCGAGCCTGCCGTTTTTTTATGCAGCGAAGCGTCGTGCAAAATCTTCGCCGGAAGGTGTTGACAGGCACGAAAGCCCAGGTATAATCTCAGTCTTCGTTGGCGAATTAGCTCAGTCGGTTAGAGCGACGGAATCATAATCCGCAGGTCCGGGGTTCGAGTCCCTGATTCGCCACCATCTATTTGAAAAGCCGCGGTCCCGCAAGGGTTCGCGGCTTTTTGCTTTGGTGCTCGAGGACAGGCGTTCGTGGCAACGACACAAGGCCGTCCACGCCGGACGGCCCCGCGGGCAATGCTTACCAGTAGCGCACGCGCCCGGTGTCGAGATGCACGAACTGGTCGGACTCGTAGTAGCCGACGCCGCCGCGCTGCAATGACTTGGCGGCATCGCGCACATCGGCCAGCGACACGCCGGCCAAACGAATGTCGATCGCCTTGCCGTCCATATGCAGGCTGTGCTTGGCCACCCCGCCGCCGCGCGAGTTGCGCAGGCGCGAATTGGTGGCCGGGCTGCGGTAGCCGGAAATGACCTGGAACGGCTTGTCGGTGCCGAGTTCGCGGCGCACCTGGAACAACAGGTCGAACAGCTGCGGATCGATGGTGCCGACCTTGCCAGAATAATGGTCGCGCAGGAAACCGTTGAGCGTGGTCAGCGCCTCGGGCACGAAACGCTCGCCCACGGCATAGACCAGCGACACGCGCTCGCCGGTGTGGGTGTGATCGAAAGCCAGCGTGCGGGCATCCGGCAGGCCGGCCAGCGCCTGGTTGGCGGGCAGATTCCCGGGCAGATTCGCAGGCAAATTCCCGGGCACGCTGGCCAGCGCACCGCGCGGCGCCAGCGGCATCAGGCCGGCGGCGAGCGCCAGGGTTCCGGTGGTATGAAGAAAGCGGCGGCGTGCCTTGCGCGTCGCGTCAGTCATGGTACTCCTCTGAATGTGCGGGGTGCGGCGCCTGAGACGCCTCAAGGGGCGACGCCGGAGGCGCTTGCCACAGCGCGCGGCTGGGGGCGGCCGTTGCGTTGCCGCAGCGCCTTGTCCAGCAATTTGTCGTGACCGTAGATGTCAGGCAGGAAGGATACACGACCATCGGCGCGCGCGATGACCGTGCCGTAAGCCAGCACCACCGGCAACGGCTGCTGCAGGCGCACCGTGTTCGACTTGCCCCGTGCCATCGCCTCGCGGATCCGGGCTTCGTTCCATTCCGGCATATCGTGCAATACGAATTGCGCCAGCGCTACTGGGGCTTCCACGCGGATGCAGCCGTGGCTGAAGTCGCGCCGGTCGCGCTTGAACAGCTGCGGCGACGGGGTGTGGTGCAGGTAGATGTTCTCGTTGTTGGGGAATACGAACTTGATGTCGCCCAGCGCGTTGAGCGGGCCGGGCCGCTGGCGGATGCGCAGGCTGCCGTTCAGCACCGCCTCCAGGTTTTCCTCGGACAAGGTGGTCACGGCCTTGCCGTCGCCGCCAACGAACTCCAGCCCCTGCCGGTTGAAATAGCCCGGATCGCGGCGCAGCCGCGGCACCGTTTCGCGGCGCGCGATCGACGGCGGGATGTTCCAGTAAGGGCTGAATTCGATATAGCGCATGTCCTCTTCGAACAGCGGCGTGCGCGTATCGAGAGCCTTGCCGACGATCACCTTCATCTCCAGCTTGATGTCGAGCTTGCCGTCGCGGATTTCATAGGCGCGCAGCATGAATTCCGGCACGTTGACCACAATCATGCGCGGACCGTCCAGCGGGGTCCAGCGCAGGCGCTCCATGGTCAGTTCGATCTGCCGCACGCGCTCGGCGATGGGCAGGTTCAGCTGCGCCAGCGTGGCCGCGCCGATCACGCCGTCGGGCTGCAAGCCATGGCGCGACTGGAAGGCCTTGACGCCATCGACCAGCACACCCTCGTAGCGCGGCGGCGCCTGCGTGCCGGCCGGCAGGTCGCCCAGCACCACCAGGCGCGCGGTCAGCGCCGCGGCGCCGGTCCACGGCTGGCCCGGCGTCAGCTTGCCGGCCGGCAGCGGCGGCAGCGGCTGTTGCCACACCGGCTGCCGCGCAATGTCGCGGTAGCGGGCCAGGGCCTGGCGCAGCGTGCCGTACAGCGGAAACGTGGGTGCCGCCAGGCGGATGGCCTCGGGCAGGCGATGCTGGGCAACGGCATCGCGCAGCCAGGTGGCCGGATCGAAAGGCCGTTCGGCCGACGGCGCGAAATTGGCATGGACCGCGCGCGGGTTGATGCGGCCGCCGTGCAGGTCGGACAGCATCCGCTCCATGGCGGCGCTCAGCGCCGCATCCAGCCGCGCCGCGGCATCGGGCGGCAGCGCCGGGCCGTGGGCGGCCTGGGTTACCGCCTGGCGCAGCGCTTCGGCATCGTAGTCGCGCGGATCGAGGCCATCGGCGGCCACCGCGGCCAGCGCATCCACTGCCTGGCGCGCCTCCGGCACTGGCCTGCCCTGCAAGAACCACATCGGCTCGTTGGCGAAGGCGGGAACGGCGAGCCACGTGGCACAGGCAATGACGACGGCGCCAAGGCGGCGCACGGCAGCATTCAGGGTCTGGGGCATCGGGCGGATAGCTCGGATTCGTCACAGATGCCCACAGTCTACCCGCGATGGCCGACGGGCGCGGCAAGGGCGCGGCAGTAGGCGCATGCCGCGGCAAACCCGCCAGGTGACGTTCACCACACCAGCTGGTGCCGGCGCGCGTAGTCCACCATCTCGACCAGCGAACCCACGTGCAGCTTGGCCATGATATTGGCCTTGTGCGTGCTGACGGTCTTGCTGCTGATCAGCAGCTGCGCCGCGATCGACTTGTTGGAATGCCCGCGCGCCAGGTATTGCAGGATGGTGATCTCGCGGTTGCTCAGCCGCGGCAGGCCCGCCTGTTGCTGCTCGCCGAGCTGGCGCACGGTCTCAAGCGTCTGCAGCGGAAACACCAGATAGCCGCTCAGCACGCCGCGCACGGCCTGCATCACTTCCTCGACACCGCGCTGCTTGACCACGAAGCCGTGCGCGCCGGCGCGCAGGGCCCGTACCGGCGCCTGGGCGGTGTCGTTGCCGGACAGCACCAGCAGCGGCACGCCGGGCAGCGTGGCCACCACCCTGCGGACAAAGTCGATGCCGGGATTGCCGAAGCGTTCGACGTCGACCAGCACCAGGCCGGGCCGGTGCTCGCGGGCAAGGCGGTAGCCCTCGCGGACTCCATCCGTTTCCAGGACCTCGTCGGTGTCAAACTCGGCGGCGAGTTCGGCGCATAACAAGGTGCGGAACCTCGAGGGTTCGTCGACGATCAGCGTTGGGGGCAATTCAAGGCTCCTTAACAACTGGCGGGGAATCGGCCAGGGGACTGGCTATGCCAAGGTTAAGGGCCCTGAGGAGCCTTGATGCGCCGAATTCTCACTGCGCGGACGCAGCAGATTCTGCACGAGAGTCAGGCTTTTCCTTCGATGACGCGGCTGGCGACAAATGGCTGCAGCGCCGGCCATTCCGTCGCGGTTGTTGCGCCCCGGTCATTCGGTCCCGGCCGGCAGGAAGCGCGGCGCGGGCGCGGAGCGCGGCACCTCGCGCTCGCCCTGCTGATACAGCCGGTACGTGCCGCGCGCCTGGTTGTGCGGATGGCGCGCGGCCTCGTCCAGCGTCAGCACGCGCGCGAAGCATACGTCGGTGCCGCCCAGCACGGACTCCCAATGCGTGCTCGGCCTGGCGGCAATCGCCGCGGCGATGCGGGCCTTGACCGCCGGCCACTGGGCGCGGTCGTACTGCGCGGCCGGGTCGATATCGGTCAGTTCCAGGCGCTCGAGCAGTTCGCGGTAGAACTGCGGTTCGAGCGCACCGAGCGTGATAGCGCGCCCGTCCGCGCACGGGAACACGTCATAGAACGGCGAGTCATGGAACGGGCTCGGTTGCGGGCCGCCCAGCGTGCCGGCCGCGCGCGACACCTGCACCAGCGAGCCGAGCATGGCGACGATGTCGGTGATGGCGGCATCGACCACGCAGCCCTCGCCGCTGGCGCGCGCGCTGAGGATGGCGCTGGTGATGCCGAACGCCAGCCCGAGCGCGCCGGTGGCGTCGCCCATCACGGTCGGCGGCACCATCGGCAGGCTGCCTTCGCGCGCGGCCATCGACAGCAGGCCGGTCAGCGCGATGTAGTTGAGGTCATGTCCGGCGCTCTGCGACAGCGGGCCGGTCTGGCCCCAGCCGGTCATGCGGCCGTAGACCAGGCGCGGATTGCGCGCATGGCAGGCCTTGGGGCCCAGCCCCAGGCGCTCCATCGCGCCGGGACGCAGGCCCTCGATCAGCGCGTCGGCGCAGGCGACCAGGCCGAGCGCGGCGGCCACGTCCGCGGGCGCCTTCAGGTTCAGCTGCACCACGCGCTTGCCGTGTTCCAGCTCCATCTCGGCCGGCACCGGCTGGCCGCGCAGGATGCGGCGCGCGTCGGGCGCCACCGGGCGCGTCACCAGCGTGACCTCGGCGCCGAGGCCGGCCAGCATGGCGCCGCACAACGGGCCGGGGCCGATGCCTTCGAATTCCACGACCTTGATACCGCGCAGGGGCTGCAGGTTGCCGCGCTCACTCATGATGGTTGTCTCCGGTTCGCCGCCTGCGCGCGCCGTGGCGGGAGGCGGCTGGTATTGGTGGTTGGATCGTCTGCCCGTTGCCGCACGGGCGGGCCATGCGGGCCCTGGGGCTCGGGAGCATGCTACGCGCCGCCGTGTTGACGAGGCAATGGCCAAATGCATCAGCCGCAATGACGGATTAAATCAACGAAGCGGCTGACCGGTGATCGCACCACGAAATCGGACAATTCCGATCCGACTTGATCTGAATCGCATCCTGGCGGGACACTAGGGGGCATGATGGTTCCAGATGGCGTTGCGGCCACATGGTCGCGGCGCTTCCGACAGCCCCCATCCAGGAGATCCCGCCATGACCAATATCGTCCTCGCCACCGACGGCTCGGCCTTCAGCGACGCCGCGGCGCGCTTTATCGCGCAAGGCAAGCTGCTGCAGGACGGCTTCACCGTGCATGTCGTGCATGTCGCGCCCGAAGTCAGCGGCCAGGTACGCGCTTTCGTCAGCAAGGAAACCATCGACGACTGGCACAAGGAAGCCAGCGACAAGGCCATGGCGGGGGTCTGCGATATCCTCGCCGCGGCCAATGTGCCGTTCGAGCGGCACCCGCTGCACGGCTTCGCGCCCGAGCGCATCGTCGCCTACGCGAACTCGGTCGACGCCGCGGCCATCGTGATGGGCACGCATGGGCGCGGGTCGTTCTTCGATGCCGTAATTGGTTCGGTGGCGGGCCGGGTGCTGGCCCAGGCGGACTGTCCGGTGGTGCTGGTCAAGGCCCCGGAAAAGAAGGGTTAAGTGCCCGACTGACCGGCGGTGCCGCAACGGCCCCGCCTCGCGGCTGGCTTCAGGCGGCTTCAGGCGGCTTCAGGCGGCTTCAGGCGCCCCACAGGGGCGCTTCGTCCATCAGCGCGACCTGTTCGCGCAATTCCAGGATCCGGTCCTGCCAGTAGCGCGCGGTGCCGAACCACGGGAAGGCGGCCGGAAACGCCGGGTCGGCCCAGCGGCTGGCGAGCCACGCGCTGTAGTGCAGCAGCCGCAGCGTGCGCAGCGCTTCCACCAGCCACAGCTCGCGCGTGTGGAACTCCGCGAAATCCTCGTAGCCCGCAACGATATCGGCAAGCTGGCCTTGCATCGCCGCGCGGTCGCCCTCGAGCAGCATCCAGATGTCCTGGATCGCCGGGGCCATGCGGCTGTCGTCGAAGTCGACAAAATGCGGGCCCGGCTCGCCATGGACGCCGCCGCGGGCGTCGTCCTCGTCGATCCACAGCACATTGCCGCGATGGCAGTCGCCATGGACGCGCAGCAGCCGCACGTCGCCGGCGCGCTCATAGCAGCGCTGCACGCCGTCCAGCGCCAGCTGCGCCACCGACTGCCAGGCCGGCAGCAGGTCGGCCGGAATGCAGCCGCTGGCGAGCAGCCAGTCGCGCGGGGCAATGCCGAAGGTGTCGAGATCCAGCGCCGGGCGCGCCTGGTAGGGCTGGGCCGCGCCCAGCGCATGGATGCGGCCGATGAAGCGGCCCAGCCAGGTCAGCGTATCGGCGCGGTCCAGCGCCGGCTCGCGCCCGCCGCAGCGGGGGAAGACCGCAAAGCGGAAGCCCGCGTGATGCCGCAGCGTGCCGGCCTCGCCCGGTGCCAGCGCCATGGCCGGCACGGCGGGAATCTCGGCATCGGCCAGCTGCTGCACGAACGCGTGCTCTTCCAGGATGGCCGCATCGGTCCAGCGGCCCGGGCGGTAGAACTTGGCGATGACCGGCGCGGCGTCCTCGATGCCCACCTGCCAGACCCGGTTCTCGTAGCTGTTGAGCGCCAGCAGGCGCCCGTCGGGGCGCAGGCCGGCGCCCTCGAGCGCGTCCAGCATCAACTCCGGCGTCAAGCCGGCATATGGGACACCGGAGGGAACACCAGAGTCGGCGGGGGCGTCGGACGCGTGCATGGTGCCGGCCGGTTCCGCGTTAGCGCGCCGGCTTGCGGTTGCCGCCCAGCAGCGCCGCCTGCGGCGCCGGACGGCGGTTGCGCGCCGGTGCCGGTGCGGCGTCATTGGGCTGGCTCGCGGGCTGGCGTACGGGCTGGGCCGTGGCGCGTTGCGGGCGTGCCTGCTCCTGGCCGTCGCGGCGCGGCGCGGGGTTGCGCGCGCCGGCGGGCTGGGCGGCCCGGTTGCCGTTAGCGGCGCCGTTGCCGCGCTGGCCCTGGCCCTGCCCCTGGCGCGCGGGACGCTGGCGCTGCGCGCCTTCGCCATCGCCGGCCGGACGCGCCTCGGCCCGTCCGCGGCCCTGGCCCTGGCCGCCACCGCCACGTTGCTGGCGGCCCTTCTGGATCGGCTCGGGCGCGATGCTGGGGTCGACTTCGAAGCCCGGCAGCACGGTCTGTTCGAGCTTGCGCTTGATCAGGCGTTCGATATCGCGCAGCAGCCCCAGCTCGTCCACGCACACCAGCGAGATCGCCTCGCCCTCGGCGCCGGCGCGGCCGGTGCGGCCGATGCGGTGGACGTAGTCCTCGGGCACGTTGGGCAGGTCGAAGTTGACCACGTGCGGCAGCTGGTCGATGTCGATGCCGCGCGCGGCGATATCTGTCGCCACCAGCAGCCGCAGCGTGCCGGCCTTGAATTCGGTCAGTGCGCGGGTGCGTGCCGACTGGCTCTTGTTGCCGTGGATCGCCAGCGCCGACAGGCCGTCCTTGGTCAGCTGCTCGGCCAGCCGGTTGGCGCCATGCTTGGTGCGCGTGAATACCAGCACCTGGTGCCAGTCGTGCTGGCGCACCAGGTGGGCCAGCAGTTCGCGCTTGCGTTCGCGGTCGACCGGGTAGACGCGCTGGTCCACGGTCTCGGCGGTGGTGTTGCGCCGCGCGACCTCGATCGACGCGGGGTTGTTCAGCAGGCGGTCGGCCAGCGCGCGGATATCGTCCGAGAACGTCGCCGAGAACAGCAGGTTCTGGCGCTTGGCCGGCAGCACGTTGAGGATCTTGCGGATATCGTGGATGAAGCCCATGTCGAGCATGCGGTCGGCTTCATCGAGCACCAGCAGTTCCACCTGCGACAGGTCGATGGTGCGCTGTGACACGTGGTCCAGCAGGCGGCCCGGCGTGGCCACGACGATCTCCACGCCGCGCTTGAGCTGCTCGATCTGCGGGTTGATGCCGACCCCGCCGAACATCACCATCGAGCGCACGCGCAGGTACTTGCCGTAGTTGCGCACGCTCTCCTCAACCTGCGCCGCCAGCTCGCGCGTCGGAGTCAGCACCAGCGCGCGCACCGCCACGCGGCCGCCGCGCGGGGCGCCGCCGGCCTGGCGGGCGGCGGTTTCGGACAGCAGCTGCAGCATCGGCAGGGTAAAGCCGGCGGTCTTGCCGGTGCCGGTCTGCGCGCCGGCGAGCAGGTCGCCGCCCTTGAGGATGGCGGGAATTGCCTGGGCCTGGATGGGAGTCGGGGTGGTGTAGCCCTGTTCGGCTACGGCACGCACAATCTTTTCGGACAAGCCGAGTTCGGAAAAAGACATGAATTGCTGCTTGGGCCATCGCTGCGCGCGCAGAGCGCCAGACGCCGGATGGCTCCTTGTAATCGATCGGAATCGGAACGCGAACGCCGGGAAGCCGGCGTGGCAGGCCACCGGCCCGCCCGCGAAGGAAAGAGCGGTAGTGTACCAGTCCGGCGCGGGCGGGTTATGCACCCCAACCCGCAACCGACTGGCCACGGATGCGCGCCGGCGCACATAGCGTCGGCGCGGGTGGCGCTGCGCTATCATGACGGCCTCGGGCCGCCCGGCCGCCTCCGCCGGCACGTCGCCCCGCCTGCCCGGAAAGCCGCCATGCGCTTGCGTTTCCTCGAAGACCAGGAAGTCACACTGCTCGCGGCCATCCCGGTCGGGATCGTCGCCGCCATCGCCACCACGCTGTTCAAGGAAGCGCTGGACGGCGCGGGCTTGGTACTGTTTTCCAGCCATGCCGACGTGGTCACGGTATTCGCGACGCTGGCGCTGGCGTGGCGCGTGGTGGTGCCGGCGGTCGGCGGCGCGCTCGCGGGCGGCCTGCTGGTGCTGGCCAACCGCCTGGCCAGCACCCATCCCGGCGCCACCGACTATATGGAAGCGGTCGCCAACGGCAGCGGCCGGCTGCCGGTGCGGATCACGCTGCTGCGCTCGCTGTCTTCGTTCTTCTCGATCGTCAGCGGCAGCTCGGTCGGCAAGGAGGGCGCGATGATCCAGCTGGCGGCGCTGTGCGGGTCGCTGTTCCCGTCGACCCGGATCGAGCGCGGCGCCGGCTCCAACATGCGCCGCATGCTGACCGCCTGCGGCGCCGCGGCGGGCCTGGCCACCGTCTACCACACGCCGTTTTCTGCCGCCGTCTTTGTCGCTGAAGTGGTGTTCGGCGCGCTCGCGGTGCAGCGCCTGATGCCGCTGTTCCTGGCCTCGGTCGCCGGCGCCATGGTCAGCCAGTGGCACGGCGGGCTGCAGCCGCTCTATCCCGGCCTCGATATCGCCCCGGACCTGCGCCCGCAGATATTGCTGGCCGCGGCGGCGCTGGGCGTGGCCGCCGGCATCGCGGGCGCGCTGTTCCTGCGCGCGGCCGGCTTCGCGCGCAGCCGCTTCGCGGCGCTGCCGGGCGGGCCGGTGGCGCGGCTGGCGCTGGGTGGCGCGCTGGTCGGCGTGCTGGCGATGGCGGTGCCGGAGGTGGTCGGCAACGGCTTTTCCACCATCCAGACCCTGCTGCAGGAGCAGCCGCTGAGCGTGCCGGTGGCCGCCGTGCTGCTGGCCAAGCTGGCAGCGACGGTGATCAGCATGGGCTCGGGCGCGGTCGGCGGCGTGTTCACGCCGTCCCTGTTCGTCGGCGCGGCGCTGGGCCAGCTGCTGGCGCTGGGCATGCAGGGCACGGCGGCGGGCGCGGCGCCGCTGCTGCCGCTGGTGGGCATGAGCGCATTCCTGGCGGCGACCAGCCAGGCGCCGCTGATGTCGGTGCTGATGGTGTTCGAGATGACGCTGGCGCCGGCGCTGCTGCTGCCGTCGATGATCGGCGCGGTGGCGGCGTACTACACCGCGTCGCGCTGCCAGACGCTGTCGCTGTACAGCGTGATCTCCGAGCGCGCGCAGGCGTCGGCGGCCGCCGAGCATGCCCGCACGCTGACGCTGGCCGGCCTGTGCGACCCGACCGACACCGTGCTCGACCCCGGCGCCACGCTGGCCGCCGCCGCCGACAAGTTTGCCGAGACCGGCACGCGCTACCTCTACCTGGTGCAGGCCGACGGCCGCCTGCTGGGCGCGCTGTCGATCCATGCCTTGCAGCGCGCGCTGCGCGAGGGCGCGCCCGACGATGTGCTGGCGCTGGCCGAGCGCGACTTCCCGGCGCTGACGCCGGACTCGCGGCTGCGCGACGCCCTGGCGGTATTCGCCGAGCACGGCATCAACCGGATCCCGCTGGTGCGCGACCCGGCCGGGCGCGAACTGATGGGCACGGTGTCCAAGCAGCGCGTGCTGCAAGAGGCATCCTGCCTGTTCTGACGCCGCCTGCCTGCCGAACCGCCTGCCACACCAAGCCGGCGCCGGCGAGGTAAAATGCGCGGTTGCCCGCCGTTCGGCCACGGCCCGCGGGCCATCCACCCACCGCACCGCCCTATTTGCCGGAGTTCCCCATGCCAGCAGGTCGTGATACGCGCCGCGAGGCGCCGGAGACCATGACATCCAGCCGCCTGCGCAAGCGTTGGGCCGGACTGGCGTGCGGCGCGGTGCTGCTGCTCGGCGCGGCGGTCGCCGCGGCCCAGCCGGTGCGCGCAATTCCGGCCGATGCGGCGGCCGCCAGGCTGGTCATCGACGCGCCGTCGGCCGGCGCGCCGCAGACCGCCACGCTCGACGGCAAGCGCGTAGGCGTGGCGCCGGGCCTGCGTCTGTTCGGCGCCGACAACCAGTTGCTGGCCAGCGCCGCGGTGGCGGGCCGGAAGCTGCTGGTGCGGTACAAGCTGGACCTGTACGGCCAGCTGCTGACCGCGTGGGTGCTGAGCGAAGCCGAACAGCAGGCGCTGAAAAAATAACCCACCCCGAAGTGCGACCGGCGTGCCCCACGCGCCGGCCGTGTTGTTGCAACACCCTGATGCCCCCAGGTCAACCACTGAGATCGGCATATGAAGAAAGTTTTCGTCAAGACGTACGGCTGCCAGATGAACGAGTACGACTCGGACAAGATGGTCGACGTCCTCAACGCCAGCCAGGGGCTGGAGCCCACCGACAACGTCGAAGACGCCGACGTGATCCTGTTCAACACCTGCTCGGTGCGCGAGAAGGCGCAGGAGAAGGTGTTCTCCGAGCTGGGCCGGATGAAGGCGCTCAAGGCCGCCAAGCCCGACCTCGTGATCGGCGTGGGCGGCTGCGTCGCCAGCCAGGAAGGCGCCAGCATCGTCTCGCGCGCGCCCTATGTCGACGTGGTGTTCGGCCCGCAGACGCTGCACCGCCTGCCTGAGCTGATCGCGCGCCGCCAGCGCACCGGCCAGTCGCAGGTCGACATCTCCTTCCCCGAGATCGAGAAGTTCGACCATCTGCCGCCCGCGCGTGTCGAGGGCCCGAGCGCGTTCGTGTCGATCATGGAAGGCTGCTCCAAGTACTGCAGCTACTGCGTGGTGCCGTACACGCGCGGCGAGGAAGTGTCGCGCCCGTTCGAGGACGTGCTGGCCGAGGTCGCCGGCCTGGCCGACCAGGGCGTGCGCGAAGTCACGCTGCTGGGGCAGAACGTCAATGCCTACCGCGGCAAGATGGGCGACACCAGCGAGATCGCCGACTTCGCGCTGCTGATCGAGTACGTGGCCGAGATCCCCGGCATCGAGCGCATCCGCTACACCACCAGCCATCCCAAGGAATTCACCTCGCGCCTGGTCGAGCTGTACGGCCGCTGCGACAAACTGGTCAACCACCTGCACCTGCCGGTGCAGCATGCGTCCGACCGCATCCTGATGGCGATGAAGCGCGGCTACAGCGTGCTGGAATACAAGAGCATCATCCGCCGGCTGCGCGCGCTGCGCCCGGACATGTCGATGTCGTCGGACTTTATCGTCGGCTTCCCCGGCGAGACCGATGCCGACTTCGACAAGCTGATGGCGATGATCGAGGAGATCGGCTACGACACCTCGTTCTCGTTCATCTTCAGCCCGCGCCCGGGCACGCCCGCGGCCAACCTGCACGACGACACCCCGCGCGAGGTCAAGCTTCAGCGCCTGCAGCGGCTGCAGGCCACGATCGAGGAAAACGTGCAGCGCATCAGCCGGAACATGGTCGGCACGGTGCAGCGCATCCTGGTCGAGGGCCCGGCGCGCAAAGACCCGACCGAGCTGCATGGCCGCACCGAGAACAACCGCGTGGTCAACTTCGCGCTGCCCGGGGTGCCGCAGGCCGGCCGCGACCGGCTGGTCGGCCAGCTGGTCGATGTCAGCATCACGCAGGCGTTTCCGCACTCGCTGCGCGGCGAGATCGTGGTGCGCCAGTAACGCACCAGCAACCGAGGCCATCGCCCACCGATGAAAATCCCTTCCGCAGAATTTGTCGCCCCGCGGGACGACAACACCCGGCTGCAGAACCTGTGCGGCCCGCTCGACGAGAACCTGCGCCAGATCGAGCAGGCGCTGGACGTGACCATCCAGCGCCGCGGCCACCGCATGACCATCCGCGGCACCCACGCGCAGGATGCCGCGCTGGCGCTGGAGCGCTTCTACAACCAGGCGCGCACGCCGCTGTCGATCGACGACGTGCAGCTGGGCCTGGTCGAGACCCGCCAGCTGAGCGCGCATGGCAGCTACCTGCCCGGCAACGGCAACGGCGATGACGACGAGGCCGAGCGCGAGGAAGGCGACGAATCGCCGGTGCTGCATACCCGCCGCACCGGCCTGCAGGGCCGCACCGTGGCGCAGCGCGACTACCTGCGCAATATCCTGTCGCACGACCTGACCATGGGCATTGGCCCGGCCGGCACCGGCAAGACCTACCTGGCGGTGGCGTGCGCGGTCGACGCGCTCGAGCGCGACGCGGTCAAGCGCATCGTGCTGACGCGCCCCGCGGTGGAAGCCGGCGAACGGCTCGGCTTCCTGCCCGGCGACCTGGCGCAGAAGGTCGACCCCTACCTGCGCCCGCTGTACGACGCGCTGTACGACCTGCTCGGCTTCGACCGCACGCAGAAGATGTTCGAGCGGCAGATGATCGAGATCGCGCCGCTGGCGTACATGCGCGGGCGCACGCTGAACCATGCCTTCATCATCCTGGACGAGGCGCAGAACACCACGCCCGAGCAGATGAAGATGTTCCTGACCCGCATCGGCTTCGGCTCCAAGGCGGTGATCACCGGCGACACCACCCAGATCGACCTGCCCAAGGGCCAGAAGAGCGGCCTGGTCGAAGCGCAGCACGTGCTGCGCGACGTGCGCGGCATCGCCTGCACCCGCTTTACCAGCATCGACGTGGTGCGCCATCCGCTGGTGGCGCGCATCGTCGATGCCTATGACGAATATCACGCCCAGCACAAGGACGCTTAATTGAAATCGCAGAAATCCCAGTCTTCCGGCGTCAGCCTGACCCTGTTCGACGGCGAAGGCCGCGCGCGCAAGAGCGCCGCGCACGCGCTGCGGGTGCAGCTGCCCGACGGCCGCAGCCTGACGCTGGACCTGACCCAGGCCGCCGACGGCGTGGTCGCGCTGCTGGCCGAGCACACCGATACCAGGCAGCAGGCCGGCCTGCTGGTGCGCCCGGACAACCATGACGCGCTGTCGGTGGCGGTGACCGCCACGCCGCTAACCACCACCACCGGCACTCCGGCCACGCCGCCGGCGCTGGAGCTGGAAGTCCAGCACGGCGACGGCATCGGCAAGGGCAACGGCCTGCCGGCGCGGCGCAAGCTGGAGACCTGGGTCAAGTCGGCGCTGTACGCCGACGCCGCGCTGACCATCCGCTTCGTCGGCGAGGAAGAGGGGCGCACGCTGAACCGCACTTATCGCGGCAAGGACTACGCCACCAATGTGCTGACCTTTGCCTACGCCGAGCGCGAGGAAGACCCGGTCAGCGGCGACATCGTGCTGTGCTGCCCGGTGGTGGAGGCCGAGGCGCGCGCCCAGCGCAAGCCGCTCGAGGCGCACTACGCCCACCTGGTCGTGCATGGCGTGCTGCACGCGCAAGGCTACGAGCACGAGGACGACGCCGAGGCCGAGGAAATGGAAGCGATCGAGACCGAGACGCTGCAGGCGCTCGGCTATGCCGATCCGTACCGGGCGGAGAAGGCCGACCGGGCCGCGTGATGCGGCTGCCGCAGGGGGCGCCGGCGAGCGTCTCCTGCCGCACATATAAAGCCCGGCCACGGCCCGCCGTCACGGGACCGACGGGCTTTTAGTGTATCCTTCAGACGATCTCCACCACGCGCTCGCCGCGAAATGAACGACCCCTATCCCAGTTCGAAGCCCGCTTACCTGAAGCAGGCCGATCGGCCCAGATCGCTGCTCGAACGCCTGTCAGACCTGATCTCCCCCGAGCCGGACACCCGCGCGGAATTGCTTGAAGTGCTCCAGGAAGCGCACGAGCGCAGCCTGATCGATGCCGATTCCCTGTCGATGATCGAGGGCGTGTTCCAGGTTTCCGAACTGACCGCCGCCGACATCATGGTGCCGCGCGCGCAGATGGATATGGTCAATATCGCCGACGCGCCCGAGACCTTCATCCCCTTCATGCAGCAGACCGCGCACTCGCGCTTCCCGGTCTATGAAGGCAGCCGCGACAACATCATCGGCATCCTGCTGGCCAAGGACCTGCTGCGCTACTACACCGACCCCGCCTTCGACCTGCGCGAGACCCTGCGCCCGGCGGTGTTCATCCCCGAATCCAAGCGCCTGAACATCCTGCTGCGCGAGTTCCGCATCAACCGCAACCACATTGCCATGGTCGTCGACGAATACGGCGGCGTGGCCGGGCTGGTGACGATCGAGGACGTGCTGGAACAGATCGTCGGCGATATCGAGGACGAGTTCGACCTCGACGAGGACCAGGACAATATCCTGCCGATGCCCGACGGCAGCTGGCGCGTGCACGGCCTGACCGAGATCGCGCAGTTCAACGAGGCCTTCGGCACGGGCTTCTCCGACCACGATGTCGACACGGTCGGCGGGCTGCTGTCGAACCACGTGGGCCACGTGCCCCATCGCGGCGAGGTCATCACGCTGCCGCCGATCCGCTTCGAAGTGCTGCGCGCCGACGCGCGTCAGGTGCACCTGCTGCAGGTGCATCGCGAAGCCAACGCCGACAGCGCCAGCGCGGCCAGCGCATGAAGCTTCCCGCCCCGCTCCCCGACGGCGCCGCTGCCGACGCCGGCGCCACCGGCGTGCCCGGCACGCGCGCACGCTCGCGCGCCGCGACGCTGGCGCGGCTGCTGCTGGCCGGCGTGCTCGGCATCGCCCATACCCAGGCCTTCGCCCCGCATGACTGGTGGTGGCTGCAGATCCTGTCGCTGGCCGGACTGGCCGCGCTGATCGCCGACGCGCCGCGCGCACGCGTGGCCGGCGCGATCGGCTATGCCTTCGGGCTGGGCTGGTTCCTGTCCGGGATCTGGTGGCTCTATATCAGCATGCACGTGTACGGCGAGATGCCGTCGTGGATGGCCGCGCTGGCGGTGGTGCTGTTCTCGGGCTTCCTGTCGCTCTACCCCGCGCTGGCCGGCGCGCTCTGGCACCGGCTCACTGCGCGCCTGCCCGCGGGCACGCTGATCGCGCCGCTGGCGTTCGGCGCGGCGTGGGGCCTGACTGAATGGCTGCGCGGCGTGGTGTTCACCGGCTTCCCGTGGCTGTCGGGCGGCTATGCGCATGCCGACGGCCCGCTGGCGGGCTTTGCGCCGGTGCTGGGGGTGTATGGCATCGGCGCGCTGGCCGCGGCGGTGGCGGCACTGCTGACCGCCGCGGTGCGCGGGCTCGGCCGTGGCGAACGGCGGCGCGCGCTGGGTGCGCTGGCGCTGGCCCTGCTGGTGCCCGCCGCCGGCGCGGCGCTGGCGCAGGTGGCGTGGACCACGCCCGCCGGCAAGCCGCTGACGGTGCGGCTGCTGCAAGGCAACGTGGCGCAGGACATCAAGTTCGAGCCCGCCGGCATCCAGCGCTCGATCGAGCTGTACCGCGACATGATCACGGCGGCGCCGGCCGACCTGGTGGTGACGCCAGAAACCGCGTTCCCGGTGATCCTGCAGGAATTGCCGGTCGACGTCGCCATCGCCGTGCGCGACTTCACGCTGCAAAGCGGCACCACGGTGCTGTTCGGCGCCGCCGGCGCCGATTCCCCGGTCGACTTCACCAACAGCGTGTTCGGCCTGGGCCCGGAAACCGAGCGCCTGTACCGCTACAACAAGCATCACCTGGTGCCGTTCGGCGAATTCATCCCGCTCGGCTTCCGCTGGTTCGTCGACATGATGAAGATGCCGCTGGGCGACTTCCGCCGCGGCGGGCTGGACCAGGCCTCGCTGCCGGTGCGGGGCGTGCGCGTGGCGCCGAACATCTGCTACGAGGATTTGTTCGGCGAAGAGATCGCGCAGACGCTGCGCCAGCAGCCGGCGCCGGCCAACCTGCTGGCCAACCTGACCAACCTGGCGTGGTTCGGCGACACCATCGCGCTGGACCAGCACCTGCAGATCTCGCGCATGCGGGCGCTGGAAACGCGCCGGCCGATGCTGCGCTCGACCAATACCGGCATGACCGCGGTGGTGCGCCCGGACGGCTCGGTGCAGCAACGCCTGCCCACCTTCACCGTCGGCACGCTGACGGCCGAGGTGCAGGGCATGCAGGGGCTGACGCCCTATATCCGCTGGGGCAACGCGCCGGTGCTGGCGCTGATGGCGCTGGTGCTGGGGCTGGCGGCGTGGCGCGTGCGCCGGGCAGGCAGGGGCGACTGAAAGCGCAAGGCCAGCCAGGCGCCCGGCGCCGCGGCGCACTGCGGCAGGCCCGGTGCCACGGGCGCGTCAGTGGCGCGCCGGCAGGTTCAGTTCACCAGCCCGGTCACCACGGACACGGTGGCCGCGGCGATCATGACCGCGATGGCGACCAGATAAGGTTTGCGAGAAAGAAGTGCCATGATCGGAATGTCCCCATCGATAATCAGTTCCTGACATACGGCTGCCGCGGCGGGGCCTGGCGGCCGCCGTGCCTGCATACCGGCACGGACTGTCAATCGCAACGCTCTGAAACGGGTTGCTTACTCATACTGTATACAAAAACGTTATCGGCAAGCAGCGGCGCGACTTGAAATCCGGCTCAGTATTTTCCCGATGCGTTGCGCAGGGCCGACATCGGCTGGCCTGCCCGGCCATCGGTGCGTGCCCTATGCAGCCCTGCCAAACGGGGCGCCGCGCTAAAAAGCCGATAGAATTCAGGGTTTGGCAAAATCCGTATGCGGCGGCTCGCGCACGCGCTGCCCGGGCTCCGCTTGCCTCTACCTAGTCTTCCTATGCTGACCTTCCAACAAATGATTCTGACCCTGCAGGCCTACTGGGACCGGCAGGGCTGCGCGCTGTTGCAACCCATCGATCTGGAGGTCGGCGCCGGCACTTCCCACGTACACACCTTCCTGCGCGCGATCGGCCCCGAGCCGTGGCGGGCCGCCTACGTGCAGCCGTCGCGGCGCCCCAAGGACGGCCGCTACGGCGAGAACCCGAACCGGCTGCAGCACTACTACCAGTACCAGGTGGTGCTCAAGCCCGCGCCGGAGAACATCCTGGAGCTGTACCTGGGCTCGCTCGAGGCGCTCGGCCTGGACCTGAAGCAGAACGACATCCGCTTCGTCGAGGACGACTGGGAAAACCCCACGCTGGGCGCCTGGGGCCTGGGCTGGGAAGTCTGGCTCAACGGCATGGAGGTGACCCAGTTCACCTACTTCCAGCAGGTGGGCGGCATCGACTGCAAGCCCATCACCGGCGAAATCACCTACGGCATCGAACGCCTGGCGATGTACCTGCAGAAGGTCGAGAACGTCTACGACCTGGTCTGGACCGAGTGGGTCGAGAACGGCGAGACGCGCCGCCTGACCTATGGCGACGTGTACCACCAGAACGAGGTGGAGCAATCCACCTACAACTTCGAGCACAGCAACACCGAAATCCTGTTCCGCCATTTCGCCGAGCACGAGGGCGAGGCCAGGCGGCTGATGGGCACTGGCGACGGCGCTGAGCCCGGCCAGGACACCGGCACGCGCCTGGCGCTGCCGGCCTACGAACAGGTGCTCAAGGCCGCGCACACCTTCAACCTGCTCGATGCGCGCGGCGCGATCTCGGTCACCGAGCGCGCGGCGTATATCGGCCGCATCCGCAACCTGTCGCGCCAGGTGGCGCAGGCCTACTACGACTCGCGCGAAGCGCTCGGCTTCCCGATGTGCGGCCAGCGCGACGGAGCGCGGGCATGAGGCTGCTGGCGCGCAGCGCGCTGGGCTGCGCCCTGGCCCTCGCCACGCTGGCCGCGGCGGGCAATGCCGCCGGTGCGCGCGCGCAGGCCGCTCCCAGCGCGCAGGTGCTGATGCTGCCGGCCGAACTGAGCAATGTGTGCGAGGCCGACGCGCAGGCGCTGCAGCTGGCGATGGCGCGCCAGTGGCGGCCGTCGCTGAACGCGCTGGACCAGTGGACGCAGCTGGTGCGCTCGTTCTCGTGCGACCTGTCGGGCCAGCGCGACCTGGGCTGGCACCGGGTGCCGCTGCGCGCCTATGAAAGCGCGATCCGCTACCCGCTGACCTGGGTCGAGACGGAAACCCACAACGGCCGCACCCGGCGCAAGGTCAAGACCTATTACTCGGCCTCGCAACTGCCGCCGAAGATCGATTTCTGGGTCGGCGGGCGCATCGACGAAATCCGCTACGACAAGCGCCTGCGCCGCATCGACGCGCGCTTCCCGGCCGCGGGCAGCCGCGGTGGCAGCAATGGCGCCGCCAGCGCCGCCGCCGCCGCAGCCGCCGCGCAATGCGCCTATACCACGCTGCAATTCCGGCAACAGAACGGCCTGTGGCTGCTGTCCGGAGTCGAACCTAATCTTTCGCCGCGCTGCTGAGCCAGGCTGCGCGCGCTACAACCTGTTGGATACGATTCATGTCGCAACCCATGACCGACTCGCTGCTGATCGAACTGTTCACCGAAGAGCTGCCCCCCAAGGCGCTGGCGCGCCTGGGCGACGCCTTCGCGCAGGGCCTGTTCGCCGGCCTGGGCGAGCGCGACCTGCTCGAGCCGGGCGCCACCGTGACGCCGTTCGCCACCCCGCGCCGGCTGGCGGCGCTGGTCAGCGGCGTGCGCCGCAATGCGCCGGACCGCGAGCAGCGCGAGAAGGTCCTGCCGCTGTCGGTGGCGCTTGGCGCCAACGGCGAGCCGACCGCCCCGCTGGCCAAGAAGCTGGCCGCGCTGGCCAAGTCGGTCGGCGTTGCCGAGATCGACTGGCAGTCGCTCGAGCGCGCCTCCGACGGCAAGGCCGAGGCCTTCTTCTACCGCTATACCGCGCGCGGCGCCGAGCTGGCCGCGGGGCTGCAGGCCACGCTGGAAGACACCGTGGCGAAGCTGCCGATCCCCAAGGTCATGAGCTACCAGCGCCCGGACGGCAGCACGGTGCATTTCGTGCGCCCGGCGCACAGCCTGATCGCGCTGTTCGGCGCCGAGATCCTGCCGGTGACGCTGCTGGGGCTGCAGGCCAGCAACCTGACCCAGGGCCACCGCTTCCTGTCGCATGGCGCGATCGAGATCCGCCATGCCAACGACTATGCGCAGCAGCTGGAATCCGCCGGCCGCGTGGTCGCCAGCTATGCCGAGCGCCGCGAGCGCATGCGCAGCGCGCTGCTGCAGGAAGCCGGCGCCGACCAGGTGATCATGCCCGAGGCGCTGCTCGATGAAGTCAACTCGCTGGTGGAATGGCCGGTGGTGTACGCCTGCCATTTCGAGGAAGCTTTCCTGGCGGTGCCGCAGGAATGCCTGATCCTGACCATGCAGACCAACCAGAAGTACTTCGCGCTGACCGATGCCGACGGCCACCTGCGCAACCGCTTCCTGATCGTGTCGAACCTGGCCACCGAGACGCCGCAATCGATCATCAGCGGCAACGAGCGCGTGGTGCGCCCGCGCCTGGCCGACGCCAAGTTCTTCTTCGACCAGGACCGCAAGAAGACCCTGGCCTCGCGCGTGCCGCAGCTGGCCAGCGTGGTCTACCACAACAAGATCGGCACGCAGCTGGACCGCGTGCAGCGCCTGCAGCAGATCGCCGGCCATGTCGCCGATGCGCTCAACGCCGCCGGCGTGGCCACCGACAAGGCCGCGGCGATGCGCGGTGCCGAACTGGCCAAGGCCGACCTGCTGACCGACATGGTGGGCGAGTTCCCCGAGCTGCAAGGCACCATGGGCACCTACTACGCCCGCCACGACGACGAAGCCGAGGACGTGGCGCTGGCCTGCTCCGAACACTACCGCCCGCGCTTCGCCGGCGATGCGCTGCCGGCAAACGCGGTCAGCACCGCGGTGGCGCTGGCCGACAAGCTCGAGACCCTGGTCGGGATCTGGGGCATCGGCCTGCAGCCCACCGGCGAGAAGGACCCGTTCGCGCTGCGCCGCCACGCGCTCGGCATCCTGCGCATGCTGATCGAAAAGCCGCTGGCGCTGTCGCTGTCGTCGCTGCTGGCGCAGACCCAGCAGGCCTTTGCCGGCATCGCCGCGGTCAAGCCGGCGCCCGACGCCATCCTCGACTTCCTGTACGACCGCGTGCGCGGCTACCTGAAGGACAAGGGCTACACCACCAACGAAGTCGAGGCCGTGGTCAGCCTGCGCCCGGACCAGCTGCATGACATCCTGGGCCGCATGGAAGCGGTGCGCACCTTCGCCGCGCTGCCCGAGGCCGAAGCCCTGGCCGCCGCCAACAAGCGCATCACCAACATCCTGCGCAAGAACACCGAGCCGGTCGGCGCGGTGAACCCGGCGCTGTTCCAGGAAGGCGCCGAAGGCGCGCTGCACGCCGCGATCGAGCGCGTGCGCCCGGCGGTCGAGGCCGCCTTTGCCAGCGGCGACTTCACCGCCGCGCTGCGCGACCTGGCCCAGCTGCGCGACGCCGTCGACCAGTTCTTCAACGACGTGATGGTGATGGCCGAGGACGCGCAGTTGCGCGCCAACCGGCTGGCGCTGCTGGCCTCGCTGCATGCGCTGGCCAACCGCGTCGCCGACATCTCCAAGCTGGCCGCCTGAGCGGTTGCCTTAGCCACGCCCCCCCAGCAAGCGCCGGAGCCGCACATGCCGCAGACACCGCCCAAGTTTGTCATCCTCGACCGCGACGGGGTGGTCAACCTCGACAGCGACCAGTTCATCAAGACGCCCGATGAATGGGTGCCGATCGACGGCAGCCTGGAGGCCATCGCCGCGCTCAACCAGGCAGGCTACCGCGTGGTCATCGCCAGCAACCAGTCCGGCATCGGCCGCGGGCTGTTCGAGATGAGCGCGCTCAACGCCATGCACGAGAAGATGCATACGGCGCTGGCGCGGCTGGGCGGCCGCGTCGAGGCGGTGTTCTTCTGCCCCCATACCGCCGCGGACGGCTGCGAATGCCGCAAGCCGCGCTCGGGCATGCTGGAGCAGATCAGCGAGCGCTTCGGCATCGAGCTGCGCGGCGTGCCGATCGTCGGCGATTCGCTGCGCGACCTCGAAGCCGGCGTCGCGGTCGGCTGCGCGCCGCACCTGGTGCGCAGCGGCAAGGGCCTGAAGACGCTCGACAAGGGCGGGCTGCCGCCCGGCACGCAGGTGCACGACGACCTGCGCGCCTTTGCCCGCTGGCTGACCGGCAACGACGGCGGCCAGCGCCAGCCGGCCCAGAGCAGCCAGAGCAGCCAGAGCGGCCCGAGCAGCCCGAGCGGCCACGGCGCCGCCGGCTGACCGTGCCTGCGGCCCATCGCCCGCACCCATTCCCTATTTGCGCCCCCCGCATGACGTTCCTTCGTTCCCTGTTGTTCGCGCTGTACCTGCTGGTGCTGACGCCGCCCTACGCCTGCGCCTGCTTCGTGGTGTTCCCGTTCATGAATGCCGACCAGCGCTTCCGCTTCGTGCGCGGCTGGCCGCGGCTGGTGATCGGCGCCGCGCGCATCATCTGCGGCATCGACTACCGCATCGAGGGCCATGAGCACATGGACGGCATGCTCGACAAGCCGGTGGTGCTGCTGTCCAAGCACCAGTCGGCCTGGGAAACCGTGGCCTATGTCGCGCTGATGCCCAAGCCGCTGTGCTTCGTGTTCAAGCGCGAGCTGCTGCTGGTGCCGTTCTTCGGCTGGGCGCTGGGCATGCTGAAAATGGTCCATATCAACCGCAAGGAAGGCACGCGCGCGTTCGCCTCGGCCGCGCGCCAGGGCCGCGAGCGGCTGGCCGAAGGCGCCTGGATCATCATGTTCCCGGAAGGCACGCGCACCCCGTCGGGCCTGGTAAAGACGCGCTACAAGAGCGGCGGCGCGCGCCTGGCGGTGGAAACCGGCGCCTGGGTGCTGCCGATGGCGGTCAACTCGGGCCGGGTCTGGCCGCGCAATTCCTTCATGAAATATCCCGGCATGGTGACAATCTCGGTCGGCCCGCCGATCGCCTCGGCCAACAAGACCGCCGACCAGCTCAACCAGGAAGTGGCCGACTGGATCGAACGCGACATGCGCCGCATCGACCCTGAAAGCTACCAGGCTGCGCAGCGCAGCGAGTCGACCGCATGAAGCTGCTGCGCCCCGCCGCGGACGCCGACGGCGCGCAGCTGGAGCTGCCGCTGGCGGAAGCCGCCCACGCGCCGCAGCCGGCGGCGCCGCTGGCATCGGAGCCGCCGCAACCGCAGCAGGCACCGGCCTGGCCGGTGCCTCAGCCCAATGCGCGCCTGCTGCAGATCGGCGAGCGGCCGCTGCACTACACCCTCAAGCGCTCCGCGCGCCGCACCATCGGCTTCACCATCGACGACCGCGGCCTGTCGATCACCGCGCCGCGCTGGGTCACGCTGGCCGATATCGAGGCGGCGATCCTGGAAAAGCAGCGCTGGATCTTCAACAAGCTGGGCGAGTGGCGCCACCGCGAAGCGCGCCGCGTGCTGCCGACGGTGCAGTGGCGCGAGGGCGCGGCCCTGCCCTTCCTCGGCCAGCCGCTGACGCTGGCGCTGGAGTCGCCGATCGGCGCGCTGCTGTTCGATGCCGACCGCCGCGTGCTGCACCTGGCGCTGCCGGCCCATGCCGACGAGCAGCAGATCAAGGACCGCGTGCAGGGCTGGCTGCAGCAGCAGGCGCGCCGCCTGCTGGCCGAGCGGCTGGACCTCTATGCCGCCCGGCTGGGCGTGCGCCACACCGGCTTCGCGCTGACCTCGGCCGCGACGCGCTGGGGCAGCTGCACCGCCGACGGCAAGATCCGGCTGAACTGGCGCCTGATGCATTTCCCGCTGTCGATGATCGACTATGTCGCCGCGCATGAACTGGCGCACCTGAAGGAAATGAACCACGGCCCGCGCTTCTGGGAAACCGTCGAGTCGATCTTTCCCGAGTTCCGCGACGCCCGCGCGCAATTGCGCGCGCACCCGCCCGAGCTGCTGCCGACGTTCTGAGGGCCGCTACCGGTACCGGGACTGGTCCCGGTGGGATTCGGCCAAAGGCACTAAAATGGCGCCTTCCTATACCGATAACAGTTGAAGGCCCTCCCATGCGACTCCTCCACACCATGCTGCGCGTCGGCGACATGCAGCGCTCCATCGATTTCTACACCCGCGTGCTCGGCATGCAGCTGCTGCGCCAGAGCGACAACCCCGAGTACAAGTACCGCCTCGCCTTCGTCGGCTACGGCCCCGAGAGCGAAACCGCCGTGCTGGAGCTGACCTACAACTACGGCGTCGACAGCTACGACCTCGGCACCGCCTACGGCCACATCGCGCTGGAGACCGACGATGCCGCGGCCGCCTGCGAGCGCATCCGCGCCGCCGGCGGCAAGGTCACGCGCGAAGCCGGCCCGGTCAAGGGCGGCACCACCGTGATCGCCTTCGTCGAAGACCCGGACGGCTACAAGATCGAGCTGATCGAGCGCCATTCCACCCGCGACGCCAGCCGTCCCTGAAGGCCTGCGCCGTGAGCACGCAGAGCATCGCGCGCCAGCCGCTCGACGCCACCGCCATCGGCCTGATGGTGGTGCTGTGCGCGGCCTGGGGACTGCAGCAGGTGGTGATCAAGGTAACCGCGCCGCTGATGGGCGCGGTGCTGCAGGCCGGCGTGCGCTCGGCGGTGGCGGCGCTGCTGGTGTTCGGCTTCGCGGCGTGGCGCGGCACCCCGCTGTGGCGGCGCGACGGCACGCTCAACGCCGGCCTGCTGGCGGGGCTGCTGTTCGGCGCGGAATTCTTCTGCATCTTCGTCGGCCTGGGGCATACCACGGCCTCGCGCATGGCGGTGTTCCTGTACACCGCGCCGATCTTCACCGCGCTGGGGCTGCATATGGTGGTGCCGGGCGAACGGCTGCGTCCCGGCCAGTGGCTGGGCGTGGCGCTGGCGTTCGCGGGCATGGCGCTGGCCTTTGCCGATGGCATCGCCGCGCCGTCATCTCAGGGCAGCACGCTGCTGGGCGATGCGCTCGGCATCCTCGCGGGCGCGCTGTGGGCGGCCACCACCGTGGTAGTGCGCGCCAGCCCGCTGGCCGGCGCGCCGGCCAGCAAGACCCTGCTGTATCAGCTGGCTGTATCCGCGGTGATGCTGCTGGGCATGGCGCTCGCCGGCGGCCAGACCGCCACCGTGCAGATCGACGGCGTGGTGCTGGCCAGCCTGTTCTACCAGTCGGTGCTGATCGCCTTTGCCAGCTACCTGACCTGGTTCTGGCTGCTGCAGCGCTACCTGGCGTCGCGGCTGTCGGTGTTTTCCTTCCTGACGCCGCTGTTCGGGGTCGCCTTCGGCGTGGTGCTGATGCACGACGCCGTGGGACCGCGCTTCGCGGTGGCGGCGGTGCTGGTGCTGGCGGGGATCGTGCTGGTGAACCGGCGGGGGTGAGGGGCTGAACGCTTTGCGTTAAAACCCGTTGGCCTTGCTTGGCGTGGTGCCTTGCTAGCCCACCCCTCACCCCGGTCCCTCTCCCCCTGAGGGGAGAGGGAGAACACCTTGCTTAGGCTAGCTCAGGCGGCTTTGGAGCACCCAACACCGCTCTCCTCTTCCGCGCGGCGCGGATTTACCGCCGTGCCTCGAACGAGAACATGCCCAGCGCGTCGCGCACTTCTTCCAGCGTCTGCTGGGTCAGCGCGCGCGCCTTCGCGGTGCCCTGGCGCAGGATGTCGAAGACATAGTCCGGATCCTTGGCCAGTGCTTCGCGGCGCTCGCGGATCGGGGCCAGCATGTCCTGCAGCACGCCCTCGATGCGGCGCTTGAGCACCATGTCGCCGAGGCCGCCGCGCTGGTAGTGTTCCTTCAGCGCCTGGACTTCCTCGGTGTTCGGATCGAACGCATCCAGATACGTGAACACCACGTTGCCCTCGACCTGGCCGGGATCGGACACGCGCAGGTGGTTGGGGTCGGTGTACATGCTGTGAACCGCGGCCTTGATCTGCTCGGGCGCGGCCCCCAGCGCGATTGCATTGCCCATCGACTTGCTCATCTTGGCCTTGCCGTCGACGCCGGGCAGGCGGCCGAACTGCGGAATCATCGCCTTGCACTCGGGCAGCACGTCGCGGCCGACCTGGTGGTTGATGCGGCGCACGATCTCGTTGGTCTGCTCGATCAGCGGTGCCTGGTCCTCGCCCACCGGCACCACCTCGGCCTTGAAGCCGGTGATGTCGGCGGCCTGCGAGGCCGGATAGCACAGGAAGCCGGCCGGGATGTCACGGCCGAAGCCGCGTGCCTGGATCTCTTCCTTGATGGTCGGGTTGCGCTCCAGCCGCGCCACCGTGACGAAGTTCAGGTACATCAGCGTCAGTTCGGCCAGCGCGGGCAGGTGCGACTGCACCGTGATGGTGGTCTTGGCCGGGTCGATGCCGACCGCCAGGTAGTCCAGCGCCACCTCCAGCACGTTGCGGCGCACCTTGTCGGGATCGTGCGCGTTGTCGGTCATGGCCTGGGTGTCGGCCAGCAGCAGGTATTGCTCGTGCGAATCCTGCAGCGCCACGCGGCTCTTGAGCGAGCCGACGAAGTGGCCGAGGTGCAGCGGGCCGGTGGGACGGTCGCCGGTCAGGATCACGGGACGCCGGTTGGTTTGGCTGGTTTGGGCTGTCATGGGACGGTCTTGCACGGAAATAGTCGCGGGAGAATCGGGATGCTTTGGGAATGCGGGAATTCGGCTGCCGCGCTCAGGCGGCCTGGCCCGAGGCCTTGTCGCCCAGGCGCCGGGCCAGCTCGACATACTCGCCGACCGGCACTTCCTCGGCGCGCCGGCCCAGGTCGAAGCCCATGGCCTCGAAATCGACCTGGTCGCGCAGGAACGACAGCGTGTTGCGCAGCACCTTGCGCCGCTGCGAGAACGCCGCCGTGACCACGTCGCCGAGCACGGTGATGTCGCAATCGGCATGCGGCGAACGCAGCCGGCCGTCGCCGTGGCGCGGCCACGGGATCATGCGGACCACCGCGGAATCGACCTTGGGCGGCGGGTTGAAGGCGCCCGGCGGCACGTCCAGCACGTGCTCCATGTAGTAGCGCACCTGCAGCATGATCGACAAGCGCCCGAAGGCCTTGCTGCCGGGCTCGGCGACCATGCGCTCGACCACCTCTTTCTGCAGCATGAAATGCTGGTCGTGGACGTGGTCGGCGAACTCCATCAGGTGGAACAGCAGCGGGCTCGAAATGTTGTACGGCAGGTTGCCGACGATGCGCAGCGGTCGGCCCGGCACGGCCAGCTTGTCGAAGTCGAAGTCGAGCGCGTCGCCGGCGTGGACCTGCAGGCGGTCGCCATAGCGGCGGCGCAGCCGCTCGACCAGGTCGCGGTCCAGTTCGACCACCTGCATCTGCGGGATCCGCTCGAGCAGCGGGTCGGTCAGCGCGCCCAGGCCCGGCCCGATCTCGACCAGCACGTCGCCGGGCTGGGGGCTGATGGCATTGACGATGCCGTGGATGATGGTGTCGTCGACCAGGAAGTTCTGCCCGAATCGTTTGCGGGCCACATGGCCCTGGTGCACGTTAGAACGCATGATGGTTTAGTCCGGCGTCAGCATGGCGGCTGCGTGCCGGAAGGGGTATGGCCCGCGGCACCGCCGCCGGGGCGCCGGCCGTTGGCATGGCCAGACATGATAACCGCCGTGCGGATGGCCTCGATCATGCTGCCGTGCTCGGCCTGGCCGGTGCCGGCGAGGTCGAGCGCGGTGCCATGGTCCACCGACGTGCGGATGAAGGGCAGCCCCAGCGTGATGTTGACGCCGTGGCCGAAGGTGCCGTACTTGAGCGGCGCCAGCCCCTGGTCATGGTACATCGCCAGCACGCAGTCGGCATCGCGCAGGTGGCGCGGCTGGAACAGCGTGTCGGCCGGGAACGGCCCGCGCGCATCGATGCCGGCATCCCTGGCCTGCGCCAGCGCGGGCGCGATGATGTCGATCTCTTCGCGGCCCATATGGCCGCTTTCGCCGGCGTGCGGGTTCAGGCCCGTGACCAGGATGCGCGGCCGCGCGATGCCGAAGCAGCGGCGCAGGTCGGCATCGATGATCGCCAGCGTCTGCACCAGCAGCGGCACCGACAGCGCATCGGGCACCGCGCGCAGCGGCAGGTGGGTGGTGGCCAGCGCCACGCGCAGCATGGCGTGGTCGTGCGCCGGCTGCGGGCCGGCCAGCATCATCACCACGCGCGGCACGCCGGCGCTTTCGGCAAGGTATTCGGTATGGCCGGTGAAGGGCACGCCGGCGTCGTTGATGGTGCTTTTCTGCACCGGCGCCGTCACCATCGCGGCATAGCGCGGCGCGGCACTGCCGTGCGCGCGGCAGCCGTCGATGGCGGCATCGAGCAGCTTCAGCACATAGCGGCCGTTGCGCGCGTCGAGCCGTCGGGCCTCGCACGCCACCGCCAGCGCGATGTCCTCGACCACCACGCCGCCGTCGGCAAGGCGCCGCTCCCAGGCATGGGTGACGCCCAGCGCCTCGGCCCGTTCGGCCAGCAGGCGGGCATCGCCCAGCACATGGAAGCGGTAAGCCGCGCCCTCGCCGCCATGGTTGGCGCCCGCCAGCTGCAGCAGCGCCCCGATGGTGATATCGGGGCCGATGCCGGCGGGTTCTCCGGTGGAAATGGCCAGGGCTAGCGGGTCGGGCATGTCGGTGAGCGCTGAGAGTCTGACGGGGGCCGGCGCGTCAGCGCTGCCGGTTGACCCGGTACTCCACGTACGCCTGCGAGCGCAGCTGGCGCACCCAGTCATCATAGGCGGCGCGCAGCTTCTGTTCGCGCACTTCGGCACGGGCGAAGTCGCGCTGCTTCTCCGGCGACAGCTCGGTCTCGCGGCGGTTCAGCACCTGGATCAGGTGCACGCCGAACTGCGTGACCACCGGCTCGGAGATCTCGTTGGGGCGCAGCCGGCTCATGGCCTGCTCGAACTCGGGCACCAGCTCGCCCGGCGACACCCAGCCCAGGTCGCCGCCGTTCTGCGCCGAGCCGTCCTGCGAGAAGCGCCTGGCCGCATCGGCAAAGTCGCCGCCATGGGTGATGCGGTCGCGCAGCGTGCCGAGCTGGCGGCGCGCCTCGGCCTCGGGCATGTTGGGGCCGGTGCGGATCAGGATATGGCGCACCTGGGTCTGCGTGATCTTGCCGGCCGCGGCCGGGCCCGAGGCCGGCGCTGCGCGCTTGGCCACCAGCTTGATCACGTGGAAGCCGGCGGCGCTTTCGACCACCTGCGGCGCCACCGCGCCGGGCTGCAGGTCGACCACGGCATTGGCGAACAGCGCCGGCAGGCGGCCGATTTCGCGGAAGCCCATGGCGCCGCCCTGGGCCGCTTCCGGGCCTTCGGAGCTGGCCTGCGCCAGCTGCGCGAAGTCGGCACCGCCCTGGGCCTGCTTGAGCAGCCCCTCGGCCTTGGTGCGCAATTCCTGCTTCTGCGCGTCCGAGGCATTCTCGGGCACGCGCACCAGGATCTGCGCCATGTTGTATTCGGTCGGGCCGCCGGCCGCGCCCTGGCCGCCGCGTGCCGCCAGGTAGTTGTCGATCTCGCCGTCGTAGACTTGCACCTTGGAGTCGACCTCGCGCTCGCGCAGGCGGATCACCTGCACCTGCTTGCGCAGCTCGTCGCGGTACTTGGTCCAGGTCATGCCGCTGCCCTCGACCCGGCGGCGCAGCTCGGCCGCGTTCATCTGGTTCTGCTGCGCCACCGATTCGATCGCGCGGTCGACTTCCTGGTCGGTCACGCGGATGCCGGCGTCCTGCGCGGCCTGGGTCTGCACGCGCTCCATCACCAGGCGCTCGAGCACCTCGCCCAGCAGGTCGGCGCGCGCGGGCACCGGACGGCCGCTGGCACGCAGCTGGCTCTCGATCTCGTCGGCGCGGTCAAGCAGTTCGCGCCGCGTGATCACGCTGTTGTTGACCACCGCCACCACTTCGTCGATCAGCTGCGAGCGCTTCTGCCCGCCGGCCTGCGGCACGCCCAGCTTGGGCTGGCTGGACGGCGCGGTGACGTCGGACGCCTGTGGCACGAAGATGCCGCTGGTGCGCGGCGTCCCCGGCGCCTTCAGTTGGGCGGCGGCGGGCACCGCGATCGCGGCCAGCACGGCCGGCAGCAGCAGCCGGTGCCAGGACGTCAGCAAAAAGGAAAACACGGCGAATTCTTGACGTTTCATCGTAATCCGTCATTCATAGTGATCGAACTGGGTCGTCGGCACCGGCTTGGCCGAGACCGGCTCGTAGCCCGGCACGTTCAGCCGCAGGATGTTCAACGGGTTGGACCCGATCTTGGAAAGGCCACGGAACTCCACCTGCAGGAAGACCCGCCCGGTGTAGCCCTGGGTGGTGTTGCGGAAACGCTGGTAGACCACGCGGCCGACCCAGCAGTCCGCGGCGTACTCGACGCCGGCGAGCGCATCGACCATCTGGCTGGCGGTCAGGTCGAAGGCGAAGCGCGCGATGCCGTAGGCACGGCGCGTGATCGGCCACTGGCTCGACAGCTCGAACTGGTCGATCGCGGTGTTGTCGGTCACCGAGGTCGGCCGGCGGTAGCGGTAGCCGGCGTTGAACACCTTGCGCGACTCGGGGCGGTACGTGAACGCCACGTTGCCGTAGTTGACGCGGTCCGAATCGGGGTTGTACTGCACCCCCGCATCCAGATAGTAGCCGCGGAACAGCTGGATGGTGGTGGCGGCCAGCAGGTCCGACGAGCCCGACTTGGGATCGGCCAGCGTGCCGTTGAGCTGCACGCGCTGCCCGGTGAAGTCATAGCGCTGGGCGATGGTGCCGCGGAAGCGCTCGATGCCGGTATCGGACTCGATCAGGCGCGTGGTCACGCCGCCGGTCAGCTTGTTGTTGTCGGCGATGCGGTCGTAGCCGGTGAACGGGTTCTCGCTGAAGATCTGCCCGTAGCCGAAGTCGGACTGCACCGTGTCGAACAGCGGGAACTGGCTCTGGTCGCGGAACGGCGTGTACACATAGAACAGGCGCGGCTCGAGCGTCTGCACGTAGTTGACCCCGAACAGGCGGCTGATGGTCGGCGCGTCGCGCTCGAAGGTCATGCCCGAATCCAGGCTGACGGTCGGGATCGCGCGCGACAGGTTGTTCTGCGCGGTCGGCGTGTTGGTGGCCGCTTCCATCTGGTACTGCGCGGCGTTGAACGACACCTTGGGCGTCACGTACCAGCCCGCACGCACGATCGGGTAGCTGATGCTGGGCTGGAAATACATGCGCTCGCCCTGCGGCTGCTGGAAGCCGGTCGACGTCAGCGGGATGCGGAAGCGGGTGTAGTCGGCTTCCATCTGCACGTCGAAGCCGCCCAGGTCATAGCGCAGGTACTTGCCGTTCAGCTGCGGCACGCGCTCGTACGACGGCTCGCTGGGGCGCAGCGTCTGGAACTTCTGCACCCGCGCCAGCAGGGTGAAGTCCTGCCAGTTGTAGGTGACCCCACCCTCCTGCGTGTACTGCCGCAGCGTCGATTGCGACACGCTGCGGTTGAAGTCGTCCGGGTAGCGGTCGTCGGACACCCGGTTCAGGTTCAGGTACGCGGCCAGCCCCGGCGCCAGCCGCTGGGTATGCTGCACCGAATAGGCCCAGCGGTTCGAGTTGGTCTTCCTGTCGTCCGGCAGGAACTCGGCCCGCACGCGCCCGGAGTAGGTCTCGCCCAGGTAGCGGTATTCGCCGCCGAGCTGCAGGCCGCGCTCGGTCATCAGCCGCGGGTAGATGGTCAGGTCGCGGTTGGGCGCGATATTGACGTAGTACGGCGCGGTCAGGTCGAAACCCGACTTCGAGCTGTAGCCCATCAGCGGCGGCAGGAAGCCGCTGCGGCGGTCGTCGTTCAGCGGAAAGCTGAACGCGGGCGCGGCCGCCACCGGCACGCCGAAGAAGTTCAGCACGCCGCCGTAGGCCACGCCCACCTGGCGGTCGCTGTCCAGGTCGATCCGGTTGGCGCTGAAATACCAGTCGGCATTGTCGGGCGAGCAGGTGGTGTACGACGCCTGCCGGGCCGTGCTGCGGTTCTGGTCGAGGAAATCGATGCGCTCTGCCTTGCCGGTGCCGCCGGTCTGCTGGAAGTAGTAGTCCGGCGACAGCATGTAGCCTTCGTTGGCCTCGACCTTGAGCCGCGCCTCCGGGCCCACCGCCAGCGCGCCGCCGCGCGACATGCGCACATTGCCCTGGGCGAAGGCCTCGTCGGTGTCCTGGTCGTAGCTCAGCTTGTCGCCCTTGATGACGCCGCCGTCGCGGCGCAGCTCGGCATGGCCTTCCAGTTCGACGCCGCGTTCGCTGTAGCCGGTCATGCGGTCGGCTTCGATAAAGGTGGGGGCGTCGGGATCGGACTCGCCCCTGGCGGCCGGCTCGGCCAGGCGCGGCACCAGTTCGCCGGACTCCACCGGCAGCGGCGGCGCTGGCGGCGCGGCTTCGAACACCGGCTCGACCTGGTCGAGGTCGGGGATCGCCGAGCCGGTGATCTGCGCATGGGCGCCGGCCGACAGGCCGGCCATGGCCAGCACCAGCGGGCGCAGCGCGCCCGCGTGCAGGCGCCCGGCGCGCCTGGCACGAGCCAGGGCGCGGGGTAAGGCAGGCGAAGGCAAGGCCCTGTTGTTCGGTGATCGTTGTGATTCGGTCATTCGCACGGGTGGTCAGTCTCGGCACGGGCAGCGGCTCGCCTGCAGGCCGCCAGGCCCCGCCGGGGCAGGCTGCGGGGCAACGCGGCCCCTCCCGGAGGCCACCGGCGCCCCGGTCTGGTCGGGTATTATACGGGGCAACCCGGGGTGCTCTTGACGCTTACTTTCGGTTTCATTTCCGGTTGCATTTCCGGTGTCATCGAGGGCATTCACTTTCGTTCCGCCCCCGCGCCCCATCCCCACACGTGCCTCCGACAAGTACCTGTATGGCAGCTCTTCCCCACGACCCGCGCCTGGACCAGCTCAAGGCCTGGGTGGCCGGACTCGGACCGGCATGGTCCGCCGATCCCGATTCCTGCGTCCCGGCTTCGGCCGATGCCAGCTTCCGCCGCTATTTCCGCGTCCGCACCGGCCATCGCGCGCATCCCACCGCGATCGTGATGGACGCCCCGCCCGCGCACGAGGACTGCCGCCCGTTCATCCACGTGTGCGGGCTGTTCGGCGCCGCCGGCGTGACCGTGCCGACGGTGCTGGCGCAGGACCTGGACCAGGGCTTCCTGCTGCTGGCCGACCTTGGCAGCCAGACCTACCTGTCGAAGCTGGACGATACCTCCGCGCACGGCCTGTACACCGACGCCGCCGCCGCGCTGGTCCGCATCCAGGCCGCCACGCGCCCCGGCGAACTGCCCGCCTACGACCGCGCGCTGCTGCAGCGCGAACTCGACCTGTTCCCGCAGTGGTACGTGGCCAGGCACCTCGGCGCCACGCTGTCCGAGGCGCAGCAGGCCGACTGGCACGAAGTGACGGAAGCGCTGCTTGCCAATAACCTCGCCCAGCCCCAGGTCTACGTGCACCGCGACTTCCACTCGCGCAACCTGATGGTGCTCGAGGGCACCACCAACCCGGGCGTGCTCGATTTCCAGGACGCGGTGACCGGCCCGATCACCTACGATGCGGTGTCGCTGTGGCGCGACGCCTATATCGAATGGGATGAAGAGCAGCAGCTCGACTGGCTGATCCGCTACTGGGAACGCGCGCGCAAGGCCGCGCTGCCGGTCAACCCGGACTTCGGCGAGTTCTACCGCGACTTCGAGTGGATGGGGCTGCAGCGCCATCTCAAGGTGCTGGGCATCTTCGCGCGCCTGTACCACCGCGACGGCAAGGACGGCTACCTCGCCAACCTGCCGCTGGTGATGAAGTACACGCGCCAGGTGGCCGGGCGCTATACCGAACTGCGCAAGCTGATCCGCCTGCTCGACGCCCTCGAAGGCGTGGCCAGCCCGGCCGGCTATACGTTCTGACGGCATGCGCGCCGACGATCCGGGTCCGGACCAGCGGCCTGCGCCCGCCATCACTGCGGCCGGCGAATGGCTGGCGGGTGCGCGCGCGCTCGCGCCGATGCTGCTGGGCGTGGTGCCGTTCGGGCTGATCTACGGCGTGCTGGCGGTCGGCGCCGGCATGCCCGCGTGGCTGGCCTGCGCCATGAGCGCGATCGTGTTCGGCGGCGCCTCGCAGATGATCCTGACCCAGCTGTGGACCGCCGGCACGCCGGCGGTGGTGATCACGCTGACGGTGGCGATGGTCAACCTGCGCCACGCGCTGTACTCGGCCACCATCGCGCCGAGCCTGGCGCACCTGCCGCGGCGCTGGAAGGCGCTGATCGCCTACCTGCTGACCGACGAGGCCTTTGCCGCGATGACACACCGGCTGGGCGACACCGGCCCACGCGCCCGCTACCGCCACTGGTATTACTTTGGCGGCGGCTTCGCGCTGTGGGCCAGCTGGCAGCTGTCGACGCTGGCCGGCGTGCTGGTCGGCGCCCAGGTGCCGCGCGACTGGCCGCTGGATTTCTTCCTGCCGCTGACCTTTATCGGCATCATCGTGCCGGGCCTCAAACACCGCTCGCATGTCGCCGCGGCGCTGGCGGCCAGCGCGCTCGCAGTGGCCTGCTACGGCCTGCCGCACAAGCTCGGCCTGATGGTGGCGGCGCTGGGCGGCATCGCCGTCGGCATGCTGGTGCTGGGACGCGGCAACCGCCCCGGACCCCGTGCCGCCAGCCGCGGCGCCGATGCCGACACTGCCAGCCCTGCCGGCACCGCCGGCAAGGAGGCCGCATGAGCGCGCTGACGCTGCTGTGGGTATTCCTGGCCGCGGGCCTGGCCACCTTCCTGATCCGGCTGTCGTTCATCGCCGTCGAAGGCCGGGTGCGGCTGCCGTCGTGGTTCCGCACCGCGCTGCAGTTCGTGCCGGCCGCGATGCTGTCGGCACTGATCGCGCCCGACCTGCTGATGCAGCAGGGCGAACTCGCCCTGACCCCGACCAACGCCAGGCTGGTGGCCGGCGTGGTCGCCATCCTGATTGCCGCACGTACCCGCAGCGTGGGCTGGACCATTGCCGGCGGCATGGCCACGCTGCTTGCCCTGGAGGCCCTGTTCCGATGAAGGTGATGATTTTTGCCGCCGGCCGCGGCGACCGCATGCGTCCGCTGACCGATGCCTGCCCCAAGCCGCTGCTGGCGGTGGGCGGCAAGCCGCTGATCGTCTGGAAGATCGAAGCGCTGGCGCGCGCCGGGCTGCGCGACATCGTCATCAACCACGCCTGGCTGGGCGCGCAGATCGAGGCGGCGCTGGGCGACGGCAGCCGCTTCGGCGTGCGCATCGCCTACTCGGCCGAGGGCGAGGCGCTGGAGACCGCCGGCGGCATCGCCAAGGCCCTGCCGCTGCTGTCGCACGACCCGGTCCGCGGCGAGATCTTCCTGGCGGTGTCCGGCGACATCTTCTGCGACTACGATTTCCGCGCGCTGCTGCCGCGCGCGCAGGCGCTGGCCGGCGCGGCCGCGCCGCACATGCACCTGGTGATGGTGCCGAACCCGCCGTTCCATCCGCGCGGGGATTTCGCGCTGGACGATCACGGCCGGCTCTCGCTCGAGGCCGAGCCGGCCAGCGGCGAGCGCCTGACCTTCGGCAATATCGGGCTGTATGACACCCGGCTGTTTACCGATATCGTGCCGGGCACGCGGCTGGCGATGACGCCGATCTACCATGCCGGCATCGCCGCCGGCACCGCCACCGGCGAGCGCTTCGACGGGCGCTGGGAGAACGTCGGCACGCCGGCGCAGCTGGCCGGACTGGACGCGATGCTGTCGGCCGCACCAGGGCGCTAGCGCGCGCGACTTTGGCGCCACTGGCGCAGCGGCGCCGCCAGCGGCGGTAGAATCGGCCTGATCCTCCTTATCAGGCCAGACCAATGTCCGCACCCGATCACGCCCACCTCGCCGCCCTCCTCGCCGCCTGCCGCGAACGCCGCGCCCGAGTGCTGCAGCACCTGCGCGCCGGCGGCGGCGGCGTGGCGATCCTGCCCACTGCGCCGGAAGCCATGCGCAACCGCGACAGCGACTATCCGTACCGGCACGACAGCTATTTCTATTACCTGAGCGGCTTCACCGAGCCCGAAGCGGTGCTGGTGCTGGTGGCCGGAGCGCCCGGCGAGCCGGCCGAGGCCGACCGCAGCATCCTGTTCTGCCGCCCCAAGCACGAAGAGCGCGAGATCTGGGACGGCTTCCGCTTCGGTCCGGAAGGCGCGCGCGCCGCGTTCGGCTTCGACGAGGCGCATTCGGTCGAAGAGATCGACGCCACGCTGCCGCCGCTGCTGGCCAACCGCGCGCAGGTGGCCTACCCGCTGGCCGATTCGATCCGCACCGACATGCAGATGCGGCGCTGGCTCGACGCCGTGCGCATGCAGGGACGCGCCGGCGTGGCCGCGCCGTCGGTGGCGCTCGACATCCGCACGCTGCTGGACGAAATGCGGCTGTTCAAGGATGCCGGCGAGCTGGCGATCATGCGCCGCGCCGCGGCGATTTCCGCCGGCGCCCATGTGCGCGCGATGCAGGCCACCCGCGCCGGCCTGCGCGAGTACCACCTCGAGGCCGAGCTGCTCTATGAATTCCGCCGCCATGGCGCGCAGAGCGTGGCCTACAACTCGATCGTCGCCGCCGGCCCCAACGCCTGCGTGCTGCACTACCGCGCCGGCCCGGCCGAGCTGAAGGACGGCGACCTGTGCCTGATCGACGCCGGCTGCGAGCTCGATGGCTACGCCTCGGACATCACCCGCACCTTCCCGGTCTCGGGCCGCTTTTCGCCGGCGCAGCGCGAGCTGTATGACCTGGTGGTGGCGGCGCAGCAGGCCGCCATCAACGAGACCCGCGCCGGCGTGCCCTACAACGTGCCGCATGACGCCGCCGTGCGCGTGCTGGCCCAGGGCATGCTCGACACCGGCCTGCTCGACCGCAACAAGGAAGGCACGCTCGACGACGTGCTGGCCAGCGGCAGCTATCGCCGCTTCTACATGCACCGCACCGGCCACTGGCTCGGCATGGATGTCCATGACGTGGGCGAGTACCGCGTCGCCAGCCACAGCGGCGAGGGCGAGCGGCCGTGGCGGCCGCTGCAGCCCGGCATGGTGCTGACCATCGAGCCCGGCATCTACGTGCGCCCGGCCGAGGACGTGCCCGAGCGCTACTGGCATATCGGCATCCGTATCGAGGACGACGCCGTGGTCACCGACGGCGACTGCGAGCTGATCACGCGCGGCGTGCCGGTGCTGGCCGACGAGATCGAAGCGCTGATGCGCGACCGCGCCCCCGCCGGAGGCCAGCGATGATCAGCTGGCTGCGCAGGATATTGCCGGGCCAGGGCGGCGCCCGCGACCAGGCCGGCAGTGCCCGGCGCCCCGATCCGTCCGAACCGTTCATCGTCAACCTGTACGACGACCGCGTGGTGGTGCACCGCCCCGACGGCCAGCGCGAGGAGCTCGCCTGGAACGTGCTCGAGCGCGTGGTGGTGCGGGTCTCCGACCGCGCGCCCTGGGCCGGCAAGGCCTGGCTGATCCTGATCGGCGCGCCGGAGTCGGGCCAGGGCTGCGTGGTGCCGTTCGATGCCGCCAACCATGCCGCGCTGCTGGAACAGCTGCGCGCGCTGCCGGGCTTCGACCAGCAAAAGCTCGACAAGGCGCTGCGCGACGCCGCGGCCGGCAAGTCGCGCTCGGATGCGATCTGCTGGAAGCGCGGCGCGCCGGACCAGGCAGGAGACCCCGACAATGCCGGCCCCGCAGCCTGATTTCGGCGGCCCCGCCGATATCGCCATCGTCGGCGGCGGCCCGGTCGGGCTGGCGCTGGCCTGCCAGCTGTTGCGCACCACCGGCTGGCGCATCGTGCTGGTCGACGCCGCCACGCCGGCGCGCGCGGCGCGCGACCCGCGCGCGATCGCGCTGTCGCACGGCAGCCGCCAGCTGCTGGAGCAGATCGGCGCGTGGCCGGTGCCGGGCAGCCCGATCGAGCATATCCATGTGTCGCAGCGCGGCCGCTTCGGCCATGTCCGCCTGCACCATGACGACTACGGCGTGCCCGCGCTCGGCTACGTGGTGCGCTACGGCGAGCTGTGCAACGTGCTCGAGCGGGCGCTGGCACAGGCTACGCAGGCGGCCGGCGAAGGCCGGCTGCGGCGCGTCTTCGAGACCCGTATCGAGCGGATCGAGCAGGATCCGGTGCCGCGGGGCGCAGACGTGGCCGACGCCGGCATCGTCCACCTGGAAGGAACGGGCCACGACGGCCAGGCGGCACGGTTCGCCGCGCGCCTGGCAGTGCAGGCCGAGGGCGGGCTGTTCCATGAACAGGCCGCGCACCAGGGCCGCGGCGCGCGCACGCGCGACTATCGCCAGACCGCGGTGATCGCCCATGTCACCTGCTCGCGCCCGCAGCCCGGCTGGGCCTGGGAGCGCTTTACCGAGGAAGGCCCGCTGGCGCTGCTGCCGCACGAGGAACACGGCACGCCCGGCTATGCGCTGGTGTGGTGCTGCCCGCCGGAACAGGCCGCGCGCCGCATCGCGCTGCCCGACGCGCAGTTTGCCGCGGAGCTGGGCCAGGCCTTCGGCGACCGCATGGGCCAGTTCACGCTGGCGGGCAAGCGCCATGCCTTCCCGCTGGGGCTGAACGCCGCGCCGGTCACGGTCAACGGGCGCGTGGTCGCGGTCGGCAATGCCGCGCAGACGCTGCATCCGGTGGCCGGACAGGGGCTGAACCTGGGCCTGCGCGATGCCTTTGCGCTGGCCGACTCGCTGCGCGGCGCCTGTACCCCGCAAGCGCTGCAGGCGTTTGCCGCCCGCCACCGCCTCGACCGCGCCGTCACCATCGGCGTGACCGACCTGCTGCCGCGCGTGTTCGGCGTGGCCTACCCGCTCGCGGCCCATGCCCGCGGCGCGTCGCTGGCGGCGCTGGCATGCCTGCCGCCGCTGCGGCACGCGCTGGCGCGCCACATGATGTTCGGCATGCGCCGTTGACCCCGATTGCCCGCTTCCAGTGGCGCTTGCGCCACTGGCGGTGCGGCATGGCGCCACAGTCCCCGCCGCCCTGTGCTCGGGATGCTCAAATCTTGGGCAATGGCGACCGATTGGCGGTAGAATCCTGCCCTCGCACATGTCCCGATCCACCGCCGGCAGCAGTTTCGGCAGGGGCATGTTTTTCCGTTTCGTCTCTGTTTCCTTCCCGCCCCGCACAGACTGTCCCGCTCCGTCGCGGCGCAAGTCGTGCGGCGACGCCGGGGCCACCGGGACGGGCCACCAGAATCGCCGCTTCACCGCCACAACCGCCACCACCGCCGTGCAGATCGGACCTCACCAACTCCGCAACAACCTGTTTGTCGCCCCGATGGCGGGCGTGACGGACCGGCCCTTCCGCCAGCTGTGCAAGCAGCTGGGCGCGGGCTACGCGGTGTCGGAAATGGTCGCCTCCAACGCCCAGCTGTGGAAGAGCGAGAAGACCATGCGCCGCGCCAACCACGCCGGCGAGGTCGAGCCGATCGCGGTGCAGATCGCCGGCGCCGAGCCGTCGATGATGGCCGAGGCGGCGCGCTACAACGTCGACCGCGGCGCGCAGATCATCGACATCAATATGGGCTGCCCGGCCAAGAAGGTGTGCAACGTCGCCGCCGGCTCGGCCCTGCTGCAGAACGAGCCGCTGGTGGTGCGCATCGTCGAGGCGGTGGTCGCCGCGGTCGGCGAGCGCGTGCCGGTGACGCTGAAGATCCGCACCGGCTGGAACCGCGAAAACCGCAATGCGCTGCGCATCGCGCGCATGGTCGAGGACGCCGGCATCAGCATGCTGACGATCCACGGCCGCACCCGCGCCGACCTGTACCACGGCGACGCCGAGTACGAGACCATTGCCGCGGTCAAGGCGGAGCTGTCGATCCCGGTGGTCGCCAACGGCGACATCACCACGCCGCAGAAAGCCAAGGAGGTGCTGGCGCTGACCGGCGCCGACGCGCTCATGATCGGCCGCGCGGCGCAGGGCCGGCCCTGGCTGTTCCGCGAGATCGAGCACTTCCTGAAGACCGGCGAGATGCTGCCGTCGCCGGAAGTGGCCGAGATCCGCGCCATCATGAACGCGCACCTGGAAGACCACTACGCCTTCTACGGCGAGTTCACCGGCGTGCGCACCGCGCGCAAGCACATTGCCTGGTACACGCGCGGGCTGCGCGGCGCCAACCTGTTCCGCCACCGCATGAACACGCTGGAAAGCACCGCCGAGCAGCTGGCGGCGGTCAATGCGTTCTTCGACGAGCAGGCGCAGATTTCCGACCGGCTGGTGTATGTCGACGACGCGGCGCAAGACAAAGACGAAGCGAACAACAACAAAAACGGGGAGTTGCTTGCCGCATGAGCCGCAACGCTATCGACCAGTGCATCCGGGAAAGCCTGGATACGTACTTTCGCGACCTGGACGGCGAGGAGCCGTCGAACATGTACAACATGGTGCTCGAGGCGGTCGAACGGCCGCTGCTGGAAGCCGTGATGGTGCGCGCCGAGCGCAACCAGTCGCTGGCGGCCGCCTATCTGGGCATCAATCGCAATACGCTGCGCAAGAAGCTGCAGCAGCACGGTTTACTTTGAATTTGAAGCGTTTCCCACTGCCATGATCAAGCAAGCCCTACTCTCCGTTTCCGACAAGACCGGCATCGTCGAATTCGCGCGCGAACTGAACGCGCTCGGCGTCACGCTGCTTTCCACCGGCGGCACCGCCAAGCTGCTGGCCGACAGCGGCCTGCCCGTGACGGAGGTGGCCGACTACACCGGCTTCCCGGAAATGCTCGACGGCCGCGTCAAGACGCTGCACCCCAAGGTCCACGGCGGCATCCTGGCGCGCCGCGACCTGCCCGAGCACATGGCCGCGCTGGCCGAACACGATATCCCGACCATCGACCTGCTGGTGGTGAACCTGTACCCGTTCCAGCAGACCGTGGCCAAGGATGACTGCACGCTGCCGGACGCGATCGAGAACATCGACATCGGCGGCCCGACCATGCTGCGCTCGGCGGCCAAGAACCACCGCGACGTGACCGTGATCGTCGACCCGGCCGACTACGCCGTGGTGCTCGGCGAAATGCGCGCCAACGGCAACAGCGTCGGCTACGACACCAACTTCCGCCTGGCCACCAAGGTGTTCGCGCACACCGCGCAGTACGACGGCGCCATCACCAACTACCTGACCAGCCTCGGTGCCGACAAGTCGCACCAGGCACGCAGCGCCTACCCGCAGACGCTGAACCTGGCCTTCGACAAGGTCCAGGAAATGCGCTACGGCGAGAACCCGCACCAGTCGGCGGCGTTCTACCGCGACCTGAAAGCGGTCGACGGCGCGCTCGCCAACTACGTGCAGCTGCAGGGCAAGGAGCTGTCGTACAACAATATCGCCGACGCCGATGCCGCGTGGGAGTGCGTGAAGTCGTTCGACGCCGCCAGCGGTGCTGCCTGCGTCATCATCAAGCACGCCAACCCGTGCGGCGTGGCGCTGGGCGCCAGCGCGCTGGAAGCGTATGACAAGGCCTTCAAGACCGACTCGACCTCGGCCTTCGGCGGCATCATCGCCTTCAACGTGGAACTGGACGAAGCCGCCGCGCAGGCCGTGGCCAAGCAGTTCGTCGAAGTGCTGATCGCGCCGTCGTTCAGCGCCGCCGCGCGCGCGGTGTTCGCGGCCAAGCAGAACGTGCGCCTGCTGGAGATTCCGCTGGGCAAGGGCATCAACCAGTATGACTTCAAGCGCGTCGGCGGCGGCCTGCTGGTGCAGAGCCCGGATGCCAGGAACGTGCAGCCGTCCGAGTTGCGCGTGGTGACGCGCCGCCATCCGACGCCGAAGGAAATGGACGATCTGATGTTCGCCTGGCGCGTGGCCAAGTTCGTCAAGTCCAATGCCATCGTGTTCTGCGGCGGCGGCATGACGCTGGGCGTGGGCGCCGGCCAGATGAGCCGCGTCGATTCGGCCCGCATCGCCAGCATCAAGGCGCAGAACGCCGGCCTGACCCTGGCCGGCTCGGCGGTGGCATCGGACGCGTTCTTCCCGTTCCGCGACGGCCTCGACGTGGTGGTCGATGCCGGCGCGACCTGCGTGATCCAGCCGGGCGGCTCGGTGCGCGACGATGAAGTGATCGCCGCCGCCGACGAGCGCGGCATTGCGATGGTGCTGACCGGCACGCGGCATTTCCGGCATTAAGCAAGCGGCGTCTCTCCCGCTTGTTTGCTCCCCTCTTCCGCGCGCGCGGGAGAGGGAGCACGCAACAGGTTGTGCCAACGCCAACGGGCATTTCCTGCATTTCCCTCCTTTGATGCCGCACCTTGCGCAACCCCCCGCGCAAAAAGCAATACACTAGTCGGCGTCCTCCCTACCCCATCCCCATGCGAATCCTAGGCATCGACCCCGGCCTGCGCACCACCGGCTTCGGCGTGATCGAGAAGCAGGGCAACAAGCTTGCCTACATCGCCTCGGGCACCATCAAGAGCGACGGCAATGCCAACCTGCCGGAGCGGCTGAAGACGCTGTACGACGGCATCAGCGAGGTGTCGCGGACCTATGCGCCCGACTGCGCGGCGATCGAGAAGGTCTTCGTCAACGTCAACCCGCAGTCCACGCTGCTGCTCGGCCAGGCCCGCGGCGCGGCGATCTGCGGGCTGGTCGGCTATGGCCTGCCGGTGTTCGAATACACCGCGCTGCAGCTCAAGGTGGCGGTGGTCGGCTATGGCCGCGCCAACAAGGCGCAGGTGCAGGAGATGGTGACGCGGCTGCTGATGCTGCCCGGCCAGCCCGGCAGCGATGCGGCCGATGCGCTGGGCGTGGCGATCTGCCATGCCAACGGCGGCGATACCCTGGGCACGCTCGCCGGCCTGGCGCCGGACCTGGTACGCAAGGGCATGCGCGTGCGGCGCGGCCGCCTGGTCGGCTGAGCGCGACGCGTCTTTTACAATCGGGGCCTGGTCCCACCACAGGAATGCTGCATGCCTAGCCAGTCCCGCCTGCGCGCGCCGCGCCCGCGCGCCAGCCTTGCCCGTGTTGTTGCCGCCTGCCGCCGCTGGCTGTTGCCGACCGTTGCCGCAGCGGCGTGCGCGGCGCTGGCTGCCGGCTGCGCCACGGCGCCGCGTCCCAAGCGCGCCGCAGCGCCGGCTGCGCCGGCGCCGGCGCCCGCCGCGAGTGCTCCGGCCGCGGCGGCAGCGCCGCAACCGAAGCCGCTGGTGATCGCGCACCGCGGTGCCAGCGCGCTGCGCCCGGAACATACGCTGGCTGCCTATGCCAAGGCGATCGAGGACGGCGCCGACGCGATCGAGCCCGACCTGGTCATGACCCGCGACGGCGTGCTGGTGGCGCGCCACGAGAACGACATCACCGGCACCACCAACGTGGCCGAACTGCCGCAGTTCGCCGAGCGCAAGCGCACCAAGGTGATCGACGGCGAGCGCCTGACCGGCTGGTTCACCGAGGACTTCACGCTGGCCGAGCTGAAGACGCTGCGCGCGCGCGAGCGCATCCCGCGCCTGCGCCCGGCCAATGCGCGCCTGAACGACCAGTTCGAGGTACCGTCCTTCGACGAGATCGTGCGCCTGGCCGAGCAGGCCGCGCTGCGCACCGGCAAACCCGTCGGCATCTACGCGGAACTGAAGCACCCCAGCTATTTCCGCGGCATCGGCCTGCCGCTCGAGGACAAGCTCGCCGCGGCGCTGCGGGTGCAGCCCTATCTGCGCAATGCGCCAGTGTTCATCCAGTGTTTCGAGAGCGGCAGCCTGCGCGCGCTGCGGCGCACGCTCGGCAACGGCTTGCCCAACGTCAGGCTGGTTCAGCTGATCGGCAACCCGCGCAAGGGCCCGGCCGACTGGAAGCTTGCCGGCGATGCCCGCACCTATGGCGACATGCTGAGCACGACCGGCCTGCGCGAAGTCGCCGCCTACGCCGACGGCATCGGCCCCGAGAAAAGCAGCGTGGTGCCGCGCGATGCGCAGGGTGCCCTCGGCGCACCGACTGCGGTGGTGCAGCAGGCCCATGCCGCCGGACTGTTCGTGCATCCGTACACCTTCCGCCCGGAAAACAGCTTCCTGCCCAAGGCGCTGCAGAGCGGCGGCGACGAGGCCACGCGCAGCCCGGCCGGCATGGAGCGCGAGGTGCAGGCCTTCGTCGCGGCCGGCGTCGACGGCTTCTTCACCGACGACCCGGCGCTGGGGCGGCGCGCCGTCGATACACCGGCGCGCTGAGCCGGCCGGGCGGCCGCCGCGCTACACTGGCGGCCGCCTCTTTCCTGACCTCCTGTTTTCTCCCCCACCATGATCGGACGCATCGCCGGCACCCTTATCGAGAAGAATCCCCCGCACCTGCTGGTCGACTGCCACGGCGTCGGCTACGAGGTCGACGTGCCGATGAGCACCTTCTACAACCTGCCCGCGGTGGGCCAGCCGGTAACGCTGCTGACGCAGCTGATCGTGCGCGAGGATGCGCACCTGCTGTACGGCTTCGGCAGCGCGGCCGAGCGCAACACCTTTCGCGAGCTGATCAAGATCACCGGCATCGGCGCGCGCATGGCGCTGGCGGTGCTGTCGGGCATGTCCGTGCCGGAGCTGGCGCAGGCGATCACGCTGCAGGAAGCCGGGCGCCTGACGCGCATCCCCGGCATCGGCAAGAAAACCGCCGAGCGCCTGCTGCTTGAGCTCAAGGGCAAGCTGGGCGCGGAACTGGGCCACGCGCCCGGCGCACCGGCGGTGCCCGACAGTGCCGTAGACGTGCTCAATGCGCTGCTGGCGCTGGGCTACTCGGAGAAGGAAGCCGCAGCCGCGATCAAGCAGGTGCCGGCCGGCACCGGCGTGTCCGAGGGCATCAAGCTGGCACTGAAGGCGCTGTCGAAGGCTTGAGCTCCGGATTGGCGCGTAGAATGGCGCTTTGTTGCCGCAGTCCGGGCCCCTGACCACCATGATCGAAACCGACAAGCTTGCCGCCCCCTCCCGCGTGATCGCCGCCACCCCCGCCTCGTCGCAGGAGGAGGCGTTCGAGCGCGCACTGCGGCCCAAGCTGCTGGACGAGTATGTCGGCCAGGAAAAGGTGCGCGGGCAGCTGGACATCTTCATGCATGCGGCGCGCAAGCGCCGCGAGGCGCTCGACCACGTGCTGCTGTTCGGCCCGCCGGGGCTGGGCAAGACCACGCTGGCCCACATCATCGCGCGCGAGATGGGGGTCAGCCTGCGCCAGACCTCGGGTCCGGTGCTGGAGCGCCCCGGCGACCTCGCCGCGCTGCTGACCAACCTCGAAGCCAACGACGTCCTCTTTATCGACGAGATCCACCGGCTCTCGCCGGTGGTCGAGGAAATCCTGTACCCGGCGCTCGAGGACTACCAGATCGACATCATGATCGGCGAGGGCCCGGCGGCGCGCTCGGTCAAGCTCGACCTGCAGCCGTTCACGCTGGTGGGCGCGACCACGCGCGCCGGCATGCTGACCAACCCGTTGCGCGACCGCTTCGGCATCGTCGCGCGGCTGGAGTTCTACACCGCCGAGGAACTGGCGCGCATCGTCAGCCGCTCGGCCCAGCTGCTGCAGGCCCGCATCGATCCGCAAGGCGCGCTCGAAATCGCCCGGCGCGCGCGCGGCACGCCCCGCATCGCCAACCGGCTGCTGCGCCGGGTGCGCGACTATGCCGAGGTCAAGGGCGACGGCACCATCACGCGCGAAATGGCGGATGCCGCACTGGCCATGCTCGATGTCGACCGCGTCGGCTTCGACCTGATGGACCGCAAGCTGCTCGAGGCGGTGCTGCACAAGTTCGGCGGCGGCCCGGTCGGCGTTGACAACCTCGCCGCCGCCATCGGCGAAGAGCGCGACACCATCGAGGACGTGCTCGAGCCCTACCTGATCCAGCAGGGCTACCTGCAGCGCACCCCGCGCGGGCGCGTCGCCACCGCGGCGGCCTACCGGCATTTCGGCCTGGCCAGCCCGCAAGGCATGGCAGGCGGCGCCGACCAACTGTTCGGCGACGCTTGAACCTGCGCTGGCGTGACGTGTGCCATGGCGCACACGCCGCGATCAATTAAACGTTTTAAAATCGCACCCCAAATTTTTTCGAAGTGGATTGCTGGCCGGTGGCCGATTGTCCACAATGGCTTCATCGGCACCTGCCCGGTGCCATGACGGCTGTGTCCGCCGGGGCACGGTTCCTTCGCAAACCTGTCAAGGAAAGCCATGATCCGCCAGAGTTCCAGCCTGCTCGCCGCATTTCTCGCCCTGGCCGCGTTCAGCGCCGGCAGCGCCAACGCCCAGCGCCCGCCGGCGCCGGTCGGCGTGGCCGAAGAAGCGGTCGTCAGCGGCAAGATCGTCGATATCGATCCCGAAACCAAGGCGGTGCTGGTGCAGGGCCCGCGCGGCAATGTAGTCGAGCTGGTGGGCGGCGACGAAGTCCGCAATTTCGGCCAGATCCGCAAGGGCGACATCGTGACCGTGGCGCGCGGCGCCGCCTTGGTCGCGGCGCTTGAGCCGGTCGACAGCAAGGCGACGGCCCTGGCTGAATCGGTCGACCGCACCACGCGCGCGGCCGAGGGCGGCAAGCCCGGCATCATGCGCGAGATCACCACCACGGTGACCGGCCAGATCACCAAGGTCGACCCGGCCAGGCGCCAGCTCACCTTCCGCGGCCCGCGCGAGACGCTGCGCACGGTCAAGGTGCAAGACCCCGCCATCGACCTGAATGGCATCAAGCAGGGCCAGATGGCCAAGATCGTCTACCGTGAAGTCGTGGCCATTACGGTCAGGGCGCCAGCGGCAGCCGCAGCAAACTGAGCCACTGAATCAGGCGCGGTACTTTTCCCATCAGGAGGTTACCCATGAATCGTCGCCACTTTGTCACCCGCGTTGCCGGGTCGGGCCTGCTCGTCGCCACCGTGATGGCCGCGGGCTGCACCACCACCGGCACCAGCGCCTCGAACGATCCGGCCGCCAAGCGCAAGGAAATCGATGCCGGCGTCGATGGCGCGCTGAACCGGCTGTACTCGTCGGTCAACGGCTCGCGCGAGCTGGCCCAGCGCGCGCAGGGCATCCTGGTGTTCCCGCGCGTGATCGCGGCCGGCCTGGTGGTCGGCGGCGAGTATGGCGAAGGCGCGCTGCGCTCGCGGGGTTCGACGGTGGGCTACTACAGCACCGCGCAGGCGTCGGTCGGCCTGACCGCCGGCGGCCAGTCGAAGTCGATGGTGATCATGTTCATGACGCCCGAGGCGTACAACAAGTTCGTCAGCAGCAGCGGCTGGACCGCCGGCGTCGACGCCAACGTGGCGCTGGCCAAGGTCGGCGCCAATGGCCAGCTCGATACGCTGACCACGCAGCAGCCGGTGGTGGGCTTCGTGCAGACCAACGCCGGGCTGATGTTCGACGTCTCGGTGAACGGCTCCAAGATCACCAAGCTGAATATCTGACGCGGCCGCGGCAGGGCCGCGTTGCCTCTCACCATGCTTGCGATTCCCGGCTTCGGCCGGGAATTCTCGTTTACGGACGGCAGGCGCGGCGGAATGCCTGGCCCGCTGGCATAATCGCGCCCAAAACATGGCGCGCCAGCGCCTCCGACCGGGAGCCCCCATGTCCGCCGTCCCCGCCAGCACGACCCAACCGGGCCGCGTCTACCGCTACTACGACTTCGTCATGGTGGCCTTCGTCACCGTGCTGCTGTGCTCGAACCTGATCGGCGCGGCCAAGGCGGCGCAGGTCACGCTGCCACTGGTCGGCACGGTGACCTTCGGCGCGGGCGTGCTGTTCTTCCCGATCTCATACATCTTCGGCGACGTGCTGACCGAGGTCTACGGCTATGGCCGCGACCGGCGCGTGGTCTGGGCCGGCTTTGCCGCGCTGGCCTTCGCCACCTTCATGAGCCTGGTGGTGCTGAACATGCCGGTCGCGCCGTTCATGGCGGACTACCAGAAGAGCCTGCAGGATGTGTTCGGCAATACCTGGCGCATCGCGCTCGGTTCGCTGCTTGCGTTCTGCTGTGGCAGCTTCACCAACAGCTATGTGCTGGCCAAGATGAAGCTGTGGACCGGTGGCCGCTGGCTGTGGACGCGCACCATCGGCTCGACGCTGGCGGGCGAGCTGGTGGACTCGTCGCTGTTCTACGTGATCGCCTTCTACGGCATCTGGCCGCTCGAGCAGGTGGTCCAGGTGGCGGTGGCGCAGTACGTGCTGAAGACCGGCTGGGAGGTGGTGATGACGCCGGTCACGTACAAGGTGGTGGGCTTCCTGAAGCGCGCCGAGAACGAAGACTACTTCGACCGGCATACCAACTTCACCCCGTTCCGCGTCCGGGTCTAGCGTGGCGCTACGGCACGCGGCGGTCGACCTCGTCCAGCGCCAGGTTCTCGAGGTGGCTGACGTCGCCCCACTGGGCCAGCGTCAGGTGGGTGCTGTCGCTGCGCAGGCGGTTGACGCTGGCATTGAGCAGTTCGTGCTGGCGTGGCGCTTCCAGCGTCATGCCGGTGGCCTCGCGGTAAAGACAGTCGAGCACGCCGCCGTGCGCGACCAGCGCGATGCGCTCGCCCGGATGCCGGCGCGACAGCGCCAGCACCGCGTCGACCGCGCGTTCGTGGAAGCCCAGCAGCGACTCGCCCTCGGGCGGCGCGTAATCGGGCACGCGCGCCTGCCAGCGGGCAAAGTCCTCCGGCAGGTGCTCGGCCACCTCGGCGTAGGTCTTGCCCTGCAGCGCGCCGTAGCTGCGCTCGCGCAGCCGCGCATCGGCACGCACCTGCAGCCCCAGCGCCTCGGCCAGCGGCGCGGCGGTTTCCATTGCGCGCGACAGGTCGCTGGAATACACCGCATCGATCGGCTCGCCCGCCAGCGCATTGGCCAGCGCGCGTGCCTGCGCATGGCCGGTCTGGTTCAGCGGAATATCGAGCTGGCCCTGCAGCCGGCGCTCCCGGTTCCAGGCCGTTTCGCCGTGGCGGATCACGATCAGGTGGGTAAAGGCCAGCGAATGCGGCCCGGGGCTTTGCGACATGCCGATTTCCTTCGGGGTTGCTGCGGGTGCTTGCTTGGCGCCGTGCGGGCCCGGCACCGCGCGGGACGCGGCACCGGCCCGGCTTCAGGCCGCCGGTGACTTGGCCAGCTTGGGGTTCAGCGTATAGGTGCCGGTCAGGCTGGCCTGCGCCAGCACATGGCCCTGGATCGCCTCGCGCACCTGGGTGCCGGTAAAGGTGCCTTCCAGCGGCAGCCGGTCGAGGTCGAGCGCATACAGCGTGAACACGTAGTGGTGCAGCAGCGCGTCGTTCCACGGCGGGCACGGGCCGTCATAGCCGTAGTAGTCGCCCTTCATGTCGGCATCGCCGGCAAACCAGCCGGTGTAGTCGTTGATGCCGTGGCGCAGGCCGCCCGCGGTAGCGGTGCCGCCGGTGGCTTCAGGGCCCGGCTTGCCGCGCGCGATCACGCCGTCGCTGTGCGAGCCCGCGGCGATCGAGGTCAGTCCCGGCGGGATGTCGACCAGCACCCAGTGGAAGAAGTCCACGCGCGGCAGCGAGGCCGGCACTTCGCGGCCTTCCTGGTTGACGTCGTCGCCCTTGCTGGGGACGTCGCGGTCGTGGCAGATCAGCACGAACGAGCGCGTCTCGGCCGGCGCGTCTTCCCAGTGCAGGTCGGGGTTGCGGTTGTTCGACAGGGCCACGTGGGCGGCGGCGTCGGGCACGCAGAAGGCGAACTCGCCGGGGATCGGCGCGTTGTCGTTGAAGGACTTGCTCCAGAGTTTCATTTGTCTCTCCTGTCTTGATGCCGCGCCGTGGACGCGGCAGCTTCGAATCGGTTCAGGACGGTGCCACGCGCAGCCAGAACGTGACCGGACCATCGTTGACCAGGCTGACCTGCATCATCGCGCCGAACTCGCCGGTCTGCACCTGCGGATGCGCCGCGCGCGCCCGCGCGACGAAATGCTCGTACAGGCGCCGGCCGTCCTCGGGCGGGGCCGCGGGGGTGAAGCTGGGCCGTGTGCCGCTGTTGGTATCGGCGGCCAGCGTGAACTGCGACACCACCAGCAGCCCGCCCGGATTGCCGTTGCCGTCGATGTTCTGCACCGGCAGGTTCATCTTGCCGTCCGCATCGGAAAACACCCGGTACGACAGCAGCTTGGCCAAGAGCCGCTCGGCCTGCGCCTCGGTGTCGCCGCGCTCGGCGCAGACCAGGGCCAGCAGGCCGGCGCCGATTTCGCCGGTGGTGCGGCCTGCAACCGTGACGCGGGCCTGGGCCACCCGCTGGATCAGCGCGATCATCGCCGCCTCAGGCCAGCGTCACGCGCGCGAAGCGGCGCTTGCCGACCTGCACGACATAGGTGCCCGCGGCCACCCTGGTGGCCTTGTCGCTGACGGTGGCGCCGTCGATCTTGACGCCGCCCTGCTCGATATTGCGGTTGGCTTCCGAGGTCGACGGCACCAGGTTGGCCTGCTTGAGCAGCTGCGCGATGCCCAGCGGCGCGCCCGTCAGGCTGACCGCCGGGATATCGTCCGGCACGCCGCCGCGGGCGCGGTGGTTGAAATCTTCCAGCGCCTTCTCGGCATCGGCCTGGCTGTGGAAGCGCGCCACGATCTCCTGCGCCAGCAGCACCTTGCAGTCGCGCGGGTTGCGGCCGGCGGCGATCTCCTGCTTCATCAGGTCGATCTCGCTCATCGGGCGGAACGACAGCAGCGTGAAGTACTGCCACATCAGGTCGTCCGAGATGCTCATCAGCTTGCCGAACATCTCGTTCGGGGCCTCGGTCACGCCCACGTAGTTGCCCTTGGACTTGGACATCTTCTCGACCCCGTCCAGGCCCACCAGCAGCGGCATGGTCAGGATGCACTGCGGCTCCTGGCCGTATTCCTTCTGCAGCTCGCGCCCCACCAGCAGGTTGAACTTCTGGTCGGTGCCGCCCAGCTCCAGGTCGGACTTCAGCGCCACCGAGTCGTAGCCCTGCATCAGCGGGTAGAGGAACTCGTGCACGGAGATCGGAATCCCGGAGCGGAAGCGCTTGGTGAAGTCATCGCGCTCCATCATGCGCGCCACGGTGTACTTGGCCGCGAGCTGGATCATGCCGCGCGCGCCGAGCGGATCGCACCACTCGCTGTTGTAGCGGATCTCGGTGCGGGCCGGGTCGAGCACCAGGCTGGCCTGGCGGTAGTAGGTCTGGGCGTTGGCCTCGATCTGCTCGCGCGTGAGCGGCGGGCGCGTGCTGTTGCGGCCCGACGGGTCGCCGATGGTCGAGGTGAAGTCGCCGATCAGGAAGATCACCTGGTGGCCGAGGTCCTGCAGCTGGCGCAGCTTGTTCAGCACCACGGTGTGGCCGATATGGATGTCGGGCGCGGTCGGGTCCAGGCCCAGCTTGATGCGCAGCGGCACGCCGGTGGCCTCGCTGCGCGCCAGCTTCTGCGCCCACTCCGCTTCGATCAGCAGCTCGTCGCAGCCGCGCTTGGAGATCTCCAGGGCCTGCATCACCGAGGGCGTCAGGGGGTATTTGGCCGGTGCGGCCGAGGCAACTTCAGTCATCACGTAAGTCTTTGAAATACTTGAAATTTTAGGAAATCTGCCGACAGCCGCCAGGGCCGGATTTTGGTATAATCCGCGTTTCCGGGCGCCTGCGGAAGCCTTTCCGGTGCGCCACCCGTCACTTTGCCCAGCACTCCGCACTGGAGTTGCACAGCAAGGCAGGCGGCCAAAATTACTGAATACTGACAGCACGCGCCGCACCTCGGGGGAGGAAGGCAGACGAGACACATCGTCCCCGGCAGCGGGCTCAGACCAAGGTTGAATTTTACGTGATGTGGTCCAGACTCCGCGAAGTTTTCGCGCGTGAGCTGGTGGTGCTGGTCGATCCGACCAACCCCCAGCATGCGCGGCGGCGCAAACAACTGACGGCCTCGGTCGGTGCGATCTTCACGCTCGGCATGGCCGCGGCCATGGGTGTCGCCCCCCGCAGCGCCTACGACGATCCGCGCGCGCCCCGCACCCAGCAGGCCCTGCGCATGCCCGACGTGCGCGAACAGCTCGAGCAGCTCACCGACAGCCAGGCCGTGTACGTGCGCGAAGAGCGCATGCAGCGCGGCGACACCATTGCCAGCCTGCTCAAGCGGCTGGGCGTGGACGATGCCGACGCGCAGGCGTTCATCGTCAAGAACCCGACCGCGCGCGGCCTGTTCAACCTGAACCCGGGCCAGGCGGTGCAGGCGGAAATCGACGAGAGCAACACGCTGGTGTCGCTGCAGGCCAATCTCGGCGGCGACGCCGCGGCCTCGCGCGAGCTGGTGATCGAGCGCGTGCGCGCCGCCAGCGGCGACAGCGCCGCCGCGTACAAGGCCAAGGTGCAGCGCGTCGACAACGACGTCCACTACGAAATGGCCTCGGGCGCGATTTCCTCCGGCGGCTTCTTCAAGGCCATGGACGCGGCCAACGTGCCCGACGAAGTGGTGCAGCAGATGCTGTCGATCTTCTCCGGCGTGATCGACTTCCACCACGACATCGCCGCCGGCGACCGCTTCCGCATCATCTATGAAGCGGGCTTCCGCGATGGCACCTTCGTGCGCAACGGCCGCGTGGTCGCGGTCGAGCTGATCAACCGCAACCAGCTGCACCAGGCGCTGTGGTTTGCGCCCGAGGGCAGCAAGGACGGCGGCGCCTATTACACCTTCGACGGGCGCAGCATGAAGCGGCCGTTCCTGCGTTCGCCGGTGGAGTTCTCGCGCGTGTCGTCGGGCTTCGGCGGCCGCGAGCATCCGCTGCATCACGACTGGGCCCAGCACAAGGGCGTCGACTTCGCCGCCCCCACCGGCACCAAGGTGCTGGCCACCGGCGACGGCGTGGTAGAGTTCGTCGGCCAGCAGAACGGCTACGGCAACATCGTCATCCTGTCGCATCCCAACGGCTACTCCACCTACTACGCGCACCTGTCGGGCTTTGCCGGCATGCGCCAGGGGCAGACCGTGCGCCAAGGCCAGCTGATCGGCTATGTCGGCGCGACCGGCTGGGCCACCGGCCCGCACCTGCACTACGAGTTCCGCTTCAACGACGTGCCGCAGAACCCGCTGACCATCACGCTGATGGAATCGCCGGCGCTGACCGGCAAGTCGCGCCAGGAATTCCTGACCTACACCAGCGGGCTGCTCAGCCGCATCAACGCGCTGCGCACCTACAACGTGCTGACCGCCGCCAACTGAGCGCGTCCACCGTGATCCCCGTGCCCGGCAGCGAACGCTATATCGGCATCATGTCCGGCACCAGCATGGACGGTGCCGACGCGGTACTGGTCGATTTCAGCGGCGCGCGTCCCACGGTGCTGGCGGCCGCGAGCCAGCCCTTCCCCGACACGCTGCGCGCCGCCTTCGGCGCCCTGCAGCAGCCGGGCGAGGACGAAATCCACCGCGAGGCGCTGGCGGCCAACGCGCTGGCGCAGGTCTACGCCGACTGCGTCGCCGCGCTGTTGCGCGAGGCGCGCGTCGAGGCCGCCGCGATCGCCGCCATCGGCGCCCACGGCCAGACCATCCGCCACCGGCCCGGCCTCTACGACGGCATCGGCTATACCCGCCAGAGCCAGCATCCGGCGCGGCTGGCAGAGCTGGCCGGCATCGACGTGGTGGCGGACTTCCGCAGCCGCGACCTCGCCGCCGGCGGACAGGGCGCACCGCTGGTGCCGGCGCTGCACCACGCGCTGTTCGGCAGCAGCACCGAGACCCGCGTGGCCTGCAATATCGGCGGCATCTCCAACATCAGCATCCTGCCGGCAGCGGGGCCCATCAGCGGCTTCGACTGCGGCCCGGGCAATGCGCTGCTCGACTACTGGATCGGCCGCCACCGCGGCCTGGCCTTCGACCACAACGGCGACTGGGCCGCCACCGGGCGCGTCGACGCCGCGCTGCTGGCGCAGTGCCTGGCCGAGCCGTATTTCAGCGCGCCGCCGCCCAAGAGCACCGGGCGCGACCTGTTCCACCCCGGCTGGCTGGAAGCGCAGCTGGCGGCGTTCCCGCAGCTTGCGCCGGCCGACGTGCAGGCCACCCTGGCGGCGCTGACCGCCGAGGCCATCGCGCGCGACGTGCGCGCCAGCGCGCCCGCTGCGCGGCGGCTGATCGTCTGCGGCGGCGGCGCGCGCAATGCCTTCGTGCTGGCGCGGCTGGCGCAGGCCCTGCCTGGTGTGGCCATCGAGACCTCCGACGACTACGGCGTGCCGGTGTCGCAGGTCGAAGCCATCGCCTTTGCCTGGCTCGCGCGCCAGTGCCTGCTGCGCCTGCCCGGCAACGTCCCCACCGTGACCGGCGCCGCCGGGCCGCGCGTGCTGGGCGCGATCTACCCGCGCTGAGCCCCGGCACGGTCCTCCCCTGCATCGACCCGCAATCCATTAACGCCTGCGCCGGCGGCGACGAGGCGCCCGAGCTGGCGGAAGGCGAAGGGGATCATGATTTCCTATTTCCCAACATAGGAAACATATGGCTTGTCCCATCTTTTCCTGTCCCCCGCACATGGCGATACTGAGCCTGTCGCCCCTCACACCTATCGCCATGGACATCACCCCGGAACAGATCGACACCTACCAGCGCGACGGCGTGCTGGTCTTGCGCGGCGCCTTTACCGACTGGGTCGAGCGCCTGCGCGAAGGCTTCGCGCAGAACCTGGCCGAGCCCGGCCCCTTCGCCATCGAGAACGTACGCGCCGGCGAGAGCGGGCGCTTTTTCGAGGACTATTGCAACTGGCAGCGCATCGCCCCGTTCGCGGCTTTTATCCGCGAGTCGGCGGCGGCCGGGATCGCCGGACGGATCATGCAGTCGCAGGCGGTGCAGGTATTCCACGAGCACATCCTGGTCAAGGAGCCCGGCACCGCCAAGCCGACGCCATGGCACCAGGACCTGCCCTACTACTGCGTCGACGGCACCCAGACCGCGAGCTACTGGATCCCGCTGGACCCGGTCACGCAGGCCAATACGCTGCGCGTGGTGGCCGGCTCGCATCGCTGGCCGCGCCTGGTGCGGCCCAAGCGCTGGGCCAGCAACGAGAATTTCTATGGCGGCGACGACGCCTTCATGGAGATGCCGGACGTGGAGGATGGCAGCCACACCTTGCTGGCTCCCGAGCTGGAGCCGGGCGATGCGGTGGTGTTCGACTTCCGCACCGTGCACGGTGCCGCCGGCAATACCGGCACCGGACGGCGGCGGGCATTCTCGGCCCGCTTCGTCGGCGACGACGTGCGCTTCATGCAGCGGCCCGGGCGGACCTCGCCGCCGTTCCCCGGCATCGGCCAGCAGACTGGCGAGCGCCTGCGCGAAGACTGGTTTCCGGTGGTCTGGCGCGCCGTGCAGTAAGCCGGCGCGGCAAAGAAAAAACGCACCCGAGGGTGCGTTTTTTTGCGCGAGCGGGATCGCTCAGACCGAGAACGACGAGCCGCAACCGCAGGTGGTCGAGGCATTCGGGTTCTTGATCACGAACTGGGCGCCGTTGATGTCTTCCTTGTAGTCGATCTCGGCGCCGACCAGGTACTGGTAGCTCATCGAGTCGATCAGCAGGGTGACGCCGTTCTTGACCATGGTGGTGTCGTCTTCGTTGACTTCCTCGTCGAAGGTAAAGCCGTACTGGAAGCCGGAGCAGCCGCCGCCCTGCACGAACACGCGCAGTTTCAGCTCGGCATTGCCCTCTTCCTCGATCAACTGCTTGACCTTGTCGGCGGCGCTGTCGGTAAAGACGAACGGTGCCGGCACGTCCTCGGTAACGGGTGCCTCTGCGACTGCGTTCATGGGGTGTTCTCCTGTTTAGATACGCCTGTATTCTAAGCGCTACTGGAAAATCGTGCCGAAACCTTGTGTTTTCAAGGGGTTCCCGGCATCGAAGTCGCCGCTATGCGGCCTTTTCAGTGGGACTGGCCGCGGCGGCGGGAGTTTCGGCTGCGGTGGCAGCGTCGCTATCGGCCGCTTCGGTCACTTCGGCCGCCGACGCCGCCTCGACCAGGTTCGGCAACGCCTTGACCTCGGCCTGCACCAGCGGCATCAGGCGGCCCTCGACCAGCGCGCCCTGGTGCATTTCCAGCGCGGCATAGCGCACGTCGCCCAGCACCCGCGCCTGCGGCTGCAACTCCAGCAGGTCGCCGGCGTGCACCGGGCCCTTGACGGTGCCGTTCAGTACCAGGTGGCCGACGCTGATTGCCCTCGACCATGCCCTTCTCGCTGATCACCAGCATGCTGGGCTTGCCCGGCGCCGCGGTCACATTGCCGCGCACGCGTCCGTCCAGGCGCAGGCCGCCGGCAAACACCAGGTCGCCGTCGATGGCGGTGTCTTCGCCAATCAGCGTGTCGATCGAAAGGCCCTTCTTCTTGGAAAACAGCATGACTCTCACTCCTCTCTCGTTCGTGCCAGGCTGGCCTGCCCGTGGCGCAAGCGCGGCGGCAAGCCGCACTTGCCGTCGGCGACAGGGCGTGATTGTAGCCGCGTGCGGCCGGATACCCCACAAAAGTATGGCGGCCTGCTCACTATGACGGCAGCACCGCGCCGGTTCCGTAGGCCGCGGGCGAAAAAAAACCGCACGGCCAGCGTGCGGTTTTTCTGGTCTCGCAAGATCCGGCCGGGCCGGACCCGCGAAAACGCATCAGCGCTTCGAGAACTGCTTGCGACGACGCGCCTTGTGGAAGCCGACCTTCTTACGCTCGACTTCACGTGCATCGCGCGTGACGTAGCCAGCCTTCGACAGGGCCGACTTCAGGGTCGCATCGTAGTCGATCAGGGCGCGGGTGATGCCGTGGCGCACTGCACCGGCCTGGCCGGTTTCGCCGCCGCCGGTGACGTTGACCTTGATGTCGAACGTTTCAGCGTGAGCGGTCAGTTCCAGCGGCTGGCGCACGATCATCAGCGAGGTTTCGCGAGCGAAATACTCTTTGATGGGCTTGCCGTTGACGACGATGTCGCCCTTGCCCGACTTGATGAAGACACGTGCCACAGCGCTCTTGCGGCGGCCAGTACCGTAATTCCAGTTACCGATCATGGATTGGCCTCCTTAGATTTCCAGCGCCTTGGGCTGCTGCGCTTCGTGCGGATGCTCGGCTTCGGCGTAAACCTTCAGCTTCTTGATCATCGCGTAGCCCAGCGGACCCTTCGGCAGCATGCCCTTGACAGCCTTTTCCAGGGCACGGCCCGGGAAACGCTGCTGCATCTTGCCGAACGTCGTTTCGTAGATACCGCCCGGGTAGCCCGAATGGCGATAGTACTTCTTGTCCGTTTCCTTGGTACCCGTGACACGCAGCTTGGCTGCATTGACGATGATGATGTAATCGCCGGTGTCGACGTGCGGAGTAAATTCCGGCTTGTGCTTGCCGCGCAGACGGCGTGCCACTTCGCTGGCAACACGGCCGAGGACTTTGTCCGTCGCGTCAATCACGTACCAGTCGCGCTTTACCTCATGAGGCTTGGCGGAAAAGGTCTTCATGATTTTTCCTGACTATTGGTTCGTGCCCGTAATCCGACTCGCGAAGGCTTGTGCTCGCCCCTGCAAGTCTTGTGGCCGCCGCGGGGGTGGCCGGGTGCTGCTGCCTTCTTCCGCGGGCATGACGGAAAAGCCCTCGATTATACTGGCGGCCGTAGCGAGCGCACAAGCAAAGACTGAAGTTTTCGTCAAGATCGACGCCGATGGGCAGCGGTTCCGGGGCGACCACCGCACTTGCCGGTCCGGCGCGCTTTGTTCAGGCGAAAAAAAACCCAAGCGTTTGAGCTTGGGTTTGAATCCACCAAAGGAGGAGGGTGGAGGAGACACCTGGAGATCGACGGAGGGACCTGCGGGCGGTGCGGAGGGCTTGGCCGGGGCTTCGCTTTCGCACTCTGGCGCGCTGTCTGCGCCGTCGTTCAATGATTGGAATTATACCTAGGGTTTGCCCGGATGCAAGGGAAATTTGCACTGCGAAATGTGATTTCGTATTGCGAAACGTTACAGACCCCTGCGTGCCTGGACTACATTCCTTAAAAATCAATAATTTAACGAATCGATCAAGGTGTCATCGCAACGACATACTAGAGGAAACCCTCAGGTTTTCTAAGGTTATCGGCTTCGATGCCCCGAACTTGACCTTGCCATATACTGGGAAAAGCAAGATTCGGGATCACGCGCTTGTGATCGCAAACCGACAAAACAAAGCACAGGAACGAACAAAATGGAATGCAAAGTAACATGGATGGGCGCCGACGGCATGAGCTTCGTCGCCCAGACCGGCAGCGGCCATATCGTTGCCATGGACGGCGCCCCTGAAGGTGGCGGCCACAACCTGGCCCCGCGGCCCATGGAAATGGTGCTGGTCGGCACCGGCGGCTGCACCGCCTATGACGTGGTGCTGATCCTCAAGCGCGGCCGCCAGGACGTTACCGGCTGCAGCGTGCAGCTGCAGGCCGAACGCGCCGGCGAAGATCCCAAGGTGTTCACCCGCATCAACTTCCATTTTGTGGTGACCGGCAAGAATCTCAACCCCGCCACGGTCGAGCGCGCGATCAAGCTGTCGCACGAGAAGTACTGCTCGGCGTCGATCATGCTGGCCAAGACGGCCGAGATCACGCACACGCTGGAAATCGTCGAAGGCTGATGGAGGTTTGGCCGGCCCGGTGCGCCGCGCGGGCGCCGGGTCGTGCCGATGACTGAAGCAAAGCAGGCCGATAAGCCGGATTCTGTGCGCCCCGCCCGCCTTGCGGCGCGCGGCGCGTGACAACCATTCCTCTAGGCCGGCTGTTGCCAGCCGGCTCCAGCTCCCTACCCGCAGGCTCAGCGGGCCGCTTCATCGCCTGCCTATTTGGGATTGCTCCAGGTGGAGGTTACCGCGTTTCACCCTTGCCGCCGGGCGAACCCGGCGGCAAGACTCGTCTCTGTGGCCCTATTCCGCACGTTGCCGTGGATGGCTGTTAGCCAACACCCTGCCCTGTGGAGTCCGGACTTTCCTCCCCCTGCACCTTGCGGTGCAGGCAGCGGTTGCCTGGCCTGCTTTGCGGCCAGCAGTCTAACACCGATTGCTGCCGCCGGCCGGGGCGGAATACGGTGGCATCGGCGTAGAAGTCCGGGTCCGCGTTGTCCTCGCACCAGCCCGGGATGCCCATCACCGGCAGCGGCGCAAAGCTGCGTCCACCCCGCAACGCGCCGGCATCGGCGGCGGATTGCAGTGACCTGGCAAGCACCGCATCGGGCGCGGGATCGCCGGGCACGAGCGGCAGTGTCCACGCATGCGCCGTCACCGACTTGTACGGCTGCACCAGCTTTTCGAGCAGGGCGTGGCCGAACGGCACCACCGCGCAGTCGCTCTCCCATCGGGCGCGACCCTCGACGAACAGCCGCCCCCACGCAAACCCCCTAAGCGCAGCGGTCATGCCGTCGTCGTTGCTGAGGAACAGCACCGCGTTCTCGTCGAACAGCGTCGCCGCATCGCGCACGCCACCGCGCGTGGTCTGTACGCCCTCGCGGGCGATGACCTCGGCCTGGATCTGGTTCAGCACGCGCTTGGTCTGCGGGAAATGCAGCCAGACCAGCGCGTTGAAGAAATCGTGGAGATTGTCGCGGGTAGGGACCGCGCCGGTGGCGTCGATATGCGCTTCATAGGCGCTGCCGTGCGGCAAGGCGTGCTGGGCGATGAAGCGCAGCGGCAGCCCGCGCGCATTGCGCAGGTCCAGCGACGCGGCGCGGGCATCGAGCGCGCTGCGCAGGTCCGCACCGCCCTGCACTGCCGCCGCCAGCGCGGCGCCGTGCGTGGCAAAAGGGCGGAACCACGGCCGGGACCAGTCGATCCCGGCCAGCGCGGCGGCGAAGGGCTCGCCGGCCGCGGTCTGCTGCGTGCGCAAGGCTTCAGCGTGCCTTCCAGCGCAGCGTCTCGCCGCCGCGCAGCGGCACCAGCGTGGTATCGCCGTAGGGCAGCTCGGCCGGCAGTTCCCAGTCCTCGCGCTCCAGCGTCAGCGTGCCGGCGTTGCGCGGCAGGCCGTAGAAAGCCGGGCCATTGAAGCTGGCGAAGGCTTCCAGCTTGTCGAGCGCGCCGGCGGCGTCGAAGGCTTCGGCATACAGCTCCATCGCATGCAGCGCGGTATAGCAGCCGGCGCAGCCGCAGGCATGTTCCTTCAGGCCGCGCGCGTGCGGCGCGCTGTCGGTGCCCAGGAAGAAGCGCTCGCTGCCCGAGGTGGCGGCGGCCACCAGCGCCTCGCGGTGGGTTTCGCGCTTGAGCACCGGCAGGCAGTAGTAGTGCGGGCGGATGCCACCGGTGAAGATGGCGTTGCGGTTGTAGAGCAGGTGGTGCGCAGTGATGGTGGCGCCGACCGGGCCGCTCGCGTCGCGCACGTACTGTGCCGCATCCTTGGTGGTGATGTGCTCGAACACCACCTTCAGCTCGGGCATGTCGCGGCGCAGCGGCGTCATCACCTGCTCGATGAACACGGCCTCGCGGTCGAAGATGTCGATGGCCGGGTCGGTCACTTCGCCGTGCACCAGCAGCGGCAGGCCTTCGCGCTGCATCGCTTCCAGCGCGGGATAGCAGCGGCGGATATCGGTCACGCCGGCGTCGCTGTTGGTGGTGGCGCCGGCCGGGTACAGCTTGACGCCGTGCACGAAGCCGCTGGCCTTGGCCGCGGCGATTTCCTCGGGGCTGGTGTTGTCCGTCAGGTACAGCGTCATCAGCGGCTCGAACTGCATGCCGGCCGGCAGCGCCGCCAGGATGCGGGCGCGATACGCCTGCGCCTGCGCCACCGTGGTCACCGGCGGCTTCAGGTTGGGCATGACGATGGCGCGGGCGAACTGGCGGGCGGTGTCGGGCAGCACGGCGGCCAGCGCCGCGCCGTCGCGCAGGTGCAGGTGCCAGTCGTCCGGGCGGGTGATGGTGAGCTTCTGGGTCATGGCTAGCTTGGGGCCGGCCGCGGGCGGCGGCCGGCGTTCGTCGAAATCAGAGAATCAGGATGGCGCGGTAGTCGTTGACGTTGGTGCGCGTGGGGCCGGTGACCACCAGGTCGCCGATCGCATCGAACAGGCCCCAGGCGTCGTGGGCGTCCAGCTGGCGCTGGCCCGGCATGCCGGCGGCCTCGGCGCGCGCCAGCGTGGTCGGGTCGGCCAGCGCGCCGGCGTTGTCTTCCGAGCCGTCGATACCGTCGGTGTCGGCGGCGATCGCATACACATCGGGCATGCCTGCCAGTTCGACCGCCAGCGACAGCAGGAACTCCGAGCAGCGCCCGCCGCGCGCCTTGCTGGCGCCGCCGCCGGCGGGCAAAGTGACCGTGCACTCACCTCCGGAAATCAGCGCCACGGGCGTGGCGAACGGCGCATTGTACGCGCGAATCTCGCGCACCAGCGCGGCATAGACGCGGGCCACCTCGCGCGCCTCGCCGGTGACCGTGTCGCCCAGCACAACCGGCGTGATGCCGCGCTGGCGGAACAGCGCGGCGGCGGCCTCGAGGCTGCCGTGCGCGGTCGCGATCATAATGTTGTCGACGCGGTCGAACAAGGGATCGCCGGGCTTGGGCGTCTCCGCCACCTCGCCGCGCGCGCCGCGCTCCAGGTGCGACTGCACGCTGGCAGGCACCTCGGCCCCATAGCGGCGCAGGATCTGCAGTGCGTCCTCGAACGTGCTCGGGTCGGCCACGGTCGGGCCCGAGGCAATCGCGCTGGGATCGTCGCCGGCCACGTCCGAGACGATCAGCGTGGTCACCGGCGCCTGGCTGGCCTGCGCCAGCCGGCCGCCCTGGATGCGCGAGATATGCTTGCGCACGATGTTCATGTCGGTGATCGGCGCGCCACAGCGCAGCAATTCCCGCGTGGTCGCCTTCAGGTCGGCCATCGGAATGCCCTTGGCCGGCAGCGACAGCAGGCTCGAGCCGCCGCCCGAGACCAGCACCAGCAGCCGGTCCTGCGGCGTCAGCGACTGCACCGCGGCCAGGATCTCGGCCGCGGCCTGCTCGCCCGACTCGTCGGGCACCGGATGGCCGGCCTCGATCACGCGGATATGGTCGGTCGGCATGCCGTGCGCGTAGCGCGTGACCACCAGTCCTTCCAGCGTGGCCTTGCCGGCGTAGGCGCGCTCGACCGCCGCGGCCATCGACGCCGCGGCCTTGCCCGCGCCCACCACCAGCGTGCGGCCGCCGGCGTGCGGCGGCGGCAGGTGCCGCGCGACGATCTGCAGCGGGTCGGCCGCCGCCACCGCGGCGTGGAAGGTCTCGATCAGCAGTGCGCGGGCGTCCCCCGCGAAGCCGGCGCTCACAGCGCCTCCGCGATGGCGCGGCCCAGGTCGGCGGTACCGGCCTTGCCGCCGATGTCGCGTGTCAGCGGCGCGTGCTCCGGCCCGGCGGCCAGCACCTGCTCGATCGCGCCCAGCACGGCGGCGCCGGCCTCGTCATGGCCCAGGTGCTCCAGCATCATGGCGCCGCACCAGATCTGCCCGATCGGGTTGGCCACGCCGCGCCCGGCGATATCCGGGGCCGAGCCGTGCACCGGCTCGAACAGGCTGGGGAAGGTGCGGTCCGGATTGATATTGCCCGACGGCGCGATGCCGATGGTGCCGGTGCAGGCCGGGCCCAGGTCGGACAGGATGTCGCCGAACAGGTTGCTCGCCACCACCACGTCGAACCAGTCCGGATGCTGGACGAAATGCGCGGTCAGGATGTCGATGTGGTACTTGTCGACCTTGATGCCGGGGTAATGCGCCGCCATTGCCTCGACCCGCTCGTCCCAGTACGGCATGGTGATCGAGATGCCGTTCGACTTGGTCGCCGAGGTCAGGTGCTTTTTCGGACGCTTCTGGGCCAGCTCAAAGGCGAACTTCAGGATGCGGTCGACGCCGGTGCGGCTCATCACCGTTTCCTGCACCACGATCTCGCGCTCGGTGCCGGGGAACATGCGGCCGCCGATGCTGGAGTATTCGCCCTCGGTGTTCTCGCGCACCACGTAGAAATCGATGTCGCCTGGCTGGCGGCCGGCGAGCGGGCTGCGGATGCCGGGCATCAGCCGCACCGGGCGCAGGTTGACGTACTGGTCGAACGAGCGGCGGAACTGCAGCAGCGAGCCCCACAGCGAGACATGGTCGGGCACCGTGTCCGGCCAGCCGACCGCGCCGAAATAGATGGCGTCGTACTTGACCAGCGTGTCGAACCAGTCGTCCGGCAGCATCTTGCCATGGCGGGCGTAGTAGTCGCAGCTGGAAAAATCGAAGTGATCCCACTGGAAGTCGATGCCGAAGCGGCGCGCCGCGGCGTCCATCACGCGGATGCCCTCGGGCATGACTTCCGTGCCGATTCCGTCTCCGGGAATTACGGCAATCTTGTATTGGCTCATCGTTCTCGGGATTGCTAGCAGGTATGGTGGCGCCATGGCTGGCGTCATTGGCACCGCGGGGGAGCGTCCGCGCTTGCTTGGCAGCGGCGCGGGCGCGCGGGATAATGCCTGCATTCTATTGCAAAGCGGCAGCCCCCTGCCGACCGGTGCCCCGACATGTGCCAGCTGCTAGGCATGAACTGCGCCACGCCGACCGACGTGACGTTCTCCTTCACCGGCTTTGCCGCGCGCGGAGGCCTGACCGACCACCACGCCGACGGCTTCGGTGTCGCCTTCTTCGAAGACAAGGCCTGCCGCCTGTTCATCGACAACCAGTCCGCCGGCACCTCGCCGGTGGCCGACCTGATCAAGCGCTATCCGATCAAGTCCAAGAACGTCATCTCGCATATCCGCAAGGCCACGCAGGGCACCGTGCTGCTGGAGAACTGCCACCCCTTCATGCGCGAGCTGTGGGGCCGGCACTGGATCTTCGCCCACAACGGCGACCTGCACGGCTTCACCCCGTTCCTGTCCGGCGTCTACCAGCCGGTGGGCGACACCGACAGCGAACTGGCCTTCTGCACGCTGATGCAGGGGCTGCGCAAGCGCTTCCCGGGCTCGCAGCCGCCGCTGAACGAACTCGGCCACGCGCTGGCCGACATCACCCGCGAGATCACGCTGCACGGCGTGTTCAACTACCTGCTGTGCAACGGGCAGGCGCTGTTCGCGCACTGCTCGACCCGCCTCTACTACATCGTGCGGCAATGGCCGTTCTCGACCGCGCACCTGATCGACGCCGACCTGTCGATCGACTTCGCGCAGGTCACCACGCCCGACGACCGCGTCGCCGTGATCGCCACCGCGCCGCTGACCGACAACGAGACCTGGACCCAGTTCGCCCCGGGCGAGCTGATCATGTTCGAGCACGGGCGCCCGACCATGACGCTGACCGTGCCGATCCCGCCCGAAGTGCAAGCCAAGAACGCGGCCAATACGGCCTGTACCTGAGCGCTTCCGGCGCAAAGAAAAAAGGGACGCCGCGGCGTCCCTTTTTTCCATGGTTCGAAAGTCCGCTCAGTGATGCAGGATCTTCGACAGGAACTGGCGCGCGCGCTCCGAACGCGCGTCGATATTGCCGAAGAACTCTTCCTTGTCGGCGTCCTCGACGATCTTGCCCTGGTCCATGAAGATCACGCGGTTGGCGACCTTGCGCGCGAAGCCCATCTCGTGGGTCACGCACATCATGGTCATGCCTTCCTGCGCCAGCTGCACCATCACGTCCAGCACTTCGTTGACCATCTCCGGGTCCAGCGCCGAGGTGGGCTCGTCGAACAGCATGCAGATCGGGTCCATCGACAGCGCGCGCGCGATCGCCACGCGCTGCTGCTGGCCGCCCGACAGCTGGCCGGGGTACTTGTCGGCCTGGCTCTTCAGCCCCACGCGCTCCAGGTATTTCATGCCCTTGGCCATGGCCTCGTCCTTGGAGCGGCCCAGCACCTTCATCTGCGCAATGGTCAGGTTCTCGGTGATCGACAGGTGCGGGAACAGCTCGAAGTTCTGGAACACCATGCCGACGCGCGAGCGCAGCTTGGGCAGGTTGGTCTTGGGATTGCCCACCGAGGTGCCGTCGACCAGGATGTCGCCCTTCTGGAACGGCTCGAGCGCATTGACGGTCTTGATCAGCGTGGATTTGCCCGAACCCGAGGGTCCGCACACCACCACCACTTCACCCTTGGCAACCTTGGTGGTGCAGTCGGTCAGCACCTGGAACGAGCCGTACCACTTGGAAACGTTATTAATTTCGATCATACAGCCACCTTTTTCTGATAACGCTTGACCAGCAGCGAAGCGGAGAAACAAATAATGAAGTACACCAGCCCGGCGAACAGCAGCATCTCGACGATGCGGCCATCACGCTCGCCGATGCCGTAGGCCTGGCCGAAGAAGTCCGCCAGCGCGCTCACGTACACCAGCGACGTATCCTGGAACAGGATGATGCCCTGGGTCAGCAGCAGCGGCACCATGTTGCGGAACGCCTGCGGCAGGATCACCAGCCGCATCGACTGCCCGTAGGTCATGCCCAGCGCCTGCGCGGCATACATCTGCCCGCGCGACACGCTCTGGATCCCCGCCCGGATGATCTCGGAGTAGTACGCCGCCTCGAACAGCGCGAACGCCACCAGCGCCGAGGTCATGCGCAGGTCGGTCGCCGGCGACAGGTTGAAGATGCCCTGCAATACCTGCGGGATGATCAGGAAGAACCACAACAGCACCATCACCAGCGGGATCGAGCGGAAGATGGTCACGTACCCCTGCGCGAACCAGTTCAGCAGCCGGAACGACGACAGCCGCATCATCGCCAGGATGGTGCCCCAGATGATGCCGACCACCACCGCGGTGGCAGTGATCTTCAGCGAAACCATCATGCCCTCGCCCAGCACATGCAGCGTGGCCGGGTTGATCGAGGTGAAATCGAAGGAATAAGCCATGGCGCCCCCTTACTTGCCGCCGATGAAGCCGGGCACGCGCGTGCGGGCCTCGACCCAGCGCATCACCAGCATCACGGTGACGTTGATCAGCGCGTACATCAGCGTGACCGCGATGAACGATTCATACGGACGCGCGGTGTAGTCCACCAGCTGGCGCCCCTGCGCGGCCAGCTCGAGCAGGCCGATGGTCGACGCCACCGCCGAGTTCTTGAAGATATTCAGGAACTCGGAGGTCAGCGGCGGCACGATCACGCGGAACGCCATCGGCAGCAGTACGTGGCGGTAGGTCTGCGGCAGCGTGAAGCCCATCGCCAGGCCGGCGTTCTTCTGCCCGCGCGCCAGCGAGTTGATGCCCGAACGCACCTGCTCGCAGACCCGCGCGGCGGTGAACGTCCCCAGGCACAGCATGGCGGCGAGGAACTGCTGCGCGAACGGGTTCATCTGCTTGATGGTCTCGCCGCCGGGCAGCAGCTCGGGCGCGACGAAGTACCAGATAAACAGCTGCACCAGCAGCGGGATGTTGCGGAAAATCTCGACATAGGTGGCGGCAAAGCCCGACAGCCATTTGTTCGGCACCGTGCGCAGCACGCCGAGCACCGAGCCGATGACCAGGGCAATGACCCAGGACGAAAGCCCCAGCGCGAGCGTGACTTTCAGGCCGGAGATCATCCAGTCCAGGTAAGTCTCGTTCTGGGCGGCCTGTTCGAGGAAAACTCCCCAATGCCAGTTGTAGTTCATGTTGCGTCCTCAAAAAGAAACGGAAGGACGAGCCTTCCGTTTCGCAGTGCTGTCAACGGCAGGTCAGTCCAGCGCCTTGTCGTTAGGCGCCTTGATCAGCGTCTTCATGTCTTCGGACAGCGGGAAGTCCAGGTTCAGGCCCTTGGGCGGAACCGGTTGCATGAACCACTTGGTGTACAGGGTGTTGACCGAGCCGTCCTTCATCATGCCGGCGATGACGGTGTCGGACAGCTTCTTGAACTGCGGATCGTCCTTGCGGATCATGCAGCCGTAGGACTCGCGCGATTGCGGCTTGCCCACCACGATCCAGTCGGCCGGGTTCTTGGCCTTGGCGCGCTCGCCGTACAGCAGCGCGTCGTCCATCATGAACGCAGCCGCGCGGCCCGATTCCAGCGTCAGGAACGACTGGCCGTGGTCCTTGGTGCTGATGATGTTCATGCCCAGCTTCTGCTCGTCGTTCATCTTGCGCAGCAGGCGCTCCGACGTGGTGCCGGCGGTGGTGACGACGTTCTTGCCCTTCAGGTCGGCCCAGTCCTTGATGCCGGCGTCCTTCTTCACCATGATGCGCGTGCCGATGATGAAGATGGAGTTGGTGAAGGCGACCTGCTTCTGGCGTTCCAGGTTATTGGTGGTCGAGCCGCACTCGATATCGATGGTGCCGTTCTGCAGCAGGGTGATGCGGTTCTGCGAGGTGATCGGGATTTCCTTGACCTGCAGGTTCGGCAGCTTCAGCTGGTCCTTGATGGCTTCCACGATCTTCATGTTGATATCGTAGGAATAGCCGACCTGGCGCACGCCGCCGAGGTTGTAGTTGAACGGAATCGACGATTCGCGCACGCCGAGCGTGATGACGCCGGTGTCCTTGATCTTTTTCAGCGTGCCCGTCAGTTGTTCGGCTGCCTGTGCCGTCCCGCACATTACGCCCCCGGCAATCATCAGGGCAGCCAACTTGGCGAAATTCATAACATCTCCTTGACCATGAAGAGAAAGCGGGATTCTAAGAATAAAAACCCCCACTGGTGAAACAGTATTGCGCAGCATCCGCCGCAATACAACTGGGTTTTCTCCTAGAACCCCACTTCAGGGCAATCCGTGCGCAGCGCATCCGGATACGACAACGCGGCCTCCGGCGCTTGCCGGAGACCGCGTCTGACGGTCATGAAGCCGCGGTCCGGGACGGTTATTGCACTGCACCATGCCAGTGCCCCGCCCCGGGCCGTGCCCCGATCAGGGGTACAGGCCGCGCATTTCGCGCGCCTGCAGGATCCGCGTACAGGCCACGATGAACGCCGCCGTGCGCAGCGTCACCTTGTTTTCCTGTGCCACTTGCCAGATTGCCCGGAAGGCTTCTTGCATGATCCGTACCAGGCGCTGGTTGATCTCTTCCTCGGTCCAGAAGAAGCTGGAGAAGTCCTGCACCCATTCGAAGTAGGACACGGTCACGCCGCCGGCGTTGGCGATCACGTCCGGGCAGACCAGGATATTGCGCTCGCGCAGGATGTCATCGGCCTGCGGCGTAGTCGGGCCGTTGGCGCCCTCGATCACCAGCTTTGCCGTGATCTTCGGCGCGTTTTCAGGGGTGATCTGGCCTTCCAGCGCGGCCGGGATCAGGATGTCGCAATCGACTTCCCAGAACTGCTCGCTGCGCAGGACTTCGCCGCGGAAGCCGTCGATGGTGCCGCTGTGCGAGGCGTGTTCCATCATCGCCGGCACGTCCAGGCCGGCCGGGTCGAACAGCGTGGTGCGGTGGTCCTGCACCGCCACCACCTTGGCGCCGGCCTCATGGAACAGCTTGGCGGCGACCGCGCCGACATTGCCGAAGCCCTGCACCGCCACGCGCGCGCCCTTGACTTCCAGGCCGATATTGCGCGCAGCCTCGGAGCCGACCACGAACACGCCGCGGCCGGTGGCCTCGTGGCGGCCCAGCGAGCCGCCCAGCGAGATCGGCTTGCCGGTCACGACGCCGGTCGAGGTGCTGCCCGAGTTCATCGAATAGGTGTCCATCATCCACGCCATCACCTGTGCGTTGGTATTGACGTCGGGCGCCGGGATGTCCTTGCTCGGCCCGATGATGATGTTGATTTCGCTGGTGTAGCGGCGCGTCAGGCGTTCCAGCTCGGCGTGCGACAGCGTGCGCGGGTCGACGCGGATGCCGCCCTTGGCGCCGCCGTACGGCACGTTGACCGCGGCGTTCTTCACCGACATCCAGGCCGACAGCGCCATCACCTCGGACAGCGTCACGTCCTGGTGGAAGCGCACGCCGCCCTTGCCCGGGCCGCGCGACAGGTTGTGCTGCACCCGGTAGCCCTCGAAATGGGCGATGGTGCCGTTGTCGAGTTCGATCGGCACGTCGACGATCAGGGCGCGCTTGGGGCGCTTCAGGGTTTCGACCCAGCGCGCCAGCGAGCCCAGGTAGGGCGTGACGCGGTCGACTTGCTGCAGGTAGATGCCCCAGGGGCCGAGGTTGTCGGCGTTGAGGTAGGACGGAAGTGCGTGCTTTTGGCCAGCAGTGTTGGTCGGTGCTGCGGAAGACATCGGGGTGGGTTCCGGGGTGGAAGATGGCCGCAAGCTTAGGCTTGGCGGCCGCCCGGAATCCAATGCCGTTTGCTCATCGGGTTATGCAACACGCGCATAACCTTGGAGCGAACCATCGCTACCCCGAGGTCAGCGTCCCCCATACCTGGTCCACCAGCTGCCGCTTGCGCCGCGCCCCGGCGCGCCGCTCGCCGCCGTTCTCGCCCGGCTTCTCCCGGTACAGCCGGATTTCCATGTCGATCGACAGCGGCAGGCCGCGCGCCGACTCGGCCCGCACCAGGCGCCCCGCCGCGACGTCGTCGCGCACCGCGCTTTCGGGCAGGAAGGCCATGCCGTGGCCGGACAGCGCCATCACCTTGAGCGCCTCCGCCATGTCGGTCTCGTAGCATTTGTCCAGCTTGAGCGCCTCGGCGGTTTCGGCCAGCAGCAGGTCGACCATGCGGCCGAGGAAGGCATTGGGCGTATAGCTGAGGAACGGCACCGGTTTCTTGTCGGTGCCCGGCAGCCGGAACAGGGGCTTGCCGGCGGCATCCGGCACGCTGTAAGGCGAGAGCCGTTCGGTGCCGAGCACCAGCATGTCGTACCGCGCCGGATCGAGCTGGATCGCCTGGCGCGCGTGGTGGTAGACCATCACCAGGTCGCAGCCGCCCTCGACCAGCATCAGCACCGCGTCATGGACGTTGAGCGCACGCAGCCGGCACGGCAGCGTGCCGAGCTTGCGCTCCAGCGCCTTGAGCCATTCCGGGAAGAAGGTCAGCGACAGCGTGTGCGGCACCGCGAATTCCAGCACCTGCGCGTTGGCCGAGCGCTGGCCGCGCATCAGCGCGCGGGTCTCGCTGACCTGCGCCAGCATCGCCAGCGCCTGCTCGTAGAACACCTTGCCGGCCGGGGTCAGGCTGGTGGGATAGCTGGAGCGGTCGATCAGCTCGGTGCCGACCCACGCCTCCAGCGACTGGATCCGGCGCGAGAACGCCGGCTGCGTGACGTGGCGCAGTTCGGCCGAGCGCGAGAAGCTGTGCGTCTCGGCCAGGCTGACGAAGTCTTCAAGCCATTTGATTTCCATGACGCGGATTATCCACCGGCGCGCGGGTGTCCGTCACCTGACACCGGTGGTTGCCGCCGCTACGCCGCTCCGCCCTTGCCCTGGTGCCGCTGGCGCAGCCAGGGATAGCGCCCGACATCCTGCCCGCCATAGTCGGGATCCAGGTAGACGTAGCAGCGCTGGATGCGGAAGCTGCGGATCTCGAACACGTCGCACCAGCGCCCGGCATGGCCGACGTCCGCGCGCCAGGTTTCGCCGCTGACGAGGCTGCCGGCAGACGTGCCTTCCACCACCAGAAGGTCGCCCTGCTGGATAAAGTTGGCGTAGGCGATATCGTGGCGCACCGATGCCACGATCCCCATCAGATCGCCGAACAGCTGCTCGATCTGCGCGCGCCCGCGTGCCACGCCCCATTTGGGAAAGCAGAACTCGGCGTGCTCGTCGAAGAGATCGATCACGCTCTCGCCCCGGTCCATGCGCCTGAAGTACTCCAGCGCCACCGCCTTGCGCTGCTCATCCGTCATTGTCTTGATTTCCATGATCCTCCTCGCCCGGACCAGCCCGCCGCGCGCAGGCCGGGCCCGGGAAACGCGCGGTCGTGCCGCGCCCGTGAATGCCGCTACTTGGCGATGGACTCCAGCGCGCTGTAGTTCATGTCGGCCTCCTTGATCTTCGCCTCGTTGAGCTTGTAGCCGCGGAACAGGTAGATCGAGGCGTGGCGTGCCTTGAAGTCGATGATGTCGCCCTGGATCGAGGAAGAATATTTGGTGCCGTCCTCGCCGGTCGACGGCGTCATATGGAAGTTGATGAACTTCCAGAATTCGCCCTTCTTGTCATAGGCCTCGCCCATGTAGATGCGCGGATAGTTCACGTCCATGTAGACCACCTTCTTGCCGTAGGGGTGCTCGCCCGGCGGCGTGCCTTCGATCACCCACACCTCGCGCGGCTGCCAGGTCTGCACCGGGTTCCAGTACGGCGCATTCTTCAGGTCCACGGTCTTCCACTCGTCCGGCGTGCCCTTCTTCGACGGCGTATAGCCCAGCTTCGCGTCCGAGATCGCCAGGATCCAGCGCTTGCCCACCAGCCGGATCTTCGGATACCACGACGGCCGCGCGTTCCAGACATAGATGTCGTCGTTGAGCACGTCCAGCCCGCCCACCGGGTCCATCCATGCACCGCCCGACAGCCGCCGCGTGCGCCGCGCCGACTTGATATAGGCCCAGCTGTCTTCCAGCTTGGGGCTGTCGTAGCGGATGGTGAAGGTGCCCAGCCCGCGGATATCCTCCGGCGCGGTCGCGGCGAACAGGGTCTTGCTCAGCACGCTGCCGTCGCCCAGCACCGGCTTGTCGCCGCTGAGCCGGCCCTTCATGTAATAGCGCTGGAACACCCAGTCCTGCGTCGACTCCAGGCCCTTGTCGCCGCTGATCATCAGGAAGGTGACCTTGTTGTTGATGACGTCGCCTTCCGGCGAGGCGTAATAGAAATTCCAGATCAGCTTGTCGCCGGCAAAGGGATCGTTCTGGCTGACCTGCGGGAACGGGATGCCGGCCTCCCAGCCGGTCACCTCGCGGGTCTTCTCGTCGAACTGCGCCTTGCCGGCGTTCTTGCGCGTCGCCTCCAGGTACTTGGGATCGAGCTGCACCGGCTTGGCGTGGGCCAGCGGAATCTTCAGGCCGGTATTGCGGATCTGCCACTCCAGCTTCTCGGTAAGCAGGCTGGCGATGGTGTGGCCGTCGAAGGTGTCGCCCTTGACCTTATCGAGGTTGTCCTTGTCGATCACGGTGCCGGCCGGCAATTCGGCGGCCAGGCTGGCGGCGCTGGCGCTGCCCAGCACCGCCAGCAGGCATAGCGCGATGGTCTTGCGGATGCGAATCATGTTGTGTCTCCTCACTTGGGATGCATCAGAACTGGCGCGTCAGCCGCGCCAGGAACTGACTGTTGTTGGCAAAGGTGCCGAACAGGCGCGTGGACCCTTCCACCTGGCCGGCGTTGCGCTTGTTCTTGGCAAAGAACAGGTCCGCCTCCAGCACCAGGCGCCAGTGGTCGCCGTAGACGAATTCCACGCTCGGGATCAGGAAGCCGCCGCGGCCCTGCAGGTCCACGCCCGCCGCCAGCTGGGGATTGATCTTGTCGTTGCGGTAGTTCAGCCCGAGGATCACCGTGGCGATGGTGGAATGCTCCTTGGCCGCGGCGCCGTAGCCGACCAGATTGACGATGTCGTCGGAGCGCCTGAAGTTCTGGATCCACTTGTCGAACACCTGCACCGAGAAGAACGACGGCCGGCTGGTCCCGAGCAGGCGGCTCAGGTTCAGGTTCTTGTCCATGCGGAACATGGTGGTGACCACGTCCTTCCTGATGATGCCGCCGAAGCCCGGCAACGCGCCGCCAAAGAAATTGGTGCCGATGTTGTAGGGCGCGTTGCGCGTATAGACCAGCTCCGTGCTCAGCACCGCGTCGATGGCCGGGACATAGCCGCTGGCGGTCGCGCCGAACAGGTCGATCTTGGGGAAGATAAAGTCGCCCAGCGTGCCGGTCGGCGCCTGTCCCGACGGCGCGAAGGCCGAGTTCACCACCGGGTCGTTGCTGAACGTCTTCAGGTAGGCCAGCGAATAGTTGACCGGTCCCGCGATGCCCTCCCAGCGCACGCCGCCGGTCTGGTCGCTGACATTGGCGCCGGGCTGGCGGTAGTTGTAGTTGAGCGCGCCGGGCGCGAGGAAGTCGACGCCCTTGTACGGCTGGCCCGCCCAGCGGCCGCCGTACAGGTCGTAGCTGTTGCCGATGTCCCGGTTGCGGTCGAGGCCCGGCCGGTACAGCAGCTGCAGGCTGCCGTCGGCTTCGGGCACGTTGATCTTGGCCTTGACCAGGAACAGCGGCTTGCGCAGCTCGTCGCCCTCGCGCTCCAGGAACGAGCGCCAGCGGTAATCGAAGCCATGCACCAGGTCGAGGGCGCGGAAGAAGTCGGTCTCGCCCCAGACCACCTGCTGCTTGCCGATGCGCAGGTTGACCCGCTCCACCGGCGAGAAGTCCATGTAGTACTCGCGCAGGTCGGCGTTGTCGTACTGGTCCATCAGCCGGCTGCCCGGGCCGCCCGGCGTATTGGTGCGGTTCAGTTGCTCGAGGTCCTTCAGGTAGCGGGTCTTGTATTCGCCGTCGGCCCGGCCGACCACCTTCCATGTCACCGGTCCGGTCTTGGCGTCGGCATTGAGCAGCAGCGAGCCGCGCAGCATCGACGGCGCAAACCTGTCGTCACGGCCGGTCTCGGGCGGGTTCTGCAGGTTGAACGAGGCCCAGGTGCGCGCATAGCCGCCCACGCGGAAGCTGAAGTCCTCGCCTTTGGCGTCGCTGCCGGCATCCTGCGCGTCGGCCGCCGACGGTTCCCCGGCCTCCGCGGCCAGCAACTGCGGCGTCACCGCCAGCAGCGCCAGCGCCAGGCCCGCGGCGCTGGTGCGCTGGCGCCGCCTCTTCCAAGCATGCTTTGTCATGGTCTCCTCCTGTTGGTCTTTTATCTGGCTCTTGTCGATACCCGGCCGCTACGCCTCCGGCACCGGATGCATTGCGATGTCGCGCTCACCGGCCGCACTGCCCGCGCCCGCCCGCTTCACGATGAACGCCGGCCGGAACACCAGCACCATCGCCGGCATGATGAACAGCGCGCTCAGTGCCGACACGAACAGCCAGATCGCCATCAGCACGCCCATGTCGGCCTGGAAGCGCAGCGACGAGGCGCACCACAGCACCACGCTGGTGGTCAGCGTCAGCGCCGTCACCACCACGCCGCGGCCCGCGCCCAGCAGCGATGCCACCGTGGCCATGCGCAGGTCCTTGCCTTCGGCGATCTTTTCCTTGATGCCGTCGACGATGTAGAAGGCGTAGTCGACGCCCAGGCCGATGCCCAGCGCCGCCACCGGCAGCGTGCTGAGGTTCATGCCGATGCCCTTCCACGCCATGTAGCTGAAGGTGATGGTGTTGGACAGGATCACCGGCACCATGAAGAAGATGCCGGCCGTGACCGAGCGGTATGCGACCGCGCAGCACAGCACCAGCACCAGCAGCGCCAGCGCGATGCTCTCGATCTGGCCGGCGAGGATCACCTCGTTGACCGCGGCCAGCACGCCCACCAGCCCGCCGGCCAGCTGGTACGTGCCCTGCGCCAGCGGATGCGCGTCGACGTATTCCTTGAGGCGCGCCATCGCGGTGCGGATGCTGTCGCCCTGGTGGTCGCGGAAGTAGAACGTCACCGAGGCATTGCGCGCCTGCGCATCGGTGAAGCGGGCCATGTCGCCGGGATCGGAGCCCGACACGAACATGTACATCAGCTCGCCGTTCTCCTGCGCAGTGCCGCCGAGCTCCTGGTAGCGCGGGTTGTTCTCGTTGAGCACGCGCCGGACCATCGGGATCACGTCGGCGATCGAACTGCTGCCGCCGATCTCCGGCTGCGCCGCCATATAGCGCTGCATGCCCGCCATGCTCGCCAGCACTTCGGGCGACTTCACCGCATTGGGCTGGTGTCCCGCAAACACCGCGTAAAGACGATCGGCACCCTGGAACTGGCGGTTGATCGCGGCGGCATCCTGGTTGTAGGTGGAATCGGGCCAAAGGATCGGCGAGCCCGGCTGCGCGTCGCCGACCTGGATCCGGGTCGCGTACCAGGCCGAGACCGCGAACACCGCCACCGCGCCGGCCAGCACCGCATAGCGCCAGTGCGACGTCGCGCTGCGCACGCACACGCCGAGGATGCGGTCGAGCGCCGGGCCCAGGTCCAGCCGGTGCGCGTGGCCGCGCGGATCGCGCACCCACGACAGCAGCACCGGCGTCATCACGCACGCGCTCAGCGCGATGGTCATCACCCAGATCGTGCCGATGATCGACACCTTGTGCATCAGCGGGATCGGCGTCAGCACCACCACCACCATGCAGCCGGCGTCGGCGACCACGCCCAGCATGCCGGGCTTGAACAGCTGCAGCATGCTGGCCCGCGCCGCCGCGCGCGGGGTGTCGGCGCCCGCGGCGAGCTCCTCGTCGAAGCGCGACACCAGCTGCACCGAATGCGAGATCGCGCGCGCGGTGATCAGGAATGCAATCACGATCACCAGCGGGTCGAGGTTGTAGCCGAGCAGCCGCGCCGCGCCCAGCGCCCAGATCGCGCTGCTCAGCCCCGCCAGCAACGGCAGCAGCGTGCCGCGCCAGGTACGCGCGACGATAAACAGCAGCAGCACCAGGCAGCCGACCGTCAGCACGAAGATGTGCAGCGTCTCGGGCAGGAAGTGGCTGACCCAGCCATACAGGATGGGCTCGCCGGTCACGCGCACGCGCACGCCGTCGCCGCGCGCGGCATCGGCGATCGCCTGCACCTGCGGGAAGATCTTGTTGTAGTCGGCCGAGCCCTCGTAGAAGTCGACGGTGACCAGCGCGGCGCGCAGGTCCTTCGAGACATAGGCGCCGTAGACCAGCGGGTTGTTGAGCACGGCCTGCTTCAGCGCGTTCAGCCCGGCCGCGTCCTGCGGCACGTCCGGCCACATCAGCGGCGACGAATCGATGGCCTCGGTGGAGCCGCGAATGTCCTTGAGCTTGCGCGACGCCAGCGAGACGATCTGGAACTGGTTGGCGCCATCGACGCGCTGCAGCGCCGACGTGACCGTCTTGACCTTGTTCAGGAAGGCGGTGTTGAAGATATCGCCCTGTTCGGCCTCGAGCACCAGGCTGACCACGTTGGAGCCGCCGAAGGCGTGCTTGTACTGCTCGTGGACCTGGATATACGGATGGCTGCGCGGCAGCAGGTCGTCGAAGACGGTCCTGACCTCGACCCGCAGCGCGGCCACCAGCATCAATGCGGTGACCAGCAGGAATATGCCTGTCACATAGGCCCGCCGCCGTATGCAGGCCTCGGCAAAGCGTTCGAGCCTGCCCGGTTGTGTTGTGTTCATGATCTCCTCCAGATTCTTCTTGTGCGCGCCGCCGGGCCGTCCCGGTGCTTACAGCGCCCTGGCCGCGCCGGCCGCCAGCCGCGAGCCCGCGGCGTAGTACTTGCCGCCATGCGCGAGCACGCGCGTGTACCAGCCGCGGTCCGTCGCATCGAAGCGCGTCGCGCGCCAGGCGGCGCCGTCCGCGCCGCCCAGCAGCACCACGCCCTTGTCGCCCACGGCGACCCACTGGCTGCCGTCCCAGGTCACGTCGAACAGGTCTTCCTGCGTGGCGCTGGCGACGGATTTCCAGCTGGTGCCCGCATCGCTGCTGACCAGCACGGTGCCGCGCAGGCCCACCGCGACCGCGTGGCCGTCGTCGCGCATGCGCACCGACATCAGGCTCTGCCGGGCCGGGCTGGTGACAGTGGTCCAGTGTTCGCCGGCATCGCGCGTCACGCGGATGCGGCCGAACTCGCCGACCACGCAGCCGCGAGGGCCGTCGAAGGCAACGCCGTTCCAGGCGGTGTCTTCGACCGGCGCGGCGGACTCCCAGGTGTTGCCGTAATCGAGCGAGCGCAGCAGCACGCCGCCGCTGCCGACCGCCCAGGCACGTCCATCGTGGCTCGCCTGCACCCGCATCAGCTTGTTGCTGATCGACGAGCGCGGCGCGCGCGCGGCCTGCCAGTTCATGCCGCCGTCGGCGGTGGCCAGGATGACGCCGTCGTTGCCGACCGCGACCGCACGGCGCGCGTCCCACGCGGCGATGTCCTGCAGGGTTGCGCGCTGCGTGGTGCGCTGCAGGCGCCAGGCCTGTCCGGCGTCGTCGCTGTGCAGGATCTTGCCGTTGGTGCCGACGGCCCACATGCGCCCGTCGGGCAGCACGGCCATGCCGTAGAAGGCGTCGCCGCGTTCCACCAGCGGCTGCGGCAGCGCCTTGCCGGCCGGCTTCGGCTTGATGAACAGGCCCGCGTAGAGCAGGCCGCCGATCACGGCCACGGCCGAACCGGTCAGCAGGTAGCGTTTGATGCGTTGCATGTTGTGGTCTTCCTTGGAATGTCGCGCTGCGCCGGCCGCGGGCGCACGGCGCCCTGCAGGGTTTCACTGCGAGCCAGGTTCAGGCTGGGGCTTGCCGGCTGCCGCCGGCGGCTTTATGTGGCGGCTGCGGCGGCGCTTTGCAGTGCCCGCTCCAGTTCCTCTTCGAGCAGGCGCGGGTTGGCGTGCGGCACGAACTGCAGATAGGGCTCGGTCTCGACGCGCTCGAACAGGCCGGCGCGGTGGTACGGATCGGATTCAATCAGCGCGCGCGCCTGCGCGCTGTCGCCCTGCACGGCAAGGAACAGCCCCCGCGGCGCCTTCGCGTCATCGCACAGGGCGCCGGCACAGACGATCTCCGGCAGGTGCGCGGCGATGTGGCGGATATGGTCCGGACGGTGCTGCAGGCGCGCGGCGGCGATGCCGGTGCGGAAGTAGGCGCGAATGACTGTTGGCATGATGGGGTCTCGTTGGCAGGAACCTCTACCGTTGCGGCGCGCGCTCACGCGGGCGCGGCACCGTCGTAGGCGCGCTGCAGCAGGTCGCGGACCGCTGCGCGCTCGAGCGGACGCGGATTCGGATACGGTGCCGCCACCACCAGGTCGGCCGCATGGTCGAGGCCATGCGCCGGCATGCCGATCTCGCGCAGCGAGCGCGGCACGCCGAGCGCGGCGCCGAGCTCGCGCAGTCCCTCAGGCGCGCTGGCGCTGCCCAGCGCGCGCGCAATGCGCACCATCGCCTGCGGCGCCGCTGCCGCGTTGTAGGCCATGGCATAGGGCAGCACCACGGTGTGGACTTCCGCATGCGGCAGGTTGAAGCTGCCGCCCAGGGTATGGCACAGCTTGTGGTGGATGCCCATCTGCAGGTTGCCCAGCACCATGCCGCACAGCCAGGCGCCGTACAGCGCATCGCCGCGCGCCTCGGCGTGGCAGGCGTCGCGCTTCAGGCATCGCAGCGCGCCGGCCAGCGCGCGGATGCCTTCCTCGGCCATCAGCGCATAGACCGGGTTGCCGTCGCCGGCGTAGAGGCCTTCGGCCGCGTGCGCGATCGCATTCATGCCGCTGGTCATGGCCAGGCCCGGCGGCAGCGACAGCGTCAGCTCGGGGTCATAGATCACGGTGCGCGGTGCCACGCGCCAGTCACGGCCGGTGTGCTTGAGGCCGCCTTCGGTGATGGCGTACAGCGGCGTCATCTCGGAGCCGGCGTAGGTGGTCGGCACGGCGATGAACGGCAGCCCGGCCTCGAGCGCGATGGCCTTGGCCAGGCCCATGGTCGAGCCGCCGCCGGCCGCCACGCAGCCATCGGCGCCGGCGCGCCGCACCGCTTCGACCGCGTTTTTCACCACATCGACCGGTACATGCATCACGGCATGGCTGTAGACGCCGGCGCTGCGCTCGCCGATCAGCTCGGCCATCTGCCGGCCCAGCGCGACCTGCTCGGGCGAGGTCAGCACCAGCACGCGCCGCAGGCCGAGCTGTTCCACCTCGCGCAGCAGATGCGCGCGCATCCCGTTGCCGAACACAATGCGCGATTGGCGCGTCTCATGGATAAAGGGCTGCATGCCGCAAGACTCCTTGGCGTTCAACTGGCATCTGGCACGCAGGCGGCCAGGAAGTGATTGGCGTAAGCGATCTCGCGGTCGCGGATGCCGTGCTCGGTGCCCGGCTCGACCCGGATGCTGACGTCGGCGCCGGCGGCGCGGAACCACTGCGCCGACTCGCGCACGCTGTCGGCGGGCACATGCGGGTCTTCATCCCATGTTGACAGCAGCACCGGCATGCCGGCCAGCCACGGCCGCGCGCAGTCGCGCGGCGCGCCGGGGGGGCCGATCAGCCCGCCGGTAAAGGCGATCAGCCCAGCGTACCGGCGCCGCTGGCGCCAGAGGAATTCACTGCACAGGCAGGCGCCCTGCGAGAACCCCACCAGCACCTGCGAGGTGTAGGGAAAGCCCATCGCCAGCAACGCCTCGGACAGCACCTCGAGGCGCGCCAGCGCGTGCGACAGGCGCGGCTCGTTGGCCTCGATTGGAGCGATGAAGCGCTCCGGGTACCAGGTATTTTCCGCGGCCAGCGGCGCGAACCACGCCACCTCGGGACAGTCGAGCCGGTCGACCAGCAGTTCGCGCATCAGCGCCGGCGACTGGCCGCGGCCATGGACCAGGATCGCCGCCAGCCGGGCATTGCCCGCCGGCGCGTCGAACACGCTCAGCGGCGTGTGCAGGTGGGGATTGAGGACAGGCATGAGGTTTCCGCAGTGCGACGCGCGCCCGCTTCAGTAGTGCAGGCTTTCCAGCGATTGCAGGATGGTTGCGCGCTGGCTCTCGAACTGCGGCGCGATCTGCAGCGTCGAGCCCAGGCTTTCATAGGGCTCGTCGACCAGGAACGCCTGCGGCTTCGACACGGTGGCCTCGAACATTGCGCCGCTGGGGGTACGCACGTAGATCGATTCGAAGTAGCCGCGATCCTTGCGTTCGGAGGTGTCGGTCAGGCCCAGCCCCTCGAGCCGCGCCTTGACCATGTCCTGCACCACGCGGTCCTCGACCTGGAACGCGCAGTGGTGCACGGTGCCCTCGCCGTAGGTCCAGCTGGCCTGCGGCAGGTCGGGTTCGAGCGCAAAGTCGACCAGCTTGCCGGAGGCGCCGTCGCCGAAGGCGTAGCGCAGGTACTTGCCATCACGCCCGACTTCGCGCCCCGACCATCCTTCCTGCATGAATTGCTGCGACGACTCCATCTCGCGCACGTTCACCGCGATGGTATGCAGGCCGCGGATCGCGAACTCCGCCGGCACCTCGCCGTTGGAGTAAGGCGTGCGCGCATCGTCGGCGATGCCGATCAGCTCGTACTCGACCCCGCACGGATGGGCAAAGGCCAGCACCACCTCGCCGAAGCGTTCGGTGCGGCGCACGTCGAAGCCGTGGTCGGCCAGGCGCCGGTGCCAGAACGGAATCGCCGAGACCGGCACCGACAGCGCCAGGCTGCCGATCTGGCCGGTCCCGCGCTGGCCCTTGCGGCCGAAGTGCGCGACCGGGAAGCAGGTGATCAGCGTGCTTTCCTCGCCCAGGTCGTTGCCGTAGTACAGGTGATAGAACGGCGTGCCGCCGTCGTAGATCAGGGTCTTCTTGACGCTTTTCAGCGAGAGCACCCTGGTATGGAAGTCATAGTCCTGCTGCGCGGTCCCCACGCTGAGCGTGATGTGATGGTGCCGCTGGATGGCTCGGTCGGCTGCTGTCATGGTGTCTCCTTCTGATTTTCTGATTGTCTGTTTGCGGCGGTGGTCAGCCCACCCCGCTGCCGCCGCGGGCGGGTGCCATGGCCTCGTCGACGAGGCCCCACACGAAGCGTCCCGAGGGTTCGCGCTGTTCCTCGGCGATATGGGCAATCAGCCCCGCGGCGCGGCTCAGCACGGCAAAGCCGCGCATCAGCCGGGCCGGGATGCCGATGTCGCCCAGCACCGCCGCCACCGCACCGGTGGCGTTGATGGTGATATGGCGGCCGGCGGCGGCGTCGACTTCAGCGCCCAGCTGCTCCAGCGCGGCGCAGCGCGCGCCATGGGTGCCCAGCTCGCGCGCCAGCGCCAGCAGCGCCAGCGCGCGCGGATCGTCGGGCCGGTGCAGGTGATGGCCGAAGCCGGGCACGGGCTCGCGCCGCGCACGGTATTCGCGCGCGATGCGCCGCGCCTCGGCCGGGCCGTCGGCACCGGCCGCCGCGATCTGGTCGAGCAGCCCGGCCGCCGGTTCCATGGTGCCGATGAACTGGCTGGCCACCGCCAGCAGGCCCGCCGCGACGCCGGCCTGCAGGTTTTCCGGCGAACTCGAATAGATCATGCGCGTGGCGATCGCGCTCGGCGTCATGCCATGCTCCATCAGCGTCACCAGTACCGCTTCGGCGATGCGGCGCTGCGCCGGGCCGGGCACGCTGCCGAAGGTCTGCTTCATGAAGACGTCGATAAAGCTGGCCTGGCCGAGCAGGTCCGCCACCAGGTCGTCCTCGCCGTAATAGACCGCTTGCTCGGTGTAGCGGCACAGCCGCGTGCTCGGCGTGGCGGAGGTATTCATGTCGCGCTCCAGGTCGACAGGATCGATTCGCGTACCGCCGGCTTCAGCACCTTGCCGACCGCGCTGCGCGGCAACGCGTCGAACACGTGGATATGCTTGGGCGTCTTGACCGAGCCCAGCTCGTGCTTGACCAGCGCGATCAGCTCGTCGGCGGCGACCTGCATGCCGGGGCGCAGCTGCACCGCGGCATGCACGGCCTCGCCCCACTTGGCGTCGGGGATGCCGACCACCGAGCAGTCGGCCACCGCGGGATGGGCGGACAGCACCACCTCGACGTCGCCGGGATAGACGTTGAAGCCACCGGTGATGATCACATCGCGGATGCGGTCGCGCAGGAACAGGAAGCCGTGCTCGTCGAAGACGCCGGCATCGCCGGTGCGCAACCAGCCGTCGACCAGCGTCTTGCGGGTTTCAGTCTCGGCCTTCAGGTAGCCGCTCATGACCAGGTCGCCGCGCACCGCGATCTCGCCTTCTTCGCCGGCGCCGAGCACGTTGCCGGCCTTGTCGACGATGGCCACCCGGGTCAGCAGCGACGGCCTGCCGACCGAAGCGAGCCGCTCGCCATGCATCTCGCCCGGCGGCAGGAAGGTGATGATCTGCGGCGCTTCGGTCTGGCCGAACGAGGTGCACAGCACCGGGCCGAACACCGCCTGCGCGTCGCGGATCTGCTCCGGGCGCATCGGCGCGCCGCCGTAGACCAGGTAGCGCAGCGCCGGCAACGCGCGCGGCGCGCGCCGCTGCTCTTCGACCAGTGCCAGGATCAGCGTCGGCGGCGCGAAGAACAGCGTCGCGCCGTGGGCCTGGGCCGCATCGAGCAGGCCCGCCGGCCTTGCCGATTCCGGGAATACCAGCGCCCCGCCGGCACCGAGCAGCGGCAGCATGTAGGTGGAGGTTCCATGCGTGATCGGCGCCGCCACCAGGTAGCGGTCCGCCGGCGTCAGGCCAAGTTCGTGGATCTGGGTTGCGATATTGGCGTTCCATGCCCGCAGCGGCTGGATCACGCCCTTGGGAGCACCGGTCGAACCGCCGGTGAACTTGACCGCCTGCGCCGCTTCCAGCGGCACGCCGCCGCGGCCGCGCGGGCCCATCACCACCGCAGCGGGATCGCCGCCATCGGCGCCCAGATCGGACAGCAGGCGCAACGGCGGCGCGATACCGCCGAGGCGCTCGGCCATGCCGGCATCGGCCAGCACCAGCGAGGGCTCGACGAAGTCGACGATGCGGCGCAGCTCGGGATCGCCGTTGCGTGGATTCAGCGGCACCCACACCTTGCCGGCGGCCAGGATCGCCAGGATCGCCACCAGGTGGTCGACCGTGTTGGCGGCGCCGACGCAGACGCGGCTGCGCGGCAACGGATCGAGCGCCACCAGGGCCGCGGCGCGGCGCAGCACCGTGTCGGCAAGCACCCGGTACGACAGCTGACCGTCGGGACTGAAGATGGCGGTGCGCTCGGGATGGCGATGGGCGGCGCGCCACAGGAAATCAATGGGATACATGCGGGAGGCTTCTCCGGAATCGAGGAACGGATGCGTGGTCGCCGGATGCGGGCAGCGCGGCAGGTCAGGCATCGGCATGGCTCGAACTATAGGAATTTGTTCGAACATTCGAATATTAGGAAAAACCCTGCGCGCAATGCTAAGATCGACCCCGCGCGTCGCGGCGGATGTCACGGCATCGGCGGCGGCGCCGACGCCGTTGCTGCTGACCTTCCCACCCCATGCAAAGAGACATCGACCCCGTTTCCGCCGCCCTGGGCGCGACCTCGCCGCGCCATCTCGACCTGGCGCGCACGCTGATGCAGGAAATCGTCAACGGCAACCCGCCGGTCGGCGCGCTGCTGCCGACCGAGGCGGAGTTGTGCGAAACCTGGAACCTGAGCCGGTACGCGGTGCGCCAGGCGGTGCAGAAGCTGACCAACCTGGGCATGGTGTCGCGCCAGGCCGGCGTCGGCACGCGCGTGATTTCGGACCGCCCGCAAAGCCGCTTCACGCAGCTGATGGACTCGCCTGCCGATCTGGTCAGCTATGCCAAGGGAACCACGTTGCGCACCTCGGCGTTCGGCATGATGGAGGCCGATGACACGCTGGCGGCATTGCTGCGCTGCGCGCCCGGCGCGCGCTGGCTGCATATCCGCGGCACACGCTTCGACAGTGCGCCCGGGCACGAGCCGATCGGGCTGGTCGACATCTATGTCGACAGCGCTTACGGCGAGCTGTCCCCGCCCGGCGAGACGCTCGACGTGCCGGTGTACACGATGGTGGAGAAGCAGTACGGGATCAAGATCACCCGCGTGGAGCAGGAGGTGCAGGGGTGGCTGGTCGAAGGCGCGCAGGCCGCTGCCTTGCAGGTGCCGGACAAGTCGGCGGGCCTGCGCATCATCCGCACCTATTTCCTGCGCGACCAGGCGATCGTCGTGACCACCGGCGTGCATCCGGCCAGCCGCTTCAGCTACTGCTCGACTTACCAGCTGCAGCAGGCCGGCAGCTAGTGCGGCGCTGAGCCCGCCTCAGCCCCGGTGGGCCCAGCCGGTCATGCGCTTCTCGACCACCGCGAACAGCTCGTACATCGCCATCGCCATCACCGCGATCACCACCAGCCCGGCGAACGCCAGCGGCATCTTCATGGCGGAGCCGGCCGACACCAGCAGGTAGCCGATGCCTTCGTTGGCGGCGTTCATCTCCGACACCGTGGTGCCGACAAAGGCCAGCGTGATCGCGACCTTCAGCGACGCGAAGAAATACGGCAGCGCGCGCGGCAGGCCGACCTTGAACAGCACGTCGCGCCGCTTCGCGCCGAGCACGCGCAGCACGTCTTCCAGTTCCGGCTCGAGCGTGGCCAGCCCGGTGGCGATATTGACCATGATCGGGAAGAACGAGATCAAAAACGCGGTCAGGATCGCCGGCCCGGCGCCGAGCCCGAACCACACCACCAGGATCGGCACGAAGGCAGCCTTGGGCAGCGCGTTGAAGGCGGTCATCAGCGGGTAGCTGGCGGCGTAGAGCAGCCGCGACGAGCCCATCGCCAGCCCGAGCAGCACGCCCACGCCGATGGCCACGGCAAACCCCACCATGGTGGTCCAGAAGGTGCGCCAGGCATGGCCGGCGATCACGTCCGCGTAGTCGACCAGCGCGGCCACGATCGCGGACGGCGTCGGCAGGATGAAGTCGGAGACATCGAAAGCCATGCACGCGCCCTGCCACAGCAGCAGCACCGCGGCCAGCAGCAGCCACGGCGCCACGCGCTGCACGCGGCGCTCCTGAGCGGAAGTCAAGGTCATCATCATCGTCAGGGTCTCAGTGTTGGGCTCATTGTTCGGCTCAGTGTTGGCGCACATGGCCGATCTTCTCGCGCAGCGCGTGCACCAGCTCGGCGAAAGGCTCGGTATAGGTCAGCTCGAGATCGCGCGGGCGCGGCAGGCCGATCTCCTTGCGCATCACGATGCGGCCGGGGCGCTGGCTCATGACATAGACCGTGTCGGCGAGGAACACCGCCTCGCGCAGGTCGTGCGTGACCAGGATCACGTTGAAGCGCTGCGCCTGCCACAGGTCGCGCAGCACGCACCACAGTTCCTCGCGGGTGAAGGCGTCGAGCGCGCCGAAGGGCTCGTCGAGCAGCAGCATGCGCGGCTGGTGTATCAGCGCGCGGCAGATCGATGCGCGCTGCTGCATGCCGCCGGACAGCTGCCACGGGTATTTGTCCTCGTAGCCGCCCAGGCCGACGGTATGCAGCAGCCGGCGGGCACGGTCGACGTACTCGTCGCGGCGCGCGCGCAGGGTCGAGCGGTAGGGCTCGACGATCTCCAGCGGCAGCATCACATTGTCGAGCGTGGTGCGCCACGGCAGCAGCGTCGGCGCCTGGAACGCCATGCCCACCTGCTTGAGCGGCCCGCTCACCTTCTCCCCGGCAATCCTGACGATGCCCCGCGTGGCAGGCCTCAGGCCGGTGGCCAGTTTCATGAAGGTGGACTTGCCGCAGCCGGACGGGCCGACGATGGCGATAAACTCGCCCGGCGCTGCCTGCAGCGACAGGTCTTCGACCGCGAACTCGCCCTGGCGCGCCAGCGTGTCGTCATAGGCCAGCCAGACCCGGTTGAAATCGACGAAGGGCTCGACGGGCGCGGTCGCGGCATTCGCGGCAGTCGCGCCGGTCGCGGCCTCCGGCATGGATTCGGCCAGGCGCGCCATCATCGCAGCACATCCAGTTCGGCCGCGCCTGGCAGGTAAGCGTCGGTCCACAGCGCATCGGCGTTGATCCGGCCCTTGGTGCCGAAGGCATCGGCCACCTGCGAGGCCATCAGCGACAGGCGCGGCTTGCTGATGCGGCCAAAGCCCTCGGCCCTGGCATCGGGCGAGCGGACCACGCTGTCCAGCGCCAGCTTCAGCCGGCGCGTTTCCAGCTTCTCGTCGATGATGCCGTCGCGCGCCTTGAGCGCGCGGATGCCCTCTTCCGGACGGGCGATCACGTCGCGCGCCGACTTGCTGAAGGCGCGCAGGAACGCCTTCACCGCCTCCGGGTTCTTCCTGATGAATTCCTCCGACGCGATCACGGCATTGCCGTACAGCTTCACGCCGAACTGCGGGTACGGCAGCACCACGATGTCTTCGTCCTTCACGCCGCGCGCATTCAGGTTCAGGATCGACGTGAACGAAAAGCCGGTGATGGCATCGAGATCGCCGCGCACCAGCATGGTCTCGCGCAGCGTCGGGTCCATCGCCTGCCAGTTGAACGACGAGGCCTGCAGGCCGTTGGCCTTGGCGAAGATCGGGAAGGCGCGGCGGCCGGCGTCGAATACCGGCGCGCCCAGGCGCTTGCCGGCCAGGTCCTTCGGCGCGCGGATGCCGGACTTCTTCAGCGCCAGGATGGCCGCGGGCGTGTTGTTGTAGACCATCATCACCGCTACCGGCTTGTTCTTCGCGTCGGGATTGTTGCCGTAGAACTCCATCACCGACGACATGTCGGCGAAGCCCATGTCATAGGTGCCCGAGGCCACGCGGTTGACCACGTTGCCCGAGCCGTTGCCGGCATCGATCGAGACCTCGAGCTTTTCGGCCTTGTAGTAGCCCTTCTGCTCGCCGAGCAGGAACAGCGCCGCCGGCCCTTCGAAGCGCCAGTCGAGCTGGAACCTGACCTTGGTGGCCGCGGCCTGCGCGTGGGCGGTGCCGGCGAATTGTGTCGACAGCACCAGGCTGGTGCCGAGCATGGCGCCGAGCTTCAGCAGGCGGCGGCGTGCCGTGTGGGATTGGGGCATGGCATCTCTCCGTGGATAGTGATTTCGGAGGGATCCGTCCGCAAGGGACATGCCAGCCTTGCAGGCCCCGTTTCAGGGCGTGCCCGCGCGTGATTGTCGAACCAGAAATGGGCGCGGCGATTGCCGCGGCAGCATCGTCGGCAGCGATTGCCGACAATCCGCGCCGCGCTCTGGTGCGAACCGGCGCCCCGGATAGCCGCTCAGGCGTCCTGGGTGGCGTCGCCCACGTCGAGCGCAAGCGCGTCCGCACCGACGGCATCGCCGCCGCTGGCGGCAGCGCGCGCCTGGATGTCCCACATCTCGGCATAGCGCCCGCCCGCGCGCATCAGCTGCGCATGGGTGCCGCGCTCGACGATGCGGCCGTGGTCCATCACCAGGATCTGGTCGGCATGGACCACGGTGGAGAGCCGGTGCGCGATCAGCAGCGTGGTGCGGTTCTGCGCCAGGCGCATCAGCTCGGCCTGGATCGCCTGCTCGGTGCGCGAATCCAGCGCCGAGGTCGCTTCGTCGAACACCAGCACCGGTGGGTTCTTCAGCAGCGTGCGCGCGATCGCCACGCGCTGCTTCTCGCCGCCGGACAGCTTCAGGCCGCGCTCGCCCACGGGCGTGTCGTAGCCCTGCGGCAGTTCGCGAATAAAGGCGTCGATCTGCGCCGCCTGCGCCGCGGCGATGACTTCGTCGCGGGTCGCGTCGGGGCGGCCGTAGGCGATGTTGTAGTAGATGCTGTCGTTGAACAGCACGGTGTCCTGCGGCACGATGCCGATGGCGCGGCGCAGGCTGTCCTGGGTGATGGCGCGAATGTCCTGGCCGTCGATCTCGATCGCGCCGCCGCCGACGTCATAGAAGCGGAACAGCAGCCGCGCCAGCGTCGACTTGCCCGAGCCGCTATGCCCCACCACCGCGGTGGTGGTACCAGCGGCGATAGTGAAGTCGACCCCGTCCAGGATGGTGCGGTCCGACTCGTAGCCGAAACGCACGTCGCGGAAGCGCACCTGTGCGCCGCCGACCCGCAGCGCCGGCGCGCCCGGCGCGTCGGCCACCTCCTGGTGCGTGCCCAGCAGCACGAACATGCGGTCCATGTCGGTGGTGGCCTGCTTGATCTCGCGGTAGATCACGCCGAGGAAGTTCAGCGGGATATACAGCTGGATCATCAGCGTGTTGACCAGCACCAGGTCGCCCAGCGTCAGCTTGCCGTCGACCACCCCCACCGTGGCGCGCCACAGGATCAGGATCAGACCGATGGCGATGATGGCCTGCTGGCCGAAGTTGAGGAACGACAGCGAGTTCTGCGAGCGGATCGCCGCGGTGCGGTACTTGCGCAGGTTCTCGTCGTAGCGCTGCGCCTCGTAGGCTTCGTTGCCGAAGTACTTGACGGTTTCGAAGTTCAACAGCGAATCGATCGCCTTCTGGTTGGCGCGCGAATCGAGTTCGTTCATGCGCCGGCGGAAGTGCGTGCGCCATTCCGTCACCACGATGGTGAAGACGATATAGCCCACCAGCGCGCAGCCGGTGATGGCGGCGAACCAGATGTCGTAGTGCAGCACGAAGAAGCCGATCACCAGCGCCATTTCCACCAGCGTGGGCAGGATGCTGTACAGCGAATACGAAATCAGCGACTGGATGCCGCGCGTGCCGCGCTCGATGTCGCGGCTCATGCCGCCGGTCTGGCGGTCCAGATGGAAGCGCAGCGACAGCGCATGCAGGTGCCGGAACACCTGCAGCGCGATCTCGCGCACGGCGCTCTGCGTGACCTTGGAAAAGAGGATCTCCCGCAACTCGGTGAACAGCGTCGCGGACAGGCGCAGCATGCCGTAGGCGACGATCAGCCCGACCGGCACCGCCAGCAGCGCGCGCGGGTCGCCGGCGGCGATATTCATGCTGTCGATCAGCCGCTTCATCAGCACCGGCACGCCCAGGTTGGCGACCTTGGCCGCCACCAGGCAGGCCAGCGCCAGCATCACGCGCCACTTGTAGTGCCAGACGTAGGGCAGCAGGTTGCGCACGGTCTGCCAGTCGCTGCGGGGGGCGCGCTGGCCGGGAAAGAGCTTGACCGAGGCAGTGTCGGGGGCCTGCTCGGCGGTCGTGGAATAGCGGCGCATACGTTAGAATTCGGGCCAATGCGCGATTGTCGCAGGATTCGCATATCGCGGCAGGCGAAGGGTTTTTTCGTCGCGCCGCCCTCTTCCGTTGTCCACCATACCGCCTCATGAACGCTCCCCACACCGTCCCCGCCCTGCCCGCCGGCAAGAATCCCGCGCTGCGCGTGGTACCGATGCCCGCGGACGCCAACGTCCATGGCGACGTGTTCGGCGGCTGGATCATGTCGCAGGTGGATATCGCCGGCTCGATCCCGGCGGTCGAGCGCGCGCAGGGGCGCGTGGCCACCGTCGCGGTCAATTCCTTCCTGTTCAAGCACCCGGTGTTCGTCGGCGACCTGGTGAGTTTCTACGCCGATATCGTCAAGACCGGACGGACCTCGATCACGGTCGAGGTCGAGGTCTATGCGCAGCGCATGCGCCACAGCAACGAGATCGTCAAGGTGACCGAGGCCACGCTGACTTATGTGGCGACCGACGAGTCGCGGCAGCCGCGGGTGTTGCCGACGGCTTGAGGGGGCGGTCGAGCCCCCTCGGCCCCCCTCGGCCCCCTCATGGCCCCTCACGCAAACTTCATAAAATCCGGCTTCCGCTTCTCGAAGAACGCGCTGAACGCCTCCTTCGCCTCCGGCGCCACCAGCATGCGCCGGAACACCGCGCCCTCGTCGGCCATCTGCTTCTCCACTTCCGCCATCGCGCCCGCCTTCATCAGGCGCTTGGTCTCGCGCAGCGACGATGCCGGCAAGGCCGCCAGCTTGCGTGCCTGCGCCAGGGCGAAGTCATGCAGCTCGGCCACCGGCAGCACCCGCGTCACCAGCCCGATCTCCAGTGCCTCCTGCGCGCTGAAGGCTTCGCCCAGCAGCAGCTTCTCGGCGGCGCGCTGGTAGCCGACCACGCGCGGCAGCAGCAGGCTGCTCGCGGCCTCCGGGCACAGCCCCAGCTGCACGAACGGCAGCGACAGCTTGGCGGTGTCGGACGCATAGACCAGGTCGCAGTGCAGCAGCAGGGTGGTGCCCACGCCCACCGCCGCGCCGCTGACCGCTGCCACCACCGGCTTGCTGGCATGGCTGATCTGGTACAGGAACTGGAACACCGGCGCCGCTTCGGCGCCCTCGCCCGCGCTGGGCGGGCGCTGCATGAAATCCTCGAGGTCGTTGCCGGCGGTGAAGACTTCGGGCTTGCCGCGCAGCAGGATGGCGCGTACGGCGGGATCGGTGTCGGCCGCGCGCAGCGCGTCGGCCAGCGACTGGTACATCGCCGCGGTGATGGCGTTCTTCTTGTCGATGCGGTCGAATTCGAGCGTCAGGATGCCCTGCTCGATGCTGGTACGGATGCTCATGGTGTCCTCGTCAGTTGGGGGTTATTCGAAAGGCGGCGGCGATTCGGCAAGATAGCTGAGCCCGAACGCGCGCGCGCCGACATTCAGCGCCACCGTCAGGCTCATCGGCGCCAGCATCAGCTCGACGCCGTGGCTGCGCGCGGTACGCGCCAGCGACTGGTAGGCCGGCATCGCGCGCACCTCGTCCAGCGGGCCCGCGTAGCACGCCGAGAGCGCCGGCACCAGCAGCTCGCCGGCGCGCACGCATTGCTCGGCATGCTGCAGCACGCGGCGCCTGCCTTCTTCGGAGCCGCGCGCCCTGGCGACGGCTTCGGTCTGGCCACGGTGCATATGCACCACGGGGCGGAGGTTGAAAGCGCTGCCCATTACGTAGCGGCTCCAGGTGATGCTGCCCTCGCCCTTCTGCCGTGCGCGGGTGTACAGGTAGAGCAGTTCGTCGGGCACCAGGAACATGTGGGCGGCATCGCGCAGGCGCGTTTCCACGGCCTCGCGTACGGCTTGCGGGCTGGCACCGTCCAGCGCCATGCGCGCGGCTTCGCGCACGATCAGCGCCTGGCCCGGGCCGATGGCGCCGGTGTCGACCACGGTCAGGTCGAACAGCCCCGAACGGCCCGCCTGCTTGCGCAGTCGCACGCTGCGCGTGACAGTGCCGATCACCGCGCCGCTTGCATGCGCATACAGCTTGCTGCGCGTGCTGGCGATGGTGAACAGGATGGCGCGATCGCACTGCGCGACCACGTTGCGCAGCAGGTGCTCCTCCAGCTCGCGCTCGACCATCGGCACCGATTCGGCATAGTGGTCCTGGCGGCCGACAAGGTATTGCTGGTACAGCCGCGGCAGCGCGTCTTCATCGCGCGTGTCGGCGACGAAGTGCTCGCCGGCGCGGATGCGGAACGGAATGGTGTGGACCTTCAGCGCGGCCATGACGTCGCGTGGCAAGTCGCACGCGGCATCCGCCAGGATGGCTGTCTCCTGCATATTGTGTCTCCTCCCCTGCTGGTGACCCGCGTCGCGGGCGGCAGCCCCCGGTACTGCTTTCTTCACCTGATGCGGAAAGGGCGGGATGGCGCCGGGGCCATCCCGCAGGCGCGTTTATACGCGCTCGAAGATGCCGGCGGCGCCCATGCCCGTGCCGACGCACATGGTGACCATGCCGTACTTCAGGTTATGGCGGCGCAGCGCGTGCACCACCGTGGCCGAGCGGATCGCACCGGTGGCCCCGAGCGGGTGGCCCAGCGCGATCGCGCCGCCCATGCGGTTGACCCGCGCGGGATCCAGCTGCAGGTCGCGCATCACCGCCAGCGATTGCGCGGCGAAGGCTTCGTTCAGCTCGATCCAGTCCAGCTGGTCCTGGCTCAGGCCCGCCGCCTTCAGCGCCGCCGGGATCGCCTCCTTGGGGCCGATGCCCATGATCTCGGGCGGCACGCCGCGCACCGCGAACGACACGAAGCGCGCCAGCGGCACCAGGTTGAACTGCTTCAGGATCTTCTCCGAGACCAGGATCAGCGCACCGGCGCCGTCGGAGGTCTGCGAGCTGTTGCCGGCGGTGACGCTGCCCTTGTTGGCAAACACCGGGCGCAGCTTGCCCAGGCCCTCGAGCGAGGTATCCGGGCGCGGGCCTTCGTCCAGCGCGATGGTGCGGGTCTTCACGCTGACCTGGCCGCTGGCCAGGTCCGGGAAGCGCTCGATGGTCTCGACCGGGGTGATCTCGTCGCGGAACTCGCCCGCCTGCTGCGCGGCGATGGCCTTCTGGTGCGACGCCAGCGAAAACGCGTCCTGGTCCTCGCGGCTGACCTGCCACTGCTGCGCGACCTTCTCGGCGGTCAGGCCCATGCCGTAGGCAATGCCGATGTTCTCGTCGCAGGTGAAGATCTCCGGCGACATCGACGGCGTGTTGCCCATCATCGGCACCATGCTCATCGATTCCACGCCGGCGGCGATCATCACGTCGGACTCGCCCACGCGGATGCGGTCGGCGGCCATCGCCACCGCGCTCAGGCCCGAGGCGCAGAAGCGGTTGACGGTGATGCCGCCGACGGTGTTGGGCAGCCCCGACAGCAGCGCGCCGATGCGGGCCACGTTCAGGCCCTGCTGGGCCTCGGGGATGGCGCAGCCGACGATGGCGTCTTCGATCAGCTTCGGATCCAGGTCGGGCACCTGTGCCACCGCGGCCTTCAGGATGGTGGCCAGCAGGTCGTCGGGGCGCGTGTGTTTGAACGCGCCCTTGGGGGCCTTGCCGATCGGCGAGCGGGTGGCCGCAACGATGTATGCGTCTTGCAGTTGTTTCATGATGTCGGTTCCTCGCTTGCCCTGTTAGTTGCGCACCGGCTTGCCGGTCTGCAGCATGCCCATGATGCGCTCCTGCGTCTTGCCGGTACCCAGCAGGTCGACGAAGGCCTTGCGCTCCAGCGCCAGCAGCCATTCCTCGCTGACCAGCGCGCCGGCGTCGACGTCGCCGCCGCACACCACTTCGGCGATGCGGGTGGCGATCAGGAAATCGTGCGCCGAGATAAAGCCGCCGTCGCGCATATTGACCAGCGACGCCTTGATGGTGGCCACGCCCGAACGGCCGGCCACCGGGATCAGCGTCGGCAGCGGCGCGCGGTAGCCGGCGTCGGCGAGCGCGCGCACGGCGTTCTGCGCCACGTACAGCAGTTCATGCACGTTGAAGACGATCTGGTCGGACGGCTGCAGGTAGCCCATCTGGCGCGCTTCCAGCGCCGAGCCCGAGACCTTGGCCATGGCCGCGCTCTGGAAGCGGCTGGTCAGGAACTGCAGGTAGTTGGTGCTGCCCGCGGCCTGCGCCGCGCGCGCGGCCGCGAGCGCCGCTTCCTTCAAACCGCCGCCGGCCGGCACCAGGCCCACGCCCACTTCGACCAGGCCGATATAGGTTTCCAGCGCCGCCACGCGTGCGGCCGAGTGCAGCATCAGTTCGCAGCCGCCACCGAGCGCAATGCCCGACGCCGCCGACACCACCGGCACCGCGGCGTACTTCACGCGCATCATGCCGTCCTGGAATTTCTTCACGAACGGCTCGATGCCCTTGGCGCCGCCCATCATGAAGGCGGGCATCGCCGCTTCCAGGTTGGCGCCGGCCGAGAACGGGCCGCCCGGCGCGCCCAGCTGCAGCGAGGTCGGCTGCCACACCACCAGGCCCTTGTAGCCGGCCTCGGCAAGGTCGATGGCGCGGGTCAGGCCGTCGATCACGTCGGGCCCGATGGTGTTCATCTTGCTCTTGAACGAGACCACCAGCACGTCGTCCTGGCCCTCGCCCACCCAGATGCGCACCGCGTCGTTCTCTTCGACGGTGCGGCCGGCCTTGCGCGGATCGGCCGCGGCGGTGCCCTGCAGCGCGGCGCGGAAGGCCTGGCGCTGGTACACCGGCAGCGTGCTGCGCGCGACGAACGACTGCGTTGCGGGCGACCACGAACCGGCCGCTGCGTGCACACCCTGGTTGTCGGCAACCGGGCCGGTGAACACCCACGCCGGCAGCGGCGCGCCCGACAGCGCCTTGCCGCCCTCGACGTCTTGCTTGACCCACTCGGCCACCTGCTTCCAGCCGGCCGCCTGCCAGTCCTCGAACGGGCCCGAGTTCCAGCCGAAGCCCCAGCGGATCGCCAAGTCGATATCGGCAGCCGAGCCGGCGATCTGCTCCAGGTACACGGCGATGTAATGGAACACGTCGCGGAACACCGCCCACAGGAACTGCGCCTGCGGGTTGGTCGACTCGCGCAGCAGCCGGATGCGCTCGGCCGGTTCCTTCTTCAGCATGCGCACCACGATCTCGTCGGCCTTCTTGCCGGCATCGACATACTGGCCGGTGCTGGCGTCGAGCACCTTGATCGCCTTGCCTTCCTTCTTGTAGAAGCCGGCGCCGGTCTTCTGCCCGAGCGCGCCCGCATCGACCAGGCCCTTGAGCACGGCCGGGGTCTGGTACACCGGCGCGAACGGGTCGTCGTGCAGGTTGTCCTGCATGGTCTTGATCACGTGCGCCATGGTGTCGAGGCCGACCACGTCCGCGGTGCGGAAGGTGGCGGACTTGGCGCGGCCCAGCTTGGAGCCGGTCAGGTCGTCGACCACGTCGAACGGGATACCGAACTTCTGCGCCTCGGCGAACACCGCCAGGATCGAGAAGATGCCGACGCGGTTGGCGATGAAGTTGGGCGTGTCCTTGGCGCGCACCACGCCCTTGCCGAGCGTGGTGGTCAGGAAGGCTTCCAGCTGGTCGAGGATCTGCGGCTGCGTGGTCGCGGTCGGGATCAGTTCGACCAGGTGCATGTAGCGCGGCGGGTTGAAGAAGTGGACGCCGCAGAAGCGCGACTTCAGATCCGCATCAAACCCGTCGGACAGCGCGGTGATCGACAGGCCCGAGGTGTTGGTGGCGAAGATCGCGTGCGAGGCCAGGTGCGGCGCGACCTTCTTGTACAGGTCGTGCTTCCAGTCCATGCGCTCGGCGATCGCCTCGATCACCAGGTCGCATTCCTTGAGCAGGGCGATATCGTCTTCGTAGTTGGCCGCCTGGATCAGGCCGGCCTCTTCCTTCAGGCCCAGCGGCGCGGGCGACAGCTTCTTCAGGTTGTCGATGGCGCGCAGCGCGATGCCGTTCTTCGGACCTTCTTTTGCGGGAAGGTCGAACAGCACCACCGGCACGCGCGCGTTGATCAGGTGGGCGGCAATCTGCGCGCCCATGACGCCGGCACCCAGCACGGCGACTTTCTTGACGATGAAATTGGACATGCTCGCTCCTGAATTAGTGAGCGTTGAGGTGAGAGTTTCTTCGGGCGCTTCTTTTGCTGCGGGCCTGCTCCCCTCTCCCATTTATGGGAGAGGGGTTGGGGGAGAGGGCAGGCGCTTCGACGAAGTGCCTCGGCATATCGACCTCCTGCCCTCTCCCCCGGCCCCTCTCCCGCAAGCGGGAGAGGGGAGCAAGCCGGCGCCAAAGGAAGCCGCCTGGGCAGATCAGAACAAATCCGCGTCCAGCGCCATCAGCGACGCCGAACCCGCGCGCGCCTTGCGGATCTCGCCGGCGGTTTCCGGCAGCAGCTTGGCAAAGTAGAAGCGCGCGGTGGCCAGCTTGGCGGTGTAGAACTTGTCGCCGCTGCCCTGCTTCTCCAGCGCGACCTTGGCCATGCGGGCCCAGAAGTACGCGAACACCAGGTGGCCCACCACGCGCAGGTACGGCACCGCGGCGGCGCCGACTTCGTCGGCATTGCCCATCGCCTTCATGCCGATTTCCATGGTCAGCTTCTGCACCTTGTCGCCCAGGTCGGCCAGCGGGTTGACGAACTCCTGCATGGCTTCATTGGTGCCTTCGGCCTCGACGAATTCCTGCACGATCTTGCCGAAGGCCTTCATCTTCGCGCCCATGTCGCCCAGGATCTTGCGGCCCAGCAGGTCCAGCGCCTGGATCGTGTTGGTGCCTTCGTAGATCATGTTGATGCGGGCGTCGCGCACGTATTGCTCCATGCCCCATTCGGAGATGTAGCCATGGCCGCCGAACACCTGCATGCCCTCGTTGGTGGCGGTGAAGGCGTTGTCGGTCAGGAACGCCTTGATCACCGGCGTCAGCAGCGCGACCAGGTCGCCGGCCTGCTTGCGCACGGCTTCGTCCGGGTGCGACAGCTCGCGGTCGATCTGCAGCGCGGTCCAGTAGCTGAAGGCGCGGCCGCCTTCGGCGTAGGCGCGCTGGGTCAGCAGCATGCGGCGCACGTCGGGATGCACGATGATCGGGTCGGCGGCCTTCTCGGGTGCCTTGGGGCCGGTCAGCGCGCGCATCTGCAGGCGGTCCTTGGCGTAGGCGACCGAGTTCTGGTACGCCACCTCGGTCAGCCCCAGGCCCTGCGCACCGACGCCCAGGCGCGCCGCGTTCATCATCACGAACATGGCGTTCAGGCCCTTGTTGGGCTCGCCCACCATCCAGCCGCGCGCGCCGTCCAGGTTCATCACGCAGGTGGCGTTGCCGTGGATGCCCATCTTGTGCTCGATCGAGCCGCACTGGATGCCATTGCGTTCACCCGGGTTGCCGCTGGCATCGGGGATGAACTTGGGCACCACGAACAGCGAGATGCCCTTGGTGCCGGCGGGCGCGTCCGGCAGGCGCGCCAGCACCAGGTGGATGATGTTCTCGGCCAGGTCGTGCTCGCCGGCGGAGATGAAGATCTTGGTGCCGGTGATCAGGTAGGAACCGTCGGCCTGGGGCTCGGCCTTGCTGCGCAGGATGCCCAGGTCGGTGCCGCAATGCGGCTCGGTCAGGCACATGGTGCCGGTCCACACGCCGGACACCAGCTTGGGCAGGTAGGTCTGCTGCAGTTCGGGGGTGCCGTGTGCGTGCAGGGCCTCATAGGCGCCGTGCGACAGGCCCGGGTACATGGTCCAGGCCTGGTTGGCCGAGTTCAGCATCTCGTAGACCACGTTGTTGACCACGATCGGCAGGCCCTGGCCGCCGAAGGCGGGATCGCACGCCAGTGCCGGCCAGCCGGCCTCGACATACTGCTGGTAGGCTTCCTTGAAGCCGGTGGGCGCCTTGACCACGCCGTCGCCGACGTAGGTGCAGCCTTCGCGGTCGCCCACCTGGTTGAGCGGGAACACCACGTCCGCGCAGAACTTGCCGGCTTCCTCGATGACCTGGTTGATGGTGTCCGCGTCGATGTCCGCGTGCGGCGGCATCGCCTTGAGTTCGGCTTCGGCGCCGAGCAGTTCATGGAGCACGAACTGCATGTCGCGCAACGGTGCGGTGTACTGGCCCATCAGAGACTCCTTGGAGTTATGCGATGCCGCCACGCCGCCCGTCCCGCTTGCGCGCGACGGCCCGACCGGGCGACCTCAGGTACGGTAAGACTGAATCAGTTTGTTGAGCGCGACCATGGCAAGCTCGGCGCTGTCGGGCAGGCGCAGGAAACGGGCGTCATGATGCAAGCCTAGTTCAAGGCTGTACATCTCGAACAGCATCAGGCGCGGATCGCAGTCCGCGCGCAGGTGCCCCTCTTCCTTGGCCTGGTTGATGGCGCGGTTCAGCGCTGCCCGCCAGATGGTGACGCTCTTGACCAGCTCGTCACGCACCAGGCTGCCGGCGCGGTCGTCGTACTCGACCGCGCCGCTGATGTAGATGCATCCCGTCGTCACTTCCTGGATGCGCTTCTCCATCCAGCGCCGCACCATCGACCACAGCCGCGGCAGTCCGCGCGGCTCCTGCAGCGAGGGATAGAACACCTCCTGCTCGAACCGGCGGTGATACTCCCGCACCACCTCCACCTGCAGGTCCTCGCGCGAACCGAAATGCGCGAAGACGCCGCTCTTGCTCATCTGCATGCGTTCCGCGAGCAGCCCGATGGTCAGACCTTCGAGCCCGTCGCGGGACGACAATTCCAGTGCGGCATCCAGAATCGCCACGCGCGTCATCTCGCCCTTGCGCATGGGCGAGGGCGACGAGGCGGCGGATTCGAGACGGGCTGACTGGTGTCGCATGTTTTTTCTCCGTTCTGCGGGGCCTGTCGCGGCTCCGCGTATGACCCTGACGTTGCATTCATTGCTTGCGGGCGGCCGGCGGATTTGCCGGTGCATACCGCGAATGCACGCAGTCTAAGCCAAAAAAGAACGGTCGTTCAGATTATTCTGGCGCGGCACCTGCCCATCAAGCTTTTAATTAGACCGCTGTTTCTAAACGGACTGCAATGCAGCATGTCCGCCAGCCGCGATGCTGCAACCGGTTTCAGCGTGGGCGTTGCCGCATGGCAGCAAACGCACACGACCACACCGTTCAGTAGCGGCCGGTGACGCCGGCGATGATCACGCCCAGCCGCAGCAGCATATAGGCCGCCCAGTTGGCCAGCCGGTGCAGCGGCGAGCGCCGCGCATGCGCGTCGGGCAGCACGCGCACGCTGCGGTGCGCAATGGCACGCTCCAGCGCTTCGCGCAGTTCGGCGGCGAAGGCCGCATCATAAACGGCAACGTTGGCCTCGCGCGCGAGCAGCAGGCTGAACGGGTCCATGTTGCTCGACCCGACCGTGGCCCAGGCCTCGTCGACCACGCCGACCTTGGCGTGCAGGAAGCTCTCGGCGTACTCGTAGATCTCGACGCCGGCCTCGAGCAACGAGGCATAGAGCGCATGGGTGGCGTAGTGCTGCAGCCGGTATTCGACCATGCCCTGCAGCAGCAGCCGCACGCGCACGCCGCGCTCGCGGCAGGCCAGCAACGCGCGCCGCATCTTGTGGCCGGGCAGGAAGTAGGCGTTGGCGAGGATCACGTCGTGGCGCGCGGCGCCCAGCGCGCGCAGGTATTCGCGCTCGATGGTGCGGCGGTTGCGCAGGTTGTCGCGCAGCAGCAGCGTGGCGCGGATGCCGCCGGTGACTTCAGGGCGCGGCGGCAGGTCGGTCACCAGCGGGTAGTCGGCGACCGCCGCGGCACGCTCGCTGCCGCGCGCCTCGCGCAGCGACAGCCGCCACCACAGCCGCTCCGACGACAGCGCGATGCGGTCCACCAGCGGACCGCTGACCTGCACCGCGAAGTCATAGCGCGGCCCCAGGTTGGCGCCTTCGAAAGGCCCGTGGTTGTGGTCGTCGATGATGTTGATGCCGCCGACAAAGGCCACATGGCGGTCGATCACGGCGAGCTTGCGGTGCAGCCGGCGCAGGTGGCGCCGCGCCAGGCGGAAGCCGCGCAAGGCGCGGTAGACGCGCAGGCGCACGCCGCCCGCGCGCAGCCGCTCGGCCAGTTCGGCGGGCATGTCGCCGGCGCCGAAGCCGTCCACCGTCACGCGCACCGCGACCCCGCGCGCGGCGGCGCGGATCAGCGCATCGGCAACGGCGCGGCCGACCTCGTCGTCGGCATAGATGTAGGTTTCCAGCATGACCTGGAACGCGGCCTGGTCGATCGCGGCGATCAGCGCCGGAAAGAAGTCGTGGCCGCCGTGCAGCAGCCGCACCGTGTTGCCGGAGGTGGGCCTGCCGCGGCGCCAGGCCCAGCGCAGCATGTGGTGGCGATAGGCGGGCTCGCCGGTGGTGGCGGTGTCGTGCGCCGGGGCGTCCTCGGCCTGGGCGGAGTGGGAGATCCGTGACATGCCGTGATTATCGGACAGTTTGCGGCGTGCAAGGCGCCGCCTGCACATTGGCGCGCCGAACTCTGCTATCGTCGATGCCGATGCGCTGCGCGCCGATGCCGGCGCGCGCGCAGACTCCCGACGCCCCTACGGAAACCATGGTGAAGGTATTCGGCATTACCGGCTCGTCCGGCAGCGGCAAGACCACGCTGCTGGACCAGCTCATCCCCTGCTTCGTCGGCGCCGGCCTGCGCGTGGCCGGCGTCAAGCACACCCACCACGGCTTCGATCCCGACACGCCCGGCAAGGATTCGTGGCGCATGCGCGCGGCCGGCTGCGCCAACGTCGTGCTGGTCGGCGCGCGCCACCTGACGCTGATGCGCCATTACCCCGAGGCCGTGCCTTCGCCGGAGCTCGACGATGCGCTCGCGGTGCTGCCGCCCGACACCGACCTGGTGCTGGTGGAAGGCTACAAGCGCAGCGATTTTCCCAAGCTGGAGGTGTTCCGTCCCGCGCTGGGCCGTGCGCCGCTGTGGGACGAGGTGCCTGGCGTGGTGGCGGTCGCGAGCGACGATCCTGCCGCCGTCGCCGCCATGACCACGCTGCCGGTGCTTGACCTGAACGATGCGCAGGCGGTGTTCGCGTTTATCCGCGACTATCCCCTGCCCGGCCCCGAGAGCGGCGCGGCTGACCTCACGTAGCCGCAGGCGTCCTCACGCGGCCTTGTCGGCGGGCGCGTCCCGCTCCACCATTTCGCCCAGCGGATGGCCGAGCTCCGCCACCAGTGGCACGTGGTCGGAGCGTTGCGCCCAGTCGCGGCCGGTCAGCGCGTGGGCGCGCTCGATCTCGTAGCCGCGCACATAGATGCGGTCGAGCTGCCACCACGGCATATGGCTGGGAAAGGTATGCAGCCGCGCGCCGCGCGCGTGCGAGGCCTCGACCGCGCCCAGGGTATTGCAGATCTGCGCGTCGAGCCGGTGGTTCCAGTCGTTGAAGTCGCCGGCGATTACCAGCGGCACGCCCGCCGGCACCACGTTCTGCACCCGCTCCACCAGCGCCTCGGCCTGGCGCGCGCGGCTGCGCGCGAACAGGCCGAAATGCACGCAGATCAGGTGGGTCTCGACGCCGTGCACGTCCGCCACCGCGTGCAGCAGCCCGCGCTGCTCGAAGCGGTGATCGGAAATATCGAGGTTCTCGGACATCAGGATCGGATGGCGCGACAGGATCGCGTTGCCGTGATGGCCGTAGTCGTAGACCGCATTGCGGCCGTAGACCGAATGCGGATAGGCGTCGGTGGCCAGGTAGTTGAGCTGGGTGTGTTCGGGGTCGAACAGCGCCGCCGCCACCAGGCGGTCGTTGCGGTCCTGCACTTCCTGCAGGAAGACGATGTCCGCGTCCATCGCATGCAGGCCGGCACGCACGTTCTGGATGCGCGGGCGCCGCGCGATGCCGGTCACTCCCTTGTGGATGTTGTAGGTGACCACGCGCAGCTTCATGGCTGCCCTCCGACGGCGGCGTGGCGGCTGGCATCGCCTTCCTGCGCGTGCGCACCTACCGCACGCCACGCCAGCTGGCGGATGGCGTCGGCATTGCTGCTGGAAAAGCATTGCTGCGCCGCCTGTTGCCATGGCAGCCACTTGTATTGCAGGTGTTCGCGTGGCGCCAGCGTCACCGGCAGCGCCTCGGCCACGCGCAGGCCGAACCAGTGCTCGGTATTGCGCGTGACCCCTTCGGCGTAGCGGTGGCGCCACTGCGGGTAGATGTCGTACTGGATGGCGTGGCCCCAGTCGGTCAGCTGGTGCTCGCCGGCGATGATGCCGGTTTCCTCGGCGACTTCGCGCGCGGCGGTCAGGGCCAGGGGTTCGTCCAGGGTGTCGAGGCTGCCGGTGACGGACTGCCAGAACCCGGGGCGATCGGCGCGTTCCAGCAGCAAGACTTGAAGATCTGGCGTGTAAATCACCACCAGCACGGATTCCGGGATCTTGTATGACATGGGTCTGGGCCAAAGGACAAACCCAAGGATAGCGCAGGCGCGCGCGCTTGCCACGGGAAAGCGCCGCGGCGCCTATGCGCTGGCGCCGCAAATTCTGTACCGATCAGGCGGCGCTGCGCGCGCCCTGCATGCCGTGCGGGGCCAGGTAGGGTTCGGTGCTGCCGTGGCGCTGCCAGGTGTCGAACACCTGCGGCGATTCGCCATGGCCCCAGGCCGCGCGCAGCTGCTCCATCAGCGGCGCCAGCGCGTGGCGGTAGCGCCTGGAGGCGGCATGCGCGTGGGTGGCGAGGGTCTCGGCGCGCTGGCGCGCTTCGCCCTGCAGCCGCGTGCGTTCCTGCGCGATTTCCTTCTCGCGCTGGCCCAGCGTGTTGTACTTCTGGATCAGGAAGCGCTGGTAATCGCCGCCATCCATGCCCTGCGCCGCCTGCGCGTTGACCTGCTCGAAGCGCAGCACGATGCTGCCGGTTTCCTGCTCGATATGGGCAGCCTCGGCGTCCAGCGCCTGCAGCGCCTCGTGCACGCGCTGGGCGTCGCGGCGCAGCGCCTGCACCTGCGCGGCCTCGTCCTCGAACACGCGCTGCGCATCGAGGTAGGCCTGCACCACCGGTTGCGGCGCCACCACCAGCAGCGGATCGGCGCCGTCGGCGCGCTGGCCGGCAAGCAAGGCATCGTCGGCCAGGCGCAGGTTGCCGAGCTCGTCGAGCCAGCGTCCGCGCGTCATCACCACGCCGACGGTGTCCAGCGCCAGCCGCCGCAGGGCCTCGGCGCGCTGCATCTCGACCGGCTCGGCCACCGCCTGGGGCGACGCTGCCTGCACCGCGTGGGCGATGTCCGGCACGCACGCGGCCACCGTGGTCGCCACCGATTCGGACATGGCCTGCGCCGCGCGGCGCTGGGCGCGGCGCAGCTCGAAGCGTGCCAGCAGCATCATGATCAGCCCCGCTGCCAGCCAGGTCAGGATGGTCTCCTGGTGGGCCAGCAGGAACTGGCGGATCAGTTCGGTATCCAGGTTCAGGTTCACGAATTTCCTCCCGAGTGCCGGGAACCTTCATCACGGGGCCCCTCGGCAAATTGCGTGTCGAATTGCGGATCAAAGGGAGAAGACCGGCCCGCCGCCGGCTTCGTTCCGACCGGTAACAAATCGAAACCAATGCGCCGCTGCGCCGGCATTGCGCAGACAGAAAAAAAGCCGCGCATTCGCGCGGCTTTCTTGCGGATCGAACCGGTCCCGGTCAGGCGTTGGGCTTGGGCTCGGCGGTGCGCAGGCGGATATGCAGCTCGCGCAGCTGCTTCTCGTCGACCGAGCTCGGCGCCTGCGTCAGCAGGTCCTGGGCGCGCTGGGTCTTGGGGAAGGCGATCACGTCGCGGATCGAGTCGGCGCCGGCCATCATGGTGACGATGCGGTCCAGGCCGAAGGCCAGGCCGCCGTGCGGGGGCGCGCCGTACTGCAGCGCGTCGAGCAGGTAGCCGAACTTGGCGCGGGCTTCCTCGTCGTTGATCTTGAGCGCACGGAACACCTTGCTCTGGATGTCCGAGCGGAAGATCCGCACCGAGCCGCCGCCCATTTCCCAGCCGTTCAGCACCATGTCGTAGGCCTTGGCCAGGCACTTGCCCGGGTCGGTCTCGAGGTATTCCAGGTGCTCGTCCTTGGGGCTGGTGAACGGGTGGTGCATGGCCACCCAGCGCGCGTCTTCCTCGTCGTACTCGAACATCGGGAAGTCCACCACCCACAGCGGCTTCCAGGCGTCCTCGAACAGGCCGTTGGCCTTGCCGAAGTCCGAATGGCCGATCTTCAGGCGCAGCGCGCCGATCGAGTCGTTGACCACCTTGGCCTTGTCGGCGCCGAAGAAGATGATGTCGCCGTCCTGCGCGCCGGTGCGCTTCAGGATCTCGGCAATGGCGGCGTCGTGCAGGTTCTTGACGATCGGCGACTGCAGCCCGTCGCGGCCCTTGGCGACTTCGTTGACCTTGATCCAGGCCAGGCCCTTGGCGCCGTAGATGCCGACGAACTGGGTGTAGGCATCGATCTCGCCGCGCGAGATGGCGCCGCCGCCCGGCACGCGCAGTCCGACCACGCGGCCGTTGTCGCTGTTGGCCGGGCCCGAGAACACCTTGAAGTCGACGTCCTTCATCACCTCGGTCAGCTCGGTGAATTCCAGCTTGACGCGCAGGTCAGGCTTGTCCGAGCCGAAGCGCGCCATGGCCTCGCGGAACTCCATCACCGGGAATTTGGCGTCGAGGTCGACGTCGATGGCGTTCTTAAACACCGTGCGCATCATGTCCTCGAACAGGTCGCGGATCTCCTGCTCGGTCAGGAACGAGGTCTCGCAGTCGATCTGCGTGAATTCGGGCTGGCGGTCGGCGCGCAGGTCTTCGTCGCGGAAGCACTTGGTGATCTGGTAGTAGCGGTCGAAGCCCGACACCATCAGCATCTGCTTGAAGATCTGCGGCGATTGCGGCAGCGCGAAGAAGTGGCCCGGGTTCACCCGCGACGGCACCAGGTAGTCGCGCGCGCCTTCGGGCGTGCTCTTGCCCAGCATCGGCGTCTCGATGTCGATGAAGCCCTGCGCGTCCAGGAACTTGCGCACTTCCATCGCCACCTTGTAGCGCAGGCGCAGGTTGTACTGCATCTGCGGGCGGCGCAGGTCGAGCACGCGGTGCGTCAGGCGCGTGGTTTCCGACAGGTTGTCGTCGTCGAGCTGGAACGGCGGCGTGACCGACGGGTTCAGCACGGTCAGCTCGTGGCACAGCACCTCGATCTTGCCCGAGGTCAGGTTGGCGTTCTCGGTGCCGGCCGGGCGCGCGCGCACCTTGCCGGTGACGCGGATGCAGAACTCGTTGCGGATCTCTTCCGCGGCCTTGAACATCTCCGGGCGATCCGGATCGCACACCACCTGCACCAGGCCCTCGCGGTCGCGCAGGTCGATGAAGATCACGCCGCCATGGTCGCGGCGGCGCTGGACCCAGCCGGTCAGGGCCACTTCCTGGCCCGAGAATTGTTCGGTCACCAGACCGCAGTAGTGAGTACGCATGGAGGACATAAGGAGATTCCCGGTAAAACGCGGCTGCCCGATTGCATCGCGCAGCCCGTGATCAGTTTGGAGGCTCAAGGATCGGTGGTCTGGACCGGTTCCTCGCTGCTGGACCTGCCGGCCGCGCCGGCCGCGCTGGACGGGGCCGCCGGCCGGGGCGCGCTGCCGTTCTTGCGCGGCAATTCGGCCGGTGCCACCACGCCCATCGAGACGATGTACTTGAGCGCGGCGTCGACGGTCATGTCGAGTTCGATGGTGTCGGCCTTGGGCATCATCAGGAAGAAGCCCGAGGTCGGATTGGGGGTGGTCGGCACGTAGACGCTGACGTACTCGCCCTGCAGGTGGTTCTGCACGTCGCCGCCGGGGCGCCCGGTCAGGAAGGCGATGGTCCACGAGCCCTCGCGCGGATACTGCACCAGCAGCGCCTTGCGGAAGGCATTGCCCGACGACGACAGCAGCGTGTCCGAAACCTGCTTGACGCTGGTGTAGATCGGGCCCACCACCGGGATATGGCCCAGCAGCGCTTCCCACCAGCGCACCAGGCGCTGGCCGATGAAGTTATGCGCCAGCAGCCCGACCAGCAGGATGAACAGCAGCGTCAGGATCGCGCCGAGGCCGGTCACGCGCTTGCCGAACATCAGCCGGTCCGGCCGCCAGGCTTCCGGCAGCAGCGCCAGGCTCTGGTCCATCGTGCCGATGATCAGGCTCAGCACCCACAGCGTGATGCCCAGCGGCACCAGCACCAGCAGCCCGGTCAGGAACCAGGTCTTGAGGGCGGAAGTCTTCTTGGCTACCACTTGGCGGGTCCGGCTCAGTGGCAGGCGCAGGCGCTGCCGCAACCGCCGGCGGCCGGGGCCGCCGCGGCGGTGCCGCCCGACGACGTTTCAGCCGCCGCCGGCGCGCTGGCCGCAGCCGCGGTGCCGCCGGCTGCGCCGGTGGCCGCGGGCGCGCTGGCGCCACCGCTGCCACCGCGGAAGTCGGTCACGTACCAGCCCGAGCCCTTGAGCTGGAAGCCGGCAGCGGTCAGCTGCTTCTTGAACGCGCCGGCGGCGCCGCACGACGGGCAGTCCGTCAGCGGGGCATCGCTCATTTTCTGCAGCACATCGCGCCCGTGTCCGCAGGCGTCGCAACGGTAGGCATAGATCGGCATGGTGTTATTTCGCGAGAAAACTTGGGAATCGGTACCAGGACGGGCATCGCCGCCGGCCGGGGCGGCCGCGGAAATCCTCCCGCGCGGCGATGCAAAGCCTTGAATTATAAACCGTTCCGGGGCTGCCTGACCGGCGGAAATAAGGGGGTGGGCGCCCCCGCGCGGTCAGGCGATATGGACTTCCTTGACCGGCGCGTGATCTGCAATCCACTGCGGCAGCAGCGAGCCGATCACCATGCCGCTGACCGAGAACAGCAGGCCGACCATCTGCGGCGGCACCACGGCATCGGCAAAGGCGATCTCGCAGGTCAGCCAGGACGACAGCCCCAGCAGGATCGCGGCCAGCCCGCCCTGGCGGGTGGCGTGCTTCCAGAACATGCCGAAGGCCAGCGGCACGAACGACGACACCAGCGTGACCTTGTAGGCATTTTCGACCATATGGAAGATCGACAGGTGCGAGTTCAGCGCGAACAGCGTCACCAGCGTGGTGAACACCAGCACCACGGTCTGCATCACGCGCAGGAACTGCTTGTCGTCGAGATGGCGGAAGTACGGCCGCAGGATGTTTTCGGCAAAGGTCACCGACGGCGCCAGCAGCGTCGCCGAGGCGCAGCTCTTGATTGCCGACAGCAGCGCGCCGAAGAACATCACCTGTGCGAACATCGGCGCGTGCTGCAGGATCAGCTGCGGCAGGATCAGCTGTGAATCGGTGTCGATGTACTTGGCCACCATGCCGGGGTCGATCAGCGTGGCCGAGTACGCCAGGAACATCGGGATAAAGGCGAAGCAGAAGTACAGCACGCCGCCCAGCACCGACGCGCGCCCGGCGATCTGCTCGGTGCGCGACGAGGTCACCCGCTGGAACACGTCCTGCTGCGGGATCGAGCCCAGCATCATGGTGAACAGCGCCGCCGCGAAGCCGATGATCTGCACGAAATCCAGCGCCGGCCAGAACTCGAACTTGCCGGCCGCGGCCGCATGCGACACCACCGCCGTCACGCCGCCGGCCTGGCCGCTGACCTCGTAGCCGATATACATCATGCCGATCACGATGATGATCATCTGGATGAAGTCGGTGATCGCCACCGACCACATGCCGCCGAACAGCGTATAGACCAGCACGCTGGCGGCGCCGATCATCATGCCGGCCTCCTGCGACAGCGCGCCGTCCGACACGGTATAGAACACCAGCCCCAGCGCCTTGATCTGCGCCGCGACCCAGCCCAGGTAGGAGACCACGATGCACAGCGTGGTCAGCACCTCGGCCAGCCGACCGTAGCGGTTATGGTAGTAGTCGCCGATGGTCAGCAGGTTCATCCGGTACAGCGGCCGGGCAAAGAACAGGCCCACCAGGATCAGGCACAGCGACGACCCGAACGGGTCCGACACCACGCCCGACAGGCCTTCCTTCAGGAACACGGCGGGAATGCCCAGCACGGTCTCCGAGCCGAACCAGGTGGCGAAGACGGTGGCGGTGACGATATGGAACGGCAGGCTGCGCCCGGCGACGGCGAAATCGGTGGTGTTGCGCACGCGCAGCGCCGCCCACAGGCCGATGCCGACCGAGATTACCCAGTAGATGATGACAAACCAGATCAGCATGCCGCTGCCCTATGCAGAAGGTGCCCTTGTGGCGAGAAACCGAATGCCGGGCGGCTGGGCGCGGGTGCGCGCGCGGGGCCCGGAGTCCAATTCATCGGTCGGGGCCGCATATCGGGGTGCCTGGCGCGTCCCGACGAGGCGGGCAACGCGGCGGGGGCCCGCGGTCGTAGCCGAATCAAAACGCGGATTATAGCGACGCAGACCGGCGCGGGCGAAAAAAATTCCCCGCTGGCGCGAATGCGCCACGCGGGAACCCGCCTGCGACACAGGGAAGCCGGCAGTCGGCGGGTTCAGGCGCCGCGCCGGCGCCATACCTGCCAGCGCTCCTGCCCCTGGAACACCGGCAGCGGCGCGGCCGAGGGTCGGTCCTCGATGCGCTCGAAGGCCGGCGCCAGCAGCGCATCGAGCTCCGCCTGGGGCATCGCGAACGGCGGTCCGCCGCGGTTCTCGCCCAGGTAGAAGTAGCCCGCCAGCAGCCCGCCCGGCGGCAGCAGCTCGGCCACGCGGGCGCCATAGGCCGCGCGCAGCGCCGGCGGCAGCGCGCACAGGAAGGCGCGCTCGTAGATCAGCTCGCACGCCGGCTGCGGCGTGAAGGCGAAGAAATCGCCCTGCTGCACCACCGCGCCGGCCGGTCCGAGCGCGCGCCGCGCCGACGCCACCGCCTGCGGCGAGAAGTCGATCGCCGTCACCGGCCAGCCGCGCTCGAACAGCCACGCCGCCTCCCAGCCGTTGCCGCAGCCCGGCACCAGCGTCGGACACGGCTGGCGGCCCTCGATAAAGCTGCGGAATTCGCCGGGTACGCCGCCCAGGTCCCAGGGCGTGAAGCCTTCCTTGAAGCGCTCGTCCCAGAACGCCGGGTCGCCGGCATTGCGCGTGGTGAAGCCCGGCACTGGCTTGCTGGTATCGCCCATGGGTCTGTCTCCGTCCCTTCTATCTTTTAGTATTGGCCTGCGCCTACCAGTAGCCGGCCCAGCCCAGCACGTGCGTCAGCACGATGCCGGCGACGAAGCCGCCCACCAGCAGCACCGCGGTGCCGAGCAGCCGGTTGGTGCGGCGCTGCTCCAGCACCAGCATCGCCAGCAGCTTGTCCTGCTCGCCGTTGCTGGTAAGCGCGCGCCGCTCCAGGAACTGGTGCGCCAGGCGCGGGAAGTCGGGCAGCATCTTGGCCCACTGCGGCGCCTCGACCTTGATCCGCTCCCACGCGCCCTGCCAGCCCACCTGCTCGTGCATCCAGCGCTCCAGGAACGGCTTGGCGGTCTTCCACAGGTCCAGGTCGGGGTCGAGCTGGCGGCCCAGCCCTTCGATATTGAGCAGGGTCTTCTGCAGCAGCACCAGCTGCGGCTGGATCTCGACGTTGAAGCGGCGCGAGGTCTGGAACAGCCGCATCAGCACCATGCCCAGCGAGATTTCCTTGAGCGGCTTGTCGAAGTACGGCTCGCAGCAGGCCCGCACCGCGCTTTCCAGTTCCTCGACGCGGGTCTCGGGCGGGACCCAGCCGGATTCCACGTGCAGCAGCGCCACGCGGTGGTAGTCGCGGCGGAAGAAGGCAATGAAGTTCTGCGCCAGGTAGTTCTTGTCGAATTCCGACAGCGCGCCGACGATGCCGAAGTCCAGCGCGATATAGCGGCCGAAGGTCTCGGGCTGCACCGACACCAGGATGTTGCCCGGGTGCATGTCGGCATGGAAGAAGCCGTCGCGGAACACCTGGGTGAAGAAGATCTCGACGCCCTCTTCGGCCAGCTGGTGCATGTCGACGCCGGCGGCCTTGAGCGAGTCGGTGCGCGAGATCGGGATGCCGTGCATGCGCTCCATCACGAACACCGTGCTGCTGCACCAGTCCCAGAACACCTCGGGCACCAGCAGCAGGTTGGTATCGGCAAAGTTGCGGCGCAGCTGGCTGGCGTTGGCCGCCTCGATCATCAGGTCGAGCTCGTCGTGCAGGTACTTGTCGAACTCGGCCACCACCTCGCGCGGCTTCAGGCGCTTGCCGTCGGCCCAGAAGCGCTCGAGCCAGGTCGCCATGTCGCGCATCAGCGCCAGGTCGCTGTCGATCACCGGCAGCATGCCGGGGCGCAGCACCTTCACCGCGACCTCGCGCCCGTGGCTGGGACCGCCCCTGAGCGTGGCGAAGTGGACCTGCGCGATCGACGCACTTGCCACCGGCTGATGTTCGAAGGTCTCGAACAGCTGCTCCAGCGGGCGCCCGAGCGAGCGCTCGATGATCCTGACCGCCACCGCCGAATCGAACGGCGGCACCTGGTCCTGCAGCTTGGCCAGCTCGTCGGCAATGTCCGGCGGCATCAGGTCGCGCCGGGTCGACAGCACCTGGCCGAACTTGACGAAGATCGGGCCCAGCCGCGTCAGCGCCAGCCGCAGCCGCACGCCGCGCGGCATGTCGAGCTTGCGGCCGATGGTAATGACCCGTACCAGGAAGCGGATCCTGCGGCTGCTAAAGCCCGAGAGCACCAGCTCGTCCAGGCCGTAGTAGAGGATGACGAAAAGGATCTTGCCAAGGCGCAGGAGGCGGGTCATTCGGGAGTCTTCACGGGGCCGGGCAGGCAGTCAGTGGATAGTGGGAAGGAGGCGTGGCCGGGCCGGCTCAGCGGTGCGGCGACGGCAGCTTGCCGGAGGGGCCAGGCTGGCCCGGCGCGGGCGGCGTGCCGCCGCGCTGGGGCCGGTCCTGCCGGCCCTGCCGGTCCTGCCGGTCCAGTCGCTCCAGCCGCTTCTCCAGCCGCGCCAGCCGGTCGCGCAGCCGGCCCACGTCGGCGCCGAACTCGTCCAGCGCGGCGTGGCGCACCAGCGTCGGCTGCTCGTCGAGCAGGTAGTCGGTGACATTGTCGACCAGCGCGCGGCCCACGCGCGTGGCCTGCTCATGCACCTGGCGCGCGCCGTCGACCACGCGCTGCGCCACGCTGTCGCTGACCGGCCCGCCCAGGATGCCGCGCAGCGCGCGCGACAGGTCCTCGGCGGCATCCCAGCGCAGGTTGCGCGCCAGCGTCGACACCGTGTTGGCCAGCTCGGCGTCGCCCTCGATGCGCACATGGCGCATGGCGGCGGCCTGGCCGCCTTCGGCCACGTCGGCGGCCACCAGCGGCCACTGCTGCACCGGCACGCGCAGCGTCACCGCGGGCGCCTCGGCCGCCGGCGCCAGCTCGGTGCAGCCGTGCTCGGTCACCTTGAGCGACAGCTCGAAGGCGGCGGCATCGAAACGGATCACGCGTCCGGCAAACGGCGCCAGCTGGTTGCGGGCCCACGGCTCCTGCTCGAGCAGGTGGTTCAGTGCCGAGACGGCAGGCGTGGCCAGGGCGGAAGGCAGAGTATTCATGGCGGCGCGGATGGCGGGCAGGCGGCGACGCGCGGGACCGGCGTCGCAAACAAAAAGGCCCACGCTTTCGCGTGGGCCTCCATTCTAAGCTACTCCCCCCGGCGCATCACCGCCGCGGGTGCGGCATCAGGACTCCTGCTGGATCCCGGCCAGCAGCCAGCCGCCGCTGCCGGAAACCGGCTTGGCCAGGTTCCAGACCTCGCCGAACGGCTGCGCCGCCTCGCCCGCCTTCTCGCGGATCATGCCCGAGAAACGCACGCTGGCCAGGTGCTGGGCCGGCGACGACTCGATGCCGAGCAGCTGGGCTTCGAGCGTGACCACGTCGGTCTTGTTGACCTCGGCGCCGCGCTCGGCCAGGTCCATCTTGATCTCGGCGAACATTTCCGGCGTGGTGAACTCGCGGATATCGTCCAGGTTGCCGGCATCCCAGGCGGCCTGCAGGCGCACGAAGTGGACCTTGGCGTTGCGCAGGAAGGAGTCGGTATCGAAGTCGGCCGGCACGCCCCACGGCTGCTGCGCCACGGCACCAGCGGCAGCGGCGCCAGCGGCGGCACCGGCAGCGGGCAGAACCGGGTTGCCCGACACCGGCGGCGTCGGCTCGCCGCGGAACATCGGCTCGGCGTCGCGGCCCAGGTTGGGCGCATGGCCGGCACCGGCGTAGGCCGGCTGCGCGGTGCGCTTGCTGCCGCCGCGGAACTTGCGGATCAGCCAGATCGCGGCGAATGCCACCAGCGCGATCAGGATCAGGTTGGACAGGAAGGTCAGCGCCGCGCCGCCCAGGCCGAAGTGCGACAGCAGCCAGCCGATACCCAGGCCGGCGGCGATGCCGCCCAGGATGCCGCCCCAGTTACGCTTGGGCGCCGCGGTCGCGGCCGCGCCGGCTGCCCCGGCGGTGGCCGGTGCCGCCTGCTGTACGGGTTGCTGCGCCTGCTGCGTGGGCGAAGTGGGCTGGGTCTGCTGGCGCTGGGTCACCGACTCGGACTGCTTGCCGATGCTGCGCGAGCCACCCATGCGCTTGGCCTCGGCGTCGAAGGCCATGCCGACGGCCAGCGCCGTGACCAGCGACCCCACCAGGAATTTTCCACGAATTGACGACATATGCTGTTATCATCCCCTGTCAGTTCCGCCCATATCCGGGCGAGCATGGCGATTTCAAGTGTTCTTTCAAGTGTTCTCAATACTTGCGTCCGACATGGAGCGCCACCACTCCGGCCGTCAGATTGAAGTATTCGACATTCTCCAGGCCCGCATGTTCCATTAAGCGTACAAGTGAAACCTGGTCTGGATGCATTCTGATCGATTCCGCGAGATAGCGATAGCTCGGGGCATCCCCAGCCACGCGCTGGCCCAGCCACGGCAGCACCTTGAAAGAATAGACGTCGTAGGCTTTCTCCAGCGGTTTCCACACCTTGGAGAACTCCAGCACCATGACCTTGCCGCCCGGCTTGACCACGCGGCGCATCTCGGCCAGCGCGGCCTCCTTGTGCGTCATGTTGCGCAGGCCGAAGGCGACCGTGACCAGGTCGAAGTAGTTGTCGGGGAACGGGATCTTCTCGGCGTCGCACAGCGCCACCGGCGTGACGATGCCCTTGTTGAGCAGCCGGTCGCGCCCCACGCGCAGCATCGACTCGTTGATATCGGTCAGCCAGACCTGCCCGGTCGGGCCGGCCTGCTTGGCGAACGCCTTGGCCAGGTCGCCGGTGCCGCCGGCGATGTCCAGCACCTTGTGGCCCGGGCGCACCCCCGCCTGCGCGATGGTGAACATCTTCCACAGCCGGTGCATGCCGCCCGACATCAGGTCGTTCATCACGTCGTACTTGCTGGCCACCGAATGGAACACGCCGGCAACCTTGCCGGCCTTTTCCGTTTCGTCGACCTTTTCGAACCCGAAGTGGGTTTCACTCATCTTTCAAGACTCCAGGATTGTCGGGGGCGGCTCAGTGATGGCCGCAGCCGTGCCCGCCGCCGGCGGCGGGCATCGGGGTGTCGCGATCGGCGCCGGCCGCTGCCAGGCGCTGCAGGTAGTCCTGCCACAACGCGTCCTGGTTGTCGCCCAGGCGGTACAGCAGGTCCCACGAATAGATGCCGGTGTCGTGGCCGTCGGAGAAGCGGATCTGGATCGCGTAGTTGCCGACCGGCTCGACCGCGTCGACGCCGACCTCGCGCTTGCCGGTCTGCAGCACCTCCTGCCCCGGGCCATGGCCCTGGACTTCGGCGGAGGGCGAATACACGCGCAGCAGCTCGAACGGCAGCCGGAAGCTGCGGCCGTTGTCGAAGCCGATCTCGAGCACGCGCGATTGCGTGTGCACCGTCAGCGCGGTGGGATGGGGGGTGTCTTTTTCCAGGCCTGCCATGGTGATCGCGGCCCGCTGACGGGCGCTTGTGAGGGTGATTGCCGCATGATGCCGCGCCGGCTGCCGCGGCAGCCCCGCATCACGCTTCGCATACGACCCGATAGCTTACCCCAGGCTCGCCGGCTTGCGCAGCCCGGGCCGCTTCGCCGTCCTGCGGCACATAGCGCAGCCGGCGCTGGTGGAAGGCCGCCACGGTGCTGCGGTGCGCAATGCTGACGATGGCCGTGTGCGGCAGCTGCTCCACCATCAGCTGGTACATGGCGCGCTCGGTGTCTTCGTCGAGCGCGCTGGTGGCCTCGTCGAGAAACAGGTAATCCGGCTTCTGCAGCAGCGCGCGCGCAAAGGCCAGGCGCTGCTGCTCGCCCGGCGACAGCCGCAGCGACCAGTTGTCGAACACGTCGAGCTGGTCCGCCAGCGCGGCCAGGCGGGTCTGGCGCAGCGCCGCCTGCAGCACGTCCTTGCCGTGTTCGGTGCCGGCGTCCGGGTAGGCCAGCGCATCGGCGAGCGTGCCGATCGGCAGGTAGCTGCGCTGCGGCAGGAACAGCCGGCGCGCGCCCTCGGGCATGGTCACGGTGCCGCTGCCGTACGGCCAGATTCCGGCCAGCGCGCGGAACAGCACGCTCTTGCCGCAGCCCGACGGGCCGCTCACCAGCCAGCGCTCGCCCGGCGCCACCGCCAGCGAGAACGGCGCCACCAGCGGCCGCTGGCCCACCGCCGCGCCGCGCGCGGCGCGCACCGGCAAGGCCAGCGCCAGGCTGTCGATATCGATGCCGTCTTGCGGCTTGCCGTGGTACGCCACCTCGATATCGCGGCTGCCGTCCTGCGACGCATCCTGCCGCTCGGCCACGCGGATCGCTTCCTGGAAATCGATCAGGCGGTTGGCCGCCGCCTTCCAGCCCACCAGCGTGGCATAGCTGTCGACGAACCACGACAGCGCGCCCTGCACCTGCCCGAATGCCGAGCTGGTCTGCATCAGACCGCCCAGCGTCATCTTGCCGGCGAAGTAGCGCGGCGCCGCCACCAGGATCGGGAAGATGATGGCGAACTGCGCATAGCCGGAACTGACGAAGGTCAGCCGCCGCGTATAGCGCATCAGCTGGTTCCAGTTGGCGCGGATGCGGTCGAAGCGCGCGCGCAGGCCGGCCTGCTCGGTCGGCTCGCCGCGGTACAGCGCCACCGGCTCGCTGTTCTCGCGCAGGCGCACCAGCGTGAAGCGGAAGTCGGCTTCGTATTGCTCCTGCTGGAAGTTCAGCCCGATCAGCGGGCGGCCGACCACGTGCGCCACCAGCGAGCCGATCACCGCATAGCCGGCCGCGAACCACACCATGTAGCCGGGGATGGTCCATTCGGTGCCGCCCAGGGCAAAGCTGATCGGGCCCGACACGGTCCACAGGATGCCGACGAAGGACAGCAGCGTCACCACCGAGTTGAGCAGCCCCAGCGACAGCGACAGCGCGCCGTCGGTGAACAGCCGCAGGTCATCGGCGATCCGCTGGTCGGGGTTGTCGGTGGCGTGGGTCTGTTCGATGCGGTAGTAGGCCTGGTGCCCGAGCCAGTGCCCCATGAAGCGGCCGGTCATCCAGGTACGCCAGCGCATCTGCAGCATCATGGTGTAGTACTGGCGCGAGATCGCCGCGACGATAAAGAACGCCGCGATCCACGAGAAGCGCAGCAGCAGCACCTTGAACGACGCGTAATCGCGCTGCTCCAGCGCGTTGTAGAACACGCGGTTCCATTCGTTGAGCAGCACGTTGATATAGACGATGCCCAGGTTGAGCACCACCACCAGCGCCAGCAACCCTAGCCCGGCGAGGCGGTCTTCGGATTTCCAGTAGGGCTTGATCAGCGCCCAGGTCGCGGCCATGCGCAGCCGGCTCTGGATCTTGAGGGCCCGGGCGGGAACGGCCGGGCCCGGTACGGTGACGGAAGTCGGAGTGGAGGACATAGCGGCAGCGCTTGGCCCGCCAGCGCAGCCGGCCGGGCTTGTTGTTCTGGATACCGTGGCGGGCCACGGCGGCAACAGCATTCAGACGGTCGCGGCCGTGCGCGGGTTCCGCGCGTGCGGCTTGCGGCTGGCCGCCTGCCTCAGGCGTCGCCCGCCTCGACCAGCGCAAGCGCCGTACGCAGCGCCGGCAGCCGGCTGGCCAGTTCCTGCACGCGCACGGGGTCGGCCGCGCGCTGCGGCGCCGCCCAGATCGCCTCGGGAAAATGCGTGTCCCAGCGGTAGCGCGGGATGATATGCCAGTGCAGGTGCGGCACCATGTTGCCGAACGCCGCCAGGTTGACCTTGTCCGGCGCCATCACCTCGCGCACCACGCGCTCGACGCGCGCCACCAGCCGCATCAGCCAGGCCTGGTCACCCTCGTCCAGGTCGCTCAGCTCGGCCACATGGTCGTTCCAGACGATGCGGCAGAAGCCGGGAAAGCGGTCATGCTCGACCAGGATCAGGCGGGCGCGGTCGCCCATCCAGACCAGTTCGCCGCCATCGGTTTCGCAGAGGGGGCAGTTGGGGCTCTTGATCATGCGGCGCGTTACCTTTCGTGCTGCCTCAGCTTTTACACCAGCACCCGCTCGATCCCGCCCGCATTGGCCTTCGCCACATACTCCGGCATCCAGTTCTCGCCCAGCAGGTGCTTGGCCATCTCGATCACGATGTAGTCCGCCTGCACCGACGCGTCTTCCTTGTAGCGCGACAGGCCCTGCAGGCACGACGGGCAGCTGGTCAGGATCTTGACGTCGCCGGTGAAGCCGTCGGCGCGCAGCTTGTCGGCGCCTTTGGTCATCTCTTCTTCCTTGCGGAAGCGGACCTGGGTCGAGACGTCCGGGCGGGTTACCGCCAGCGTGCCGGACTCGCCGCAGCAGCGCTCGTTCTTCTCGATCTTGCCCAGGCCGGCGTTGCCGCCCATCAGGTCGTTGACCAGCTTGGTCGGATCCACCGTCTTGATCGGCGTGTGGCAGGGGTCGTGGTACATGTAGCGCGTACCGGTCACGCCTTCCAGCTTGACGCCCTTCTCGAGCAGGTACTCGTGGATGTCGATGATGCGGCAGCCCGGGAAGATCTTGTCGAATTCATAGCCGGCGAGCTGGTCGTAGCAGGTGCCGCAGCTGACCACCACGGTCTTGATGTCGAGGTAGTTCAGCGTGTTGGCGACGCGGTGGAACAGCACGCGGTTATCGGTGACGATCTTCTCGGCCTTGTCGTACTGGCCGTTGCCGCGCTGCGGATAGCCGCAGCACAGGTAGCCCGGCGGCAGCACGGTCTGCACGCCGACGTGCCACAGCATCGCCTGCGTCGCCAGCCCCACCTGCGAGAACAGCCGCTCCGAGCCGCAGCCCGGGAAGTAGAACACCGCTTCCGTTTCCGGCGTGGTCGCCTTGGGGTCGCGGATGATCGGCACGATCTCGTTGTCTTCGATGTCGAGCAGCGCGCGCGCGGTCTTCTTGGGCAGGTTGCCCGGCATCTTCTTGTTGATGAAGTGGATCACCTGCTCGCGCACCGGCGGCTTGCCCACGGTCGCGGGCGGATGCGCGGTCTGCTTCTTCGCGATCTTCTTCAGTACGTCGTTGCCCAGGCGCTGCGCCTTGTAGCCCCAGTCGATCATGACCTTGCGGGTCAGGTTGATGGTCTCGGGACTGGTGGCGTTGAGGAAGAACATCGACGCCGCGGTGCCGGGGTTGAACTTCTTCTGCCCCATCTTGCGCAGCAGGTTGCGCATGTTCATCGACACGTCGCCGAAGTCGATCTTGACCGGGCACGGCGTCACGCACTTGTGGCACACGGTGCAGTGGTCGGCCACGTCGGAGAACTCGTCCCAGTGCTTGACCGAGATGCCGCGGCGGGTCTGCTCTTCGTACAGGAAGGCCTCGACCAGCAGCGAAGTCGCCAGGATCTTGTTGCGCGGGCTGTACAGCAGGTTGGCGCGCGGCACGTGGGTGGCGCACACCGGCTTGCACTTGCCGCAGCGCAGGCAGTCCTTGACGCTCTCGGCAATGGCGCCGATGTCGCTCTGCTGCATGATGATCGACTCGTGCCCCATCAGCCCGAACGACGGCGTGTAGGCATTGCGCAGGTCGGCGCCGGGCAGCAGCTTGCCCTTGTTGAAGCGGCCCTGCGGATCGACCTTCTGCTTGTAGGCGCGGAAGTCGCCGATCTCGGCCTCGGTCAGGAACTCCAGCTTGGTGATGCCGATGCCGTGCTCGCCCGAGATCACGCCGTCGAGCGAACGCGCCAGGTCCATGATGCGGGCCACCGCGCGGTGCGCGTCCTGCAGCATGTCGTAGTCGTCCGAATTGACCGGGATGTTGGTGTGCACGTTGCCGTCGCCGGCATGCATGTGCAGCGCGACGAAGACGCGGCCGCGCAGCACCTGCTTGTGGATCTTCTGGGCTTCGTCGAGGATCGGCTTGAACTCGCCGCCGTTGAAGATCTTGCGCAGCTCGGCGCGGATCTCGGTCTTCCACGAGACGCGGATGGTGCGGTCCTGCAGCAGGTGGAACACGGTCGCGTCCGGCTGCTGCTGCAGCCGCGCCTCGAACTCCTGCCCCAGCAGGCCCAGCCCGTGCCCGATCAGCGAGGCCCTGGCCTGCGCCAGCGGCGTATCGAGATGGCCTTGCAGGTAGCGCCAGCGCGCGCGGATCTCGCGCAGCAGCGTCAGCGCGTGCTGCACGCGGTCTTCCAGCAGTTCGGCGCTGGGGATCTCGTTGGCGTCGTCGCTGCGGCCCAGCGGCAGGTTGCCGCGCGCGAAGAACGCTTCGAGCGTGTCGACCAGCTGCAGCTTGCTCTTGATCGACAGCTCGATATTGATGCGCTCGATGCCGTCGGTGTACTCGCCCATGCGGTTCAGCGGGATCACCACGTCTTCGTTGATCTTGAAGGCGTTGGTGTGCTTCGCAATCGCGGCGGTGCGCGAGCGGTCCAGCCAGAACTTCTTGCGCGCCTCGGGGCTGACGGCGATAAAGCCTTCGCCGCTCTTGCCGTTGGCCATGCGGATCACTTCCGAGGTGGCGCGCGCGACGGCGTCTTCATCGTCGCCGACGATATCGCCGATCAGCACCATCTTCGGGAAGGCGTTGCGCTTGCTCTTGGTGGCGTAGCCGACCGCGCGCAGGTAGCGCTCGTCCAGGTGCTCGAGGCCGGCCAGGATGGCGCCGCCGGGCTTTTTGGTCTCGGCGTCGAGGTAGTCCTTGATCTCGACGATGCTGGGGATGGCGTCGCGCGCCTGGCCGAAGAACTCCAGGCACACGGTGCGGATGTGCTTGGGCATGCGATGCAGGATCCAGCGCGCGCTGGTGATGATGCCGTCGCAGCCTTCCTTCTGCACGCCGGGCAGGCCGGCCAGGAACTTGTCGGTGACGTCCTTGCCCAGGCCTTCCTTGCGGAACTTGCGGCCCTCGATCGCCAGGGTCTCGGTGCGCAGCACCTTCTCGCCCGGGGCGCGGTTGCCGTCCGACCACTTCAGCTCGAAGGTGGCCACCGGCACGTCGTGGATCTTGCCCAGGTTGTGGTCCAGCCGGGTGATTTCCAGCCAGTTGCCTTCCGGGTCCACCATGCGCCACCACGCCAGGTTGTCGAGCGCGGTGCCCCACAGCACGGCCTTCTTGCCGCCGGCGTTCATGGCGACATTGCCGCCGATGCACGAGGCGTCGATCGAGGTCGGGTCGACCGCGAACACCAGGCCGGCCCGGTCGGCCGCGTCGGCGACGCGGCGCGTCACCACGCCGGCGCCGGAGAAGATGGTCGCGACCTTGTGCGACACGCCCGGCAGGTCGGTCTGCTCGACCGGCCCGAGCTGCTCCAGCTTCTCGGTATTGATCACCGCGCTCATCGGCGTCAGCGGCACGGCGCCGCCGGTGTAGCCGGTGCCGCCCCCGCGCGGGATGATGGTCAGACCCAGCTCGAAGCAGCCCTTGACCAGGCCGGCGATCTCTTCCTCGGTATCGGGCGTCAGCACCACGAACGGGTATTCGACGCGCCAGTCGGTGGCGTCGGTCACGTGCGACACGCGCGACAGCCCGTCGAACTTGATGTTGTCCTTCTGCGTGACGCGGCCCAGCACGCGCTGCGCGCGCTTGCGCAGGTCGTAGGCGGCGGCGAATTCGTTCTTGAAGTCCTCGATCGCCTGCTTGGCGAACGCGACCAGCTGCTCGACGCGGTGCGAACGGTCCTCGGCGGCGGGCTCGGCGTGCTCGGCACGGTCGGCAGCGCGGCGCTTCTCGATCTCGTTCAGGCGGTGGTGCAGCGCGCTCACCAGCATCTGGCGGCGCTTGGGATTTTCGAGCAGGTCGTCCTGCAGGTAGGGGTTGCGGCGCACCACCCAGATATCGCCCAGCACCTCGTACAGCATGCGGGCCGAGCGGCCGGTGCGGCGCTCGCCGCGTAGCTCGTCCAGGATGCGCCAGGCTTCCTCGCCGAGCAGCCGGATGACAATCTCGCGGTCCGAGAAGGACGTGTAGTTATAGGGGATTTCACGCAGGCGCGGCGGGGCGTCCTGCGCGGCGAGCTTGGCGTCGAGCACGAGTGGGGCGTTCATGGGGGGACCGCTTCCTGCTGCGCACGGGGACAGTGCGCGAATCGTTCAGTAAAGGGCGATTGTACTGCAAGCCCTGCTTTCGCCGCACCGCAACATGACGGAATCCTTGTCGGAACAAGGGATTAGCGCCTGTCCGGGGCGCCGGATGCACCCCGCAAAACGGCCCCGGCGCCCTCCTGACTCAGAACCAGGCCTTCACCGTGTGCGCAATGTTCTGCCAGAAAGTGTCCGGAATCCACATCAGCGCGGCGGTCATGACCAGGTAGCGCAGGAACTTGCCGACCGCCATCCATGCCAGGCTGGGCCAGAACGACAGCCGCAGCCAGCCCGCCAGGGTGCACAATGGATCACCCACGCCGGGCAGCCACGACAGCAGCAGCGTGGGCGGGCCCAGCCGGCGCATCCAGCGGAAGTAACGGACATCGAGCTTGGGCTTGGGCGGCTTGCGCGCGTGCGCGCGGTGCTCCAGGTGCTCGGCCTCGTGCTCCCGCGCACGGCGCCGCTTGTGGTAGCGCACCAGCGCCAGCTTGGCGGCGTAGCCCAGCCACCAGTCGATCGCACCGCCGACGGTGTTGCCGGCGGTGGCCACCAGGATCGCCGGCCAGAACATCTGCGGATTGAGCTTGACGTAGCCGAACACGGCGGGCTCGGAGCCGAGCGGCAGCAAGGTCGCCGACACCAGGCTGACCACGAAGATCGCGGGCAGGCCTACCTTGGGCAAGGCAATGGTTTCGAACAGCCAGTCGAAGAAGGCTTCCATGTAAGGGGACAGGGCCGGTGGCGCGGCTCATTCTAGCGGCCCGTGCCCCAAACGGGGCGCGGGCAAACCACATGGCACCTGTGCGGGATTTGTGATTAACTGTTAGAGCCTGTCGCGGCCAAACGTTCGCTGGCCGTGCCGATGCGCCCGCCGCAAGGTTCGCTGGCGCACCAACAGCAGTTGCAGCGGCAGCACCAATATCACGAATTAGCCGTCCTATAGCCGTCTTAAGCGGCAGTACCGCGTCGTGGCCAGTCCCGCGCAGTTTCTTTGGGGATCTCGGTATTGGTCATGCGCGTCCACCCCACATGGAGACAAGCATGGCGATTCCGATCCGCCTGACGGTCAACGGCAAGCCCGTTGACGCGCAGGTAGAACCCAACACCCTCCTGGTCCAGTTCCTGCGCGAACAGCTGCGCCTGACCGGCACCCACGTCGGCTGCGACACCGCGCAGTGCGGCGCCTGCACCGTCCACCTGGACGGCCGCGCGGTCAAGTCGTGCAACCTGCTGGCGCTGCAGGCGGACGGCGCCACCGTGACCACCATCGAAGGGCTCGCCGGGACCAGCGCCGCAGACAAGGCCGGCAACGGCCTGCACCCGATGCAGGAAGCCTTCCGCGAATGCCACGGCCTGCAATGCGGCTTCTGCACGCCCGGCATGGTGATGAGCGCCACCGCACTGGTCCAGGAACATCCCGGCGCCGACGCCGCCACCATCCGCAAGCACCTGGAGGGCAACCTGTGCCGCTGCACCGGCTACCACAATATCGTGCGCGCGGTGCAGCAGGGCCAGGCGGCCATGCAGGGCACGGCCGCGAGCGCTGAATAAAGGGGAGACGCCATGAACGCACCCGACAACCAGCGCCTGGTGGGCGCCTCCGTCAAGCGCAAGGAAGACTATCGCTACCTGACCGGCAACGGCCAGTACACCGACGACATCGTGCTGCCGCAGCAGAGCTACGGTTACTTCCTGCGCTCGCCGCACGCGCACGCGCGCATCCGCGCCATCGACAAGAGCGCGGCAGAGGCCGCGCCCGGCGTGATCGCCGTGCTGACCGGCGCCGAGCTTGCCGCCGACAAGGTCGGCGGCCTGCCCTGCGGCTGGCTGATCCACAGCATCGACGGCACGCCGATGAAAGAGCCGCCGCACCCGGTGATCGCCCACGACAAGGTGCGCCACGTCGGCGACCAGGTGGCGCTGGTGATCGCCGAAACCCTGCAGCAGGCGCGCGACGCCGCCGAGCAGATCGACGTCGACTACGAAGAGCTGCCGGCCGTGGTCGGCGCAGCCGAGGCCGCATCGGCGTCGACGCTGGTGCATGACGAGGTGCCGGCCAACACCTGCTACACCTGGGGCCACGGCGACAAGGCCGCCACCGACGCCGCCTTCGCCAAGGCCGCGCACGTGACCACGCTGGAGATTGTCAACAACCGGCTGATCCCGAATGCGATCGAGCCGCGCGCGGTAAACGCCAGCTATGCGCGCCAGGACGACAGCTACACCGTCTACGTCGCCAGCCAGAACCCGCATGTCGAGCGCCTGCTGATGGGCGCGTTCGTGCTGGGGCTGCCGGAATCGCGGCTGCGCATCATCGCGCCCGACGTCGGCGGCGGTTTCGGCTCCAAGATCTTCCTGTACCCGGAGGACGTGGCGCTGACGTGGGCCTCGAAGAAGGTGGGGCGGCCGGTCAAGTGGACTGCGGACCGCAGCGAATCCTTCCTGACCGACGCGCATGGCCGTGACCATGTCACCAGGGCCGAGCTGGCGCTCGACGCCGACGGCAAGTTCCTGGCGATGCGGGTACATACCGTCGCCAATATGGGCGCCTACCTGTCGACCTTCGCCAGCAGCGTGCCGACCATCCTCTATGCGACGCTGCTGGCCGGCCAGTACGCCACCCCGGCGATCTATGCGGAGGTCAAGGCGGTGTTCACCAACACCGCGCCGGTCGATGCCTACCGCGGCGCGGGCCGGCCCGAAGCGACCTTCGTGGTCGAACGCCTGGTCGAGACCGCCGCGCGCGAGCTGAACCTCGATCCGGCCGAGCTGCGCCGCAAGAACTTTATCCGCCAGTTCCCGTACGCGACTCCGGTGGGCCTGACCTACGACACCGGCGACTACGAGCCGTGCCTGGCGCGCGCGCAGGAACTGGCCGACGTCAAGGGCTTCCCGGCGCGGCGCGACGAGGCGAAGCAGCGCGGCAAGCTGCGCGGCCTCGGTTATTCCTGCTATATCGAAGCCTGCGGGCTGGCGCCTTCCAATATCGCCGGCGCGCTCGGCGCGCGCGCCGGCCTGTTCGAGGTGGGCGAGATCCGCGTGCACCCGACCGGCACGGTGACGGTCTTCACCGGCTCGCACAGCCATGGCCAGGGGCACGAGACCACCTTCGCGCAGGTGGTGGCGGACCGCCTCGGGCTGCAGCTCGACCAGGTCGAGATCGTGCACGGCGACACCGGGCGCGTGCCGTTCGGCATGGGTACCTACGGCTCGCGCTCGCTGGCGGTGGGTGGCTCGGCCATCGTCAAGGCGCTCGACAAGATCGAGGCCAAGGCCAAGAAGATCGCCGCACACCTGCTGGAGGCGTCGGACAGCGACATCGAGTTCAGCAACGGCGTGTTCCGCGTGGCCGGCACCGACCGCACCAAGACCTTTGGCGAGGTCGCGCTGAGCGCCTACGTGCCGCACAACTACCCTCTCGACAAGCTCGAGCCGGGCCTGAACGAAAACGCGTTCTACGACCCGACCAACTTCACCTACCCGTCCGGCGCCTATGTGTGCGAGGTGGAGGTCGACCCCGACACCGGCGCGTCGCAGGTGGTCAAGTTCACCGCGGTCGACGACTTCGGCAACATCATCAACCCGATGATCGTCGAAGGTCAGGTGCATGGCGGCATCGGCCAGGGCTTGGGCCAGGCCATGCTGGAGCAATGCGTCTACGACAACGACAGCGGCCAGCTGCTGACCGGCTCGTACATGGACTACGCCATGCCGCGCGCCGGCGACCTGCCCGACTTCACCGTCGAGACCGCCAGCGGCACGCCGTGCACGCACAACCCGCTGGGCGTGAAGGGCTGCGGCGAGGCCGGCGCGATCGGCTCGCCGCCGGCGTTCATCAACGCGCTGGTCGATGCGCTGTCGCCGCTGGGCGTGAAGGACGTGCAGATGCCCGCCACGCCGCATCGCGTGTGGCAGGCGATCCAGGCCGCGCAGCCTCAGCCTTGATCCACCATCCGCAAAGGAAACCGACATGTACGCATTCAACTTTGAACGCGCCGCGGATGCCAAGGCGGCGGTCGAAAAACTCAAGGCCGATCCCGACGCCAAGTTCCTCGGCGGCGGCCAGAGCCTGCTGGCGGCGATGAAGCTGCGGCTGGCATCGCCATCGACGCTGGTCGACGTGGCGCGCATCCCCGGCATGGCCGAGATCCGCGTCGAAGGCAACGAGATCGTCATCGGCGCCGCCGCGCGCCATGCCGACGTCGAAGCCAACGCCGAGGTGCGCCAGCGCATCCCGGCGCTGGCGACGCTGGCCGGCGGCATCGGCGACCGGCAGGTGCGCGCGATGGGCACCATCGGCGGCGCGCTGGCCAATGACGATCCCGCTGCAGACTACCCGGCCGGCGTGCTGGGACTGGGCGCGACCGTGGTCACCGACCGCCGCAGCATCGCGGCCGACGACTTCTTCAAGGGCCTCTACGAGACCGCGCTGGAAGCCGACGAGCTGATCACCGCGGTACGCTTCCCGATCCCGGACCAGGCCGCCTACGCCAAGTTTGCCAACCCGGCGTCGCGCTTCGCGCTGGTGGGCGTGCTGGTGGCGCGCACCGGCAACACGGTGCGCGTCGCGGTCACGGGCGCGGCGGACAGCGTGTTCCGTTGCCAGCCGCTGGAGCAGGCGCTGTCGGCCAACTTCACCGCGCAGGCGGCGCGCGGGGCGAAGGTCGATGCGGCACGGCTGAACAGCGACCTGCATGGGTCGGCGGAGTACCGGGCGCATCTGATTCCGGTGCTGGCGGCGAGGGCGGTGGAGGCGGCGCTGAAGGGTTAGTGCTTGTCCATTGCTGCATGTTGTCTCCCCTCTCCCGCGCGCGGGAGAGGGGTTGGGGGAGAGGGCCGGCGCTTGCTGCATGCGTGATCGCTGGCGAACCTCCTGCCCTCTCCCCCGCCCCTCTCCCGCAAGCGGGCGAGGGGAGCAAACCGCAGGCGCGCCAGGCGCGTCGGCAAACAAGAACGTCCATGCTCCCCACCTCCATCGACGACACCCTCGCCCAGCTCGCCCGCCAGCAGTACTTCGCCGACCGCGAAACCGCCACGGTGCTCTACCTAGCGCTGCGCATGCAGCGCCCGTTGTTCCTCGAGGGCGAGCCGGGCGTCGGCAAGACCGCGCTGGCGCAGGCGATGGCGGGCGTGCTCGGCACGCGGCTGCTGCGGTTGCAATGCTACGAAGGCCTCGATGCCGCCAGCGCGCTCTACGAATGGGACTATCCACGCCAGATCATGGCGCTGCGACTGGCAGAGGCGCGCGGCGAGCGGCCCGAAGCGCAATCGCTGTACCACGACGACTACCTGCTCAAGCGCCCGCTGCTCGAGGCGCTGCTGCCCGATCCCGCCGCGCCCGACGTGCCGCGCGTGCTGCTGATCGACGAGATCGACCGCGCCGACGAACCGTTCGAGGCCTTCCTGCTGGAGATCCTGTCCGAATTCCAGGTGTCGATCCCGGAGATCGGCGTGATCCGCGCCGAGCGCCCGCCGCTGATCGTGATCACCTCCAACCGCACGCGCGAGGTCCATGACGCGCTCAAGCGCCGCTGCCTGTACCAGTGGGTCGGCTATCCGGAGCGCGAGCGCGAACTGCAGATCGTCGCGGCGCGCGCGCCCGAGGCGGCCGCCGCACTGCAGGAGCAGGCGATCGATTTCGTGCACCGGCTGCGCGGCATCGACCTGTTCAAGGCGCCCGGCATCGCCGAGGCGATCGACTGGTGCCGTGCGCTGGCCGCGCTGGGCACCACCGAGCTCGATCCGCAGTCCGTGCGCGATACGCTGGGCGTGCTGCTCAAATACCAGGACGACCTGGCGCGCGTCGACGGCCCCACCGTGGCGGAATTGCTGGCGGGCGCCACGCCGGGAGGCTGAGCCGTGCCGATGCTGCACGCCGGCGCGCGCAGCGGCGGTCCGCAGGCCGGACTGCCGGTGCTGGCGCGCAACGTTACCCACTTCATGCGGCTGCTGCGCGATGGCGGCTTTGCGCTGTCGCCGGCGCACGCGGTCGATGCGCTGGCCGCGCTGCGGCTGGTCGATATCGGCCAGCGCGACGAGGTGCGCGCCGCGCTGGCGGCGCTGGTGCTGTCCGGCCCCGACCAGCGCCCGCTGTTCGACGCCGCCTTCGACCTGTTCTGGCGCGATCCCGACTGGGAAGGCAAGCTGCGTGCGCTGCTGCTGCCGCGCGTCGACGCGGGCGCGCCGCCGCCCAAGCGCAGCAACCGGCTGGCAGATGCGCTGGCCGCGCGCCAGCCCGACATGCCGTCGCGCCCGGCACAGACCGAAGCCGAGCGCATCCACGTGCCGCTGACCTTTTCCGACCAGGAGCGCCTGGCGCAGCGCGATTTCGAGACCCTGACCGCGCAGGAATGGCGCGCGCTGCAGCACCTGGTGCGCACCCGCCGCGCCCATCTGGCGCTGCAGCGCACGCGCCGGCTGCGCGCCGCCGCCTGCGGCACCCACGCCGACCTGCGCGCGAGCGCGCGCCTGGCGGTGCGCCAGCACGGCGAGTGGCTGCGCTGGAAATTCCGCAGGCATGCCGAGCGCAAGCCGCCGCTGGTGCTGCTGCTCGATATCTCCGGCTCGATGAGCCAGTACTCGCGCGCGGTGCTGTACTTTTGCCACGCGCTGATGCAGTCGCGCGAGCGGCTGGCGGTGTTCCTGTTCGGCACCCGGCTGACCAACATCACCCGCTCGCTGCGCGAACGCGACCCGGACGAGGCCGTCGCCGTCATCACCGGCCAGCTGCGCGACTGGGCCGGCGGCACCCGCATCGGCGCCGCGCTGGCGAGCTTCAACCGCCACTGGGCGCGGCGCACGCTGTCCGGGCGCGCCACCGTGCTGCTGGTCACCGACGGCCTCGACCACGAGCAGATCGAACTGCTGGGCGAAGAGATGGCGCGGCTGCGCCGCTTTGCCCACCGCATCGTCTGGCTCAATCCGCTGCTGCGCTACCCCGGCTTCACGCCGCAGGCGCGTGGCGTGCAGGCCATCCTGCCGCACGTCGACGCGCTGCGCCCGGCCCATAACCTGGACAGCCTGCTGGCGCTCGAGACACTGCTGTCCGACCACGGCGGCCCGGCCCGGGCCGCCAGATCCGCCACTCCCGCCACGCCCCACAAGGAAGCCCCGCCATGGAAATGAACCAGAGCCAGCGCCTACCGGTCCCGCAGCAGGTGGCATGGGAAGCGCTCAACGACACCGAGCTGCTCAAGCAATGCATCCCCGGATGTGAGAGTATCGAGCCCGACGGCGACCACGCCTACCTGCTGGCCATGACGGCCGCGGTGGGCCCGGTCAAGGCGCGCTTCAAGGGCCGCATGGCGCTGGAAGACATCCAGGCGCCCGACAGCTACACCATCCGTTTCGACGGCCAGGGTGGCGCGGCGGGCTTCGGCAAGGGCAGCGCCCGGGTCCGGCTGGAACCAGACGGCGATGAAACTGTCCTGACCTATACCGTCAACGCCCAGGTGGGGGGCAAGATCGCCCAGATCGGCTCGCGGCTGGTGGACGCCGCGGCACGCAAGATGGCTGACACCTTCTTTGCGCGCTTCACCGAGGCCGTCACCCCTGACGCCACAGACAGCACGCCAGCGGCCGAGGGCGCCCCCGCCGCAGCCGCCGGCGATCACTCCGATAACGAACCGACAGAACAAGCGAAGCGGAAACGATCATGGACAGCGTGGATCTCGAAGTCCTGAAGAACAGCGTGCAATGGCAGCAGCAAGGCCATCGCGTGCTGCTGGTGACGGTGGTACGGACCTGGGGCTCGTCGCCCCGGCCCGAGGGCGCGATGCTGGCGGTGCGCGACGACGGCCTGGTGGTGGGCTCGGTCTCGGGCGGCTGCATCGAGGACGACATCATCGACCGCGTGCGCCGGCAAGGCATCATCTCGGACCGCCCGGAAGCGATCAAGTACGGCATCAGCGCCGAGGAGGCGCACCGCTTTGGCCTGCCGTGCGGCGGCACCATCGAGCTGGTCGCCGAGCCGCTCAAGCCGGCCAGCGGCATTGCCGAACTGCTCGACGCCGTGGAAAACGGACGCCTGGTCGCGCGCACGCTGGACATGGCCACGGGCGTGGCCACGCTGGGCCCGGCCAATGCCACCGACGGGCTGGCGTTCGACGGCAAGACCCTGCTGACTATCCACGGCCCGCGCTACCGCATGCTGGTGATCGGTGCCGGGCAGTTGTCCAAATACCTGTGCCAGATCGCCGTCGGCCTGGGCTTCCAGGTCACCGTGTGCGACCCGCGCGAGGAATACACCGAGACCTGGGACATCCCCGGCGTCACCATGGTGCGCACCATGCCGGACGACACCGTCACCGACATGAAGCTGGACGAGCGCTGCGCGGTGATCGCGCTGACGCACGACCCCAAGCTGGACGACCTGGCGCTGATGGAGGCGCTGCGCACGCGCGCCTTCTATGTGGGCGCGCTGGGTTCGCGCCGCAACAACCAGGCGCGCCGCGAACGGCTCAAGGAATTCGACCTGACCGAGCTGCAGCTGGCACGGCTGCACGGCCCGGTGGGGATCTATATCGGCAGCCGCACGCCGCCGGAGATCGCGATCTCGATCCTGGCCGAGGTGATTGCGGCCAAGAACCACGTGTCGCTGCCCGACATCCTGCAGGTGGAAGGCGCCAAGGCCGCGCGCGAAATGGCTGCCAGCACCGGCAGCAGCTGCGACGTGGCGCCCGATCCTGCCTGACGACCCGCGAGTGCCGCCATGACCGCCGCCCCCAACGCTCCCCTGCTCCGCACCGACCTGCCCACCGGCATCCTGCTGGCGGCGGGCTTCGGCCGCCGCTTCGATGCCGCCGGCCAGCGCAACAAGCTGCTCGAGCTGCTGCCGGGCGGGCGCTCCGTCGCCTGGCGCAGCGCCCGCACGCTGGCCGCGGCGCTGCCGGAATCGATCGCCGTGATCCGCCCCGGCAACCCGGCGCTGGCGCAAGAACTGCGCCGCGGCGGCTGCCGCGTGCTGGAAGCGCCCGAGGCCCAGGCCGGCATGGGCGCGGCGCTGCGCGCCGCCGTGGCGGCAACGCCGGAAGCGCGCGGCTGGGTGGTGGCGCTGGCCGACATGCCGTGGCTGCCGATGGAGCTGATCCGCGCGGTGGCGCTGACCATCACCACGCCCGACACCATCGCCGCACCGTGGCGCAACGGACAACGCGGCCATCCGGTGGGCTTTGGCGCGGCCTGGCGCGACGCGCTGCTGGCGCTGGACGGCGACGAAGGCGCGCGCGCGCTGCTGAAGGACAAGCCGGTGACGCGGATCCTGACGGAGGACGAGGGCGCGTTCCGGGATATCGATACGCCGGGGGATTTGCGCTGAGCCGCGCGTATATGGCTGTTGCGCTTCGCTGTTCCGCAGGTGTGCTCCCCTCTCCCGCAAGCGGGAGAGGGGCCGGGGGAGAGGGCCGGCGCTGGCAATAGCGACGGCCTTCGCTTCGTTGATGCTCCCGCCCTCTCCCTAACCCTCTCCCGCAAGCGGGAGAGGGGACCGGCTTGCGGTGGTTCAAGCGCTAACGCCGCGCGCCGTCGTGCAAACAGCGTTGGCCTCAGCCGCCTTGCTGCCCCTCCGCCATCTCGCTCGTCTTCACCGCCATGATGAAATCATTGCGGTGCAAGCCCTTGATCTTCTTGGTGCGCCACGACACCGTCGCATGCCCCCAGCCAAAACTGATCTCGGGATGATGCCCCTGCGCCTCGGCCAGCTGGCCGACGCCGGTCACGAAGGCCAGCGCCTGCGCGAAATTGCCGAAGGTGAAACGCCGCTCGAGCCGCGTCGCGCCATCGGCCAGTTCCCAGCCAGGCGCCTGCTGCAGCAGGGCCTCGGCCTCGGCGGGCGTCAGCGGCGGCACGCCGCCGCGGCAAGGCGTGCACGATTGCGCTGCCAGGTTTTCTTCGCTCATGGTCTTGCTCCCCGACCGCAGCGCGTCGTCGCTATGCGCCTTCGGTCTCGGTCAATGCGCGCAGGTACTCACGGCTCCACCAGTGCACATCCTGCGCGCGGATGCGCTCCAGCAGTTTCTGGTGGCGCTGCTGGCGCTCGGCCAGCGGCATGTGCAACGCCTGCTGGATCGCCTGCGCGGTGGCGCGCGTGTCGTAGGGATTGACCAGCAACGCCTCGCGCAGCTGCTCGGCCGCACCGGCAAAGCGCGACAGCACCAGCACGCCCGGATCCTCCGGGTCCTGCGCGGCGATGAATTCCTTGGCCACCAGGTTCATGCCGTCGCGCAGCGGCGTCACCAGCGCCACGCGGCTGGCGCGGCACAGCCCGGGCAGCCGCTTGCGCGCGGTGGTGCGATGGATATAGCGCACCGGCATCCAGTCGAGCTCGCCGAATTCGCCGTTGATCGAGCCGCTCAGCTGCTCCATCTCGCGGCGCAGGTCGACGTAGGCGTCGACAGATTCGCGCGAGGGCGCGGCGATCTGCACCAGCGTCGCGCTCGAGCGGTTCTCGGGGTACTCGGCCAGCAGCCGGTAGAACGCCTTGAGCCGCTGCGGCAGGCCCTTGGAATAGTCGAGCCGGTCGATGCCCAGCAGCAGCCGGCGGCGCGCATATTGCGCGCACATCATTTCGTAGGTTTCCTGCGCTTCCTCGCCGCGGCCCAGTTCCATGAACTCGTCGACGTCGATGCCGATCGGGAACGCCTGCGCCCGCACCGTGCGGTGGAAGGCGCGGTAGCGGTGCTCGCCCATCGGCTCGGCCTGCGCTTCGGCCTGCACGTAGCGCGAGAAATGCTCGACATCGGCATGGCTCTGGAAACCGAGCAGGTCGTAGGCAAAGAGCGCGCGCATCAGCCACTCGTGCTGCGGGATCGCCGCCAGGATCAGCGGCGGTGGCAGCGGCACGTGCAGGAAGAAGCCGATCTTCTGCCCGCAGCCGATCGCGCGCAGCTCGGACGCCAGCGGGATCAGGTGGTAGTCGTGGATCCAGATGATGTCGTCAGGCTGCAGCAGCGGCGCCAGCTTGCGCGCGAACAGCTGGTTCACGCGCCGGTAGCCGTTGAGGAAGTTGGAATCGAAATCGGCCAGGTCGAGCCGGTAGTGGAACACCGGCCACAGCACGCCGTTGCTGTAGCCCAGGTAGTAGGCGTCGTGGTCCTCGCGGCTCAGGTCGACGGTCGCCAGCGTGACATTGCCGGCCTGCTGCAGATGCAGGTCGCCTTCGCCGGGCGTGCCACCCTGGGCGGTTTCCAGCGCCTTGCCGCTCCAGCCGAACCACAGCCCGCCGGTCTGCCGCAGGGCCTCGGACAGCGCGACGGCCAGGCCGCCCGCGGCGACGTTGCGTGGATCTGCGACCCGGTTGGATACCGCTACAAGTCTTGGCATAGATGTTTTTCTTCAGTTCCTTGTTTTTGGTGCCTGCACCGCCCGCCGTTCGCTGTTCAGATCACCGTATCCCACGGCGCCGACAGCCGCATGGCGCCATTGATCAGGCCGACCATCGAATAGGTCTGCGGAAAATTGCCCCACATCTCGCCGGTCACCGGATGGGTATCCTCCGACAGCAGCCCGAGCGGATTGCGCGCGGCCAGCATGGCCTCGAAGATTTCGCGGGCCTCGTCGCGGCGGCCGATGCGCGCGAGCGCGTCGATGCGCCAGAAGGTACAGATATTGAAGGCGGTCTCGGGCTTGCCGAAATCGTCCGGGGCCTCGTAGCGGCGCATATAGGGGCCATCGCACAGCGAGGTCTCGAGCGCCTTGACGGTGGCGATAAAGCGCGGGTCGCGCGGGTCGATGAAATTGACCTCGGCCATCAGCAGCACGCTCGCGTCGAGCTCGCGCCCGCCGAAGCTTTCGGCGAAGGCCTGGCGCGACTCGCTCCACGACTCGGCCAGGATGCGTTCCTTCATGCGCCCGGCGTGGCCGTGCCAGTAGGCGGCGCGCTCGGGCAGCACCAGCTTCTCGGCCACCTTGGCGAGCCGGTCGCACGCGGCCCAGCTCATCAACGCCGAAGAGGTATGCACGCGCGCCCGCGTGCGCAGCTCCCACATGCCGGCGTCGGGCGTGCCGAACACCCGCACCGCCTGCTCGCCGACCGCTTCGAGGCGGCCGAACTCGGCGGGGCCGCCGCGATGCAGCAGCCGGTGGTCATGGAAGGCCTGCGCCGCCCCCAGCACCACGTTGCCATAGACGTCATGCTGGAAGTGCTCCTGCGCCTGGTTGCCGACGCGCACCGGACCCATGCCGCGGTAGCCGGGCAGGTGGTCGAGCATGCTTTCGGGCAGCTCGCGCTCCAGGCCGATGCCGTACAGCGGCTGGATATGCCCGTCCTGCGACTGCATCACCACGTTGGAGAGCCAGCGCAGGTAGTCCTCCATGGTGCCGACCTCGGACAGGCTGTTGAGCGCGCGCACCACGAAGAAGGCATCGCGCAGCCAGCAGAAGCGGTAGTCCCAGTTGCGGCCGCTGCCCGGCGCTTCCGGAATGCTGGTGGTCATGGCCGCGACGATGGCGCCGGTTTCTTCGTACAGCGACATCTTCAGCGTGATGGCGGCGCGGATCACCGCGTCCTGCCATTCGCGCGGCACCGCCAGCCGGCGGCTCCACAGCCGCCAGTACGCGGTGGTCTCCTGCTCGAAGTCGCGCGCGGTCTCTTCCACGCCGTGCGCCAGGGTCTCGTCCGGGCCCAGGATGAAGTTATGCCCGCGCGTGACGAGGAACGGCGTGTGCGACAGCACGTAGGCAAGCGGCGCGTCGGTGGTCATGCGCAGGGTCATGTCGTCGCCGATGTAGCGCACGTGGCTGCTGCCGCGCGTAATTTGCGGCGCCTTGCGGCCCCATTCGAAGCGCGGCGCCACCACCACGCGCACGCGCGGCGCGCCGCGCACCGGGCGCATGCGGCGGATCAGCGTGGTCGGGCGGAAATAGCGCCCGAGCCGGAAAAAGCGCGGGGCGAAGTCGGTGATCTCGAGGCAGTTGCCGTGAATGTCCGTCAGCCGCGTGCGCAGCACCGCGGTATTGGGCTCGTACCACTGCCGCGACGAATGGAAATCCTCGATCTCGATCGAGAAATGGCCGGCGTTCTCGCTCGGGTCCAGCAGCGCATTGAACACCGGGTCGCCGTCGAAGCGCGGCAGGCAGGACCAGACGATGCGTCCGCGGCAATCGACCAGCGCCGAGATGGCGCAGTTGCCGATCATGCCTAGCGACAGCGACGGGTTGGCGAAGCGCGTGCCGCCGTCGACGGTTCGATTCACGCCTTCGCTAGGCGGCTTGCCCAGCTCGGCCGGGCTGCTCGGGTTGGTCACGGCAGGTTCTCCGTTACGATGTCGTGGGGCGCCGGCCCCGGCCTGGCCCGGCTTCGTGGGACACGGCGCGCGGTGCGCCGGCGCTTGCGGATGACTCCAGCGCATGCGCCGAGCGGTGCAGCCAGCTGCGCAGCGCCGCCGGGCCGGGCACGCTCACCGCGGCGACGGTCTCGCGCTGGCCCACCAGCACGCCCAGCCCGCCCAGCTTGCGCACCGCGGCGAAGCCGGGTTCGTCGGTCATATCGTCGCCGGCAAAGAGCGGCACGCGCTCGGCAAACGGCGCGGCCTTCATGAAGGCCACGATGGCATCGCCCTTGTCGACGCCGGCCGGCTTGATCTCGACCACCATCTTGCCGGGCAGCGCTTCCAGGCCGACGGCATGGCGCAATACGTCAGTGACCGCGGCATCGACGATGCCGGCGAGCTCGGGCGCCTGCCGGTAGTGGATGGCGACCGCGACCGACTTGCGCTCCAGTCGCAGCGCCGGATAGGCGCGCACCAGCGCTTCCAGGTGGGGAATCAGCGGTTCGAGCCCGGGGGCGTGGGTCTTGGACACCATGCCGCCGTCGGTGCGGAATTCGGCGCCGTGGATGCCGGCCGCGGGCAATTGCAGCGGCTGCAGGAAGTGGTCGAGTTCGATGATCGGCCGCCCGGAGATGACGGCCAGCGCGCCGTCCAGCCGCTGGTACAGCGTGCGCAGCGTGCCGACCAGTTCTGGTTCGACCTGCACCAGTTCGGGCCGCGGGGCCAGGTCGGCCAGCGTGCCGTCGAAGTCGAGAAACAGGGCGGTATTGGGTTCGATTAGCGGTAGCTGTGGCATCGCGTGAAACCGTAACACGTCGTTTTGACCGGCGTCCACCGGGCGCCGTCCTACATGGCGCAAGCGCAACCCGGCGCCCATGCAAGCCCGGCGCCGGGCCGGCGGTACGCCGTGCCATGCCCGAGTGAATGCCGATCCACTCCAACGGCAAGGCATGCGCGCCGCGCCACTGCCGCCAGGCGGCGGCTGCGTCGCCCCGCCCGGGTGCGCCAGGCCGGCATCCTTTATCATTGACGGTTTCCGCCAGAATTTCCCGGCTTTTTTGCGCGCCTCTCTGCGCGCGCGCCGGCCAGCCCCGAGACCATGACCCGCCAGTCCGCCGCCAGACCCGATTACTTGAAGAAGATCCTGACCGCCAAGGTCTATGACGTGGCGCAGGAAACCGAACTGACCTACGCGCACCAGCTGTCGGCCCGCACCGGCAACTCGGTCTGGTTCAAGCGCGAGGATACCCAGCCGGTCTTCTCCTTCAAGCTGCGCGGCGCGTACAACAAGATGGCCTCGCTGTCGCCGGAAGAACTCAAGCGCGGCGTGATCGCCGCGTCGGCCGGCAACCACGCGCAGGGGGTGGCGCTGGCCGCGGCCCGGCTGCAATGCAAGGCCATCATTGCCATGCCGGTGACCACGCCGCAGGTGAAGATCGACGCCGTGCGCGAGCGCGGCGGCCAGTGGGTCGAGATCGTGCTGCACGGCGAGTCCTACAGCGACGCCTACAACCATGCCGCGGTGCTGGAGAAGAAGCACAAGCTGACCTTCATCCACCCGTTCGACGACCCCGAGGTGATCGCCGGCCAGGGCACCATCGCCATGGAAATCCTGCGCCAGCACCCGGGCCCGATCCATGCCGTGTTCGTCGCCATCGGCGGCGGCGGGCTGATCTCCGGCGTCGCCGCGTACATCAAGGCGGTGCGCCCCGAGATCAAGGTCATCGGCGTGCAGACCGTCGATTCGGACGCGATGAAGCGCTCGGTCGATGCCGGCAAGCGCATCGAGCTGAAGGAAGTGGGCCTGTTCTCGGACGGCACCGCAGTCCGGCTGGTCGGCAAGGAGACCTTCCGCATCACGCGCGAACTGGTCGACGACATCATCCTGTGCGATACCGACGCAATCTGCGCGGGCGTGAAGGACGTGTTCCAGGACACCCGCAGCATCCTCGAGCCGGCCGGCGCGCTGGCGGTGGCGGGCCTGAAGGCGTACGCCGAGCGCGAGAAGCTCAAGGGCGAGCACCTGGTGGCGATCGCCTGCGGCGCCAACATGAACTTCGACCGCCTGCGCTTCGTCGCCGAACGCGCCGAGGTGGGCGAGGCGCGCGAAGGCGTGTTCGCCGTGACCATCCCGGAAGAGCGCGGCAGCTTCAAGCGCTTCTGCGAGCTGGTGGGCACGCGCAACGTGACCGAGTTCAATTACCGCATCGCCGACACCAGCATGGCGCATATCTTCGTCGGCGTGCAGATCGCCAGCCGCGCCGAGAACGACAAGATCGCCGCCAGCTTCCGCAAGCACGGCTTCGACACGCTCGACCTGTCCAACGACGAACTGGCCAAGCAGCATATCCGCTACATGGTGGGCGGGCGCTCGGCGCTGGCGCATGACGAGCTGCTGTACCGCTTCGAGTTCCCCGAGCGCCCGGGCGCGCTGATGAAGTTCCTGTCGAGCATGAGCCCGAACTGGAACATCAGCCTGTTCCACTACCGCAACCAGGGCGCCGACACCTCCAACATCCTGGTCGGCATCCAGGTGCCTAAGAACGAGAAGCGCGCCTTCCGCGCCTTCCTTTCGACGCTGGGTTACGTACACTGGGACGAGACCGACAACCCGGTGTACAAGCTGTTCCTGGCCTGATTGCTTCCGATTTCCGCCGAGCGCCCCATGAGCCTCCCCGAACACTCGCCGCTGGGCAAGCCCTCGGCCTACAAGGCCGAGTACGACGCCACCCTGCTGTTCCCGATCCCGCGCCAGCCCAAGCGCACCGAGATCGGCTTGCCCGAGGGCAGGCCGGTGCCGTTCTTCGGCGTCGACATCTGGAACGCGTACGAGCTGTCGTGGCTGAACCTGAAGGGCAAGCCGCAGGTGGCGCTGGCCACCTTCATCATCCCGTCGGACACGCCCAACATCATCGAGTCCAAGTCGTTCAAGCTCTACCTGAACTCGTTCAACCAGACCCGGATCGCTTCGCCCGAAGCGCTGCAACAGCTGCTGCACCACGACCTGTCCGAAGCCACCGGCGGCACCGTGCAGGTGCGGCTGGTGACCGAAGCGGACCTCGGCACGCAGAAGATGGGCGAGCTCGACGGCCTGCTGCTCGACCGCCTCGACATCGAGGTGGACCGCTACGAGCCCGCGCCGGAACTGCTCAGCGCCGACCAGCAAGAAACACCGGTGGAAGAAACGCTGGTGTCGCACCTGCTCAAGTCCAACTGCCTGGTGACCGGCCAGCCGGACTGGGGCAGCGTGCAGATCCGCTACGTCGGCGCGCCGATCAACCAGGAAGGGCTGCTCAAGTACCTGATCTCGTTCCGCAACCACAACGAGTTCCACGAGCAATGCGTCGAGCGCATCTTCATGGACGTGATGCGCCAGTGCAAGCCGGTCAAGCTGGCGGTGTATGCGCGCTACACGCGCCGTGGCGGGCTGGATATCAATCCGTTCCGCACCAACTTCAATACAGCGTGGCCGGATAACAAGAGGAATGCGCGGCAGTAGGCCGGCGTTTTCCGGTAGGTCTCGACCGTAGTTCTGCTTGGTAGTTCGCGGCGGTAGCTCTCTACCGCGCCGGTTTGCTCCCCTCTCCCGCTCGCGGGAGAGGGGCCGGGGGAGAGGGCAGGCGCTTGCCTCGCGATAAGCGGCCTGAGCTGCGACGCGCCGGCCCTCACCCTAACCCTCTCCCGCAAGCGGGAGAAGGGACCGGCATGCGGTGTTTGGGGCGGCAACATTGCTTGCTGGCCCTGTTAAAAAATCCCCAGATACAGCACCCCTGACAACGCCGGCCATCCGTCCGCGCCCGAAGTTGTAACCGTCCTTGAATTAATTAACGCAAAAATTAATATGAACTGAACACCCAATTCCACCAGACCAACCGCCATGCCTCGCAAACCCGCCTCTCCCAAGCCCCCCAGGCGCAGCCCGGGCCGCCCGGCGGCGGGCCAGCCCGGCCAGCGCGAGCGCATCCTCGACGCGGCCACCGAGCTGTTTTCGCGGCAGGGCGTGGCCGGCACGCCGGTCAAGGCAATCGCGGCGCTGGCCGGCGTTACCCCGGCGCTGGTGCACTACTACTTCAGCGACCGCGACCTGCTGCTCGATGCGGTGATCGAAGAGAAAGTGCAGCCGCTGGTGGCCCGCTTCTTTGCCGGCAGCGAGCCCGGCGACGAGCCGCTGGCGATGCTGGTCGGCATCGCCACCCGGTTGATCCGCGCCGTCGCCGATGCCCCGTGGTTTCCGGGCCTGTGGATCCGCGAAGTGGCCAGCGACGACGGCGCGCTGCGCGAGCGCGTGCTCAAGCGCTTTGCGCTGGAACGCGCCGGCGCGCTGATGGCGCCGCTGGCGGCGGCGATTGCGCGCGGCCAGCTTAATCCCGGCCTGCAACCGGCGCTGGTGGTGCCGTCGCTGATCGGGCTGACGCTGCTGCCGCTGGCCACCACGCATATCTGGCGCCGGCTGCCCGGCGCGGAAGCGGTCGATACCGACGCGCTGGTGCGCCATGTCACGGCGCTGCTGACGCATGGGCTGTCGGCCGCACCGGCAACGGCGCAGCCGAACACGCCCGCAGCCGCCGCCAGACGGAAGGGCCGCACGGCCCGGCATTCTCCGGAGTCCGCATGAACCACGCTGCTTCCATCCATCGTCCGCGCCTGCGCACAGTGCTGCGCGGTACCGCCCTGCTCGGCGCCGCGCTGCTTGCCGCCGCTTGCGGCAACGACCGCACCGACAGCTGGCAAGGCTACGTCGAAGGCGAATTCGTCAGCGTGGCCTCGCCCTTCGCCGGGCGCCTCGACGCGCTCTCGGTGCAGCGCGGCCAGCAGGTCGGCCAGGGCGCCGCGCTGTTCGCGCTGGAAGCCGACGACGAGCGCGCCGCGCGCCAGCAGGCCGAGGACCAGCTGCGCGCCGCCGAAGCCACGCTGCAGGACCTGAAGACCGGCAAGCGCCCGCTCGAAGTCGAGGTCAGCCGGGCCCAGCTCGCGCAGGCGCAGGCCCAGGCCCAGCGCAGCGCCGCGGCCTTGCGGCGCGACCAGCGCCAGTACGAGATCGGCGGCATCGCCCAGGCACAGCTCGACGAAGCGCGCGCGCAGGCCAGCAGCGACGCCGCGCGCGTGCGCGAACTACAGCGCGATATCGACGTGGCGCGGCTGCCGGGACGCGACGCGCAGCAGGCGGCCCAGGCCGCGCAGGTGGCGGCCGCGCGCGCCGCGCTGGCGCAGGCGCAGTGGAAGCTGTCGCGCAAGACCGTGGCCGCGACGCAGGCCGGGCTGGTCTACGACGTGCCCTACCGCCTGGGCGAATGGGTGCCCGCGGGCAGCCCGGTGGTACGCATGCTGCCGCCGGGCAACGTCAAGGTGCGCTTCTATGTGCCGGAAACCGTGGTCGGCGCGCTGCGCAATGGCCAGGCGCTGCAGGTGCGCTGCGATGGCTGCGCCGCGCCGGTGGCCGCCACCATCAGCTATGTCGCCAACGAGGCCGAATACACGCCGCCGGTGATCTACAGCAACGAGACCCGGCGCAAGCTGGTATTCCTGGTCGAGGCGCGCCCGTCTGCCGCCGATGCCCCCAAGCTGCGGCCGGGCCAGCCGGTGGAAGTGGTGCGGCGATGAACACGACCGCCAACGGCAACAACCTCGGCCTCGCCATCGACGTGCGCGGCCTGAACAAGCACTTCGGCGACAAGCATGTCGTCAACGACCTCAGCATGCAGGTGGCGCGTGGCGAGATCTTCGGCTTCCTCGGCCCCAACGGCAGCGGCAAGACCACCTCGATCCGCATGATGTGCGGGCTGCTGACGCCCGACTCCGGCACGGGCACCTGCCTGGGCTTCGACATCCTGACCGAATCCGACCAGATCAAGCGCCGCGTCGGCTATATGACGCAGAAGTTCTCGTACTGGGACGACCTGTCGATCCGCGAGAACCTGGACTTCGTCGCGCGCGTGTACGGCATGCCCAACCGGCGCGAGGCGGTCGAGCGCGCGCTCGAAGAGCTGGGCCTGGCGACGCGCTCGGCGCAGCTGGCCGGTGCGCTGTCGGGCGGCTGGAAGCAGCGCCTGGCGCTGGCGGCCTGCCTGCTGCACGAGCCCGAGCTGCTGCTGCTCGACGAGCCCACCGCCGGCGTCGACCCCAAGGCTCGGCGCGATTTCTGGGAGCAGCTGCACCAGCTGGCCGCGCGCGGCATCTCGGTGCTGGTCAGCACGCACTACATGGACGAGGCCGAGCGCTGCCACAAGCTGGCCTATATCGCCTACGGCAAGCTGCTGGCGCAGGGCACCGCCGATGAAGTGGTGGCAAGCCAGCAGTTGTCGACGTGGAGCGTGGAGGGCGACGACCTCGCGGCGCTGTCGGCGCAGCTGCAGGGCGCGCCGGGCGTGGAGCAGACCGTCGCCTTCGGCACCGCGCTGCACGTGACCGGGCGCGATGAGCAGGCGCTGGCCGACACCCTCGCGCGCCTGGCCGGTCCGGGCCGGCGCATCGAACAGGCCCAGACCAGCCTGGAAGACGTGTTCATCCACATGATGAGCGGCGCCGAGGACAACATGGCGCGCAAGAAGAAGGAGGCGTCATGACGCCTGCCGCTTCGTCAACCTCGGCGCGCTTTTCGCTGCAGCGCTGGTGGAGCATCGTGCTGAAGGAATTCCTGCAGCTGCGCCGCGACCGTGTCACCTTCGGCATGATCGTCGGCCTGCCGATCATGCAGCTGCTGCTGTTCGGCTTTGCCATCAACACCGATCCGCGCCAGCTGCCGACCGCGGTGATCGCCGCCGACCAGAGCGAGTTCACGCGCACGTTCGTCGCCAGCATGGCGCAATCGACCTACTTCAGGGTGGTCGGCACGCTGCCCGACGAGCGCGCCGGGCGCGAGGCGCTGATGAAGGGCGAGGTCCAGTTCGTGCTGACCATCCCGCCCGACTTCACGCGCCGGCTGCTGCGCGGCGAGCGGCCGGCGCTGCTGGTCGAGGCCGATGCCACCGACCCGGGCGCCACCGGCCAGGCCATCGCCGCGCTGGCACAGCTGCCCTACCGCGTCGCCGCGCACGACCTGAAGGGAGCGCTGGCGCCGCTGGCCGGAGGCAAGCCGCCGTTCGAGGTGCAGGTGCAGCGGCTCTACAACCCCGAGGGCATCACCCAGTACAACATCATCCCCGGGCTGATGGGCGTGATCCTGTCGATGACCATGGTGATGATGACCGGGCTGGCGATGACGCGCGAGCGCGAGCGCGGCACCATGGAGAACCTGCTGGCCACGCCGGTGCGGCCGATCGAGGTGATGACCGGCAAGATCGTGCCGTACATCTTCATCGGCCTGATCCAGTCGACCATCGTGCTGCTGGCCGCGCGCTGGATCTTCAGCGTGCCCTTTGTCGGCTCGGTGCTGGCGGTGTACCTGGCGGCGCTGCTGTTCATCGCCGCCAACCTGACCGTGGGCATCACGCTGTCGTCGCTGGCGCAGAACCAACTGCAGGCAATGCAGCTGACCTTCTTCTACTTCCTGCCCAACATCCTGCTGTCCGGCTTCATGTTCCCGTTTGCCGGCATGCCGGGCTGGGCGCAGGCGATCGGCAACATCCTGCCGATGACCTACTTCCACCGCATGGTGCGCGGCATCCTGCTCAAGGGCAACGGCTGGTTCGAGCTGTGGCCCAATGTGTGGCCGATGGCGCTGTTTATCGTGGTGGTGATGGCGATCGCGGTGCGCTTCTACCGGCGCACGCTCGATTGAAGGAGCCGGCCATGCAACGTCTCACCTCCCTGTTCGCCGCCGCGCTGCTGTGCGGGTGCGCGGTCGGCCCCGATTTCCGCGTGCCCGCGCCGCCCGACGACGCCGGCTACGTGCCGGGTCCGCAGCCGGTGGCGACCGTTGCGGCGGACGGTGCCGACGCTGCGGGGCAGGCCCACGCGCAGACGCTGGCCGCGGGCGCCGATGTCCCGGCGCAGTGGTGGACGCTGTTCCGCAACCCGGCGCTGGACGCCACCATCCGCGCCGCGCTCGCCGCCAGCCCGACGCTGGCGCAGGCGCGCGCGCGGCTGCTGGAAGCGCAGGAGAACCTGGCCGCCCGCACCGGCGCGACGCGCTGGCCGGCCATCGACGCGAAGCTGGACACCGCGCGCCAGCAGGTCGATTTCCAGTCGATGGGCATCACCGCCATCCCCAGCCCCGGCCCGTTCACGCTGTACGGCGCGACGGTGCAGGTGTCCTATGCGCTCGACCTGTTCGGCGGCCAGCGGCGCGAGCTGGAAGCCCTGCAGGCCGTCGTCGACTACCAGCGCTACGAACTCGAGGCCGCGCGCCTGGCGCTGGCCGCCAACGTCGCCACCACTGCCATCCGCGAAGCCGGCCTGCGCGCGCAGCTGGCCGACACCGCCGCGATGGCGGCGGCGCAGCAGCGCCAGCTTGGCATCACCGAGGCCCGCCTGCGCGCGGGCGGCGTGGCTCGCGTCGAAGTGCAGCGCCGGCGCGCGGAGCTGGCGCAAACCCAGGCGCTGGTGCCGGCGCTGCAGCGTCAGCTCGATGCCACCCGGCACCAGCTCGCGGTCTACACCGGCCAGACCCCGGCCGCGGCCGCGCTGCCGGAATTCCATCTCGACGCGCTGCACCTGCCCGACACGCTGCCGCTGAGCCTGCCCGCCACGCTGGCGCGGCGCCGGCCCGATATCCGCGCGGCCGAGGCACTGCTGCACCAGGCCTCGGCCAATATCGGCGTGGCTACCGCCAACCTCTATCCGCAGGTCACGCTGAGCGCCAGCGGCGGCACGCAGGCCACCGCGGCGCGCGACCTGTTCAGCAGCCTCAACGTGTGGAGCCTGGCCGCCGGCCTGGTGCAACCGGTATTCCGCGGCGGCGAGCTGCAGGCGCGCAAGCGCGCCGCGGAAGCCGCGTACGAACAATCGCTGGCCGCATACCGGCAAGCGGTGCTGCAGGGCCTGCAGAATGTCGCCGACGCGCTGCGCGCGCTCGAGGCCGACGCCGCCGCGCTGCGCGAACGCGCCGACAGCGCGCGGCAGGCGCGCGATACGCTGGCGGTGGTATCGGAACAGTATCGTCTCGGCGGCGTCAGCCAGCTGGCGCTGCTGGACGCCGAACGGCAGTCGCGCCAGGCCGCGCTGGAACTGGCGCAGGCGCGCGCCGACCGGCTGGCGGATTCGGCGGCGCTGCTGCAGGCGTTGGGGGGTGGGTGGTGGCAGGAAGACGCCGCGATGGCGGCGGCGCCGCGGTAGCGGCGCTCGAGTCAACAGACTCAGGTCTTGTCGCTCTGCGTGTACCAGTAAGTGCGCTTGCGCTTGCCGGCGCTGGCGGGCTTTACTTCCTGGCCGCCCAGCGAAGACTTGTCGTCGCCGCCGCTGCCGCCCGCCTTGCCGCCGCCGATCAGCACCGGCACTAGCCGGCTCGAGCCATCGGTCTGCGTGACCGACACCATGCCGAATACCGGAGACGGCGGCAGCCCGCCGTTGTCGAAGATGACATAGCGCGGCCCGTTGTTCATGCCGAGCCCGGTCAGGAACGACACCGCATAGCCCCGCGCCTCGCCGAGGTCGGGGTAGCAGGCGCCGGCCTCGATCTTGGAAGGCGTGTTGGTGCCGAAGTAGGTGTAGCCCGCCACCGTCAGCGGCGCATTGACCGCCTTCTCGCCGGGGGCCAGCGACAGGTAGAAGCCGCTCGCCACCCCGCTATCGCGGTAGGCCACGCTGGTCGCATCGACCAGATCGGCCTCCCTGATCGCGGCCCACGTTGACGGCAGCCCGCCGTCGACGTTCGGGTCCTTGATCATGTAGAAGCGGTTGCGCACATTCTGCGCCGCGCCGGGGGTCTGGCTCAGCGAATACAGCGGCTTCTCGCGGTCGCCCGAGGCGATCATCACGGCATCGTACTTGCCGGTGGCGACCACGTCGGGCGGATAGAGGAACTTGCGCGCGTCATTGGTGTTCACCGCCCCGCCCAGCTGCGCCAGCTTGCCGATGGTCCATTTCGACGGCACGTCGGTTTCCAGCGCGCCGAAGTCGATGCGCCAGACATTGCCGCCCACGTCGCCGACGTAGGCCTTGTCGGCATAGCCATCGCCATTGCGGTCGACCACCGCAACGTCCGAAGGAATCGCGCGGCTGTCGATGGTGACGCAGGTGCCGGTGGTAATGCCGGCGCAGCTGCCCAGCGCAGCCCAGACCACATCGCCGGTCGTGGCGTTGAGCACGATCACGCCGCGGCCCTGCTTGTTGCTCGCGGTGGCATCGCCTGCGAACGCCGGGTCGGCGTCTTCGCCGTCCGGGTCGTAACCCGCCCCCATGATCAGCACCGGCGTCGAGTAGCCGCGCACGCGCATCACGCGCGGCTGCGACCAGGTCTGGCCCAGCTCCGGGATGTCGGCACTGGTCTTGCTCCACAGGTACTTGGGCTGCGCCGGATCGCTGACGTCGAGCGCATACACCAGGCGGCCGCCGCGTCGCGCGGTCAGGTAGATGATTACCTGCGGCGCGGCCGGGTTGCTCAGGTTCTGGTAGACCGTGGTGGTGCCGTCGAAGAAGTAGTCGCGCGGCTTGAACTGGACCTCGGCGGTGTCCTGCGGACTGCCCGTCAGCCGCACCTCGGGCGCGTTGTTGTAGAGGCGCGCGAGCTTGCCATAGAACTCGGGCGCGATAAAGCCCCACAGTTCGCCGCCCGCACGCACCTGGCCAGCAGTGGTAGAAATGGCGCCGGTGCGGTTGCCGTTGACGGCATGGAACACGCCGTCATTGGCGCCGTAGAACACCACCACGCCGGTGCTGCCGCCGTAGTCGACCACCACCGGGCGCGAATGCAGCACGTCGCCGTGGATCGAGCCGCGCACCGTGACGTTGCCGCCGGGGCCGGGCTCCGCCTCCTTCTTCGGGTCGGTGCCGGTCAACGCGGCAAAGACGTCCTTGCCGCGCACCCAGTCGATCATGTTGGCCACGTCCGCGGCGGTGGTCTTCAGCAGCGACGGGCCGCTGCCCTCGGTGAGGGCCTTGTTGGCGGCATTGAAGTTCGCCAGCGCCGTTCCCTTGCTGCATTTCGCGTCGGCGCAGGTCAGCAGCCGGCGCGCGGCCTGGCTGGTCAGGTAGTCGGCGCGCAGCATTTCGCCCGCTCCGCCCTTCTCGACGACCTCGCCGTCGGGCGAATCCTTGGCGTTGCGCAATTGCGCCGAGGCGTTCTTCCAGAAGCCGTCGGCGGGCCAGTCCGTGACAACGCTGGAGCTGCCCAACTGCTTTGGCGGATCCTCGGTCCAGTAACTGCGCGCATTGGGCGAGATAAAGCCGGTGCTGGCATTGCTTATCGCATTCTTCGAGGTCTGCTCGCTGCCGCCCGGCGTGCCGGCGTCGAGCAACACCAGGTTGCCATTGGCGTCGTAGCCCAGCTTGTATTGCTTGAGGTTGCCGACCCAGCGCGGGCGTGCCTTGCCATCGGGGCGGAACATGCCGATGTAGACCTGGTTCAGGTACGAGCCCTGCCCGTTCACGCTGACCGGCAGGCTGACCGAGGCAAACACGTTGTTGACGGCCTGCATCTCGTTGAAGATGTCCTTCAGCGCCTTGGCCAGCGCGTCGTCGTCGCCGGCACGCACCGTGAAGTTGCCGCCGCCGCCCTTGCTGGCCATGCTGCCGACGAACTCCAGGTAGTCCTGGCTCTGCTTGCTGCCGTCGGTAACGCCAATGGTGTAGGTGATGATGTTCTGGCGCGTCGCCGTGGCCGAGCCCGCGTTGTTGGCCGCGTTCAGGTCCATGCCGTTGAGGAAGCGCGCCCACTCGTCGCCCCAGTTGTCGATGGTATTGCCCCGGGACAGCGGGATCGGCGTCAGCTGCGCAGCGGTGGCGCCCGCCTCCCTGAGCTTGTTGTAGGCGTCCTGCCCGGTGTCCTGCGGCTTGCCGTTATTGAGTGCGTTGGCGATGTAGATGATGAAGTTCTTCTGGCACGGATTGCTGATCGGCGACTTGTAGGTGGTGCCGGACAGGCCCGTCTTGCCGGAAAAGAACGCCCACGCTTCCTGCATCGCGCCGCCGACCTGCGAGTTGTTGGAGCTGTCCTTGGTGCGGTCGATGCTCTTGATGAATGCCAGCATCTGCTCGCCGCCCGCCTGGTCGAGGAGCACCAGACCAGAAGGCGCGGTCGGCGGCGTGACGCTCGGGAAGCGGAACTGGGCGCCGGTGTTGTTGCTGCCGCCGAACATCATCACGCCAAGGTTGATCTTGCCGGTGGTGTTGGGGTCGCTGATCAGGTCGGACACCGCCTTGTACAGCGCGCACTGCTCGGCGCCGACGTTGCTGTTCGCGTTGTTCGGCGCCACCACACCCGGCGTCTCGCACTCGACCAGCGCATTGGCGTTCCATGCCGAGGCGTTGTCCAGGATCAGCAGCACGTTCGGGCGCGCGCCGGCGTTGCTCTGCAGGCCGGTGAACAGATCGATGTCTTCGGCCTGCGCCGCGGGTGCTGCCGCCAGTCCGGCCAGGGCTGTGGCACAAGCGGCATAGGCGCGAAGCCGGCGAGCGAACATGGGCATGCTGGTCTTCCTTTCAGGATCTTGTCGCGCCCTTGGCAATCAGGGGCAGGTGGAGCCATACAGCGTGCGCACGGCCACGCCCTGGTGCACCGTCGCGACGGTGCCGGTGTTGGCGTCATTGACAGTGGCGGCGACGTCCCACTGCGTATCGTTGCAAAGCGAGCTGACCACGTTGGCGCCGCCTGGGCCCACCACCAGATTGCCGTTGCCGGTGCTGCTGCCGAGGGTGCATTCGGCATCCTCGGGGTGCTTCTCCGGATCGATCACCTTGGCGACCGGCTTGCTGGTCACGCAGGTCGGCGCGGCCACCTGCGCCACGTAGTCGGCCGTGCCGTCGCCGGTTACGTCCACCGGCACGTCCACCGCCACCGGCGCCTTGGTGAAGTCGTCACTGATCACCTGCTCGATGGCCTGCTGCGCCACGTCGCGCGCCTCGGCGCTGTGCTGCTGGTTGGCCGCCACCTTGACGTTGATCAGGCCGGAATTGACCATGGCCACCGCGATCATCAGGAACATCACCATGAACACCAGCGTCACCACCAGCGTGACCCCGGATTGATTGCGGCGCAGCGTGCCGCCGGTTGACTTCATCATGGCTCTCATCGGTGTGTGTGCCGGTACGGCGTCATTGCTCGCGCAACCCGGCGACGTTGACCAGCCGCGCCACCTGGGCATAGACATGGCGCTTGTAGGCGTCGTTGAACGGACCCGCGGCGGCCGCGCGGCCGATGTCGTAGGTGCGGTTGTCGGTATGGCCGCCGGAGGGCTTCAGCGTGCGCGCCAGCAAGTGCACGCGCACGGTGGTGACATTGGCCAGGTTGTTGATCACCACGCCCCAGTCGTAGCCGGGCACGGCGGTGCACACCGCGCTGTTGTCGGCGCGCGGATCGGTCACATAGCAGTCGGCCGAGCCGTTGCTGTCCTGGTCCACGCCGTACTGCACATGCATGTCCTGCACGCCCTGCGCCACCGAGCGCGACTGGAACGCGCCGTTGACCAGCTCGGCCATCTTCAGCGTGGGAATGCCGTCGCCGCCGTTGCTGCAACGGTCGCAGCCTGCCAGGTAAAAGATGCGCACCATGGCCCGGCGCAATTCGGCCGGCTGTGCCGCATCGCAGGCCTTGGTGCGCAGCGCGAAGGCCGCCGCACCGCTGGCATCGAAGACGAAGTTCTGCGAGTCCTGCGAACACGCCGAGACCTGCAGGTAAGCCGACCCCGGCGCCGGCGCCGCTACCGGCGTGGTCGACACGCGGCGCACCACCAGCACCTCCGAGGTCGCTGCCAGATCCGGCAGGCACGGGGCCACCACGCCCGGCCCATAGCCGGTCAGTGCCAACGGCACGGTTTCGGCAGTGAACGAGAAGCCCAAAGCAGCCGGGTCGGTCGCGCACAGCGCCGGCTCCGCGGCCTTGTTGCCCCGCGCGATATTGCCCACACCAAAGAACCCCGCCAGCTCCACCTCGCGCCGGATCTGCTCCAGCGCATAGCGCCCGTTCTCCACCTGTTCCGCCGATTTGGCGAACTCGGTGCGCGACAGGCTGTTGGCGTAGTACAGCCCGGCCAGCGCGGTCAGCAGCACCAGGCCGATGGTGATGCCGATCATCAGCTCGATCAGCGAGATGCCGCGCTGGCGGCGCAGGCGCACGGCGCGGGCCCGCGATGCAGGCACAGAGGAATGCGGCGCGGTCATGACACGGTCCCGAGGGTGCCGATGCGGATCTGGGTGCTGACCGCGCGGCGATAGGCGTCGTTGCCGTACTGGTCCTTGCCGCAGCCGAGCGCCGGCGCGCCCGTGGTGGCCAGGCCCTGCCACGCCACGGTGATGCGGTAGACCTGGTTGACCGCGTCGACGGTCTCGATGCAGCCGCGCGCGCCGATCATCGCGCCCACCGCTTGCGCGGGATCGACCGAACTGGCGCCCGGGCGCATCTCGGCGCTGCCGAGCAAGGCCGCGTTCCAGGCCTGCAGGTCGGCGTTGGCGGTGGCGTTCTGCGCGGCGCTGCCCTGTGTGCATGCGGCCGGCGGCGCGGCCGCGCTGCCCAGCTGCATGCCGGCGGCGCCGTTGGCATAGCATGCTGCCACCTGGCGGTTGGCGTTCAGGCGCGCGGCCATGTCCTGCAGCAGCGCCAGCGCCTGCACGCGCTGGTAGGACTCCATCTCGGTCTGGCCCGAGCGCGCCACCAGTCCGGCGGTGCCCAGCAGCGCGACCAGCAGGATCACCACCGCCACCAGCACTTCGATCAGCAGGAAGCCGGCCTGCGCGCGGCGCGCCGGCAGGCGCCGCCGTGGCTTCGTGATGCGCGTCATGTGCAGGCTCCGTTGGTGGAGGCAATGCGGCCGGTCTCGCTGACCTGCACGCACACGCGCGTGGTGGCCGCGGTATCGCCGCCGGGCGCGAACTCGAAGCTCATCGCCGCGCCAGTCAGCCGGCCGTCGTTGCCGACTGCCAGGCCACCGGCCGCGCTGGGCGTGATGGCCAGCCCGCCATAGGGCCCGAACGAACGTACCGTCTCGGCGCCCACGCTCACGGCCCATCCTGCGGTCCAGGCGGCGCCGGCCGGGGCCAGCGACACCGTGGCATTGCGCTTGACCGCTTCGCTGCGCGCCAGCACCAGCGCCGACGCCAGGTCCAGCGAGGCGCTGCGCACGCGCTGGCCGGCGATCAGCGCGGCAAAGGAAGGCGCCGCCGCGACCGCCAGGATCGCCAGCACCGACAATGCGCACAGCAACTCGATCAGCGTAAAGCCGCGGCACGCCGGCCGCCGGCGATCGTTCGCGCGGGAAAGATCGGGCCGCATGGTCAGTTCCAGCAGTCGGTACCCGCACCCGACGCGGACTTGGCGCCGGCGCTGGTCAGCGTCAGCGTGCCGCAATCGGTGTCGCTGAGCTGGCTGCCCTTGGGCGTGGCGACGATGCTGTAGCGCGGCGGCGGCGCCGCGCCCGGTGTCACCGTAACGTCGTAGCGCGTGGCCAGCCCGGCCGGCACCGACATGGCGAGCGCGCCGAGGCTGGCGGCATAGGCCCGGTTGTCGACCAGGAAGCGCTCCTGCGCGTTCGAGACCTCCAGCATGAAGGACTCGATCGCCGCGCGGTTCGAGCGCACGACGTAACGGCTGTAGTTGGGAATGGCGACGGCGGCAAGAATGGCGATGACCGCCACGGTGATCATCACTTCTATCAGCGTGAAGCCATGCGGCGGCCTGCCCCGGCATGGCATGCCGGCAGCCCCCTGAGTCCCGCCAGCCCGGATTCCTGCGTAGGATCCGACCCCCGGGATGACCCTGAATATGACCCGAAACGGCGGGTTGACCCTCCCACCGTGTCGCACTGCCGGGCTTCTGTGTCCCATGCTCGCGCTCCGCTACTCATTATGTTCCGGACGACCGATTTTCCGGAGGTTATGGCGCGGAGTGTAAGTCACGATGCGTTAAGCGGGTAAGGAAAATACGATGCGGATGAACCGGCGTTGTAGCGAAGTGACAGTGGTGTGGCCGCGTGTCATCAGGGGTAAAGATTCCGGCCGGCGCGGTCGTTAATCCGTCCACCATGGCGCCGACGCGGTGCGCAGGCGGCCGCACCTGTGCAACAATCGTTACACCTTGAAGCCGGAGCCACCATGCCGTCCGATCCAGCGCCGCCCTCACCATCCTTGCCGCCCTCTTCGTCAGCGCCGCCCCATGACCTCGAGGCACTGCTGGAACAGTTGCGCCGCGGCTTTCCCGCCCTCAGCACGCAGTTCCAGGGCGGTGCCCGCTACCTGCTCGACCATCCGCAGGACGTGCCGGTGCTGTCGATGCGCAAGATCGCGGCCAGCGCCGGGGTGCAGCCCGCCACCCTGGTGCGGCTGTCGCAGCATCTGGGCTTCGAGGGCTGGCAGGCCATGCGCGAGCTGTTTGTCGACGCGCTGCGCGGCGGCACCCAGCCGTATGCGCGGCGTGCGCGCAAGGTAGTGCGCGAAAGCAGCGCCAGCCGCATGCTGGGCGAGATGCTGGAGGCGCAGCACCAGAACCTGGACCGGATCGCCGCCAGCAACGAGAAGGCGCTGCCGCAAGCCGCCGAGCTGCTGTCGCACGCGGCCTGCGTGCATGTGGCGGGCTTCCGCGCATGCTTCCCGATCGCCTTTACCTTCCACTATGTCTACCGGCTGTTCCGCAGCACCGTGCATCTGATCCGCGCCGATGCCGGCACGCTCGAGATGGAATTGCGCGGGCTGGCGCCCAAAGATGCGGTGGTGGTGGTCAGCTTCGCGCCGTACTCGCAGGAGAGCATCCGCGTGGCCGAGGCCGCGCGCGAGTGCGGCTGCAAGGTGATTGCGCTGACCGACAGCACGGTCGCGCCGATCGCGCTGGCCGCGGACTGCACACTGCTGTTCTCGGTCGAAAGCCCGTCGTTCTTTCCGTCGATCACGGCCGGCGTGGCCGTGGTCGAGGCGCTGGTCGAGCAACTGCTGGCGCGCAAGGGCAAGGGCGCCATCCGCGCGCTGGAGCAGGCCGAGGGCGAATTGCATCGCACCGGGGCGTATGTGCCGGCCGGACGCAGCTGAGCCGGCCCGCCGCACTTAATCGAACGCCGCGTCGTTGGGGTTGGCGTAGGCCTTCTTCAGCGGTTCGCTCATCGGCAGCTCGAAGTTCACCTGCCTGGGTGGCACCGGCGCGGCAAACCACCTGGCGTAGAGCTTGTTGATCTCGCCGCTGCGGATCAGCCCTGTGATGGCGCCGTCGACCACCTGCTTGAAGCCGGGATCGTCCTTGCGCATCATGAACGCGTAGGCCTCGAACGACTGCGGCGTGCCCACCACCACCCAGTCAGCGGGATTGGGGGCCAACGTGCGCGCGCCGGACAACAGCACGTCATCCATCATGAATGCCGTCACCCGCCCGGACTGCAGGATCAGGAAGGACTCGCCATAGTCCTTGGCGCTCTGGATGGTGATATTGGCCTGCTTCTCGTCGTTGAGCCGGCGCAGGATGCGCTCGGAGGTGGTGCCCGCGTTGGTCACCACCGCCTTGCCGGACAGGTCGGCAAAGTCGCGCACCGGGCTGCCTTTCTTCACCAGCAAGCGCGTGCCCGCAACAAAGAAGGTGGTTGAGAACGCCACCTGCTGCTGGCGCGACTTCAGGTTGGTGGTGACGCCGCATTCCAGGTCGACGGTGCCGTTCTGCACCAGCGAGATCCGGTTCTGCGAGGTCACCGGCACCATGCGCACCTGCAGGCCGGGCACACCGGTCTCGCGCTTCACCGCATCGACGACACGGTCGCAGATGTCCTGCGAGAAGCCGATCACCTTCTGGCTGGCGTCGTAGTACGAAAACGGGATCGACGAGGTGCGGTGGCCGATGGCGATCGTGCCCGACGACTTGATCTTGCTGAGCGTCGGGCTGGCCGCCACGTCGGCGGCACCTGCCGTGCCCGCAAACAACGCCAGTACGGCGGCGGCAAGCGGCGCCGCCAGGGGGCGCCGGGCACTGCGCGGACAGGTGTCTTGTGTTGCATTCATATCAGGCTTCTCCATGGGTAGCGTTCACGCGATGCGCGCTTGCATCGGCATGCTAGGCAAATAGCAACAAGTGTTCCATCATGGATAACCATGAAACAAATGTATTTTTACCCGTCTCGGTGAAACAGGCGGGCCCGGCGGCAGGCGGGTGCGTGGCCATGGGGCAGCCATGCGCCGCGCAGGTGCATGGGGAACGATCGGTATTGGAGAAAGGCGGGCCGGAACGGCCGGAGCAAGGCGGAAAAAGCAGCGGGCGGCTGTGGTGCCGCCCGCGATGTGTGTTGCCAGCTATCGCCGGCTGTGGTTGGCCATGGCCTGCCGCGGCCGACCCGGTGCCGGCTCAGGTGCACTTCTCCCGGTACGCCCGCTGCAGCGCCTTCTTCGGCCGGTCACGCTCCAGTTCCGGCACCTTGCGGCCCTGGGCAGTTTCGATGGACGGCTGCGTGGCACGGTACTCGCGCTTGGGCGCCTGCGCGATCTGCTCGGCCAAGGCGCGGCACTCGTCCGACTGGATGCTGCCCGGCGTCGCCGAAGGGTCGGGCCGGTAGGGGTTGGTGCCTTGCTGCACGGCTTCATTGATGGCGGCGGCGGCACCGCCCTGGTCCGGCGTCTGCGCATGCGCGCCGCATGCCACCGCGACGGTGGCAAGGGCGGCAATGCGGATCAGGATTCGCTGGCGTGTTGGCATGATGCGATGTCTCCTCTGGCTCCACGGTTTCAGGAAAATACCGCGAGCTTAATCGTTCCCGCGCGGCCTGGCACTACCGGCACTACCGGCACTGCCGGCATTACCGGCATTTGCAGCACTTGCGACATTGCCGGCCTGCGCGCCCTGCCCGGCTTCGGCGCGCTGTGCGGCCTCACGCCAGTCCTGGCGCTGGCGCCGCATCTGTCCCAGCGCCATGCGCGTCATGCTGGCCCACCCGGACGGCCGCGGATCGGCCAGCATGCTGAGCGCGCGGGCGTAGTCCAGCGTCAGGCCCGGAGTCCAGGCCATGGTCTTGGCGCGCTTGCGGATCTGCGCCGCCACCCATAGCTCGGGCGTGGCGAGCAGGCGCCACAGCGGGCGCCAGCCGCGCACCTGGCGCCAGACCCGGGCCGATGCGCCTTCCAGCGCCGCTTCGAGCGCGTGCGAGACCGTGCTGGAGCAATTGCGGTAGGTCAGGTTGTAGGTGGTGTCCTGCCGGTACGCGTCCCAGAAGCGGCGCAGGCGCCCGGGGTCGTAGTTGCGGATGCGCACCTGTACCGTCGACGGGCACCAGGCGGCCGCTTCGGTCTGGTAGTCGGGCTGGAACTTGCCGGCCACGTCGTTCTCGCGCGTGGCGCGCAGGATGCGGGTGAATTCGTCGGGCGAGCGGTCGATCTCTTCGGCCGGGTACAGGCTGATGTAGATGCCCTCGGGCGATTCCAGCGCGGCGTGGCCGGTGGAGATCACGCCGTCGCGGTCGACCGCGGCGATATAGCGGTCCACCAGCGGCTGGCGGCGTGCTTCGCCGCGGGCGGAACCGACCGGGGTCCAGACATGCACCGTCAGCGCATGCTCGTCGGGCCCGGGCGGGCCGTCCCACAGCTTCAGGTCGGGCGCGTCGCTGGCCGGGTGGAGCGTCGGCGCGGTAGCGGCCGGCACCGCATCGGCCGCGTCCATGCCGGGGTTATGGTCGAGCCGGCGCAGGCGCGAGGCCAGCAGCAACAGGTTCCAGCCGCCGAAGATCAGTCCCAGGCCCAGGCAATACGGCACGGTGCCGACATAGTGGGTTGGGTACGGCTGGTAGAAGAAGATCGCGACCAGGATCTCGAAGACGCCCACGGCCATCGCCAGGCGCCAGGTGCGGAAGCGCACCACCCGCGCCGACACGATCTGCAGCAGCCCGTCGGCCAGGAACAGCGTGGCGAAGATCATCGACAGCACGAAGTGGCCGTGATGGTGGCCGGCCAGGATCAGCAACGCGGCAAAGCAGAACGACACGCCCTTGACCTGGCGCAGCGTGCGCTGCCCGCCGATGCCGCTGCGTGCCACCACCAGCGTGGCCAGCCCTTCGAGCAGCAGCACCAGCGCGAACGGCGTCATCGGGAAGTAGATGGCGTTGTCCAGGGCATCGACGAACGCCACCACGCCCAGCACCACGCTCACCCAGCCCAGCCACAACAGGCCGCGCCAGCGCGTGCGCAGGTAGTCGACGCCCAGCAGGATCATTACCAGTCTTGCCATGTCCGCGTATCCCCTTTTTGTTGTGGGCCGCCCATTGTTGCCGGGGGCGCGGCCGGTGGTTCGAGCACAGACGCAATGCGCTGAGGAAGCCGGAACGATGCCGTCAGGCGCTAGCCGCGGCGACGCTCGCCGCCCTCCTCGCGCTCCAGTTCCCAGTCGCGGCGCATCATGACATAGGTGAACGAGGTGGACCAGCCGATCAGGATCAGGCCGACCAGCGGCTCGATACTGGCGATCAGGCGGCTGGCGCCCACCGGCACGATATCGCCCAGGCTCTGGGTGGTAAAGGTCTCCAGCGCGAAGTAGGCGTAGACCAGCACGCCCGGTGCGGGCGCGGCCTCGACCCCGGGCACCGCGACCCCGGCCAGTCCGCCCAGCCCCAGCACGCGGTCGGCAAACCAGAAACCCGCGGCGAACACCAGCGCCTCGAGGCAATGGACCAGGATGATGCAGACGATCAGCACGCCGATATTCATGCGCCCGCTCCAGCGCCGCGGATGCATCCCGGACAGCAGGCGCAGCGCCTCGTAGTGGATGCCAACCACCGTCACGGTCAGCACGGCGGTGCACAGCAGGGCCAGCGAATAATGTTCGGCGGAGGTTTCCATGCGCAGGGGGCGCTCCCGTATGGCGTCAGTGCAATCGGGATGGTACGGATCGGGCCGGGCAAAAACATGACGCCCTTGAAAATAACACCGGAAGGCGCCGCGGAAAACCGGCACGCGCTACGTGAGGCAGTGCCATGCACTATGCTGAAGACTCCAACCGTCCTGCGTGGAGGCCACTGTGCGCAAGTACCTTCCCATCGTCACGGCCATCGTGCTGTGCGGCGCCACCGGCATGGCATACGCCCATAACTGTCCCAACGAGATGAAGGCCATCGATGCCAAGCTGTCGACCAACCCCAAGCTCTCGACCGAGGACGCCGCCAGGGTCTCCAAGCTGCGCGCCGACGGCGAGGCCTATCACAAGGCCGGCAAGCATGATGAATCGATGAAGTCGCTGCTCGAGGCGAAGAAGATCCTGGGTATCTGACCGCCGCTGCCGGCCGCAAGAAAACCGCCACGCGGCGAGGGCGTGGCGGTTTTCAGTTTTTCCGGCCTCAGGAGCCCGACCCGACCTGCTGGATCACGCCGTTGGGCGCCACCAGGTAATACTCGGCGCCGATCCCGACCCAGCGCGTGCCCTTGCGCGGCGCAGGCAGGTTGTACTGCTTGTAGTCGTCGATCACATACTGGCGGTCCCGGAACTCGGTGGGCAGCCGGTCACCCTTCTTCCACTGCTGCACCTGCATATAAGGCGAGCTTTGCGCCATCGGCGCGGACGCGGGCATGGGTTCGGTCATCGGCCTGGACCTGGCACCGCCCTGCGCCATCGCGAACGGCGCCGCCAGCACGCTTGCCGCCAGCACCAACACTGGCATCGCTTTCTTGGTCTTCATCGTGATCTCCTTGCGTACGGGAAAACCGAACTGCCGGAGGATCCGACAGCATCTACCAGATTAGTCACAAATGCTGCCAAGCGGGCATCCGGCGCCGCGGCGCCTTGCCCGGGAGCAAATGCCGGCGCGCTTGTTCACAATTGTTTGCCGGTCCGGCCCCCATTCGGGGGGGCGCCTCAGGCGCCACCCGTGTCTAGAATGCTGACACAGAAACAATTTGTTACCAGCAGTTGCCGCCCGGCTCATTGACTGCCCCGGCCGCACTGCAAGCCCCGCCCACGGCGCGACGCCGCGCCCGCGCGGGCGCATGCCGCTTTCCATGTTCACTGGCTTGCGCATTTTCACGCGCATCGCACCGCGGGCCTCATTCCCTGCCAGAGAACACCAAGACAGGGGACTTTCCGTGTTGCACGATGCCGGTCTATTCCTGGCACTGGTCAATCCCGCCATTGCCTTGCTGCTTGCCCTCTGCTTCGTGTTTGCGTGGCATCACGAGCGCACGCGGCCCCACCTGCTGCAGATGGGCGCCTGCTACCTGCTGGCGGCAGCGGCCATCGGCCTGCAGGTCCTGTGGCCGCCGCGCGGCGGCGGCGGCACCGCCACCGTCACCGGCGCGCTCTACCTGGGCAGCGCGGTGCTGCTGCTGCGCGGCATGCTGGCCCGCATCGGCGCGCGCCCCGACCGCTGCGCGGCGGTGGCGCTGCCGCTCGCCCTGTTCGGCATGGTGGCGTGGTTCGACCTGGTGTATCCGAGCCTGGTCGCGCGCATCTACGTCATGAACGTCGGCATCGCGCTGATCCTGCTGACGGGGGTCGCGCCGCTGGCGCGGCTGCGCACCGGCCGCACCGTCGACCGGGTGCTGTTCTGGCTGTACCTGGTGTTCGCGCTGCAGTTCCTGCCGCGCACGCTGCTGGCGCTGGCGCCTGCGGCGGCGCACGATGCCGCCGCGCTGCCGCCCGTCGCCTACTGGCTATGGCTGCAGGCCACGCTGGCCCTGCTGCTGCTGGCGCTGGGGCTGGCATTGCTGGCGGCGACCGCGCAGGACGTGATCGACGACCTGCGCCACGAACGCGATACCGACCCGCTGACCCAGCTGCACACGCGCCGCAGCCTCGAGACCCTGGCCGCGCGCCAGATCCCGCCGCGCCCGGGCGAGGCGCTGAGCGTGCTGCTGTGCGACCTGGACTTCTTCAAGTTCATCAACGACAACTACGGCCACAGCGCCGGCGATGCGGTGCTGGCGCAGGTCGGCCGCATCATCGCCGCGGGCATCCGCCGCCGCGATATCGCCGCACGCCTGGGCGGCGAGGAATTCGTCGTGCTGTTGCCCGACACCCCGCACGAAGCGGCGCTGCAGCTGGCCGAGCGCCTGCGCGAAACGCTCGAGCAGACCAGCATGGAGGCCCTGCCAGGCATGCGCAACGTCACCGCCAGCTTCGGCGTGGCCACGCTGCGGCCGGGCGAAGACCTGGAAGCGCTGCTGATGCGCGCGGACAACGTGCTGTACGCGGCCAAGAACAACGGTCGCAACTGCGTCGAGTGGGAGCGTGAGGCCGGCTTGCCGGCGCTGGTGTGAAGCGGCGATGCAAAAAAGAACGCCCCGCTCGGTGGCGGGGCGGATTGCTACGGGTATTGACGACTCGGGATCAGAACGGAATATCGTCGTCCATATCCTCGAAGCCATTCGACGCCGGCTGCTGCGGACGACGTGCCGCGCCGCCCTGCTGGCCACCGCCCTGGGCACCACGGCCGCCGCCGTAGCCGCCGCCCGACGCTTCGCGGCTGTAACCACCGCCGCCGCCACCGTAACCGCCTTCATCACCGCCACCACCACCGCTGCCCTGGCGCGAACCCAGCATCTGCATCTGGTCGGCAACGATCTCGGTGGAGTACTTGTCCTGGCCGGACTGGTCCTGCCACTTGCGGGTGCGGATGCGGCCTTCGATATAGACCGACGAGCCCTTGCGCAGGTACTGGGCGGCGATTTCGGCCAGCTTGCCGAACATCGCCACGCGGTGCCATTCGGTGGCTTCCTTCATCTCGCCGGACTGCTTGTCCTTGTAGCGGTCGGTGGTGGCCAGGCGCAGGTTGGTGACGGCGTCGCCGCTGGGCATGTAGCGCGTTTCGGGGTCTGCGCCGAGGTTGCCGACGAGAATGACTTTGTTGACCGATGCCATGTGAATGTTCTCCAAAAGCCACGCGCGGTGTTGAAAAGCGTGGCAATACGATGACGGTGAAAGCGGGTTGCAGGGTAACGCTGTAGTTTGATCCGATACGGCGGCGACGTAAACGAACATCGCGCCCCCGCCAGGATGCCGGGTGGCGCGATGATACTAGGCCGCTTTCCAGCCCAAATGCTTTACCAAATGATGCGAAACCAGGCGCCGGCTCAGGCCGCGGTCGCCGGTGCGGCTTCCTGCCCGCGCGCCGGCGGCGCCTTCATGCTCCAGGCGATTATAAGCCACAGCAACAGCACCGCCGCGCAGCCGACGAACACGGCACTGCGGCCCTCGTGCTGGAGCAGCCAGCCGCCCGCGGCACCGCCCAGGAACAGGCCCAGCGCCTGGGTGGTGTTGTAGACCCCGAGCGCCGCGCCGCGCGCGGCCGCGGCGTAGCGCGACACCAGCGAAGGCTGCATCGCCTCCAGCACGTTGAAGGCGACGAAGAACAGCAGCAAGACCCCGACGATCGCCCACAGCCCGTGGACGGCGGCAAACAGCAGCTGCACCGCGGTCATCAGCGCGACCGCGCCCAGCAGCACCGGGCGCACGCGGCCGTAGCGCTCGGCCGCCATCATCGGTCCCAGCATCAGCACGAACGACACCAGCACCACCGGCAGGTAGACCTTCCAGTGCTGGTTCAGCGGCATGCCGGCGTCGGCCAGCATCGCCGGCACCACCATGAACATCGCCACCTGCGACGCGTGCAGCGCCAGCACGCCGACATTGAGCCGCGCCAGGTCGCCGTTGAGCAGCACCTTGCGGAACGGCAGCCGCACCGGGTGCGGCGGCGGCGGGGTCGGCACCAGGAACACGGTGACGCCGATGGCGACCAGCCCCAGCACCGACATCAGCCCGAAGATGCCGGACATGCCGATGCTGTGCAGCAGCGGCGAGGCAATCACCAGCGACAGCGCAAAGGTCAGCCCGATGCTGCCGCCCACCATCGCCATGGCCTTGGTGCGATGGCGCTCGCGGGTCAGGTCGGCGATGCAGGCGGTGATGGCGGCGGAGATCGCGCCCATGCCCTGCAGCGCACGCCCGGCGATGATGCCGGACAGCGTGTCGGAAAACGCCGCCACCAGGCCGCCGGCGATAAACAGCAGCAGCCCGCCCACCATCACCGGCTTGCGCCCGACGCGGTCCGACAGCCAGCCCAGCGGGATGTGCAGGAACGCCTGCATCAGGCCGTAGATGCCCATGGCCAGGCCAACGCGCTGGGCATCCTGCCCATCGGGCAGGCTGCGGGCGTATTCGGCAAAGACCGGCAGGATCAGGAACAGGCCCAGCATGCGCAGCGCAAAGATGCTGGCCAGCGACACCGCGGCGCGCAGTTCGGCGCGCGTCATGCGTTCGCGCGCGGGGGCCTGGGGTGTGTCGGCGGCACCCCTTTCCGGGGAAGTGTCCGGGGAAGTTTCCGGGGCAGAAGAAGGGATCGACGGCATTGCGATCGTGGGATCGTGTGGGATTCGGGGTCGGGCTGGTTGCCGTTGGGCGGCAATGGTCGGGTCCGCTGGTGGCCGGACAACCCCGGAAACCGAAGTTGGGTATATTAACAGGTTTGCTCCTTCGCGCTTCCCGGGTCACCTGGCCATGCCGGCTGCCCCCGAGAGGTGCGCCCGGGCGCGCATTCCGGCCGGGGCGGCCCGCCTGGCGACGACTTTTCGGCATATGGAAGAAATCAAGATCCGTGGGGCGCGTACCCACAACCTGAAGAACATCAATCTCGACCTGCCGCGCAACCGGCTGATCGTGATCACGGGCCTGTCCGGTTCGGGCAAGTCCTCGCTGGCCTTCGACACGCTCTATGCCGAGGGCCAGCGCCGCTACGTGGAATCGCTGTCCGCCTACGCGCGCCAGTTCCTGCAGCTGATGGAGAAGCCCGATGTCGACCTGATCGAAGGGCTGTCGCCGGCGATTTCGATCGAGCAGAAGGCCACCAGCCACAACCCGCGCTCCACCGTCGGCACCGTCACCGAGATCCACGACTACCTGCGCCTGCTGTATGCGCGCGCCGGCACCCCCTACTGCCCCGACCACAACCTGCCGCTGCAGGCGCAAAGCGTGTCGCAGATGGTCGACGCGGCGCTGGCGCTGCCGGAAGACACCAAGCTGATGATCCTGGCGCCGGTGGTGGTCGACCGCAAAGGCGAGCACTCGGACCTGTTCGACAGCATGCAGGCGCAGGGCTTCGTGCGCTTTCGCATCCGCTCGGGCGGCGGCACCGCGCACGAGGCGCAGGCCCGGGTCTATGAGGTCGACGCGCTGCCCAAGCTGAAGAAGACCGAGAAACACAGCATCGACGTGGTGGTCGACCGGGTCAAGGTGCGCGCCGACATCAAGCAGCGCCTGGCCGAGTCGTTCGAGACCGCGCTGCGGCTGGCCGACGGCCGCGCGCTGGCGCTGGAGATGGACAGCGGCAAGGAGCACACCTTCAGCTCGCGCTTTGCCTGCCCGATCTGCTCGTATTCGCTGCAGGAACTGGAGCCGCGGCTGTTCTCGTTCAACAACCCGATGGGCGCCTGCCCGAGCTGCGACGGTCTCGGGCAGATCACGTTCTTCGATCCGAAGCGGGTGGTGGCCTTCCCCAACCTGTCGCTGGCGTCGGGCGCGATCAAGGGCTGGGACCGGCGCAACCAGTTCTACTTCCAGATGCTGCAAAGCCTGGCGGCGTACTATGACTTCGACACCGAGACCGCGTTCGAGGCCCTGCCCGAGAACGTGCAGCAAGTGGTGCTGCACGGCTCGGGCGAGCAGGAAATCCCCTTTACCTATATCAACGAACGCGGCCGCACCACGGTGCGCGAGCATGTGTTCGAAGGGATCATCCCCAACCTGGAACGCCGCTACCGCGAGACCGATTCGGTCGCGGTGCGCGAGGAACTGGCCAAGTACCAGAACAACCAGCCCTGCCCGGCCTGCCACGGCACCCGGCTGCGCACCGAGGCGCGCCACGTCAAGCTCGGCGACGGCGAACAGGCGCGCGCGATCTATGAGATCAACGGCTGGCCGCTGCGCGATGCGCTGACCTACTTCCTGACGCTGGACATGCACGGCGCCAAGCGCGAGATCGCCGACAAGATCGTCAAGGAGATCACCGCGCGGCTGAACTTCCTCAACAACGTCGGGCTGGACTACCTGTCGCTGGAGCGCAGCGCCGATACGCTGTCGGGCGGCGAGGCCCAGCGCATCCGGCTGGCGTCGCAGATCGGTTCCGGCCTGACTGGCGTGATGTACGTGCTGGACGAGCCCTCGATCGGCCTGCACCAGCGCGACAACGACCGCCTGATCGGCACGCTCAAGCACCTGCGCGATATCGGCAACTCGGTGCTGGTGGTCGAGCATGACGAGGACATGATCCGCGCCTGCGACTACGTGGTCGATATCGGGCCCGGCGCCGGCGTGCACGGCGGCATGATCGTGGCCGAGGGCACGCCGCGGCAGATCGAGGCATCGCCCGCTTCGCTGACCGGTCAGTACCTGTCCGGCCAGCGCCGCATCGAAGTGCCGAAGCAGCGCACCGCGCCCGACGACGAGCGGCTGCTGCGCATCGTCAACGCCAGCGGCAACAACCTGCGCAACGTCACCGCCGAAGTGCCGGTGGGCCTGCTGACCTGCATCACCGGCGTGTCCGGCTCGGGCAAGTCGACGCTGATCAACGACACGCTCTACCACGCGGTGGCGCGCCACCTGTACGGCTCGACCCCGGAACCGGCGGCGCACGACCGCATTGAGGGGCTGGAGCATTTCGACAAGGTCATCAACGTCGACCAGAGCCCGATCGGCCGCACCCCGCGCTCCAACCCGGCCACCTACACCGGCCTGTTCACGCCGATCCGCGAGCTGTTCGCCGGCGTGCCGTCGGCCAAGGAACGCGGCTACGATCCGGGCCGCTTCTCGTTCAACGTCAAGGGCGGGCGCTGCGAGTCATGCCAGGGCGACGGCGTGCTCAAGGTCGAGATGCACTTCCTGCCCGACGTGTACGTGCCCTGCGACGTGTGCCACGGCAAGCGCTACAACCGCGAGACGCTGGAGGTGCTGTACAAGGGCAAGAATATCTCCGAGGTGCTCGACCTGACCGTCGAGCAGGCGCACGAGTTCTTCAGCGCGGTGCCGGTGGTGCGGCGCAAGCTGCAGACGCTGCTCGACGTGGGCCTGGGCTATATCCGGCTGGGACAGTCGGCGACCACGCTATCCGGCGGCGAGGCGCAGCGCGTGAAACTGTCGCTGGAGCTGTCCAAGCGCGATACCGGACGCACGCTCTACATCCTGGACGAACCCACCACCGGCCTGCACTTCCACGATATCGAACTGCTGCTCAGGGTCATCCACAAGCTGCGCGACCAGGGCAATACCGTCGTCATCATCGAGCACAACCTCGATGTCATCAAGACCGCCGACTGGCTGATCGACATGGGCCCCGAAGGCGGCGCCGGCGGCGGCCAGGTAATCGCGCGCGGCACGCCGGAGGCGGTGGCGAAGAGCAAGGCGAGTTTTACGGGGAAGTATCTGAAGCCGTTGTTGGCGCGGTAGGGCCTTCGGAATTTTCGGTGAGGCGCGGGGAAGAATCGTGGCGACTTGCCTGCATCAGTGGTTGTCTTAGTTGCCTTGCATCAAGCTGTGGTTAAGTTGATGGCTTCCGCGCAGGCGCCCTCTCCTAACGTAGATCATGGACGTGACCACCACGTCCTTCTTCTACTGAGCGACGAGGAGACGCCGATGCCAAGACGAATGCGGCATGCGATCCGGACCACCGCGCTTGCGGTCGCGGCAAGCATGGGCCCTGCCCTTGCGCAGAATGCGCCCGACAATGCGATCCACAATGCAGATGGCTCGCGGACCATCTTGCGATCGCAACAACTGCCTGAAGCCAATGAGCGCCACGCGCGCTGGTGCCAGCTGCACGGTGCGGTGGACATTACCAACGAAGGCGATGTGACGCTAGGCCCAAAGACATTCGACGGGATCGTCTGTAGTTCTATCGATCCTTCCACGCCGGGCTTCTCTGGCGCGTACATTCCAAAGGATCAGAGCCTGCGCATCCTCTCTCCCGACACCGAGCTGGAGAAGGCCCCCTCCCTTATCCCGCAGAGGCGGAGCGTGGCACCGGGTGAGACCAACGCTGTCCCACATTAGTCCAGCCCAGCGGCCGGGAGCACCCGCGTGCGCCGAGCCGTTTGGCCCTGCGGCAACTCGATCACCACGCCACCACCGCTGTCGGCACCGTGCCCGGTCAGCGCGGTGATAACCACCTGGTGCGTGACCATCAGGTAAGGCCCGCCGCGGGGGTCGAGACCGTCGATCAGCCGCGACAGCTGCGCGACCTGCGCGTCGCGGCGCTGCGCATCGGCGCCGAAGAATGAGTTGAGCAGCGGCTGCACCTGCACCGGTCCCAGCCCGATCAGACGCGCGGTGTCCTGGCAGCGGCACCAGGCGCTGCTCCACACCTGCGTCGGCCGGAAGCCGGCCGCCTTCCAGCCCGCGCCCAGCCGCACCGCCTGCTCGCGCCCGCGCGCGTCGAGATTGCGCTGGGTGGCGCAATCCGCCAGCCGGAAGCCGGGCGGGTCGCCCACGCCCGGCGCGCTGGCATGGCGCAAGACCACCACGACATTGGGGTGCCGCAGCTCGGTCAGCGCGGCCTCGCGCTGTGATGCCGGAGCGACCTGCGCGGCAGCAAGCGTCGGGACGATGGCAAGCACGGCAAGCCATCTGCAAAAGGCTGGCATGGGCGGCTCCGGTGGTGGGCCAACCCATCCGGTATAGCAGGCGCCGGCTTGCTTTCGCTACCTCGCGCCCTACCATGAAGCGGACAGCGACACCCATCGCACAGGAGCCACGCCATGGAACTGACGGTCGTACCGGTTACCAAGCCGGAAGCCACCAACTTTATCTTCGGCCAGTCGCACTTCATCAAGACCGTGGAAGACCTGCACGAGGCGCTGGTCGGCACGGTGCCCGGCATCCGCTTCGGGCTGGCGTTCTGCGAGGCGTCGGGCAAGCGGCTGGTGCGCTGGTCGGGCACCGACGAGCACCTGATCGACATGGCCTGCGAAAACGCGCGCGCCATCGGCGCCGGGCACAGCTTCCTGATCTTCCTCGGCGACGGCTTCTTCCCGGTGAACGTGCTGGGCGCGGTGCGCGCCGTGCCGGAGGTTTGCCGGATCTATTGCGCCACCGCGAACCCGACCCAAGTGATCATCGCGCAGACCGATGCCGGCCGCGGCGTGGTGGCAGTGATCGACGGCGCCTCGCCGGTGGGGATCGAGACCGAGGCCGATGTGGCAGAACGAAAGGCGTTGCTGCGGAAGTTTGGCTACAAGCTGTAGCCGCTTCTTTCAGGGCCGCGCCGCCTGCACGGTCGAGACCGGCGTCACATCATCTTCCTTCATGCGGCTGCGGTTGAGCACGCCGGCCTGCTCCAGCACCGGATAGGCGGTAGCGCAGAACAGCGAGTTCAGCCGCTTCAGTTCGCTGATCACGTCCAGGTGCAGCGAGCTGGTCTCGATGCTCTCCGCGGTCTGGACCGCCACGCGCTGCAAATGGGTGCGTGCGTACTTGCGCTCCAGTTCGCGGAAGTTGGCCTTCTCCGCCATCAGCGCCTGCGCGCTCTTCAGGTCGCCATTGAGAAACACCGACAAACCCAGCCGCAGGTTGGCGACCAGGCGCGCGTGCATCTCGGCGATCTCCTGCATGCCGGCCTCGGAGAACATCAGGTTGTGGGCGATCTTCTTGTCCTTGGTATCGAGCAGGATGCGCTCGATGATATCGCCCGCGTGTTCGAGGTTGATGGTGAGCGAGATGATCTCGGTCCAGCGCTGGCCGTCGCGCTCGTCCAGCGCTTCCAGGCTGATGCGGGTCAGGTAGAGCTTGATCGCGGTGTAGAGGTCGTCGACCTCGTTGTCGATGCGGCAGGTGGCGGTGGCCAGCTTGGCGTCGTTGGTACGCAGCACGCGCAGCATGTTGTCGAGCATCTGCTCGATGCGGTCGCCGATGCGCAGCACCTCGCGCGCGGCGTTGGACAGCGCCAGCGTGGGCGTCGACAGCGCGGCGGTATCGAGATGGCGCGGCGTGACCTGGCTGTCGCCGGTATTGCGCCCGGGCAGCACCTTTTCGCACAGGCGCGCCAGCGGCGCGGTGGCGCCGAGCAGCAGCACCGCCAGCGCGACGTTGAACAGCAGGTGGAAGTTGACGATCAGCCGTTGCGGCTCATGGTCGACCAGCGCCAGCAGTTCCTCGGCCTGGCCCAGCAGCGGCAGCGCGATCAGGCAGCCCAGCAGGCGCGACAGCAGGTTGCCAAGCGTCACGCGCTTGCCCGGCTGGTTGTTGCCCGAGGTGGTCAGCAGCGCCGACACGCCCGAGCCCAGGTTGGCGCCCAGCACCAGCGCCAGCGCCACGTGGATCGACACCACCCCGGCCGACGCAAGCGCGCCGCAGAACAGCACCACGGCCAGGCTGGAATAGCACAGGATGGTCAGGAACGCGCCCACCAGCATGTCCAGCCCCGAATCGCCGGTCAGCGAGGCGAACAGCACCTTGACCCCGGCGGCCTGCACCACCGGCCGGGTCGCGATCGAGATCAGTTCCAGCGCCAGCGTGATCAGCCCCAGGCCGATCAGCACGCGGCCGACGTGGCCGGGCTTGCTACCCTTCCAGGTCAGGTGGCAGATCACGCCGACGAAGATCAGCAGCGGCGACAGCCACGACAGGTCCAGCGAGAACACCTGCACCATCAGCGCGGTGCCGACGTTGGCGCCCAGCATGATCGCCAGCGCCGGCGCCACGGCGATCAGGCCCTGGCCGACGAAGGAACTGACGATGACCGCGGTGGCGTTGCTGCTCTGGACCAGCCCGGTCACGCCCAGGCCGGCAAGGAAGGCGGTGAAGCGGTTGGAGACGCTGGTCGACAGCACGTGGCGCAAATTGGCGCCATAGACGCGCAGGATGCCGACCTTGACGATGTTGGTGCCCCAGACGAGCAGGGCCACGCCCGATAACAGGTGAAGGAGAACGCCCATGGTGCGCCTTTGTGTGACCGGTGCCGAATACTGACTGGAGGCTCCGCCCGGTCATCGTGTCGTTGTCAAGGGCTCATTATGCGCCCGGCCCCCGGCACCGGCAACGGCATGGGGCCTGGTCAGCGACAACTCAAGGCAGCGCGACCTTGATGCCGAGCCCGACGAAGATGGCCCCGGCTGCGCGGTCCAGCCAGCGCCCGGTGGCCGGCCGCCGGCGCAGCCAGGCGCCCAGCCAGCCCGCGCACAGCCCGAACAGCGAGAACACCACCGCGGTCTGCAGCATGAAGACCACGCCCAGCAGCAGGAACTGCAGGCCGGGATGCGCGGCATCGGCGCGCACGAACTGCGGCAGGAACACCAGGAAGAACAGCGTCACCTTGGGGTTCAGCATGTTGCCCAGCACGCTCTGTCGGAATACGCGCGCCAGCGGCACCGCATCGACCTCGGCGCCCTGCGCCAGCCCGCCCTTCGCACGCAGCGCCTGGATGCCGATCCAGATCAGGTAGGCGGCGCCGGCGTACTTGATCAGCTGGAACGCCAGCGGCGAGGAACGCAGCACCGCGGCCAGCCCCACCGCGGCGATCACGGTATGGAACAGGCAGCCGACCGAAAAGCCCAATGCCGCCACCAGCCCGGCACGGCGCCCCTGCGCCATGCCGCGCGCCAGCACCTGCAGGTTGTCGGGCCCGGGAGCCACGGTAACGGCGACGGAGGTCAGCAGGAACAGCAGCAGGTCAGGCATGGAGACTCCTTGCGTGGATCTTGACGCGGGCGCGCATGGCTCAGTGCCCCTCGAACCTGCACACGGTGAACAGCGGCAGCCCGGCGCCGTGCAGCAGCTTCGACCCGCCCAGCTCGGGCAGGTCGACGATGGCGGCGCCCTCGACCACGGTCGCGCCCAGGCGCTCCAGCAGCTTGCGCCCCGCCATCATGGTGCCGCCGGTGGCGATCAGGTCGTCGACCAGCAGCACGCGGTCGCCGGCCTTGCAGGCGTCGGCGTGGATCTCGACCGTGGCGCTGCCGTATTCCAGTTCGTATTCCTCGGCCACGGTCTGGAACGGCAGCTTGCCCTTCTTGCGGATCGGCACGAAGCCGAGGTTCAGCTCGTAAGCGACGATCGCGCCCAGGATAAAGCCGCGCGCATCGATGCCGGCGACCAGGTCCAGCTGCGCGTCCATATAGCGGTGCACGAACACGTCGATCAGCACGCGCAGGGTCTTGGGGTCCTGCAGCAGCGGCGTGATGTCGCGGAACATCACGCCGGGCTGGGGCCAGTCCGGCACGGTCCGGATGCGCTCGCGCAGGTAGCCGGTGACGTCGCCGAGATCGGGGGACTGGATCATGGAATCTGCCATAGGGATCGGGAAGATGGGCGCGCGGCGCGCCGTCAGAAAGCGGAGGCAGCGGCATGCGGGGGCCAGGTAATCGGCGCGGTAACCGACGCAGTAACCGGCGCGGTAACCCAATACCACCCGCGCCACCGGGGTGCCCAGCACAATGGCCCTGCCGGCCGGACGGGCTGCCCGTGCCGGCTTGCCGCGTCCGGCACCCGCCGGACACCCGTAACCATACAGGAGACCACGATGGCAAAAAAGATTCTGATGCTGGTGGGCGACTACGCCGAAGATTACGAAACCATGGTGCCGTTCCAGGCGCTGCAGATGGTCGGCCATACCGTGCATGCCATCTGTCCCGACAAGCGCGCGGGCGACGCGTGCGCCACCGCGATCCATGATTTCGAGGGCGACCAGACCTACAGCGAGAAGCGCGGCCACAACTTCACCCTCAATGCCACCTTTGCCGAGATCGACCCGGCCGGCTACGACGCGCTGGTCATCCCGGGCGGGCGCGCCCCCGAATACCTGCGCCTGAACGCGCGCGTGCTGGAGATCGTGCGGCACTTCGCCCAGGCCGGCAAGCCGATTGCCGCGGTGTGCCACGGCGCCCAGCTGCTGGCGGCCGCGGGCGTGCTGGAAGGCAAGACCTGCTCCGCCTACCCGGCCTGCGCGCCGGAAGTGAAGCTGGCCGGCGGCACCTATGCCGAGATCGCGGTCGACCAGGCCCACACCGACGGCAACCTCGTCACCGCCCCGGCGTGGCCGGCGCATCCGGCCTGGCTGGCGCAGTTTCTTGCGGTGCTGGGCACGCGGATCGTACATTAGTGCTTTCCGCATGCGGCGCCCCACGCGTGCTGCATGGCCTGCCGAAGCCGGCCATGCACAGCCTGCCGGCCGCGCCGCCCGCCAGGGAGCCCTTGATGTGTGAGATCTTTATCCGCGCCAATCCGGCGTCTTACCAGAGCCAGTCGCGCTCGCTGCGCCTGCACGGCGCGGCCACCAGCATCCGGCTGGAAAGCCTGTTCTGGGAAGTGCTGGAAGAACTGGCGCAGCGCGACGGCATGACCGTCAACCAGCTGATCACGCGCCTGCATGACGAGCTGACCGAACACCGCGGCAGCGAAGCCGTGGCGGGCAATTTCTCGTCCTTCCTGCGGGTGTGCTGCCTGCGCTACCTGATGCTGCAGGGCGAGGGCCGCATCCCGGCCGATCGCGACGTGCCGATCCGCTCGCTGGATCCGCGCGCGGTGCTCGACAACCTGCCGGAATCCTGGGTCGAGCCGCGGCCGCACTAAAGCATGCTGCAGCGCCGGTTCCGGCGCTCAGCCATTCAGGATGCGCGTCTCCGCGGCCTCCAGCGCCTCGGGCGGCCCGCGCAGCACGACGATATCGCCGGGCTCGAGCACGGTCTCCGGCTGCGGGTCGAAGGCGCGGATGCCGCGCCGGCGCACCGCGGTCACCTCGACCCCGATGCGCTCCAGCCCCAGCACGCCCAGGCGCCTGCCCACCGCGGTCGACTGCGGGCCGAGCGACACTGAATGCAGCCGCACCGAGTCGCGCTCGACCATGTCCTCTTCGTCGTCGCGCCCGTGGAAATAGCCACGCAGCAGGCTGTAGCGCGCGTCGCGCGCCTGCTGCACGCCGCGCACCACGCGGCGCATCGGCACGCCCAGCAGCACCAGTGCGTGCGACGCCAGCATCAGGCTGCCTTCGATGATCTCGGGCACCACCTCGGTGGCGCCGGCCTTCTGCAGCGTGTCCAGCTCCGAATCATCGACCGTGCGCACGATCACCGGCAGCGCCGGCGCCAGCTCCTGCACGTGGTGCAGCACCTTCAGCGCCGATTGCGTGTTGGCATAGGTCACGATCACCGCGGCGGCGCGGTGCAGGCCCGCGGCGATCAGCGCCTCGCGCCGGCCGGCGTCGCCGTAGACCACGGTATCGCCAGCTGCCGCGGCCTCGCGCACGCGGTCGGGGTCCAGGTCGAGCGCCACGTAGTTGATGCCCTCGCGCTCCAGCATATGCGCCAGGTTCTGCCCGCTGCGGCCGAAGCCGCAGATGATGGCGTGCTTCTCGGTCTGCAGGCTCTGCGCGGCGATGCGGGTCATGTTGAGCGACTGCATCAGCCATTCGTTGGCGGCAAAGCGCAGCACGATGGCGTCGCTGTACTGGATCAGGAAAGGCGCCGCCAGCATCGACAGCAGCATCGACGCCAGGATCACCTGGATCAGCACCGGGTCGACCAGGTTCAGGCCGTCGATCTGGTTCAGCAGCACGAAGCCGAACTCGCCCGCCTGCGCCAGCCCCAGCCCGGTGCGGATGGCCACGCCCTGGCGCGAGCCGAACACGCGCGCCAGCGCCGCGATCAGCACCAGCTTGAACAGCACCGGCACCACCAGCAGTGCCAGCACCAGCCAGATATGGTCGAGCACCACGCGGATATTGAGCAGCATGCCGATGGTGACGAAGAACAGCCCCAGGAGCACGTCGCGGAACGGCTTGATGTCTTCCTCCACCTGGTGGCGGTAGGGCGTCTCGGAGATCAGCATGCCCGCCATGAAGGCGCCCAGCGCCATCGACAGGCCCAGCCGCTCGGTCAGCGCCGCCATGCCCAGCGTGACCAGCAGCAGGTTCAGCATGAACAGTTCCTGCGAGCGGCGCGCCGCCACCACATGGAACCAGCGGCTCATCAGGCGCTGCCCCAGGAAGAAGATCGCGCCCAGCGCCACCACAATCTTGAGCGTGGCCAGGCCGAGCGCCATCACCAGGTCGCCCGGATCGCGCGACAGCGCCGGAATCACGATCAGCAGCGGCACCACCGCCAGGTCCTGGAACAGCAGGATGCTGATGATGTTGCGCCCGTGCTCGCTTTCCAGCTCCATGCGCTCGGACAGCATCTTGGACACGATCGCGGTGGAAGACATGGCCAGGGCCCCGCCCAGCGCCACCGAAGCCTGCCACGACAACGGAAACAGCCAGTTGAAGGCCCAGCTGGCCGGCACCACCGCCAGCATCGACAGCACCACCTGCGAGCCGCCCAGGCCGAACACCAGCCGCTTCATCGCGCGCAGCTTGGACAGGCTGAATTCGAGCCCGATCGAGAACATCAGGAAGACCACGCCGAATTCGGCCAGGTACTTGGTCTGCGCGGTATCGCTGGCCAGCCCCAGCGCATGCGGCCCGATCAGGATGCCGACGGCAAGGTAGCCCAGCATCGGCGGCAGCTGCAGCATGCGGAACGCGACCACGCCGAACACGGCGGCGGCCAGCAGCACCAGGGTCAGTTCCAGCGGAGAATGCATCAGGCGGTCAGGGTGACCGGCAAGGCGCGCGGCCGACCCGGCACGGGCACCCTGCCGGCGGAAATACGGCGAGCACGGGCGAGCGCGACGCGCGCCGTGGGTCGGCCCAGGTGCGGTCGCATTCGTTGGTATACTTCGTCGCCATGATAGCTAATTTCGATGCGGATCGAGCACTCCGGCTCGCCCGCGACACGCTCCAGACCGAAGCCGATGCGGTTTCCGCACTTTCCGGCCGCCTCAACGGCGACTTTGCCCATGCCGTGCAGCTGATCCTGCAATGCACCGGGCGCGTGGTCGTTTCCGGCATCGGCAAGTCCGGCCATATCGGCCGCAAGGTCGCGGCCACGCTGGCCTCGACCGGCACCCCCGCGTTCTTCGTGCACCCGGCCGAAGCCAGCCATGGCGACCTCGGCATGGTCACGCGCGACGACGTGCTGATCGCGTTTTCCAATTCCGGCGAGACCGGCGAGCTGCTGTCGATCATCCCGATCGTCAAGCGCATCGGCGCGCGCCTGATCTCGGTCACCGGCAACCCGGAATCGAACCTCGCCAAGCTGGCCGACGTCCACCTGGACGCGGCGGTCGAGAAGGAAGCCTGCCCGCTGAACCTGGCCCCGACCGCCAGCACCACCGCCGCGCTGGCGCTGGGCGACGCGCTCGCGGTGGCGGTGCTCGATGCGCGCGGCTTCGGCGAGGAAGACTTTGCCCGCTCGCACCCCGGCGGGGCGCTCGGGCGCAAGCTGCTGACCCATGTGCGCGACGTGATGCGCACCGGCAACGCCGTGCCCGAGGTGCGCGAAAGCACGCCGCTGGCCCAGGCGCTGATGGAAATCACGCGCAAGGGCATGGCCATGACCGCGGTGGTGGATCCCGACGGGCGCGCCATCGGCGTGTTCACCGACGGCGACCTGCGCCGCCTGCTGGAAACCCCGCGCGACTGGAAGACCGTGCCGATCGGCGAGGTCATGCACCGCAACCCGCATGTGGTCAACCAGGACCAGCTGGCGGTGGAAGCCGTGCAGGTGATGGAAGCCAACCGCATCAACCAGCTGCTGGTGGTGGACAACGACGGGCGCCTGACCGGCGCGCTGCATATCCACGACCTGACCCGCGCCAAGGTCATCTGAGCCGGCGCGCCACCGACGGTACCAGCAGCACAACGCCAAGGACACCATGCAGGCACTCCTCGCCTCCCTCAGCGGCATCGTCATGCGGCTGCTGCCGCTGCTGCTGATGGCCATCGTGGCGGGCAGCACGTTCTGGCTGGTCCAGATCAACTCCCCCAAGGAAGACCAGGCCGCACAAACCACCAAGAAGCACGAGCCGGATTACTTCATGGACCGCTTCTCGGCCACCGAGCTGGCGCCCGACGGCAGCACCAAGATCCGCTTCACCGGCGAGCGCATGGTCCATTTCGAGGACGACCAGACCTACGAGGTCACGCGTCCCGCGATGCGCGCCTACGAGCCGGACCGCCCGCCGGTGACCGCGCGCGCCGACATCGGCCGCATGAACGCCGAAGGCACGGTGATCGATTTGTACGGCAACGGCTACGTGCTGCGCCAGCAGGGCAAGGATCCGTCCAAGGACCCGCAGCTGACCGCGGCGTCGAGCTATTTCCAGCTGCTGGTCAATGACGACATCGTCAAGACCGACAAGCCCGTCAAGCTGACACGCGGCCCGTCGGTGATGACCGCCAACGGCCTGATCTTCAACAACGTCACCCGCGAAGTACAATTGCTCGGCAATGTACGCGGCACCATCATCACCGGACCGTCCCCGGGCCGTGCGCCGGGATCCTGACTCCCGGTCCGGCGCAGCCGCGCACGCAACGCCGGCCGTCACGGCCCGGCAGCGCGCGCCGATTGCCGCGCAAACCGCACCATCACGCATCCGACGCCCCTCAAGCAACCCTGCCAACATGACCGCTTCCCTGACGACATCGTCCCGTCGACGCACCGCCCCGGCCCTGCTCGCGCTGGCCCTGGCCTTCGGCCTGCTGGCCCAGCCTGCCCTAGCCGAGCGCGCGGACCGCGACAAGCCGATGGTGCTCGAGGCGGACAATGCCAGCTATGACGACGTCAAGCAGATCTATACGCTGACCGGCAACGTGGTGCTGACCAAGGGCACCATGATCCTGAAGTCCGACGCCGCCGAGCTGCGCACCGACCCCGAGGGCTACCAGTTCGCCGTGGCAACCTCGAAGCCGGGCAAGCAGGCTTATATCCGCCAGAAGCGCGAGGGCGTCGACGAATACATCGACGGCTGGGGCGACCGCATCGAATACGACGGCAAGCAGGAATTCTCCAAGCTGATCGGCAATGCCCGCATGGCGCGGCTGCAGGGCGCCAAGCTGCTCGACGAGATCCGCGGCGCGGTGCTGACCTACGACAGCCGCAAGGAACTCTATACCGCTGCCGGCGGCGGCAGCGGCGATGCCGCGGCGGCGAACCCGTCCGGCCGCGTGCGCGCGGTGCTGTCGCCCCGCCAGGACCAGAAGTCCGGCACCGCGGGCGGCTCGCCGCTGGACCTGAAGTCGGCGCCCGCGCCCGCCAACAAACCCTGACCGTACCCATGACCGATACCGCCACCATTGCCGACAAGCCTGTCGTCGAAGCCAACTCCGTCCTGCCCGGCGGCAGCACGCTGGTCGTGCGCCACCTGAAGAAGCGCTATGGCTCGCGCACGGTGGTCAAGGACGTCTCGCTCGACGTCAAGAGCGGCGAGGTGGTCGGACTGCTCGGCCCCAACGGCGCGGGCAAGACCACGTCGTTCTACATGATCGTCGGCCTGGTGGCGCTGGACGAAGGCGACATCGTGCTCGACGGCGACCACATCAGCGGCCTGCCGATTCACGAGCGCGCGCGCATGGGGCTGTCGTACCTGCCGCAGGAAGCCTCGGTGTTCCGCAAGCTCAACGTCGAGGAAAACATCCGCGCAGTGCTCGAGCTGCAGATCGACAAGGGCAAGCCGCTGGCCAAGGCCGAGATCGAGCGCCGCCTCGATGCGCTGCTCGACGACCTGCAGATCGCGCACCTGCGCAACAACCCGGCGCTGTCGCTGTCCGGCGGCGAGCGCCGCCGCGTCGAAATCGCGCGCGCGCTGGCGTCGTCGCCGCGCTTCATCCTGCTCGACGAACCGTTCGCCGGCGTCGATCCGATCGCGGTGGGCGAGATCCAGCGCATCGTCAGCTTCCTGAAGGCGCGCAATATCGGCGTGCTGATCACCGACCACAACGTGCGCGAGACGCTCGGCATCTGCGACCACGCCTACATCATCAGCGAAGGCACGGTGCTGGCCGCGGGCCAGCCCGAAGAGATCATCGCCAACGACGCCGTGCGGCGCGTCTACCTGGGCGAGAACTTCCGCATGTGACAAGCTGGCGGCCCGGCGCGGGCCGCCATGGCTGCATGGCAGGGAGAGCCAGCGGCGATCACGGCGCATCAGCGATAGCAATTTCCGTTCCAACATCGGAAAGATGCGCATAAAATAGGTCGCATGAAACCGTCGCTACAGCTCCGCCTCTCCCAGCACCTGGCCCTGACCCCGCAGCTGCAACAGTCGATCCGGCTGCTGCAGCTTTCCACGCTGGAACTGCAGCAGGAAGTCGAACAGGCGCTGACGGAAAACCCGCTGCTCGAGCGGGAGAACGACTGGATCGAAAGCCCGCTGCGCGTGGCCGCCGACGGCTCGGTCAACTTGCAAAGCGCGCCCGCGCCCGCCCCCGCCGAGCCCCAGGGCAATGGCGACGCCCGCACCGAAGGCGCCGCCGATGACGGCTACGGCGACAACAGCAGCGGCGACGACTACAGCAACGGCGACTGGAGCCTGGACGACTTCGCCCGCCGCCCGCAAGGCGACGAGGACGAAAAGACGCCGATGCAGCTGCGCGATGCCGAGCCCACGCTGCGCGAATACCTGATGGAGCAGTTGACGCCGCTGAAGATCTCGGCGCGCGACAAGGGGCTCGCCATCTTCCTGATCGAATCGCTCGACGACGATGGCTACCTGAGCGCATCGCTCGAAGAGATCTGCGCGGAGCTGCCCGAAGAACTCGAGTTCGACCCCGACGAAGTCCACGCCATCCTGACGCTGCTGCAGAGCTTCGATCCGCCCGGCGTGGGCGCGCGCAACGCGGCCGAATGCCTGGCGCTGCAATTGCGCCGCCTGACGCACCCGCAGCGCGAACTGGCGCTGACCATCGTCACCCATCACCTGGAACTTCTTGCGGTACGCGACTACACGCGGCTGAAGAAGGCCCTGCAGGTCGATGAAGTCGCGCTCAAGGCCGCGCATGACCTGATCCGCTCGCTGGCGCCCTACCCGGGCCACGCGTACAGCCGCCCCGAGGCCGACTTCGTCGTGCCCGATGTGTTCGTGCGCAAGAGCGGTGGCGGCTGGATCGCGCAGCTCAATCCGGATGTGATGCCGAGGCTGCGCATCAATGATATGTATGCCCAGATCCTGCGTGGCGCCAAGGGCGAAACCGGCACCGCGGGGCTGCAGCAGAAGCTGCAGGAGGCGCGCTGGCTGATCAAGAACATCCAGCAAAGGTTCGACACGATCCTGCGGGTTTCGCAGGCCATTGTCGAGCGTCAAAAGAACTTTTTCACCCACGGTGAAATCGCCATGCGCCCCTTGGTTTTGCGGGAGATTGCCGATACACTGGGTTTACACGAGTCAACCATCTCCCGGGTGACGACCAATAAATACATGGCCACGCCGATGGGTACTTTCGAACTGAAGTACTTCTTCGGCAGCCACGTGTCCACCGAGACCGGTGGCGCGGCTTCATCAACGGCCATCCGCGCCTTGATCAAGCAACTGATAGGAGCCGAAGACCCGAGGAATCCCCTTTCCGACAGTCGCATCGCCGAACTGCTGGGCGAACAGGGCTTCGTTGTCGCGCGCCGCACCGTCGCCAAGTATCGTGAAGCCTTGAAAATCCCCGCAGTCAATCTCCGCAAGTCTTTGTAGCCGAGCCCACCGCCTGCCTGGTGAGGCTCTTTCAGAAGGAGAAGCGCTATGAACTTCAAGATCAGTGGACACCACCTGGACATCACGCCGCCTCTGCGTGAGTACGTGGAAACGAAGCTGGAGCGAATCGTCAGGCATTTCGATCAAGTCATTGGCGTTAGCGTGCTGCTCTCTGTCGACAATCACAAGGAAAAGGACCGGCGTCAGTACGCGGAAATCAATCTGCATCTCAAGGGCAAGGACATCTTTGTCGAAGCGCATCATGAAGACCTGTATGCGGCGATCGACGCACTCGTCGACAAGCTGGACCGTCAGGTGATTCGCTACAAGGATCGCGTGCAAGGCCACGACCGCGAAGCGGTCAAGTACCAGATGGCCGCAGCGCAAATGCAGCAATAAACCCGTGCCCGGCAGCCCCGCAGAGGGCTGCTGAACCAGGATTCCACAGGCAAGCCGCGCCGCGAAGCGCGGCTTTTTTGCGCCCCGGGGGCGGTGCCGGCTGTGGCAGCGGAGCAAACCTTGTCACGCATGGGAGCCCGAAATGTTCGCAAGCGCAGCGCCAAGGTGTATGCTGCGCCATACAAAGAGAGAGAAATCGTGGCCGCATCCGCTGGCGCTGCACCGCACAAGGCAGGGGTAGCCGCTGCTCTATAATGGGCCGGACGTCCCCCCGCCCGCAGCGGCAGGGAGCCAGCCGCTGCCCGGCGGAACGATCCGCCCGCTAACTGAAATCCTGCGCATCGCCCATGAATCGTTTGGCCAAATTGCTGCCACCCGGCAACATCACCCTCGACGTCAGCGTCACCAGCAAGAAACGTGTGTTCGAGCAGGCCGGGCTCCTCTTCGAGAACAACCATGGCGTGGCGCGCGCCATCGTCACCGACAACCTGTTCGCGCGCGAGTCGCTGGGCTCGACCGGACTGGGCGCCGGCGTGGCGATCCCGCACGGGCGCATCAAGGGCCTGAAGCAGCCGCTGGCCGCGTTCATGCGCCTGGCCGAGCCGATTCCGTTCGAATCGCCGGACGGCAAGCCGGTTTCGCTGCTGATCTTTCTTCTGGTGCCGGAACAGGCCACGCAGCAACACCTGGAAATCTTGTCCGAGATCGCGCAGCTGCTGTCGGATCGCGACATGCGCGAGGGCCTGGCGACCCTGCCCACGCCCGATGCCGTGCACGAACTGCTGATCGCATGGCATCCCTGATCCACTGATTCCCCTTTAGCGGGCCGGCACCAGACCGGGCAGGCGCCACGCGCTTCGAACACCGCCTTACCAGCCATACCGCATGGAACTCACCGGCGTCACCTCCCAGTCCATCTTCGACGACAACGCAGCCGACCTCAAACTCTCGTGGGTCGCTGGCCTGGAGGGCGCGGACCGCGCCTTTGACGTGGAATTCGCCCGCGAAGCGACCTCCGCCGCGGACCTGGTGGGCCACCTCAACCTGATCCACCCGAACCGGATCCAGGTCCTCGGCAAGCCCGAGATCACGTACTACCAGCGGCTCGACGACGAGACCCGCAAGCGCCAGATGGGCGAGCTGATCCTGCTGGAGCCGCCGTTCCTGGTGATCGCCGACGGCATGGAGCCGCCGCCGGACCTGGAATTGCGCTGCACGCGCTCGTCGACGCCGCTGTTCACCACGCCGGTGTCGTCGGCCGCGGTGATCGACCACCTGCGCCTGTACCTGTCGCGCATCTCGGCGCCGCGCGTGACCATGCACGGCGTGTTCCTCGACATCCTCGGCATGGGCGTGCTGATCATGGGCGAATCGGGCCTGGGCAAGAGCGAGCTGGGCCTGGAACTGATCTCGCGCGGCCACGGGCTGGTGGCCGACGACGCCGTCGATTTCGTCCGGCTGGGGCCGGATTTCATCGAGGGCCGCTGCCCGCCGCTGCTGCAGAACCTGCTGGAAGTGCGCGGCCTGGGGCTGCTCGATATCAAGACCATCTTTGGCGAGACCGCGGTGCGGCGGAAGATGAAGATCAAGCTGGTGGTGCAGCTGGTGCGGCGCAACGATGGCGAGTTCGAGCGGCTGCCGCTGGATTCGCAGTACCTGGACGTGCTCGGGCTGCCCATCCACATGGTCAAGATCCAGGTGGCGGCCGGCCGCAACCTTGCGGTGCTGGTCGAAGCCGCCGTGCGCAACACCATCCTGCGCCTGCGCGGCATCGACACGCTGCGGGATTTCATGGACCGCCAGCGCGCCGCGATGCAGGCCGATGCGGTCTCGCGCGGCCAGGGCCGGCTGCTCTAAGCCACCGTCGGCCGCGGTTTTCAATTGCTTACAACGGCGTGGCAAGCGCTCGTCAACGTTTCTCAGGCGTGCTCCGTTTTGTGCTGTAATGGGCATCACGCCCGTTACGGAAGCTGCAACGCCGACTCCGGCGCGCGGCGATAAGGTTGTCCACCCCCGAGGAGAGCAAGCATGAAGACCCTGATTGCAGTGTGCGCGCTGGTGACCCCGCTGTTCGCAGCCAGCGCCTTTGCGCAGACCGCCACGCCGGCCACCCCTGCGACGCCGGCCAAGCCGTCGGCCGCGGCCCCGGCAACGCCTGCCGTGCCGGCCTCGCCTGCTACCCCCGCCAATCCGGACAAGCCCGCGGCCAACACCCAGCAAGACAAGATGAAGGCCTGTAACGCGCAGGCTTCCGGCAAGAAGGGCGACGAACGCAAGGCGTTCATGAAGGAATGCCTGTCGAAGTCCGGCGCGCCCAAGACCCAGCAGGAAAAGATGGCGGCCTGCAGCAAGTCGGGCAAGGGCAAGAAGGGCGACGAATACAAGGCCTACATGAAGGAATGCCTGTCGAAGGCAGCCTGAGCAGCACCACTTGCAAACGAGATGGCGAACCGCGAGGTTCGCCATTTTTGCTGCTGTCAAACAGCTGTCATGACGCAGCCGGCACCTGATGCTATGCTTCAGTTGCTATGCGCATCATCCTCATCACCGGCATATCCGGTTCCGGCAAGTCCGTCGCACTGAACGTCCTCGAAGATGCAGGCTATTACTGCGTGGACAACCTGCCGGCGCAGTTCATCCCTGAACTGACCCGCTATCTCGACAGCCAGGGCTACACGCACCTGGGCGTGGCTACCGACATCCGCAGCCGCGAGTCGCTCGACCAGCTACCCGACACCGTGCGCGCGCTCGCCGCCGAGCACCAGGTCGAGGTGATTTTCCTGACCGCCAGCACCGATGCCCTGGTGCAGCGCTACTCCGAGACGCGCCGCCGCCATCCGCTGTCGGCCCGCACCGACAGCGTGGCCGGCGGCGGCGGCGCCTTCAACGACACGGCGCTGATGGAAGCGATCGAGATGGAGCGCGCGCTGCTGAGCCCGCTCGCCGAGGCCGCGCACCGGATCGACACCAGCAATGTGCGCACCAATACCCTGCGCAGTTGGATCAAGGAACTGATCCGCGACGACAGCCAGCGCCTGACGCTGCTGTTCGAGTCGTTCGGCTTCAAGCACGGCGTGCCCAGCGATGCCGACATGGTGTTCGACGTGCGCTCGCTGCCCAACCCGTACTACGACCTGGAACTGCGGCCGCTGACCGGCCGCGACACGCCGGTCATCGACTTCCTGCAAGGGCAGCCGATGGTGCTTGCGATGGCCGAGGATATCCGCGCCTACGTGGAAAAGTGGCTGCCAAGCTTCATTGCCGACAACCGCAGCTACCTGACCGTGGCGATCGGCTGCACCGGCGGCCAGCATCGCTCGGTCTATATTGCCGAAAGGCTCGCCAACTATTTCCGGGCACATGGTAATGTGCTGGTCAGACACCGAGAGCTCGCACCGGCGGGCTGACGCACGCGGCATGGCACCCCGGGCAGCCAGGGGCCTCTGAGCGCGGCGTCGGCCTGGCGGCCCAATGCTGCGCGACCCCAAGCCTGCACCGCATGTCCTCGACCGACCTCTACCGTCCGGCAGGATCCGAAGACCCGCCCCGGACGCTCGAAAACCTGCCGCTGTTCCCCCTGCACACGGTGCTGTTTCCCGGTGGACGGCTGCCGTTGCGCGTGTTCGAGGCGCGCTATGTCGACATGGTGCGCAACTGCCTGCGCGACAGCGCGCCGTTCGGCGTCTGCCTGATCGCCAGCGGCGAGGAAGTGGCCCGGCCCAACCAGCCCACCGTGCCCGAACTGGTCGGCTGCCTGGCCGAAATCGTCGACTGCAACATGGAGCAGCTGGGCGTGCTGCTGATCCGCGCGCGCGGCCGCGAGCGCTTCCATATCATCAGCCATGAAACCCGCGACGACGGCCTGCTGGTGGCGCGCGCCGACGTGCTTGCCCCCGACATCATCGACTGCAAGCTGGAATTGCTGGGCGAATGCCTGGACGCGCTGCGCCGCATCGTCACGCGGCTGCACGCCGAACAGCCCGACCGGCTGCCGTTCGACGAGCCCTACCTGTGGGACGACCCAAGCTGGGTCGCCAACCGGCTGTGCGAATTGCTGCCGGTGCCGCTGAAGGCCAAGCAGATGCTGATGGCCTTGCCCGACGCGGGCATGCGCATCGAGATCGTGCACCGCTACATGCGGCAGAACCACATGCTGTAGGCGGTCTTTCGTACCGCGCCCTACTATCGCTTCAGAACAAGCCCACCCGTGCCTGGTCCTCAAGCAGCCGGCGCACCGGCGCGGGCGTGCCCAGCGCATCGAGATCGTCGAGCGACAGCCAGCGCTGCCCGGCCGGCGTCGCGCCGTCCTGCCGCAACTCGTTCGCCTCCGCGTCGAGGTCGACCCGGATGGCGCGGATCAGCAGCCGGAAATGCGTGAACACATGGGTCAGCTCGCCGGCCAGCACGGCGCGCGCGGGCGTGCCGAAAGCGCGCGCGTAGTCGAGCGCGCGGGCCTCGGCGTCTTCCGCGTCGAAGGGCACGGTGTCGACCGGCATTTCGGGCAGGCTCCACAGGCCGCCCCAGATGCCGCTGTCCGGACGCAGGCGCAGCAACACTTCACGCTCGCGCCGCAGCAGCAGCATCACCGTGCTGCGCTCGGGGATCGCCGCGCGCGGCTTGGGCGCGGGCAGCACGCCGGTCAGCCCGTCGCGACGCGCGACGCAATCGGCGGACAGCGGACACGCCGCGGCATCGGCCAGGCAGGCGGGCTTGCCGCGCGAACACACCGTCGCGCCCAGGTCCATCAGCCCCTGCGTATAGGCGACCATGTCGTCGGCCTGCCGCGGGCCGGGCGCAGGCAAGGCCTGTTCCGCCAGCTGCCACATGCGCGTTTCCACCGCGCGCTCGCCCGGATGGCCATGGATGCCGAAGCAGCGTGCGAACACGCGCTTGACGTTGCCGTCCAGGATCGGCGAACGCACCCCCGCGCTGAACGCGGCAATGGCCGCCGCGGTGGAGCGGCCGATGCCCGGCAACGTGACCAGCACCGCGGGGTCGGTGGGGAAGCGCCCGCCATGCTCGCTGACCACTTGCATGGCGCAGCGATGCAGGTTGCGTGCGCGCGAGTAATAGCCAAGCCCGGCCCACAGCGCCATCACCTGGTCGGCAGGCGCGGCCGCCAGGTGCTGCACCGTGGGCAATGCGGTAACAAAGCGCTGGAAGTAGTCGATCACCGCGCTGACCTGGGTCTGCTGCAGCATGATCTCCGACAACCAGATGCGGTAGGCGTCGCGCGTGTTCTGCCACGGCAGGTCGTGCCGGCCATGCTGGCGCTGCCACGTAACGACGCGCGCGCCGAAGTCGTGCGGCACGTGGATGTCGTCGGCAATGGCTGGAGCGGTGCGGGGGACAGACTTGCGGGGCATTGGGTAAAGCGGGTGTAGAACTGTAAGCCCCGGCAAAAACAAGGGCGCCGCGGCAGAGCGGCGCCACATGATATACCGGCTTCGGGATCGCGCTACGCTACCGCCAGGCTGGCACTGTGCGCATCCGCCGCAGGCCGCATCAGCCGCTGGGCAAAGCCTTCGATCCGTCCGCTGCGTTCGTCCAGCCCGTTCAGCACTTCCTCCAGCTGGGCGATGCGGCTTTCCAGCGTGTCGGTGGCCTCATGGATGCGCTCGATCGAATCGACACGCCGGCGCAGCTGCTTCTGATGCTCGCGCACCTGCGCTTCCAGCGGCGTCATCACCGACTTGAGCCAGACCTCGATATCGCGGTTGAGGCCGCGGAAATTCTCCAGCACGCGGCTGGCCATGGTGTTGAACGCGCTTTGCACCAGCTGCGGGCGCGAGCGCGTCAGCATGCTGACCGTGCCGAAATGCGCCTGCACCAGCCGCAGCGTCTCCTGCAGTTCGGCCAGGTAGCGCTCGGCGGTGAACTGCATCGGCGCGGGCAGCGTAAAGCCGTGCTCGGCATTGAAGCGCCGGTACATGCTTTCGATCAGCTGGTGCAGCTGGCCGATCTTGTTGTCGGCATCGCTGACCAGCCCGCTCAGCTGCGCGAACAAGGCGTCCATGTCCTCGCGCAGGCCGCGCGAAAAGAAGCGCTCCTTCATCTGCTCGCGCGCGCTGCGCATGGTGCGGCGCACGTCGCGCAACTGCAGGCTCTTGATGATGTCGGCGCTGTGCCGGCCAAAGACCAGGCGCAGCGCCTGGAACTTGCTGATGCTCTGCTCGAACTCGTCCTTCTCGGCCTGCACCCGCATCAGCATGTGCTTGACCATCGCATGGTTCTTGCCGCGCAGGCCGCGCAACTCGAACAGCTGCTCGACGATATCGCGGCGGCGGCTCTGCAGCATTTGCTGCGCGGCGCGCGCCATGTCCTGCACCAGCCGGTAGACCTGGTCCGAGACGATCTCGCGCCGGCGCGGAATCAGCTGGTCCGACAGCATGTGCTCGAACTCCGGCAGGCCGCTGCGCGCGAGCAGGGTGTCGTCGTGCGTGACCTTGGCCACCAGCCCCTTCTGCGCCGACACCGGATACACGCGCGACTGCTCGATACCCAGCACCTGCGCGGTGGTCGACACCTGCCGCGCGATTTCCTGCGCGATCTCGCCGGGCTGCCGCAGCGGATCCCACAGGCCATCGATCTTGTTGAGCACCGCCAGGCAGCCGCGCCGGTGCCCGGCGCCGACATGGCTGCGCCACAGCTCGAGGTCGCTCTTGGTCACGCCGGCGTCGGCGGCCAGCACGAACACCACCACGTGCGCATCCGGGATCAGCCGCAGCGTCAGCTCGGGCTCGGTGCCAATCGCGTTCAGGCCCGGCGTGTCGAGGATCACCAGGCCCTGGCGCAGCAGCGGATGCGGGAAATTGATGACGGCGTGGCGCCAGCGCGAGATCTCGACCATGCCCTCGGCATCGACCGCATAGGCGGCATCGGGGTCGTTCTCGTGGTACAGCCCGAGCGCCTCGGCCTGCTCGGGCGGCACGCGCATGGTCTGCACCACGTGCTGGAACGCCTCCAGCATGCCCTCGGGCGACGACGGGTCCAGCGGCACCGAATGCCAGTGCGATGCCGAAGTGCCGGCCTCGAGGAAGTCGGCGGTGGAGGCGTCCTGCAGGCGCGTCTCGATCGGCAGCAGGCGGATGCTGGGCGGCTCGGCCTCGTCGTAGCGCAGCTCGGTCGGGCACATGGTGGTGCGCCCCGCCGACGACGGCAGGATGCGGCGCCCGTAGTCGGCAAAGAAGATGGCGTTGATCAGCTCGCTCTTGCCGCGCGAGAACTCGGCGATAAAGGCGACCTTGAGCCGGTCGCTTCGCAGTACGCTCTGGATGCGCTGCACGCGCTCGTCGGCCTGCGCATCGTACAGGTCGTGCTGCTGCAGCCAGGACTGGAATTCGGCCAGTGACTGGAGGACCCCGGTTCTCCAGGCGCCGTATTGTTCGAATTGGTGGGCGAGCGTTGTCATGGACCTGTTGGGCTGACGTGGTTTTACCTCGGGGCCCGCCACCGTGTGGGGCATGCCCGTGTTCACGCAATGCCGGTCCGCCCCCCTGCCATTCACACGCGGCCGGTCATTTTGTAACTTTTTATGACTGCGCACACGATACAGGTTTCCACCGCGCTTTTGTGGAATTCGCGTCCCTTGGATGGCAGTGACATCGCCAGTGTTGCGCCGACCCATCGGCCCGCCGCGGCGGGCGGTCCCCGCAGCACTCCGCCATCCGATCAGTGCTGGCAGTTGGTGCAATAGAAGGTGGAACGCTGGCCCTGCACGATCTGGCGCACCGGTTTGGCGCACACCTTGCACGGCAGGCCGGCGCGGTCGTAGACAAAGCAATCGAGCTGGAAGTAGCCGCTGGCACCGTCGCTGCCGACGAAGTCGCGCAGCGTGCTGCCGCCGCGCTCGATCGCCTGCGCCAGGGTGTCGCGCACCGCCTGCGCCAGCCGATCGCAACGCGCCCGACTCAGGCGCCCGGCCGGGGTGGTCGGGTGGATGCCGGCGCGGAACAGGCTTTCGGACGCGTAGATATTGCCCACGCCGACCACGATCGCGCCGGACAGCAGCACGGTCTTGATCGCCGCGCTGCGGCCGCGCGTATGGCGGTACAGCCAGGCGCCGTCGAAGGCGGGATCGAAGGGCTCGATGCCGAGGGTGCTCAGCAGCGGATGCGAGGGCAGTTCCGCCTCCGGCAGCGTGGTCCAGAGGATGGCGCCGAAGCGGCGCGGATCGCGGAAGCGCAGCACGATGGTGCCTGGCTGCTGGCCTGGCATTGCTGCCGACGCTGCGCCTGGCCCGGCGTCGAGCACCAGGTCGAAGTGGTCGTGCACGCCCGGCGGCGGTGCCTCGGGCAGCACCCGCAGCGTGCCGGTCATGCCCAGATGCACCAGCAGCCAGCCGACCGGCTGCGCCGCGTCGGCGCTGACGCATTCCAGCAGCAGATACTTGCCGCGGCGCTCGATGCGGCGCACCAGGCGCTGGGCCAGGCAGGTTTCGAGTCCGGGGTCGACCGGCCAGCGCAGGCCGCGGTGACGTACCGTGACCGCGGCGATGCGCCGCCCCACCACATGCGGCAGCAAGCCGCGCCGGGTCACCTCGACCTCGGGCAATTCAGGCATCGAACCTCTCCGTTGGTTACCGCTCAAAACTGCTGCAGCGCCTGGCGGCGCCGGCCTGCGGCGCCAAGCAGCGCATTGTAGCGGCAGGCTACAATGCCCTTATCCATTACCAATGGCAATGCGCAATCCCCATCCTTCGCCAGCGCGCGCCGGAGCACTCAATACATGTCGGACCTGATGCCGGACCTGATGCCGGACTCCACGTTGCAAGCCACCGCGGGCGGCGGCCTGACCACATCGCCGGGCGCCGGCTCGCGCACGGCGCGCCGTGCCGGCACCCTTGCCCGCTGGTGGCAGGCGCCGCGGCGCCATGTGCGCGCACTGGCCGCCGGCGCGCTGCTGGCAGCGGCGGCGGGCGCCAGCCACGCCGCGCCGCCGGTCGGCGCCGGTTCGCTGCCGATGCTGCAACTGGCTGCGGCGGACACCCCGGCGGCCAAGCCCGCGCGGCCGGCATTGCCGTCGCTGGAGCTGACCGACGATATCGTCTATATGGTGCTGGCCGCCGAGATTTCCATCCAGCGCGGCCTGGTCGGCCCGGCCTACCGCACCTACCTGGAACTGGCGCGCCAGACCCGCGACCCGCGCTTCGCCCAGCGTGCCACCGAGATCGCCTTCAACGCGCGCATCCCGCAGCAGGCGCTTGACGCCGCGCGCCTGTGGAAGGAAATCTCCCCGTCCTCGCCGGCGGCCGGCCAGGTGCTGTCGACGCTGCTGGTGCTCAACGGCCGCTGGGACGACGCCCGCCCGCTGCTGCAGCAGCAACTGGCTGCGGTGCCGGCCAGCCAGCGCGGCGATGCCATCCTGCAGCTGCAGCAGCAGCTGTCGCGCACCAGCGATCCGGCCGGCGCGGCCACGCTGCTGCAGGACCTGACCCGCAATGAAGTCAAATTGCCCGAGACCCAGCTGGCGCTGGCGCGCGCGCGCGAAGTCGCAGGCGACGAGCCGGGTGCGCTGGCCGCACTCGACCAGGCCTTGCGGCTGCGGCCCGGCTATGAAGCGGCGGCGCTGATGTCGGCCGAGCTGCGCGCCGAGAAGCAGCCCGACGAAGCCGTGGCGGTGCTCAAGCGCTTCTTGGAAAAGTCGCCCGAATCGGTCAACGGTCATATCACGCTGGCGCGGCTGTACCTGCTGAAGAACGACATGCCGGCGGCCCGCCAGGAATTCGAGACGCTGCGCAAGGTGGCTCCCGCCGACCCGCGCGTGCCGCTGGCGCTGGGCCTGACCAGCCTGCAGGCGAAGAACTTCGGCGAGGCCGAGCAGTACCTGCAGGAATACCTGCAGCTGGTCGAAAAGCAGCCCAGCGCCAATCCCGATATCGCCTACCAGTACCTGGCGCAGATCGCCGAGGAGCGCAAGGACTACGCCGGCGCGATCCGCTGGCTCGACCGCATCGAGGACATCCGCCTGGCACCCGCGGCCACCGCCAAGCGCGCCCAGCTGCTGGCGCGCCTGGGCAAGCTCGACGACGCCCAGGCGCTGTTCGGCGAGATGCTCAGCGACGCCGAGGAGATCCCCGATCCCGGCCAGCGCTCGCAACGCGTGACCGCCATCCGCCAGGCCGAAGTGGCCACGCTGATGGAGAGCAAGGCCTACGACCGCGCCCGCAAGGTGCTGAACGACCGCATCGCGGCGGAGCCCGACAACGCCGACTGGATCTACGAGCTGGCCATGCTCGACGAGCGCCAGAAGCGCTACGCCAGCATGGAGAGCGGGCTGCGCCGCGTGATTGCGCTGCAGCCGCAGCAGAAGCAGGGCTACAACGCGCTCGGCTATTCGCTGGCGGACCGCAACGAGCGCCTGCCCGAGGCGCTCCAGCTGCTGGAGCGTGCCTCCGAGCTGGGGCCGGACGATCCGTACATCATGGACAGCCTGGCCTGGGTCAAATTCCGCATGGGCGAGCTGCAGCCCGCGGCAGCGCTGCTGCGCAACGCCTATGCCAAGGCCCCCGAGGCCGAGATCGGCGCGCACCTCGGCGAAGTGCTGTGGCAGCTCGGCGAACACGACGAGGCTCGCAAGACGTGGACCGAGGCCGTGCGCATCGATCCCGAGAACGAGACCCTGATCGACACGCTGCGCCGCTACAAGGTCGACGTGCAGCCGTCCAGGTAAGCCCGTGCGCCGCGGCCGGCAAGCCGGTCCGCGGCGCCGGATTCCCGTCAGCCCGGCGGCCGCCGCGCCGCCGTCCTCACGACCATGCCCATGAACCGATCCCGACGCCTGGCGCTGCTTTGGCTTGGCGCGCCGCTGCTGCTGCAGGCGTGCGCCAGCGTGGCGCCGTCGCGCAGCTTCGATGTCGACCAGGACGCAACGAACCAGCAGTACACCGGCCGCTTTTCCGCCAGCTACGTGCGCTACGGGCGCGACGAGGGCGTGCAGGGCAGCTTCCGCTGGGAAGAGCAGGGCCGCAACGTGCGGCTCGACCTGGTCTCGCCGCTCGGCCAGACCCTGGCCGTGGTCACCGCCACGCCGTCTGGCGCCACGCTCGACCTGCCCAACCAGCCGCCGCGCAACGCGCCCGAAGTCGATACCCTGATGGAGGAAGCGCTGGGCTTTGCCTTGCCGGTGGCCGGCATGCGCGACTGGCTGCACGGGCGTCCCACCCAGGGCACGCCGGCGCGCGCCACGCGCGACGAGCAGGGCCGGCTGGCGACGCTGGCGCAGAACGGTTGGACCGTGCGCTACGTCGCCTGGCAGGAGACAACAGCCGCCGGGACCGCTGCCACCCAGGTGCCACGTCGCATCGACCTGGCCCGCGACGCCGGCAGCAATCCACTGTCGGTGCGCCTCGTGATCGATCCCCAGACACCATAACGGCCGCCAACCGGGCCATCACCGCGCCATCACCGCACCATGCCACGCAGCCATCCCATGCCCCCGCCCGAACTGCGCGACTGCCCCGCGCCGGCCAAGCTCAACCTGTTCCTGCACGTGACCGGCCGCCGCGCCGACGGCTACCACACGCTGCAGACCGTGTTCCAGCTGGTCGACTGGTGCGACACGCTGCATTTCCGCCGTCGCGACGACGGCGTGGTCGCGCGCGTCACCGAGGTGCCCGGCGTGCCGGCCGAGACCGACCTGGTGGTGCGCGCGGCGCGCGCGCTGCAGGCCGCCAGCGGCACCGCCTTCGGCGCAGACATCGCCATCGACAAGGTGCTGCCGATGGGCGGTGGCATCGGCGGCGGCTCTTCGGATGCCGCCACCACGCTGCTGGCGCTGAACCACCTGTGGGGCCTGGGGCTGACGCGCGCCGAGCTGATGCGGATCGGGCTGACGCTGGGCGCCGACGTGCCGGTATTCGTGCTGGGGCAGAACGCCTTTGCGCAGGGCATCGGCGAGGAGCTCACACCGGTCGAGCTGCCCGACAGCTGGTTCGTGATCATCCACCCGAAGCAGCACGTGCCGACCGCTGAAATTTTTTCGGACGAGTGCTTGACAAGGGATACACCCGTCTCCATAATTGCGGTCTTCGCTGCTCGCACAAACAAATTCGATTTCGGTCGCAACGACCTGGAACCGATAGCAACAGCGAAGTTCGGCGAAGTCGCCCGAGCCCTGGCATGGCTGAAGCAACACAATCAGCATGCCCGGATGACCGGTTCCGGAGCCTGCGTGTTTGCGCGTTTTCCTGACGCAAAAACAGCGCAGCAGGTTTTGGAAGGGTTGCCTCCCGAATGGGATGGCAGGTGTGTGAGAAGTCTGGCACATCACCCGCTCGCGACGTTCGCATAGCAAGTTATCGTTCGGCGCGGTACGGCAGGTTGGTACCACGAAGAACGGCCCGGTTGTGTAGGGGAGTCGCCAAGTTGGTCAAGGCACCGGATTTTGATTCCGGCATTCGAAGGTTCGAATCCTTCTTCCCCTGCCATTACTTCCTATAGTGTCCTAACGGAACACGATATCTCCAAGTCACCGGCTTCGCCGGTGACACCAAGCTCCCCCAGCAGCAAGACAGGTGCCCCGAATGAGCAGCGAAGGCTTGATGGTATTTACCGGCAACGCCAACCCCAAACTCGCGGAGGCTGTCGTACAGCACCTCGGCATTCCGCTGGGCAAGGCTCAGGTTGGCCGTTTCTCCGACGGTGAAGTCCAGGTCGAAATCCAGGAAAACGTTCGCGGCAAGCACGTCATCGTGCTGCAGTCCACCTGCGCGCCGACCAACGACAACCTGATGGAACTGATGGTGATGGTCGATGCGCTCAAGCGCGCCTCGGCACGCAGCATCACCGCCGCCATGCCCTACTTCGGCTATGCCCGCCAGGACCGCCGCCCGCGTTCGGCGCGCGTGGCGATCTCGGCCAAGGTGGTCGCCAACATGCTGGAAGTCGCCGGCGTCGAGCGCGTGCTGACGATGGACCTGCACGCCGACCAGATCCAGGGCTTCTTCGATATCCCGGTCGACAACATCTACGCTTCGCCGGTACTGCTGGGCGACCTGCGCGAGAAGAACTACGGCGACCTGCTGGTGGTCTCGCCGGACGTCGGCGGCGTGGTCCGTGCCCGCGCGCTGGCCAAGGAACTGAACTGCGACCTGGCCATCATCGACAAGCGCCGCCCCAAGGCCAACGTGGCCGAGGTGATGAACATCATCGGTGAAGTCGAAGGCCGCAACTGCGTCATCATGGACGACATGATCGACACCGGCGGCACGCTGTGCAAGGCCGCCCAGGTGCTGAAGGAGCGCGGCGCGCTGAAGGTCTTCGCCTACTGCACGCACCCCGTGCTGTCGGGCGGCGCGGCGGCCCGCATCGCGGATTCGGCGCTGGACGAAGTGGTGGTGTGCGACACCATCCCGCTGTCCGAAGAGGCCGCCAAGTGCACCAAGATCCGCCAGCTCTCGACCGCCCCGCTGCTGGCCGAGACCTTTACCCGCATCGTCAAGGGCGACTCGATCATGTCGCTGTTCGCGGGTTCCTGATAGAATTTAGGGCTTTGCTGCGTTGGTCGTCGTTGTCTGGCGATCAACGTGACTGGATCGGCGCATATTTTTGTCTTTGCGCCGCAACGAGGCTGTCTGGTCGCGGACAGCCTTCTTACTTTTGGAGTCATCATGAAAGTTGTCGCTTTCGAGCGTAGCGTACAGGGAACGGGTGCGAGCCGCCGCCTGCGCAATTCGGGCAAGACCCCCGGCATCATCTACGGCGGCGCCGCCGAGCCGAAGATGATCGAACTGGATCACAACGCCCTGTGGCACGCCCTGAAGAAGGAAGCGTTCCACTCGTCGATCCTCGACCTGGAAGTCGCCGGCAAGTCGGAAAAGGCGCTGCTGCGCGCATTCCAGATGCACCCGTTCAAGCCGCTGGTGCTGCACGTCGATTTCCAGCGCGTGTCGGCCAACGACAAGATCCACGTCAAGGTGCCGCTGCACTTCATGAACCAGGAAACCGCTCCTGGCGTGAAGCTGGGCCACGGCCTGGTCAACCACATCGTCAACGACCTGGAAGTGTCGTGCCTGCCGGCCGACCTGCCCGAGTTCATCGAAGTGGACGTCGGCGCGATGGAACTGGGCCAGACCCTGCACCTGTCGGACCTGAAGCTGCCGAAGGGCGTGACCGTGATCACCCACGGTGACGACAACCCGGCCATCGCCAGCATCTCGCAACCGGCTGGTGCCGTGTCGGAAGCTGCCGAAGGCGGCGAAGCCGCTGGCGAAACCCCGGCCGCCTAAGCTGCCGCAGCGGTGGCGGCCCGCGGGCCGCGCCACGAAGAAACCGCCGCTCCTGCGGCGGTTTTTTTTCGCCCGGCAGCGGACTGCCGGTTTTTCGGTATCCTTGGCGCCTGTGGCGCAGTCCCGCGCGCCAACGACACAGTCACACGCATGATCAAGCTTATCGTCGGCCTCGGCAATCCCGGTGCGGAGTACGAGGCCACCCGACACAACGCCGGCTTCTGGCTGGTGGACCAGCTGGCCCGCATGGGCGGCGCCACGCTGCGCGTCGAGGGCCGCTTCCATGGGCTGGCCGCGCGCGCGCGGCTCTGGGACCAGGAGGTCTGGCTGCTCAAGCCGTCGACCTTCATGAACCGCTCCGGCCTGGCGGTGGTGTCGCTGGCGCGCTTCTACAAGGTCCTGCCCGACGAGATCGTGGTCGTGCATGACGAGATGGACCTGCCGGCCGGCGCCGCCAAGCTCAAGCGCGGCGGCGGCGCGGGCGGCCACAACGGCCTGAAGGACATTTCGGCCCACCTGGGCACGCAGGACTACTGGCGCCTGCGCCTGGGCGTGGGCCATCCGCGCAATGCGCCCGGCGGTGCCGGCGCGGGCCGCGAGGACGTGGTCAACTTCGTGCTCAAGCCGCCGCGGCGCGAGGAGCAGGAAGCCATCGATGCCGCGATCGACCGCTGCATCGAGCCGCTCGGCCTGCTGGCCCGCGGCGATGCCGAGCGCGCCATGGCGCAGCTGCATACCGCGCGCTGAGCGCCGCACGCCAGGCAGGCATATTCCTGCGACAACAGCATGAAAACGGGCCGCATCGCGGCCCGTTTTCATTTGGCCGTGGTTTGGCCGCACCGGTCTGCAGTTGCAGACATAGTGTCATCAAAGTGCCATGGGCACCACCTAAATTGCGGGGTTTCCAATCGCGTCGGTATCGCATGGTTGCCGATGCGCATGACATCCCACAGGAGGAAAGCCCATGTCGTACCTGACCGACGAAGCGCGCGCCGCAAGCCGCGCCGCCAAGCCCGATGTTGACGTGCCCGGCCAGATGCTCGAGGACATCGTCGCCGCCAACCCGGCCCGCCGCCGGGTGCTGCGCGGCGGCCTGGGCCTGTCGCTGGTGTCGGCATTCGGCAGCGGCCTGCTGGCCGCCTGCGGCGGCGATGACGATCCCGCTCCGGCTCCGGCGCCCGCACCGGCCCCGGCACCCGCCCCGGCCCCGTCCCCGGCACCCGTCACGCCGAGCTACGAGGTCACCTTCGAGCCGATCGCCAAGTCCACCGCCGATACCGTGGTGGTGCCCAATGGCTACAGCGTCGACGTGCTGTTCTCCGCCGGCGACCCGGTCGAAGCCGGCGCCACCGGCTATGCCGGCGCCTTCCAGTCGTCGGCCGAGACCGAGCGCCAGGCCGGCGGCAACCACGACGGCATGCACTACTTCGCGCTGCCTGGCGTCGATCCGCAGAAGGGCGGCCTGCTGGCGATCAACCACGAGTTGCCCGACTACAACATCCTGTTCCCGACCGCATACAACGCGGCCACCGCGAGCCCGGAGCAGAAGCGCATCGCGCTGTCGGCCGTCGGTATTTCCGTGATCGAAGTGGAACTGGCCGCCAGCGGCAAGTGGCAGGTCAAGCGCGACTCGATCTACAACAAGCGCTACACCGGCAACACGCTGTACCGCGTCGGCGGCCCGGCCGCATCGGTGGTCGGCGCAACCGTGGTCGGCATGCTCAACAACTGCTCGAGCGGCCACACCCCGTGGGGCACCTACCTGACCTGCGAGGAAAGCACCGACAACTACATCGACCCGACCCAGGCCGAAAACGGCTACGGCTGGGTGGTGGAGATCGACCCGTACGGCACGCTGGGCGCGCCGGCCAAGCGCACCGCGATGGGCCGCTTCGACCACGAGAACGTCGCCTTCCTGACCGACGCCAACAACCGGGTCGCCTTCTACATGGGCGACGACGGCACCCCGGGCTGCATCTACAAGTTCGTGCCGAGCCAGGCGTTCGATCCGAACAACCGCGCCGCCAATGCCAACCTGCTCGACGCCGGCACGCTCTACGTGGCGAAGTTCAACGCCGACGGCAGCGGCCAGTGGATCGAGCTGACCCAGGGCAAGAACGGCCTGACGGTCGGCGCCTCGGACCCGGGCAACTGGACCCAGTCGGCGGTGTCGCCGGCGCCGACCACGGTCGACTTCGCCACCCAGGCAGACGTGCTGATCAATACCAAGGCGGCCGCGCGCGTGGCTGGCGGCACGCTGATGGACCGCCCCGAGTGGATCACCGCGGCACCGGACAACACGCTCTACTGCACGCTGACCAACAACAGCGGCCGCCAGCAGACCGACGCCGCCAACCCGCGCAAGAACAACCTGCACGGCCATATCATCCAGTGGAAGGAAGCCGGCAATTCGCCGCTGGCCACCACCTTCACCTGGAGCATCCTGCTGCAGGCCGGCGACCCGTCGCTGGCCACGGACAACCTGAAGGGCAACATCAACGGCGATACGTTCTCGAGCCCGGACGGCTTGCGCGTCGATCCCAAGGGCCGCCTGTGGGTGCAGACCGATTCGAGCACCAGCGCAACCTACACCGGCACCTTCGGCAACAACAGCATGTACTACATCTCGCCGACGGGCCAATCGAAGCGCTTCCTGGTCGGCCCCGTCGGCTGCGAGATCACCGGCATCGCCTACACCCCGGACCTGACCACCTGCTTCATCAACATCCAGCACCCGACCGGCAAGTGGCCGGACGCCGCCAAGCCGCCGCGCTCGTCCACCATCGTGGTGCGCCGTGCCGATGGCAAGCCGATCGGTGCCTGACCAGTGCAGTAGGCAGTAACCGCAGTAATTGGGGAAAGGTTAAGCCCCCGTCACCTTGCGGTGCCGGGGGCTTTTTTTGGACTGCCGAAGCGGGGGTAACCGAGACTGGATAGCGAGTGTTATCAGGCCGCGTGCCGGGCCGCCGTCAGCAGCCGGTACCGCTGCATCAGGACCTCGTGGGTCTCGACGCGGTTCGGATCCTTGGGAATGCACGCGACGGGGCAGACCTGCTGGCATTGCGGCTCGTCGAAGTGCCCGACGCACTCGGTGCACTTGTTGGGGTCGATTTCATAGATCTCGGGCCCCATCGAAATGGCTTCGTTCGGGCACTCGGGTTCACAAACGTCGCAGTTGATGCAGTCGTCGGTGATCATCAGCGCCATGGTGTTTCCTTCCTGCGGACACGCCCGCGCCCGACTGGCCGCGGTCTGACGTGTCTGAAGCCGTATTTTATTCCGCTTTGCCGATTTTCTCTTGCAGCCAGCGTTCCACCGACGGGAACACGAACTTGCTGACGTCGCCGCCCAGCACCGCGATCTCGCGCACGAAGGTGCCGGAGATGAACTGGTACTGGTCCGACGGGGTCAGGAACATGGTCTCGACGTCGGGCAGCAGGTAGCGGTTCATGCCCGCCATCTGGAATTCGTACTCGAAGTCGGACACCGCGCGCAGGCCGCGCACGATCACGCGCGCATTGTTCTTGCGGACAAAGTCCTTGAGCAGTCCGGAGAAGCCCTCGACGCGCACGTTGGGATAGTGCCCGAGCACTTCGCGGGCAATGCTGATGCGCTCTTCGAGCGAAAAAAACGGGCGCTTGTTGGGGCTGTGCGCCACGCCGACCACCAGTTCGTCGAAGATATTCGACGCACGGCGGACCAGATCCTCGTGTCCCCGGGTCATTGGATCGAAGGTACCGGGATAGACCGCGCTGACCATACTTCCTCCTTGATCTGCCCGCTGCCGGCCGTGGAGGGGCCGCCTCTTGCGCCGGCCGGGCCGGCGTGGGTGCTGCGTCGCGAGCGTTGTGACAGCGGCGTAGTGTAACCCTAAATGCCCCGCTTGGAAGTCGCCAGCGGCACCGTTTTGCGGCAGTGCACCCAGGAATCGGTTTCGCAATCAGGAAGGGTCCCTTCCCCGTTCCGGAACCGCCGCGCCACCGACCCCCGCGGGTCAGCCGGCGCCGTTGGCCGGCACGCGGTGCTGCAGCAGGTGGAAATGCACTGCCCCGGCGCGCGCGTGCCGCACGATCTCGAGCGCGGCCGGCACCGGCGCGTCGACGCCGGTCAGCGGGTGGTCGGTCTCGACATAGACCGCTCCGCCCGGCCGCGACAGCCGCGCCGCGTGCGCCAGCGACGGGCCGATCCAGTCCTCGGCGAACGGTGGATCCAGGAACACCACGTCGAAGCTGGCATCCGGCAGCTGCGCGGCAATGGCGAAGGCGTCGCCTTGCAGCACGCGCACCTGCCCGGCATCGAGCCGGGTCACGTTGTCGCGCAACTGCCTCGCCACGCGCGCATTGGACTCGACCAGCGTCACCGCGGCCGCGCCGCGCGAGGCGGCCTCGAAGCCGAGGGCGCCGGAGCCGGCGAACAAATCCAGGCATTCCAGCCCGGACAGGTCCTGGCCCAGCCAGTTGAACAGGGTCTCGCGCACGCGGTCGGGAGTCGGGCGCAGGCCCTGGGCATCGGGCACCGGCAGCAGCGTGCGCTTCCAGCGTCCGCCGATGATGCGGACCTGCGCGGGTGCCTGGCGCGGCACGGGAGAGACGGGAGATCGCCCGCGAGGCGCGGGCGAGGGCAATCGGGAACGCGAATTCATGCCGTGATTGTAGAGCCTGCGGCGGGGTCCGCCGCGGGCGATGCCGCCGTCACCGCCGACAACATCGCCGGCATCACTGCCGCGAAGCCGTGGGCGCGCTGCCCACCGGCCCGCCGACGATCACCGTGGCCATGTTGTCCGGGTGCACGTGGCGCTGGAACGCCGCCCTGACCTGCTCGCGCGTGACCTTGCCGATCTGCGCGGTCCAGGTATCGAGGTAATCGAGCGGCAGCCCGTACCAGCCGATATTGGCGACGTTGGTCAGCAGCTTGCGGTTGTTGTCGATGCGCAGCGGGAAGCCGTTGACCAGGTTGTCCTTGGCCGCGCGCAGCTCTTTCTCGCTCGGTCCCTCGGCGACAAAGCGCGCCAGCACCTGGCGCACCAGCGCCAGCGCCTCGTCGGTCTGGGCCTTCTTGGTCTGCAGGCTGATGCCGAACGGCCCCGGCTGCTTGGACGGCGCGAAATAGCTGTCCACGCCGTAGGTCAGGCCGCGCTTCTCGCGCACTTCATCGGTCAGGCGCGAGCTGAAGCCGCCGCCACCGAGTACATAGTTGCCCACCAGCAGCGCGAAATAGTCGGGGTCGCCGCGCGCGATCGCCGGCTGGCCCAACGCCACGCTGGATTGCTGCGCCGGGTGCGGCAGGCGCTGTTCGCTGGGCGCGATCTTCAGTTTCACCTGCGGCAGCGTGGGCGCGGCGCGGCCGGGCGGCAGACCGCGCGTCAGCTGCTCGGCGATGGCCTCGGCCTGCTTGCGGTCGACCGCGCCGATCAGCGTTACCACCGCGCGCTGCGCGCCGTAGTTGTCGCGCCAGAAGCCGACGATGTCGTCGCGCGTGATCGACGCCACGCTTTCGGGGGTCGCGGCAACGCCGTAGGGATGGTCCGGATACATGGCCCGCGCCAGCGCCTTGTCGGCGATCACGCCGGGCTTGGTGTCGGCTTCGCGGATGGCGGTGATCAGGCGCTGCTTCTCGCGCCCGACCACGGCATCCGGATAGGTCGGCGCCTTGATCAGCTGCGCCGCCAGCGCGACCGACTGGTCCAGCTCCGGCTGTGCGGTCAGCGTGCGCAGCCCGATGCCGCCGCGGTCGCCGCCGGCGGCGCCGCCAAACGCGGCACCGGTATCGGCAAAGGCATCGGCGATCTTCGCCTCGTCGCGCGCCGGCTGGCCGTCCTGCGCGGCGGCGCCCTTGTCCAGCAGGGCCGCGGTCAGCGTGGCCAGCCCGGCCTTGCCCGGCGGGTCATAGCGGCTGCCGGCGTCGAAGTCGATATTGATATCGAGCATCGGGATCGACGGGCTGTGCACGAAGAAGACGCGCGCGCCGGTCGACGCGGTCCAGTGCTCGATCGGGATCGCTGCCTGCGCTAGCTGCGCGGCCAGCAGCACCACGGCGCCCAACGCGGCGCCGGCCAGTTTGCGCAGCGGGCGCGGCGCGGAAGTGACGGACTGGGTCATCGCCTTGTTCTCAGTGGCGCAGGCCCGACGGGGCCTGCGACTTGGGCTTGTTCGGATCGATCGGCTGCGGCACCAGGGTGGCCACGGTCAGGTTGTCGTCGTTGAAATACTTCGCGGCGACGGCCTGCACCTGCGCCGGCGTGACGGCCTTGATCTTGTCGAGCATGCGGTCGATCTGGCGCCAGGAGATCTCGGAGATCTCGGACACGCCGATCTCCATGCCCTGCCCGAACACCGAATCGCGCTTGTAGATCTGGCCGGCCACCACCTGCGCCTTGACGCGCTTGAGCTCTTCCGGCGACACGCCCTCGCGGGCGATGCGCTGGATCTCCGCGCGCAGCGCGCGCTCGATCTCGTCGGTGTTGTGCCCCGCCGCCGGCGTGCCGTCTAGCACGAACAGCGACTCGCCGCGGTTGATGCTGTCGTAGCCGACATTGACGTCGTCGGCCAGGCGCTGCTCGCGCACCAGTTCGCGGGTCAGGCGCGCGTTGTCGTAGCCGTTGAGCACGGCCGCCAGCACCTCGAGCGCATAGGGGTCGACGTCTTTCTCGACATCGCGCAGGCGCGGCACCTTGTAGGCCATCACCATGTACTGGTTCTCGGCGGGCGCCTTGACCCAGATGCGCTTGATGCCCTTCTGCGCCGGCTCTTCCTGGTCCTTGCGCACCGGCAGCGCGCGCGGCTTGAGCTTGCCGTAGTAGCGCTCGGCCAAGGCGCGCACCTCGTCGGCCTTGACGTCGCCGGTGACGATCACGGTGGCGTTGTTGGGCACATACCAGCGGCGATACCAGTCCTTGACGTCGTCGACGCGCATATTGACCAGGTCGTCCATCCAGCCGATCACCGGGTGGCGGTAGGCGGCGGCGGTGTAGACCGTGGCCAGCAACTGCTCATAGACCGTGCCGCGCGCGGAGTCGTCGGTGCGCAGGCGGCGTTCTTCCATCACCACCTTCATCTCGCGCTCGAACTCGTCCTTGGTGATGACCAGGTTGGCCATGCGGTCGGCTTCCAGCTCCATCATCTTGGGCAGGTACTGCTTGCCGATCTGCTGGTAGTACATGGTGAAGTCGCGGTTGGTCATGGCGTTCTCGCGCCCGCCCAGGGCCGCCACCTGCTTCGAGAATTCGCCCACGCCGACCTTGGGCGTGCCCTTGAACATCATGTGTTCCAGCATGTGGGCCACGCCGGTGGTGCCGCTGACCTCGTCGATGCCGCCGACGCGGTACCAGACCTGGTGCGCCACGGTCGGGGCGCGGTGGTCTTCCTTGACGATCAGCCGCAGCCCGTTGGACAGGCGGTATTCGGTCGTGCCGTGGGCGGTGGCGCCGGCCGGCGCGGTCTGCGCCGCCGGCATCGGCGAGGCCACCACGCCCTGCGCCGCCGCGGGCAGCGCCCACGGCAGCAGCGCCAGCAGCAGCGCGGGGATGGCCCGCCGCGCCAGCCGCGCGGCGCGTACGGAAGGTGCCTGCAACGGCGGTGCGTGGCGTTGGATGCGCGCTTGGGCGGTGGCGTTGCTGCCTGGCGTGCCCGGTGCGCCCGTTGCGGTCATGACAGCGCAATGGTTCATGCGACCCCGTCTGCTAAAATTTTGCCGATCGATCCGCGTGCGCGACGCAGCGCGCGAATCTGCCATGTAGTGAACTCATGTAGCGAACTATACGCAATCGCCGGCCGGGACCACAACGGTTTCTCCCCCGCCATCGCGAAGCCTGCGTAACCCATTGATTAATCACCGGTTGCCTGCGGCAGTGGCTGCCGCCAGGGTTTCGGCCCCGGTATTGACCCCGTTCCCCAATGTTTAGTTTCTGGAAGAAGCGCAAGGCCGAGCCGGCGCCCGTCGAGGCCCCGGTCGAGGCGCCCGCGCCAGCCCCGGCCCCCGCGCCGGAGGTGCCCGCACCCGCCCCGGCACCGTCCCCGACGCCCACGCCCACGCCCGCGCCTGCCCCCGCGCCCGTGCCGGTTCCCGTGCCCGTCCCGGTGCCGGCGCAAGTGCCACCGCCCGCCCCCGCGCCGGTGGCCGCCGAGGCGCTGGAACTGGTGCCGCCGCCCGCCCCCAGCGCCGAAGCCCGACAGGGCTGGATGCAGCGCCTGCGCACCGGCCTGTCCAAGACCAGCCGCAACCTCGGCACGCTGTTCGTCGGCGTCAAGGTCGACGAAGACCTGTTCGAGGAACTGGAAACCGCGCTGCTGATGGCCGACGCCGGCGTCGAGGCCACCGAATACCTGCTGGGCGAACTGCGCAAGCGCGTCAGGTCCGAACGCATCGAGACCGCCGAAGGCGTCAAGGCGGCGCTGCGCGAGCTGTTGACGCAGTTGCTGCGCCCGCTCGAAAAGACCATGGCGCTGGGCCGCGAGCAGCCGCTGGTGATGATGATCGCGGGCGTCAACGGCGCCGGCAAGACCACCAGCATCGGCAAGCTGTGCAAGCACTTCCAGCGCTATGACCAGAAGGTGCTGCTGGCCGCGGGCGATACCTTCCGCGCCGCCGCGCGCGAGCAGCTGGCGATCTGGGGCGAGCGCAACAACGTCACCGTGGTGGCCCAGGAAAGCGGCGACCCCGCGGCGGTGATCTTCGACGCCGTCAACGCCGCCAAGGCGCGCGGCATCGACATCGTCATGGCCGACACCGCCGGGCGCCTGCCGACGCAGCTGCACCTGATGGAAGAGCTGAAGAAGGTCAAGCGCGTGATCAGCAAGGCCATGCCGAGCGCGCCGCACGAGGTGCTGCTGGTGATCGACGCCAATACCGGCCAGAACGCCCTGCAGCAAACCCGTGCCTTCGACGACGCGCTCGGGCTTACCGGCCTGATCGTGACCAAGCTCGACGGCACCGCCAAGGGCGGCATCCTGGCGGCGATCGCGCGCCAGCGCCCGGTACCGGTCTACTTCATCGGCGTCGGCGAGAAGGTGGAAGACCTGCAGCCGTTCAAGGCGGAAGAGTTCGCCGAGGCGCTGCTGGGTTAAATCGCGCCGTACTGCAAGACAAAACGCCCCGGCAGTGCCGGGGCGTTTGTGCTTTGCCGGGTCGAAAAACTATTCCGCATCAGGCTGCGACTTCGGCTCCGCCTTCTGGAACGCCGGCAGTGCCATGCAGTTTTCATAGATCTTCGCGATCGCCGGATAGCGCGCCACGTCGATATTGAAACGCTGGGCGTTGAACACCTGCGGCACCAGGCACAGGTCGGCCAGCGTGGGCGTGTCGCCAAAACAGAACCGTCCGGCCTTGCCGCTGCGCTCGAGGTTGGCTTGCAGCGAGGCGAAGCCAAGCTCGATCCAGTGGCGGTACCAGGCGTCCTTGACCTCGTCGGTCACGCCCACCGTGTGCTTCAGGTACTTGAGCACGCGCAGGTTGTTCAGCGGATGGATCTCGCAGGCGATCTCCTGCGCCAGGCCGCGCACATAGGCGCGGTCCAGCGCCGTGCCGGGCAGCAGCCTGGGCTCGGGGTGGACCTCGTCGAGGTACTCGACGATGGCCAGCGATTGCTGCAGCACGTGCTCGCCATCGACCAGCGCCGGCACCAGGCCGTCGGGGTTCACCGCGCGGAACTCCGGCTTGAGCTGCTGGCCGCCTTCCTTGAGCAGGTGCACCGGCACGTAGTCATAGGACAGGCCTTTCAGTTCCAGCGCGATACGCACGCGGAACGAGGCCGAACTGCGGAAATAGCTGTAAAGCTTGAGCATCGGTTCAGACTACCTTGATGGTGAGATCGCCCACGCCGCCGACGTGGCACTGCATGACATCGCCCCGGACCACCGGGCCCACGCCCTCAGGCGTGCCGCTGAAGATCAGGTCGCCGGGCTGCAGCTCGAACAGCTTCGACAGGTACGACACCATCTCGGGCACCGACCAGATCAGGTCGGACAGGTCGCCGCGCTGCTTTTCCACGCCGTTGACCGACAGCGTGACCTCGCCCTTCTCCGGGTGGCCGATGGCCGCGACCGGCACGATCGGGCCGATCGGCGCGGAGCGGTCGAAGGCCTTGCCGGTCTCCCACGGGCGGCCGGTCTTCTTCGATTCGTTCTGCAGGTCGCGGCGCGTCATGTCCAGGCCCACGGCATAGCCGAACACATGGCCGGCGGCCTGCTCGACCGGGATGTCGCGGCCGCCCTTGCCGATCGCCACCACCAGCTCCACTTCATAGTGGCAGTTGCTGGTGCCGGGCGGGTACGGGAAGGCGCCCTCGGTACCGTCGGCGACGTAGCTGACCGCATCGGACGGCTTGCAGAAGAAGAACGGCGGCTCGCGGTCGGGGTCCGAACCCATTTCCCGGGCATGGGCGGCATAGTTGCGGCCGACGCAGTACACGCGCCGGACCGGAAAGCTGGCGTGGCTGCCGCGCACCGGCACGCCGACGGGCGCGGGCGGGGCGAACACGAATTCGGTCATGCATCTCTCCAGATAGGTCTGATCGGTGCTGCGACGGGGCCCGGTGCCGGGCGCAGCAGGGCAACAGGATACACCGGGGGCCGGGGCCTGCGTACGGCCGCATACAATGAACGCAGGCACGCTCGCAGCGCCGCCGCACCGGACTGGGGCGTCCTCCCTGGCGCTGCCGGCGCGAATCTTGCATGGCGCACTGCAACAGAGCCAGCCATGACACGACGCCATCCGCCCCCCACGCCCACGCCGGCGACCGCGGCGCCCCCCAGCCGGGTGCTGCGCATCCTGCTCGTGCGCGACCCGCTCGATGCCGATCCCCTCAACGTCGAGACCATCCGCAGCGGGCTGGTGAACGCTGGCTTCACCGAGATCCAGATCGTCGACGCCGACCTGCGGCTGCCCGAAGTGATCACCGCCAGCCAGCCCGACATGCTGATCATCGCGTCCGAGTCGGCCGCGCGCGACACCATCGAGCACGTGTGCGTGTCGACCCAGCATGCACCGCGCCCGATCGTGCTGTTCACCGACAACGACGACAGCCAGCGCATCAAGGCCGCACTGAGCGCGGGCATTACCGCCTATATCGTCGACGGCCTGCGCGCGGAGCGCGTCAAGACCGTGCTCGACGTTGCCTATGCGCGCTTCGAGCTGGACCAGCAGCTGCGCGCCGAACTCGACGCCACGCGGCTGAAGCTGGCCGAGCGCAAGGTGGTGGAGCGCGCCAAGGGCCTGCTGATGCAGGCGCGCGGGCTCAGCGAGGAAGACGCCTACAAGCGCCTGCGCAGCATGGCGATGGAGCGCGGGCTTAAGCTGGTCGATGCCGCGCAGCGCGTGATCGACGTGATGGGCTGAGCGCGACCCCGACGCGCTTGCCGCCGCGGTGCAACGCCGCACGCGGCTGGTGCGCTGCACGTTCGTGGCGCGACGCCATTTCCGCCTCGCTCGCCCATTGCCGCCGGCACTGCGCCGGCTGTGTCCGGACCGCGTCACGTACGCACCGCGCTAGCCCATTTCATCCCTCTTTTGCCCCGTTCCGGCTCCGCGCTCCCCGAAATGCTGCACCGCACAGTGCTGGCATACGCCTTGCGTTGTGCAGGCATCGGCCAACGGCGGCCGATCGACAATTCAGGCGGACATGGCCAACGCTGGCCGCGTCACGCCACGGACAACGGCGTCCCCGCAGCGCACCGGTCTTCTGGCGAAGCCGGCTGTGCCAGGGGACGCTTTTTTCTTGGAGCCACGCAATGCCCTCTCGCCTCAGCCATGCCAGGCCGCTGCACCCGGCCGTCCAGCACTCCGACGCCGCTGCCGCCGCCGACGCGGTACCGGCCAGCAGCGGCCGGCGCCGTGCGCTGGCCACCATCGCCGGCGCCAGCGTGATGACGCTGGTCGATCCGCTGGTGCGCGCCGGCGCCTGGGCCGCGGGCTCCGACGCGCCGGAGAAGTCCGAGGTGCGCATCGGCTTTATCCCGCTGACCGACTGCGCCTCGGTAGTAATGGCGGCCACGCTCGGGCTCGACAAGAAGTACGGCATCAAGATCACGCCGACCAAGGAAGCCTCGTGGGCGGGCGTGCGCGACAAGCTGGTCAATGGCGAGCTGGACGCGGCCCACGTGCTCTACGGCCTGGTCTATGGCGTGCAGCTCGGCATCGGCGGGCCGAAGAAGGACATGGCCGTGCTGATGAGCCTGAACCACAACGGCCAGGCCATCACGCTGTCGTCCAAGCTGGCCGACAAAGGCGTGCGCGACGGTGCCAGCCTGAAGGCGCTGATGACGAAGGAAAAGCGCGACTACACCTTCGCCCAGACCTTCCCGACCGGCACGCATGCGATGTGGCTGTACTACTGGCTGGCGGCCAACGGCATCAACCCGATGCAGGACGCCAAGGCCATCACGGTGCCGCCGCCGCAGATGGTGGCCAACATGCGCGTGGGCAACATGGATGGCTTTTGCGTGGGCGAGCCCTGGGGCGCGCGCGCGATTGCCGACAAGATCGGCTTCACCGCCGAGACCACGCAGGCAATCTGGAAGAACCATCCGGAAAAGACGCTGGGCACCACCGCCGAGTTCGTGCAGAAGCATCCCAACACGGCGCGCGCGATGGTGGCGGCGGTGCTGGAGGCGTCGAAGTTCATCGATGCATCGGCCTCCAACCGCCGCAAGACCGCCGAAACCATCGCCGCCAAGTCCTACGTCAATACCGACATGGACATCATCCTCGACCGCATGCTGGGCCGCTACACCAACGGGCTGGGCAAGACCTGGGACGACCCCGACGCGATGAAGTTCTACCAGGACGGCAACGCGAACTTCCCGTTCCTGTCCGACGGCATGTGGTTCCTGACGCAGCACAAGCGCTGGGGCCTGCTCAAGACCCACCCGGATTACCTCGCCGTGGCCAGGCAGGTCAACCGCATCGACATCTACAAGCAGGCCGCCACCGCCGCGCAGGTCCCTCTGCCAAAGAGCGACATGCGCAGCTCGAAGCTGATCGACGGCGTGGTCTGGGACGGCAAGGACCCGAAAGCCTATGCCGACGGTTTCAAGATCAAGGCCGCCGGCGCGCCTGCCGCCTGATCCGCAGTGCCCCTGACCAAAGGAGCCCGACGTGAATGCCATAGCCTCCACCACGCCCGATGCCGCAGCCGATCCCGACACCAAGGAACGGAGCCGCCGGCGCGAACAGGAAATCGCCGCGCAGGCCCGGCGCACGGCACGCCGCGAGGCCGCCGCCGCGCTGGTGCTCAAGGCGGTGCCGCCGCTGCTGGGCTTCGCCCTGTTCGTGCTGGCCTGGCACGGCATCGCCACCATGATCCCGGCCATCCCCACCCCGGGCGCGACCTGGAACGCCGCGGTGCCGCTGTTTGCCGATCCGTTCTATCGCAACGGGCCCAATGACCAGGGCATCGGCTGGAATGTGCTGGCGTCGCTGGCGCGCGTGGCGGCGGGCTTCGGCCTGGCCGCGCTGGTCGGCATCCCGGCCGGTTTCGTGATCGGGCGCTTTGCGTTCCTGAACGCGATGACTGCGCCGGTGATCAGCCTGCTGCGTCCGGTCTCGCCGCTGGCGTGGCTGCCGATCGGGCTGCTGCTGTTCAAGGCCGCCAATCCCGCCGCGATCTGGGCGATCTTTATCTGCTCGATCTGGCCGATGGTGATCAACACCGCGGTGGGCGTCACGCGCGTGCCGCAGGACTACCTGAACGTGGCGCGCGTGCTCGACCTGTCCGAGTGGAAGGTGTTCACGCGCGTGCTGTTGCCCGCGGTGCTGCCCTACATGCTGACCGGCGTGCGGCTGTCGATCGGCACGGCCTGGCTGGTGATCGTCGCGGCCGAGATGCTGACCGGCGGCACCGGCATCGGCTTCTGGCTGTGGGACGAGTGGAACAACCTGAAGGTCGAGCACATCGTGATCGCCATCTTCGTTATCGGCCTGATCGGCCTGCTGCTGGAACATGCGCTGCTGGCGCTGGCCCGGCGCTTCAGCTACGGCACCCATTGATCCGACCGGGAGAAACGCCATGGACAAGTTCGTCAGCATCGAAAACGTCGGCCAGACCTTCAAGACCCGCAAGGGCCCGTTCGTCGCGCTGCGCGACATCCAGCTGCAGATCGCCGAGGGCGAGTTCATCACGCTGATCGGCCACTCCGGCTGCGGCAAGTCCACGCTGCTGAACCTGCTGGCGGGGCTGGCCACACCCACCACTGGCGCGCTGATCTGCGCCGGGCGCGAAATCGCCGGGCCCGGGCCGGAGCGCGCGGTGGTGTTCCAGAACCATTCGCTGCTGCCGTGGCTCACCTGTTTCGACAACGTCTACCTCGGCGTCGAGCGCGTGTTCGCGGCCAGCGAGGACAAGGCGCAGCTCAGGGCGCGCACGCACGACACACTGGCGCTGGTGGGCCTGAGCCACGCCGAAGGCAAGTATCCGCACGAAATCTCCGGCGGCATGAAGCAGCGCGTGGGCATTGCCCGTGCGCTGGCGATGGCGCCCAAGGTGCTGCTGATGGACGAGCCCTTCGGCGCGCTCGATGCGCTCACGCGCGCGCACCTGCAGGACGAACTGATCAAGATCGTCGCGCGCACGCGCAGCACGGTGGTGATGGTGACGCACGATGTCGACGAGGCGGTGCTGCTGGCCGACCGCATCGTGATGATGACCAACGGCCCGGCCGCCACCATCGGCGAGATCCTGACGGTGGACCTGCCGCGCCCGCGCGACCGCGTGGCGCTGGCGGACGACCCGGCCTACCACGGCTGCCGCACCGCGGTGCTGGACTTCCTCTACCGCAAGCAGCGCAATCCGGCGCTGCAGGAAGCGGCTTAGCCGCGAGGCCGCGAGGCCGCGAGGCCGCGAGGTCGCGAGGTCGCGAGGTCGCGTTAGGGGCGCGCCAGGCGGCCATGGGCGCGGCCGCCGCGCTCCGCTATCATGAACCCAGAACAGACTACCCCACGCCGCCATGACCACCACCGCCGCCCCTTTCCCCGCCGCCCGCTATATCAAGGAGATCGGCCGCGGCGTCAACGGCGCGCGCGCGCTGCCGCGCGAGGACGCGCAGGCCCTGTTCGATGCCATGCTGGCGGGCCGCGTGTCCGACCTGGAGCTGGGCGCGATCCTGATGGCCTATCGCATCAAGGGTGAGGCCCCGCACGAGCTGGCCGGCATGCTGGAGGCCGCCCATGCGCATTGCCAGCCGCTGCCGGCGCCGCCGGACCGGCAGGTGGTGGTGATCCCCAGCTACAACGGTGCGCGCAAGCAGCCCAACCTGGTGCCGCTGCTGGCGCTGCTGCTGGCCCGCGAAGGCATTCCGGTGCTGGTGCACGGCACGCGCGTGTTCGAGGGCCGCGTGACCAGCATGGCGCTGTTCGAGGCGCTGGGCGTGCCCCTGTGCGCGAGCACCGCCGAAGCGTCGGCCCAGCTGCGCAAGAGCGATGGGGACGGCCCGCTGGCGGTGCTGCCGGTCGACGTGCTGTCGCCCGGGCTGTCGCGGCTGCTGGAGCGGCGCACGGTGATCGGCCTGCGCAATTCGTCGCATACGGTGGCCAAGATGCTGCAGCCGGTGGGCGAGCACACGCCCGCCGAAGGCCTGCGGCTGTACAGCTACACGCACCCCGAATACCGCGAGACGCTGACCGACTACTTCTCGCACGAGCCCGCCAACGTGCTGCTGGCGCGCGGCACCGAGGGCGAGGTGGTGGCCGACGCCCGGCGCAGCGGCCGCATCGACTGGCTGCATGAAGGCCACCAGCAGACGCTGGTGGGCCAGGCCGGAGGCTCGATCGGCGACGTGCCGGAGCTGCCGCCGGGCAGCGATGCCGGCCTGACCGTGGCCTGGATCCGGCGCGTGCTCGATGGCGCGGTGCCGGTGCCGGCGCCCATCACCATCCAGATCGAGGCCATCCGCGAATGCCTGCGCCAGGGCACGCGCGTGACCTGGGCCAGCCCGGTCTGAGCCGGCCTGGCGACAACCGTCAGGGCTTGCGCGGGGGCAGCGGAATGCGCTCGGTCTCGCCCGGCACGTGCGGGAACTGGTCGTCCTCCCAGCGCTGGGCCGCGGCCTCGATCGCCAGCTTGCTGCTGGCGACGAAATTCCAGTAGATAAAGCGGTGGCCGTCGGTCGGGTCGCCGCCCAGCAGCATCACCCGCGACGGCGCCGTCGCCGTCAGCGTTGCCGGCTGGCCCGGCGTCAGCACCACCATGTGCTCGGCCGGCAGCGGCTCGCCGTCGAGCGAGACCGCGCCGTCGACCGGATAGATGCCGCGCTCGGCGTGGTCGGCGGGAATCTCCACGCTGGCGCCCGCGTCCAGCTCGATCGCCACGTACAGCGTGCGGCTGAAGACCTTGACCGGCGAGGTCTGGCCGAACGCATCGCCGGCAATCACCACCATGCGCAGGCCGGGCCGCTCGATACGCGGCAGCGTCGCCGCGGGATGGTGGAAGAACGACGGCTCGGCGCCCTCGTGCTGCTGCGGCAGCGCGACCCAGGTCTGGATGCCATGCAGGCGCGCGCCCTCCGGGCGCACATGCTGGGGCGAACGCTCCGAGTGCACGATGCCATGGCCGGCGGTCATCCAGTTGACGTCGCCGGGGCGGATCGCCTGGTCGCTGCCAAGGCTGTCGCGATGGATGATCTCGCCCTCGAACAGGTAGGTGACCGTGGCCAGGCCGATATGAGGATGCGGGCGCACATCGGCGCCCTGGCCGGGCGGCAGCTGCACCGGTCCCATATGGTCAAAGAAGATAAACGGCCCGACGGTCTGGGTTGCCGCGGCCGGCAGCAGCCGGCGCACGGTGAAATCGCCCAGGTCGCGCACATGCGGCTTGAGCAAGTGTTCGATAGCAGACATAAATCCTCCGATCCGATAAGAGAGGCTCGCAAGCATGCCAGTGCGCCGCCCGCCGGTCGAGTGTAGCCGCTGCTGGAACAGAGCATTGCAGCGCCGGGCAGAACCCCGGTGGCAGCCTGCGCTCTAACTACAGTGCCCGGTGGCAGCGGTATCGTTGCCGTCTCTTTACGATCTCCCTGGCTATTCGATTAGATGAAGCGATACCCGGGAACTATCAAGGCCATCGGAACTCCAATTAGCACTCACCCGGCCAGAGTGCTAAGATGTGTTGCAGTGCCGCCGATTCCCCAGGGACCGCGGCGCACCGGCAACCAAACCGCCGGACGCGAAAGGAGCCATTGAGTGAACGCAGTCTTGTCTGCCGACCAAACCCTGAATAACCGTCTGCCGACGGTGCCCCGGAACACGGGCAGCTTTGCGCTGACCTTTCCGGCGACCGTGGGCAACCTCGACAGCTATATCCAGGCTGTCCACCGTATTCCGCTGCTGACCGCAGAGGAAGAGCAACGCCTCGCGCGCGAACTGCGCGACCACGATTCCGTCGACGCGGCGCGCCGCCTGGTGATGTCGCACCTGCGGCTGGTGGTGTCGATCGCCCGCCAGTACCTCGGCTACGGCCTGCCCCACGCCGACCTGATCCAGGAAGGCAATATCGGGCTGATGAAGGCGGTGAAGCGTTTCGATCCGGACCAGGGCGTGCGGCTGGTGTCGTACGCGATGCACTGGATCAAGGCCGAAATCCATGAATACGTGCTGAAGAACTGGCGCATGGTCAAGGTGGCCACCACCAAGGCCCAGCGCAAGCTGTTCTTCAACCTGCGCAGCCACAAGCAGGGCGGCCACACCTTTACGCCGGAACAGGTCGAGGCCGTCGCGCGCGAGCTGAACGTCAAGCCCGAAGAAGTGATGGAGATGGAAACCCGCCTGTCGGGCGGCGACCTGGCGCTCGAAGGGCAGGTCGACGACGGCGAAGAGGAATTCGCCCCCATCGCCTACCTGGCCGACAACCACAACGAGCCGACCCGCGTGATGGAAGCCAAGCGCCACGACCGGATGCAGGTCGAGGGGCTGGAAGAAGCGCTGGGCAAGCTCGACGAACGCAGCCGCCGCATCATCGAGGCACGCTGGCTCAACGTCGAGGACGACGGCTCGGGCGGCGCCACGCTGCATGAGCTGGCCGACGAGTTCGGCGTGTCGGCCGAGCGCATCCGCCAGATCGAGGCGGCGGCGATGAAGAAGATGAAGGGCGCGCTGCAGGCATTCGCCTGATCCTCACCGCAACCATGCAAAAGGCCGGTCCATGGACCGGCCTTTTTTGTTGCCCGCGGAGCGTTGGTGCGACGTTATGCCGCACCCTTCGCCCCGGCTGCATCAGGACAACAGCTGTTTCAGGTCGTGCGCGATGGGCTCCGGACCCTGGCCGTGGCGGATAAACAGCCGCAGCTTGCCCTGCGGATCGAACACATAGCTGCCGGCCGAGTGATCGACGGTGTAGTTGTTGGGTGAGCTGCCCGGCACCTTGGCGTAGAACACCTTGAAGTCCTTGGCCAGCTTCTGCAGCGCGGCCTCGTCGGCCGGGCGCAGCCCGACGAAGCGGGGATCGAAGGCAGGCACGTATTGCGCCAGCAGCGCCTGCGTATCGCGTTCCGGGTCGACCGTGACGAACAGCACCTGCACGCGGTCCGCGTCCGGCCCCAGCTTCTCCATCACCGCTTTCAGCTCGGCCATGGTGGTGGGGCAGACGTCCGGGCAGTGGGTGTAGCCGAAGAACATCACCACCGCCTTGCCCTTGTAGTCGGCCAGCGTGCGCACCTTGCCGGTATGGTCGGTCAGCGAGAAGTCCTTGCCGAAGTCGGCGGCGCCGGTGATATCGACATTGCGGAACGACGCCTTCTGCTGTCCGCACGCGGCGACGGCCAGGGCCAGCGCGGCCAGCAGGGAAAAGCGGCGGAAGGCGGCAAACAGGCCGGAAGCGGAGCTGAGGCGTGGCATGCAGGGGACGGGTCGGGAATGGGAAGGAAACAGCATGCAGTATCGCCGATCATGCTGCCGGGCTCGCGCCGGCGCGGCAAGATGCCGCAGCCGGGGCGCGCGCAAGGCGCAGGTCAGACCTGCGGCACGAACTTGAAGTAATGGTCGATCAGCAGCGCCGCGAACAGCAGCGACAGGTACAGGATCGAGAAACGGAAGGTGCGCTGCGCCAGTTCGTCCGAATAGTTGCGGTAGAGCTTCCAGGCATAGGCCAGGAAGCCCGCGCCCAGCGCCAGCGCGGCCGCCAGGTAGATGTAGCCGCTCATGCCGTAGACGAAGGGCAGCAGCGTCGCCGCGATCATCACCAGCGTGTACAGCAGGATATGTAGCAGCGTGTAGCGCTCGCCGTGCGTGACCGGCAGCATCGGCAGGCCGGACTTGGCGTAGTCGGCGCGGCGGTACAGCGCCAGCGCCCAGAAGTGCGGCGGGGTCCAGGTGAAGATGATCAGCACCAGGAACCAGGCCTCGGCCGGCACCTCGCCCGCGACCGCGGCCCAGCCCAGCGCCGGCGGCATCGCTCCGGACAGGCCGCCGATGACGATGTTCTGCGGCGTGGCTGGCTTGAGCAGGATGGTGTAGACCACCGCGTAGCCCAGGAAGGTGGCGAAGGTCAGCCACATGGTCAGGTCGTTGGCGTAGACATGCAGCAGCCACATGCCCGCGCCGCCCAGGATGGCGGAGAACACCAGCGTCTGGCGCGTGGTGATCTCGCCGGTGGCGGACGGGCGCCAGGCGGTGCGGCGCATCAGCGCATCGATCTTCTGCTCGACCAGGCAGTTGATGGCAAAGGCCGCGCCGGCCAGCAGCCAGATGCCGGCGGCGCCGCCGATCAGCACCGGCCACGGCACCATGCCGGGGGTGGCGAGGAACATGCCGATGATGGCGCAGAACACGGCCAGCTGCGTTACGCGCGGCTTGGTCAGGGCGGCATATTGGCGGGCCAGGTGCCGCATGCGGCTCAACTTGCCCAGGGAATGGGAGTGGGTAGCGGTAACCACGGAAGGGGTCTTGTCTTTCATGTGGCGCGGGCGGCAGTCGGCACGGCAGCGGGGGCGCCGGCGGCCCGGGTCGTCAGCCCGATATTGTAGTGGAGACGGACCAGCAGCAGCAGCAGCACCGCGGCGCCGCCGTTATGCGCGACCGCCGCCACCAGCGGCCAGTCGAACACGATATTCGACAGCCCGGTGGCCAGTTGCAGCACCAGCGCCGCCAGCAGCCAGCCGGCCGCGCGGCCGAGGCCTTCGAGCCGGCGCGCGCGCAGGCCGAACCAGGCCAGGTAGCCCAGCACGATCACGGCAAAGCCGCGATGCACCCAGTGGATCGCCACCAGCGCCGCGTGCGGGATGTAGTCGCCGTCCGCGGTCATGCCCAGCTGGCGCCACAGCGTAAAGCCGTGGCGGAAGTCCATCTCGGGCACCAGCTGGCCGTTGCACAGCGGGAAGTCGGTACAGGCCAGCACCGCGTAGTTGGTGCTGACCCAGCCGCCCAGGAAGATCTGGATCACCAGCAGCAGCAGGCCGATGCGCACCGGCCAGCGCAGCCGCGCCGCCTGCGGCGCGACCGGGTGCGGCGGGTCGTTGCGCGAGCCCAGCTGGATCAGCACCGCCAGCAGCGCCATGCCCAGCATCAGGTGCGTGACGACGATGATCGGCTGCAGCTTCAGCGTCACGGTAAAGGCGCCGAAGGCGCCCTGCACGCACACCAGCAGCAGCACGCCGGTGGCGAACCACGGCGACTGCTTCAGCTCGCGCCGCTTGACCCACGCCAGCACCATCAGCGTAATGATCAGCACGCCGACGGCCATGGCGAAGTAGCGGTGGATCATCTCGATCCACGCCTTGGCCAGCGTCACCGGCCCGCTCGGCATCGCGGTCTCGGCCGCGCGGATCGGCTCCAGCGCGGCATGCGGGTTGGAATGCCCGTAGCAGCCAGGCCAGTCCGGGCAGCCCAGCCCGGAGTCGGTCAGCCGCGTGAAGCTGCCGAACATGATCAGGTCCAGCGTCAGGAACGCCGTGATCCAGGCAAGCTTGCGGTACTTGTTGCGGTCGCCCTTCACCATCACGTAGGACAGCGGGAACAGCGCGATCAGGATGCCGATGATGGCCAGTTGCAGCAGCATGCCGTCCCCTCAACCGATGCGCGAGACCTTGAGCAGCTTCTTCAGGTCGCCGCTCATCTTCTTGGGATCCGGGTCGTGCGGGAAGCGCATCATCAGGTTGCCCAGCGGGTCGACCAGGAACAGCGTGTCCTCGGCGCGCTTGCCCGGCTCGGCCGGCAGCCACTGCTGCGCGGCCTGGCGGTCCATGCGCAGGAAGCGCACCCCGGCGTAGGGCTCGTTGTAGGCGGAAACCAGGCGCTCGTCGATCTTGCCGTCGTCGGTGACCAGCCATACCGGCACGATGCGCAGGCGGTCCTGGCCCTGCCCGGCGCGGATCTGACGGATGGTGAAGAGCTTTTTGGCGCAGGCCTCGTCACAGGCCGACGGATCGGCGCTGACCAGCAGCCACTTGCCGCGGAACTGCTCCAGCGGCACGGCCTGGCCCTGCTCGTCGGTGACGCGCACCGGCGGCATCGGCCGCTGCGGGTCGACCAGCGCCCCGTAGTTGGTGGCGCCGCCGCGCGGCTTGATCACGTAGTAGGTGAAGTAGGAGGCAATCACCGGCGACGCGCACACCAGCAGCAGCATCAGCATCTGCAGGCGGCCACGGCGCGTGCGCGCGTCGATGCGGGGGTCGCGCGGCGGGGCCGCGGCGGCCGGAGCGGAGTCTTGCTGTGCCATGGAGTACGTCTGTCCTTTGTCTTCGGCGGGCCCATGCACCGGTACGCGGCGCAAGGGCGGTCAATTCATTCGATCAGGGTGCGGCCAGCCGCCGTGCGCGGCGCCAGCCCAGCACGACCACCAGCACCACCGTCAGCGCGGCCAGCCCGAACCACTGGAAGGCATAGCCATAGTGGCGCTCGGCACCGACGTCGGCAGGCGGCCAGTCGCGCGCCAGGCCGTCGCCGCTGTCGTTGCGCTGCTCGATCACCAGCGGGTGCAGGGCCAGCCCGGTTTCGGCGGCATACGGCGCGATCTCGAGGTTCTGGCGGATCCTGCTGCCGGCGGCCTCCTGGCCCAGGCTATAGACCCGCGGCACACCGGCGAGTGCCGTGCCGGTGATGGTGACCTCGCCTTCGGGCGTCGGGAACGGCGCGATCTGGGTGCGGTCCCCGGCATCGCGCGGCAGCCAGCCGCGCAGCACCAGCACCGCACGCATGGCGCCGGCCCCATCCGGCGCCGCGCCGATCACCAGCGGCGTCACCACCAGGAAGCCCGCGCGGCTGTCGCCGCTGCGACCGCCCGTGCCGTGGGGGCGATTATCCAGCAATACGGTGCGCGCTGCGTCGAAGCGCCCGCTCACGCGCACCGCGCGGTCGGTCACAACTTGTGACAGCGGCGCCGTGCCCAGCACCACCGGCGGCTGGGTTGCGAGCGCCTGCAGCCGTGCCGCGCGCGCTTCTTTCTCATGCGCGCGATCGAGCTGCCAGTTGCCGAGCGCACCAGTCACCGCGATCACGACCAGCGCGGCGGCCAGCGGCAACGGGCTGGCGAAGCGGCGCCAGCTCATCGTCCCTGCGGCACAGCGAAGCGCGCCCCGGTGCGATAATGGGCCTGTGCGCCGCACGTCGCGCCGCGCCTGCCCCCAACCCGCCCCGCCATGCGCTTTGTCATCATCATTGCCTTCATCCTGATCATTGCCAGCCTGGCCTCGGCCCTGTTCTTCATGATGCGCGACCGCGGCAAGACGCCCAACATGATGCGCTCGCTGATGCTGCGCGTGGGCTTCTCGGTGGCGCTGTTCCTGTTCATCCTGTTCTCGAGCTGGATGGGCTGGATCCACAGCACCGGCATCCGCATGGCGCCCTGAACCGGCGCGCCGCGGCCCGCAAAAGACAAACGCCGCAGGCTGGCCAGGCCCCTGCGGCGTTTCTCTTTTGCGTTGGCGCCGGCGGACCCGGTCACCCCGGGGCCCGCCGGCGGGTACGGCAGCCGGTTACAGCCAGTACACCACGATGTAGAGGAACAGCCACACCACGTCAACGAAGTGCCAGTACCAGGCCGCGCCTTCGAAAGCGAAGTGGTGCTCGGGGGTGAAGTGGCCCTTCAGCACGCGGACCAGCACCACCGCCAGCATGATCGCGCCCATGGTCACGTGGAAACCGTGGAAGCCGGTCAGCAGGAAGAAGGTCGAGCCGTAGATGCCCGAACTCAGCTTCAGGTTCAGGTCCGAGTAGGCGTGCATGTACTCGTACACCTGGAAGCCCATGAAGATCGCGCCCAGCAGGATGGTCAGCGCCAGGCCCTGGATCAGCTGGCTGCGCTTGTTGGCCAGCAGCGCGTGGTGCGCCCAGGTCAGCGTCACGCCCGACATCAGCAGCAGCGCGGTGTTGATGGTCGGGATCGGCCACGGGCCCATGGTCTGGAAGTTTTCCACCACGCCGGCCGGGCCGGTGTTGGGCCATACCGCGGCAAAGTCGGGCCACAGGATCTTGTTGTTCAGGTCGCCCAGCCACGGCATGGCGATGGCGCGGGCGTAGAACAGCGCGCCGAAGAACGCGGCGAAGAACATCACCTCGGAGAAGATGAACCAGCCCATCGACCAGCGGAACGACAGGTCGATGTTCTTGCCGTACATGCCGCCTTCGGACTCGCTGATGGCGTCGCCAAACCAGCTCTTGAGCACGAACAGGAACCACAGCAGGCCGAAGCCGCACAGGTACGGCGCCCAGGGCTGCCCGTTTACCCAACCGGCGGCGCCGGCACCCGTCATCAGCAGGCCGAAGCTTGCGGTGATGGGGTGGCGCGACGGGCCCGGTACGAAGTAGTACGGAGCGTTTGCGCGATTCGCACTCATTCTTTTATCTCCAGCTCAGAGTCTTTGATTCAGTATTCGTTGTCCCCGCCTTGGCACTGCAGGCCGCCCGCCTCCTCTGGGCAGCCCCCGCCGCCGCGGTTGCTTTGTTCTGCGACTGCTTTTGTTGTCTACCCTTCCTGCCCTGCTACGCCGCCGCCTGGCTGACCACCATGCGCACGATCACGACCAGGACCGCGATGAATACCGCCGCCGCGATCAGCCCGGCGATCACCACATGGACCGGGTTCAGCCGGGCCATGTCGCGCTCGTGCTCGGCGCCCTTGCGCAGGCCGATGAACGACCACAGCACCGCGCGCATGGTCTGCGCAAACGACAGCTTGCGCTTGACCGCGTCCTTCATCTCGTCCATCGCCCGTCCTCCGCCTGACCGGCCTGCAGCCGGCTTCCGCCGCGGTCCGCTTCAGATGCCCTTGCCGGCCGGCGCGGGCTGCGGCGCCAGCTGGCCTTCGGGCGCCTGCGCCACCGGCGTGCCCACCTCGAAAAAGGTGTATGACAGCGTAATGCTCTTTACATCCTTGGGCAGCGCGGGGTCGATCACGAACACCACCGGCATCTCGCGCGCCTCGTTCGCCTTGAGCGTCTGCTGCTTGAAGCAGAAGCACTCCAGCTTCATGAAATACTGGGTCGCCTGCTTGGGCGCGTAGCTCGGGATCGCCTGCGCCGAGATATCGCGCGGCTGTCCGTTGGCCACCTCGTAGACGATCGTCGCCATCTCGCCGGGATGCACTTCCATGCTGTTCTTCACCGGCCGGAAGGCGAAGGGCCCGCGCGCGTTGGAGTCGAACTCCACCGTGATGGTGCGGCTCTTGTCGATCTGCGTGTTCTTGACCGCGCCGTGCAGCTCGCGCGTGGTGATCACGTTGATGCCGGTGATCTCGCAGATCTTCTTGTACAGCGGCACCAGCGCGTAGCCAAAGCCGAACATCACGGCAACGATCACGACCAGCCGCAGCATCATGCCGCGGTTGAACCGCTTGTCCGCTTCCTGGTTCGCTTCCCTGCCTGACTGCTGCTCGATGCTCATCTCGCTACCCTGCCGCCTCAGTTGCCGCCTCAGCCAAGGAATTTCATCTTGGCGAAGAACCCCAGAAAGAAAACCACCACGATCGACAACAGGATCAGGCCAAGGCGCCGGTTGGCGGCCTTGTGGTCCGGGCGTGACGGGCTTTTGTCTGGAGACTGCATAACGGTCTTGATACCTGCCGGCGCGCAAGGGGCGGACGCTGCCGCCCCTTGCGCGGCCTGGTTACGCGGGTGCCGCCTTAGCGGACCTGCGGCGGAACTTCAAAGGTGTGGAACGGCGCCGGCGACGGCACGGTCCACTCCAGGCCCTCGGCGCCATCCCAGGGCTTGTCCGAGGCCTGCTGGCCGCCGCGGTACGACGGCAGCACCACGAAGAAGAAGAAATACACCTGCATCAGGCCGAAGCCGAGCGCACCGATCGACGCGATCGCGTTGAAGTCGGCGAACTGGGTCGGGTAGTCGGCATAGCGGCGCGGCATGCCGGCCAGGCCCAGGAAGTGCATCGGGAAGAAGGTCACGTTGAAGAAGATCAGCGAACCCCAGAAGTGGATCTGGCCGCGCGTCTCGTTGTACATGAACCCGCTCCACTTCGGACCCCAGTAGTAGAAGCCCGCGAACAGCGCGAACAGCGAGCCGGCCACCAGCACATAGTGGAAGTGCGCGACGATGAAGTAGGTGTCCTGCAGCTGGATGTCGATCGGCGCCACCGCCGGCATCAGGCCGGTGAAGCCGCCGATGGTGAACACGAAGATAAAGCCGATCGCGAACAGCATCGGGGTCTCGAAGGTCATCGAGCCGCGCCACATGGTGGCGATCCAGTTGAAGATCTTCACCGCGGTCGGCACCGCGATCAGCATGGTCGCGTACATGAAGAACAGCTGGCCGGTCACCGGCATGCCGGTCGTGAACATGTGGTGGGCCCACACGATGAACGACAGGATGGCGATCGAGGCGGTGGCGTACACCATCGAGCTGTAGCCGAACAGGCGCTTGCGTGCGAACGCCGGCACCACGTGCGAGATGATCCCGAACGCCGGCAGGATCATGATGTAGACCTCGGGATGGCCGAAGAACCAGAAGATATGCTGGTACATCACCGGGTCGCCGCCGCCGGCGGCCGAGAAGAAGCTGGTGCCGAAGTGGCGGTCGGTCAGCACCATGGTGATGGCGCCTGCCAGCACCGGCATCACGGCGATCAGCAGGTAGGCGGTGATCAGCCAGGTCCAGCAGAACATCGGCATCTTCATCAGCGTCATGCCGGGGGCGCGCATGTTGAGGATGGTCACGATGATGTTGATCGAGCCCATGATCGACGACGCGCCCATGATGTGCATGGCGAAGATGGCCATGTCCATGCCCGGGCCCATCTGCACCGACAGCGGCGCGTACAGGGTCCAGCCCGCGGCGGTGGCGCCGCCCGGCACGAAGAACGAGCCGGCCAGCAGCAGTGCGGCCGGCGGCATCAGCCAGAAGCTGAAGTTGTTCATGCGCGCGAACGCCATGTCGGAGGCGCCGATCTGCAGCGGGATCATCCAGTTGGCGAAACCGACGAAGGCCGGCATGATCGCGCCGAACACCATCACCAGGCCGTGCATGGTGGTGAACTGGTTGAACAGCTCGGGGCGGAAGAACTGCAGGCCCGGCTCGAACAGTTCCAGGCGGATCAACAGTGCCAGCACGCCGCCCGACAGCAGCATGATGAACGAGAACAGCAGGTACAGCGTACCGATGTCCTTGTGGTTGGTGGCGAACAGCCAGCGGCGCCAGCCATGCGGGTGATCGTGCGCGTGGTCGTCATGCGCATGATCGTGCGGATGGGCGAGTGCGTCCGGGGTAGCAGTACTCATCGCAAATGCTCCTCTAATCCTGTTCTGTCTTCAGCGGGTCAGCCGGCGACGCGGTTGCCCGCGAGACTGGCCTGCTTGTCAGCCTGCTTGTCGGCCTGACCGTCAGCCGGCTTGGCCTCGGCCTTCGGCGCTTCGCCGCCGGCCGCGCCGCCGCCTTCGGGGAATTTGCCGGCGCGGGCGCCCACGAATTCGCTTGGCTGGATCACTTCACCCGTCTTGTTGCCCCAGGCGTTGCGCGTATAGGTCATGACCGTGGCCAGCTCGGTGTCGGACAGCTGCTTCCACGACGGCATGCCGCCCTTGCCTTCCAGCAGCATGTGCATCTGGCCGGCCTTCGGGCCGTTCACGATCTTGGAACCGTCCAGCGCCGGGAACGCGCCGCCGCCCTTGCCGTTGGGCTGGTGGCAGACCGCGCAGTTGGCCGCGTAGATCTTCTCGCCGCGCACCTTGGCTTCGTCCAGGGTCCAGGTCTTGTTGGGATCGTCGGCCTTGGCCGCCAGCTCCTTCTTCTTGCCGTCGACCCACTTGGTGTAGTCGGCGTCGGAGACCACGCGCACCACGATCGGCATGAAGGCGTGTTCCTTGCCGCACAGCTCGGCGCACTGGCCGCGGTACACGCCGATCTTCTCGGCCTTGAACCAGGTGTCGCGCACGAAGCCCGGGATCGCATCCTGCTTGACGCCGAAGGCCGGGATCATCCAGGCATGGATCACGTCGTTGGCGGTGGTGACGATGCGGATCTTCTTGTTGACCGGCACCACCAGCTCGTTGTCCACCTCCATCAGGTAGGTGTTCGACTTGGCCTGCTCGTTGTTGATCTGCTCGCGCGGGGTGGTCAGGGTCGACACGAAGGAGATGCCCTCGCCTTCGCCCTTCAGGTAGTCATAGCCCCACTTCCACTGGTAGCCGGTGGCCTTGATGGTGACGTCGGAGTTGGTGGTGTCCTTCATCGCGACCACGGTCTTGGTGGCCGGCAGGGCCATCGCGATCACGATCAGGAACGGGACGATGGTCCACACCACCTCGACGGTGATGCTTTCGTGGAAGGAGGCCGGCTTGGCGCCCTTGGCCTTGCGGTGCGTGAAGATGGAATAGAACATCACGCTGAACACCGCGATGAAGATCACCGTGCAGATGATCAGCATCATCCAGTTCAGCCAGTGAATCTGTTCGGCGATCTTGGTAACCGGCTCGGTCAGGTTGAGCTGGCGCACGGCGGGGCCGCCCGGCATGTCGCTGACCGCGGACGCCGCCTGGCTGGCAAGCAGGGACACGCCGGCCAGACAAACTGCGGATGCCTTCTTCCACATTTTCATTTGTTATCTACCCAATTTACAGATTCAAATCTGTCCCCGCCGCCGCTTCGGCCGCCTCTCAGAGGCGGCGCAAGGCCGCTGCGAGCTCCTGCGCGAACTTGCGTCGCCGGTACGGGTCCACGTAACACCCCACCTGTACCGCACGCCTGCCCGAGCGCAGTATCACCAGCGCGCGGAACGATTCACCCAGTTCGATCCGCACCCAGCACGGATTGAATTCCTGGCGCGTCACCCGTCCGGCGCTGGCTGTCTCCACGACCAGCGTGCCGTCGGTGATGCTGACGCGCTCATAGTCTGTCGCATGGCGCGCATACACAAGCAGGGCGATGCCCAGCCCGATCAGCTCGATGCTGGCAAACGGCAGCACGAGCCACGACCCTTGCCAGGCGAAAAACAGCGCGATGGCAAGCGAAACCGTGAGGATCGAGAGGTAAAACCAGCCGACCTGGCGGGGACTCAGCGAGCAATTGCGCTTCATCAGCCAGTCGTGGGGCGAGGAGGAAGGTCCGTCGAGATTTCCGCCGGAGTCACCACCTGCCGTCTGGAATGCGATACCCAAGTCTTGCATCGCCAACCACTCTGCATCGGATGCACACCCGGGACGATGGCGTCCGGACCGCACAGTGCGTGCAAACCAGGACGTTCTTGTGCCAGGGGACCACTGCGACAAACTGGCGCATTATAGGGCGCTTCCCATACACGGACAAGGGCGCGACTTGACCGCAAGGCTTGCGCGCCGCCTGATTCTGTGCATGGGCCGAAATACTGCCATCGCCCTGCCCGCCGCGCCGGCACTATGTTTGCGGCAATCCGCCACCGGCGCAAGTTAACTCAGTTTTAACCTGCGCGACGCGGTTTTGCACGGCCGATCTGGTCCAGCGGCACCACCGCGCGGCCTTCGCCGTCACGCGCCTGCGCGCCGCGCGGCGCCAGCTTCCAGGCGTGGCCGTAGACGATCTCGAAACTCAGCGGGATCACGCCGTCAGCGTTGCGCCGCCGCTCCAGCGCCTGCGTCAGCGCCTGGTACCAGCCGCGGCCGCGCAGGCCCCGCGGCGGCGCCCCGGCCGGCACGCGCAGGCCGCCGAAAGCCTGCACCTCGCGCAGCAGCGTGGCGGGCGACTCGTAGGTCACGGTCAGGGTTTCCATGTCCATCACCGGCGTCGACCAGCCGCTGTGAACGAGCATGTCGCCGATGTCATGCATGTCGACAAAGCGCAACGTATGGGTCGCGTCGTCGACCTCGGCAAAGGCCACGCGCAGCTCCTTCAGCGTATCCGGGCCGAACAGCGAGAACAGCACCAGCCCTTCGTCGCGCGTGACCCGGTGCCACTCCGGGAACACGCGGTGCGGCTCCGGATGCCAGTGCAGGGCCAGGTTGGACCACAGCAGGTCGAAGCTCGCGGGCGCAAAAGGCAGTGTGGCAAGATCGCCCTGGACCAGGTCGAACAGCGGCCGCTTGCCCAGCATGCGGCCGATCCAGCCGGGGCGGCGCTGCGGATCGCGCTGGCCGGCCTCGGCCAGCATTGCGCCGGAGATATCCAGGCCGGCGATCTGCGCATCCGGAAAGCGCGCGCGCAGCCCGGCCAGCCCCTGGCCGTGGCCGCAGCCGATATCCAGCGCGCGCTGTGGCGCCAGGCGGATCACCTCCATGCGCTCCTGCATGCGGCGGCCGATCTCGCCCAGCAGGAAGTCGAGCTGGCCGAAGCCGCGGCTGCGCCGGTCGAAGGCGAGCCGGGTCAGGCGCGCGGGCGGCAGGAAGGCATCGGGAGAATCGGCGGCATGCAGGGACACGGGCAGACAGGGCAGCAAGGACAACAGGAACCGGCGCGCGGGCAGGCTCTGCCCAAGGCGCCGGACGAACAAGGCCGCCGCGCCCGATGGGCCGCGACCGGACGGCAAGTATACGCGCGCGCCGCGCAGGCTGCCGGCGCCGCCGGCCGCGCCTGGTCCGGTGCGCGCGAACAGTTGCTGCCGAGCGCCTGCGCGCTGTGCGGGGCGGTGCAGCGGCAGGTGGTGTGCGCGCCCTGCGCCGCCGACCTGCTGCGCCCGGTGCGGCGCTGCCCGGTGTGCGCGTTGGCGCTGGGGCGGCATTTACACTGCCCGGCCTGCGGCGCCTCGCCGCGCGCCTTCGACCACGCCCATACGCTGGGCGACTACGCCTCGCCGCAGGACCAGCTGGTGCTGGCGTTAAAGTTCGGCCACGCCCTGCCGCTGGCGGCGTGGCTCGCCGCCAGGCTGGCGGATGGCCTGCCCGGGGCCTGGGCCGCGGCCCGGCATGCCGCACCCGACCTGATCGTGCCGGTGCCGCTGTCGCCGCAACGGCTGGCCGCGCGCGGCTTCAACCAGGCGTGGGAAATCGCGCGGCCGCTGGCGCGCCGCCTGGGCCTGCGCGCCGACCCGGTGCTGCTGCAGCGCCAGCGCGACACCGGCAGCCAGCGCGCGCTGGACCTGGCCGCGCGGCAGGTGAACCTGCGCGGCGCGTTCGCGCCGACCCGCGCCACGCGGCTCGACGGCCTGCACGTGGCGCTGGTGGACGATGTAATGACTTCCGGCGCAACCCTGCACGAGGCTGCCGCCGTGCTCAAGGCACGGGGCGCGGTCCGGGTCAGCGTGATCGTTGCGCTGCGCACGCCATAGCGGGCGGGATGACAGGGGCACGGGCGCGCGGTAAGCTGCGCACCGTTCTGACGAAGGGCGCCCGCGCGCCCGCCCTCGCCCCGCATCATGTTCCACGTCGTCCTGGTCGAACCGGAAATCCCGCCCAATACCGGCAATGTGATCCGCCTGTGTGCCAACACCGGCGCGCAGCTGCATCTGGTCAAACCGCTGGGATTCCCGCTGGAAGACGCGCGCATGCGCCGCGCGGGGCTGGATTACCACGAGTACGCCACCATGCGCGTGCACGACAGCTGGGACGCGCTGATGGCCAGCGAACAGCCGGACCCGACGCGCATGTTCGCGCTGACCACGCGCGGCTCCACGCCGTTCGGCCAGGTGGCGTTCCGGCCGGGCGACTGGTTCGTGTTCGGCTCCGAGACGCGCGGCCTGTCGCCCGAGCGCCGCGAGTGGTTTCCGCCCGCGCAGCGCATCCGGCTGCCGATGCGGCCGGACAACCGCAGCCTGAACCTGTCGAACACGGTCGCGGTGGTGGTGTTCGAAGCCTGGCGGCAGAACGGCTTCGCGGGCGGCAGCTGAAGCCTGCCGCGGCGCCTTACTCCGGCTGCACGCCGGCTGCCCGGATCACCTTGTCCCAGCGCGCCTTCTCGCTCGCCATGGTCTGCCGCAGCGATGCCGGCGCGGTGCCGGCCGGCACGAAATACTGCGCGCGCATCCTGTCGCGCACGTCAGCGCTGCCGATGATCGCCACCAGTTCGCGGTAGAGCCGGTCGATCACCGCCTGCGGCGTACCCGCGGGCGCCAGCACGGCCTGCCACGAAATCGCCTCGAAACCGGGGTAGCCCGACTCCGCCACCGTAGGCACCGACGGCAGTACCGCGGTGCGCCCGGTGGTGGTCACCGCCAGCACGCGCAGCTTGCCGGCGTTGACCTGCGGCATCGCGATCGCCGGCACCATGAAGGCCGCCTGCACCTGCCCGCCGACCATCGCCGCGGTGATCTGCGGAAAGCCGGGATACGGCACGTGCTGCAGGTCGACGCCCGCCATCGCCTTCAGCTGCTCCATCGCCAGGTGCGAGGCGCTGCCATTGCCGGGCGAGCCATAGTTCAGTTCCCCCGCCCGGGACCGCGCCAGCGCGACGAACTCGCGCAGGTTGTGCACCGGCAGCCTTGCATCGACCACCAGCACGTTGGGCGAGGTCGCTACCAGCGTGACCGGCGCCAGCTGGCGGAACGGGTCGTAGTTGAGGTTGCGCGACAGCGTGGGCGCGGTCACCAGCGGGCCGTTGATGGTGAACAGCAGCGTGTAGCCGTCCGGCGCGGCGCGCGCGACGATGCCGGTGCCGATATTGCCGCCGGCGCCGGGGCGGTTTTCCACCACCACCGGCTGGCCCAGCGCTGCGGCCAGCTTTTCGGTCAGGATGCGCGCGATCAGGTCGGGCGACGAGCCCGGCGGGAACGGCACCACCATGCGCAGCGGCCGCGCCGGCCACGGTTGGGCGAAAGCGCTGCCGGAGGCGCCGGCGGCGCAGGCGGCAGCGAGCGCGATCAGCGCCTGGCGTCGTGTTGACATGCGATGCGTAGACTCAGAAACAGGTGGAAAGGGGGGGCGCTCATTCGTCGCGCGCGTCGCGCTGCAGCAGCTGCGCCACTGCGTCGGCGGCGCTGAGGCCGTCGAACAGCACCGCGCAGACCGCGCGCGCGATCGGCATCTCGATGCCGTGCGTGGCGGCCAGCTCGGCCACCGCCTGGGCACAGCGCACGCCTTCGGCAACGTGCCCCAGCCCGGCCAGGATCTGTTCCAGGCTCTGCCCCGCCGCCAGCTGCTGGCCGACCTTGCGGTTGCGCGACAGGTCGCCGGTGGCGGTCAGGATCAGGTCGCCGACGCCGGCCAGGCCCATGAAGGTCTCGACCCGGCCGCCCAGCGCCAGTCCCAGCCGCGTCATCTCGGCCAGCCCGCGCGTCACCAGCGCGGCGCGCGCGTTCAGCCCCAGCCCCAGCCCGTCGCTGGCGCCGGTGGCGATCGCCAGCACGTTCTTGACCGCGCCGCCGACTTCCACGCCGGTCAGGTCATCGCTGCCATAGATGCGCATGGCGTGATGGTGGAAGGCCGCCTGGGCGCGGTCCGCCAGCGACGGCTCGGTGCCGGCCACGGTCAGTGCGCACGGCAGCCCCAGCGCCACCTCGCGGGCAAAGCTGGGGCCGGTCAGCACGCCATAGGCAAAGCCCTTGGTGCGCCCGGCGGCATCGAGTTCGGCCCGCACCATCTGGTGCGGCAGCAGATGGGTGCCGGCCTCGAAGCCCTTGCACAGCCACAGCATCGACACCGGCTTCGCGCCGCGCGCGGCCAGCCGGCGCGTCATCTCGCGCAGGCCCGCCACCGGCGTCGCCACCACCACGATGCCGTCCGCATCGTCGGCAGCGTGCGCGACCGCCTGCTCGAAATCCGCCTGCACCGCCAGCCGTTCGGACAGTGTCACGCCGGGCAGGTAGGCGGCGTTCTCGCGCGTGGCCGCGAGCGCCGCGAGCTGCGCCGGGTCGCGTCCCCACAACACCACGTCATTGGTGGCCGCGGCATGGCTGGCGAGGGCGGTGCCCCACGCCCCGGCACCGAGGAAGGTCAGTTTCATGGCAGCTCGAACAGTGGTTGGCGTCGCAAGCGCTTGGGCCGCTTGCGCCAACGATGGTAGCCCAAAGGCAAAACGGGGCCGCAGCCCCGTTTCAGTGGATGGCGCAGAACGCCGGGATCAGTGGCGGGCCTGGCTGCCGTCGGGCATCACGATGCCGCTGTTGCCGCCTTCGGCACCACCCTGCGCCTCTTCCATGGCGGCCTGCAGGCGTTGCTCGTACAGCGCCTGGAAGTTGATTTCCGACAGGTGGATGGCCTGGAAGCCGGCGCGCGTGATCACGTCGGCGATATTGCCGCGCAGGTACGGGTAGAGGATGGTGGGGCAGGCAATGCCCAGCAGCGGATCGAGCTGCTCGACCGGCACGTTGCGGATATCGAAGATACCGGCCTGGTGCGCTTCAACCAGGAAGGCGACCTTGTCCTGCACCTTGGTCGTCACGGTGCCGGTCACCACCACTTCGAAGATGCCTTCCTGCAGCTGCGAAGCGCCGACGTTGACCTGCACTTCGACCGACGGGGCTTCCGATTCCAGGAAGATCGCCGGCGAGTTGGGCTGCTCCAGCGACATATCCTTCAGGTAGACGCGCTGGATGTTGAAGAAAGGTTGATCGTCCTGCTGGGTGTTTTGCTGGTCGCTCATGAAAGGCTTCCGGGAGGATGGGCTGGATGCGTGTCGGGGACGGCGGCGGCAGCGCCTGCGTCGTGCAGGGCCGGCCGGTTCCCGGTTGGAAAACGCATATGGTACATGACGCGAGTGGCGAATTCACCCGCGCCGGAGGGGATGGCGGAACCAGCCCGCGCGAAATCAGACGATTCTGCGCAAGGGCCGTCTCAAGGCGCCGGCTCAGGCGGCCAGCAGCGGCACCAGCCCGCCCTGGCGGTCGAGCGCCGAGAGGTCGTCGAAGCCGCCCACGTGGGTGTCGTCGATGTAGATCTGCGGCACGGTGCGGCGGCCGGTGCGGGTCATCATCTCTTCACGCTTGCCCGGTTCGCGGTCGATCAGGATCTTCTCGATCGTTTCCACGCCGCGGGACTTGAGCAGGCGTTCAGCCATGACGCAATACGGGCACACCATGGTGCTGTACATGACGACGCGGGCCATGTGGGGTCTCCTTGAATGCAATGTGCGCGCCCGGCCTGGCCGGGGCACGCCGTGACGGTTACGACAGGTTGCCGGGCTTACTTCACCAGCGGCAGGCCCGCCTGCTGCCAGGCGGCAATGCCGCCCTCGAGCGCGTAGATCTCACTGTAACCGGCTTCCTTCAGCGCTGCCTGGGCCTTGCCCGAGCGCTGGCCGGTCTGGCATACGACGATGATGGGGGCGGCCTTGTCCTTTGCAAGCCCGGCCGCGCGCGAGGCCAGCTCGGCCAGCGGCGCGCTCTTGGCCTGCGGCAGGTGGCCCTTGGCGTACTCCGCGGGCTCGCGGATGTCGACCACGACCGCGCCGCGCTTGTTGATCATCTGGGTCGCGGTGGCCGTATTGACCGACTTGCCGCCCGCGCTGCGCGAGATCGCGGGCCAGGCCAGCAGGCCGCCCGACACCACGGCGAGGGCGATCAGGGCGAGGTTGTTATAGTCGGCGAAGAAATTCACGTTGGCTTTCCGGTAGGTTGGGTCGGCGGCATTATAAAATACGCGGTTTGGCGTCCAGGCCCTGCCGCTGCACGGCCATCCGCCATTGTCGCCTGTCCGAGACATGGGATGTTTACCGAATCCCGTCATGGCCCGTTTCACGGCTACTCCAGGTGACGGCGCGGACGCATGCAGGTTATCTACTCTCTGGAAGCAGCAGCATGTACAAGCTCGTCCTCATCCGCCACGGCGAATCCACGTGGAACCTCGAAAACCGCTTCACCGGCTGGGTCGACGTCGACCTGACCGAAACCGGCGCCGACCAGGCGCGCCAGGCCGGCAAGCTGCTCAAGGAAGCCGGCATGGGCTTCGACGTGGCCTACACCTCGGTGCTCAAGCGCGCCATCCGCACGCTCTGGCACGTGCAGGATGAAATGGACCTGATGTGGATTCCGGTGCGCAACGAATGGCGCCTGAACGAGCGCCACTACGGCGCCCTGGCCGGCCTGAACAAGTCCGAGACCGCCGCCAAGTTCGGCGACGAACAGGTGCTGGTCTGGCGCCGCAGCTACGACACGCCGCCGCCGGCGCTGGAGCCGACCGATCCGCGCGCCTCGTACGACGATCCGCGCTACGCCAATGTGCCGCGCAACGAAATCCCGCTGACCGAGTGCCTGAAGGACACCGTGGCCCGCGTGATGCCCCTGTGGAACGAATCCATCGCCCCCGACATCCAATCCGGCAAGCGCGTGGTGATCGCCGCCCATGGCAACAGCATCCGCGCGCTGGTGAAATACCTGGACCAGATTTCGGATGACGACATCGTCGGCCTCAATATTCCCAACGGCACCCCCCTCGTCTACGAGCTCGACGCCGACCTGCGCCCCCTGCGCCACTACTACCTGGGCGACCAGGAAGCCATCGCCGCCTCGCTGGCGGCCGTGGCCAGCCAGGGCAAGGCACGCTGAGATCCGCCCGGGTGGCCGCGCCAGGATGTGCGGCCGCCCACCCTGAGCCGGGACGGGACAGGCCCATTTCTCCACTCGCACTTATACTGTCGGACAAACCGCCCGGCGCCGGGCGGCCGCAGCCGGCATAATCCCCATACCGTACACCCGTACTTCGCGTACAAGTTCAGGCAGCCCTCATGCGCAAGACGCTCAAGAACATCAGCCTAGTTTCTGTCGGCCTCGTCGCCGGCGTGCTCGCCACGCTGCAGATTTCGGCGACCGCGCAGAATTCATCGGGGCCCCTGCCGCTGGACCAGTTGCGGCTGATGGCCGATATCTTCGGGCAGATCAAGCGCGAGTACGTGGAACCGGTCGATGACAAGAAGCTGCTGACCGAAGCCATCAAGGGCATGGTCGCCAGCCTCGACCCGCATTCGTCCTACCTCGACGAGAAGGATTTCAAGGAACTGCAGGAAGGCACGCGCGGGCGCTTTGCCGGCCTGGGCATCGAGATCTCGCAGGAAGAAGGCCTGGTCAAGGTGATCAACCCGATCGAGGACACGCCCGCCTTCCGCGCCGGCATCCAGCCCGGCGACCTGATCACCCGTATCGACGACAAGCCCGTGCGCGGCCTGCCGCTGGAGCAGGCGGTCAAGCGCATGCGTGGCGAGCCCGGCACCAAGGTCACGCTGACGATCTACCGCAAGAGCGAGGAACGCACCTTCCCGGTCTCGATCACGCGCGCCGAGATCCGCGTGCAGTCGGTCAAGGCCAAGATGCTGGACAACAATATCGGCTGGATCCGCCTGACCAGCTTCCAGGAACGCACCATTTCCGACCTGGCGCGCAAGCTCACCGAGCTGGCGCAGAAGAACCCCAACATGAAGGGCCTGGTGCTGGACCTGCGCAACAACGGCGGCGGCGTGCTGCAGGGCGCGGTCGGCGTGGCCGCGGCGTTCCTGCCGGAAGACGCCACGGTGGTGTCGACCAACGGCCAGGTGCCCGATGCCAAGCGCGTGTACAAGGCAACGTACAACAACTACCGCCTGTCGTCGCTGGAAGATGATCCGCTCAAGGACCTGCCCGCGCTGTACAAGAAGATCCCGATGGTGGTGCTGACCAACGCCTACTCCGCCTCGGCCTCCGAGATCGTCGCCGGCGCGCTGCAGGACCACCACCGCGCCCAGATCATGGGCAAGACCACCTTCGGCAAGGGCTCGGTGCAGACCGTGCGCCCGCTTACCAACGATACCGGCATCAAGCTGACCATCGCGTACTACTACACGCCGAGCGGCAAGTCGATCCAGGCCAAGGGCATCCGCCCCGATATCCCGGTCGACCAGAACCCCGAAGGCGATCCGGACGACGCGCTGATCACGCGCGAGATCGACACCGAGCGTCACCTGCACAACAAGCAGGAATCGGAAGAGCCCGAAATGACCGAGCGCGAGCAGCGCCGCGTCGAGGAACTGCGCCGCCTGGAAGAAGAGAACGCCAAGAAGACCCCGGAAGAGCGCGAAAAAGAGCGCCGCAAGAAGCCGGTGGAATTCGGCTCGGCCGACGACTTCATGCTGCAGCAGGCGATCGCCCAGCTCAACGGCCAGCCGGTCAAGCGCTCCAAGTCGAAGCTGGAAACGAACCCGCCGGCCGACAACGGCAAGGCCGCCAAGCCCACGGGCAAGAGCGGCGCCAAGGGCGCCAGCGTACCGGCCGCCAAGCCGGCGGCGCCGGCCCCCGGCAAGCAGCCGCCCGCCAGCGCGCCGATCGGCGAGCCGCTGGGCACGCCGACCGGCAAGGCACCGTAAATTCCACAGGCCTTTCAGTGAGGCTGCCGGCATGAGCGACGCGACCCACGCAGGCCCGCAGGACGACCCGTCCGACGGCCTCGACGACGAACAGCTGCTGCGCTATTCGCGCCATATCCTGCTCGACGAGCTGGGCATCGAAGGCCAGCGTCGCTTGCTGGCCGGCCACGCGGTGGTGATCGGCGCCGGTGGCCTCGGCGCCGCCGCCCTGCCCTTCCTGGCCTCGGCCGGCGTCGGCCGCATCACCGTGGTTGACAACGACGAGGTCGACCTGACCAACCTGCAGCGCCAGATCATCCACACCACCGCCAACGTGGGCCGGCCCAAGGTCGACTCCGCCCGCGAAGGCATGCTGCGCATCAACCCCGGCCTGGACATCGTCACGGTGCCGGCGCGCGTGGGCGATGCCGAACTGGACCAGTTGGTGGCGTCGGCCAGCGTGGTGCTCGACTGCTGCGACAACTTCGCCACGCGCCAGGCCGTCAACCGCGCCTGCGTGCACCACAAGGTCCCGCTGGTATCCGGCGCCGCGCTGCGCTTCGACGGCCAGATCAGCGTCTTCGACCGCCGCCAGCCCGACGCGCCGTGCTACGCCTGCCTGTTCCCGCCGGCCGAGCCCGCGCCGGAAGTCGCCTGCGCCACCATGGGCGTGTTCGCACCACTGGTCGGCATGGTCGGCACCGTGCAGGCAGCCGAGGCCCTCAAGCTGCTTGCCGACGTGGGCGACAGCCTCGCCGGCCGGCTGCTGATGGTCAATGCGCTGTCGATGGAATGGACCACCATGCGGCTGGCGCGCACGCCGGATTGCCCGGTTTGCGGCGGCCACTGAGCCCGGCACTTCGCCGCTGAACGATGCGGCCGGCGCAGCCAGGCGCCAGCGTGGCCCCGAATAATCTCCCGTTTCTTCCTATCCCCCTGCCCTCACGGCGATCGTGCATGCGGCAGGCGCGGCGGCTGCATACGCAGAATTTTCCGCTGCCCGGCATTAGCGCGCGGCTCTAGAATACTGCGAACTATTTTTGACATATTTGCCATTTATTCTGATGGCACGATGTGTTGCGATGGACGCAAGGAATTCGGAAAGCGAATGGATGCAGCCACCCTTTACCAGCAGCTCTTCAGCGCGGCCCATCGCTTGTTTGCACTCGAAGGCGAGGGTGTTATCCGCGAACTAGCGGTCGAAGCCTGGATCGGCCGCGATGCCATCTCGGCGCTGTTCGAATGGCGCGTCGTTGCGGTCAGCGCCAATGTCGATATCGCGCTGGACAGTCTGATGGGGCAGCGCGTCACGTTGCTAACCACGCTTGCCGGCGGTGGCCAGTCACGCCGCACCGGCCTGATCCGGCAGGCCGAGAAGCTTAGTGCCGACGGCAGCCTCGCGCGCTATCGCCTGACCGTGATCCCTTGGCTGTGGCTGACCACGCAGCAGCGCCACAGCCAGGTGTTCCAGAAGCGCACGCTCGACAGCATCATCGAAGCCGTTCTTCAGGACTATGCGCCGTATGCACACTGGCGTTACGCCGCCGGAGCCGAAGCCCGCATCGCCGCGTTCGGTGAACGCGACCACATCGCGCAATTCCGCGAGACCGACTACCAATTCTTGTCGCGCCTGCTGGCTGAGGCCGGTCTCGGATATACCGTGGTGGAAGACGACGAATCTCCCTTCGGCCATGCCGTGGTGATCTTCGCCGACAGCGCGGAATTGCCGGAAGACCCCGAATCTGCGGCCGGCGGCGGCATCCGCTACCACCGTGCGCATAGCCAGGAATCGGCCGATGCGATCCAGCAGTTGATCTGTGAGACGCGTGCCGCGGTCGGCGGCGTGGCGGTCAGTGCCTGGGACCCCGAAGCCAAGCGCGCGATCCGTGGGCATGCGCCGTCGCGCTACGGCGTTTTTTCCGGCCGTGCCGTAAGTCCGGATCCCTATTTTTCAGTGAGCCTGTCGCTGGCGCCGGACGCGGCCAGCGCGCAGCGTGTCGCCGAACAGGTGATGGAAGCGATCGAAGCCCGCGCGCTGGTCTTCACCGGCAGCGGCTCCGTACGCACGCTGCGCAGCGGCACGCGCCTGACCGTCACGGATTGCCCGCATCTGCCGCCCCAACCGGACGATACGGCGGGGTACCCGCTGCTGCTCGATGCGGTAGAACACTGCGGCATCAATAATCTCGCCGTGGAAACGCGTGCCGCGCTCGCCGACCGGATCGGGCCGCTGGAAGCGGCATTGTGCTTCGACACGCCGCCGCCGGCTCCAGATGCCGTGGCAACCACCGCCGGCCTGATGAACAGCTTCTTCGACGACGCCGCCGAGCGGCTGGTACCGGCCGACTCCCTGCCCACGGCCGCACGGGAACACGGCTATGCGGCGCTTTTCCGCGCCTTCGATGCGCGCCGCCCATGGCGCGCGGCCGTGCTGGAGGGCGATTGTCCGCGCCTCTATAGCCGGGCTACTCCGCTTGGTGCCCATACCGCAATCGTGGTCGGCCCGGACGGGCAGACGCAGGCCGATGGCAACGCCGAACACCACGCCAGCCCGCGCGGGCAGATCCGCGTGCGCTTCCCCTGGCAGCGCGGCGAGCGCGCCGACGACCGCGGCAGCCGCTGGATCCGCGTCGCGCAGCGCCAGGCCGGCGCCGGCATGGGCTGGCAATGGCTGCCGCGTATCGGCCAGGAGGTGCTGGTCAAGTTCACGGACAACGACATCGACCAGCCGTTCGTGATCGGTGCGCTGTACAACGGCCAGGGCGAAGCCGGCATCGCCCCCACGCCGGGCGGCAGGTCCATGAGTGGCACCACGTTCGCCCAGCCCTATGACGCCAGCGGCATCTATGCAATGGGCTCCGACAGCCAGCCCAGCGCGCAGGGCAACCTTGCCGGCGGCAACAGCCCGGCGTGGCACGGCATGAGCACGGACCCGGAAGGCCATCGCAACGACGCCGCGCTGACCGGCTTCAAGAGCCAGGAGCACGGCGGCAAGGGCTACAACCAGCTGGTGTTCGACGACACGGATGAGCAACTGCGCACGCAACTCGCCACGACCGAACAAGCCACCCAGCTCAATCTCGGCCACGTGATTCACCAGCAGGACAACCGCCGCGGCAGTTTCAGGGGCCAAGGGTTCGAGCTGCGTACCGATGGCTACGCCGCGGTCCGTGGCCGGGCTGGGCTGCTGTTGACGACCTATCGCGATGCCGTCACGGGCCACGTACTGCCGACCGGCGACAACGCTGCCGGTATCGCACTGCTGCGGCAGGCGGGCGATCTGGTCAAGACGCTCAGCGATGGCGCGACTACGCACCAGACCCAAGCCCTGTCGACCGGCAAGGGTGTCGATTCGCCGCTTGCGAAGCAAGCCAAAGCAGCAGCCGGCATGGTCGATGGGCAATCGCTGGAAGCGGCAAAGGAGGATGCGGCTGGCGGCAATACCTGCACACCGGGCAAGGTGCCGCACCAAAGCGAGCCAATGGTCCACCTCAACGGCAGGGCTGGCGTCGCTATGGTGGCAGGCCAGGACTTGCAAATCGCCAGTGGGGAAAGCGTCGTGCTCGCCAGCGGCCAGGACAACAATGTTGCCGTGGCGGGACAGGCACGCCTTCATGCTGGACAGGCGATTGGCGTGGCCGCAGGACTGTCTTCGGCCGGCGACGGCAACGTCGGCCTGCAACTGACGGCAGGCCAAGGCGATATCGATCTCCAGGCGCAGCACGATTTGCTGAAGCTGGCGGCGCGGGAGGACCTGACCATTGTGTCGGCCAACATGAATGTGGACTTTGCCGCGGCCAAGCGCATTCGCATCGCGACCGCGGGCGGGGCAGCCATCACGATTGAGGGCGGGAATATCACCTTCGAGTGTCCCGGCCCGATTATCTATAAGGCGGCGCAGAGGAAGTTCGAAGGGCCGACCCATGCCTCAAGAGAGATGAATACGTGGCCCCAAACGCCGTTCGATGACGCCTACCTTCTGAGGGACGAAATCACCGGAGAGCCGCTGAGAAACGTGCAAGTTGAACTGCGCCGGAACGATGGCGCACGCATCAAGCTTGTGACAGACAGCGAGGGCCGCTTGCCGAAACAGCGAGGCATTTCGATGGAGCATGTTCAGTTGCGCGTACTTGGAAAGTACACGCGTGACCAAAAGGGCTGAGGAGGCAATGCAAAACGAGCGCAATTCGTCCGATCCAGAAGTCGTGATATCCCGCACGCGCGATATCGATGGGCGACCGGTCTTTGACACACACCTGACACCCACCGAGGACACACGAACCAAGGTTATCGAGACCAAGCTGCCCGCAGTGATCCCGATCGTGTTCCTGCCCGGCATCATGGGAACCAACCTGAAGAACAAAAAGACAGGCAATGCTGTCTGGCGGCCACCGAATATGAGCCTGAACCTGGCCGACATACTCGGCGTCGTCGCCGCCTTGGCGACATGGGGCATACGAGGACCAAAGCAACGGCAGCAAATCCTGAAAGCGGAAGATTTGACTGTGGACGACGGAGGCTCTATTGACGTCGGGGAATCGGGACTCGCAAAGGAAACCGCGCGCAAGCGAGGCTGGGGCAGCGTGCTGCGCACCTCCTATAACCCGGTCATGGGGTTACTGGAGGCGCGCACCAGCCGCATCGTTGCAAACCGCACGCTGCAAGGATGGTGGTCGACTGAAGGCCTGCGCCCGCCCGGTGACTATGGTGAGGAAACCGGACAGCCGCCTTTGACGGAACCGGAACTCATGAAAGCAGCACGCTATGACTTCGATGTCTGGTGCGCCGGCTACAACTGGCTTCAATCCAACCGAAAGTCTGCCGAAGACGTCAGGCAATACATCGAAAACACGGTGCTGAGGCATTACCGCGAACAGAAGCCGCCCGTCCCAGCCGACAAGGTCATCCTGGTTACGCATTCCATGGGCGGGCTCGTTGCGCGCGCGCTTACGAATCTTGTCGGCTATGAGAAGGTGCTAGGTGTGGTCCATGGCGTGCTGCCGGCGACAGGGGCGCCGGCGATTTACCATCACATGCGTGCGGGCTACGAGGGGCCTGAACAGTTGATTCTGGGCTCCAATGCTGGGGAGGTTACCGCTGTCGTGGCAAATTCAGCTGGAGCGCTTGAGCTTTGCCCGAGCTTCGATCACCACGATGGAAAACCATGGCTGTTTCTACAAGACAACGATGGAAACGTTGGTGCAGATGAAGGGGGCTTTGCATCCGCATACCCGCGCGCAGGTGATCCATACAGAGAGATTTACTGCAATCCCGCATGGTATGGACTAGTGCCGGACCATAACTCCAAATTTCTCGATCTGACAGAGGACGCGAGCATTGTTCCGCTAGGTCCTCGCGACCGCTTCAATGAGCTCATTGGGAAAATCGAGGATTTTCATCGGGAGATCGCCGGCGCGTATTGTCCAGAGACCTATGTACATTACGGCGCCGACGGCAGCAAGTCGATGCACAGTTGGCAGCACATTGTCTGGCGCGGAAATAGTCAACCAAGCAAGACGAGGTGGGATGATGGCAATGGGAGCTATCGCAAGGCGGCAATGGGCGATGCTCCCACCCTCACCGTAGCACCAGGAAAGGGAGACGGTACTGTCTCTGCGTACTCTGGAGAAGCGCCTCGTGATGCCGGTGCCCTCGCAGGAGTAAAGGCGAGCTTCCGACACGGTTCCGATGGAAGTGGTGCCGCCAATATTGCCCGCAAGGGCTATGATCACCAAGGCAGCTATAACGACCCGAGATCACAGTGGGCTAGCTTGTTTGGCATCATTAAAATTGCCCAGTCGGCAAATTGGCATCCTAGCGAACCATCATGACGCACCGCTTTCTCCTAACTGCTATGGCTGCGTGTATGGCGACGGTAATCTTAAGCACCGGTCATGCCAAAACGCCGAGGAATATTCTGATGGATAAATCGGGATGGAAAACTCACTGCTTTGGGCGCTACCTTGTCGACTTGCCGCCACAAGCGGAAGTCCGTGCCGCGTACAAATTGTGGGGCACCGAAATCGAGCGCTTACCAGGCATCAACGCCCCATCGCTTCAAGACAAAGTAGACAAACGCGCCATTGCTTTGCAGTCAATGAGCCATGACACGGCCGGAAGCATGCTGGTGCGCCGTATCGATCATGGCAATGGCTCGACAAGCTTGCTTTCCTGGAGCAGCCCACGGCGCACCATACTGATGTATGAGGAAGCTTATCTGGCAACTACCAGCCCATGGCAAGCGTTCAAGTACAGCGGGGACATCTCGGCTAGCAGGCAAGCCATGGCGGTCGCGTTCCTGAACACGCTCGCCGCCAATATCCGCTCCCGCGCCGATGATGAAATCCCCACGGGCCCCGGCTTCTGCATCGACAAGGGATTCATCGCCGGCAACGACTACGGTTCCGAGAGCGTGCAGGTCGGCATCACGCTGCCCCAACATCCCAACGCATTCATCAGCTTTGATGCCAGCACTGGCGCCGAGGAGGACCGGTTGCTCGAACGCGTTGACAACTTCCTGGCCAAGGCAGTAGCCGGCCCACTCGCGGGCCTCAAGGTATTGCGCAAGCGCGAGCGGAATGTCGGCACTATTCCTGCCGAAGAGTACGCAACAGCCGCGACAGGTAATGGCCAGCGTGTCTATGTATTCGCGTGGGAATCCCAAGGGAAGAACAAGTCCTTGTCCGAGCAAAACGTGTCGGCCGGCCTGCGCGTGCTCGAGCAACCGGTGGTTAGCCCCCAGACACCATATCAGCCGGCGTTCCAGTCCGATGATGAGGCGCTACAGCTGTGGGATGCCATCATCGATTCCATTCGCCTGCGCCCCGGCGCAGTTTAGGCGCCCTTTTGAGCAAAAAAAATGCGGCGTGTCCCAACGTTCCACCGTCTGGCCAGATACTGGTGTCTTGCAACGGCTGCCTGCACTCTTGCATTGCAAGCCTCAATGGTTGAAGCACACACGGCGGTGAATCAATCCACCATCGGAAAGGCTGGCTGGAACACCCATTGTTTTGGTCGCTACCTTGTCGATCTGCCCCCGCAAGCCGCCATACGCACTATCTACAAGATCTGGGGCGACGAAATCGCACCGATGCCCGGACAGACCCCAGGCACGCTTCGGTCAATGATCGACCAGCGGGAAAAGGACTTGAAGGCCGCACATCACGAGACGCAGGGCTCCATGTTTGTCAGCAGAACGATGGTTGGCACCGAATCTGAGGTCTTACTGTCATGGTCATTGCCATACAGCAAGGCTATGCTGCGTGACGATACATACCTTGTCGCAGCGAGTCCGTGGCGCGTTTTTCATTATGGCGGGGGTGTCTCCCCTGGTAGAGAGGCGATAGCCCTCCGACTTGCGAAGACCTTGGCCGACAACATCCGTTCGCGTTCCGAAACCGAAATCCCCACCGGCCCCGGCTTCTGCATCGACCAAGGCTTTATCGCCGGCAACGACTACCGTTCCGAGAGCGTGCAGGTCGGCATCACGCTGCCCCAGCACCCCAACGCCTTCATCAGCTTTGACGCCAGCACTGGCGCCGAAGAAGACCGTCTGCTCGAACGCGTTGACAACTTCCTGACCAAGGCAGTACTCGGTCCGCTCGCCGGCCTAAAGGTATTGCGCAAGCGCGAACGCAATGTCGGTGCGATTCCCGCGGAAGAGTATGCAACCGCCGCGACGGGCAATGGCCAGCGTGTTTATGTATTCGCCTGGGAATCCCAAGGAAAAAACAAGTCCCTATCCGAGCAAAACGTGACGGCTGGCCTGCACGTGCTCGAGCAGCCGGTGGACAGTCCGCAGACACCGTATCAGCCGGCATTCCAGTCAGATGATGAGGCGCTGCAGCTATGGGACGCCATCATCGACTCTATTCGGCTACGACCCGGCGCAGCCTAGCGCCGCCCTATTCCCCTCGCCGCGCCGTGTGCGCCAGCAGCCAGTCCGTCACGGCATCGCGGTCGCCGCGGAAGACGATGCGGGCCTCGCGCTGGGCGCGCTGGTAGTCATACATCGGGTCGTAGTAATCGCGCAGCAGCACTTCGATCCAGCCGCGGTGCAGCGCTACCTCGCCGGATTCGGCCTGGCGCGCCAGCGCCTGGTCCAGCAGTGCCGACAGCTTGCCGTAGCGGGCGCCGCCGAGCCTTGGCGCGATCGCGGACATCGCTTCGCGCAGGCGGGTGGCGTAGGCGACGAAGCCTTGCGCGCTGCCCTTGGTGTCGATGAATTCCGCCGCCAGTCCCTGCACGTAGTCGCGCAGCACGCGTTCGACACGGGCGTCGAACGGTGCTTCCAGCCACACCAGCGGACTGGCCTGCATGCGCTGCGACAGCGCCTGCGGCACGTCGCGGCTGCCGATGAAGCGGCCTTCGTCTTCCACCACCAGCGCGCGCCAGCCGGCGTCGAGATGACGCAGCACGTCGATGGCAAGGGCGTTCTCGAAATCGATCTGCGGCGGCTGCGGCAGCGCGCGGCGGCCGAAGGCGGAGCCACGGTGGCGCGCGTGGCCTTCCAGGTCGATCGACGCGGGCACGTCGGCCAGCACGTCGGTCTTGCCACTGCCGGTCAGCCCGCCCACCACGAACCAGGGCTGCGTAGCCGCCGCGGTATCGATGGTTTCGATCAGGAAGCCGCGCATCGCCTTGTAACCGCCGGTCACGCGCGGATAGTCGACGCCCGCGTCGCGCAGCCACTGCTGCACCAGCTGCGAGCGCAGGCCGCCGCGGAAGCAATACAAGTAGCCATCCGGATGCGCGCGTGCAAATTCAACCCAGGCAGCGACGCGCGCCGCCTTGCGCTGGCCGGACACAAGCTGATGACCGAGTTCGATCGCCGCCTGCTGGCCCTTCTGCGCATAGCACAGGCCAACCTCGTGGCGCTCGGCATCGTCCATCAGCGGCAGGTTGACCGCGCCCGGGAAGGCCCCGCGCGCGAATTCCTGCGGCGCGCGCACGTCAAGCATGGCGACGCCACTGAGAAACAGTTCGCGGAAGTCAGAGGTATCTGGACGCATCAGCGGATCTCTACGGCCAGTGCGGCGCGCGCCACCATCTCGCCGATCGGGGCGAGCGCCAGCCCCAGGCGCTGGCATTCGGCCAGGAACGCGCCTTCGCCGGCGGGCTCGACCGCGACCAGCAGGCCGCCGCTGGTCTGGGGATCGCACAGCAGCGCGCGTTGCGCCTCGGTAAGCGGCGCGATGCGGTGGCCGTAGCTGTCGAAGTTGCGCTGGGTGCCGCCCGGCACGCAGCCCTGGCCGATGTAGTCGGCCACGTCATCGAGCACCGGCACCGCGGCATAGTCGAGGCGCGCGGTCAGGCCGCTGCCGTCGGCCATTTCGACCAGATGGCCGAGCAGGCCGAAGCCGGTGACGTCGGTCATCGCGCGCACGCCGGGCAGGCGCCCGAAGGCGCTGCCGGGCCGGTTCAGCACGCACATCCAGTCGCGCGCCAGATGGCGGTTGTCGTCGCGCAGCAGTCCCTTCTTCTCGGCCGTGGTCAGCACGCCGATGCCGAGCGGCTTGGTCAGGTAGAGCCGGCAGCCGGGCGTGGCGGTGTCGTTGCGCTTCATGTGTGCGCGCTCGACCAGTCCCGTCACCGCCAGGCCGAAGATGGGCTCGGGCGCGTCGATCGAATGACCGCCCGCCAGCGGAATGCCGGCGTCGTCGCAGGCGCGGCGCCCGCCCGCCACCACCTCGCGCGCCACCTCGGGCGGCAGCACGTTGACCGGCCAGCCCAGGATGGCGATGGCCATCAGCGGGTCGCCGCCCATGGCGTAGATGTCGCTGATCGCATTGGTGGCCGCGATGCGGCCAAAGTCGAACGGATCGTCGACGATGGGCATGAAGAAGTCGGTGGTGGACACCACGCCGCGCTGGCCATCGGCGCCATCCAGCGCATACACCGCCGCGTCATCGCGCGAGGCATTGCCGACCCACAGGCGCGGGTCCAGGTGCTGCGCGCCGCTGCCGGCCAGGATCACGTCGAGCACCTTGGGAGAAATCTTGCAGCCGCAGCCGGCACCGTGGCTGTACTGCGTCAGGCGGATGGGACCGGTCATGAACGTGGACTCCGCGCGGTGTGCCGGCGGGTCAGGAGCCTTGGCCCCGCCGGCGACGCCTGGATGAAGAGAGGAATTGGAATGAGAAGGGTTACTGCAAGCTGGCGAGCAACCAGGCGGCGCCGATCGGCGCCGCGCGCTGGGGCGGGCCGCCCGTCGGAGCGGCCTCGCCGAAGACGGCGGCTTATTGCTCGCCCGGCTCCATCTGCGACTGCAGGTAGTTCTGCAGCCCGACCTTGTCGATCAGGTCGAGCTGCGTTTCCAGATATTCGATATGTTCCTCGGTATCCGTGAGGATATCGACAAGAATTTCGCGGCTGACGTAATCGCCGACCGACTCGCAATAGGCGATGCCTTCCTTGACGGTGGTGTGCGCGGTCTGTTCCAGCTTCAGGTCGCACTTGAGCATCTCGGGCGTGTCTTCGCCGAGCAGCAGCTTGTGCAGGTCCTGCAGGTTGGGCAGGCCGTCCAGCATCAGGATGCGGTCGATCAGGCGGTCGGCGTGCTTCATCTCGCCGATCGATTCCTTGTACTCCACATCGCCGAGCTTCTTCAGGCCCCAGTGGCGATACATGCGGGCGTGCAGGAAATACTGGTTGATCGCGGTCAGCTCGTTCTTGAGCTGGGCGTTCAGATGCTGGATGACCTTCTTGTCACCTTTCATTGGCGGCTCCTGTTGCATCGGGCCCGCGCAAAAATACGAAACGGCGCCAATGGCGCCGTGCAGTCAAAAAAAAGGAATGCGCAAAAACGCGCCGTGAACTGAACTTTCAGTTCATGGGCGCGTTCAGGCCACCAGCGCCTTGCGCTGGTCGTTCGCGACTGCCGGGTCCCGAGTGTCCATTATGGTACATGGGCCCGAAGCGGAACAGGAAGAAATCTCCACAACCTGGATGCTGGCGAGGGTCGCCACCGTGACATTGCGTACCGCGGCCACGCCTTCCTGCAACACCTGCTGCGCGCACTCGCGGCAACGGCCGCAGCACGTGCCGACGCCGAGCGTTTCGGCCAGTTCGTCGAGGGTCTCGACGCCCAGGTGCGCGGCACCGTGAATCTCACGATCGGTGATCTGGTTGCAGATGCAGACGTACACAAGTCCCTCCGTTGGGGCGCGGGACACCGGCATGTCCCTGCGAATGAACGTCAGAATATCAGAGATCAATAATGATAACAATTCCCATTAAGCCACATCGACGAAGGTCGGCAAGGCGTCACAGGACGTAAAAAGAAGGCGGCTGGCGCGGCACTTTTCCAGGTTCGAAAGTGCCGCGCCAGCCGCCTTTTTGCGTCGGAAAACCCTGGTCCCGTCAGGGTCGTGCGATCTGCCGCAGCACCGCAGCCTGCTCCTCGGGATCGTATGCCTGCAGCAGCTGGTCGACCAGCGGTTCCAGCCGTTCGCAGTTGGCGTGCAGGATTTCCTGCTTGACCCGCAGCAGCTGCGACGGGTGCATGGAGAATTCGCGCAACCCCATGCCCAGCAGCAGCCGCGTCATCGACGGATCGCCCGCCATCTCGCCGCACACCGCCACCGGCACGCCGGCGCGGTTGGCTTCGCGAATGGTGCGCGCCACCAGTTGCAGCACCGCCGGATGCAGCGGGTCGAACAGGTGCGCCACGGCGTTGTCGGCGCGGTCGATCGCCAGCGTGTACTGGATCAGGTCGTTGGTGCCGATGGACAGGAAATCCATCTTGCGCAGGAACAGCGGCAGCAGCAGCACCGCCGCCGGGATCTCGATCATGGCCCCGACCTTCATGCCGGGATCGTAGGGTTCGCCGCGCTCGTCGAGCTGGCGCTTGGCCTTGGCGATCAGCGCCAGGGTCTGGTCGATCTCGCTGGCATGCGCCAGCATCGGCACCAGCAGCCGCACCGGGCCAAAGGCCGAGGCACGCAGCAGCGCGCGCAGCTGGGTCAGGAACATGCCGGGCTCCGACAGCGACCAGCGGATCGCGCGCAGGCCCAGCGCCGGGTTCAGCGCGGTCTCGAAGTCGTCGGCGCGGCCGTCGCCGCGGGCATCGAGCGGCTTGTCGGCGCCGATATCGATGGTGCGGATCGTCACCGGCAACCCGTGCATGGCGTCGACCGCGCCGCGGTACGCCTGGAACTGCTCTTCCTCGCCCGGCAGCTCGTCGCGCCGGTTCATGAACAGGAACTCGGAGCGGAACAGGCCGACGCCGACCGCGCCGGCGGCGAGCGCGGCACCGGCGTCTTCGGCCATCTCGATATTGGCCAGCAGCTCGATCTCGATCCCGTCCAGCGTCACCGCCGGCGTATGGCGCAGGCGCTGCAGGCGCTTCTTCTCCAGCACGCGCTCGCTTTGCCGGTGGCGGTATTCCTCGAGGATGATGGCGGTGGGGTCGACGATCACCAGGCCGGCGTCGCCGTCGATGATGATCCAGTCGTCCTGGCGGATCAGCTCGCTCGCGCTCTGCACGCCGACCGCGGCCGGGATGTCGAGGCTGCGCGCGACGATCGCGGTATGCGAGGTGCGCCCGCCCAGGTCGGTGACAAAGCCATGGAACACGGTGTGGCGGAACTGCAGCATGTCGGCCGGCGCGATGTCGTGGGCCACCACGATCACGCCGGGCGCGGGCTCGCCGTCGGCAGCCAGCGCTGGCACCGGCGCCGGCACCAGCACCGGGGCGCCGGCCAGCGCTTTCAGGATGCGCTCCACCACCTGCTGGATGTCGGCCTTGCGCTCGCGCAGGTATTCGTCCTCGATCTCGTCGAACTGGCGCATCAGCTCTTCGAGGCGCGTGGTCAGGGCCCATTCGGCGTTGTAGCGCCGGCCCCGGATCAGCGCCTCGGGCTCGCGCGCCAGCGCCTCGTCGTCGAGGATCATCGCGTGCACGTCGAGGAAGGCGCCCATCTCTTCGGGCGCGTCGCGAGGCAGGTCGCGCTTGAGCGCGGCCAGTTCGGCGCGCACCGCGGCGCGCGCGGCACGCAGCCGTTCCACCTCGGCGTCGAGCTGCTCTTCATCGACCAGGTAGTGCGACACGTCCAGCGCCGCGGGCGCAAGCAGGTGCGCGCGCCCGATGGCGACGCCGCGCGAGACCGGGATGCCGTGCAAGGCGAAAGGCATGTACCGCTCCGTCAGGAACGTTTATCAATTCGGGTCAAGGCCGCCGGCCTCACTCCCCTTCACCAAAACGGTTGGCGATCAGTGCCAGCAGCGCGTCCATCGCCTCTTGTTCGTCGGGACCCTCGGTTTCGATGGTGATGGTCGAGCCGATCCCGGCGGCGAGCATCATCACGCCCATGATGCTCTTGGCATCGACCTGGCGTCCGTTGCGGGACATCTTGACCTGGCTGACAAAGCTGCCGGCGAGCTGGGTCAGCTTGGCGGACGCGCGTGCATGCAGTCCGAGTTTATTGATGATGGTGGTGTCCCTCTGCAGCATATTTGTCGGGATGATTGGCGGTTTGATTCTGGACGGTGGTGGTGCCGACCTGCAGCACGCCCTGCGAGCCGCCGGCCAGCGCCTTGGTGGCAAGCTGGTCCAGCTTCTCGGCCCGGTAGCAGATGGCACGGACCAGCATGGGAAGGTTGACGCCGGCCAGCACGCGCACACGGCCCGGCTCGGCCAGGCGCGCGGCGATATTGGCGGGAGTGGCGCCGAAGATGTCGGTCAGGACCAGCGCGCCGTTGTCTTCGCAGATGGCATCCAGGCGGCGCCTGGCCTCGGCCAGCACGGCGGCGGGATCGGCATCGGGAAGGACGTCGATGGCTTCCAGCCGCTGCGGCTGGCCACAGTAGACGTGGGCGGCGCAATCGCGCAGGGCTGACGCCAGCGGGGTGTGCGCGATGATCAGGATGCCTGCCATGATGGTGAATCCGTTGGATTGCCCCGATTGTAGCAGGCGCCCCCCGGCGCTCCCGCTGCCCGCCCGGGCGGGTCGGGCCTAGCTGCCGGCAGCGCCGACCGCGTGCTCGAGCGCGTCGATGAACATCGCCGCGACATGGAAGCCGGTCTGCTGCGTGATCTCCTGGAAACAGGTCGGGCTCGTCACATTGACCTCGGTCAGGTAGTCGCCGATGACGTCCAGGCCGACCAGCAGCAGGCCCTGCTCCCACAGCCCCGGCGCCAGCGCCTCGGCGATCTCGCGGTCGCGCCGGCTCAACTCCTGGGCACGGCCAGTGCCGCCCGCGGCGAGGTTGCCGCGCACTTCGCCGGCCATCGGCACGCGCGCCAGCGAATACGGCACGGGCACGCCGCCGATCAGCAGCACGCGCTTGTCGCCGTCCTTGATCGCCGGGATATAGCGCTGCACCATCAGCGAGCGGGCGCCGTCCTGGCCCAGCGTCTCGACGATCGCGGCCAGGTTCATGCCGTCCGCGCCGACCCGGAACACGCCCATGCCGCCCATGCCGTCGAGCGGCTTGACGATGATGTCGCGATGCTCGGCGTGGAAATCGCGGATACGCGCCAGGTCGCGCGTGACCAGCGTCGGCGTGATGAATTCCGGGTACTGCGCGATCGCCAGCTTCTCGGAATGGTCGCGGATCGCCCTCGGCTTGTTGAAGACGCGCGCGCCCTGCGCCTCAGCCAGCTCCAGCAGCCAGGTGCTGGTCACGTATTCCATGTCGAAGGGCGGGTCCTTGCGCATCAGCACCGCGTCGAAGGCCGACAGCGGCTCGAGCGCGCTGTTGCCCTCGCGGTACCAGGCGCCGTGTTCGCCGCCATCGTCGCCGGTCAGGTGCAGGCGCGTGGCCACGGTCTCGACCGTGCGCCCCGACAGCGCCAGTTGCGGCTGCAGGCACCAGTACAGCTCGTGGCCGCGCGCGGCGGCCTCGGCCATCATGGCGTAGGTGGAGTCCTTGTAGGTCTTGAAGGTCTCCAGCGGATCGGTGATGAAGAGGATGCGCATGGCGGCGTTCAGATGATCGGGTTGGGGTCGGTCTTCTCGAGCTCCAGCGACGCCGCCAACAAGGCCAGCCGCGCCACCACGCCATACATGTAGAAGCGGTTCGGCACCGCCGCGCCAGGCTTGGCGTGGCTGTCCGGGATGCCGTTGGGCGCAAACGCCAGCGGCACGAAATGCATGCCCGGCGCGTTCAGGTTCTCGTCGTTGCCGCGGCCGGTATGCACGCGGTAGAAGCCGCCCACCACGTAGCGGTCGATCATGTAGACCACCGGCTCGGCCACCGCCTCGTTGACCTTCTCGAAGGTGTGCACGCCCTCCTGGATGATGACGTCGCTGACCTCCAGGCCCTCCTTGACCACGCTCATCTTGTTGCGCTCTTTCCGGTTCAGGCCCTTGATCTCGGACGGATCGCGCACGGTCATGATGCCCATGCCATAGGTGCCGGCATCGGCCTTGACCACCACGTACGGCGTTTCCTTGATGCCGTACTCGCGGTACTTCTTGGCGATCTTCTTCAGCACGCCTTCGACCGCGTCGGCCAGTTCCTCCTCGCCCACGCGCTCGTGGAAATTCACGCCGGTGGTACGGGCGAAGTACGGGTTGACCATCCACGGGTCGATGTCGATCAGCTTGGCGAACTTCTTCGCCACCTCGTCATAGGCGGAAAAGTGGCTGCTCTTGCGGCGCGTGGACCAGCCCGCGTGCAGCGGCGGCAGCAGGTACTGCTCGTTGATGTTTTCCAGGATCGGCGGAATGCCGGCCGACAGGTCGTTGTTGAGCAGGATCGAACAGGGGTCGAAGTCCTTCAGCCCCAGCCGGCGGCCCTTGGTGCCCAGGCGCGCCAGCGGCTCGACCACCAGGGTCTGGCCGTCGGGCAGCTCGATCGGGGTCGGTTCGGTGATTTCCTCGGAAAGCGAACCCAGGCGCACGTTCAGCCCGGCCTGGCGCATGATCAGCGACAGCCGCGCCACGTTCTGCAGGTAGAACATATTGCGGGTGTGGCGCTCGGGGATCAGCAGCAGGTTCTTGGCATCCGGGCAGATCTTCTCGATCGCCGCCATCGCCGCCTGCACCGCCAGCGGCAGCATCTCCGGGGCCAGGTTGTTGAAGCCGCCCGGGAACAGGTTGGTATCGACCGGCGCCAGCTTGAAGCCGGCGTTGCGCAGGTCCACCGAGCAATAGAACGGGGGCGTATGCTCCTGCCATTCCAGCCTGAACCAGCGCTCGATGGACGGGGTCGCGTCCAGGATCTTCTTTTCCAGTTCGAGCAGCGGACCGTTCAGCGCGGTGATGAGATGCGGGACCATATCCATCCTATAGATCGTCTTAATCGTTCGCCCCGATTGTAGAGGAACGGCCAACCAGGCGCTGGCGCGCCCTTTATAAGGATATGCAGCGCCTGGCATCAGGGATAACCATATGGGGATGGGCGGCGCGAAATAAAGAGGCCGCGCCGGCGCCGGCGGCCGCGGCAAAAAAAAAGCGCGGCGATGCCGCGCTTTTAAATGGCCTGACAGATACGGGGAGCGTTCTGCAGGTGGAGGAAACTGCCTCAATGGCAATGTATGTGCGCCGCACATTAAAGACAATTGAAGCTTTTTAAGATCGGAGTTAAGCACTTTGCGAAAAGCCCGCGCGCGGCGCGCGGGATTGCCCGCTTGCCCGCGCCGGCATTGGGTTGGCGGGTTCCGATGGTGCTCCGGGCAGGCGTCGCGATGGTCTTGTCCACGTCACCGCGCGTAATGGCAGCCGCCTTAATGTCTGCAACCCCGCTCAACGCGACAAAATCGGCATAGGGGGCAGCCCATCAGGGCTGCATCCCCTGCCACACCACCCGGCATGCGGGTCCGCACCGGGCGGTTCGAGAGGTTGAGGTCAGACGAGACGGGGCAGGCCCAGGCTATCGAAGTAGGCAGTGGTCAGCACCCGATGAATCGCCGATAGGCTGTTGTGCCACCAGCGACGGCTTAACGCCGCCACCGACTGCGCCACCGGTAGTGAGGCCCCCAGGCGAAGCAGTTCACGGTGGATAGTCTTGCCCCTGCGCCACTGTTTGAGTTGCAAGGCCCGAAGCCGCCGCCTTATCCAGCTATCTAGCTCGCGCCAGATTCTGGAGGTCTGCGCCAGCCCGAAGTAGGCTTTCCAGCCCAGCAGGTAGGAGCGCAACTGATCGACCACGGCCTGGAGGCTGCGCCCACCATTGCGCCGCGTCAGGTTCCTGACACGCTGTTTGAACGCCGCCATCGGCTTGGTAGCCACTACGCGCTTAATCGCGCCGTCCGGTGCTTGCCATAGGGCATACCCTAGGAACTTACGACCAAACACAAGCGCCACCGCGCTTTTGGTTTCGTTGACTTTCAGCCTGAGGCGGTCATAGAGCCTTCGTAGCAGAACCATCACCCGCTCACCTGCATGACGACTGCCAACGTAGATGTTGCAGTCGTCGGCATATCGTGCAAAGCAATGGCCCCGCTTCTCTAACTCCTTATCCACCTCGTCTAGCAGGACGTTGGCCAGCAGCGGCGACAGAGGGCCACCTTGCGGCGTTCCCTGATGCCGTTCCATGACCACCCCGCCATCCATGATTCCCGCGTTCAGGTAGGCTCGTATCAGCCGGATGATCCCGGCGTCGGCGATGCGTTTCCTTAGGCGGTCGATCAGGATGTCGTGGTTGACTCGGTCGAAGAACTTCTCCAAGTCCACATCCACCACCACATGCCGGCCCGACTGCACGAACGACTGAGCGGCTAGCACCGCATCATGTGCTCGCCGTCCAGGCCGAAATCCGTAGCTATGCTTGCTGAAGGTCGGGTCAAGCAGCGGTTGCAGGACTTGCAACAGCGCCTGCTGGATCAGCCGATCCGTCACCGTCGGGATGCCAAGCTCGCGCTCGCCACCTGCCGCCTTCGGGATCATCACCCTTCGTACCGGACTGGGCCGGTACGTCCCCCGCAGCAGTTCCTCGCGGATACGGGGCCACTCGGACACCAGTTTGCGCGACGTCTGGTCAATGTCCAGCCCGTCCACACCCGCCGATCCCTTGTTCGCCCGCACCCGTTTGAATGCCTGCCGCAAGTTCTCGCGCGTCAGCGCCGCTTCCAGCAGCGCCGACCCTGTGCCGTCCGCTTCATGCCGCGGGATTTCGGCTTCGCCACGGCCCACTCCAGCCGGGGCTTCACCCCTGGCTTCGGTGTCCCGCCCCGCTCGCACGGGCTTCTGGCGCCTGGCCTCCATCATCGTCATGGCTTCCGACACTTCCTCTCGTTCGGCCCTTCGCCAATAGCTCCAACCTTGCCGGTCTGTCCTCTGGCTACTACAGCCTCTGCTGACTCCTCACTCCGGCTCGACGCCGTTACCCTTTCAGGATTGAGGTGAGGTCTCCCCAGGTAAGAACGCACTCCTTCATCGCACAGCCGCCACATTTACGCTGCCTCGCCTTGATCACAAGAGCTTCGCGGTTTCTCGCCCGCTCGCCCTGCTCAGCCGCGCCTTCTATGTGGTTCTTGTTCATCGGCTCACGATTTACGCTCTACGGTTCCTCCCCACGCTCGGTCGCCCTCACGCAGTTGCGCTTCGCTTCGTTCGCTGTGATCAACTTACGGTGGGACTTGCACCCACAAGAGTGCGCCCATGCTGGGCGCACGAAAAAAGCCCGGCACGCAGCCGGGCAAAACTCCTGAGAGCAGATTCCCAATCAGCTCTCCAGCACAACACCTTTGCGATCAGCCTTCGTACGCGGTCTCGCCGTGCGAGGTGATATCCAGGCCTTCGCGCTCTTCGTCTTCCGGCACGCGCAGCCCGATCAGCATGTCCACCAGCTTGTAGGCGACGAAGGCCACCACGCCGGACCACACCACGGTGGTCAGCACGCCTTCGAACTGCACCCACAGCTGGCCGGCGATGGAGTAGTCGTCGGCCACCTTGTTGGCGACGTAGTCGTAGATGCCGGTGCCGCCCAGGCTGGGCGCGGCGAACACGCCGGTCAGCAGCGCGCCGACGATGCCGCCCACGCCATGCACGCCGAACACGTCGAGCGAGTCGTCCATGCCCAGCATGCGTTTCAGTCCGGTCACGCCCCACAGGCACAGCAGGCCGGCCACCAGGCCCATCACGATCGAGCCCATCGGGCCGACGAAGCCTGCGGCCGGAGTGATCGCCACCAGGCCGGCGACCGCGCCCGAGGCGCCGCCCAGCATCGACGGCTTGCCCTTGCCGATCCACTCGCCGAAGGTCCACGACAGCACCGCGGCGCAGGTCGCCAGCAGCGTGTTGACGAAGGCCAGCGCGGCCGAGCCGTTGGCTTCCAGCGCCGAACCGGCGTTGAAGCCGAACCAGCCGAACCACAGCAGCGAGGCACCCACCATGGTGAAGGTCAGGCTGTGCGGACGGATCGCCTCGCGGCCGAAGCCGATGCGCTTGCCGAACATGAAGGCACCTACCAGGCCCGCGACCGCGGCATTGATGTGCACCACGGTGCCGCCGGCGAAGTCCAGCGCGCCCTTCTGGAACAGCCAGCCGGCCTTGGCCGTTGCGGCGGTGCCGGCGGCGGCGTCGGTGTAGGCGTCAGGGCCCGGCCAGAACCACACCATGTGGGCGATCGGCAGGTAGGCGAAGGTGAACCACAGCACCACGAACACCAGCACCGCCGAGAAGCGCGCGCGCTCGGCGAAGGCGCCGATGATCAGGCCGCAGGTGATGCAGGCGAAGGCGCACTGGAAGGCAAAGTAGCCCAGTTCCGGCAGCACCACGCCCTTGCTGAAGGTGGCGGCCACGGCGTCGACCGTCAGCCCCTTCATGAACAGCCGGTCGGTGCCGCCGAAGAAGGCATTGCCCTCGGTGAAGGCGAAGCTGTAGCCGTAGATGGCCCACAGCAGCGCCACCAGCGAGAAGATCACCAGGCACTGCATCAGCACCGACAACATGTTCTTGGAGCGCACCAGGCCGCCATAGAACAGCGCCAGGCCAGGCAGCGTCATCAGGATCACGAACGCGGTCGAGACCAGCAGCCACGCGGTGTCGCCCTTGTTGGGCACCGGCGCGGCCGGCGCGGCGGCCGCTTCAGCCGGTGCCGCGGCGGGGGCTGCTGCAGGGGCGGCTGCGGGGGCCGCAGCGGGGGCTGCCGCAGCCGCTGCGGCGGCCGGCGCCGAAGTGGCGGCGGCCGAAGCCTCGGCGGCCGGCTTGTCCTGCGCGGCGGCCGGGGCCGACATGCCGACGCCGGCCGTGCCGACGGCCAGCGCCATCGCGCCCGCCGCCAGGAATCGCTTGATCCAGGTTTTCATGGAATTCACCTTTGTCTCTATGCTGTCTTGGGTCACAGGGCATCGCCGCCGGTCTCGCCGGTGCGGATGCGGATGACCTGCTCGATCGGGGCCACGAAGATCTTGCCGTCGCCGATCTTGCCGGTGCGGGCCGATTTCTCGACCGCCTCGATGGCGCGCTCGACCACGTCGTCGGGCACCGCCACCTCGATCTTAACCTTGGGCAGGAAGTCGACGATGTATTCGGCGCCGCGGTACAGCTCGGTATGGCCCTTCTGGCGGCCGAAGCCTTTCACTTCGGTCACGGTGATGCCGGACACGCCCACGTCCGACAGCGCTTCGCGCACCTCGTCGAGCTTGAACGGCTTGATGACTGCGATGATGAGTTTCATCAGGATTCTCCTGGGAGCGGACCGGCATCAGCCCGCCCGGGCTGCGTCAGAATTAAAAGGTCTTGGTGATCGAGGCCCACGCCGCGGCCTTGCCCAGGTAGCGGCCGCGGTTGGCGCTGGTGTAGGCCACTTCCTTGGCGTTGGTGTCGACATAGGCGACCGCCAGCGCAAAGCCCTTGCCCAGGTCCTTGGTCAGGCCGATCTTCCAGTCGGTGTACGAGGCGTCGCTGTTGTGCTTCACGCCCTGGTAGCCGACGTGCGCGTTCAGCGTCAGGTCCCAGAAATTGAGCGGCACGTTGGCGCTCAGGTCGACGTAGTAGCTGTTCTTGCTGTCGGCCCAGCCAAACAGGTTGGTGACCGAGTGCGAGTACTTCAGGAACACCGGACCCCAGCCAACCCCGGCATACAACTCGGTGGTGTACGGCCGCGGGTTGTTGTAGCCGCCCGGGTAGTAGTACTCGAGCACGCCCAGGTCATAGGCGAATTCGGTGCCGGCCACCTTGAAGGTGTTCTTGAAGCCGCCGTAGAAGTCCATCTCGACCGGCGCCGACACCGCCGGGTTGGCGTCTTCGAGCCAGCTGATGCTGGAGTTCCAGTTACCCAGGTAGAAGCCGCTTTCGTGCGCGTAGTCGAAACCGCCCTGGATCGCCGGGCGCAGGTTGGTCTGGCTGATGCCGCGGTAGCGGTAGTCCGTGACCAGCGACACGTTGGCCGTGAACGTATGCGGCGAGGCCGGCTCGGCAGCCGGGGCCGCGGCGTCGGTGCTCTGCGCCAGGGCGCCGCCGGCGGCACTGGCCAGGATCACCGCGCTGACTGCAAGGGCCAACTTCTTCATGGGATTTTTCTCCTTTTCCTGATGGCTCGGATTTCGTTGTGTTGGATTCCGGTAAAGCTTTGAGGCAGCTCGGCATCACTACTGCAACTGCCGTGCCAACTTGCGGATGCGCAGGTCGATGCGCGACCCGCGCGCGCCTGCCAGCATCGCGGGCAGGCTTGAATCGGCCCCGCGGCGACGCCAGATCGGGTTAAAAGGTGTGAACGGCGCGGCGCCGGAGCTTTCGCCGGCGTGCCGCAGGGGCGATAATCGAGATCTGACGGTGGCTGCGTAGGGCCAGCGCGCACGGGAACCGCCCGCATTCAGGGCGCCCAATTCCTGTGCGAAAGCGCGCCATACGCCAGATGCCCAACCGGATTGGCACCAGTCAGGTGCGCAAAGGAGAAACCATGAAACCGACCGACCTCTTCAACGACCTGCAGAACAAGGTCAGCGAGGCGCTGCGCAATTCGCCGGCAAGGGACATCGAGAAAAACGTGCGCAGCATGATGACCCAGGGCTTTGCCCGGCTGGACCTGGTCACGCGCGAGGAATTCGACGTCCAGTCGCAGGTGCTGGCGCGCACCCGCGCCCGCCTGGAAGAACTGGAAGGCCGCGTGGCCGAGCTGGAGCGCCGTGCCGGCATCCCGCCCGGCGCCGGCTCGGTGGACTCGACCGGGGGCGCATGAGCACGCCGGTCCCGCCGCCATCCCCCAGCCTGCCTGAAGGCCGCCATTGCTGGCGGCCTTTTTCGTTAACAGTTCCGTGCGGTTCGATGCCATGAGCCTTGCCGTCCTACGCAGCCGGGCCCTGACCGGCATCGCCGCGCCGCCGGTGCGGGTCGAGACCCACCTGGCCAACGGCCTGCCGGCCTTCACCATCGTCGGGCTGGCCGACACCGGCGTGCGCGAAAGCCGCGAGCGCGTGCGCGCCGCCATCCTCAACAGCGGCTACGAGTTTCCCAACCGCCGCATCACCGTCAACCTGGCGCCGGCGGACCTGCCGAAGGAATCCGGCCGCTTCGACCTGGCCATCGCGCTGGGCATCCTGGCCGCCAGCGGCCAGATCCCGGCCGACGCGCTCGACGCGCATGAATTTGCCGCCGAGCTGTCGCTGTCCGGCGAACTGCGTCCGGTGCGCGGCGCGCTCGCCATGGCGATGGGGCTGGCGCGCGACAATGCCGAGCGCGCCGCCGCGGGCGAGGCGCCGCGCGCCTTCCTGGTCGCCGCGGGCAACGGCGCCGAAGCCGCGCTGATCGAAGACCTGCCGGTGCACGCCGCCGCCACGCTGCGCCAGGCCTGCGGCCACCTGGGCCCCGTGGCCGAGGCCCGGCTGCCGCGCGCGATGCCGGCCCTGTTGCCCGCCACCGCCGAGCGCGGCCCCGACATGCGCGATGTGCGCGGCCAGGCGCAGGCGCGCCGCGCCATGGAGGTGGCCGCGGCAGGCCAGCATTCCGTGCTGCTGGTGGGCCCGCCCGGCACCGGCAAGTCGATGCTGGCGCAGCGCCTGCCCGGCCTGCTGCCGCCGATGTCGCTGCAGCAGGCGCTGGAAGCCGCCGCGGTGATGAGCCTGACCCCGGGCGGATTCCGCGCCGAGGCCTGGGGCCTGCGCCCGTGCCGCGCGCCGCACCACACCGCGTCGGGGCCGGCCATGGTCGGCGGCGGCGGCAATCCGCGCCCGGGCGAGATCTCGCTCGCGCACCACGGCGTGCTGTTCCTGGACGAGCTGCCCGAATTCGACCGGCGCGTGCTCGAAGTCCTGCGCGAGCCGCTGGAATCGGGCCGCATCACCATCGCCCGCGCCAACGGCCACGCCGACTTCCCCGCCTGCTTCCAGTTCGTCGCGGCGATGAACCCCTGCCCGTGCGGCTACCTCGGCCACCCCGACCGGCCGTGCCGCTGCACCCCCGACCAGGTGCGGCGCTACCAGTCGCGGATTTCCGGCCCGATGCTGGACCGCATCGACCTGCAGGTCGAAGTGCCCGCGCAGGACCAGGGCGAAATGCTCGACGGCCCGCCCGGCGAAGCCAGCGCCGCGGTGCGCGCGCGCGTGCTGGCCGCGCGCGAACGGCAACTGGCCCGCCAGGGCAAGCCCAACAATGAACTGGGCGGGCGCGAGATCGAGCAGCACTGCGCCATGGACCCGCAGGCGCAGGCCTTGCTGCGCGGCGCGATGACGCGGCTGGCCTGGTCGGCGCGCTCGTACTTCCGCGTACTGAAGGTGGCGCGCACCATTGCCGACCTGGCCGGAGCCGAGGTGCTGGACGCCGCGCACGTGGGCGAGGCGATCCAGTATCGGCGCGCGCTGCGCATGGCCGGCTAGGGCGAACCGTGCCTCACGCCTCTTCCGACCACTGCACGCCTTCGCGCGCCATGAACGCCGACGAGGCCGCCGGCCCCCAGGTGCCGGCGGTATAGGGCCGCGGGCCCTCGTCCTGCGCCCGCCACGCCTCCAGGATCGGGTCGACCCAGGTCCACGCGGCCTGCAGTTCGTCGCGACGCACGAACAGCGCCAGCCGGCCGCGGATGACATCGAGCAGCAGGCGCTCGTAGGCCTCGGCGCGGCGCGTGGTGAAGGCCGAATCCAGGTTCAGCGCCAGGCTCAGCGGCTTGAGCTTCATGCCTTCGCCCGGCTGCTTCACCATCAGCGTCAGCCGTACCGATTCCTCCGGCTGCAGCCGGATCACCATGCGGTTGGGCTGCAGCGTGCTGCCTGCATCGAAGATCGAATGCGGCACCTCGGCAAAGTGGATCACCACCTCGGTCACGCGCTCCTGCATGCGCTTGCCGGTGCGCAGGTAGAACGGCACCTGGTTCCAGCGCCAGGTGCCAAGCTCGGCCCGCATCGCGACAAAGGTCTCGGTGCGGCTGTCGGGCGGAATCCCCTCTTCCTGCAGGTAGCCGCGCACCAGTTCGCCACCGATGGCGCCGGCGGTGTACTGGCCGCGCACAGTGTTGCGGCGCACGTCCTCGGGCGACATCGGCCGCAGCGAGCGCAGCACCTTGAGCTTTTCATCGCGCACGGCGTCGGAGTCGAGCGATGCCGGCGGCTCCATCGCCAGGATGCTGACCAGCTGCAGCAGGTGGTTCTGCACCATGTCGCGCATGGCGCCGGCCTCGTCGTAGAAGCCGCCGCGCGTGCCCACGCCCACGGTCTCGGCCACCGTGATCTGCACGCTGCGCACGAATGGCGTGCGCCACAGCGGCTCGAAGATCGAATTGCCGAAGCGCAGCGCCATCAGGTTCTGCACCGTCTCCTTGCCGAGGTAGTGGTCGATCCGGTAGGTGCGGTCCTCGCTGAAATAGCGGCTGACCACCTCGCCGATATCGATCGCCGAGGCCAGGTCCACGCCCAGCGGTTTTTCCAGCACCAGCCGGGTATCGGCGGCAATCAGGCCATGGCTGGCAAGGTTGTCGCAGGTGGCGGCGAACAGCCCGGGCGGCATCGCCATGTAGTAGATGCGCAGCGCGTCGCTGCGCAACTGCGCCGCCAGCGCGGGATAGTCGCCCGCCTGCGCGGCGTCGACGTGCACGAAGTCCAGCCGCTGCAGGAAGCCCTGCCATTTGGCCGGCTCGAGATAGCGCGCATCGACAAACGGTTGTGCGCTGGCGTCGGCAAAATTCACAAAGGCCTCGCGGTCCCAGCGGTGGCGGCCCACGCCGATGATGCGGGTGCCGTCGGGCAGGTTGCCGTCGCGGTGGCACATGTAGAGCGATGGCAGCAGCTTGCGCGCCGACAGGTCGCCGGCGCCGCCGAAGATGACGAGGTCGAGCGGCCGGGCGTCGGCGGTGCCGAAGGCGGAGACGGTGCGGGTGGTTGGCATGACGGGCTCCTTGCGTGCCGAGGGGGCGTGGATGTCGGGCGGAGGGCCGGCGGGGGACAGGGGTCAGCCGGCAGTTGCTTGCGGTCTTCGGACAGTCTGCCGGATCAGCGCGTCTCGGTCACCTTGCGCAGGTATTGCGGCTGGTCTGGATTGCGCCCGCGCGCCAGCGCCAGCGCGTGCGCGGCGACATAGAAACTCTGGATCGCGCAGACCGGGTCCAGCAGCGGCGCATCGGCCGGCACCAGCGGCAACGCCACCGGACCACCCGCATCATTCGTGCCAGCGGGCGCGGCCAGCAGCACGCGCGCGCCGCGTGCACGCATCTCGGCGGCCAGCGCCAGCAGCCCGGCCTGTTCCGGCCCACGCGGCGCGAATACCAGCAGCGGATAGCCGCTGCCGATGAGCTCCATCGGGCCGTGCCGGACTTCGGCGCCGGAAAACGCTTCGGCCTGGATGCCGGCGGTTTCCTTGAGCTTGAGCGCCGCTTCCTGCGCGATCGCCAGGCCGGCGCCGCGGCCCAGCACCATCATGCGCTGCGCGTCGCGCAGCGCCGGCACCAGCGCGGACCAGTCCTGCGCCGCGGCCGCGGCCAGCGCGGCGGGCAAGCCGGCGCAGGCATCGAGCAACACGCGCCCGCCGCCGCGCGCGGCCTCGATATGCCCGACCAGCAGCGCCGACAGCGACAGCATGGCGATATAGCTCTTGGTCGCGGCCACGCTGTGCTCGGGTCCGGCGTGCAGCGGCAAAGCATGCGCGCACGCCTGCGCCAGCGGCGAAGCCGGCGCGTTGACCAGCGCCACGGTGGCGGCGCCGCCGGCGCGCAGTGCCTGCATGGTCTCGACCAGGTCCGGGCTGCGGCCCGACTGCGAGAACGCCAGCGCCAGTTGGCCGGCCACGCGCAGCGCGCCGTCATTCAGCGTCACCGTCGACATCGGCAGCGACGCCACCGGCACGCCCAGCCGGCGCGTGGCCAGCGCGGCGAAATAGCTGGCGGCGTGGTCCGAGCTGCCACGCGCCACCGTCAGCAGCGCGGGCCAGTCGTGCGCGGCCAGTTGCGCGGCCAGCGCCGCCACGCGCGGTGCGTCGGCCAGCTGCGCGGCCACCACGGCGGGCGCGCTCAGGGCTTCTTCAAGCATTCGCGACACAGCACTCTCCTTCGACATGCACGCGGCGCACCGACAGCGCGCGGTCCAGTTCCACCACGTCGGCCCAGCAGCCCTCGGCCAGCATGCCGCGGTCGGCAAGGCCCAGGTACTGCGCCGGGTACAGCGACACGCGCCGCGAGGCGTCGGCCAGGTCCAGCCCGATCGCGACGAAGTTGCGCAGCGCCTGGTCCATGGTCAGCACGCTGCCGGCCAGCGTGCCGTCGGCCAGCCGTACGCTGCCATGGGCCTTGTAGACGGTCTGGCTGCCGAGGTGGTACGTGCCGTCGGGCATGCCCGCGGCGGCGGTGGCATCGGTGACCGCATACAAGCGCGGGATCGCGCGCAGCGCGGCGCGGATCGCGCCGGGATGCACGTGCAGCAGGTCCGGGATCAGCTCGGCGAACTCGGCATGCGCCAGCGCCGCCGCGACCATGCCCGGCGCGCGGTGGCGCAGCGGCGTCATGGCGTTGAACAGGTGCGTAAAGCCGCTGGCGCCGGCCTCGAGCGCGGCCACCGCGTCTTCATAGGTGCCCAGGGTGTGGCCCAGCTGCACGCGCACGCCGCGCGCGGCGAGCTGGCGGATGATGTCCAGGTGGCCGGGCAGTTCGGGCGCCAGCGTTACCACCTTCAGCGGCGCCGCGTCGAGGTACTGCGCCAGGTCTTGCGGCGTGGCGATGGCCGGGGCGTCCGGCTGCGCGCCCAGCTTGCCGGGGCTGATATAAGGGCCTTCCAGGTGTACGCCCAGCAGCCGCGCCGCGCCGGCCGGGCGCGCGGCACAGGCGCGGCCAAGTGCCTGCACCGCGGGCAGCAGCGCAGCGTGCGGCGCGGTCATGGTGGTGGCCAGCAGGCTGGTGGTGCCGAAGCGCACATGCGCGCGCAGCACCACCGGCACCGCGGCCTCGCCATCCATGAAGTCCATGCCGCCGCCGCCGTGGTTGAGCAGGTCGACAAACCCCGGCAGCAGGTACGGCGCATCGTTGCCCCCGGGTGCGACCGGCACGCCTTCGATGCGCGCGATGCGGCCGTCGGCGCCGGCATGGATCTCGCCCAGGATCCAGCCGGCCGGCGTCAGGATGTTCCCCTTCATGGCAATGCTCTCCAGATCAAAGGCTGCGGCATCAGGCGCATGGTCAGAACAGGTGGATGATGCCGGCATACGCACCCTGCTGGTTCGCCCCCGCGCGCGGCATGGTCTCCGGCGAGGCCTCGACCGAGAACGTGGCGTTGCGCGAGTTGAACACCGAGGCGACGGTGCCATACAGCGAGGTGCGCTTCGACAAGTCATACTTTGCGCCCAGTGTGACCAGCGTGCCATGCCCCCCATGCTGGTTCAGGGTGGCGTAGTAGACGCCGGACAGCAGCGTCAGCGCCGGCAGCACGCGGTAGTTGGCGCCCACCCAGGCCATCTGGCTGCGCGTGGCGGCATACGGGTTTTCCGGCGTGGCCACGGTGGCGCCCGACGACACGGTCAGGTTGTAGCCGGCAAACAGGCGCAGGTCGTCGAGCGCATAGCTGCCGCCCAGCGTGTACTGGCGCGAGCTGGCGTACAGGTTGTCCATGCGGCCCTGCGCGTCGCGCAGCTCTTCATAGATGCCGGTCAGGCTGAGATTGCCCCGGGCGTACTTGATGGCCGCGCTCAGCTGCCGGCCGCGGCTGAAGCTGCCCGCCACGCCATCGCTGCCCGCCTGCGCGCGCAGGCTCAGCCCGTCCCACACGGGCGAGTTGTAGGTCACGGCGTTGGGGCGCGAGCCCCAGTTGCGGCCGTAGACCAGCGTCGCGATCGAGCTGGCCTGCAGCCCCATCGGATCGATTGCGCCGCTCTCGTCGTCGGTCAGGCTCATGGCGCGGCCCAGCAGCAGCGCGCCCCAGTCGTTGCCGGCCAGCCCTGCCTGCGCGCGGCGGCCGAACAGCGGATCGGAGCGGCCGGTGCCGGAGGTGACCATGCCCTCGAGATTGAACACCCCGCGCAGGCCGCCGCCCAGGTCTTCGGCGCCGCGCAGGCCCCAGAAGCTGACGCCGTACTGGTTGCTGCCGAAGCGCAGGGTGTCGGCAGCGCCGCCGCCGCGGGCGATGCCGTTGACATAGTCGAGGCCGGCCACGGCGCGGCCGTACAGGGTGATGCCGGTGCCGGCCGCTTGCGCGCAGGCGCTGCCGGCCGACGCCGCGAGCAGCGTCGTCAATGCAATGCGTTTCACGATCAATGACTCCTGGATAGGCAATCGGATGCCACCGGCGCGGCAGTCATGGCTGCCGCCGTCGCGTTCTGGCCGGTGGCGGGATCGACCGCAGCCGCACGGCTGCGGCGGCGGGGGTCAGTCGGGCCGGGCTTGCAGGGCCCCCTGCAGCGCGGCCGCGTAGCCGTCTGCCGCATGGCCGAAGGCGATATGCGCGGTGTCGTCGTCCACCCACATCAGCGGGCTGCCTTCCAGGCGCGCGGCCTGCACCCGGGCGCGCTCGCGCACCACCACGCGCAGCCGCGTCAGCGCCACCACGCTGACCGCGGCGATATTGGCCGCGCCGCCGAGCGCGTCGATCCACCAGCCGGGATCGAAGCCGCCGGCCGCGGCGGCCGGGGCTTGCGCGGCGTGCTGCAGCACGTCCCGGATCTCGCCCGCCACCTGCTCGGCCTGCGGGCCGATCACCACCTGCACCACGTTGGGCGGGCGCCTGAGCACGCCGCGCACGCCCAGCGCCTTGAGCTGCGGCTCGGACACCGCGCCGATATCGGCCACGTTCAGCCGCAGCCGCGTGGTGCAGGCATCGACCACGACCAGGTTGGCGGCGCCGCCGAGCGCCTCGACATAGCGTTGCGCCACGCTGGCGCCGGCGCGCTGCGCCGCGGCGTCGGCCGGCGCCGCGGGCGCGGCCTCGTCGCGGCCCGGGGTCGGCAGGTTGAAGCGGCGGATGAAACAGCGGAACAGGCCGTAGTAGACCAGCGCATACGCCAGCCCCAGCGGCAGAGCCAGCCAGCCGCGGCTGGACAGGCCATAGCCCAGCACGTAGTCGATCGCGCCCGCCGAGAAGGTGAAGCCCAGACGGATATCGAGCAGGTGGCACAGCGCCATCGACAGGCCGGTCAGCAGCGCATGCAGCGCGTACAGCATCGGCGCCAGGAACATAAAGCTGAACTCGATCGGCTCGGTGATGCCGGTCAGGAACGAGGTCAGCGCCATCGAGAACAGCATGCCGCCCACCAGTGCGCGCCGCGGCCGCGGGGTCTCGTGGTACATCGCCAGGCAGGCCGCCGGCAGGCCGAACATCATCACCGGGAAAAAGCCGGTCATGAACAGGCCCGCGCCGGGGTCGCCGGCGAAATAGCGGTGCAGGTCGCCCGCCACCATCGCGCCGGTGGCGGGGTCGGCATAGTTGCCGAACACGAACCACGCCAGCGTATTGATCAGGTGGTGCAGCCCGGTCACCAGCAACAGCCGGTTCAGCAGCCCGAACACGAACGCGCCGGCGGAACCGGCAGTGGTCAGCCACGCCCCGGCAAGGTTGATGCCGGCCTGCACCGGCGCCCACGCATAGGCCAGCACGATGCCCAGCAGCAGGCACGCCAGCGCGGTGGCGATGGGCACGAAGCGCTTGCCGGCAAAGAAGCCCAGGTAAGGCGGCAGCGTGATGCCGCGGTAGCGGTTGTAGAGGCTGCCGGCGAGCGCGCCGGCGACGATGCCGGCCAGCACGCCCATGTCGAGCGACGCGTCGGCAGTTTTCATCACCGTGGTCAGCACCAGGTAGCCGATGGCGCCGGCGAGCGCCGCGGCGCCGTTGTTGTCGCGCGCAAAGCCCACCGCCACGCCGATCGCGAACAGCAGCGGCAGGTTGGCAAAGACCGCGTTGCCGGCCTCGGCCATCACGCGGATGTCGAAAACGTCGGGCTGGCCCAGGCGCAGCAGCAGGCCCGCCACCGGCAGCACGGCGATCGGCAGCATCAGCGTGGCGCCCAGGCGTTGCACCCTGGGCAGCAGGTCGATCTTCATTGGCGTTCTCCTCGAAGCGGTGCGTGCATCGCACGCGTGGGTCGGGTGGATCGGGTCGGGTGGATCGGGTCGGGGTGGGCGGCCGGGGGCGCTCAGGCCGGCCAGTACTGCCGGCACGCGTCGCGCACCGCCGCGGCCGAAGGCAGCCGCAGCAGGCCGGCGGCGCGCTGGCGGCAGTCCGCATGCGCCAGCGTGCGGACCCGCGCCTTGGTGGCCGGCACCAGCCCGGCGTCGACCGACAGCTCGGTCACACCCAGCCCCAGCAGCACCGGCACCGCCAGCGGATCGCCCGCGAGCGCGCCGCACACGCCCACCCAACGCCCGTGGCACGCGGCGCCCTCGGTGGTGGCGGCAATCAGGCGCAGCACCGCGGGATGCAGCCCGTCCATGCGCGCCGCCAGTTCCGGCTGGCAGCGGTCCATCGCCAGCGTGTACTGGGTCAGGTCGTTGGTGCCGATCGAGAAGAAGTCGGCGTGCTCGGCCAGCTGCCCGGCCAGCAGCGCGGCGGCCGGCACCTCGATCATCACGCCGACCTCGATGCCGGCATCGGCACCGGCTTCGGCCGCGAGCGTGCGGATGCGCGCGCGCCAGTGCAGCAGCTCGCCGACCTCGCTGACCATCGGCAGCAGGATGCGCAGCGGCGCCTGCGTGCGCACCGCCAGCAGGCCGCGCAACTGGTCGTCCAGCAGTTGCGGGCAGGCCTGCGCCAGGCGCACGCCGCGCAGCCCCAGCGCGGGGTTGTCCTCGGCCGGCAGGCGCAGCCAGGCGGCCTCCTTGTCGCCGCCGATATCCAGCGTGCGCACGATCGCGCTGCGGCCATCCAGCGCATCGACGACGGCCTGGCAGCTGGCGGTGTGGTCGGCGACGGTGGGCGCGGCGGCGCCATGCAGGAACAGCAGTTCGGTGCGCAGCAGGCCCACCGCGTCGGCGCCATGCGCGACTGCCTGGCGCGCGTCGTCGACGCTGCCGATATTGGCCGCCACTTCGATGTGCACGCCGTCGCGCGTGCCGGCCGGCGCGTGCGCGGCGCGCAGCTCGGCCTGGCGCTGGTGCGCGCGCAGCCTGGCGCTGCTGGCGGCGGCGGCGAGCAGCGCTTGATCCGGGTTGGCTTGCAGGCGCGCGCGGTCGCCGTCGGCGATGACCGGCGTGCCATCGGGCAGGCGCTCCAGCGCGCTGCCCAGCGCCACCAGGCACGGGATGCCCGCCTGGCGCGCCAGGATGGCGGCGTGCGAGGTCGGGCCGCCGCGCACCATCGCCAGCGCGGCGACGCGGCTGCGCTCCAGCCCGGCCAGGTCGGAAGGGGTGAATTCGTCGGCGGCGAGCACCACCGGTTGCCCGCCGTCGGCTGGCGGCAAGCCAGCGGCCGCGCCGGCCGCGCGCTCGGCGCCACCATGATTGCCGGCCAGCACGCGCAGCACGCGCTTGCCCAGGTCGAGCACGTCGGCGGCACGGTCGGCGGCGCGGCGGTCGGCCATGGCGGACAGCGTCGCGGCTTCGGCGCGGGTGGCTTCGCGCCAGGCAAAGCCGGCGCTGTTGCCGGCGTCGACCAGGGCATCGGCCGCGGCCCGCAGCGCCGGGTCTTCCAGCAGCGCGCGGTGCATGGCGAAAATGCCGGCCCCGGCGGGATCCTGGCGCGCACTGGCGGCCGCGCTGTCGCGCGCCAGCTGCGCATCGACCGCGGCCAGCGCGGCACGCAGGGCGGCGCGCTCCGCGGCCACGCCCTGGCCGGCCGGGTCCGGCTCGGGCGCCGCGTCGCGCCACCAATGCAGCGGGCCGATGGCGATGCCCGGCGCGGCGGCCACGCCGGCGATGCAGCCAGGCGGCAGTTCGCCGTCCGGCGCAGCCGCCGCCGGCGCCGCGCCGACGGGGAACACCGCGTGCGCTTCGCCGGCATCGGTGCGCTGCAGCTCGCGCGCCACCGCATCCAGCGCGGCGCCGGCATCGCGCCCGCTGGCGGCCAGCTCCACCGTCGCGCCTTCGTCGGCGGACAGCGCCAGCAGCGCCACCAGGCTCGCCAGGCTGGCCTGGCGACCGCCATAGTGCAGCGTCACCGTGGCATCCAGCCCGTGCATGGCCGCGCGCGCGCGTGCGGCCGGGCGCGCATGCAGGCCGCCGGCGCAGGCCAGCGTAAGCGTGCGCCGCAGCGTGGCCGCGGGGGTGACATTGGGGACGTCGGGGACATCGGCTTGCGGAGCAGGCGTGGCGGCTTGCGCCGGGCCCGCCGCGCGCACCCGCAGCACCACGGTGCGGCCCGCCTCGGCCAGGCCGGCATCGGTGCGGTCGGCAACGGCGAAGCCAATGCCGTGGGCCACTGCCATCACCGTCACCAGGCTGCGTGCCTGGCGCGCCACGCGATCGGCATCGAAGCGGATCAGCGGGTCGCCCTGGCGCACCACGGTGCCCTGCGCCACGCAAGGCGCAAAGCCTTCGCCGCGCAACGACACGGTGTCGATGCCGACATGCAGCAGCACCTGCGCGCCGCACGGCGCCTGCAGCGTCAGCGCGTGCCCGGTCGCGGCCAGGTGCAGCACCACGCCGTCGCAGGGCGCCACGAGGGTATCGCCCAGCGGATCGATGGCCACGCCTTCGCCAAACAAGCCTTCGGCAAAGACCGGATCGGGCACCGCCGCAAGCGGCAGCAGCACGCCGCGCAACGGCGCCAGCAGCAACAGGGTTTCGCTCGTCTCAGCCATTCTGCTTCCAGATTCGCGGCCGGTTGCGGAATGCGCCGGCGCCAGGTCAGGGGAAAGATAAACGGCTCAAGACAACATTAAAACCAGTACAAACCAATACAAGTATAAGGTATCTAATTGGTATCCATCGAGCGCGCGCACGCAGTATCACACGGCGCTGTCAGGCAGAAGTTTGATTCATCGCAGAAGCCGTGAAAAATGGGCTTTTTCAGCAATTCGTGCGGCTAGTGCAGGCGCTCTACCAGTGCCAACCTTTGCAATACCAATTGACGGAAACCGTGCGCATAGCGTCTGCATCACCCGGGCCATCCGCTTGACCCGCAAGGCCGCCAGATGTCCTAAAGTGGTATCATCGACACCAAATTTTGGTACCTACGAGGATTCGCATGGATCAACGGCTGCAGGCCCTCAGGCCGGATGAGGCGGACGCCACGCCGATCTACCTGCAGGTGGCGCGCAAGCTCACCGCCGCCATCCAGGCGGGGCAATGGCGCGTGGGCGATGCGCTGCCGTCGGAGCGCACGCTGGTCGATTCGCTGGGGATTTCACGCGTCACCGCGCGGCGCGCGCTGCAGGTGCTGGCCGACGAAGGCACCATCACGCGCAGCCGCGGCGCGGGCACCTTTATCGCCCCGCGCACCGAGCCCCGGCCGGCGCGGCTGGACAACTTCAGCGAGCTGGCGCGCCGCCGCGGCATGACGCCGGCAAGCGAGCTGGTGGCATTCGAGCGGCGCCGCGCCACCGCGCAGGAAAGCGCGGAACTGGCGCTGCCCGAAGGCGACGAGATCGTCAGGCTGACGCGGCTGCGCAAGGCTGACGGGCAGATCTACTGGATGGATGTGACCACGCTGGCGCTGGCCGTGCTGCCCGACGCCAGCGCCATCGGCGAATCGCTCTACGCCTACCTGGAGCGGATCGGCAAGCCGGTGCTGCGCGTCACCGAGACGCTGCGCGCGGTGGTTGCCAACGCGGAACTGGCCGCGCGCCTGGGCATCGGGCCGGGCGAGCCGCTGCTGCATATCCGCCGCACCGGCTACACCCATGGCGACAAGCCGGTCGAGCTGACCGACGCCTACTGCCTGAACGACTTCTACGAGCTGAAGCAATAGCGCCCGCCGGCGCCGGCCACCGGCGGTTCCACCGGCGGCGGGGGCGGATCGTCCTCGGGCGACAGCGGCAGGTCGGGCGGCACGCCCGGCGGCGCGGGCTCTTCCACCGGGGGCACGGTATGGCGCGGCAGCAGGCGCGCACCGGCAATCGGGTTCAGCGAGGCAGACATGCGGGGACTCCGTGGCGGGGTTTCCTCCTCATTGAAGCAAACCCCGCCCGCGCATGCCAGTGCGGGTGCCGTGCCGCTCAGGCGTGCTGGCGGCGCACGAAGAACAGCGCCGCGCCCACCGCCATCAGCACGCTGCCGAAAAACCGGTTCTGCCACAGCACCGCGCGCGCATTGCGGAACAGCCCCTGCATGCGCGACGCCAGCAGCGCGTAGCCATGCATCACCACCAGGTCGACGCAGCACATGGTGGCGGCCAGGATGGCCAGTTGAAGCGCCAGCGGCCGGTTCGGGTCGATGAACTGCGGCAGCACCGCGACCATGAAGATGATGCCCTTGGGGTTGGTCACATTGGTCAGCAGGCCAGTGGCGAAGCGTCGGCGCCGGCTCATCACGGCCACGCGCGCCGGCCCGCCATCGTGCTCGGCACTCGGTTCAACCCTGGCACGCCATTGCTGGATGCCGAGATAGATCAGGTACAGCGCGCCGACCTTCTTGACCACCATGAAGGCCTGCTCCGACGCCAGCAGCAGCGCGCCCAGCCCGCCGCCGGCCACCAGCAGCACGATCACCAGCCCGGCCTGTAGGCCGAAGATGGTGGTGGTGGTCCGGCGCAGCCCGTACGACAGGCCATGGCTCATCGACAGCACCGCGCCCGATCCCGGCGACACCGCGATCACCCAGCACGCGGCGAAATAGGCCAACCAGACTTCCCAACGCATTGCGATTCTCCTTTGACTGCAACCATGCGGGACGGCGCATCGCCCCGGCATCTGTGATTCATTGCGGCGCCGCGGCGCGTCAGAGCGGGTGGAACCCGCCCAGGAACTGCTCGACCTGTTCGGCCTGGCGCGCATCACGCGCGGCCTCGCCGGATTCCAGCACCACCGCCTGGAAGGCGCGCGTGCCCACCGCCACCAGCCGCGCGCTGAGCCGGCGCGGCGACTGGTCCTGCGGCGACACGCCGCTGGCCTGCAGCTCCAGTCCGGCGAGCGGGCGGCCCGGCCGCTCCGCGCTCATGATGGTGACCGGCCGCGTGCGCGGCTCGCCCGACAGCGTGCCCAGGTTGGCCAGCAAGCCCGCCTGCATCGCCGCCAGCGCCTCGCGCCGCAGCGCTTCATCATCGGCGGGCAGGGTCACCACGCCGACGGCGAAGAGCGTGTCGTCGACGCGCGCGGCCTCCATCGTCATCGGCAGCTTGCGTCCGGCAATGGTCACGTCGCGCGCGGCGCTGGTCGGCTTGCCGGGATAGAGCGCGGCGTAGCCGCCCTCGCCCGACTGGATGGTGCGCCAGTCATAGCGCGGCGAACACGCGCACAGGGCCAGCGCAAGCAGCGCGGCACAGCATGTCAGGGACCAGCGGGGCGCGGCAGCGGGGCTCGGCGGGGGCGGCACGGGACGCATGGAAAACGGGATGGAAGCACAGGCTCGGGACGGCGCGCGCGAGCGCGGTCGCCGGCGCGCGGAAACCGGTATTATCCCGGAAGCAGCGCGCCAGTGCTTGCCGCGCCGCCTGTCCCACCTGTGCCGCCCCACATCTGCCATGCCTGTATCCCGCCTCGCCCGAACCGCTGCCGCCTGCACCCGTCTGCACTGGCTGGCCGCGGGCGCGCTATTGGCGGCGATGGCCGGCGTCGCCGGCGTGTGCGCCGCCAGCCCTGCGCACCTGCCGCCGGCCACCGATCTCGCCGCCCACGGCGCCGACGCCGCGCGCCGCGGCGAGCCGCTGGTGGTGCTGGTGTCGATGCCGGGCTGCGGCTATTGCGACGCGGTGCGCCGCAACTACCTGGGCCCGCAGGCGGCCGCCGGCGAGATCGCCGTGCGCGAGCTCGACATGACCGCCGACACCCCGCTGCGCGATGCCGATGGCAACCCCACCACCGCGCGCGCCTGGGCCCGCGCGCACCAGGTCAGGGTGGCGCCGACGGTGCTGTTCCTGGACCGCCACGGCCGCGCCGCAGCCGGCCCGCTGCGCGGCATGCAGCCCGACTTCTACGGCGCCTACCTGGAACAGGCGCTGGCGCAGGCGCGCGCCGCCGTCGCCGCGCGCAAGTGACGGAACAGTTCCAGCGCATGGCCGCAAGGCGGTACCGCACAGCGCGCGAACGCCTGCCGCATTAGAATGTCCCACTGCTGACCGGCCCTGTCCGGTTCTACCTGCACGAATAAAGCGGCTTCAGCCGGACTCCGATGACCACTACCCCTGCCTCCAAGACTTCCCGCAAGCCCTGGCCCATCGTCGCCGCCGTGGTGGTGCTGGCGCTGCTGGGCTGGTTCGGCTACCGCGCGCTGTCGCCGTCCGGTACCGCGCCGGCCGCCACCTTCACGCTGCTGTCCGGCGAAAAGGTCAGCACCGCCGACCTCAAGGGCAAGGTCTACCTGGTCAACTTCTGGGCCACCAGCTGCGCCACCTGCATCAAGGAGATGCCGGACATGGTCAAGACCTACGAGCAGTTCAAGGGCAAGGGGCTGGAATTCGTTGCGGTGGCGATGAACTACGACCCGCCCATGTATGTGATGAACTTTGCCAAGACCCGCGGGCTGCCGTTCAAGGTGGCGATGGACAGCGACGGCAGCGCGGCCAAGGCCTTCGGCAATGTGGGGCTGACGCCGACCACCTTCGTGATCGACAAGGAAGGCCGCATCCTGAAGCGCTATGTCGGCGAGCCCGAATGGGACGCGCTGCACAAGCTGCTCGACGGCGCGCTGGCAAAGTCTGTGTAACATCCGCGCTGCGAACAGACGACAAAAGGTGCTCATCGAGCACCTTTTTTTTCTTTGCTGACGCGATCCTGCGCGCGGCGGGTTGCGCCGGCGGGCTGTATGGATATACAGTTGGCGCCAGTCATTTCCGAGCCTTTCCTGCCCGCCCCCGCCCGTGACCCTGGACCTTGCCCCCGCCGCCGAAGCCGCCGAAGCCATCCCACCTGACGCCGCAGCGCTCCCCGCCTACCTGTCCCGGCTCAACCCGGAGCAGCGCGCCGCGGTCGAGCACGGCAGCGAGGCGCCGCTGCTGATCATTGCCGGCGCCGGCTCGGGCAAGACCAATACGCTGGCGCACCGGGTCGCGCACCTGGTGCTGGGCGGCGCCGATCCGCGCCGCATCCTGCTGCTGACGTTCTCGCGCCGCGCCGCCGCCGAGATGGGCCGGCGCGTCGAACGCATCGTCGACCAGGCGCTCGGTACCAGTACCGGCGCGGGGCGCGCCGCGCTGCAGTGGTCCGGCACCTTCCACGCCATCGGCGCGCGCCTGCTGCGCGAATATGCCGAGACCCTTGGCCTGTCGCCGGCCTTCACCATCAGCGACCGCGGCGATTCCGCCGACCTGATGCACGTGGTGCGCCACGACCTGGGCCTGTCCGAGACCGCCAGCCGCTTCCCGAAGAAGGAAACCTGCCTGTCGATCTATTCGCGCGTGGTCAACACCCAGGCGCCGCTGGAAGACGTGCTCAGGCAGCAGTTCCCACGCTATGCGATGTGGGCCGACGCGCTGCGCACGCTGTTCGCCGGCTATGTCGAGGCCAAGCAGAAGCAGCACGTGCTCGACTACGACGACCTGCTGCTGTACTGGGCGCAGGCCATGGCCGAGCCCGCCATCGCGCAGGACATGGGCGCGCGCTTCGACCATATCCTGGTCGACGAATACCAGGACACCAACGCGCTGCAGGCGTCGATCCTGCTGGCAATGCGGCCCGATGGCCGCGGCCTGACCGTGGTCGGCGACGACGCGCAGTCGATCTACGCCTTTCGCGGCGCGACCGTGCGCAATATCCTCGATTTCCCCGCGCAGTTCACGCCAGCGGCGCAGCAGGTCACGCTGTCGCAGAACTACCGTTCGACCCAGCCGATCCTGCAGGCCGCCAACGCGGTGATCGGACTCGCGGCAGAGCGCTATACCAAGGACCTGTGGTCCGAGCGCCAGTCGGCCGAAAAACCGGGCGTGATCGTGGTCAACGACGAGGCCGACCAGGCCCGCTACGTGGTCGAGCAGGTGCTGGCGCGGCGCGAGGCCGGCCTGGCGCTGATGGCGCAGGCGGTGCTGTTCCGCGCCGCCGACCACAGCGCGCAGCTGGAGATCGAGCTGGCGCGGCGCAATATCCCGTTCGTGAAATTCGGCGGCCTCAAGTTCCTGGAATCGACCCACGTCAAGGACGTGCTGGCGGTGGTGCGCTGGCTGGAGAACCCGCGCGACCGCATGGCAGGCTTCCGCACGCTGCAGCTGCTGCCCGGCATCGGCCCCAAGACCGCGGCGCGCGTGCTCGATGCCATGGCGCTGGCGACCGAGCCGCTGTTCTCGCTGCAGGAATTCGAGCCGCCGCCGGCCGCCGCGCCGGCATGGGCCGACCTGCTGGGGCTGGCGCGCGCGCTGATGGCGCCGACCTCGCCGTGGCCGTCGGAATTCGAGCAGGTGCTGGCCTGGTACACGCCGCACCTCGAACGCCTGCACGACGATGCCCCCGCGCGCCAGGCCGACCTGCAGCAGCTCGAGCGCATCGCCGCCACCTATGGCGCGCGCGAGCGCTTCCTGACCGAGCTGACGCTGGACCCGCCCAGTGCCTCGAGCGATGAATCCGGCGTGCCGTCGCGCGACGAGGACTACCTGATCCTGTCGACCATCCATTCGGCCAAGGGCCAGGAGTGGAAGGCGGTGTACGTGCTGAATGCCGTCGACGGCTGCATGCCGAGCGACCTGGCCACCGGCACCACCGAAGAGATCGAGGAAGAGCGGCGGCTGCTGTATGTGGCGATGACGCGAGCGAAGGACCACCTCGACGTGATCGTGCCGCAGCGGTTCTATGTGCACCAGCAGGTGGGCTTCGGCGACCGGCATGTGTATGCATCGCGCACGCGGTTCTTGCCGAACAAGGTGATGCCCAACTTCTACAGCCGCTCGTGGCCGCCGCCGCCGATGCCGGGGGAAGGGCCGGTCAAACCGGCGTTGGCGCCGGTGGATCTGGCTGGGCGGATGCGGAATATGTGGCGGTGAGGTGCAACGTTCCCGCGGTGTGCTCCCCTCTCCCGCGCGCGGGAGAGGGGTTGGGGGAGAGGGCCGGCGTGTGGCAAGCACGATAGGTCTGACTCCGTGGGGGCTCCTGCCCTCACCCCCGCCCCTCTCCCGCAAGCGGGAGAGGGGAGCAAACAAGCGGTTGGCTTTAGCTCATCGCCGCTCGTTTGCTTCAGCTCAGGCCACCTTCTCCAGCAGCAACCCTTTCAAATACTCCCCTTCCGGAAACGCCGCCAGCATCGGATGATCCGTGCCCGCCGACAGCCTGCGAAGGATGCGCGCATCCGCCCGCGCATCGGTCACCGCCCCCGCCACGATCTTCTGGAACAGTTCCATGCTGATCGCCCCCGAGCATGAGTACGTGAACAGCAGCCCGCCCGGCCGCAGCAGCTGCGTGCCGACGAGGTTGATTTCCTTGTACGCGCGCGCGGCGCGGTCGATATGCTGCGCCGACGGCGCGAACTTGGGCGGGTCCAGCACGATCAGGTCGAACTGGCGGCCCTCGGCGCGGAATTCGCGCAGCGTCTTGAATACGTCGGCGTCGAGCCAGGCCGCGCGCTCCGGATCGAAGCCGTTCAGCGTGACGTTGCCCGCGGCGATCTTCAGCGCCTCGCCGGACGAATCGATCGACGTCACCGCTTTGGCACCGCCGCGCAGCGCGGCTAGCGAAAAGCCGCCGGTATAGCAGAAGCAGTTCAGCACCTCGCGCCCTTCGGCGAGATCGCCGACCAGCTTGCGGTTGTCGCGCTGGTCGACATAAAAGCCGGTCTTGTGCCCGTTGCGCACGTCGACGTAATAGCGCACGCCGTGCTCGGTCACCGACAGCGCCGGGTCGGGCTCGGCGCCGGCGAGCACGCCGGTCACCAGCTCCAGCCCCTCGCGCTGGCGCACCGCGGCGTCGGAGCGCTCATAGACGTTGGGGCAGCCGGTCTCCTTGACCAGCGCCTGGACGATCGCGGTCTTCCAGTGCTCGACCCCGGCGGAATTGAACTGGCACACCAGCTGGCCCGTGGCACCGTTGCCGTAGTAATCGACGATCAGGCCCGGCAGCCGGTCCGATTCGCCGAAGATCAGCCGCACCGCGTCGCTGTCTTGCACCCACTGGCGCCGGTAGGCAATGGCCGCGGCCACGCGGCGCTTGAACAGGGCGTGGTCGACCGGCTCGTTCTCGTCGAAGGTCCACACGCGCGCGCGGATCTGCGATTCGGGGCTGTAGGCAGCCTTGGCCAGGAAACGGCCGTCGGCGGCGCGCACGATCACGGTGGCGCCCGGCTCGCAGCGGCCTTCGGTGGTGGCAATGCCGGTGGCATAGATCCACGGGTGGCGGCGCAGCAGGGATTTTTCCTTGCCGGGTTTCAGGGTGATGGTGTTCATGTTGGTATGGGAATTGGCATGCCACAGCGGAAACGTTGCCAGGGCTGCGGAAGCTCCCCTCTCCCGCCTGCGGGAGAGGGGTTGGGGGAGAGGGCAGAAGCTTCAGACGGAGTGAAGCGCGTCAGTATGCGCGCGCCTGCCCTCTCCCCCGGCCCCTCTCCCGCGCGCGGGAGAGGGGAGCAAACAGAGCGGGGAACAAACGCCGGCGCGTTACAGCACCACCTTCACCATCGGATGCGAAGTCAGCGCCCGGTACAGGTCGTCGAGCTGCTCGCGGCTGGTGACCCATACCGTCACGGTCAGGCCCAGGTAGTTGCCCTTGCTCGACGGGCGCATTTCCATCTTGCCGGCGTGGAAGTCGGGATCGAACTCCTGCACCAGCGTGACGATGGCCTCGGCAAAGCCGTCCTGCATCGCGCCCATCACCTTGATCGGGAAATGGCTCGGGTATTCGATCAGCGACTGTTCCGGCGGGATCGCGCCGGGCTTGTTGCCGCTGCCTTGGTTGTCGGTCGTCATCTCGGATTCTCCGGCGCGAGGCCGGCGCGCCGCGGGGCGCACCGGCTCGCGCGCATTCAGGTCACTTGCGCTTGAACCACAGGCGGATGGTGTCCCACAGGCGGCCGAAGAAGCCGGCCTCGGGCACCTCTTCCAGCGCCACCACCGGGAATTCGGCCACCTTGTTGTTGCCGTCCATCAGCTTGACCATGCCCACCTGCTGGCCCGCCGAGATCGGCGCGATCAGCAGTTCCTGGCGCTCCAGCACCGGCTTCAGGCGCCCGCCGGTGCCCTTGGGCACGGTGACGAAGGTCTCGTTCTGCACGCCGATCTTGACCGTGCCGCTCTTGCCCTTGTAGATGTCCGGCGTGGCCAGCACCTGGCCCTTGTCGTACAGGCGCAGCGTGTCGAAGAACTGGAAGCCGTAGTTGAGGATCTTCAGGCTTTCCTGGGTGCGCACCTGTTCGGTGGTGGTGCCGATCACGATCGAGATCAGCCGGCGCGAGCCGTCCGGCACGTTGGCCAGCGGCCGCTTGGCCGACGAGATCAGGCAATAGCCGGCGGACTTGGTATGGCCGGTCTTGACGCCGTCGACGGTCGAGTCGATGTACAGCAGGCGGTTGCGGTTGGGCTGCCTGATCTTGTTATAGGTGAACTCCTTCTGCGAGTACATGCTGTAGTACTCGGGGAAGTCCTTGATCAGGCGCGTGGTCAGCGTCGCCAGGTCGACCGCGGTGGTGTAGTGGTTGGGGTCGGGGATGCCGTCGGTATTGGTGAAGTGGGTGTTCTTCATGCCCATGCGCTGGGCCTCGCGGTTCATCATCGCGACGAAGCCCTCTTCCGAGCCGCCGACGGCCTCGGCCAGCGCCAGCGCGGCGTCGTTGCCCGACTGCACGATCAGGCCCAGCAGCAAGTCCTGCACCGTGACCGGCTTGTTGGGCTCGATGAACATGCGCGACTCGTCGCTTTTGACCTTCAGCACCAGGTTGGTCGGCACCACCGCCTGGTCCAGCGTCAGGCGCTTTTCCTTGAGTGCCTCGAACGCCAGGTAGGCGGTCATCAGCTTGGTCAGCGAGGCCGGCTCGATGCGCGCATCGGCGTTCTGCGAGGCCAGGGCCTGGCCGCTGGTGACGTCATACAGCATCCACGACTTGGCGGCGACCTGCGGCATCGGCACGCCCTGCGCCAGCACGGCGGCAGGCGCGGTAGCCAGCACGATGGCGGCGGCGATGGCGGCGGGAGCAAAGGCGGACGAAAGGCGTGTCGTGGCTCGATTCAGCATGTTTCTGTTTTCCGACGGTAAGAAGGTGGCGCGGGAAGTTCCGGGATGGCGGGCGTGCCGGCCTTACCGGTCCCACGCATTGACGACGAGCTGCTTGATCAGGTGCAGCTTGCGGTGAAAGAAATGGTCGGCGCCGGGGATCACGATCACCGGCAGCTCTTGCGGGCGGGCCCAGTCGAACACGCTCGCCAGCGGCACGGTGTCGTCCTGCTCGCCATGGATGACGATGGTGTCGGCCGGCACCTGCGCGACTTCCCAGCGGCTGGCGGCGGTGCCGACCAGCACCAGGCGCTGCACGGGTGTGCCGGCCTCGGCCAGGCGCCGCGCCACATGGGTGCTGACGAAGCTGCCGAACGAGAACCCGCCCAGCGCCAGCGGCAGCGTCGCGGCCTGCGCCGACCACGCGGTCTGCTGGCGCATCCACGCTGCCACCGCGAGCAGGTCGTCCTGTTCGCCGATGCCGTTGTCATGCTCGCCGGCGGTCGCGCCGACGCCGCGGAAGTTGGGGCGCACGGTGGCATAGCCCAGCTGCACGAAGGCACGTGCCAGCGTCTGCGCGACCTTGTTGTCCTTGGTGCCGCCGAACAGCGGATGCGGGTGCGCCACCAGCGCCAGGCCGCGGGGCTCGCCTTGCGGCAGGTCCACCGACACGTCGATCGCGCCGACGGGGCCGGCGATGGAAAGTACCTGGGTATGCGCGTTCATAGGGCGTCAGGATGGCGATGAACCGGCTGGCTCAGGCCCGGAAATCCCGGGACAAAAAATGAAAAAACCGTCCGGCGTGCGGGCGGCGGGGTCTGGCATCGGCGCTGCGGCATCGGCAGCGCCGCGGACTTCGTTCTCGTTCAGCGGTCCACCATCAGCGATCCACCATCAGCCGCTCGACCGGCTTGCCCTTGAGCAGGTGGCTGTCGATGATTTCATCGATGTCATGCTCGTCGACATAGGTGTACCAGATGGCCTCGGGGTAGACCACCAGCACCGGGCCGAGTTCACAGCGGTTCAGGCAGCCCGCCTTGTTGATGCGCACGCGGCCTTCGCCGCCGGCGATGCCCAGTTCCTTGCAGCGCTTCTTGGCGTATTCCTGCATCGCCTTGGCGTTGTAGTTGGCGCAGCAGTTCTCGCCGGCCTCGCGCTGGTTCAGGCAGAAAAAGACGTGGTGCTGGTAGTAGCTGCGCATGCGTACGGTGTGAAGACGGCCCCGGACGGCGGCACGGCCCGGACGGCATTGAACGGAAGCTCGGAATTATACGGCGTTGCGAGGGCCCGGCCGCGATATGCGGCAGCCTTGCGCGCACCGCCGTCCACCTCATGCCGCTGGCAGGTGGCGCCTCGCGCACCCTATCCCCGCCGCCGATTCCGGATCGCCGGAGCCGCGCCGTCCGGGATTCCGGAATCCCGGAGCCCCGCGCGCGCCGGCCGCCACCCCTTTCCTTGTGAATCAACCAGTTAGCAATACCGGTTGGACTGGCATGCCGGTTGCGAATTCCCGCCCCTGAACGCGCCGCAACCGTGACGGCGCGCGCCCGCGCGGACCCGCCCGGGTACGGTCAACACCGAGGACGACATCATGAGGAAACCCTTCTACAAGATCCTGTACGTGCAGGTCCTGTGCGCCATCTGCATCGGCATCCTGCTCGGCCACTTCTGGCCCGACACCGGCGTCGCCATGAAGCCGCTGGGCGATGGCTTCATCAAGCTGATCAAGATGATCATCGGCCCGATCATCTTCTGTACCGTGGTCACCGGCATTGCCGGCATGAGCGACATGAAGAAGGTCGGCCGGGTCGGCGGCAAGGCGCTGCTGTACTTCGAGGTGGTGTCGACCTTCGCGCTGCTGATCGGGCTGGGCGCCGCGCACCTGCTCAAGCCGGGCGTGGGCTTCAATATCGACCCCGCCACGCTCGACACCAAGGCCATCGCCCAGTACGTGTCGAAGGCGCACGGCCAGAGCACGGTCGAGTTCCTGATGCACATCATCCCCGACACCGTGTTCAGCGCCTTCGCCAACGGCGACATCCTGCAGATCCTGCTGGTGTCGCTGTTCTTCGGCGCCGCGCTGGCCGTGCTGGGCGAACGCGCCCGCATCGTGGTGCAGCTGATCGAGCAGGTCTCGAAGGTGTTCTTCCACATCGTCCATGTGATCACCAAGGTGGCCCCGATCGGCGCCTTCGGCGCGATGGCGTTCACCATCGGCAAGTACGGCCTGGGCTCGCTGGTGCCGCTGCTCAAGCTGATCGGCACCTTCTACTTCACCGCCATCGTGTTCGTGCTGGTGGTGCTGGGCACGATCGCACGCATGACCGGCTTCAGCATCGTGCGCTTTATCTCGTACATCAAGGAAGAGCTGCTGATCGTGCTGGGCACGAGCTCGTCCGAGGCGGCGCTGCCGCACATGATGGAAAAGCTGGAGAAGCTCGGCTGCTCCAAGTCGGTGGTGGGCCTGGTGGTGCCGACCGGCTACTCGTTCAACCTCGATGGCACCAACATCTACATGACCATGGCGGTGATCTTCATCGCGCAGGCCACCGGCATCGAGCTGACGCTGATGCAGCAGCTGACCATCCTGGCGGTGGCGATGATCACCTCCAAGGGCGCCAGCGGCGTGACCGGCTCGGGCTTCATCACGCTGGCGGCGACGCTGGCGGTGGTGCCGACCATCCCGGTCGCGGGCATGGTGCTGATCCTGGGCATCGACCGCTTTATGAGCGAGTGCCGCGCGCTGACCAATATCATCGGCAACGGCGTCGCCACGGTGGTGGTGTCGGCGTGGGAACGCGAGCTGGACCGCAAGCGCCTGGCGCGCGTGCTGCAGCACGGTGCCGGCGACAATGCCGAAGACCTTGCCGAAGCGGGCCAGGGCGCCGTCTGACTGGGCCGCGCCCGCGCGGGCGGCTGCCCTGGCCGCCCGCCAGCGGGTATCATCGGCGCGACACCCCTCGCGCGCGCCGATGCCACACTCTGACGACTTTCTCGCCGTGCATGATCCCGCCGCCACCCGCCCGGTGCACGCGCCGGCGGCCGGCAGCGGGCGCTGGTGGGGCTTTGCCGTCGCCCTCGCCACGGGCCTGCTGCTGCTGTGCGCGCTGACCTGGCTGGTCTCGGTCCAGCGCGGCCTGGCCAGCCTGCAGCAAGGCACCGCGACGCGCGCCGACCGCTACGCCGCCACGCTCGAAAGCACGCTCGACCGCTACGAGTTCCTGCCCGCGCTGGTGTCGCTGCATCCGTTCGTGCGCGGGCTGCTCGCCGCCCCCGACGACGCGCAGCGCGTCGCCGCCGCCAACCAGTACCTGGCCGAGGTCAACCGGCGCGCGCATGCGTCGGCCACCTACGTGATCGCCGCCAACGGCATCGCGCTGGCGGCCAGCAACCACGGCCAGCCCGGCAGCTTCGTCGGCACCGACTACCGCTTCCGCCCCTACTTCCAGACCGCCGCGGGCGGCAAGATGGGGCGCTTCTACGCCATCGGCATCACCAGCGACGAGCCCGGCTACTACATCGCGCAGCCGATCGAGTCGGGCGGCAAGGTCATCGGCGTGACCGTGGTCAAGCTCAACCTGGAGTGGTTCCAGCGCGCCGGCAGCGGCGCCGAACCGCTGATGGTCAGCGACGACCACGGCGTGATCTTCCTGTCGTCGGTGTCGGCGTGGCAGTACCGCACGCTGCGCCAGCTGCCGGCGGCGCTGCGCGCGGAGATCGAGCAGACCCGCCAGTACCACGGCCGCGCGGTGACGCCGCTGCCGCTGGAGCCGCTGGCGTCGCCGCTCACGCGCTGGCTGGCCGACACCACGCTGGCGCACGGCGCGCGCCTGGTGCGCGTGCGCGACGAGGCCGCCGCCGGCCGCACCACCTTTGCGCCCGACGGCGCCGAACGCGCCGACCGCTACCTGGAGCTGAACCGCACCGTGGGCCCGGCCGGCTGGACCATGCAGGTGATGGCGCCGCTGGAGCCAGTGCTGGCCAACGCCCGCAACGCCACCGTGGCCGCGGCGCTGGCCTATGCCTGCATCTGCCTGCTGCTGGTCAACTGGCGCCAGCGCCGCCAGCGCGCGCGCGACATGCAGTACAGCCGCCGTTTGCTCGAGGCCGCGTACGACCAGCTGGAGCGCCGCGTCGAAGCCCGCACTGCCGACCTGATGGCGATCAACGAGAAGCTGGAAGACGAAGTGGCCGAACGCACCCGTGCCGAAAGCGAGCTGCGCGCGGCGCAGGACGAGCTGGTGCAGGCCAGCAAGCTGGCCGCGCTCGGGCAGATGGCGGCCGGCATCACGCATGAGCTGAACCAGCCGCTGGCGGCGCTGCGCACGTTTTCGGACAACACCCGCGTGCTGCTGGCGCGCGGCCAGCTGGACGCGGCCGAAGGCAACCTGACGGCGATCGCCGACCTGACCGAGCGCATGGGCAAGATCACCGGCCAGCTCAAGCTGTTTGCCGGCAAGGCGCGCCCGGTGCAGCGGCCGGTGGCGCTGCGCGCGGCGGTCGACCATGTGCTGGCGCTGCTGGCGCCGCGGCTGGGCGCGGTCACGATCCACGTCACCGGCCTGGATGCCGTGCCCGGCCTCGCCGTGCGCGCCGACGAGCTGAAGCTGGAACAGGTGCTGCTGAACCTGCTCGGCAATGCGCTCGATGCCATCGCGGCGGCCGCGCCGCCCGCACCGGCACAAGGCCGCATCGACCTGGAAGTGCAGGCCGGCGAGCACGCCGTCACCATCGTCGTGCGCGACAACGGCACCGGCATCGCGCCGGAAGCGCTGCCGCGCCTGTTCGAACCTTTTTTCACCACCAAGGAAACCGGCCAGGGCCTGGGCCTGGGGCTGGCGATCTCGTCGTCGATCGTGCGCGAGTTCGGCGGCCAGCTCAGCGTCGCCAACGTACCCGGCGGCGGCGCGCAGTTCACGCTGGTGCTGGCGCGCGCGCCTGCCATCGATGCCGCGCCCTCGGTTTCCGCGTCACCATGAGTACTGCCATGCAAGACGGTCTGCGTGTCCTGTTTGTCGAAGACGAGCCGCTGGTGCGGCAGGCCACCGCGCAAAGCCTGGAGCTGGCCGGCTTCCGCGTGCTGGCGCTGCCCTCGGCCGAGGCCGCGATCCCGCATCTGCACGGCGCCTTTGCCGGCGTGGTGGTGACCGACGTGCGCCTGCCCGGCGCCAGCGGGCTGGACCTGCTGCAGCACTGCCGCAATGCCGCGCCCGGCGTGCCGGTGATCCTGGTCACCGGCCACGGCGACATCACCATGGCGGTGCAGGCGATGCGCGAAGGCGCCTATGACTTCATCGAAAAGCCGTTCGGCGCCGATCGCCTTACCGACACCGTGCGCCGCGCGCTCGAACGGCGCGCGCTGGAACTGGAAAACCAGGCGCTGCGCCGCGAACTGGCCGGGCCCGCCGCCGGCACGCGCATCATCGGCCGCTCGCCCGCGATCGAGCAGGTGCGCGCGCTGGTGGCCAATGTCGCGCCCACCGACGTGCCGGTGATGATCAACGGTGAGACCGGCACCGGCAAGGAACTGGTCGCGCGCAGCCTGCACGCGCTGTCCGGGCGCGCCGAAGGCCCTTTTATCGCACTGAACTGCGGCGCGGTGCCCGAGGCCATCTTCGAAAGCGAGATGTTCGGGCACGAGGCCGGGGCCTTCACCGGTGCCGGCAAGCGCCGCATCGGCAAGCTCGAGCATGCGTCGGGCGGCACGCTGTTTCTCGACGAAATCGAAAGCATGCCGCTGGCGCTGCAGGTCAAGCTGCTGCGCGTGCTGCAGGAAGGCTCGCTGGAGCGGCTGGGGTCGAATGCCTCGGTGAAGATCGACGTGCGCATCGTCGCCGCGGCCAAGGGCGACATGGATGCGCTGGTGGCGCAAGGCACGTTCCGCGAAGACCTGTATTACCGGCTCAATGTCGTCACCATCGCGCTGCCGCCGCTGCGCGAGCGGCGCGAGGACATCGTGCCGCTGTTCGAGCATTTCTCGCTGGTGTCCGCGGTGCGCTACCAGCGGCCCGCGCCGATCCTGTCCGAGGCGCAGCGCCAGGCGCTGGCCCAGCGCCCGTGGCCGGGCAACGTGCGCGAGCTGCGCAATGCCGCCGACCGCATGGTGCTGGGCGTGCCCGAGGGCGGCCAGGCCGGCGCGCAGGCGGCGGGCCCCGACGAGGGCGCGCCGCTGCGCGAGCGCATGGAGCACTTCGAGCGCGCCGTGATTGCCGACGCGCTGGCGCGCACCGGCGGCGCGGTCAGCCAGGCCGCGGACCTGCTGCAGGTGGGCAAGGCCACGCTCTACGACAAGATCAAGCGCTACGGGCTCTGATGTCATGCGCGCTTCATCGCGCTGCCACGGCGCCGTCACATTGGCAGCCTATGCTTCGTATGCGGCTGCGGCATTGGCAGGTGCCCGCCGTGTGTATCAGTCTTCGTGGTAATTGATGGCCCCGCGCATGCGGGGCGTTTTTTTGCTGCGTCGAGTTCGGATGCAGCGCCGCCGCGCCGCTTCACACCCGCCACACATTGCCCTCACCCCGGCTGGCCAGACTGGAGCCCTTCGCTCTCCGGAAACCGCCATGCCCTCCTTCGACTACGACATCGTCATCGCCGGCGCCAGCTTTGCCGGTGCCGCCTGCGCCCTGGCTGCCGCGCGCGCCGGGCTGCGCGTGCTGGTGCTGGAACGCAAGACCGATCCGGGCGACAAGCTCCACACCACCGGCATCCTGGTCAGGGAAGCGATCGAGCAGACCTGGCTGGGCCAGGCGCCGGCCGACTGCGTGCATCGCGTCGAGCAGGTGAAGCTGTACTCGCCGCGGCTGCGCAGCCTTGAGCTGAGCGCGCCGGGCTACTACTTCCATACCACCGACACGCCGCGCCTGATGCGCTGGCTGGCCGCGGAGCTGGTGCGCCACCGGGTCGAGCTGCGGCTGGGCCAGGCCTTCGTCGGCGCGGTGCCGCGCCACGGCGGCTGGCATGTCACCGGCGTGGGCCACACGCGCTATCTGGTCGGCGCGGACGGCGCGCAGTCGCGCGTGGCGCAATGCGCCGGGCTCGGGCGCGTGCACAGCTTCCTGTACGGCGTGGAGTATGAGTTCCCCGGACTGGCGCTGCCCGAGCCGGACGCGCTGCACTGCTTCATCACGCGCCGCTTCGCGCCCGGCTATATCGGCTGGATCGCGCAGAACCCCACCGGCGTGCAGGCCGGGCTGGCGCTGCGCTACCGGCCGCGGCACGGCCGCGCGCCGGACCTGGGCGGGCTGCTGGCGCATGTGCGGGAGCGCGCCGGCCTGCCGCAGCTGACGCGGCCGGCGGCGACGCGCGCGGGGCTGATCCCATGCGGCGGCCCGGTGTTGCCGCTGGCGCGCGACGGCGTGATCCTGACCGGCGATGCCGCGGGCATCGTGTCGCCGCTGACCGCGGGCGGCATCCACTATGCCTTTGCCCACGGCGAGTCGGTCGGCGAAGCCGTGGCCGCGCACCTGCTGCACCGCGGCCCGGCGCCGGAAGCCGTGGCCAGCGCCAGCGCGCCGCGTTTTCGCGCCAAGCGCGCGCTGCGCTGGATGTTCGAGCGTTTCCAGTGCGACTGGCCGTTCGACCTGATGCTGTATTCGCCGCCGCTGCGCCGGGCCGCGGAGCAGATCTATTTCCACCGGCGCGGAGGCGAACCGTCAGCGCCGGCGCGCGCGGCGGCCAGCGCCTGACGGGCTAGAATGCCGGGCATGGAACAACCGCGCATCCTGGTGGTGGAAGACGAGCAGGCCATCGCCGACACCATCCTCTATGCCCTGCGCACCGACGGCATGCTGGCCCAGCACTGCACGCTGGGCGGCGACGCGCTCGCGTGCCTGCGCGCCGCGCAGGCCGACCTGGTGATCCTGGACGTGGGGCTGCCGGACCTGAGCGGCTTCGAGGTCTGCCGCACGCTGCGCACCTTCAGCGATGCGCCGGTGATCTTCCTGACCGCGCGCCACGAAGAGATCGACCGCATCGTCGGGCTGGAGATCGGCGCCGACGACTACGTGGTCAAGCCGTTCTCGCCGCGCGAGCTGGCCGCGCGCGTGCGCGCGATCCTGCGCCGGGCCCGCGGCGGCGCCACGGCAAGAGCCGGCGAGGCGGCCGGCTTCACCCACGACCAGGACGGCGCCCGGCTGGCCTACCACGGCCACTGGCTGGCGCTGACGCGCTACGAATACCTGCTGCTGGCCTGGCTGGTGGCGCATCCCGGGCGGATCTACTCGCGCGCGCAGTTGATGGACGCGGTGTGGGCGGGCGCGCTCGACACCAGCGACCGCACCGTCGACACCCATATCAAGACCCTGCGCGCCAAGCTGCGCGAGGTGTCCGCCGAGGGCGCCGAGCGCATCCGCACCCATCGCGGCATGGGCTATTCGCTCGAGCCCTGAGCGTGCGCCATGCATATCGGCCTGCGCATCTTCTTCGGTTTCTTCCTGATCGTGGGCCTGGCCACGGTGCTGACGCTGCGCGTGTTCGTGCAGGAGGTCAAGCCGGGCGTGCGCCAGGCCATGGAAGACACGCTGATCGATACCGCGCACGTGCTGGCCGCGCTGGCCGCCGACGACCTCAAGGCCGGCCGCATCGCCGACGGCGCTTTCGCGCGGCATATGGCGGCGCTGCGCGAGGTGCCGGTCAATGCCGAGGTCTCGGGGCTGCACAAGGACAGCATCGGCTACCGCGTCTACGTGACCGATGCCAGCGGCATCGTGCGCTTCGACTCCACCGGCACCGACGTGGGCCGCGACTATTCGCGCTGGAACGACGTCTACCTGACGCTGCGCGGCAAGTACGGCGCGCGCAGCACGCGCGCCGACCCCGCCGACGAGGCCAGCACGGTGATGCACGTGGCCGCGCCGGTGCGTGACGTCGACAGCAATGGCAAGCGCATCATCGGCGTGCTGACCGTGGCCAAGCCCAATGCGGCGATGGCGCCGTTTATCGCGCGCAGCCAGCGCAAGATCCTGCTCTACGGCGGCCTGCTGATAGGCACCGCGTGCGTGATCGGGCTGGCCTGCACGCTGTGGCTGATGCATGGGCTGAGCCGCCTGCGCGGCTACGCGCGCGCGGTCGCGGCCGGCGAGCGTGCCGAGATGCCGCTACGCGGCGCGGGCGAACTGGCCGAGCTGGGGCGCGCGGTGCAGGGCATGCGCGAGCGGCTGGAAGACAAGCAGTATGTCGAGCACTACATCCACACGCTGACGCACGAGATGAAGAGCCCGCTGGCCGCCATCGGCGGCGCGGCGGAGTTGCTGCAGGAAGAGATGCCGGCGGCCGACCGCCAGCGCTTCGTCGCCAATATCCGCACCCAGTCCGGACGGCTGGAAACCATGATCCGCAAGCTGCTGGCGCTGGCCGAGGTGGAACAGCGCCAGCGCCTGGAAGTGCGCGAGCCGGTGGCGCTGGCGCCGCTACTGGCGCAGCTGTGCGCCGAGCTGGAGCCGCGCGCGCGGCAGCGCGGCGTCGCGCTGCAGTGCGCCGCCGGGGACGGCCCTGGCCACGTCGCCGGCGACCCGTTCCTGCTACGCCAGGCCATCGCCAACCTGCTCGACAACGCCATCGATTTCGCCCCGCCCGGTACCGCGGTCACGGTGCGGCTGGAGCGGCGCGGCGACGCGCTGGCCATTGCGGTCTTCGACCAGGGGCCCGGCATTCCGGACTACGCGCTGCCGCGCGTGTTCGAGCGCTTCTACTCGCTGCCGCGCCCGCATGGTGCGGACAAGAGCACCGGCCTGGGCCTGTGCTTTGCGCGCGAGGTGGCAACGTTGCATCATGGCGACGTGACGCTGGCCAACCGCCCGGGCGGCGGCGCGCTGGCCGAGCTGGTGCTGCCGGCGGCCTAGCGCCCCGCGCCGGCCGGACCGGCATAGACTTGGGCTTCTAACGTGACCGCGCTGAAACTCCCTATAATCGAACGACCGTTCATTTAGGGCGCTTCCAAGTGCCCGCCCGTAGTCCAGGAGACACCATGCCCGCCGCCAAGCAACTGCCCCAGGCCCTGCAGAACCTGGCCCTGCCCGTGATTGCCTCGCCCATGTTTATCGTCAGCTACCCGGAACTGGTGCTGGCGCAGTGCAAGGCCGGCATCGTCGGCTCTTTTCCCGCGCTCAATGCGCGCCCGGCCGAGCTGCTCGACGAATGGCTGACCAAGATCGGGGACGAACTGGCCGCGTTCAAGGCCGCCAACCCCGGCGCACCGGTGGGCCCGGTCGCGGTCAACCAGATCGTGCACGCCTCCAACGCGCGCCTGGAGCATGACATCAAGGTCTGCGTCGAACACAAGGTGCCGATCTTCATCACCTCGCTGCGGGCGCCGCCCAAGGAGCTGATCGACGCCGTGCACAGCTACGGCGGCATCGTGCTGCACGACGTGATCAGCCTGCGCCATGCCGAGAAGGCGATCGAATCGGGCGTCGACGGCCTGATCCTGGTCGCGGCGGGCGCCGGCGGCCATGCCGGCATGCTGTCGCCGTTCGCGCTGGTGGGCGAGGTGCGCAAGATCTTCGACGGCCCGATCGCGCTGTCGGGCTCGATCGCCACCGGCGAGGCGGTGCTGGCCGCGCAGGCCATGGGCGCCGACTTTGCCTACGTCGGCACGCGCTTTATCGCCTCGCAGGAGGCGCACGCGGCCGAGTCGTACAAGCAGTCGATCACGAGCTCGGCCGCCGCCGATATCGTCTACACCAACCTGTTCACCGGCGTGCACGGCAACTACATCCGCGAAAGCATCAGCAACGCGGGCCTGGACCCGGACAACCTGCCGGTGGCCGACAAGAGCAAGATGGACTTTTCCAGCGGCAGCTCCAAGGCCAAGGCGTGGAAGGATATCTGGGGCGCCGGCCAGGGCGTGGGCCAGATCCACGACATCCCCAGCGCCGGCGAGATCGTCGCGCGCATGAAGTCGGAGTACGATGCCGCCAAGGCGCGGCTGGGGATTGCGCGCTGACCGATCCCGCGGGCCGATCCCGCGGGCCGCTCCCTTAGCGGGCCGCATGGCGGCCCTTTGTCCGACCCTTGCCCCCTTCCAACTCCGACCTTTCGCCCGATCCTGACGCTGTGCCGAGCCACCGCCAGCGCGTGCTGCGCGCCGCCTGGGTGGCGCTGGGCGGGCTGTGCCTGCTGCTCGGCGTGATCGGCATCTTCCTGCCGGTGCTGCCGACCACGCCCTTCGTGCTGCTGGCCGCGGCCTGCTTCGCGCGCGGCTCGCGGCGCTTCCACGAATGGCTGCTGGGGCATCCGCGTTTCGGTCCGCTGGTCGGCGACTGGCAGCGGCACCGCAGCATCCCGTTCAAGGCGAAATGCCTGGCGCTGTCGATGATGTGGCTGTCGATGGGAACCACGGCGTGGCTGCTGCGCGGGCGGCCGCTGGTGTCGGCGGCGCTGCTGGCGTGCGCGGTGGGGGTGAGTGTGTGGATGGTGCGGTTGCCGACGCGGCCGGCGGAAGGTGGGGAGACTTGAGGCTTTCCGGACTATCGATGCCCTTGCTTCGTTGATGCTCCGGCCCTCACCCCCGCCCCTCTCCCGCAGGCGGGAGAGGGGAGCAAACCGTCAATCGTACTTGCGCGCATCCTCGATCAGCCGCCCGTCCTGCGGCAACGAGCCCGCCGCCACGAACGCCACCTCGCCTCGCAGCCGCATCACCTCGCGCAGCGACTCCGCCACCGCGCGCTGCAGATCGGCGTCTTCGCGCGTCGCCTCGCAGCGCAGCGTCATCACGTCGGCGCCCGGATCGCCCGTCACCACCAGCCGCGCCGCGCGGATTTCGGGATGGCGCCGCAGCACGTCGGCCACCTGGCCGGGATGCACGAACATGCCCTTGACCTTGGTGGCCTGGTCGGCGCGGCCGAGCCAGCCCTTCAGGCGGATATTGGTGCGGCCGCACGGGCTGGGCCGCTGCGACGATGCCGGCACCACCGCCGACAGGTCGCCGGTGCCGAAGCGGATCAGCGGATAGTCGCCGTTGCCCAGCACCGTCACCACCACCTCGCCGGTCTCGCCTTCGGGCATGGGACGCGAGCCGCCGGGCTCGACGATCTCGACCAGCACGCCCTCGTCCACCACCCAGCCGTCGCCGCCTTCGGTTTCATACGCGATCAGGCCGACATCGGCGGTGCCGTACATCTGCTGCACGCGCACCCCGCGATCGCGGAACCAGTTGCGCAGCGACGGCGGCAGGGCTTCGCCCGAGACCAGCGCCTTGGCCAGGCTGGTGCACGGCGTGCCGAGTTCATCGCCGCGCTCGAGCAGCAACTTGAGGAACGACGGCGTGCCGGCATATGCGGCCGGTTGCAGGCTGGCCAGCGCCTGCACCTGCGAATCGGTCTGGCCGACGCCGGCCGGGAATACGCAGCAGCCCAGCCGGTGGGCGCCGCTTTCCATCATCATGCCGGCCGGCGTGAAGTGGTAGGAGAAGGTGTTGTAGACCAGGTCGCCGGCGCGAAAGCCGGCGGCATGCATGGCGCGCGCGGTGCGCCACCAGTCGGCGTCGTGGCCGTCGGGCTCGTGGATCGGGCCGGGCGACTGGAACACGTGGCGCAGCTTGCCCAGCGGCGTCGCATTGAGCCCGCCCAGCGGCGGCAGCGCGCGCTGGCGCGCGCTCAGGTCCGATTTGCGCGTGACCGGCAGCTGGGCCAGCGCCGCGCGCGAGGTCAGCAGGCGCGGATCGACGCCGTCCAGCAGTTCGGCAAAGTATGGCGCCCGTTCGCGCGCATGGGCCACCTGGCGTGCCAGGGCGGCAAGGAGCGCCTGCTCGCGGACTTCCGGCGCGCGGGTTTCGAGCGGATCGAAGTGTTCTGGCATGGTGCTGTGCGTCAGGGAAGGGGATGCGGCTTGCCCCGCGCCGCAGTGCGCGTGGTGACAAGCCGGGTGAAAAACGGTCGGTTGCTAGGCCAGCCAGCGCTTGCGGCGACGGTAACTCTTCACGTCGCGGAACGACTTGCGGCCGGGGCCGTCGGCGTCGTTGGCGGCCACGCCCAGGTAGAACTCCTTGACGTCCTCGTTGGTGCGCAGCGACTCGGCGTCGCCATCCATCACCACGCGGCCGTTCTCGAGGATGTAGCCATAGTCGGCGTAGCGCAGCGCCACCATGGTGTTCTGCTCGGCCAGCAGGAAGCTGACGTTTTCGCGCGAGTTCAGGCCGCGCACGATCTCGAAGATCTCCTCGACGATCTGCGGCGCCAGCCCCATCGACGGCTCGTCGAGCAGGATCATCGCGGGCTTGGCCATCATGGCCCGGCCGATCGCGCACATCTGCTGCTCGCCGCCGGAGGTGTAGCCCGCCTGCGACTTGCGGCGCGTCTTCAGGCGCGGGAAGTATTCGTAGATCTTTTCCAGCTCGTCGCGGGTCTGGCCGCGCGACAGGCCGCGCGTGTAGGCGCCGGTGAGCAGGTTTTCCTCGATGGTCAGGTGCGCGAAGCAGTGGCGGCCTTCCATCACCTGGATCACGCCGCGGCGCACCAGGTCGTTGGGAGTGAGCTGGTCGACGCGGTCGCCGCGGTATTCGATCGAGCCCTTGGTGACGTCGCCCCGCTCGGCCTGCAGCAGGTTGGAGATGGCCTTGAGCGTGGTGGTCTTGCCCGCGCCGTTGGCGCCCAGCAGCGCCACGATCTTGCCCTCCGGCACTTCGAGCGAAACGCCCTTGAGCACCAGGATCACGTGATCGTAGATGACTTCGATGTTGTTGACGGACAGGAGGCTCATGGTGCGGGTCGTGGTGGTGTGGCGGTAACTTAGGACTTCACAGTCGCGGCGGTTTGCTCCCCTCGCCCGCTTGCGGGAGAGGGGCCGGGGGAGAGGGCAGGAGCTCGCCATGGCGAAGGCGCTCACTCTGTTGATGCGCTGCCCTCTCCCCCGCCCCTCTCCCAGAGGGAGAGGGGAGAAACCAATCGGGATTGGTGCGGCATCAGCTCTTCGAGCACCCCGGCGTAATCCCCTTCTCCTTCGCGTACTGCGCCGCGGTGGCCTTGAACAGCGGGTGGATCAGGCTCTTGTTGCCCTCGATCCAGTCCGATACCACCACCCACTTGCTGCCGTCCCACTGCTGGATCTTCACCTTGCCCGAGCCCTCGTGGTTCTCGCAGCTGGTCTTGATCTCCGGCAGCAGGCCGGTGGCGCCCAGTTGCTGCAGGCGGGCGTTGGTCAGGTTCAGGTTCTCGAAGGCCCAGCGCATCTGCTCGCCGGTCATGGGCTTGCCCTTGCCGAACTTGGCCTGCGCCACGCGCACCGCTTCCACCGTCACCACCGCCGCCGACACGCCGCGGTTGTACAGCACCGAACCGACCTTGTTCTTGTCCTGCATATTGCCCTTGCCGGCGCCATAGACCACCTTCTCGATATCGGCGATCAGCGGCACGCCCTTGCCGGCCACGTTCCAGGTCGCGCTCATATAGCCCTTGGAGGCATCGCCGGCCGGCACCGTGTCTTCCTCGGAGCCCGCCCACCAGGAGCCGATCATCTTCTCGCGCGAGAAGCCCACCTTCTGCGCCCCTTTCAGCGCGGTCTGGTTCATCACGCCCCAGCCCCAGAAGATCACGTAGTCAGGGTTCTCCTGGCGGATCTTCAGCCATTGCGCACCCTGCTCGTTGCCGGGGTGCGCCACCGGGATCTCGACCAGGTTGAACTTGCCCAGCCGCGCCTCGGCCTGCAGCGCCACGATCGGCTCCTTGCCGTAGGCGGAATCGTGGTACAGGTAGACGATCTTCTTGCCCGCCAGCGAGCCGCCGCTCTTGCTGGCCAGGTACTTGACGATGGCGGAGACCTGCATCTGGTACGTGGTCACCAGCGGGAACGCGTACGGGAACACCGAGCCGTCGACCGCATCGGTGCGGCCGTAGCCCATCATCACCAGCGGTACCTTGTCGGCCGCGGTCTTGTCGACCAGCGCGTACGAGATGCCGGTCGACATCGCGTGGTACGCGGTGCCCTTGGTGGTGGCGTTCTTGGCCTTCAGCCGCTCATAGCACTCCACGCCCTTGGCGTTGTTGTACTCGGTCTCGCACTCCTCCCAGCTGAGCTTGACGCCGTTGACGCCGCCGTCCTTCAGGTTGACGTAGTTGAGGTAGTCGATGAAACCGCCATACCAGGACTGCCCGTTGGCGCCATAGGGCCCCACGCGATAGCTCGGCAGCGCGATGAACTGCTCGTTGCTTTGCGCCAGTGCCGGCACCGCCGGCGCCAGCAGTGCAGCCGCGGCGCTGACCACCAGGGCGGCGCGTTGCACGTTGCGAATCAGGTTGGTCATGACAGTCTCCTTCGCCCTCAGGGGAGCGTTTCGTTATGCGTGAGCTTCAGAACTTCACAGGAACTGCGGTAACACGGGCACCCCTCCCGTCAATGAGGGAACGGCCACAGCCTCAGCTTCTCCTTGGCGATCTGCCACAGCCGGGCCAGCCCGTGCGGCTCGACGATCAGGAAGAAGATGATCAGCCCGCCGAACACCATCAGCTGGATGTGCGACACGGTGGCATTGGTAAAGGGCAGGTGCAGCAGCGATGCCAGCGGCGGCAGCACGTTGTCCAGGAAGATCGGCAACAGCAGGATGAAGGCCGCCCCCAGGAACGAGCCCATGATGCTGCCGACGCCGCCGATGATGATCATGAACAGCACGCGGAACGACAGGTCCAGCGAGAACCCGTCCGGCTCGACCGAGCCCAGGTAGCAGAACGCATACAGCGCGCCGGCCACGCCGCAGTAGAACGAGCTGACCGCGAACGCCAGCAGCTTGGTGCGCATCAGCGGGATGCCGATGACTTCCGCCGCCACGTCCATGTCGCGCACCGACATCCAGGCGCGGCCGGTGGCCGAGCGCACCATGTTCTTGGCCGCCAGCGCCAGCACCGTGACGATGGCCAGCACGAACAGGTACTTCTTCACCGGCGTATCGATGGCGTAGCCGAACAGATCCAGCCGCTGCGCCGTGATCACGCCCGACGAGCTGTTGTTGGAGAACCAGGGGAACTTGGTCAGCGCCCACACCACGAAGAACTGCGCCGCAAGCGTGGCCACCGCCAGGTAGAAGCCCTTGATGCGCAGCGACGGCAGCCCGAACGCCACCCCCACCAGCGCCGCCGACAGGCCCGCCAGGATAAAGGTCAGCAGCACCGGCATGCCTTCGATGCGCAGCTGGAAGTTGTAGGCCGCATACGCCCCCACCGCCATGAAGGCCGCGGTGCCCAGCGACAGCTGGCCGGCATAGCCGGTCAGGATATTCAGCCCCAGCGCCGCCAGCGAGAAGATCAGGAACGGGATCAGGATGGCCGAGAACCAGTATTCCGAGCCGATGAACGGGATCGCCACGAAGGCGATCGCCATCAGCACCGCAAAGCCGATCCGGTCCTGGCGGATCGGGAAGATCTGGCTGTCGGCAACGTAGCTGGTCTTGAACTGGCCGGCTTCACGATAAAACATGGCAACTCTCCTGTGCGAAGTCGGTCAGACGCGATCGATGTGTTTCTCGCCAAACAACCCTTCGGGCCGCACCAGCAGAAACAGCAAGGCAAACACATACGGGAACCACCCCTCGATGCCGCCGAAGTTGCCGCCGAACATCGACTGGAATACCGGCGGGATATAGATCTCGGCCAGCTTCTCCGACGCGCCGATGATCAGCCCGCCGACGATGGCGCCGGGCACCGAGGTAAAGCCGCCGAGGATCAGCACCGGCAGCGCCTTCAGCGCGGTCAGCGTCAGCGCGAACTGCACGCCATTGCGCGAGCCCCACAGCATGCCGGCCACCAGCGCGACGAAGCCGGCCACGCCCCAGACGATGGCCCAGATGTTCTGCAGCGGGATCCCCAGCGACAGCGCGGCCTGGTGGTCGTCGGCGACCGCGCGCAGCGCGCGACCGACCTTGGTGTACTGGAAGAACAGCGCCAGCGATCCCACCAGCACGCCGGCGATGGCGGCGGCGGCAAGGTCGAACTTGGAGATGACGATGTTGAAGGTGGTCAGGATCGATTCGATCGGCTCGTCGACGATGCCCAGGTTGATCGGGCGCACTTCATTGCCGAACAGCAGCGGCCCCAGCCCTTCGAGGAAGAACGACAGCCCGATGGTTGCCATGAACAGCGTGATCGGCGGCTGGTTGACCAGCTTGCGCAGCACGAAGCGCTCGGTGCTCATGCCCACCAGGATCATCACCACGAAGGCGCCGATCACCGCCGCCCACATCGGCATGCCCTTGTCCATCAGCCCCACCACCGCCAGCGCGGCAAAGTAGACCATCGCGCCCTGGGCAAAGTTGAACACGCCCGAGGCCTTGTAGATCAGCACGAAGCCCAGCGCCACCAGCGAGTACATCAGTCCCGACAGCAGGCCGCCGAGCAGGATTTCAAAGAAGAACGTCATGGTTCAGACCCTCAGTGCGAAGTGCCCAGGTATGCCTTGATCACGTCAGGGTTGCCCTTGACCTCCTCCGGCGTCCCATCGCCGATCTTCTTGCCATAGTCCAGCACCACCACGCGGTCGGAGATATCCATCACCACGCCCATGTCGTGCTCGATCAGCACGATGGTGGTGCCGAACTGCCGGTTCACATCGAGGATGAAGCGGCACATGTCCTGCTTCTCTTCCACGTTCATGCCGGCCATCGGTTCGTCGAGCAGCAGCATCGACGGCTCGGCGGCGAGCGCGCGCGCCAGCTCGACGCGCTTCTGCAGGCCGTACGGCAGACGCCCCACCGGGGTCTTGCGGATCGACTGGATTTCGAGGAAGTCGATCACCTCCTCCACCTTCTGCCGGTGCCGCATCTCCTCGTTGCGCGCCGGGCCCCACCACAGCGCGTGCGCGAACCACGAGGTGCGGAACTGCGTGTTGCGGCCGGTCATGATGTTGTCCAGCACGGTCATGCCCTTGAACAGCGCGATGTTCTGGAACGTGCGCGCAATGCCCTGGCGCGCCGCGGCGGTAGGGTGCATCTGCTTGCGCTCCTCGCCGCGGAACACGATGCGCCCCTGCTGCGGGTGGTAGACGCCGTTGATCACGTTCAGCATCGAACTCTTGCCGGCGCCGTTCGGGCCGATGATGGCGCGCACCTCGTGCTCGCACACGTCGAACGAGATATCGGTCAGCGCCTTGACCCCGCCGAACGACAGCGAGATATGCTGCAGGTCCAGGATCACCTCGCCGCCGGTGCGCGCCTGCGCGCCGGTGCGCTGCGCATGGCGCGTACCGGGAGGCACGCCGCTGTCATCCGCCAGCCCCGCGGGGGGCAGCGGTCCTGCGGGCGCCATCGCCCCGCCACCGCCAGCGCCGCTCGCATCGGTGCGTGCCGCCGCGGTCCATTCGCGCTTGCCGGCGCCTTGCCAGGCCACTTGTGTCATGTTGCTGCCTCCACCTGTGCTGTTATGGCCGTTATGCCGCGCGCGCCTGCCGCGCGCGCCGCTACCGGCAGCCGCCTGGCATCCACCAGCTTCAGCGTGGCCGACACGCTGCCCTCGCGCCCGTCTTCGAACTTGACGCGCGTCTCGATGAACTGCTCGGACTTGCCCGCATAGAGCGCGTCGACCAGCACGCCGTACTTCTCCGCGATAAAGCCGCGCCGTACCTTGCGCGTGCGGGTCAGTTCATCGTCGTCCGGGTCCAGCTCCTTGTGCAGCACCAGGAAGCGCGCCACCTGCGACCCCGCCAGCATCGGGTCGTTGGCCAGGTCGGCATTCACCTGGTTGACGCATTCGCCGATCATCTCCAGCACGTCCGGCTGCGCGGCCAGGTCGACATAGCCCGCGTACGGCAGGTGGCGGCGCTCGGCCCAGTTGCCGACGGCTTCGAAGTCGATATTGATAAAGGCGCAGACCTGGTCGCGGCCGTTGCCGAACGCCACCGCCTCCTTGATGTACGGGAAGAACTTGAGCTTGTTCTCGATGTACTTGGGCGCGAACATCGAGCCATCGGCCAGCTTGCCCACGTCCTTGGCGCGGTCGATGATCTTCAGGTGGCCGTCGGCGTCGATCACGCCGGCGTCGCCGGTCATGAAGTAGCCCTCGTCGTTGATGGCCTCGCGCGTGGCATCCTCGCGCTTGTAGTAGGACTTGAGCAGGCCCACGCCGCGCACCAGCACCTCGCCGTTGTCGGCGATGCGGATTTCCATGCCGGGCGCGGCCGGCCCGACCGAGTCGAACTTGACCTTGCCGTCGGGCTGCAGGCACACATAGGCGCAGGTCTCGGTCTGGCCGTAGAACTGCTTCAGGTTCACGCCGATCGAGCGGTAGAAGCGGAACAGGTCCGGGCCGATCGCCTCGCCGGCGGTGTAGGCCACGCGGATGCGGCTCATGCCCAGCACATTGCGCAGCGGGCCGTAGACCAGTGCTTCGCCCAGCGCATAGCGCGCGCGCTCGGCGAGCGATACCGGTTGGCCGTCGAGGATGGCGGTGCCGCAGCGGCGCGCCACGTCCATGGCCCAGTGGAACAGCTTGCGCTTGATCCAGCCGGCATCCTCCATGCGGATCATCACCTGCGTCAGCAGGCCTTCGTAGATGCGCGGCGGTGCGAAGTAGTAGGTGGGTCCGATCTCGCGCAGGTCGGTCATCACCGTTTCGCGCGATTCCGGGCAGTTCACCGTAAAGCCTGCCACCATCGCCTGCGCATACGAAAACAGGTTGTCGCCGACCCACGCCATCGGCAGGTAGGACAGCACGTCGTCGTCGGCGCTGAGCTTGTCGAAGGCGCAGCCGTTGCGCGCCGAGCCGATCAGGCCATGGTGCGAATGGCACACGCCCTTGGGCTTGCCGGTGGTGCCGGACGTATAGAGGATGATCGCGGTGTCGTCGGGCTGCCCGGCGGCGATGGCCTCGTCATAGAAGCCCGGATGGGCCTGGTCGAACTCGCGCCCCAGTTCCTGCAGGCGCTCGTACGACATCAGCGAGGGATGGTCGTAGTCGAGCAGGCCGCGCGGGTCTTCGAAGATGACGTGGCGCACGGCGCGGCCGGACTCGGCAAGCTGCGCCTCGACTTCGAGCAGCTTGTCGACCTGCTCCTGGTCCTCGACGATGGCGAACTCGATCTCCGCATCGTTGAGCACGTAGACCATCTCGTTGGCGATGGCGTCCTGGTACAGCGGCACCGGCACGCCACCCAATGCCTGCGCCGCGGTCATGGCCCAGTACAGGCGCGGACGGTTGTCGCCCACCACCGCCAGGTTCATGCCGCGCCTGAAGCCAAGCGCGGCCAGACCACATGCCAGCGCCCTCACCTGCTGTGCCGCCTGGGCCCAGCTGTATGTCTGCCAGATGCCGAGATCCTTCTCGCGGTAGGCCGGATGCTCCGGCCGCTGCTGGGCGTGCGCCAGCAGCCATCGCGGGAAGGTCGTCGCCGACGATTCCTGCATCGCTGTCTCCTGTCCCTCCGGCGTGGGGGTCCACGCCCGGTGTCAAGCGCCGGTCCAGTCGTTATACTTGGCTTGCTTTGCCCGGCGGCATCTGCCGCATCGCATCAAGCCCGTCTGTGCCTTGTCTTGAGGGGCCGGGAAAAGCGTCTTCTGCCTTCCCGGCGTGCCCCTGGTGGCACCCGCGGTTCCGTTGTGATCGTACGATAGCCCATGCCAACACCCCCGGTTGTCACGCCGGTGACAATTCCGGGTTAATCCCTACCGGAGCTTTCGCGAGGCCATGCTGAACGATTTTGTCGACCGCTGCGTGTGGGCAGCAGACCTGAGTCCGGAGCAGCGCGAGCGCGTGCGCCGCGCCATGTTCGTGCACGAGTACAGCCAGGGCGACTACGTCTGCCACAAGGGCGACAAGGCCGAGCACTGGCTGGGCGTGCTCGAAGGGATCGTCAAGATCACCACGGTGTCGCCGTCGGGCAAGTCGGTCACCTTCACCGGCGTGCCCACCGGCGGCTGGTTCGGCGAAGGGGCGGTGCTGAAGTCGGAGATCCGCAAGTACGACGTGATGGCGCTGCGCCGCTCGACCATCGCCTTCCTGCCGCGCGACACTTTTCAGTGGCTGCTGGATACCAGCCTGCCGTTCACGCGCTTCCTGCTGACGCAGTTCAACGAGCGCCTGGGGCAGTTCATTGCGGCGGTGGAATATGAACGGCTGCTCGACATCGATTCGCGCGTGGCGCGCGCGGTGTCGTCACTGTTCAACGAACACCTGTATCCGGGCATCGGCAAGACGCTGGAAATCTCGCAGGAAGAAATCGGCCTGCTCGCCGGCATCTCGCGCCAGCGCGCCAACCAGGCGCTCAAGGTGCTGGAACAGCAGGGGCTGGTGCGGGTGGACTACGGGGTGATCGAGGTGCTGGACCTCGACGGACTGCGGCAGTACGGGGAGTAAGGTGGGAAATAAGGTGGGAAATAAGGTGGCCAGCGCCATCGACGCCGAGACCCTGCGGGCGTATCGCGAAACGCACTACCGGGTGCTGGGCGACATGCCGATGACCTTGCGCATCGACCAGCCCAGCGCCGCGCTGGCCGCGCTGCACCGCGCGCTTGGGGTGGGCTGCAGCGCCTTCATTACCGCTGCCAATCCCTTCAGCCAGCGCTGCGACGATGCCGCCAACGCGCGCCGGCAATTGGCACTGGCACAGGATATCAACGCACTGGGGCTGCACGCGATCGAAGCCGCCGGCGAGCATCCCGACAACGGCTGGCCGGCAGAACCGAGTTTCCTCGTGCCGGGACTGCCGCTGGCCGAAGCGCGGGCCTTGGGCCAGACCTACCAGCAGAACGCCGTGGTCTGGAGCGGCGCCGACGCGGTGCCGCGACTGGTGCTGTTGCGCTAACCGGGGCGGCTGGAGCGGTCACGTCGACCCGTTGATCAGTGCCCGTGGCCGCGATGGCCATGATGGCCACGATGCCCATGGCCGTGGTGGCGATAGTGGTGATGCCGGTGATGATGGTGCCGGTAATGGTGATGCCGGCCGCGCCATTCATGCCGCCCATACCAGCGCCGGCCGTCCCAGTAACGATCGCCGTGCCAGCCGTGATAGCGCGGTGCGTACACCACGGGCGGCGGCGGCGCCACATAGACCGGCGCCGGCGCGGCATAGACCGGGGTGCCGATGTGCACGCCCACATCCACATGCGCCATTGCAGAACGCGCCGCCAGCAGGGACATGACGCCAGCGAGCAGCGCTGCAAAAAGAACCGGATGAGCCATGATGCGGTGTCGTCGTAAAAGGAATGGGTGCACTCTACCGCGCATTCCTGTTACCAGATGCGGCGGATTGTTTCGGTATATAACGCGGTGTAAGCGGGATTACAGACGGCCTGGGAATAAGGCGATGGTCACGGTTTTTTGACCACGGTACCGTCAAGCTGCTGCTCGAGTCGTTCCAGCGCCGCGACGTCCTCGGCGTCGGCGGCGAGGCGCTCGGCGTCGCGCCGTTTTGCCTCGAATTCGGTATAGCGCTCGAGCGCCAGGCGCTCTGCCACTTCCGCTGAGACCTTGCCGGCATGCGTCAGGACTTCGCGTTCGTTGAACGCCAGGAACGCATCCAGCTTGTCCGCCCATTCCTGCATCGTCATCGTCTTGCGACGCAGGGCCATGCTTTCGGCGTAGTCGAGATACATCACCACAATGCGGTTGAGCGCGTCGAACTCCGGCTGCTGCAGATAATTCTTGGCAACGCCCACGTCGCCCCGCCGCACCCGGCCGCCCTTCCAGCTCGTCAGCCCCATATTCGGCTGGCTCGAATCGGATCGGGCTGCAATCAGCTCCGCGGCGGTGTGGCCGGTAATGGCCCACAGCATCTTGTTCTGGGTCTTGGCGAAAAATCGCTGCGCCTGCTCGGTGGTGCCGTCGTAATCGACCGCCGTCGCATAGATATCACGGATCTTCTGGTAAAACCGCTTTTCGGACGCCCGGATGTCCCGGATGCGTTGGATCAGCTCGTCGAAATAATCCCAGCCGCCGGGCTCCTTGAGCCGTTCGTCATCCATGACGAAGCCCTTGACCAGGAATTCGCGCAGGTGGGTGGTGGCCCATTGGCGAAACTGGGTGCCACGATGCGAGCGAACCCGATAGCCTACTGCCAGGATCATGTCGAGGTTGTAGAGCATGGTTCGGTAGCTTTTGCCGTCGGAGGCAGTTGTAAAGTTTTGCTTTACAACTGAATGCTCCGCTAACTCGCCATCCGCCAGCACGTTCTTGATGTGCTGGCCAATGTTCTGCTTCGAGGACGAAAACAGTTCCGCCATCTCCAACTGCGACAGCCAGACCGTTCCACCTTCCGCCCGCAGCCGGATCCGCGTCCCCCCGTCCTCGGTGGTGTACAAGATGAGTTCGCCAGTACGCATAGGCGGGATTCCTCTACCAGTTCCTTGATCGCGTCGTCGCGAACGACCCCATAGACTACCCGAAGGGATCGCCCGGATTGTTGCAGAGTGTGCCGATACCGTGCCGAACGGCACCACCAACGGAAAAGGCCGGCGCTGACCCAAGTCCAGCCGCCGGCCTCGCTCAGACCAGACCCGCCCACTGAAAGTGGCGGGTCCAGGTCCGACTTACTTGCTATACACGTACACCCCACGCCCCGTCTTGCGCCCCAGGTAGCCCGCGGCCACCATCTCGCGCATCAGCATCGCCGGACGGTACTTCGGATCGGCGAACTCGGTGTACAGCACTTCCATCACCGCCAGCATGGTGTCCAGCCCGATCATGTCGGCCAGCGCCAGCGGTCCGATCGGATGGTTGCAGCCCAGCTTCATGCCCTCGTCGATCTCTTCCGGCGAGGCCAGGCCTTCGCCCAGCACGCAGAACGCCTCATTGATCATCGGGCACAGGATGCGGTTGACGACGAAGCCCGGGCTGTTCCTGACCGTGATCGGGTACTTGCCCAGTTCCCTGGCCAGCGCTTCGACGGCGCCGTGGGTGGCGTCGCTGGTCTGCAGGCCGCGGATCAGTTCGACCAGCGCCATCACCGGCACCGGGTTGAAGAAGTGCATGCCGATAAAGCGGTCGGCGCGCGACGTCACCGCAGCCAGCTTGGTGATCGAGATCGACGAGGTGTTCGACGCGATGATGACGTTGTCGCCGACGATGCCGTCGATCTGCTTGAGGATCTTGACCTTGAGGTCGTAATTCTCGGTGGCGGCCTCGATCACGATGTCGGCGGCCTTGAGGTCGTCATACGACGTGCTGCCCTTGATGCGCGCCAGCGCGTCGGCCTTCTGCGCCTCGGTCAGCTTTTCCTTCTTGATCAGCCGGTCCAGGCTGCCCGACACCGTGGCCACGCCCTTCTGAACGGCGGCGTCGCTGATGTCGACCATCACCACGTTCAGTCCCACCACTGCGCAGGCCTGGGCGATGCCATTGCCCATGGTGCCGGCACCGACGATGCCTACAGTCTTGATTGCCATCTTGTCTTCCTCTGCTTGCTTGGTTGAATGCTTGGATGCGTGATTCAGGGCGCCTGCTCGCGCAGCGCCGCGATGATGCGTTCGGCATGCCCCTTGAGCACTTCCGGCTCCTGCATGTCGCGCGCGTGGCCGCGCAGCGACTGGTCGTTGTAGCGCGGCACGATGTGGAAATGGATGTGCGGCACGGTCTGGCCCGCCGCGGCGCCGTTGAACTGGCCGATCGAGATGCCGTCGGGGTTGAAGGCCGCGCGCACCGCGCGCGCCACGCGCTGGGTGGCGACGATGGCGGCCTGGGCGCCGCGCTCCGACAGGTCGAACAGGTTGACCGCGGCTTCCTTGGGCACCACCAGCGTATGGCCGTCGGCCTGCGGCATGATGTCCATGAAGGCGATGGTGTCGTCGTCCTCGTACACCTTGATGCACGGCATTTCGCCGCGCAGGATCTTGGCAAAGATGTTGTTCGGGCTGTACTGGGTGTCCATGGTCTTGTGTTGCGGTTGTCTCGGAATTAGTTGCCGCCAGCGCTATGGTGCGGCCAGGGTGCGGCGCAGCATTCGAGTGTAACGCAGGGCGGCCCTTCACCGCGGCCGCCCTGCGCGATTACCGGTCAGCGCGTGGATCGGGGTCTACATATTGCGCCGGTATTGCCCGCCGACCTCGAACAGCGCATGCGTGATCTGCCCCAGCGAGCAGACCCGCACCGCGTCCATCAGCACCGCGAACACGTTCTGGTTGTCGATCACCGCCTGGCGCAGCCGCTGCAGCATCGCCGGGGCTTCGTCGGCATGAGCCTGCTGGAATGCCTGCAGGCGCTCGAGCTGGCTCTGCTTCTCGGCCTCGCTGGAACGCGCCAGTTCCAGCTTCTGCGGCACCGGGTCGCCGTCCGGATTGCGGAAGGTGTTCACGCCGATCAGCGGCAGCGTGCCGTCGTGCTTGAGCTGCTCGTAGTAGAGCGATTCCTCCTGGATCTTGCCGCGCTGGTAGCCGGTCTCCATCGCGCCCAGCACGCCGCCGCGCTCGGCGATGCGCTCGAACTCCTGCAGCACCGCCTCTTCCACCAGGTCGGTCAGCTCCTCGATCAGGAAGCTGCCCTGGTTGGGGTTCTCGCACTTGGCCACGCCCCACTCGCGGTTGATGATCAGCTGGATCGCCAGCGCGCGGCGCACCGATTCGCCGGTGGGCGTGGTGATGGCCTCGTCGTAGGCGTTGGTGTGCAGCGAATTGCAGTTGTCGTAGATCGCGATCAGCGCCTGCAGCGTGGTGCGGATATCGTTGAAGTCGATCTCCTGCGCATGCAGCGAGCGCCCCGAGGTCTGGATGTGGTACTTCAGCTTCTGGCTGCGCTCGTTGGCGCCGTACTTGTCGCGCATGGTCACGGCCCAGATGCGGCGCGCGACGCGGCCCAGCACGCTGTACTCGGGGTCCATGCCGTTGGAGAAGAAGAACGACAGGTTGGGCGCGAAATCGTCGATATGCATGCCGCGCGCCAGGTACGCTTCCACATAGGTGAAGCCGTTGGACAGCGTGAACGCCAGCTGCGAGATCGGGTTGGCGCCGGCCTCGGCGATGTGGTAGCCCGAGATCGACACCGAGTAGAAGTTGCGCACCTGGTGGTGCACGAAGTACTCCTGGATATCGCCCATCACCTTGAGCGAGAACTCGGTGGAGAAGATGCAGGTGTTCTGGCCCTGGTCTTCCTTCAGGATATCGGCCTGCACCGTGCCGCGCACGTTCTGCAGCACCCACGCGCGGATCTTGGCCTCTTCGTCGGCGGTGGGATCGCGGCCGTTGTCGGCGCGGAACTTGTCGAGCTGCTGGTCGATGGCGGTGTTCATGAACATCGCCAGGATGGTCGGCGCCGGGCCGTTGATGGTCATCGACACCGAGGTGCTCGGGCTGGTCAGGTCGAAGCCGTCGTACAGCACCTTCATGTCGTCGAGCGTGGCGATCGACACGCCCGAGTTGCCCACCTTGCCGTAGATATCGGGGCGCAGGTGCGGGTCTTCGCCGTACAGCGTGACCGAGTCGAACGCGGTCGACAGGCGCTTGGCATCCATGCCCTGCGACACCAGCTTGAAGCGCCGGTTGGTGCGGAAGGCATCGCCTTCGCCGGCGAACATGCGCGTGGGGTCTTCGTTCTCGCGCTTGAACGCGAACACGCCGGCGGTGTACGGGAAGCTGCCGGGCACGTTCTCGCGCATCAGCCACTTCAGCACCTCGCCGTCGTCGTCGAAGCGCGGCAGCACCACCTTGCGCACCTTGGTGCCCGACAGCGTGGTGGTGACCAGCCCGGTGCGGATCTCCTTGTCGCGGATCTTCACCACGTATTCGTCGCCGCTGTAGGCCTCGCGCATCTGCGGCCACATTGCCAGCAGCTTGCGCTCGACCTGGCCCAGCGCGCTGTCGCGCTCCGCGGCCAGCGCGTCCAGCGCGGCGCCGTCGCCCTGCGCGGCCTGCAGCATGCGGCTGGCTTCGCGCAGCTGCTGGCGCTCGCGAGCGATGCGGCTCTGCTCGGCGACGCGGCGGTGGTAGGCACGCACGGTGTCGGCCAGCTCGGCCAGGTAGCGGCTGCGCGCCGGCGGCACGATCACGTTCTGGCCGGTGGAGATGCGCCCGGCCAGCACCGGCAGCGTGCCCGCCTTCACCTTCAGGCCATGTCCGGCCAGCGCCTCGCGCAAGCCCTGGTACAGCATGGTGACGCCATCGTCGTTGAAGCGCGACGCCTGGGTGCCGTACACCGGCATGTCCTCGGGCTTGCCGTGCCACTGCTCGCGGTTGCGCTGCACCTGCTTGGCCACGTCGCGCCAGGCATCCTGCGCACCCTTGCGGTCGAACTTGTTGATGGCGACGAAGTCGGCGAAGTCGAGCATGTCGATCTTCTCGAGCTGGCTGGCGGCGCCGAACTCGGGCGTCATCACGTACAGCGACAGGTCGACGTGCGGCACGATGGCGGCGTCGCCCTGGCCGATGCCCGAGGTCTCGACGATCACCAGGTCGAAGCCCGCCACCTTGCACGCGGCGATCGCATCAGGCAGCGCCTGCGAGATCTCGGAGCCGGCCTCGCGCGTCGCCATCGAGCGCATGAAGATGTTGGGGTGGTTGATCGCGTTCATGCGGATGCGGTCGCCCAGCAGCGCACCGCCCGACTTGCGCCGCGACGGGTCGATCGAGATCACGGCGATCGACAGCGCGTCCTGCTGGTCGAGGCGGAAACGGCGGATCAGCTCGTCGGTCAGCGACGACTTGCCGGCGCCGCCGGTGCCGGTGATGCCGAGCACGGGGATTGATGCCCGCTGCGCCTGGGCATGCATCGCCGCCACCAGCGCCGCATCGGCCTTGCCGTTCTCGAGCGCGGTGATCAGCTGCGCCAGCGCGCGGCGGTCGCCGGCGGCGACGGGATCGAGCGAGGCGGGCGCATAGCGGCTCAGGTCGAGGTCGCAGCGCTGCACCATGTCGGCAATCATGCCGGCCAGGCCCATGCGCTGGCCGTCCTCGGGGCTGTAGATGCGGGCCACGCCGTAGGCCTGCAGTTCGCGGATCTCGTCGGGCACGATCACGCCGCCGCCGCCGCCGAAGACCTGCACGTGTTCGCCGCCCTTGTCGCGCAGCAGGTCGACCATGTACTTGAAGTACTCGACATGGCCGCCCTGGTAGCTGGAGATCGCGATGCCCTGCGCGTCTTCCTGCAGCGCGGCGGTCACGATCTCCTCGACCGAGCGGTTGTGGCCGAGGTGGACCACCTCGCAGCCGTGCGACTGCAGGATGCGGCGCATGATGTTGATCGACGCGTCGTGGCCGTCGAACAGGGATGCGGCGGTGACGAAGCGCACCTTGTTGACCGGGCCGGTGCCGGGCTGCACCGGCTTGGGCTGGGGCGCGCCGCGGCGCACATCATGGACATCGGAAAGGTCGGTCATTGTCTCCACCGTGTCGGGGTGTTGGCTGCGACCGCGGCGTCCGCCGGCGCCGTTCTGTGCCGGCTTGGCTGGAAACGCGCGGGCTGCGCCCCGGGGTTGGGGCGGGTCGATTGTATGACGTTGACGTTAACGTAAATCAATGGGGCGGAACCCGGACGGCGGGGTGCCGGCGTCCTTATAGAGTAGGTGTCTGCGCGCTGCGGACAAACAAAAGGCCACCTTGCCGGTGGCCTTTGCGCCGCATCCAGATGACTGCCTGCCGCGTTACCGGCACAACGCCCATATCCGCGGGCATTCGCCGAACGCATCGGTGCTGTGCTCGGTCACCCGATGCCGCAGCGCGCGCAGCCACGCGGCCAGCCGTTGCATCGACCACGGCGCGGGCGTCTGCGCCAGCGTGAAGCGCGCCCCCGTACCATCGCCGGACAGCCAGACCCTATAGCCCTCGGGCAGCGCCAGTTCCTGGCCCGGTTCCAGCCAGATATCGTTGGGATTGCCTTCCACCGTCACCCACAGCTTGCCCGCCGCCGCGCAGACGGTCTGCCCGTAACCGGCACGCCAGCTCACCGGCAGTCCGGGTTGGTCCAGTTCGAAAGTCCGTAGTTCGCGCATGTTGCACTCCTTGTCAGCCCGGCGGTCAGCGCGGGTGCCGGAGCATCCTGGATGCGGATGCCGGCGCCTTCGTCCGCCACGCTTCCATTATTCGCATCCCTCACTACAATCCCATGTACAGTTGTGAACAGTTTTCGATGGACTGTTCAGTAGTTTTTCCTGACAGTTGCCTGCCCACCGCCCCTCACCGGCAGCCCACCGGCAGCTCCCCGGCAGCTCCGCCCATGAAACTCATCTTAGATGCTTCCACCGGAATTCCACTGACCGAGCAGATCGTCGACGGCGTGAAGGCGTGGATCGGCAATCGCGAGGCGCGCCCCGGCGCGCGGCTGCCGTCGATCCGGCAGCTGGCGGCCGAGAACGGCATCAGCCGCTTCCCGGTGATCGAGGCCTATGACCGGCTGGTGTCGCAGGGGCTGCTCGATTCGCGGCAGGGGTCGGGGTTCTATGTGGCGGACAGTCCGCTGGCGGGGCGCTCGGCGCGCGGCTGGTCGGACCCCAGCCTGGCCGAGGACCTGTCCGACCATATCCTGGAGCAGTTCAACCACCCCAGCGGCACGCTCAAGCTGGCGGGCGGCTTCGTCCCCGAGAGCTGGCGCGACGTGGAGGGCCTGACGCAGGCGATCCGCGCGATCTCGCGCAACGAGATCGACAGCGTGATCCACTACGCCACGCCGATGGGCCATCCGGAGCTGCGCCGCCAGGTGCTGCTGCGCGTGCGCCAGCTGGGCATCGCGGCGGAACTGCCGCAGGTGCTGATCACTACCGGCGCCAGCCAGGCCCTGGACCTGGTGGTGCGCCACCTGCTCAAGCCGGGCGACACGGTGTTCGTCGAAGACCCCGGCTACTACAACCTCTTTGGCCTGCTGCGCCTGCACGGGGTGCAGCTGGTGGGCGTGCCGCACACGCCCGACGGCCCCGACCCTGACGCCACCGCGGCGCTGCTGCGCCAGCACAAGCCCAAGCTGTTCTTCACCAACAGCGTGCTGCAGAACCCGACCGGCTCGACGCTCGCGCCGCCGGTCGCGTTCCGGCTGCTGGAGCTGGCGCGCCGCCATGGCTTCCGCTTTGTCGAGGACGATATCTTCTCGGACTTCCAGACCCACTTCACCGACCGGCTGGCCACGCTCGACCAGCTCGAGCACGTGATCTACATCGGCGGCTTCTCCAAGACGGTGTCGGCCTCGCTGCGGATCGGCTACCTGGTGGCCGACAAGGCGCTGGTCAAGGACCTGGTCGATGTGAAGGTGCTGACCAGCGTGGCCGGCTCGCACTTTGCCGAAGCGGTGACCGCGGCGCTGCTGGAGCGCGGCGGCTACCGCAAGTACGTGGAGCGGCTGCGCTTGCGCGTGCGCGAGGCCGTCGCCAACGCGGTGCGCCAGCTGCATGGCAACGGCTGGGAGGTGTTCTGCCAGCCCTCCGGCGGCAACTTCCTGTGGGCGCGCCCGCCCGGCATCGAGGACTCGCGCGAGCTGGTGACGCTGGGCGAACAGTTCGGCGTGACGCTGGCGCCGGGCAACTACTTCCGCCCGGGCGGCGAGACCTCGGCGTGGATCCGCATCAACGCCGCCTATGCCAACGAGCCGCGCGCGGTGGCGTTCATGAAGGCGGCAGCGGAGCGCGGCGCGCGCTGACCTCAGCCGCCGTGGTTATGCAGCACGGCATTGCGCCGCGCATAGGCGAAGTAGATCACCAGCCCCAGCGCCAGCCACACCAGGAAGGCGACCCAGGTCAGCGCCTGGAGGTGGGCCATCAGGAACAGGCAGAAGCCGATCGACAGCAGCGGCACCACCGGCACGCCCGGGCAGCGGAACGCGCGCGGCAACTCGGGCCGGGTCTTGCGCAGCACCAGCACCGCGACCGAGATCAGCGTAAAGGCGGCCAGCGTGCCGATATTGATCAGCTCCGCCAGCACGTTCAGCGGCACGAAGGCGGCAATCGCGGCAAACACGACGCCGACGGTCCAGGTGGCGAAATACGGCGTGGCATGCACCGGATGCACCGACGACAGCCGCTCGGGCAGCAGCCCGTCGCGCGACATGGCGAAGATCACGCGGGTCTGGCCGTAGGTCATCACCAGGATCACCGTGGTCATGCCGAGGATCGCGCCCAGGTCGACAAAGCCCGCGACCCAGTTCTGCCCGGCGAACTGCAGCGCCAGCGAGACCGGATGGTCCACCCCGGCAAACTTCGCGAACGGCACGATGCCGGTCATGATCGCCGCCACCACCACATACAGCACGGTGCAGACCGCGAGCGAGCCGATGATGCCGATCGGCAGGTCGCGGCGCGGGTTGCGCACTTCTTCCGCGGCCGAGGTCACGGCATCGAAGCCGATAAAGGCGAAGAACACCAGCGCCGCCGCATTGAAGATGCCGGCAAAGCCGAACGGCGCGAACGGCTGCCAGTTGGCGGGCTGCACGTGCCACACGCCCACCGCGATAAACAGCAGCACCACGCCGATCTTCACCGCCACCATCAGGTTGTTGACGCGCGCAGACTCGCGCACGCCGTACGACACCACCCAGGTGATGGCCAGCATGATCAGGCACGCCGGCAGGTTCAGCACGGTCTGCACGCCCGGCACCGAGCCTGGCGCCGCGCTCAGCGCGGCCGGCAGCTTCATGCCGAAGCCGGCCATCAGCGACTGGAAATAGCCCGACCAGCCCACCGACACCGCCGACGTCGCCAGCCCGTATTCCAGCAGCAGGTCCCAGCCGATCATCCACGCGACGATCTCGCCCAGCGTGGCGTAGCTGTAGGTATAGATCGAGCCCGACACCGGGATCGCCGAGGCGAATTCCGCGTAGCACAGCGCGGCAAAGCCGCACGCCAGCGCCGCGATCACGAACGACACCGTCAGCGCTGGCCCCGCGGTCAGCGCGCCGGTGCCGGTCAGCACGAAGATGCCGGTGCCGATGATGGCGCCGATGCCCATCAGCACCAGGTCGACCGGACCCAGCACCTTTTTCAGGCCGTCATCGCGCGCGACGGCCAGCATAGCGTCGATGTCCTTGGTGCGGAACAAGCTCATTCAAACTCCCTGCAACGGTGGCCGGGCCCCGCGGCGGCAATGCCGGGGCCCGGAAAAAAGGGCGCTAGTGTACGCCGCTGGCCGGGCGCATGCATCACTTGCGCCGTGCCAACGCGTTGCAGGAATGATAGGAAAGGCGCGCCGGGCCGGCACTGACGGCGGGCAAGGCCCGCGCTCAGGCGTGCGCGAGGATATTGACCAGCTGCCCGAACGGGTCGCGCACAAAGAAGCGCCGCACGCCCCATGGCTCGTCGGCCGGGCCGTATTCGACGGCAAAGCCGGCCGCCACCATGCGGCGGTGGGCTTCGTCGACATCGTCGACCTCGATCGACAGCGCGGGCACGGGCGTGCCGTTGCCGCCTTCGACGGCAAAGCTGACCTGGGTCCGCGCCGCGGCATCGCTGCCGTAGGTGCGGATCCAGCCGTGGTCCATCAGCAGCTCCAGGCCCAGCACATCCTGGTAGAAGGCGCGGGCCCGGCCGGGATCGGCGGTGCCGATGTTGGCGACGATGCGGTTGACCTTCATGCCCGCGCTCCGCTGCTTACTTCGCCACCGGCATGGTGAACTCCGCGCCCTTGGCGATCGAGTCCGGCCAGCGCTGCATCACGCTCTTGTAGCGCGTGTAGAAGCGCACGCCCTCTTCGCCATAGGCATGGTGGTCGCCGAACAGCGAGCGCTTCCAGCCGCCGAACGAATGCCACGCCATCGGCACCGGGATCGGCACGTTGATGCCGACCATGCCGACCTGGATCTGCCGCGCGAACGCGCGCGCGATGCCGCCGTCGCTGGTGTAGCACGACACGCCGTTGCCGTACGCGTGCGCGTTGATCAGCGCCACCGCCTCGGCAAAGTCGTGCACGCGCACCACCGACAGCACCGGGCCGAAGATCTCTTCCTTGTAGATCGTCATCTCCGGCGTCACATGGTCGAACAGCGTGCCGCCGACGTAGAAGCCGTTCTCGTGCCCGTCGACCGTGTGGCCGCGGCCATCGGTCACCAGCGTCGCGCCCTCTTCCACGCCCTTCGCGATATAACCCTCGACCTTGGCCTTGTGCGCGCCGGTCACCAGCGGGCCCATCTCGGCATCGGCCTCCATGCCGTTGCGGATCTTCAGCGCACGCGCACGCTCGGCCAGTCGTGGCACCAGCCGGTCGGCGACGTCGCCGACCGCGACCGCCACCGAGATCGCCATGCAGCGCTCGCCGGCCGAGCCGTAGGCGGCGCCGATCAGCGCATCGACGGCCTGGTCCAGGTCGGCATCGGGCATCACCACCAGGTGGTTCTTGGCGCCGCCCAGCGCCTGCACGCGCTTGCCGTGCTTGGTCCCTTCGGTATAGATGTACTCGGCGATCGGGGTCGAGCCGACGAACGACAGCGCCTGCACGTCGGGGTGCGCCAGCAGCGCGTCGACCGCTTCCTTGTCGCCCTGCACCACGTTGAACACGCCGTCGGGCAAACCGGCCTGGCGCAGCAGGTCGGCAATCAGCAGGCTCGGCGACGGGTCGCGCTCGGACGGCTTGAGCACGAAGGTATTGCCGCACGCCAGCGCCACCGGGAACATCCACATCGGCACCATCACCGGGAAGTTGAACGGCGTGATGCCGGCCACCACGCCCAGCGGCTGGCGCAGGTTCCAGTTGTCGATGCCGCCGCCGATGTTGTCGGTGAAATCGGTCTTGAGCAGGTTGGGGATGCCGCAGGCGAACTCCACCACCTCGATGCCGCGCGTGACTTCGCCCTTGGCATCCGAGAACACCTTGCCGTGCTCGCGCGTGATCAGCGCGGCGAGGTCGTCGTGGTGCTGGTCGAGCAGTTCCTTGAACTTGAACAGGATGCGCGCGCGGCGTAGCGGCGGAGTGTCGGCCCACGCCGGAAACGCGGCCCTGGCGGCGGCGACGGCATCGGCCACGTCCTGCGCCGTACCCAGCGCGACGCGTGCGGAGACTTCGCCGGTGGCGGGGTTGAATACATCCGCCTGGCGCTGGCCGGCGGCGCGGCGCACGGTGCCGCCGATGAAATGATGGACTTCGGCCAGTTGCCGGTTTTCTGCGATGCTCACTTGGGGTTTCCTTCGATGGCCGCGGCGCGCAACACAGCGCGCCCCGGCGTGCAATCAGGGAGGCCGGGCCCGCGGGCCCGGCGGCAATGGGAGGCGGCGCGGGCCGCCGGCTCGATGTGCCTTACTTGATGTCCTGCAGCGCCTTCTTGACCGTATCGAACATCTCGCCGATCTGCGCCTCCGAGATGATCAGCGGCGGCGAGAACGCCAGGATGTCGCCGGTGTAGCGCACCAGCACGCCCAGCTCCAGGCACTTGAGGAAGGCCTCGTAGGCGCGCGCGCCGGGCTGGCCCGGACGCGATTCCAGCTCGATGCCGGCCACCAGCCCGTAGTTGCGGATGTCCTTCACGTGCGGCGCGCCGCGCACGCCGTGCGCCGCGGCCTCGAAGACCGGCGCCAGTTCGGCGGCGCGGCCGAACAGGTTCTCGCGCTGGTACAGGTCGAGCGTGGCGATGGTCGCCGCGGCGGCAACCGGATGGCCCGAATAGGTATAGCCGTGCAGCAGCTCGATCGTACCCGGTGCGGCCGAATTGACCACGGCGTCATGCACCTCGCGGCGCACCGCGACGGCGCCCATCGGCACCGCGGCGTTGTTGATCGCCTTGGCCATGGTGATCAGGTCCGGCGTCACCTTGAAGCGCTCGGCCGCGGTGGCGGCACCGAGGCGGCCGAAGGCGGTGATGACCTCGTCGAAGATCAGCAGGATGCCGTGGCGGCTGGTGATCTCGCGCAGCTTTTCCAGGTAGCCGACCGGCGGCACCAGCACGCCGGCGGAGCCTGCCAGCGGCTCGACGATCACCGCGGCGACGTTGGCCGGGTCATGCAGCGCCAGGATGCGCTCGAGCTCGTCGGCCAGGTGCGCGCCCCATTGCGGCTGCCCCTTGGAGAAGGCGGCCTCGGCCAGGTTGAGCGTGGCCGGCAGGTGGTCGGTACCCGGCATCAGGTTGGCCGAGAAGGCCTTGCGGTTCGGCCCGATGCCGCCCACCGCCATGCCGCCGAAGCCGACGCCGTGGTAGCCGCGCTCGCGGCCGATAAAGCGCGTGCGCTGGCCTTCGCCGCGCGCGCGGTGGTAGGCCAGCGCGATCTTCAGCGCGGTGTCGACCGACTCCGAGCCCGAGTTGGTGAAGAAGATGCGGTCCAGCCCCTGCGGCATGATCGCCGCCACCTTGGTGGCAGCCTCGAACGACAGCGGATGGCCCATCTGGAACGGCGGCGCATAGTCCAGCGTGGCCGCCTGGCGTGCCACCGCCTCGGCAATTTCCTTGCGGCAGTGGCCTGCGGCCACGCACCACAGGCCGGCGCAACCGTCCAGGATCTGGCGGCCGTCGTGGGTGGTGTAGTACATGCCGCTGGCCGACGCCAGCAGGCGCGGCGCCGCCTTGTACTGGCGGTTGGCGGTGAAAGGCATCCACAGCGCATCGAGATCGGGAATCACGGTCTTGGCGGCGTCCATACGTTCTCCTGGAGGAATCGGGTCGGTGGGCGGCGCCGCGCTGGGGGCAGCGGCGGCGATGAAGGCCACTCTACCGGCGGTGGCTGGCCGACAAAATATACAGTCCGGACAACCTCGCCTTACCGTACAGTTTGGCCACGCCAAACCGTACAGGCAAGCGGCACTCCGGTGCCGGCCCCAGGCACTCGCGCCGTGCGCCGCCTCTGCCGCCGCAGGGGCATGGCGCGCTGCACCGCGGCAATTTTCGCTGGATGGAACGTTAGCGGTCGCGAGCACGCCGCCAGCCGCTAAACTGTACAGGTCCACGCCCAGCCCGAGTGCACGATGCTGACCCTGAACCTGACCCGCAGCCGCCGCGACGGCGACACCCTGACCGAGCAGATCGTCGCCGGCATCGCCGCGCTGGTCGAGCAGCGCGCGCTGCGGGCCGGCGCGGCGCTGCCGTCGGTGCGGCGCTTCGCCCAGCATCATCACGTCAGCACCTTCACCGTGGCCGAGGCCTACGGTCGGCTGACCGCGCTCGGCTACCTGGCTGCGCGGCCCGGCTCGGGCTACACCGTGGCGCACCGCCACGCGCCGGCCGGCAATGCGCGCGCGCCGCAATGGGAGGCGCCGGGACTGAACGCGGCCTGGCTGCTGTCGGACGTGTTTGCCGACCATTCGGTGCCGATCAAGGCCGGCGCCGGCTGGCTGCCGGGCGACTGGCTCAACGAGGAAGGCCTGCACCAGGCCATGCGCGCATCGGCGCGGGTGCCGGCGGCGCAGCTGTCGGGCTACGGCCATCCGTATGGCTTTGCGCCGCTGCGCGAGCACATTGCCGCGGGCCTGGGCCAGTACGGCATTCCGCTGCAGGCGCAGCAGGTGGTGCTGACCCAGGGCGCGACGCAGGCGCTGGACCTGGTGGTGCGCACGCTGCTGCGCGCCGGCGATACCGTGCTGGTGGAATCGCCGTGCTACTGCAACCTGCTGCAGATCCTGCGGCTGGCCGCGCTGCGTGTGGTCGGCGTGCCGCGCACGGCGGCGGGACTGGACACGGATGCACTCGAAGATGCGCTGCGCGCCCATGCCCCGCGCGCGCTGTTCATCAACACCGTGCTGCAGAACCCGACCGGCGCCAGCCTGACCAGCATGAACGCCTTCCGCGTGCTGCAACTGGCCGAGCAGCACCGGCTGCTGGTGGTCGAGGACGATATCTACCGCGAACTGGCGCCGGCCGGCTCGCCGATGCTGGCGGCCATGGACGGGCTGTCGCAGGTGGTCTATGTCAACGGCTTTTCGAAGACCATCACGCCGTCGCTGCGGGTCGGCTACCTGGCCGCCAGCCCGGACCTGGCCAAGGCCTTCGCGCGTACCAAGATGGCAGTCGGCCTGACCTCATCGGAGGTGACGGAGCGGCTGGTGTATTCGGTGCTGACCAGCGGCCACTACGGTCGCCATGTGGCGGCATTGGCGGAACGGCTGCGCGCGCAGCAGGACCGCGTCACGGAAAGGATGGAAGCCCACGGGCTGGAGGTGCTGCTGCGCCCGGAAGGCGGGATGTTCGCGTGGGCGCGCCTGAACGAAGCGGTGCAGGCGCGCTGGCTGGCCAGCCGGCGCGGCGGACCGCTGCTCGGCAACCGGCTTGCCACGCTGGCGCTGGAGCATGGCATCTGGCTGGCGCCGGGATCGTATTTCGAGCCGGACGAAACCGACTCGCCATGGATCCGCTTCAACGTGGCCACCGGCGATGCGCCGCAGCTGTGGCAGTTCTTTGACAGCCTGGCGCAGGCGCGCGAGGCGGCTTGAGGTGGAGGGATGCAGCCCGGCCGGCGCTCAGCTCCAGAGACGCTCGACCAGCCAGCCGGCGGTGGCGCAAACGCCTACCCAGGCGGCAAGACAGGTGGCAATAAAGCGATAGCTCATCTCGGTACGGTCAACAAAGATATGACGGGGGCGTGAATTTTTCGCTGGATCATACATCCATTCATGAATGTATGTAAGCGAAAGACAAGATTCCTTACGACTATCGCGGGTATGTTGTTGTGTATAAGGCACACGTCCGCAATACCGGCCCGCCCTTTCCTGACCAGCCCAAACCCGCCCCTGACGCCGTCGGGGGATGTCGCGGCACGCGCACAGGTCTCTGCTACCCTTGGGCCTGCCCGGCTCCGTGCCGGGCGGGCTTCACGATTTCAAGCGCAACGCACGAATTTTCCATGCATACCCAAGACCTGTCCGCCTGGACCCACAGCCACGCCTTCGACGCCGGCAACCGCGCCGCCGAACGCGGCACGCGCCTGGTCATGGTGATCACCGCCATCACCATGGTGGCCGAGATCGCCGCCGGGCTCTGGTTCAACTCGATGGCACTGCTGGCCGATGGCTGGCACATGAGCTCGCACGCGCTGGCGATCGGCCTGTCGGCCTTCGCCTATGCCGCTGCGCGGCGCTACGCCGGCGACTGGCGCTTTGCCTTCGGCACCTGGAAGATCGAAGTGCTGGCGGGCTTTGCCAGCGCGGTGTTCCTGCTATGCATTGCCGCGCTGATGGCGGCAGGCTCGGTCGAGCGGCTGTTCACGCCGCAGGCCATCCACTATCGCGAGGCGATGGGCGTGACCGCGCTCGGGCTGCTGGTCAACCTCGGCTGCGCGCTGATCCTCGGCGGCCATGCGCATGGCCACGACCACGGCCATGACCATGGTCACCAACACGCTCACCATCACGGCCACGACCATGGCCATCATCACCACGACCTCAACCTGCGCGCCGCCTATGTGCACGTGCTGGCCGATGCCGCGACCTCAGTGCTGGCGATCATCGCGCTGGCCGGCGGCTGGTGGCTGGGCTGGTCGTGGCTGGACCCGGTGATGGGGCTGGTGGGCGCGGTGCTGGTCGGCCGCTGGGCCATCGGGCTGATGCGCCAGAGCGGCACGGTGCTGCTGGACCGCGAGATGGACCACCCGGTGGTCGACGAGGTGCGCGAGGTGCTGGCCGGCCTGGATCACGGTGATGAAAGCACTCGCGTGTCCGACCTGCATGTGTGGCGCGTGGGGCGGCAGCACTTTGCCTGCATCGTCTGCCTGGTCACGCATGATGCCGCGCTGACGCCGCAGCGCGTGCGCGAGGCACTGTCGGTGCACGAGGAACTGGTGCACGTGACGGTGGAGATCAGCCGCTGCGACGGTGTCCACTGAGGCGAGCGCGAAGCTCGCCGTCGGCTAACAGGGGATCAACTCAGCTCGCACCACATGCACAGCGGCGGCGTGTCCGCGGCGCGGTGGAATTCGCTAGATGCCATGACCTCGGGCGGCAGCTTCGCGGCCGGCACCAGCGTAAAGCCGTAGCGCGCGAAATAGCTGGGACAGCTGGAAGCGAGCAGCACCGCGCGCCGCGCGCCGTTGGCGCGCGCGCGCATCAGCGCGGCACGCACCACGTGGGTGGCCACGCCCTGGTCTCGGTGTTCTGGCAGCACGGCCACGGAACGTATCACCACGGTATCGCCGCAGCGCTCGCCGGCGGCGCAGCCGATGATCTGCGCGCCAAGGATGGCAACGTGGAAATGCTCGAGCAGCCGCGGTACACCGTCCACCGGCAGCCCGCATCGTTCCAGCACCTCTCCCACGGCGGGAGCGTCGGTCGGTACGGCCACGCGGATGCGCAGGTCTTTCATCATCTGGAGCCTCTGTTTGTCACACTGCCTCGCGAAGGGAAACGCCATGGAAGCCCGTACATGGCGGTGCCGCCAACTGGCGGCACGGGTTGCACGCAGGCCGACAGGCCTGTCGGGCAACATTACCTGATTCGTTGCCGTTGATCCATTGGGGATAAACGGGTGTCCGGAACCGTTGCGGCATACCGGTCAGGGCGCGCGCGGCACAGCACGCCGCAGTCATGGCGCAGGCCGATGACAGGCGCGTGAAAAAAGGAAAGCGGAAAGGTCGCGCGCGCATGCGCAGGTGCGCCGGGCGCAATGCGCCCGGGCAGGAAGATGGAGGCGGGGATCCGGAATCGAACCGTCGTACACGGCTTTGCAGGCCGTTGCATAACCACTCTGCCACCCCGCCGCTGACATCGCGCCGGAGTGGCGCGACGTGCTGCGGGCCGCAGTGTAGCGGGAAATGGAAATCTTTGCAGGAGACCGCGCGGCTCAACGCGCCGGCTCAGTCCTCGATCCCGCCCATGGCGGACTGGATGTAGTTCTGCAAGCCGACCTTGCGCACCAGCTCCAGCTGCGCCTCGAGCCAGTCGATATGCTCCTCGGTGTCCTCGAGGATATCGACCACCAGCTGGCGCGAGACATAATCGCCGACCGACTCGAAATACTTGATCGCGTCCTTGCAGCTGGCCTGCGACACTTGTTCCAGCTTCAGGTCGCAGCCGAGCATCTCTTCGGTGTTCTCGCCGACCAGCAGCTTGTCGAGGTCCTGCAGGTTGGGCAAGCCGTCGAGCAGCAGGATGCGCTCGATCAGCTTGTCGGCGTGCTTCATTTCCTCGATCGATTCGTCGTACTCATGCTTGCCCAGCGCGCGCAAGCCCCAGTGCCGGTACATGCGGGCATGCAGGAAGTACTGGTTGATGGCGGTCAGCTCATGCCGCAGCTGCGCGTTCAGCAACTGGATTACCTTCTTGTCAGTCTTCATGGCATTCCCCAATGTCCCCAGCAACGGGGACACACGATGTCGCGATGGCACGACCACAGCAACGCCACGGCGCATCAGCGATCCGCCGCCGTGACTTCATGGTAGTCCCGCATGGGCGGACATCAAGCCATCGCGGGCCGCGCCGCGTGGTTCTTGCCGCACGGATTCCCTATTTTCTTCGCCTGCTTGCGGATGCGAATGCCAATGGTTTTTATTCGGCTTTCATAAGCGCCCTGCACGACATCGCGACCATGAAAAGGCGGGCGCCGCGGTATTTGCCGCGGCGCCCGCCGTGGGCGTTGCCATCGTTGCAGTTCAGTCCAGCTTCGCGCCCGAATCCGCCACCAGCGTCTTCAGCACCGGCCAGTCGCGCGCATAGAGCGCCTGCGCCTCGGCCGGCGTACTGCCCACGGTGCGCAGGCCCAGCGTGACCATGCGCTCTTGCATCTCCGGGGTCTGCAGGATGGCGCGCACCTCGCTCTCGAGCCGGGCCAGGATCGGTGCCGGCACGCCCACCGGCGCCACCAGACCGATCCAGCCGACGGTCTTGAAGGCGCTGTCCTGCATGCCGGCCTCGGCGAAGGTGGGCATGTCGGGCAGCGCGCTGCTGCGCTGCGTGCCGGTCACCGCCAGCGCCTTGAGCTTGCCGCTCTGGATGTAGGGCTTGGCGGTCAGGATGCTGGCAAAGCCAAACTGCACTTGCCCGCCGAGCAGGTCCTGCAGCATCGGCGCCTCGCCCTTGTAGGGCACGTGCGTGGCCTGGCCGTGCACCAGCTTGCTGTAGTAGGCGCCGCTCAGGTGCGACAGCGAGCCGACGCCCCACGAGGCATAGCTGAGCTTGCCCGGCCGGCTGCGCGCGTAGTCGCCCAGCTCGCGCACGGTGCGCGCCGGCACTGACGGGTGGGTCACCAGCACCAGCTGCGCGTCGGCCAGCACGCTGATCATGCTCAGGTCCTTGCGCGGGTCGTAGGGCAGCTTCTGGAACAGGAACTGGTTGGTCAGCACCGACTGCGTCAGCGTCATCAGCAGCGTGTAGCCATCGGGCGCGGCCTTGGCCACGGCATCGGTGCCGATGATGCCGGAAGCGCCGGCCTTGTTGTCGACCACCACCGGCTGGCCCAGCCGCTTGCTCAGCTTTTCACCCATGGCGCGGGCGATGGTGTCGGTGCCGCCGCCGGCCACATAGGGCACGACGATGCGGATCGGCTTGGCGGGATAGGCCTGGGCCGCGGCCGGCAGGGCCATGCCGAGCGAAAGCCCGGCGACCAGGCCGCTGGTGGCCAGGGTCAGCCATGCGCGTCGGTTCATGTTGTCTCCAGATCGGTTTTGGTTTTGGAGGACAACCTTAGTGGGCTTGAGAACTTACGTCCAATGCAATATTTTTCAGTTTTTGATGCGCAAATAGTTAATTCATGGGCCTGAGGCAACTGCATCACTTCGTCACGCTGGTCGAGCAAGGCAGCTTCGCGCGCGCCGCGGCCGCACTGCACCTGTCGCAGCCGGCGCTGACGCGCAGCATCCAGGCGCTGGAATCCGAGCTGGGCACGCTGATCGACCGCAGCTACGGCAAGGTGCGCCCCACCGCCGCCGGCATGCTGGCGCTGACGCGCGCGCGCCGCATGCTGCGCGAGCAGCGCGAACTGCGGCGCGACCTGCAATTGCTCGAAGACGTGGAAGTCGGCACCATCCGCGCCGGCTTCGGGCCGTTTGCGGCGTCGTTCCTGCTCGACCCGGTGCTGGAGGCGCTGGTGCGCCGCTACCCGCGACTGCGCATCGACCTCGAGACCGCAGACACTGCCGCGATGCGGCGCTCGCTCGAAGCCGAGCAGCTCGACATCTTTGTCGGCGAAAGCCGCAGCCTGGCGGACCTGGCACACCTGCAGATCGACCGGCTGCCGGCACTGGAAACGGCATTCTTCGTGCGGAGCGGCCATCCGCTGACGCAGCAGCGCAAAGTCACCCTGGCCGACCTGCGCGCCTACCCGGTGGCCGGGACCCGGCTGCCGCCGCATATCGTGCGCTACTTCCGCCAGGCCCTGCACGAGGCCAGCGGCAGCAGCGGCCCGCTGCCCGAGGACCAGCCCGGCCTGATGACCGTCACCTGCAACGACATGCACGCGCTGCGCACGCTGCTGCTGGCGGTCGATGCCGTGGCGCTGGTGCCGGTGGCGATGATGGCCGAGGCGTGCGCGCAGCGCCTGGCGGTGGCCCTGCCGATGCACCCGCCCACCGCGCTGAAGGCGCAGTACGGCATCGTCACGCTGGCCGGGCGCACCCCATCGCCGGCCATGCGCGTGTTCGCGGCGCTGGTGCATGAAGCGGTGGCGCAGACCGGCGCCTAGTTTTGGCCGGGCGGGCCGGCGCGATGCGAAGCGTTCAGCCCGCAGCCACCGCGGGCTGTCCGGCCGGGACATCCGCCGGCAGCCGCGCGGCCAGGCGCTGGCGCGAGCGCTCGGGGTTGACCACGCACAGCCCGGCCAGCGCCGCCACCACCATCAGCGCGCCACATAGCGCCAGTCCCAGTTCAAAGCCGCGCGCGCCGGGCACGTTCTGCACCAGCACGCCCGTCACCAGCGGCGCCAGCACGCCGGCCACCGACGACACCGAGGCATCGATCGCCAGCACCGCGCCGCGCTGCCCGGCCGGCACCACCTCGGCCAGCATCGCCGGGCCGAGCGAATAGATCGCCGGCGCGCACACGCAGGCCAGCACCAGCAGCCCCACGCGCATGGCGGGCGTGGTGTCCGGCCACAGCAGCGACAGGAAGAAGCCGCCTGCCAGCAGCAGCATGCCGGCCGAGATCCGGCCGCGCGCCACCCGCGACGACACCCCGCGCGCCAGCAGCCGTTCCGAGAACCACGCGATCGCGATCGTCAGCGGCAGGTTGGTGCCGACGATCAGAGCGAACAGCTTGCCGCTGACGGCATGGTCGAAGCCCAGCCCGCTCTGCAGGTAGGCCGGGATCCAGGTCAGGCACAGCGCCAGGCCCCAGTACGCCGCCAGCCGCAGGGCAAAGCAGCCCAGCACGGTGGGATCGCTCAGCAGCACGCGATACGGCAGCCGCTGCGGCGCGCCGGTGCCCGCGGCGCCCGCGGCACCATGGCCGGCCGGGCGTTCGTCGAGCGTGCCTTCGCGCCCGAGCGCGAGCCACGCCACCGCCCACACCACGCCCAGCACCGCCAGCAGGTAGAAGTTGGTGCGCCAGCCCCAGTGCGCGGCCACCGCCGGGATCAGCAGCCCGGCCAGCACGATGCCGATGCCCGCGCCCTGAGTCAGCACCGCCACCGGCAGGTTGCGCCGGTTGTTCGGAAACCACTTGTAGCAGGCGTGGATCGCCACCGGCGCGGCCGGCCCTTCCATGAAGCCGAGCAGCACGCGCGACACGATCAGCACCGCCAGGCTGGACGACAGCGCGATCGGGATCTGGCACAGCGACCACGCCAGCGCCATCAGGATCAGCAGCCGCGAAGTCGGCGTGCGGTTGGCGAGGAAGCCGCCCAGCACACCCGACACCGCGAACAGCCAGAAGAAGCTGCTGCCGACCAGCCCGAACTGCGCCGGCGTCAGCCCCAGCTCCGCCATCATCGGCGCGGCCAGCAGGCCCACCACCATCTTGTCCATGGCGTTGACCACCAGGAAGAAGAACAACAGCACTGCGGTCAGCCAAGCGCGGCGGGGTTGGTAGGATGGATTCATGCGTGTCTCCCGGAAGTAAGGGGATGCGCGCCGCCATCGCGGCCGTCGCGCCCGATATAGCCGAACAGGTAGGCGCCGACCTTGCGCATCTGGATCTCGTCCGAGCCCTCGGTGATGCGGTAGCGGCGATGGTGGCGGTAGATATGCTCGAACGGCTTGTGGCGCGAATAGCCCAGCCCGCCGTGCACCTGCATCGCGGTGTCGGCGGCCTCGCAGCACAGGCGGTTGGCGGTGTAGTTGCACATCGAGACCTTGTCCGACAGGCGTTTCTCCACCTCGCGCTTGGGCATCTGGTCCATTTGCCACGCGGTCTGGCGGATAAAGGCGCGCAGCATCTCGGCGCGCGTGGCCAGTTCCACCAGCGGGAACTGGATGCCCTGGTTGCGCGCCAGCTCCTGGCCGAAGGGCTTGCGCTGGCGCGCGTACTTCACGCTCTCGCGGATGCAGTAATCGGCCGCGCCCAGGCTGGCGGCGGCCTGGCGGATGCGGTTCTCGTGCACGAAATGCTGGGCGATGGCGAGGCCCGCGCCGGGCTGACCAAGCACGGCGTCGTCCGGCACCCAGACCCCGCTGAAGCTCACGCGCGGATGGTCGGTGGGCATGTTGAAGGTCCACAGGTACTCTTCCACGCGCACGCCTTCGCTGTGCGCCGGCACCAGGAACGCGGTGATGCCGCGGGCATCGCCGTCCTCGCCGCTGGTGCGCGCGAACAGCACCACGTGCGTGGCGGTATGCAGGCCGGTGGTCCACATCTTCTCGCCGTCGATGCGCCAGCCGCCGCGGCCGCCACGCGCCTCGGGACGCGCACGCGTGGCCATGTGGGTGGCATCGGAACCGTGCTCGGGCTCGGTCAGGCCGAAGCTCAGCTTGACGGTCTCGTCGAGCATGCCCGGGATCAGCGTGGCGCGTTGCGCGTCGCTGCCGAAATCGCGCAGCACCAGCACGAATGGCTTGTTGCCGACGATCGAGTGCTCGTTCTGCAGGTCGTTGTGCAAACCCAGCCCCCTGGCCGCCAGGTGTTCGCGGATCACGGCCATCCACAGGTTGCCGCCATCGCGGCCGCCGTACTCGGCGGGCAGCGCGAAGCGCAGGTGCCCGGCGCGGTCGGCGCGGCGGCGCGCCTCGGCCAGCAGCGCCTCCCATTCGGGACGCGGCAGGCCCTGGTTGTCGAAGTCGGTGCGGGCCCACTCGCGGCGGTGGTCGAAGAAGCGCTGGTTGTCGTGTTCGGCCTGCAGCGGTGCAATCTCCGCCTCGATAAAGGCATCGAGCTCGGCCAGGTAGGCCGTCAGCTCGGCCGGCAGCTGGAAATTCATGGAAGCGTCTCCTCAGGATCCACAATCTGGCGATAGCTGCTGTACCCGGGCTGGTCGACGGCAAGCTTGGCCAGCGTGACCGCCCACAGGTGGTCGGCAAGCCCCGGCGTGGTGGCATCGAGGCGCCCGCTGGCGATGCCCTCGCACAGGCGCCGGTTCAGTTCGGCAAGCGTGCCGTCGGCGCCCAGCAGCACGCGCAGGCGCTCATGCTCGGCGGCTTGCGCCGCAGGCGCGAGGCGCAGCTCGCGCGCGACGATGTCGAGCACGTTGGCGGCCACGCGCGCGTCGAAGGCCGCGCGGCCGCTCAAGCCTGGGATCGCGGTATCACGCAGGAAGGCGGTCACCGCGTCGATCAGTTCCGCGGCGTGGGGGGTGTCCGGCATGGTCAGTCTCCGCAGGCCAGGCTGGCCGGCGCAGGTTCGCGCGGCAGCAGCAGGTTGAGCAGGTCGATCTCGGTTTCGGAACTGCGCCGGCCAATCGCGGCGCGCTCGACGCTGCGCGGACCGCCGCCCGCCGGCGCGCGCGACATGGTCTGGCACGCCACGCCCCACTTGAGCACGCCGAAGATCTCCCAGAAGCGCACGCGCCCCGCATCCACCGTGCCGCCCGCGTCGGCATAGCCGGCAAACAATTGCTCGCGCGTGCCGAAGCCACCCACCGGCAAGCCGGAGCTGCCGAAGCGCCAGGAGTTCACGCACAGCCAGCCGAGGTCCGTCATGGGATCGCCAACATGCGCCAGCTCCCAGTCCAGCACGGCGCGCAGGCCTGCCTCGTCGACCATCAGGTTGCCGTTGCGGAAATCGCCGTGGACCAGCGTGGTGCGCCCGGTGGCCGGCGCATGGCGCTGCAGCCAGCGGAAGGCCAGCTCGAACACCGGCCGCTGCTCGCCCGCCGCCCGAAAGCGCCGCAGGTAGCCTTCGACTTCCTCGGCGGCATGGCTCTCGCGCAGCGGCGGCAGCGCGGCGCGGTCGATGCCGTGGATCGCGGCCAGCGCCTGCCCGCACTGGTAGGCCAGCCGTTCGCGCGCCCGCGCCAGCCGCGGCTCGCGCACGATGCGCCCGCCCAGCGTCTCGCCTTCGATGCGGTCCATCACAAAGCCCGTGCCGATGCCGTCCTGCGGCGTCAGCATCGCCCGCACCACCGGCACCGGCACACCGGCCGCGCCGGCCAGCCGCAGCAGCGCGGCCTCGGCCGCCATGCCGGCCTGTATCGCCGAGACCGCGGCCGCGGGCCGTGCCCCTTCGCCGGGATCGCGCCGCAGGATCATCGGCGCCGGCCCGTGCGGCCCGGCCAGCGTGAATGACCAGGTTTCCTGGCTGGCGCCGCCGGACAGGCGGCGCAGTCCGGTGATGCCGGCCTCGGCATCGAAGCCGGGCAACTCGCGGCGTACGACGCGGCGCAGGCCGGCGAGCAAGGCGGCTTCCGCGTCGGGGGGCGTGGATGGGTGCATCGGTCTCCGGGCAGTCCCGCATGGTGGCGGCACGGCCAAATTGATAATCTGAATTATGTTTTTGGCGAGTATGGTGGCCTGATACAGTTCATGACATCAGTAAAAACACGGACAAGCAGGGGCATGCGGAGCCACTTCCGCACCGAATCGGGGTCGTCATGAAAGAAAAGCTGATCGCGCTCGAGGGCCATGCCGGCTATGCCGCGCCGCGCTATTCCAGCGGGCTGCGCACCACCCACCGGCTGCTCGAGGCGGGCCGGCGGCTGCTGCGCGAACGCACGCTGGAACAGGTGCCCATCCAGGAGATCTGTGCCCGCGCCGGCGTCACCACCGGCGCCTTCTACAGCCGCTTCGACGGCAAGGACAGTTACTTCAAGGCGCTGCAGGCGCTGGCGCTGGCCACGCTGCGCGAGGCCATGGCGGCACGCCTGGCACAGCTCGATAACGCGCCGACGACGCTGGAAGACGCGGTGCGCACCATGGCGCGCGACAGCCGCATCTGGGCCTGCCGCAATGAAGGCGTGCTGCGCGCCTCGCTGGTGGTGCGCGCCACCACCGGCGAAGACCCGATCCGGCAGCTCAATCGCCAGTACATCATCGACCTGGCCTCGCGCCTGGCGCGGCTGCATCCGGCCGGCCCGTCGCCCGAGCTGGAAGAACGCATCCGCTTCGCTCACCAGACACTGGCCGGCACGCTGCTGTATGCGCTGATCAACCGCGAAAGCATCTACGCGCTGTCGGACCGGCGGCTGGACCAGGAAATGGCAAGGGTGTTCCTGCTGTCGGTGGCGTAGCGGCAGTCAAATCGGAGCCAGAATGGAAAAGAGGCCCCGCAGGGCCTCTTCGCAACTGGCAGCCGGCATCGCGCCGGCATCGCCCACCTTATTCCACCGTCACCGACTTCGCCAGGTTGCGCGGCTTGTCCACGTCAGTGCCGCGTGCGCACGCCGTGTGGTACGCCAGCAGCTGCAGCGGCACCACGTGCAGGATCGGCGAGAGGTCGCCGTAGTGCTCGGGCATGCGGATCACCTGGATGCCGTCGGACGACTGGATCTGCGTGTCGCTGTCGGCAAACACGTACAGGCGGCCGCCGCGGGCGCGCACTTCCTGGATATTGGACTTGAGCTTTTCCAGCAGCGCGTCGTTGGGGGCGACGGTGACCACCGGCATGGCTTCGGTGACCAGTGCCAGCGGGCCGTGCTTGAGCTCGCCGGCCGGGTAGGCCTCGGCGTGGATATACGAGATTTCCTTGAGCTTGAGCGCACCCTCCAGCGCGATCGGGTAGTGCAGGCCGCGGCCGAGGAACAGTGCGTTCTCGCGGCGGGCGAAGTCTTCGGACCAGGCGATGATCTGCGGCTCCAGCGCCAGCACGCCGTGGAGCGCGGCCGGCAGGTGGCGCAGGTTGGTCAGCGCGCGGGCTTCGGCCTCTTCGGTCAGCAGGCCGCGGGTCTTGGCCAGCGACAGCGTCAGCATGTAGAGCGCGGCCAGCTGCGTGGTGAAGGCCTTGGTCGAGGCCACGCCGATCTCGGTGCCGGCGCGGGTCAGGAAGCGCAGTTCGGTCTCTCGCACCATGGCGCTGGTGGCGACGTTGCAGACCGCCAGCGTATGGACGTGGCCGAGCGCGCGCGCATGGCGCAGCGCGGCCATGGTGTCGGCGGTTTCGCCAGATTGCGAGATCACCACCACCAGCGCGCGCGGGTTGGGCACGGTGTCGCGGTAGCGGTATTCGCTGGCGACCTCGACCTGGGTCGGGATCCTGGCGATGCTTTCGAGCCAGTACTTGGCGGTGCAGCCGGAGTAGTAGCTGGTGCCGCAGGCCAGGATCAGCACGCTGTCGATGCCGGCGAAGACCTCGGCGGCGTTGTCGCCGAACAGGTCCGGCGACAGGCCTTCGACACCCTCGAGCGTGTCGCCCAGCGCGCGCGGCTGCTCGAAGATTTCCTTCTGCATGAAGTGGCGGTACGGGCCCAGGTCGACCGAGGCGGCGTGGGCTTCGACCACGCGCGCTTCGCGCTCGACCGGGTGGTCGCCGGCGTCGTGGATGGTCACGCCGTCGAGCGTGATCTCGACCACATCGCCCTCTTCCAGGTAGATGATGCGGTTGGCGGTGCCGGCCACGGCCAGCGCGTCGGACGCCAGGAAGGTCTCGTTCTCGCCCAGCGCCACCACCAGCGGCGAGCCGGCGCGCGCGCCGACGACGCGGCCGGGCTGGTCCTTGGCGAACACCGCGATGGCGTAGGCGCCGTGCAGGCGCTTGGTGACCGCGCGCACCGAGGCGAACAGGTCGCCGCGGGTGGCGCTGCTGGGGTAGCTGTAGGCCTGGTGGATCAGGTGCGCGACCACCTCGGTATCGGTCTGCGACTCGAAGCCGTAGCCGACCGCGCGCAGTTCTTCGCGCAGCGGCTCGTAGTTCTCGATGATGCCGTTGTGCACCAGCGCGATGGTCTCGCCCGACAGGTGCGGGTGGGCGTTGACGGTGTCGGGCTTGCCGTGCGTGGCCCAGCGCGTATGCGCCACGCCGGTGAAGCCGGACAGGCCGGACGCCTGCGTCTGCGCGTCGAGGTCGGCCACGCGCGACACGGTGCGCGCGCGCTCGACCGCATCGTCGCGCACGACGGCGACGCCGCACGAGTCATAGCCGCGATACTCCAGGCGGCGCAGCCCTTCGATCAGGACCGGAACGATGTTGCGCGTGGAAACCGCGCCGACGATGCCACACATGCTGAACCCCCGTTTGCTGGCGCCTGCCGTCTGGCCACTGGCGCCGGTATGAATCCTGTGGGCCGCCTGCGGGCGGCCCCTTGGTGCTTACTGCTTCGGCTGCTTGACCGGACGCTGCCAGGCGTCGATGGTCAGCTGCTTGGCCCGCGACAGCGTCAGCTTGTCGGCCGGGGCCTCCTTGGTGAGCGTGGTGCCGGCGCCCAGCGTGGCGCCGCGCCGCACCGTCACGGGTGCCACCAGCTGCGTGTCGGAGCCGATGAAGACATCGTCCTCGATCACGGTGCGGTGCTTGTTCACCCCGTCATAGTTGCAGGTGATGGTACCCGCGCCAATATTGACGCGCGACCCCACCGTGGCGTCGCCCACATAAGCCAGGTGGTTGGCCTTGCTGTGTGCCGCCACCTGTGCATTCTTGACCTCGACGAAGTTGCCGATATGGACGTCCTCGCCCAGCTCGGTGCCGGGGCGCAGGCGCGCGTACGGCCCGATGCGGCCCGCGGGCCCGATTCTGGCGTCGTCGATATGGCAGAACGGGTGCACCTGCGCGCCGGCGCCGACGGTGCTGTTGCGGACCACGCAATGGGCGCCGATGCGTACGCCGTCTTCGAGGTGCACGCGGCCCTCGAACACGCAGCCGACGTCGATGGTGACATCGCGCCCGCAGGTCAGCTCGCCGCGCACGTCGATGCGGGCCGGGTCCAGCAGCGTCACGCCGGCTTCCAGCAGGCGCCGGGCCTGGTTGCCCTGGTGGATGCGCTCGACTTCGGCCAGCTGCAGCTTGCTGTTGACGCCCAGCGTCTCCCACACCGCCGCCGGCTGGGCCGAGACCGTCTCGACGCCGTCGGCGACGGCGCGCTCGACGGTGTCGGTCAGGTAGTACTCGCCCTGGGCATTGTCGTTGCGCAGCGTCGACAGCCACTTGCGCAGGTGGCCGGTCGGGCACACGATGATGCCGGTGTTGATTTCGCGGATGGCCTTCTCGGCTTCAGTCGCGTCCTTCTGCTCGACGATGCGGACGATGCTGCCCGCCGCGTCGCGCACGATGCGGCCATAGCCGGTCGGGTCGGGCATCTCCACCGTGAGCACGCCAAAGCGCTGCGCGCCGGCCTCGGCCACCAGTGCCTGCAGCGTCGCCGCGCTGGTGAGCGGCACGTCACCGTAGAGAACCAACGTAGGCTGGTTGTCGTCCAACAAGGGAAGTGCCTGCATCACCGCATGGCCCGTGCCCAGTTGCTGGGCCTGCTCGGCGAAGGCGACATCGTCAGCGGCCACCGCCTCGCGCACGCGCGCGGCGCCGTGGCCGACCACGACCACCAGCCGCGACGGCGACAGCGCACGGGCCGTATCCAGGACATGCGCGAGCATGGGCCGCCCGGCTACCGGGTGCAGCACCTTGGGCAAATCGGAATACATCCGCTTGCCCATGCCCGCGGCGAGAATGACGATATTCACAAGGAGACCCCTAAGTGAGTGTGTCCGAAAATATTCTGGAAAACGCCGGGCGGATATTGGGCCCGGTGTTTGGCAAGGGGCGCCGCCGGGGCTGGCAAAAGCTTGCCGCCAGGCCTGCGCATCTTCCCGCAAACCCTTGCCAGGACTTGGCTGGCGGGCAGCGAGCGAGCCCGGTTCCAATGCGCGGCGATTTTAACATGGCGCATTCTGCCCAACCGACCGAGGTTTCCGAATTTCACAATTGCTGGGCCCGGCGCATTTTGGTGATTCTGGGCGCCGCGGCCGTGTGCGCGTGCAGCGCCATGAAGCTCGGTTACCAGCAGGGCGACCGCCTGGCGTACTGGTGGATCGACAATTATGTCGACGTCACCTCGGCCCAGGAGCCGCTCACGCGCGAGGCGATCGCGCGCTTCTTTGCCTGGCACCGCAAGGCGCAGCTGCCGGAAATCGCCAACCTGCTGCAGCAGGCCAAGGCCGACGTGCGCCAGCCGGTCACGCCGGCAAAGGTCGCGCACTTTCAGGACGCCTCGCAGGAACTGGCGCGCCGCTCCTTCGAGCAGGCCATGCCCGACATGGCCGACCTGCTGCTGACGCTGACGCCAGACCAGATCGCGCGCATGGAAAAGAAGTTTGCCGAGGGCAACGCCAAGTACCGCAAGAAATTCCTCAACGTGGACCCGGCCGAGCGCGAGGAGGCGCGCTTCGACAAGGTGATGGAGTACGCGCGCCTGATCTACGGCGGCTTCTCGCCCGAGCAGGAAAGGGAGATCCGCGTCAAGGTCGGTCCGGTGGTGCAGAACGCCGAGGCGCGCTATGCCGAGCGCGTCGCGCGCCAGCAGGAATGGATCAAGATGGTGCGCTTCGTGCAGGCCACGCAGCCGCCCAAGGCGCAGGTGATCGACCTGCTGCGGCGCTTCCGCGAATACTGGCAGAACCCGCCCGCCCGGCACGCCGCCAGCCATGAAGCCGGCAACAGCGCCGGCATCGCGCTCACCGTGGCGATCGCCAACCTGACCACGCCGCAGCAGAAGGCACACGCGCAGGATCGCTTCCAGAAGTGGATCGACGACACGCATGCACTGATGCGCGAGAAGGCGAATGCGCCGGTGCAGTCGGCGGCGGCGAACTGACGCCGCCTCGCCCTGACGCAAAAAAACGCCCGCGCAAGCGGGCGTTCTGCCATCCGGGTGCCGCAGGACTTACTGCGTGCCAGCCGGCTCCGCCGCGGGCGTGCGCTCGAAGCGCACGAACTCCATGCGGTTTTGGTCCAGGCTGCCGGCAAACGTCAGCGGCTGCTGCTGGAACGTGGTCTCACCGAACAGCGAGGCCTCGTCGACCTTGGCCAGGCCTGTCGCCAGGCCGGTGAACGGGAACAGCTCGGTATCCGCGAGGTGCGACGGCACCACGTTGCGCAGCGCCGAGAAGATATTATCGATGCGGCCCGGGTTCTGCCGCTCCCACTCCTGCAGCATCTCGCTGACCTTCTTGCGCTGCAGGTTTTCCTGCGAGCCGCACAGGTTGCACGGGATGATCGGGAATTCCATCGCGCGCGCGTACGACGCGATGTCCTTCTCCGAGCAGTAAGCCAGCGGGCGGATCACGATATGCGCGCCGTCGTCGGTGGCCAGCTTGGGCGGCATCGCCTTCATCTTGCCGCCGAAGAACATGTTCAGGAAGAAGGTGTTGACGATGTCGTCGCGGTGGTGGCCCAGCGCGATCTTGTTGGCGCCCAGCTCCTTGGCGGTGCGGTAGATCACGCCGCGGCGCAGGCGCGAGCACAGCGAGCAGGTGGTCTTGCCCTCCGGCACCTTTTCCTTGACGATCGAGTAGGTGTCCGCCTCGACGATCACATATTCCACGCCGACCGACTTCAGGTATTCGGGCAGGATGTGTTCCGGGAAGCCGGGCTGCTTCTGGTCCAGGTTCATCGCGATCAGCTTGAACTTGATCGGCGCGCGCTTTTGCAGCGCCATCAGGACCGACAGCATGGTGTACGAGTCCTTGCCGCCACTCATGCAGACCAGCACGGTGTCGCCGTCCTCGATCATGCCGAAGTCGCCGATGGCCTTGCCGGTTTGCGATTGCAGCCTCGTCTCGAGGCGATAGAAGTTGTTCGAGTGGCTCATGGAGCATCCTGTTGCGTGGCGCCCGCCGGATGGAATGGCCGGCGCGGCGCGAAGGGGCAACATTTTACTTTAGGCGCCGGCGCGCTGCAGCGGGCGCCGGCAGGACCGCTCAGGCCTGCTTGATATGGAACACCTCGACCCCGACCGAATCGCAATCCGGGTAGACGTCGGGCTTCTCGGTCGACACGCGTACCGCGCGCACCTTGGGATGCTTCAGCATGGCGCGCGCGACGTCGTCGCACAGCGTTTCCTGCAGGTGCACGTGGCCCTGCGCCATGCGCGCGGCGACGGTGTTGCGCATGAAGTCGTAGTCGACCACTTCGTCGAGCTTGTCGGCCTGCGGCGTGCATTCCTCCAGCGGCACGAAAAGGTCGATATTGATCAGCACGCGCTGCTCGCCCTTCTTCTCGAATTCATGCACGCCGATATTGATCTGCACTTCGTAGTTGCGCAGGAACATGCGTCGGCAGTCCTGCAGGCTGGGGTGGGAAAGGGCGGCGAGCATGGTCATGGGCGGAAAACGAAAAGGGGGAAGTGTAAGGCGGGGGTGCCGCGCCGGTCAGGCGCGGCCGGTGATGCAGGTCATTCGGTCAGGAACATCACGTCGCGCGCCAGCGGCATCAGGTGCTGGCCGCCGTCGACGTACAGCGTGGTGCCGGTCACGGCGCGCGCCTGCGCCAGGTAGGCCACCGCCTGGGCGATGTCCTCGGGCGTGGACGACTGGCCCAGCGGCGTCACGCGATGCGCGCGGCGGAAGCTCTGTTCCGACTGCTCGCCCGACACCAGCGTGATGCCCGGGGCCACGCCGACCACGCGCAGGCGCGGCGCCAGCGCCTGCGCCAGCTGCACCGTGGCGGTCTGCAGCGCGGCCTTGGACAGCGTGTACGACAGGAAATCCGGGTTCAGGTTGTCGAGCTTCTGGTCGAGCAGGTTGATCACCACGCCGCGCGGTTCGGCCGCCTTCTCGGCCGCCTTGTCGGCGGCCTTGCCGGCGCCATCCGGGCCCGCGGCCGCGGCCAGCGCCTTGTGCAGTTCGCGCGCCAGCAGCAGCGGCGCGGCCACGTTGGTGCGCATATGCGTATCGAGCGACGCATACGAGAAGCTGGTCGCGACGTCGTACTGGAACAGCGAGGCATTGTTGACCAGGCAGGTCGGCACGCCCAGCGCGGCGCTGCAGTCGGCCACCAGCCGGCTGGTGGCGGCCTCGTCGGCGAGGTCGGCGCGCAGCACCGCGGCGCGGCGCCCGAGCGCGCGGATCTGCGTAGCCAGCGCTTCGGCCTCGTCGACCGAGCGATGGCAGTGCACCGCCACGTCCCAGCCCTGCGCCGCCAGTTCCAGCGCGATGGCGCGGCCCAGGCGCCGCGCGCCGCCGGTCACGAGGGCCACGCCGCGGGCGGCGGGCTGGCCAGCGGGCTGGCCAGCGGACTGGCTGGCGGCTTGGCTGGCGGCTTGGTTGGCGGAGTTGTCGGTTGCGGGCATTGCTACAATCGCAGGATGCAGAAAGCCGCTAGTTTACCCCTTCCCCCCGCCGACGCGCAGGCCGCTTCCGATACCCTTACCGCCCGCATTGGCGAATCGATCGATGCGGCCGGAGGCTGGATCGGCTTCGACCGCTACATGGCGCTGGCGCTGTACGCGCCCGGCCTGGGCTACTACAGCGGCGGCTCGGCCAAGTTCGGGCGCGATGCCCGCGACGGCAGCGACTTCATCACCGCGCCCGAGCTCAGCCCGTTCTTCGCCCGCACGCTGGCACGCCAGTTCGCGCCGCTGCTGGCGCAGGGGATGCCACGCCTGCTGGAATTCGGCGCCGGCACCGGCCGGCTGGCGGCAGACCTGCTGCTGGGGCTGGAACAGGAAGGCCAGTTGCCCGACACCTACGCCATCGTCGAACTGTCGGGCGAGCTGCGCGCGCGCCAGCAGGACACGCTGGCCCGGCGCGCGCCGCACCTGGCCGAGCGCGTCACCTGGCTCGATACGCTGCCGGCCGCTTTCGAAGGCGTGATCGTCGGCAATGAAGTGCTGGATGCGATGCCGGTGCAGCTGTATGCGCGCCGCGACGGCTTCTGGCATGAGCGCGGCGTGGTACGCGATGTGGTACGCGATGTGGTGCGCGCCGCGCCGCAGGCCGATGGCGGCGCGCCCGCGTTCCGCTTCGAGGACCGGCCGCTGGCCGAGGCCGACGTGCCGGCGGCGCTGCGCGCCATCCCTGGCGACCACGACCTCGTCACCGAGACCCATGCCGAGGCCGAGGGCTTTACGCGCGCGGTCGGCGCCATGCTGGCGCGCGGCGCGGCCTTCTTCATCGACTACGGCTTTCCCGGCAGCGAGTACTACCACCCGCAGCGCGCCGGCGGCACGCTGATGTGCCACTACCGCCATCATGCGCACCCGGACCCGTTCCTGTACCCCGGCCTGCAGGACATCACCGCGCACGTCAATTTCAGCGGCATCGCGCATGCCGCGGTGGAATCAGGGCTGACCGTGGCGGGCTTTGCCTCGCAGGCGCGCTTCCTGATGAACGCCGGCATCACCGAGCTGCTGATGGCGCTGGACCCGTCCGACGCGCGCGCCTTCCTGCCGCAGGCCAATGCGGTGCAGAAGCTGCTGTCCGAGGCCGAGATGGGCGAACTGTTCAAGGTGATCGCGCTCACGCGCGGGCTCGACTACGGACTGGAAGACAGCGAGCCGCTGGCCGGCTTTGCCCGCGGCGACCGCTGCCACGCCCTGTAACGGCACCGGAGCCGCGATGCTGCGCTGGACCCTGACCATCTTCCTGAGCGTGATCATCCTGTCGGCGGCGCTGCCGTGGCTGCAGAAGGTCGGGCTGGGCCGGCTGCCCGGCGACGTGCGCTTCCGGGTGTTCGGGCGCGAGTTCGTGCTGCCGTTCGCGTCGACGATCCTGATCTCGCTGATTGCGCTGGTGATCGGCAAGCTGCTCTGAGCCTGGCTCACTCGCCCGGCTGCGCCGCGAGCCGCTGCGCCACCGCCGCCACGCGCGCGGCATGGACGCGGTCCTTGATCTGCGCCACGTCATCGGCGCAGGCGCGCGCGATGGCGCCCGCATCGACCGACGCCGCGGCCTCGCGCGCCGCCAGCAGGCGCGCGGCCTGCGGATATTCGCTGTGCTCGAAACCCTTGCGCCCGCGCTTGTCGGCCTCGCAGGCCTGCAGCGCCTGGGCGAAGCGCGCGGGCTTGCGCAGCGCATCGCAGCGCTCCAGCAGCCGCACCACCGCGGCGGCGCTGAACTCAAGCGAGCGGTGGATATTGCCGTGCTCGCGCGCCACCACCACCGCCAGGTCGCGGCATTCGTTGGGCACGCGCAGGCGCGCACAGACCTCTTCCAGCAGCCTGACGCTGCGCAGTTCGTGGCCAATATGGCGCGGCAGCACGTCTTCCGGCGTGGTGCCCTTGCCCAGGTCATGCACCAGCGCGGCAAAGCGCACCGGCAGCGGTGCGTCGAGCGCCGCGGCGCAGTCGATCACCATCATCACGTGCACGCCGGTATCGACCTCGGGGTGGAAGTCGGCGCGCTGCGGCACGCCCCACAGCCGCTCCAGCTCGGGCAGCAGCCGCGCCAGCGCGCCGCATTCGCGCAGCACCTCGAACATCCGCGACGGCCGGGCCTCCATCAGTCCGCGCGCCAGCTCCTGCCACACGCGCTCGGGCACCAGCGCATCGACCTCGCCCGCGGCGACCATCTCGCGCATCAGGCGCATGGTCTCGGCGGCAACGTTGAAGTCGTGGAAGCGCGCGGCAAAGCGCGCCAGCCGCAGGATGCGCACCGGGTCTTCGGCAAAGGCGTCGGAGACATGGCGGAACAGGCGCGCGCCCAGGTCGCGCTGGCCGCCGTGCGGATCGATCACGGGCCCGGTCAGGTTGCCGTCGGCATCGACCGCGCGCGCCATCGCGTTGATGGTCAGGTCGCGCCGGACCAGGTCGTCTTCCAGCGTGACATCGGGCTCGCAGTAGAAGGCAAAGCCCTTGTAGCCCATCGCGGTCTTGCGCTCGGTGCGGGCCAGCGCGTACTCCTCCTGCGTGCGCGGATGCAGGAACACCGGGAAATCCTTGCCCACCGGGCGGTAGCCGGCGGCTTCCATCTCCGCCGGGGTCGCGCCGACGACCACGTAGTCGCGGTCCTGGCTGGGCTTGCCCAGCAGTTCGTCGCGGATCGCGCCGCCCACGGCATACACCTGCATGGTTGTGGCCTTTTCATGCGCCGGCACGGGCAACCAGTTGTGGCCCGGCGCCGGCGCGATTGCTAGTGGGTGACGATTATCGCATCGGCACGGTCCGGGGCCCGCCGGTACGGTTCGTCGTCGGCGAGGAAGTCGCGTTCCTCGCGCGCGCCGGCAATCCATTGCTGCATCGCTGGCAGGCCCAGCACGAAATCGGCATAGGCCTTGGCGTCTTCGCGGTCGTCCGGCAGGTGGATGCCGTAGGTGGCGAAGCGACTCACCACCGGCGCATAGAACGCGTCGGCGACGGTGAAGCTGCCGAACAGGAACGGCCCGCGCGCCGCATGCTGCCTGCGCAGCCCGTCCCAGATCGCGGCGATGCGCTCGACCTCGCGCTGCACCGCCACGTTCCAGCCGCGCCCGGGCAGCACCGCGGTCACGTTCATCGGCAACTGGTTGCGCACGTTGGTGAAGCCAGAGTGCATCTCGGCGCAGATCGCGCGCGCGACCGCGCGCTCGGCGGGGTCGGCCGGCCACAGCTGCTGCTCGGGGAAGCGCTCGGCCACGTATTCGGAAATCGCCAGCGAATCCCACACGGTGACGTCGCCGTCGACCAGCACCGGCACCTTGCCCGCGGGCGAGTAGCGGGCGATCTCGGCGGCGAAGCTGCCGGTGAACAGGCGCACCTGCACTTCCTCGAAATCAATGCCGGCCTGGCGCAGCAGCAGCCAGGGGCGCAGCGACCAGGAGGAATAGTTCTTGTTGCCGATGACGAGCTTCATCGTGAGGTCCTTGGGGGAGGAAACGGAGGGAGAGACGGCACGGAGCGGGCCGCGATCCATGGGCCGCGATCCGCGTCGCGGCCCCGGGGCACGGCGTGGCCGCAGAGCGCCGGACCAGTCATTTTGCCAGCGCGCTCGCCCGCGTCAAAGTGAATTGCTCTCGCAACCGATATGAAATCCGGTCACATAAGCCGCGCCGCCGCGGGCCGCCTCAGCGGTGCACGCTGGCGCGCATGTGGGTCAGCGCGGCATCGCGGTTGCGCCCCGACAGCGCGTCGGTCATGACGGACTCCAGGTGCACGGGATGCAGGTTCAGCTCCGGCGCCAGCGGGCGCTCCAGCACATTGTCGAGCCGCATCGAATCCAGGTTGTCGCGCGACAGCAGCGGCTCGCCCGGCATATGCTCCATGACCGCGGCCTGCACCCGCGCCAGCGCGTCGGGCAGCGCGATCACCGGGCGGGGATGGCCCGAGGCGCGCCCGGCAAAGCGCACCAGTTCCTCGAGCGTATAGACCTGCGGCCCGCCAAGCTCATAGCCGTGGCCGATGGTGGCCGGGTTGACCATGGCGTTCAGGTAGGCCTGCACTACGTCCTGCACGAACACCGGCTGGAAGCGCGCATGCGCGCACGCCAGCGGCACCACCGGCGCCAGCTGCTGCATGTGGGCGAACAGGTTGAGGAAATGGTCGTCGGGGCCGAACACCACCGAGGGCCGGAAGATGGTCCAGTCGAGCCCGCTGGCGCGCACGATGCGCTCGCCGTCGCCCTTGCTGCGCAGGTACATCGACGGCCCGTTGCTGTCGGCGCCGAGCGCGCTCATATGCAACAGCCGGCGCACGCCCGTGGACAGGCACGACGCCACGATCTGCCGCACCAGTTCCACGTGCGCGCTGGCAAAGGCCTCGCCGTAGGGATCGGCGCGCTCGCCGTGCAGCACGCCGACCAGGTTGACGACGATGCCGTCGACGCCGAGCGAGCCGATCGCGTCGTCGAGCGCGGCGTTGTCGGCCAGGCCCAGTTCCACCACCTCGACGCGCGGCAGCAGCAGCAGGTGCTGCGCATGCTCGACATTGCGCGTGCCGACCACGATGCGGTCCGGGGCGATGGGGGAATCGGGATTGGCGCCGGGTTCCAGCGGCGCGCCCGAGGCCGAGGCGGCGCCGGCCAGGCGCGAGACGAGATGGCTGCCGATAAAGCCGGCGCCACCGATGACGAGGACGTTGCTGGTCTGCATGTTGCCTCCGTGCCAGGAAAGAAGCACGCCGCGGCACCCGCGCCAGCCCGGGCCAGCGGCGTTACGCCGGCAGGCCCGCCGCGCCAGTCCGACCCGCCCCATGCCGGGGCAGGCGGACCAGAACAGACGACTTCAGGGCAGGCTGGTGGTGGTCACCGCCGACGGCGCGACCGTGCCCAGGCGCGACTTCAGCGACTGCGGCCGGCCACTCATCAATGCAGCATAGTACGTAGCGTTGGAAAGCACATTCTTCACATAGCCGCGCGTTTCATTGAACGGGATGGTCTCTGCAAAGATCGCGCCTTCCACCGGCCGCGCCAGCGTGCTGCGCCAGGCCTTGGGCCGGCCCGGGCCGGCGTTGTACGCGGCCGAGGCCAGCGTCCACGAGCTGTCCAGGTCGGTCAGCACCATGTTCAGGTAGTTGGTGCCCAACTGGATGTTGATGGTGGGATCGCCCATCATCGACGGCGAAAAGTCGCTCATGCCGATCTTGCGCGCCACGTACTTGGCCGTCGCGGGCATCACCTGCATCAGGCCATGCGCGCCCGCCGACGAGCGCGCATTCATGATGAAGCGCGATTCCTGGCGGATCAGCCCGTACACCCATGCCATGTCGAGGCCGACCTCGTCGGTGGCGCGCTGCATGATGTCGCGGTACGGCATCAGGAAGCGCAGTGCGAAGTCATGCTCGTTGCGGGTGCGGTCGGCCGAGTTGACGGTGCGGTCGAGCAGCTCGAGGCGGCGCGCATATTCGGCGGCGGCCAGCAGCTCGCGGTCGCTCATATTGCGCAGCTCCCAGTTCCACTCGCGGTTGCCCTCGAAGCGCAGGTTCATCGCGTAGAACTTCTGCGCGCGCTGAAAACCGGGGCGCGCGCGCATCGCCATGGCCTCGGCGTCGCTGACGGTGGTGCGCGGCGGCAGCGTGATGCGGTTGCCCAGTTCTTCGCTGGCGAGCTGGCCGTAGAAGTTGAACTGGCCGGCAATCTGCTGGAAGTTCTGCTGGGCCTCGGTGTCGCGGCCGTCGGCCTTGAGCGCGCGGCCGTACCAGTAGGTCCAGGCCGGGTCCTTGGCACGCAGCTCCGGCCGCATCAGCTCGACCGCCTGGCGCACCTGCTTCCAGTCGCCCTGGCGCAGCGCGGCGCGCACGCGCCATTCCTGGCTGTCGTCGGACAGCCACTGGTTGCCGCCCAGGTCCATCTGGCGGCGGTAGTAGCCGGCCGCCTCGGGCAGCAGCTTCTTGGCGGCGAACTGGCCGATCACACCCCACGCCGCGCCCTGCTCGTCGCGCGACAGCGTGCTCTGGGCCGTGGCCAGATAGGCCGCCGCCTGCGACGGGTCGGAGCGCGCCATCTTGACGATGGTGGCCAGGGTATCGCCATCGACGCGCGCGTCGGGCAGCAGCGCGGCGATCTTGCCGGCGAGCGTGACGTAGTTCTGCTCCAGCGCCAGCCGCGCCTGGAAGGCCACGTCGCTGCGCTGGATCTGCTGGCTTTGCACCAGGTAGCCGATCAGGTCGACGCAACCTTCGCCGTAGTATTTGGGATCGCTCAGCAAGTTGCGCGCGTCGGCGGCGACGTTCTGGCCCTTGAGCGCGCGCGACAGCAGCGCATAGCATTCGACCTGGGTATCGTCCTTGAGCGCGAACTGCGGGTATTCGACATCGAAATTGGCCCAGTCGCGCTTCTTGCCCAGCACCAGCAGCCAGTCGTTGCGCATGCGGTCGGCAATCGCATCGCCCTTGTAGCGCTGCAGGAACACGCGCACCTGGTCGTCCGGCGCATCGATGCGGGCCAGGCCGCTGGCGTCGAACAGCTGCGGCTTGATGCGGAAGTACTCGACATAGGACGGCACCGGGTAGTCCACCAGCGTGGCCGAGATCGCGTAGGCGCGTTCGACGTCGTTCTTGCGCGCGGCTTCGCGCAGCGCGGTGAAGGCCTCGTCGGGATCGCTGGGGATCACCGTCGACGGCGCGCGCGTGACCGCCTGCGGGCGCTTCTGCGCGTGGACGGGCGTGACAAGCAATGCACATGCAAGCGCGATCCATGCGGCCCGCCCTGCACGCTGCAGATATACTCCCTTCAGCATTCTTCTTCCTTGTCGATGACGGCGGCGCCCGCGCCTGCACCGCGTGCCGGAAACCGCGGCGCCGCCGTCCGTGTTGGTTCGGACGAGGGCATTATCCCACGCCATGTCTTCCATTCCTGCGACTAGCTCCACCCCTGGCCCCATCCCCGCCGACGAGCGCCGCGCACTGCGCGCGCAACTGCTGGCGCAGCGCGCCGCGCTGCCCGCGCGCGCCGCCGCCGATGCCCGCATCGCCGCCGCGCTGTCCGAACTGCTGGCGGGCCTGGCGGTGCGCTGCCTGGGCTTCTACTGGCCGATCCAGCAGGAGTTCGACGCGCGCGCCGCGGTGGCGCAATGGCTCGCCGCCGTGCCCGGCCGCCATGCCGCGCTGCCCTCGGTCAGCCGCCCCGGCACGCCGCTGGATTTCCACTTGTGGACGCCGGATACCCCCATGGCCACCGGCCACTACGGCATCCCGGTGCCCGACGGCACCGAGGCCGCGATGCCGGATGCGCTGGTCATTCCCTGTGTCGGTTTCAGCCCGGACAAGTTCCGCCTGGGCTACGGCGGTGGCTTCTACGACCGCACGCTGGCCGCGATGGCGCAGCGGCCGGTCGCCATCGGCATCGGCTACGACGCCTGCCGCATTGCGCTGCAGGCGCAGCCGCACGACATCGCCATGGACTGGATCGTGACGGAGTCGGGCGCGTTCTAGCCCGGAGCCGGCCCGGCGCCCTGCACCAGCTCGTCGACCAGCGCGCGCATGCAGCGCCAGTGCGAGCCTTCCCAGAACACCCGCCGGCAGCGGTCGCAGGTGACGAAGCTGCGATGGCGCGCCAGCACGCCATCCGGCACGCGCCCGGCCGCGCCGGCCGGATCCAGCGCGCGCAGCGGCGCATTGCAGTCCAGGCACAGCGAAAACGGCCGGGCGCTGCGCGCCAGGTCCAGCCGCGCGAAGATCTCGCGCACCTGCTGGCGCGACTTGAGCGCGCGCACATAGCAGCCGTGCGTGATGCCGCGCCGCTTGAGCAGTTCGCGGTCGCGCGTCAGCACGATGCGGCCCTCGTCGACCGCGATGCGCTCGATCTCGCTGTCTTCGAAATGGTTGTCGTAGAGCGTGTCGAAGCCGGTCATGCGCAGCAGATGCGCCAGCCCGCCCAGGTGGGCATCGGCGACAAAGCGCATCACGCGCAGCGGCTGCTCGCGTACCCGCAGCAGCGGCGACACGTCGATCCGTTCGAACTTGGGGTAGACCGAAACCCGGTCGCCATCACGCAGCTGCCGCTCGAACCCGCTCGACTCGCCATTGACCAGGATCAGCTCGACCTCGGTATGCGGCACGCCCAGCGCCTCGATCATGTGCTTGACCGTGGCCGCGCGCGCGCACACGCACGACAGGTCGCGCCGGCGCTGGTCCGGCGCGAGGAAGTCGTTCAGTTCCTCGTAGAAACGGAAGGTGGCGGTGACCATGGAGGCGAGTATGGCACCGATTTTGGCAGGCGTGGCTGTGAGCCTGAAGCTGGCTGCCGAAGCTTGCAGCAAGCTCCCCTCGCCCGCTTGCGGGAGAGGGGTGGGGGAGAGGGCCAGGCGGATCAAAGGCCGAGGGCGGTGGGTTTACACCGTTGGCCTTGCTTGATGTGGTTCCTAGTTAAACCACCCCTCACCCCAACCCTCTCCCCATGAGGGGAGAGGGAGAACACCTTGCTTAGGCTAGTTCGGGCGGCTTGGGAGCACCCAAAGCCGCTCTCTTCTTCTGCGGCGTTCCTTACAGCTTCAGCCGTTGCCAGATCGCCTTGGTGGCGCCGGCCGCGTTGAGCGTATAGAAATGCAGCCCCGGCACGCCCGCGGCCAGCAGCCGCTCGCACAGCGCCGTGACCACATCGAGCCCGAAGGCGCGGATCGATTCGCGGTCGTCGCCGAAGCTCTCCAGCCGCCTGGCCACCCAGCGCGGCACTTCGGCGCCGCACATCTCGGAGAAGCGCATCAGCTGCGAGTAGTTGGTGATCGGCATGATGCCCGGCACGATCGGCACCTCGACGCCGAGCGCGCGCACGTCGTCGACAAAGCGGAAATACGCGTCGGCGTTGTAGAAGTACTGCGTGATCGCCGAGTCGGCGCCGGCCCTGACCTTGCGCACGAAGTTGTCGAGGTCATGGCGCGGCGACTTCGCCTGCGGGTGGTACTCCGGGTATGCCGCGACTTCGATATTGAACCAGTCGCCGGTCTCGGCGCGGATGAACTCGACCAGCTCGTTGGCGTAGCGGAACTCGCCGATCTCGCCCATGCCCGACGGCATGTCGCCGCGCAGCGCGACGATATGACGGATCCCGCCGTCGCGGTACTGCTGCAGGATCGCGCGGATGCTCTCGCGCGACGAGCCCACGCACGACAGGTGCGGCGCGGCCTCGATGCCTTCGCGCTGGATTTCCAGCACGGCGTCGAGCGTGCCCTGCTGCGTGGTGCCGCCGGCGCCGAACGTCACCGAGATGTACTTGGGCTTGAGCGGTGCCAGCTGCGCGCGCGTGTTGCGCAGCTTCTCGGTGCCCTCCGCCGTCTTGGGCGGGAAGAATTCAAAGCTGAAGTAGCGGTCTTGCATGATGGTGGCGCGCCGCGTTGGCACGGCGCGCGAATAGGGTCAGGCGGGTCAGTCGTCGCGGTTGCCCAGCAGCAGGCTGGCCAGCAGCCACGAGATCACGCTGTACAGGATCGAGCCCAGCAAGGCCGCCCAGAAGCCGCCGACGGTAAAGCCCGACAGCAGGTTGCCGACGAACAGAAACAGCAGCGCGTTGATGATGAAGATAAACAGCCCCAGCGTCAGCAGCGTGACCGGCAACGTCAGGATCACCAGGATCGGACGGATCAGCGTATTGACCAGGCCCAGCACCAGCGCCGCCAGCATCGCCGAGCCGAAGCTCTTGATGTGGATCGACGGGATGATGTACGGCAACACGAACAGCGCGACGGCGTTGATGATCCAGACGACCAGTAGTCTCATGACGGTTCCTTGGTTGGTTTCCCTGCGGGATGGCGCCCCGCTCCCGCAAGCGGGAGCGGGGCCTTCCTACCTTCCTGCGCGCATCAATAGCGGTAGTGATCCGCCTTGTACGGGCCTTCCTTGTTCACGCCGATGTAAGCGGCCTGCTGGTCGGTCAGCTCGGTCAGCTGCGCGTTCAGCTTGCGCAGCTGCAGGCGCGCGACCTTCTCGTCCAGGTGCTTGGGCAGCGTGTAGACGCCGACCGGGTACTTGCCGCTGTCGCGTTCCTGCCAGAGCTCGATCTGCGCGATGGTCTGGTTGGCGAACGAGCTGCTCATCACGTACGACGGGTGGCCGGTGGCGCAGCCCAGGTTCACCAGGCGGCCCTTGGCCAGGATGATCAGCTTCTTGCTTGGTTTGTCGCCAACTGCGGGGAACTTCACATGGTCGACCTGCGGCTTGATCTCGTCCCACTCGTACTTCTCGATCGAGGCGATGTCGATCTCGTTGTCGAAGTGGCCGATATTGCAGACGATGGCCTGGTCCTTCATCTTCGCCATGTGGTCATGGGTGATGACATGGTAGTTGCCGGTGCAGGTGACGAAGATATCGCCATGCTCGGCGGCGTAGTCCATGGTGACCACGCGGTAGCCTTCCATCGCGGCCTGCAGCGCGCAGATCGGGTCGATCTCGGTGACCCACACCTGCGCCGACAGCGCGCGCAGCGCCTGCGCGCTGCCCTTGCCCACGTCGCCGTAGCCGGCGACCACGGCGATCTTGCCGGCGATCATCACGTCGGTGGCGCGCTTGATGCCGTCGACCAGCGATTCGCGGCAGCCGTACAGGTTGTCGAACTTGCTCTTGGTGACCGAGTCGTTGACGTTGATCGCGGGGAAGCGCAGCTCGCCCTTCTGCGCCATCTGGTACAGGCGGTGCACGCCGGTGGTGGTTTCCTCGGTCACGCCGCGGATGGCTGCCAGGTTGCGGCTGTACCAGCTCGGGTCCTTGGCCAGCTTTTCCTTGATCGCGGCGAACAGGAAAGTTTCTTCCTCGCTGCCCGGGTTGGCGATCACCGCAGCGTCCTTCTCCGCGCGGGCGCCCAGGTGCAGCAGCAGCGTGGCGTCGCCGCCGTCGTCGAGGATCATGTTGGGGGTGCCGCCGTCGGACCAGTCGAAGATGCGGTGGGTGAAGTCCCAGTACTCCTTCAGCGATTCGCCCTTGAAGGCGAACACCGGCGTGCCGCCCGCGGCGATCGCGGCGGCGGCGTGGTCCTGCGTCGAGAAGATATTGCACGAGGCCCAGCGCACGTCGGCGCCCAGCGCCTTGAGCGTCTCGATCAGCACGGCGGTCTGGATCGTCATGTGCAGCGAGCCGGCGATACGCGCGCCCTTGAGCGGCTGCGCCGCGGCGAACTCGTCGCGGATCGCCATCAGGCCGGGCATCTCGGTCTCGGCGATGGCGATTTCCTTGCGGCCCCAGCCGGCCAGGTTGATGTCGGCGACGAGGTAGTCCTGCTTCAGGTCGGTCACAGCGTTCATGTTTCACTCCCGGTGAAGAGTGGCACGCAGTTGACGAGTACGGGGATCTGGCGGCCGCGCATGGCGCTCGGCTCATGCGAAGCACGCGGATAGGTCGACTCGCTTCCGTGCGGACCACGGATCAGCGAGCGCCGTTGAAGACAGTCCGAGCCTGGCGGATGGCAGGGGCGGCTGTGCCGCGGCCGCGCGATGTGCTTCGCGGGCCTCCATCCGTTGCAACGCTCCTCGGAGTGGCGGTATTGTAGCGTGCCCGGAGGCCTTGCGCACCGGCCCTCCTCGATTTCCGCACAGATGATTCCAACGCCACCCCGCACCCTGACCATCGCCGGTTCCGACTCCGGCGGCGGCGCCGGCATCCAGGCCGACCTGAAGACCTTTTCCGCGCTGGGCTGTTTCGGCATGAGCGCGATCACCGCGATCACCGCGCAGAACACGCTGGGCGTGACCGGCGTGCATGCGATCCCGGCCGACATGGTGGCCGCGCAGATCGACGCGGTCGCCGGCGACATCGGCGTGGACGCAGCCAAGACCGGCATGCTGGGCACCGCCGCCATCGTCGAGGCGGTGGCCGCGGCGGCGGACCGGCACGGCATTCGCAAGCTGGTGGTGGATCCGGTGATGATCTCGACCTCGGGCGCGACGCTGTCCGACGACGCCACCACCCAGGCCATGGTGCGGCTGCTGTTCCCACGCGCGCTGCTGGTCACGCCCAACCTGCCCGAGGCCTCCTACCTGCTGGGCCGCAGGATCGCGCGCCGCGCCGACATGGAACAGGCCGCCGCCGACCTGATCGCGCTGGGCTGCCCGGCGGTGCTGCTCAAGGGCGGCCACCTGGAACACGATGGCGCGGCGGGCCTCGGCGGCGGACTGGACGACATGCTGATGCTGAAGGACGGCAGCGTGCGCGTGTTCACGCACCCGCGGGTCGAGACCCGCAACCTGCACGGCACCGGCTGCACGCTGGCGGCGGCGATCGCGTCGCAGCTGGCGCGCGGCGACGCGCTGGAAACGGCGGTCGGCACCGCGCTGGACTATGTGGCGCAGGCCATCGCGGCCGGCGCGGGATTGCGGCTGGGCGGCGGCAACGGCCCGCTGAACCACGCCTTCGCGCCGCGCCCGCTCGGCTGAGCGGCGCGCGGCTCAGGCAGCGCTTAGTTGCCGCCGCTGGACAACGGCACCAGCTTGAACGCGGCACGCGCCACGCACACCACGTTGCCGTCGGCATCCTTCACTTCGCCCTCGCAGAACGCAATGCGCGCGCCGCGGCGCAGGCAGCGCGCTTCCAGCGTCAGCTCGCCGCGCGCGGCGGCGAGGAAATGGGTCGACATGTCGATGGTGATCACGCCGGTTTCCGTCGGCGCATGCGAGCGCGCGGCGCCGCTGAGGGTGAAGTCGAGCGTCGCCATCAGCGTGCCGCCATGCACGTCGCCGCGGCTGTTCACCAGCTGCGGATGCGCCGGCAGGCGGGTGCGGCAGTAGCCCTCTTCGATCAGCTCCGGCTGCAGGCCGAAATAGCGCATCAGCGGCACGTCGATGCCGAAATAGGGCTTTTCGGGCGTGCCGGGGGCGGCGGGGATGATGGCGGTGGGCTGGGTCGACATGGTCGGGACGCGGGGTGATTGGCGGGGAATGCTGCCCGACATCATAGCGGCGGGCTGCCGCCCGTTTTGGCAGTTGCGCGAATGTCGCACAAATCCTGACGCTAGCGATACACGTCTCTGCGATACACGTCTCTGCGATTCCCCAGGCGCAGCACCACAACCGTGATACGGGCGTCTTCGATCTGGCAAATCAAGCGCCAGTCGCCCACCCGGTATTTCCAGTATTCGCCCAGCTCGCTGCCCTTCAGGGCTTCGCCAAGCGAGCGGGGGTCGACGGATGCCGCGACACGCTCGCGCAGAAACGTGACAATACGCCTGGCGACCGGCCGATCCAGTTTGGCGAGTTGTTTCTCTGCCGTTTGCGTGATTTCAATCCGCCAGGCCAAGCCGCGCCTCCAGTTCATCCAGCGTTACCGTGGATTCCTCGCCGGCGCGAACGCGCGCGGCAACCTTGTCTGCCAGGTACAGGTCTTCAAGGTCGTCCAGGTGCTGCATGATGGCTTCACGCGCATAAAACGTCTTGGTGCGGCCGGTGCGCTTGGCAAGGGCCTCCAGGCGCGCTTCGATATCCTCGGGTAGTCGGATGGCGAGCATGACAGCCTCCAAAGTGATTGCTATACAAGTATAGCTCCGAGGTTCACGCCGTCAGAGCACCTGTCGCATCGCCACGCGCCGTCGCAACCCCGCCGCTCGCTGCGCCGCCAGCGCATCGGCCAGCAGGGGACATAGCTCGTCCTCGCGCAATTGCCGGAAGCCGAGCGAGGCATAGAACGGTGCATTCCAGGGCAAATGCGCGAACGTGGTCAGGTTGAGCGAGCGCAACCCGCCCGCACGCGCCCATCCCTGCACCGCTCCAACCAATGCCCGCCCGATGCCGCGGCGGCCATGGTCCGGATGAACGTCCATTTCATCGAGATAGGCACATTCGCCGTTGCGGCTGGCCAGCGCAAAGCCAGCCAGTTCGCCGTGGCGCTCGGCCACCCACAGACGCCCTTCGCGCTGCGCCGCCGCCAGTGCCGCTTCAGGCGTGCTGACCAGGCGCAGCAGCGCCGGCAGGTCGCCTTCCGGAAACAGTGCGGCGGCGGCCAGCTCGATGTCCGGCAGACGCGGCAGGTCATCAACGGCCGCCAGGCGAATGCGCAGGGCGGCCACGGCGCGCTCAGCCGGCCGGGAACAGGCTTACGAGGTGGGCCACAGCGGCCGGCACGTCGTCGGCCTCGGTGACGGCGCGGACCACCGCGGCGCTGCCGACGCCCACCGCGAGCACCTCGCGCATATTCGACGCATTGACGCCGCCGATGCCGACCAGCGACGGGATCACCGGCTGCATCAGCTTCACGTAGGCGCGGAAGCGGCCCATGCCTTGCGGCTGGGTCGGCATCACCTTGGTGGTGGTGGGGAAGATCGCGCCCAGCGCCAGGTAGCTGGGGCGGATCGCGGCCACGCGCAGCATCTCGGCATAACCGTGCGTGGACACGCCCAGCCGCAGCCCGGACGCGCGAATCGCGTCGAGGTCGGCATGGTCCAGGTCTTCCTGGCCCAGGTGGATGCCGTAGATGCCGCTGTGCGCGCCATGGGCGGCGTGGTAATCGAGCGCCGCCTGCCAGTGGTCATTGATGAAGAGGCGTGACGACGAGCCTTGCATGGCCCTGGCCGCGCGCGCGATCTCGGCGCGCACCGCCGTGGCGTCGCCGGACTTGAAGCGCAGCTGCAGCGTGGGCACGTTCAGCGGCGCCAGGCGCTCGATCCACTCGGCGTCCGGCACCACCACGTACAGGCCCAGCGCGGGGCATGGCGCGAACGGCGCGACGGTGTGCTCGGGCGCCACCAGCGCGGCGTGGCGCACGTGCGGGAAACGCGCGAAGTCGGACGGCCAGTCGGCCGAGCCCGGCGCCCAGGCGCGCGCCAGGCACAGCGCATCGTGGGCCGGGAAATGCAGCGACAGGCAGGCCAGCAGCACCGCGACGAAGGCGGGCGAATGCGGCTGGCCGCTATCCGCGGCGACCGAGAACACCCAGGTGCCCATCGGCGAGCGCACGGTGTCGATCCACTGGCCGCCTTCGCGGTCGGTCTCGATCAGGGTGGCGCCGGCGGCGGCCACGCGCGCGATGGTGTCGGCATCGGCTTCGCCGTCGGACAGCAGCACGTCGTGGGCGCCGGGCTGCGCCGGCGCGTCCTGCAGATGCCAGGCCTGCCACGGCTTGTCGTCGACGCCGAAGGTATCGCCATAGTGTTCCAGCACCGCCTGGCGCAGCGGGCCGTCGCTGGGGGCGTGCACGGGGCGGCGGGTCATGCGCGCTGCTCCGTGTTGCGCGGCTCCGCGTCGTCGGCGTGCCAGAACGGCATGCCCACCACCGGGGTGCTGGCCTGCGCGACTTCGCGCTCGGGCATCGGCCCGGCCAGGTAGGCGGTGCGGCCCGCGGCCACGGCCTGGGCGAAGGCGCGCGCCATGTCGACCGGGTAGGCGGCCTGCGCCACCGCGGTATTGAGCAGCACGCCGTCGTAGCCCCACTCCAGCACCTGCGCCGCGTGCGACGGCAGGCCCAGGCCGGCATCGACGATCAGCGGGGTATCCGGCAGGCGCTCGCGCAGCACCCGCATCGCGTGCGGGTTGACCGCGCCGCGGCCGGTGCCGATCGGCGCGGCCCACGGCATCAGCGCCTGGCAGCCGACGTCGAGCAGGCGGCGGCACAGCACCAGGTCCTCGGTGCAGTACGGCAGCACCTTGAAGCCCTCTTTGATCAGGGTCTCGGCCACGGCCGGCAGGTTGAGCGTGTCGGGCTGCAGGGTGTAGTCGTCGCCGATCAGCTCGAGCTTGATCCACGGCGTCTCGAACACCTCGCGCGCCATCATCGAAGTGGTGATGACCTCCTGCGCGGTGAAGCAGCCGGCGGTGTTGGGCAGCACCGGCACGTTCAGCGCCTTGAGCATCTGCCAGAACGCCTGGCCGCCCTCGCCATCGCCCACCGCGCCCTGGCGGCGCAGCGCGACCGTGATCATGGCCGGGGCCGAGGCCTGCACGGCCGCTTCCAGCGTGGCCGGCGACGGATAGCGCGCGGTGCCCAGCAGCAGGCGCGAGCCGAACGACTCGCCATACAGCACGAACGGGTCGCGCAGGGTTGCGGAAGGTTCGAAGGTCATGGGTCAGCCTCCCGTCACGGGTTGCACGAGGTCGATGCGGTCGCCGGCCGCAAGAGGGGTGTTGGCGTGCGCGGCGCGCGGCACGAACTGGCCGTTGACCGCCGCGGCAAAGGGGGGCGCGATCTGCGCCGCGCTGACCGCGTCCGCCAGCGTGGCGGATTCGGCAAGGGCGAGCGGTCGGCCGTTGAGCAGGATATCCATGTCAGTCTTGCATTAATGCAGCGTGCCGGAGCGCGCGCCAACGGTGGGCGCCGGCGCTTCGGTCACCGCTTCGATCATACCGGGCCAGCGCAGCGCGGCAGGCACGGCATGCGCGGCCGGGTCGCCGTTGAGCAGCGCGCCCACCACCGCGCACGCGGCCTCGGTCACCGCCGGCGCGATCAAAAAGCCGTGGCGGTACAGGCCGTTGACGCGCACCACGCGCGCGCGCTGGTCGACGCGGATCGCCGGCAGGTGGTCGGGGCGGGTCGGGCGGCGCTGCACGTTCAGCTCCAGCACGCGCGCCTCGCCGAAGGCCGGGTGTAGCGAATGCGCGGCCGACAGCAGTTCCAGCGCGGAGCGCACGCTCATCGGCGAATCGTCCTCGCTTTCCAGCTCGGTCGCTCCGATCACATACAGGTCGTTGGGCTTGGGCGCGATATAGATCGGATAGCGCGGATGCAGCAGGCGCACCGGACGGTGCAGCCTGACGTCGGGCGCATGCACCCGCACCACTTCGCCGCGCAGCCCTCGCAGGCCGGGCTGGGTGCCTCCGGGCTGCGCCGGCCACGCGCTGCGCGCGCCCAGGCCGCGGCAGTCCAGCACCACGTCGGCGCGGATGCCAAGCTGGGGCAGCGAGCCGGCATCGACCTCGCCCGCCTCCCACACGCAATGCACGCCTTCGCTGACCGCGCACGACAGCAGCGCGCGCAGCGCGCCGCGGTTGTCGAGCTGGCCTTCGCCGGCCAGCAGCAGTCCCTGCGGAAAGCGGCCCGCGAGCGCCGGCTCGACCTCGCCCACGCCCTTGCCGTCGAGCGCGCGCAGCCGCTGCGCCACCAGCTCCGGCGGCGCCACCGCGCGCACGCGGCTGGTGAACAGCGACATCTCGGCGCGGTCGCGCGCATGCCAGACCACCAGCGTGCCGTCTTGCTGGAAGAAGACCGGCTCGGCCAGCTCGGCCAGCCAGGCGCGCCACAGGTCGACGCTGGCGATGCCAAGGTCGACGATGCGGCGCTCGGCGATGGCCGACTCGGCCAGCGGCGCCAGCATGGCCGCGGCCACGTAGGCGGCCGAGCCCGCGCCGTCCGGGCCGGCCCGCTCCACCAGCGCCACGCGGGCGCCGCTGCGGACCAGCAACCAGGCGGCCAGGCGGCCGGCAAGGCCGGCCCCGAGGATGGCGACGTCAAACGACTGCACTGCTGTCATGAGGGTGTTGTGCCGGACGCGCCATGCGGCCGCGTCCGGCCTCCTTGTTATCGGTGCCGCCGCGCGGGGCGCTGCGCGGCGGCGGATCTTGCGCGGGCATGGCTTGCGAGGCCATGCCCGTCCTGCCGTGACTTCGGCAGGGTTTCAGCAATTGCCTTACGAGTAGATCTTGCTGCCCTTCTTCAGGAACTCGATCGACTTCTGTTCCATGCCCTGCTGCGCTTCCTTGGGCAGCGAGGCGGCGTAGTCGCGCACTTCCTGCGTGATCTTCATCGAGCAGAACTTCGGTCCGCACATCGAGCAGAAGTGGGCGATCTTGGCGCCCTCGGCCGGCAGCGTGGCGTCGTGGTACGAACGCGCGCGTTCCGGGTCGAGGCCCAGGTTGAACTGGTCTTCCCAGCGGAACTCGAAGCGCGCCTTGGACAGCGCGTTGTCGCGCAGCTGCGCGCCCGGCCAGCCCTTGGCAAGATCGGCGGCGTGCGCGGCGATCTTGTAGGTGATGATGCCTTCGCGCACGTCTTCCTTGTCCGGCAGGCCCAGGTGCTCCTTCGGCGTGACGTAGCACAGCATGGCCGTGCCCATCCAGCCGATATTGGCCGCGCCGATGCCGCTGGTGATGTGGTCGTAGCCGGGGGCGATGTCGGTCACCAGCGGTCCCAGGGTGTAGAACGGCGCCTCGTAGCAATGCTTGAGTTCTTCGTCCATGTTGGCCTGGATGCGCTGCAGCGGCACGTGGCCCGGGCCTTCGATCATCACCTGCACGTCGTGCTTCCACGCCTTGGCGGTCAGCTCGCCCAGCGTGCGCAGCTCGCCGAACTGGGCCTCGTCGTTGGAGTCGGCAATGCAGCCCGGACGCAGGCCGTCGCCGAGGCTGAACGACACGTCGTAGGCCTTCATGATTTCGCAGATCTCGTCGAAGTGCGTGTACAGGAAGTTTTCCTTGTGGTGCGCCAGGCACCACTTCGCCATGATCGAACCGCCGCGCGAGACGATGCCGGTAACGCGGTCGGCGGTCAGCGGCACGTAGCGCAGCAGCACGCCGGCGTGGATGGTGAAGTAGTCCACGCCCTGCTCGGCCTGCTCGATCAGCGTGTCGCGGAACATCTCCCAGGTCAGGTCCTCGGCGATGCCGCCGGTCTTGTCCAGCGCCTGGTAGATCGGCACCGTGCCAATGGGCACCGGCGAATTGCGCAGGATCCATTCACGGGTTTCGTGGATGTGCTTGCCGGTGGACAGGTCCATGATGGTGTCGGCGCCCCAACGGATCGACCACACCATCTTTTCCACTTCCTCGGCCAGCGACGACGTCACCGCCGAGTTGCCGAGGTTGCCGTTGATCTTGACGCGAAAATTGCGCCCGATCGCCATCGGCTCCAGCTCGGTGTGGTTGATGTTGGCGGGAATGATGGCGCGGCCCGAGGCGATTTCCTGGCGCACGAATTCCGGCGTGATGTCTTCCGGACGCAGCGGCAGGCCGGCGCCCAGCGCGTTGCCGGGATGCTGGCGCAGCAGCGCCTTGTATTCGGGCTTGTCGTACAGCGCCTGCAGGTTCAGCGATTCGCGCAGCGCCACGTATTCCATTTCCGGCGTGATGATGCCCTTGCGCGCATAGTGCATCTGCGACACGTTGGCGCCCGCCTTGGCGCGGCGCGGGTTGGTCAGCTGGGCGAAGCGCAGGTGCGCGGTGGCCGGGTCGTTGGCGCGGTCGCGGCCGTATTCCGACGACAGGCCGGGCAGCACCTCGGTGTCGCCGCGTTCCTCGATCCACTTGGCGCGCACCGGCGGCAGGCCGGCCTTCAGGTCGATATGCACGTCCGGGTCGCTGTACGGGCCCGAGGTGTCGTACACCGGGATCGGCGGATTGGGCATCTCGCCCTTTTCCGTGCGGGTCGAGGTCTGCAGGATGGTGCGCAGCGGCACGCGGATGTCGGGGCGGCTGCCGGTCAGGTAGGTCTTGCTCGAAGCCGGGTAGGCAAATTTCTGGTCGAGATCGCTTTCGAGCGATTCGAAGGATGCAGCGGGGGCAGTACGGGCCATGGGTGTCGTCCTCTCTCTCTTGCGGGGTGGACGAAACCAGGAGCCCTGTGAGCGCCGCCGGGCCTGAGGCCGAGGTGGCGAGTCCCGGAGGGACAAGAGGCTTGGTCTTGCTGAAACTTCCCACGCCGGTACTAACCGGATCGGGTTCGAAGGGACTCTCTCAGCCGCGCGGCCCATCCGCACGGCACCCCTGTTTCATCCAACGGGGTGAATTTAAGCACAGAGCACCGGTGGGCGCCAGTGCCAGTTGGCAACCGCGGGTGGTGCCACAGCTGTGCAAAAAGGTATCGAATCGCGCATGCTGCATCGCAAAAATACGCGTAAAGCGGACCACCATGCACTCGACGCGCGCGCGGCGTGATCTACCATGCAAGCAAACGACCAGCCTCGCTCGAGGAGACACAGCATGACCGACGCCGCCACCCATCGCGTCTTCAACCAGGTGCCGGATCTCGCGCACTACAACCTGTTCGACAGCGATCCCACGGTGCGGGCCGCGCTCGAACGCCTGGGCGGCGGCTGGCATGCCGACGCGCTGCGGCAGTTCGGCGCGCGCCTGGGCGAGCCGGAGGTGCAGCAATGGGCCGCGGACGCCAACCGCCATGCGCCCGAGCTGCACACCCACAGCCGCACCGGCGAGCGCATCGACACGGTCGAGTTCCATCCGGGCTGGCACGCGCTGCTGGGGCTGCTGCGCGGCCAGCAGCTGCAGGCGCTGCCGTTCGCGCAGCCGCGCGCGGGCGCCTGGGCGGCGCGCACCGCGGGGTACTTCCTGCAGGCACAGGTGGAATCGGGCTCGCTGTGCCCGCCCACCATGACCTTTGCCAGCATCCCGGTGCTGCGCAAGGAAGCCGCGCTGTTTGCCGAGCTGGAGCCGCGCCTCTATGCGGCCGAACACGATGCGCGCGACCTGCCCTGGCGCGACAAGAGCGCGATCATGATCGGCATGGGCATGACCGAGAAGCAGGGCGGCTCCGACGTGCGCGCCAATACCACGGTGGCACGCCCGGTGCGTGGCGAAGGGCGCGGCGCGGAATACGCGCTGATCGGGCACAAGTGGTTCTTTTCCGCGCCGATGTGCGATGCGCACCTGGTGGTGGCGCGCATGGGCGCCGAAGACGGTCCGCTGTCGTGCTTCTTCGTGCCGCGCTTTCGCGACGACGGCAGTCGCAACGCGGTGCAGATCCAGCGGCTCAAGGACAAGCTCGGCAACCGCTCCAATGCCAGCAGCGAAGTCGAGTTCCGCGACGCCACCGGCATCCTGATCGGCGAGGAAGGCCGCGGCATCCCGACCATCATCGAGATGGCCACCAGCACGCGGCTGGACTGCGTGATCGGCAGCGCCGCGATCCTGCGCGCGGCCTACGTGCAGGCGCTGCACCACACGCGCCACCGCAGCGCCTTCGGCCGCCTGCTGGCCGACCAGCCGCTGATGCGCAACGTGCTGGCGGACCTGGCGCTGGAATCCGAAGCCGCCACGCTGCTGATGATGGAGCTGGGCCACGCCTTCGCGCAGGCCGAGGGCGACAACCCCGACCCGCTCGCCGTCGCCTGGAAGCGCGTGATCACGCCCGCGGCCAAGTTCTGGGTGTGCAAGCGCACGCTCGAGGCCACCGGCGAAGCGATGGAAGTGTGGGGCGGCAATGGCTATGTCGAGGAAGGGCCGATGGCGCGGCTGTACCGCGAGGCGCCGGTCAATTCGATCTGGGAAGGCTCGGGCAACATCATGTGCCTGGACGTGCTGCGCGCGCTGCAGCGCAATCCGGACGATGGCGCGCGGCTGCTGCAGGACCTGTCGCGCCGCGCCGGCGGCCACCCGGCGGTGCGCGCCGAACTGGCCTCGCTGCAGGCCATGCTGCGCGAAAACGCCGACCAGCTCGAAGCCGGTGCGCGCCGCTTTGCCCAGGGCCTGGTGCTGACCGCGCAGGCGGCGCTGATGCTGGCGCATGCCGACCCCGAGCACGCCGAGCTGTTCGTCACCAGCCGGCTCGGGCGCCAGCACGGACGCGTGTTCGGCACGCTCGACGCGGATGCCGGCGCGCTCGGGCGGGTGGCGTTGCGCGGCTTCGAGGGCTAGGCCTCCATCGACTCCAGCACCCGCAGCATCACCCGCGGCGCATAGCGGATCAGGTCGTGCGCGCGCTCGCCGATCATGATCGCGGGCGCATTGGTGTTGCCGCCGATCAGCGTGGGCATGACCGACGCATCGACCACGCGCAGCCCTTCCACACCGCGCACGCGCAGCTGCGGGTCGACCACCGCCATCGCATCCATGCCCATGCGGCAGGTGCCGACCGGGTGGTAGATGGTGTCGGCGCGCGCGCGGATCAGCTCGCGCACGGCGGCATCGTCGCTGCCATCGGCGCGCAGGCCGGCCGTGTAGAGCTCGCGTCCGCCGAAGCAGGCCAACTGCGGCTGCGCCAGGATGCTGCGCACGATGCGCACGCCGGCCACCATGTCGTCGAGGTCGCGCGCGTCGCTGAGGTACTTCGGATCGATCAGCGGCGCGCGCCGGATATCGGCCGCGGCCAGGCGGACCTCGCCGCGGCTGCGCGGGCGCAGCAGGCAGACGTGGCAGGAATAGCCATGGCCGAGATTGAGCCTGCGCATATGGTCGTCGGCCAGGCCGACCACGAAATGCAGCTGCAGGTCGGGCTCGGGCAGCGCCGGGTGGCTGCGCAGGAAGCCGCCGGCCTCGGCGAAGTTGCTCGACATCATGCCGGCGCGCTCGCGCCGGTAGCGCAGCATTTCGGACAGCAGCCTGGCGACGCCGCCGAACGATACGCCGAACAGCTCGGGCACGGCGGTGCGCTTGTGCAGCACCACGTCGAGATGGTCCTGCAGGTTGCCGCCCACGCCCGGCAAGTCATGGACCACGTCGATGCCGTGTTCGCGCAGGTGCGCGGCGGGCCCGACCCCGGAGACCATCAGCAGCTGCGGCGAGCCGAACGTGCCCGCGCACACGATCACGTCGCGACGCGCGCGCAGCAGCTGCTGGCGGCCGTCACGCTGCACCAGCACCCCGGCGGCGTGACGGCCTTCGAAGACGATGCGCAGGGCCTGGGTGTCGGTCAGCACGCGCAGCCGCGCGCGGCCGCCGTTGCAGGCGCGGTCGCGCGCATTGCCGCCATGCAGGTAGGCGCGCGCGGCATTCCAGCGCTCGCCCGCGTGCTGCGTGACCTGGTACCAGCCGATGCCCTCCTGCTCTTCGCCGTTGAAATCGTCGTTGCGCGGATAGCCGGCCTGTTGCGCGGCCTCGATAAAGCGCTCGGCGAACGGGTTGGGCGTGCGCAGGTCGCTGACATGCAGCGGGCCGTTGCCGCCGTGCAGCGGATCGTCGTCGCTGCCGGCCAGGCGCTCGTTGCATTCGGCGCGGCGGAAGTACGGCAGCACGTCGTCCCAGGACCAGCCATCGCAGCCGGCATCGGCCCAGGCATCGTAGTCGGCGGGCCGCCCGCGCGTGTAGATCATGGCGTTGATCGACGAGCAGCCGCCCAGCCCGCGCCCGCGCGGCTGGTAGCCGCGGCGGCCGTTCAGGCCCGGCTGCGGCACGGTGTGGAAGCCGTAGTTGCGCGTCCCCGCGCGCGGCAGCATCGCCGCCAGGCCGGCGGGTGTTCGCACCAGCACATGGTGGTCGTGGTGCCCGGCCTCGACCAGCGCGATGGTGTCGTCGCCGCTGTCGGCCAGCCGCCCCGCCAGCGCACAGCCCGCCGAGCCCGCGCCGACGATGACGTAGTCATAGGTGGTTTCCATCTGTCTCCCCGCGAGTCCGCAGGCGGCGCGCGTGCGTGAGCCGGGCCGCGCCGGCGCGCGCCCTGTCCGTCCAGCGGATGGCAAGCCGTGAGATTCAGTGTAGGCGCTGGCCCAGCGGTTGAAAAAGGGCGGCGGCAACGAAACGCGCGAGCATGAAGGACGGCCGTTTGAATCGGCTTGCTGGTAGCAGGCTTCCATTGTGTTGGCCGGCGCGCTGCCTTATCTTGCGCGATGGTGCGCGAATGTGCGCGCAAATCCTGGAGCGCAGCCATGCGAGAAGTTCCCGACCTGTCGTCCGTCTTCGGCGCGATGCATGCCGCCTCGCGGCGCGACCAGCTGCCCGCGTGGACCGTGCGTGCCGATCGCCTGCAGCGCCTGCGGCGCCTGGTGACCGAAAACCAGGCCGAAATTGCCGCCGCCATCCATGCCGATTTCACCAACCGCCCGCGCCAGGAAACCGCGCTGCTTGAGGTATTCCCCAGCCTCGCCGGCATCGACGGTGCGCTGCGCCACGGCAAGCGCTGGATGCGCGTGCGGCGCGCGCCCACCGGCTTCTGGTTCCGCCCGGGACGCTCGCGCCTGGTGCCGCAGCCGCTCGGCGTGGTGGGCATCGTGGTGCCCTGGAACTATCCGCTGTACCTGACCGTCGGCCCGCTCGCCGGCGCGCTGGCGGCTGGCAATCGCGCCATGGTCAAGCTGTCGGAATACACGCCGCGTTTCGCGGCGCTGTTCGCGCAGCTGGTGCCGCAGCACTTCGCCCCGGACGAGATCGTGGTGATCAACGGCGATGCCGAAGTGGCCAGCGCCTTCACCGCGCTGCCGTTCGACCACCTGCTGTTCACGGGTTCGACCGCAGTCGGCCACCATGTGATGCGCGCGGCGGCCGCCAACCTGACCCCGGTGACGCTGGAGCTGGGCGGCAAGTCGCCGGCCATCGTCGGCGCCGGTGCCGACCTCGAGCGCGCGGTCGAGCGCATCCTGGTCGGCAAGCTGATGAACGCGGGCCAGACCTGCATCGCGCCGGACTATGTGCTGGTGCCTGAGGACTTGCGCGATCAACTGGTGGACGCGGCGCGCCGCTGCGTGGGCCGGCTCTATCCCGACCTGGCGCGCAACCCGGACTACACCAGCATCATCAGCCCGCGGCATTTCGCGCGGCTGGAGGGGCTGGTCGACGAGGCCGCCGCGCAAGGTGCGACCGTGGTGCCGCTGTCCGATGCGCAGCCGGATGCGCAGGCGCGGCGGCTGCCGCCGGTGCTGCTGCTGGACGTGCCCGATGGCGTGACCGCGATGCGCGAGGAAATCTTCGGACCGGTGCTGCCGGTGGTGACTTACCGCACCCTCGACGAGGCGCTGGACTACATCAACGCGCGCCCGCGGCCGCTGGCGCTATACGTGTTCGAGCGCGACCGCGGCGCCATCGCCCATGTGATGCGGCAGACCGTCGCCGGCGGCGTTACCGTCAACGACACCCTGTTCCATATCGCCCAGGACGGCCTGCCGTTCGGCGGCGTCGGCGCCAGCGGCATGGGCGCGTACCACGGGCAGGCGGGCTTCGACACGTTTTCGAAGGTGAAGCCGGTGTTCCACCAGGCCAGCCTGAACGGCGCCGGCCTGCTCAAGCCGCCTTACGGCAAGACCTTCGACACCATGCTGCGCCTGCTGCTGCGTTAGCAGCAGGCCGCGCGCTCACGACACCAGCATCGGCCGCCCGAGCATGCGCGACAGCACCGCCTCGGGCGAATGGGTGTGGTCCGAAATCGCCTGCGGCGCCAGGTAGATGGTCTGCTCCATCATCGCGCGCCCGCGCATGGCGGCGTGCAGCAGCTGGTCGCTGAAGACGATCCAGGTCGCACCCGGCGGGAAGTGGAATTCCTGCTGCGGCACGTTGGCCTGGTAGTCCAGGTCGGCCTTGGCCAGGTCATGCAGCTGCAGCATGCGGTGGTCGTATTCCGAGCGTTTGCGCTTGGTGATGTGGAGCAGCTTCATCAGCGCCGCCTGCCCCGGCCACATGCCGTGGGTCCTGGGCACGAACTTCTGCGCAAAGTCGCCGAACGGCTCGCCCACGCGCCACACGCGCGGCGCGGCCGGGTCGATATTGTGGAACACGCGCAACAGGCGCTTGCCCAGCATCGGGTTGGACGGGAATGAATCGACGTGCAGGCGGGTGTCGTCCTTGCGCCAGCTGACCGGGCGCCCGGCGATCTCGCTGGGCCGCAGCGAGGTGCCGGCGCGGGTCATGTGCGGGATGTATTCCGGGAACAGCGTGCGGATGAGCGACTCGCTGTTGTCGGCGTAGCGGCGGATCAGCGTGTACAGGTCGGCCAGGTCCTGCGCGCTGCCCTGCGCGCCGCGCACTGCGGTGTCGTCGGCGCGCAGGTTGATGTTCTTGGACTTGCCGTCGGAATAGCGGCTGTCGAGGAAGCGCTCTTCGCCCGGCTGGAACTGGAACTTCAGGTTGGGGAAGTAAAGTACCGCGCCTTGCTCCAGTTCGCGGCGCAGCGTGGCGCGCGCTTCGGGGGTGACCTGGGGCGCCCACTCGGTATAGGGCTGCGGACGGATCAGGTCGAGCTTGCCGGCGGCAGGCGGCCGGGCGGCGGGCGACGGGGCAAGGACAGGCGCTTCGGACATGGCATCCTCTGGGAACGGTTACCCGTGTTTGGGGTGGCCGCCGTGGCGGCGGCAGGGCGTGGCGGAATTTTACTCCGTGCGCCCGCCGTGGCGCCGGCGCCACGCGGCAGCTGGATCAGGATCAAACCCGCGCAAAAAACCCCGCGGGCCCTTGCGGGCCGGCGGGGCTTGCCGTCAGGACTGCCAGCGCGAGTGCGGCGCTTACAGGCCCGCCGCGGCGCGCAGCGCAGCCGCCTTGTCGGTCGCTTCCCACGAGAATTCCGGCTCTTCGCGGCCGAAGTGGCCGTAGGCCGCGGTCTTCTCGTAGATCGGCCGCAACAGATCCAGCATCTGCACGATGCCCTTCGGGCGCAGGTCGAAATGCTCCTGCACCAGCTCGGCGATCTTGGCGTCCGGAATCTTGCCGGTGCCTTCGGTGTAGACCGTCACGTTGATCGGCCGCGCCACGCCGATGGCATAGCTGACCTGCACCTGGCACTGCCGCGCCAGGCCCGACGCCACCACGTTCTTGGCCACGTAGCGCGCCGCGTAGGCGGCGGAGCGGTCGACCTTGGACGGGTCCTTGCCCGAGAACGCGCCGCCGCCGTGCGGCGAGGCGCCGCCGTAGGTGTCGACGATGATCTTGCGCCCGGTCAGGCCGCAGTCGCCCTGCGGCCCGCCGATCACGAAGCGCCCGGTCGGGTTCACCAGGTACTTGGTTTCCTTGAGCATCTCGGCCGGCAGCACCGGCTTGATGATTTCCTCGATCACTGCCTCGCGGATCTGCGCCTGGGTGATGTCGGGCGAATGCTGGGTCGACAGCACCACGGTGTCCACGCTGTGCGGCTTGCCGTCGACATAGCGCACCGTGACCTGCGACTTGGCGTCCGGGCGCAGCCAGGGCAGGCGGCCGTCGCGGCGCAGCAGCGACTGGCGCTCGACCAGGCGGTGCGCGTAGTAGATCGGGAACGGCATCAGTTCCGGGGTCTCGTCGCAGGCGTAGCCGAACATCAGGCCCTGGTCGCCGGCGCCCTGGTTCAGGTAGTCATCGGACGCACGGTCGACGCCCTGGGCGATGTCGGGCGACTGCTTGTCATAGGCCACCAGTACCGCGCAGCCCTTGTAGTCGATGCCGTAATCGGTGTTGTCGTAACCGATGCGCTTGATGGTGTCGCGCGCGATCTGGATGTAATCGACATTGGCGGTCGTGGTGATTTCCCCGGCCAGCACCACCAGACCGGTGTTGCAAAGCGTCTCAGCTGCCACACGCGCATACTTGTCCTGCGCCAGGATGGCGTCCAGGACGGCGTCGGAAATCTGGTCGGCGACCTTGTCGGGATGGCCTTCGGAGACGGATTCCGAAGTAAAAAGGAAGTCGTTTGCCACGAACTTATTCTCCAGGTTGGCTATTGCGTGCCAGCCTGTTCGGTTCATGGCGGCGACGCTTTAGCGGTATTTCAGGCAGCCCGGTTAGAGCCGCATCGCCCCGCAAGTTGTCAGTTAACTCGGCGATACACGCTATTATACGCGCCTGCAGGCGTCGTTGCAGCGCCACAGGCGTGCGGTACGACACCTTGCCGGCATGCCGGACCCACGCCTGCCTGCCCGTCTGATCCCGGCACAGACCCGGCGGCGGACTTGCCTGGACCCTTTTTCCGCGCCTGATGACTTTTTTATTCTGGCTGATCTCCCGTTTTCCGCTGCGGCTGCTGCAGGCCGCGGGCGGCGCGCTGGGCCTGCTGATCGCGCGTCTGCCGGGCCGCTATGGCCAGCGCCTGCGCGAGAACTTCCGGCTTGCCTTTCCCGACGCCACCGAGGCGATGATCGACGAGGCCGCCCGCTCGGCCGGCCGCATGATCATCGAGATGCCCTACTTCTGGAGCCGCCCGCGCATCGGCGCGAAGCTGTACGGCTTCGACGACCACCTGTGGCCCGAACTCGCCAGGCTGCAGGCGCGCGGCAAGGGCATCATCATCCTGACCCCGCACCTGGGCTGCTTCGAGGTGCTGCCGCAATCCCACGCGCTGCACCGCCCGGTGACCGCACTGTTCAAGCCGCCGCACCAGCCGTGGCTGCGCGACTGGATCGAGAAGATGCGCACCCGGCCCAACATGCATATGGCGCCGGCCACGCCGCGCGGCGTGCGCATGCTGGTGAAAGCGCTCAAGCGCGGCCAGGCGGTAGGCATCCTGCCCGACCAGGTGCCCAGCGGCGGCGAAGGCAACTGGGCGCCGTTCTTCGGCAAGCCCGCCTACACCATGGCGCTGGTGCACCGGCTGCAGCAGCTGACCGGCGCGCCGGTGGTGGCGATCTTCGCCGAGCGGCTGCCGCGCGGCGCCGGCTACCGCGGCCATCTGCGCGTGATCGAGGACGGCGGCATGCTGCCGGACGATCCCGCCGCTGCGGCCGCCGTCATCAACCGCACCATCGAAGCACTGGTGAGCCTGTGCCCGACGCAATACCTGTGGGGCTACAACCGCTACAAGCAACCCGCCGGAGCGGGCACCCCCGGCACCCCGGACACGCCGGCTACCGAGGGCACGGATTCCGAGCCGGCGACTGATCGATCGACTTCATGAGCCGTGTGTTCACGTGGCTCGGCATCGGCCTGCTGACCGTGCTGGGCAAACTGCCCTATCCCTTCGTCGCCCGCTTCGGCGAGGCGCTGGGCAGCCTGCTGTACCGCATCCCCAGCGAGCGGCGCCGGGTGGTGCAGGCCAACCTGCGCCTGTGCTTTCCGGACCGAACCGAGGCCGAGATCGACGCGCTGTCGCGCCAGAGCTTCCGCCTGCTGTTCCGCAGCTTTGCCGAGCGCGGCATCTTCTGGACCGGCAGCGAGGCGCAGATGCGCCGCTGGGTGCAGATCGACGACCAGGCCGGCCTGGTCGAACTCGATGGCACGCCGCATATCCTTGTGACGCTGCACCTGTCGGGCGTGGAAGCCGGCGCGATCCGGCTCACCATCCACCTGCGCGAGCATGTCGGCCGCTCCGGCGCCTCGCTCTATACCAAGCAGAAGAATGCGCTGTTCGACGGCTTCCTCAAGCAGGCGCGCGGGCGCTTCGGCGCCAACATGATCTCGCGCAACGACAGCGCGCGCGACATCCTGCGCTGCCTGAAGAAGGGCGAGGCGCTGCAGCTGATCGCCGACATGGACTTCGGCGAGCGCGATTCGGAATTCGTGCCGTTCTTCGGCGTGCAGGCGCTGACGCTGACCTCGGTCTCGCGGCTGGCGCGCCTGACCGGCGCCAGGGTGGTGCCGATCTACACCGAGATGCTGCCCGACTACCAGGGCTACGTGCTGCGCGTGCTGCCGGCGTGGGAGGACTACCCCGGCGCCAGCGTGACCGACGACACGCGCCGCATGAACGCCTTCTTCGAAGACTGCATCCGCCCGCGCGTGCCTGAGTATTATTGGGTCCACAAGCGCTTCAAGCACCGCCTGCCGGGCGAGCCCGAGATCTACTGAGCGTTACTGAGCACTGCCGAGCGCACCGGCACGACCTGCGCCGCGCCGCTACAATCGTCACCATGAAACTCAAGTTCACCAAGATGCATGGCGCCGGCAACGACTTTGTCGTGCTCGACGGCATCCACCAGCAGATCGACCTGACCCCGGCCCAGTGGCGCGCGCTGGCCAGCCGGCATTTCGGCGTGGGCGCGGACCAGATCCTGATCGTCGAGAAGCCGACGCGCCCCGACGTCGATTTCCGCTACCGCATCGTCAATGCCGACGGCAGCGAGGTAGAGCACTGCGGCAATGGCGCGCGCTGCTTCGTGCGCTTTGTCACCGAACAGGGCATGACCGACAAGCGTTCGGTGCGCGTCGAGGTGATGAACGGCGTGATCACGCTGACGCTGCAGGACGATGGCCAGGTCACGGTCGACATGGGCGCGCCCGAGCTGGAACCGGCGCGCGTGCCGTTCCTCGCCCAGGGCCTGCCCACCCATGCCGAAGGGGCCGATACGCTGTACGGGCTCGAGGTCAACGGCCGCACCGAATGGATCTCGGCGGTGTCGATGGGCAACCCGCACGCGGTGCAGGTGGTGGACGATGTCGAGAACTTCCCGGTGCTGCAGGACGGCCCGGTGATCGAGCACCACCCGGCCTTCCCGAACCGCGTCAACGCCGGCTTCATGCAGGTAGTTGACCGCCACGCCATCCGCCTGCGCGTCTACGAGCGCGGCGCCGGCGAGACCCTGGCCTGCGGCACTGGCGCCTGCGCGGCGGTGGTCGCCGGCATCCGGCGCGGCCTGCTGGATTCGCCGGTGCGGGTCCACACCCATGGCGGCGAGCTGACCATTGCCTGGGACGGCGGCGCCGAGCCGGTGCGCATGACCGGCCCGGCCACCACCGTGTTCGAAGGCAGCATTGACCTGGCGGCCCTGCCGGCCTGACCATAGGGGCTGCGCGCCCCTTGTTCCCCTCCCTGCAGCGCAGTTTCCGGGGCGCCCGATTCCCTGATCCCGCAGATCATCGCGAATGGAGCGCCCATGCCGCTGGACGATTTCCGCATCACCTCGGGCAAGCGATTCCGCCTTGCCGACTTCGACCCGGGCAGCAAGCCGCTGTCATGCGGCAAGAAAGAGGAAGACCTGGCCCGCATCATCGAGCTGAGCAACGCGCTCGACGCGCAGCAGGACATCTTCTATGCCGAGCACCGCCGCAAGCTGCTGGTGGTGCTGCAGGGCATGGACACCAGCGGCAAGGACGGCACCGTGCGCGGCGTGTTCCGCAGCTTCGATCCGCTGGGCATCCGCGTGGTGGGCTTCAAGGCGCCGTCGCCCGAGGAGCAGGCGCGCGATTTCCTGTGGCGCGTGCACCTGCAGGTGCCGAAGTCGGGCGAGATCGTGGTGTTCAACCGCAGCCACTACGAAGACGTGCTGATCACGCGCGTGCACCACTGGATCGACGCCGCCGAATGCGAGCGGCGCTTCCGCCAGATCCGCGAATTCGAGTCGATGCTGACCGAGACCGGCACCACCATCGTCAAGTGCTTCCTGCATATTTCGCGCGACGAGCAGAAGTCGCGGCTCGAGGCGCGGCTGGCGGACCCGGACAAGCACTGGAAGTTCGACACCAAGGACCTGGCCGAGCGCAAGCACTGGAAGGCCTACATGGACGCCTACGAGGCCGCGATCATGGCCACCAGCACGCCCGAGTGCCCCTGGTATGTGGTGCCGGCCGATTCCAAGACGCACCGCAACCTGATGGTGGCGGAGATCATGACCAAAGTCTTCGAGGACCTGAAGCCGGCTTATCCGCCGGCGCGTCCGGAACTGGCCGGGATCAAGGTCGACTGAGCCGGCGCGCCGGCCGGGCTCACCCGCCGTTGCCGCGATGCACGTCGTGCGTGACGAAGGGCTGCTCGCGGCTGGGCATGGCCAGCCATTGCGGATGGCGCAGGGTCTGGCGGATATCCTCGAGCCCGCTGGTCCAGTGCTCGTGCATGGTCAGCGGGCCGAACTGGTAGTCCTTGGCCAGGTTCTCGAACGACTTGTCGCGGTAGATCAGCTGGATCACGTTACGGCGCGCATCGCACGACTGCTCGGCCGCGCGCCGGTACCACTCGTTGTCGCGCTTCGACTGCGGCACCAGCGCCATCACCTCGTTGAGCATGCGGCGCAGGTTCTGCTGCTCGCGCATATAGTCGGTGATGGCGCGGGTGCGGCTGGAATACTGGATGTCCTTCTGGCGCTCGGCCACGTCGATCAGGTCGTGCGGCAGCTTGCCGCGCGCGCTCCACAGGTCGACCTGGAAGATCAGCGCGTCGCGCCGCGGCTGTGCGGTCAGCACCTCGGCCAGCGGCGTGTTCGAGACCAGCCCGCCGTCCCAGTAGTATTCGCCATCGATCTCCACCGCCGGAAAGCCCGGCGGCAGCGCGCCCGAGGCCATGAAATGCTCGGCGCAGAGCTTGTCGCGGGTATTGTCGAAGTAGGCGAAGTTGCCGGTGCGCACATTGACCGCGCCCACCGAGACCCGCATCAGGTCGGGGCGATGGTTGATCAGGTCGAAGTCGGCAAAGCGCTCCAGCGTGGCCTTCAGCGGCCTGGTGTCGTAGAAGCTGGCATGGGTCGGGTCCGAGTAGCGCGACATCAGCGCCGGCCAGCTGCGCGGCTGGAAGAAGCCGCGCTGGCCCTCCAGCATGGCGCGCGCTGCGTGCAGGCCGTCGAACCAGATCCGCATCGGCTCGGGCCAGCTTGCCGCTTCATCGGCAAACCAGGTGTAGGACAGGCTGGGCAGCCACGGCTGCGCGCAGATGTGTTCCCAGAACGCCCGCAGCTGCTCGACCCGGCGCTGCGGCGGATTGCCGGCGATGATGGCCGCGTTCAACGCGCCGATCGAAATGCCGGCGACCCAGTTGGGGAAGATGCCCCCTTCGGCCAGGCCCTGGTACACGCCGGCCTGGTAGGCGCCGAGCGCGCCGCCGCCCTGCAACACCAGCGCGCGCACCGAGTAGGCCTCGTGCGCGGGCCGGTCGGGCGCCTTGGCCGCCTTGCGCACCGGCTTGCGCGGCCGCACTTGGGCGCCGCGCTCGGCCAGCGACTCGCCGTTGCCGGCGGACTCCGCCGTTGGGGACGGCGTTGCCGCCTGCCGCACTGCCCGTTCCTGCCGCTCCTTTGCCGCCACGCCGCGCTCCCTCCCAGTCCGAAAGTCAGCCGTGTGCCTACCGGCCACGCTCCGGGCGCTGGTTGCCAGCGCCCCGTCTCTGCAACGGTTTCAGACGCCGTAGCGCTGACGATAGGCCGCCACGGCCTCGCGCGACGCGCCCAGCGCCGGATCCTGCGAGGCATCGAGATAGGCCAGCAGGTCCTTCAGGCTGGCGATGGCGATCACCGGGATGCCGAATTCGCGCTGCACGTCCTGCACCGCCGAATGGGTGCCGACCTGCTCGGCGGTGCCGCTCTTTTCCATGCGGTCCAGCGCGATCAGCACCGCGGCGGGCTCGGCGCCGGCCGCGCGGATCAGGTTGACCGACTCGCGCACCGAGGTGCCGGCGGAGATCACGTCGTCGACGATCACCACCTTGCCCTGCAGCCTGGCCCCGACCAGCGTGCCGCCTTCGCCGTGGTCCTTGGCTTCCTTGCGGTTGTAGGCGAAGCCGACATCACGTCCCATGCCCGCCAGCGCCACCGCTGTCGCCGACGCCAGCGTGATGCCCTTGTACGCCGGCCCGAACAGCACGTCGAACTGCACGCCCGAGGCCAGCAGGGTTTTCGCATAGAATTGCGCCACCTGGCCCAGCATGCCGCCCTGGTTGAACAGGCCGGCATTGAAGAAGTAAGGCGACTTGCGGCCGGCCTTGGTGACGAACTCGCCGAATGACAGCACGCCCGCGTCGAGCGCAAAGCGGATAAAGGTCTGGCTGAGGTCATTCCCCGCGTTATCTGCACTCGGGGCGGCCGGATTCTGCTGCGTCATCATTTCTCTCTGAATTCAAAATTTCCCCGAATGTTACGGATTATCAGCGCCAACCTCAACGGCATCCGCTCCGCGTCGAAGAAGGGCTTTTTCGACTGGATGGGCAAGCAGGACGCAGACATGGTCTGTGTGCAGGAACTGAAGGCGCAGGCCGCCGACATGACGGAAGCGTTCCTGGCGCCACACGGTTACCACGGTTATTTCCATTACGCCGAAAAGAAGGGCTACAGCGGCGTCGGGCTCTACACGCGCCACAAGCCCGAGCGGGTCATCACCGGTTTCGGCAACGCTGAGTTCGACAGCGAGGGCCGCTATGTGGAAGTGCAGTACCCGCACCTGGCAGTGATTTCGGTGTACGTGCCGTCCGGTTCGAGCGGCGAGGAACGCCAGCTGGCCAAGTTCCGCTTCATGGAGGCCTTCCTGCCGCACCTGCTGCAGCTCAAGGCCAGCGGGCGCGAAATCGTGCTGTGCGGCGACGTCAACATCGCGCACAAGGAAATCGACATCAAGAACTGGAAGGGCAACCTGAAGAACTCGGGCTTCCTGCCGGAAGAGCGCGCCTGGATCGGCGAGCTGTTCGACGTGCACGGCTATGTCGACGTGTTCCGCAAGCTGGACCCGCGCCCCGATCAGTACACCTGGTGGAGCAACCGCGGCCAGGCCTATGCCAAGAACGTGGGCTGGCGCATCGACTACCACCTGGCCACGCCGAAGATCGCCGACACCGCGCAGCTGTGCTCGATCTACAAGGACGAGAAGTTCAGCGACCACGCGCCGCTGTCGATCGACTATAACTTTCCGCTCTGAGCGCTTGGCGGTCACGCCGCCCGGACTTCGTCGAGGAGTTCTGGGTGGCGGTCCAGCAGCCGCAACAGCTTCACCAGCGCCAGTGGCGGCTTGGTCCGGCCGGTTTCGTACCGCGAGAACGCATTGACGCCACCGCCGAAGATTTCGGCCGCCTCGCGCTGGTCGAGGCGCAGCTTTTTGCGGACTTCGGTGATATAGGCCGGGTCGACCAGGGCGGCATTGACTTGCCGGTTGAAGGCCAGCATCGCCTCGCTGACCCAGTCGCTATCACGGGGCAGCACGCCCTCGCCGCACTTGGGGCACCATTGGCCGGGCACATTCGGGATCACCGTGGTCTCACCGCGGTACGTATAGGGCACGTCGCGCGTTCCCGCCACCAGTTCCGCGCCACCGCACTCGGGACATTTCATCTTGCTTTCTCCGGCTGCTCGCCTCGGTACTGTTACCTTGGCTTGAAGGAAACGACCAGTACCTCGTTGGCAACGGTGAGCTTCACATACAGCGCACCATGCGGCGTGACGGGCCGGTAGACGTCCTGCCAGATCCGATGGTCTTCGTACGTTGTCATGCTCTTGTAGAAGTCCGCTGGCTGGAGGCGGGCCAGGATGTCGCGCACCCCGCTCCTGCCCAGGCCCATCATCGCCGCATGGGAATACGCGGCATACGTCATTTCCATCTTGCCCGCCAGCAACAGGACCTTCACATCCCGCAGCTTGTAATGCGCCGTCCCCTTCTCCATGTAAATTAACCTACTAGGTTAAATCCCGCAACCCGCGAACTGTGCCAAAGCGCAGGACTCCAATCGGTACAAACCCCTGCGACAGGCCCCCATCCCCGCTACAATGCGGGTTCGCCCCTGCGCCCGGCAGGAGAGGTTTCGCATTCCCGCATTTCAAAGAGCGAGTCAGCCATGGTTTTCAAAGTGTTCGTCGATGGTCAGGAAGGCACCACCGGTCTCCGGCTGCTTGACTATCTTTCCGGTCGTGCCGACGTGGAACTGCTGCGCATTGCCGAAGACAAGCGCAAGGATCCGGCCGAACGAGCACGCTTCCTGAACGCCGCCGACGTCGCCTTCCTGTGCCTGCCCGACGTGGCCTCGCGCGAGGCGGTGTCGCTGGTGAACAACCCGGACACCTGCGTGATCGACGCCAGCACGGCGTTCCGCACCGCCGACAACTGGGCCTACGGCCTGCCCGAACTGGCGCGCGGCCAGCGCGACAAGATCCGCGCCAGCAAGCGCATCGCGGTGCCGGGCTGCCATGCCAGCGCCTTCGTGCTGGCGGTGCGCCCGCTGGTGGATGCCGGCGTGCTGCCGGCCGACTACCCGATGACGGCGTTCTCGCTGACCGGCTACAGCGGCGGCGGCAAGTCGATGATTGCCGAGTTCGAAGCCGGCGGTAACCCGAAGCTGAACAGCCCGCGCCCTTATGCGCTGGGCCTGGAGCACAAGCACCTGCCGGAAATGCGCGTGCAGGCGGGCCTGGCGCAGGCGCCGATCTTCAATCCCATCGTCGGCAATTTCCTGAAGGGCCTGGCGGTGACGGTGCCGGTGTTCGCCGAGCGGCTGGCGCGCAAGGTCAGCCCCGAGCAGATCGTCGAGATCTATCGCCAGCACTATGAAGGCGAGCAGTTCGTGCGCGTGATGCCGTACAACAGCGCCGACAACCTCGACGGCGGTTTCTTCGATGTGCAGGCCAACAACGACACCAATCGCGTCGACCTGTTCGTGTTCGGCAATGCCGAGCGCCTGAACCTGGTGGCGCGCCTGGACAACCTGGGCAAGGGCGCGGCCGGCGCGGCGGTGCAATGCATGAACGTGCATGTGGGCGCCGACGAGGCCAGCGGACTGCGCGCCTGAGAAGCCTGCCGTTCCCGCACTAATAAAAAAAGCCGGCACTGCCGGCTTTTTTTGTTGGATCACGCAGCCGCGGCTACACGCGCTGCAGCGCGCGCAGCGCGTCGACCAGCCCGGCGCCCTGGAAGGCGCGCTCGCGCCCCAGGTCGGTGGCCGCGGCGCACAGGATGGTCTTGACGGTCTCGGGCTGGCCCATCAGTTCATTGTTGCGCGACAGCAGCAACGCCGCGACCCCCGACACATGCGGTGCCGCCATGCTGGTGCCGTCCATCGACGCCAGCGTGCCGCCGGGCACGGTCGAGGTGATCTTCTCCCCGGGCGCGACCAGGTCGGGCTTGATGCGGCCGTCGCCGGTGGGACCGTGGCTGGAAAAGTAGGAGATGCCGTAGCGGTAGGGATCGGTGCGGTGGGTCGCGCCCACCGTGATCACGGCGCGCGCATTGCCGGGATCGGTAATGGTCTGGCCGCGGAAGCCGGCGCCCATGTGTTCGGCGGCGAAGGCCTCGTCATAGCCGTAGTTGCCCGCCGCCGCCACCACGATCACGCCGCTGGCCACCAGGCGGTCGCACTCGACGCATACCGGCGTGCTGCCGCAGGCGTAGCTGCGCACGTCGTGGCGCAGCGCCACGCTCAGGTTGATGCCGTGCACCGACTGCCGGTCGCGGCTCTGGTTGAGCCAGCGCACGTACTGCAGCGCGCCCAGGATGCCGAATTCGTCGCCCCTGCCCTGCGCGTCGAAAATGCGCAGGTCGAGCAGCTCGATGCGCGGGCAGATGCCGCTGACCTCGCCGGCTTCCGCCAGCTCGGGCGGCAGCGGCAGCGGGTCCGGCCGCGCCAGGTAGGCCGACGCCGGCCAGCCCGCGCCGATGATGCCCGCCACGTGCGTGCCGTGGCTGTCGCCGGGGGCCACATACTGCGCCGGATCGTCGTGACTGATTTCGAGCAGCGGCTCGATCACCGACCAGTCGATGATGCGGCCATGCGCCAGGTCGTCGGCGATCGCGGCGATGCGCTGCCGCAGCTCGGCCTCGCCGGGCCCGCGCTTGCCCTTGGGCATTGGCGGCAGGCGCCCGCTGGTGATCGCCGACAGGCGCGTGAAGTCAAGCGTCCTGACCACGCGCGACAGGCGCGGCGCGACCAGCCCGTCGCGCACCGGCAGCGGCCCGTCGAACTTGAGCGGATCGAAGAAGGCCGGATGGCGCGCATCGATGCCGGAATCGATCACCGCCCAGCGCACGCCCTGTCCGCCGGTATCGAACACGCGGATGGCCGCATCGGCCTTGACGGTCTTGCGCGAGGCGAACACGGCGTGCTCGGCCGGCCGGTTGACGGAGATGCGCCATAGCGGCGAAATGGCGGCGGCGGCGGCGACTTCGCCGGCAGTCATGCCGGCAGTCATTGCCGCTACCGGCACGGCGGCCTCCACATGATCCTCCCGCAGGCAGTCCCACAGCGTCTCCAGCACCTTGCGGCTTTCCTGCGTGACGCGCCGCGTCAGCCCGCCGGGCGGGAAGCTGTCGTCATGCAGGCCCAGCAGCGTCAGCGCGACGTACTGCGCGGCGACATTGACCAGCCGCCCCAGCGCCTGCCCGGCCGGCGCGGCGAGGCCGCCGAAGCGCGTACGCGCCGCGTTGTAGCCGATGTCCTTGAAGCGCGCCAGCGCCGCCTCGCTGCCGACATGGGCCAGCACCGACTCGCCCAGCCAGCGCACTAGCGCATCGCCGGTCAGGCTTAGCGCCAGCGCGCTGCGCGCGGCGGGCGTCCACCTGATGCCGGCCATCGGCACGCGCACCTCGCGCTGCCACCAGGCGGTCAGCGGCAGCAGGCGCAGCATGTCGAAGAAATCGATCTGCGCCAGCAGGTGCGATTCATTGGCGGCAAGGAAGCGCGGACCGGCATCGTCCGCTGCCGGACCGGCCAGCGCCGGCAGGCGCCGCAGCACCGCGGCGCGCAGCGCGGCGATGCCGGCGCCGTGGTGCGGCGTCAGCAGCAGGCCGCGCGGCACCTCGAACGATTCGCCGGACGCATACAGCAGCCAGACTTCGGAGCTGACCGGCAGGTCGCTGGTGAAGCGGTCGGGCTCGGCCTCGCAGCCGGCGAAGATCAGCATATACGCGGCCCGCCGTTCCGACGGGCTCATGCGGTTCAGGCTCATGCGGGTCCCCCTGCGGTTGTCGCATTGTCCCTGGCGCCGGACGCAGGCCATCGAGGCGCTGCGCGGCAGGCGGCGCGGCTGGCCGCGGCGCCGTTCAGTGTTTCAGCGCTTCAGCGGCTTTTGCCGGTCCTCGTCGCCGGCATCGACCGGCGCGGCGCCCAGCCCCGCCATATTGGGGCGGTAGGGCGGCAGCTTGTCGACCGCGGTGTTGATCGCGCGCGCGTACAGCGGCAGCACCTCGGGCATGTGCTTTTCCAGGTCGGCGATGCGGCTGCGCCCGGACGGATGGGTCGACAGGAACTCGGCGCCGGACTGCGAGACCTTGCCCATCTTCTGCCACAGCGACACCGCCGCGCGCGGATCGTAGCCGGCGCGCGCGGCCACATCCATGCCGATCAGGTCGGCCTCGGACTCGTCCGAGCGGGAAAAACGCAGCGTCAGCAGGTGCGCGCCGGTGCCCAGCGCCATATTGCCGAGGTTGCCGAAGCCGAACAGCTGCGAGATCACGTTGGCGCCCAGGTTGGTGATCTCGGACTTGGCGGCGCGCTCGCGCGCATGCTCCTGCAGCGCGTGCGCGATCTCGTGCCCCATCACCATGGCGACTTCGTCGTCGGTCAGCTTGAGCTGGTCGAGCAGCCCGGTATAGACGGCGATCTTGCCGCCCGGCATGCAGAAGGCATTGACCTGCTTCGAGCCGATCAGGTTGATTTCCCACTGCCACTGCCGCGCGCGTTCGTTCCACCGTGCGGTCTGCGGCAGCAGCCGCTTGCCGATGGCGCGCAGGCGCACCAGCTGCGGGTGGTTGTCGGGCGCCAGCGCTCGCTTGGCGATGGCTTCCTGCTTGAGCTGCTCGTATTCCTGCACCGCCTGCTGCTCGATCACCTCGGCCGGCACGATGTTGCGCACCGCCGAACCGCCGGGGTTCAGCCGTATCCCACCGGCACCGCCGGCACTGCCGTCCTGCGGCTGCGCCGGCGCCGGAAGGCTCCAGCCGAGCGGCAGCACGGCCGCGGCCAGCGCCAGCGCACGGGCGAGCCGCAGTCGACGCTGTCGATAGGGACGCTGAACACCTTGCAGGCGGCGACGCATGGGAGATTCCTTGGGCGCAATCGGAGAGTAGGCAAACAGGTGGTGCAATAATACACGGCGCCCGCGCAGCCGCGCGGGCGGCACCCGGCCGCCCCATCCATGAATTTCCAGACCTATCTCGATATCTTCCGCAACCGCCGCATCGGCGCCATGCTGATGCTGGGCTTTGCCTCCGGCCTGCCGCTGGCGCTGACCTCCGGCACCCTGCAGGCGTGGATGACGGTCGAAGGGCTGGACATCAAGACCATCGGCTTTTTCTCGCTGGTGGGCCAGGCCTATATCTTCAAGTTCCTGTGGGCGCCGTTGATGGACCGCTACACGCCGCCGCTGATGGGGCGCCGGCGCGGCTGGCTGCTGCTGACCCAGGTCGGGCTGGTGCTGGGCATCGCCGGCATGGCGTTCTGCCCGCCGCAGCAGGCGCTGTGGATGCTGGCGGCGCTGGCCACGCTGGTGGCGTTCCTGTCGGCGTCGCAGGACATCGTCTTCGACGCCTACAGCACCGACGTGCTGCGCCCGGCCGAGCGCGGCGCCGGCGCGGCGGTCAAGGTGCTGGGCTACCGGCTGGCGATGCTGGTCTCGGGCGGGCTGGCGCTGTGGCTGGCGGACCGCGTGCTGGGCTGGCAGCAGACCTACCTGCTGATGGCAGCGCTGATGGGCGTGGGCATCATTACCTTGCTTTGGGCGCCTGAGCCGGATGTGCCCGCGCGCGCGCCGCGCTCGCTGGAAGAGGCGGTGGTGGGCCCGCTGCGCGACTTCTTCGCGCGCCCGGGGGCATGGTGGCTGCTGCTGCTGATCGTGCTGTACAAGCTCGGCGACGCCTTTGCCGGCAGCCTGTCGACCACCTTCCTGATCCGCGGCGCCGGCTTCTCGGCGGGCGAGGTCGGCATCGTCAACAAGACCCTGGGGCTGGCCGCGACCATCGTTGGCGCGCTGTTCGGCGGCACGCTGATGGTGCGGCTGGGCCTGTACCGCTCGCTGATGCTGTTCGGCGTGCTGCAGGCGGTGTCGAACCTGGGCTACTGGATCCTGGCGGTGACGCCGCCGCACCTGTGGACCATGGGCGCGACGATTGCGGTCGAGAACCTGTGCGGCGGCATGGGCACGGCGGCCTTCGTCGCGCTGCTGATGACGCTGTGCAACCGCTCGTTCTCGGCCACGCAGTACGCACTGCTGTCCGCGCTGGCGTCGGTGGGCCGGGTCTATGTGGGACCGACCTCGGGCTATATGGTCGAGGCCTGGGGCTGGGCGCCGTTCTATCTCGGCACCGTAGTCGTGGCGCTGCCCGGCGTGATGCTGCTCTGGGCGATGCGCCACACCGTGCACCGCTACGAGGCCCAGGCGCGCGAAGCGGTGGCCTGAGCCGCCGGCCGGCTTATTCCTTGTAGTAGACGATCTGGTGCGAGCTGGCGATCAGCTCGCCCGCGGCGCTCCACAGCTGCGCGCGCTGGTCGAAGAATCCCTGGCGGAACACCTGCGCCTGCGCGCTGGCCAGCACATGGCTGTGGCCCAGCGCGGCCAGCGTGGCCGCATCGGCATGGAAATACGTGGTCATCGACACCGTGCCGGCCGGCACGAAGCCAGCGCGCTTGAGGAAGATGCGCGGGTAGAAGCTGTCGGCCCACGCCGCCACCGCGGCGAAGTCCGGCGTGCGCGCCGGCGCATCGCGCAGCCAGAACTGGGTCAGGCTGTCCGGGTGCTCGGTGCCGGCCTCGGCGATCGGCTTGGCGCCGCGCACCGGCCGCATGTCGTAGGCCTTGAGCCAGCGCACCGGCGCAAACCCGCCCATCGCCGGCAGCGCGTCGGCGGCCGGCACGTCCGGCATCACCGCTTCGCCGCAGGCCCAGGTGTCGCGCCGCACCGCGAACATCGCGGTGGCGGTGGTGGCAACGGCATCGCTCTGGCGCAATTCCAGGGTCCAGTGCTGGGTCGAGCGGTTGGTGCGAACCGGACGCGCCTCGATCTCGAACGGGCCCTCGGCGATCGGCCCGGCAAAGTTGACGGTCAGCGAGACCGGCTCGCCCAGGCGCTGCGGATGGTCCATCGCCGCCTGCAGCAGCGTGGCGGCGGTGATGCCGCCAAACGGTCCGATCATGTTCCAGTACGCAGGCGTGGTGCGGCCCCGGAAGCGGTGTTCGCCGGCCGGCACCAGCGCCAGCGCGTCGTCGAAGGGATGGAGCGGGCTGGCGGCAGCGGCGGCTTGGATCTGGGGCGCAGAGGACATGGCGGAAGCAGGGTTGTCTCGTTGGAATAGAACGATCGTTCGCTAGCTGCCTACACTAACCGTAGTCAGCATTCCGGTCAAGCGTGGCCATGTGACCGGCCGCGCCCGGCCATGCCTCGCTTCATCCCCGCGCCCGCCGCCGCAACGGCAGCGCCCAGCCAAGCTGGTTGGCAACCACGCCCAGCAACACCAGCGCCATGCCGGCCACCTGCAGCGGCCCCAGCACCACGCCGAACACCATCACGTCGATGACGATCGCCACCAGCGGGTAGATAAACGACAGCGTGGCGATCGACACCACCGACAGCCGCTGGAAGGCGCCGTACAGCAGCGTGTACATCACCCCGGTATGCACCAGCCCGAGCGCCAGCAGCGCGCCCCAGGTGCCGCCGCCATAGCTGCCCGCCGCCGGATGCGCCAGCGGCGCCAGCATCAGCACGCCCAGCACCATCTGCAGTCCGGCGATCTGTCCCGGCGGGATCGCCTGCAGCCGCCGCGTGGCCAGCGTGGTCACGGCGTACAGCAGTGCCGCCAGCAGGCCCTGGCCGATGCCGGCCAGCATCGAAGCGCCGCCGGCGCCGTGCTCCAGCCCGGTGATCAGCATGACGCCGGCAAAGGCCAGCACCAGCCATGGCAGCCGCGCGAACGGGAACGGCTCGCGCTGCAGCACGGAAGTCAGCAGCAGCAGGAAGAACGGCTGGGTATGGTAGACCACCGTGGCGATGGCAATGCCGCTGTACGCGTACGCCGAAAACAGCGCCAGCCAGTTGAGCACCAGCGTGACGCCGCCCAGCACCAGCCAGCCGGCCTGGGCGCGGGTCATGCGCACCCAGCCGCGCTGCAAGGTCAGCACGCCCAGCAGCGCGGCGCCGCCGAACAGGCAGCGGAAGAACACCACATCCAGCGGCGGCTGTCCGCTGGTGACCACGAACCAGCCGATGGTCCCCGACAGCACCATGGCTGCGACCATGCGCCAGGCGCCGCCCGGCTGGGGTTGTTGCGAAGGCATGAGGAACTCCGGTTTAGCCAATGGCCGCATTGTTCCACTCGCCACAGAAGTCAACAATGTGGCGGCAACTCAATTAGTATTTGACGACAGGTCAAAGACAGGGGATTTTGCATGCTCGATGCGCCACTCAATGCGATGGCGGTGTTTGCACGCGTGGTCGAGTGCGGCAGCTTCTCGGCCGCCGCGCAAGACCTCGGCATGACGCCGTCGGCGGTCAGCCGCCATGTCTCCCGGCTCGAGGCCCGGCTCGGCGCGAGCCTGCTGCAGCGGACCACGCGCGCGTTCGCGCTGACCGAGCTGGGCCAGTCGGTCTACGCCGCCTGCGCGCGCATGACCGCCGCCGCGCGCGAGGTCACCGCGCTCGCCGGCGAACACGGCGGCGCGCCGCACGGCGTGCTGCGCGTGAGCGCGCCGGTCTCGTTCGGGCAAGCCTGGCTGGCGCCGCGGCTGCCGCCGTTGCTGGCGAAGTACCCGGGGCTGGACCTGCAGCTGACGCTGGCCGACCGCATGGTCGACCTGGTCGAAGAAGGCCTGGACGTGGCCGTGCGCATCGCGCGCGAACTGGCCCCCGGCCTGGCGGCGCGGCCGCTGCGCGAGGTGCGCTACCGGTTGGTGGCCTCGCCCGGCTACCTGGAGCGCCATGGCGCGCCGGCAACGCCGGCCGAACTGCCGGCCGCACGCTGCCTGTACCTCGGCTACGGCAATTTTGGCGAGCGCTGGACGCTGCGCCACCACGCCGGCGGCGACAAGGTCGAGGTCCGCATCCCGCCGCGGCTGACGCTGAACAACAGCCTGGCGATCATGAGCATGGTCGAGCGCGATGCCGGCATCGGGCTGGTGCCGGATTTCTCGCTGGGCGATGCGCTGGAACGGGGGCGCGTCGTCACCGTGCTGGGCGACTGGGACATCCTGGAACCCTACATCGGCACGGCATACGCGGTGTACACGCCGACGCGGCACGTGCCGCCCAAGGTGCGGGCCTTTGTCGATCATCTGGCAGCCAGCGCCGGCGACGCACCGCGTTGAGGATTCGTGAGGTGGTTGGGCCTAGCGCCCGCCCTGCCCCAGCACGCGTCGCAGCAGCCATAGCATCGCCTCGCGCACCCGGCCGGCATCAGCGCCGGCCTCGATCTCCAGCGCGGCGCGGTCGAACGCGGCCGACAGCAGCGGCGCCACGCCGGCGGCGTCCACGCCCGCCGCCGCCAGCCCCTCGCGCAAGGTCCGGGCCGCGTTGGCCTCGTCGAGCGCCAGCATCTCGCGCAATCCCAGCACCGCCGGCCCTTCCACCAGCAGCAGCCGGGTGCGCCCGGGCACCGTCATCGCCTGCAGGTAGGCTTGCGCCCCGTTGAGCAGCGCCTCGGCAGGATTCTGTTCCGGCGGCGTGGCGGCTTCGATATCGGCGGCGACGGCCGCGGCTTCCTCGGCCAGCACGTGGCGGAACAGGTCGCGCTTGTCGGCAAAGTGGTGATACAGCGCACCGCGCGTGATGCCGGCGGCGGCGCAGACGTCAGGCGTCGAGGTTTCGGCGTAGCCGCGGCTGACGAACAGGGCACGGGCAGCCTCGGTCAGCGCCTGGCGGGTGGTTTCGGTGCGTTCGCGGTTGGTGCGGGCCACGTGCTGGTTCCTTGCAAACATGCAGCCTGTATCTTAATATCGATTTACATACAGGCTGCATGTATTTAACGAGGAGCCATCATGAAAGTCACCAGCTATTACCCGGTCATCATGACCGCCGACGTGGCCGGCACGGCCGCGTTCTATCAACAGCATTTCGGCTTCACGGCCCTGTTCGCCAGCGACTGGTACGTGCACCTGCAACTGGCGGACGACCCTGCGGTCAACCTCGCCGTGCTCGACGGCAGCCACGAGACCATACCTGCGCCGGCCCGCGGCCAGCGCGCGCAGGGGCTGCTGCTGAACTTCGAGGTGGAAGACCCGGACGCCGTCCATGAGCGCCTGCGCGCAGCCGGGCTGCCGATCCTGCTGCCGCTGCGCGACGAGGCCTTCGGCCAGCGCCATTTCATTACCGCCGATCCCAACGGCGTGCTGATCGACATCATCAAGCCGATCCCGCCGTCGGCGGAATTCGCGGCGCAGTACCAGGCCGGCGCGCTGCCGGGCTAGCAGGAGAACGCGTTCAGGCCGCGCAGACCCGGTACACCGCCAGGCTGCCGCGCCAGTTGACGCCCCAGCTGACGGTCACGCCCTCGTGCATCACGACGCGGTCGATCACGCGCAGGCCGACCTTGGGCGCCAGCGCCTCGAAGTCGCTGATGGTCAGCACGCGCACGTTGGGCGTGTTGTACCACTGGTAAGGCAGCGATTCCGACACCGGCATGCGGCCGCGGAACACCGACAGCCGGTGCGGCCAGTAGCCGAAGTTGGGGAACGAGACGATGCACTCGCGCCCGACCCGCAACGTGTCGCGCAGCACCTGCGCGGTGTTGTGGATGGTCTGCAGCGTCTGCGACAGGATCACCGTGTCGAAGCTCTTGTCCTCGAACAGCGCGAGCCCGCCTTCCAGGTTCTGCTGGATCACATGCACGCCCTTCTGCGCGCAGGCCAGCACGCCTTCGTCCCGGATCTCGATGCCATAGGCCTGCACCTCGAGCTCGTCCTGCAGCACGCGCAGCAGGCTGCCGTCGCCGCAGCCCAGGTCGAGCACGGTGGAGTTGGGTTCGATCCAGCGCGCGATCGCGCGGAAGTCGGGGCGCAGCGCCAGGATATTGGGATTGGCCAGGGCGTTCATGCGCCGATCTCCTCAGCGATGCGGTCGTAGTAGGCGCGCATCAGGTTGTGATAGCGCGGGTCGTCGAGCAGGAAGGCATCGTGGCCGTGGGGGGCGTCGATCTCGGCGTACGAGACCGGGCGCTTGTTGTCCAGCAGCGCCTTGACCAGCTCGCGGCTGCGGCTGGGGGCGAAGCGCCAGTCGGTGCCGAAGCTGGCTACCAGGAAGCTGGCCCTGGTCTGCGCCATCGCGCGCGTCAGGTCGCCGCCGTGCGCCAGCGCGGGATCGAAGTAGTCGAGCGCGCGTGTGATCAGCAGGTAGGTGTTGGCGTCGAAGTACTCGGCGAACTTGTCGCCCTGGTAGCGCAGGTAGCTTTCCACCTGGAACTCGACGTCGAACGAGAAGCGGATGTCCTCGCTCTTCAGTTCGCGGCCGAATTTCTCGGCCATGTCCTCGTCCGACAGGTAGGTGATATGGCCGATCATGCGCGCCACGCGCAGGCCGCGCTTGGGCTTGACGCCATGCGCGTAGTAGTTGCCGCCATGGAAGTCCGGATCCGACAGGATCGCGCTGCGCGCCACCTCGTTGAAGGCGATGTTCTGCGCCGACAGCTTGGGCGTGGACGCGATCACGATGCAGTGGCGCAGGCGCTCCGGGTACATCAGGCTCCAGGCCACTGCCTGCATGCCGCCCAGGCTGCCGCCCATCACCGCGGCAAACTGCGTGATGCCGAAGGCGTCGGCCACGCGCGCCTGCGCATTGACCCAGTCTTCGACCGTGACCACCGGGAACGCCGCGCCATAGGGCGCGCCGGTGGCCGGGTTCAGGCTCATCGGCCCGGTCGAGCCGAAGCACGAGCCCAGGTTGTTGACGCCGATGACGAAGAAGCGGTTGGTATCGAGCGGCTTGCCGGGACCGACCATGTTGTCCCACCAGCCCACGTCGCGCGGGGCGTCGGCATAGACGCCGGCGACATGGTGCGAGGCGTTCAGCGCGTGGCAGACCAGCACCGCGTTGGAGCGGTCCGCGTTGAGCGTGCCGTAGGTCTCGACCATCAGGTCGTAGCCGGCGATGGACGAGCCGTTGCGCAGCTTCAGCGGCTCGGCAAAGTGCATGCGCTGCGGCGCGACCACGCCGACCGAATCCGGCGGCAGGTCGAGCGCGGCAGGCGCGGCGGTCGGCAGGGCGACATCAGTCATGGAATCCGGCCCGTGGCGAACGGGCATAAAAAAACCCGACCGGCATTTGCGTATCAAGCGTCGCAGCCAAGTCGGGATTCGCTGGATTCCTTGCGGGATTCCGCGTGCCGGCGCCATCCACTGCCGTGGTGGCATGGGGCGCCGACCCAACCTCTTTAGCCGCATTTATAGTGGCGAGCCATCGGACCCTGTCCGTGGCTGCCGCGCGCCCGCAAGCCAGTCATCAAATCGGCGCGACCGGGCAATTATAGAGCAATCGGCCCGGCAGGTTGCATTCAGCCCAGCAGCACGCGCAGATGCGCCTCGGCATGGTCCGACGGCGACTTGCGGAAACCGCTCTTGGCATAGCGGTGCCACTGGCCCTGCACCGCCGCCATGATCAGCGCGGCGCGCGCGGGAATATCGGCATCCGCCGGGAACGCGGCCTGGGTCACCGCCACCTTCAGGCACTGGCGCAGCGAAGCCTCGATGCGATCCACCACCTGGTTGATGCGCTCCTGCAGCCGTTCGTGCTCGCCCACCAGCGCCTCGCCGGTCAGCACGCGCGTCATGCCCGGGTTCTTTTCCGCGAACGACAGCAGCATGCGCACGATCGCATGCGCCTGGCGCAGGCCGTGCTCTTCCTTGTCGGTGATCTGGTTGATCAGGCCGAACACGGTCTGCTCGATAAAGCCGATCAGCCCCTCGTACATCTGCGCCTTGCTGGCGAAATGCCGGTACAGCGCCGCCTCGGACACGCTCAGGCGCGCGGCCAGCGCCGCGGTGGTGATCTTCTCCCCGCGCGGGTGCTCCAGCATGGTGGCCAGCGTCTGCAGGATCTGCACGCGGCGCTCGCCGGGGCGCGGACGCTTGCGCGCCGGCAGCGCAGGCTGCTGGTCGGCGTCCGCTTCGCTACCCTGCATGCTGCCCTGCGCGCTGCCCGTGATGACCGCCTCTGGTTCGCGCCCGTTGCTTTGCGTCATGACCCGGTTCTCCGCATTCGTCGTTGGAGTTGATGCATCGATTGTACTTTTATGTCCACATAGGCCGGCCGGTTCGGCACGCGCGCGCGCACGCGCGGCACGTTGTCCGGCTGCGCCTGCGGCGCCTGGGTCTCGGCGGCCACCAGCGTCACCGAGCGCTCCTGCACCGCGTGGCCGGCGCGGCGGCGATCCTCGGCCGCGAGCGTCGAGCGCACCGCGGCGTCGCGGCGGCTGCCGTCGTCATGCACGGCGGCGGGCGCGGCGGGCACCACGTGCGGTCGCGACGGCGCGACCGTGCGCAGGTAGCCGGTCACCCAGGCGGTGCGGATGCCGGTGCCGGCGTAGCGCTTCAGGTGCGACACGGTGTCCTCGACCAGCACCGCCCGATGCGGCGCGATGCGCGCCTGCGCCAGCAGCCGGCGCAGCATGCGGCGGTCCGGCTTGGGCCGCAGGTGGCCGTGCACCCACATCTGCTCGATCGCCACCACGCGCTCGAAGCAGTGCCGGATGCCGGCGATCTCCAGCACCGCGCGCGCATAGTCCTGCGGCGCGTTGGTGACCAGGATCTTGCGCCCGGGCAGGCGCCGCAGGTGCGCAGCCAGGCCGCGCCGCACCCGCACCATCTCGGCCAGCGCCGGGAATTCATGCGCGGCGCGCAGGAAATCCGCCGGGTCGACACCATGGTGCCGGATCATGCCGAGCAGCGTGGCCCCATAGCGCTGCCAGTAGTCCACGCGCACGCGGCTGGCGGTGGCCTCGTCGCAGCCGAGCACGCGCGCCACGTAGGCGGTCATCAGCCGGTTGATCGCCGGGAAGATCGCGTGCGAGGCGTCGTGCAGGGTGTTGTCGAGATCGAACAGCCAGACCGTGCCGCCCGAGGTATCGCCCGCGGGGCGGCGGCGGAGGCGAGCGCGGACACGGCGCGGTGAGGGAAGACTGGAAGACACGCCGGGCAACTCGGAAGGTGGTGGGATATGCCGGAGCGGCCGGCGGGGGCCGGCGCCGCTCCGGGGCTCCGCTCAGTGCGAGCGGATCATGGTGCCGAAGGCTTGCTCGGTCAGGATTTCCAGCAGCAGCGAATGCTCGATGCGGCCGTCGATGATGTGCACCGAATGCACGCCGCTCTTGGCCGCGTCCAGCGCCGACGAAATCTTCGGCAGCATGCCGCCCGAGATGGTGCCGTCGGCGAACAGCTCCTCGATCTCGCGCGCGGACAGGTCGGTCAGCAGGTTGCCCTTCTTGTCCATCACGCCCGGGATGTTGGTCATCATCACCAGCTTCTCGGCCTTGAGGATCTCGGCCATCTTGCCCGCGACCACGTCGGCGTTGATGTTGTAGGCCTGGCCGTCGTCGGAGAAGCCGATCGGCGAGATCACCGGGATGAAGGCGTCGTCCTGCAGCGCCTTGACCACCGCCGGGTTGATCGCCTCGATGTCGCCGACATAGCCGATGTCGATGAACGCGCCCGGGTTCTCGCGGTCGGGCATCTGCAGGCGCTTGGCGCGGATCAGGCCGCCGTCCTTGCCGGTCAGGCCGACGGCCTGGCCGCCGTACTGGTTGATCAGCATCACGATGTCCTGCTGGACTTCACCGCCCAGCACCCACTCGACCACTTCCATGGTCTCTTCGTCGGTGACGCGCATGCCCTGCACGAAGGTGCCGACCTTGCCGACCTTCTTCAGCGCCTCGTCGATCTGCGGGCCGCCGCCGTGCACCACCACCGGGTTCATGCCGACCAGCTTCAGCAGGATCACGTCGCGCGCGAAGCCGTGCTTGAGCTTCTCTTCGGTCATGGCATTGCCGCCGTACTTGACCACGATGGTCTTGCCGTGGAACTTGCGGATATACGGCAGGGCCTCGGCGAGGATCTCGGCCTTCAGTGCGGGAGCGATGGCGGCCACCGCGGTCGCGGCAGGCCCAGGGTTGTCGGCGTTCATGGGGGACATCCGTGAGATTCAACAGGTATGATGGCTAAGCCGCTGCGTCCCCGGGGGGAAGCCCGACGGATCGCCCCCGGGGATCGCCCGAAAGTGCGCCATCCGGCCACGGCAGGCGCCGATTTTACAAGAAACCGCGCGGGGCGAAAGCGCGCCGGCCCGACGCGGCGCGCAAACGGACCACAAGGCGGCCGCAAGCGGCCTGCGGGGCACCAGTGCGTTCCGTCGATGCAACAGGCACGCCGCTTCGTAGCCGTTTGGCCCGCGCCGCGGCGCAGTGTTCCCGAATCGCTTCGATCATGCCCGAACGAAATTCCCACGCCGCCTCGCCAATGCGGGGGCAACCATGAGCGACGCCACCGCAGTGCTGACCGGCCAGCTGCGCCCGGTCGAACATTGCAGCCGCTGCGGCGCCGGCTTCGTCTGCGGCTACGTCGCGGGCTTGCCCGAGTGCTGGTGCGCCAGCCAGCCGCTGCTGCCGGCGCGGCAGATCGTGCCGGGCCAGCACTGCCTGTGCCCGGCCTGCCTGGCGGACCGGAGACAGGCGGGTCAGGCGCCGGATTCCGAACCCGATTCGATACCCGATCCAGCGGGCGGCTGACGCGCCGGCGCGGCCGCCGCGCCGCTGTCCCACTGCATCGCCAGCATCCCGGCCACGATCAGCGCGGCGCCGGCCAGCCGCGCCGGCGTCAGTGCCCGCACCGCAAACCCGGCCAGGCCGAACTGGTCCACCAGCAGCGCGGCCAGCACCTGCCCGGCCACCACCGCGGCGATAAAGCCGGCGGCACCCAGCCTGGGCGCCATGATCAGCGCGGCCGAGATATAGAACACTCCCAGCACCCCGCCGCTCCACAGCCAGGCCGGCGCCTGCGCCAGCGCCGCCGGGGACGGCAGCGGCACCCGCATCAGCCACAGCACCGGCAGCAGCGCCACCAGACTGACCAGCAGCGACACCAGCGTGGCCGACAGCGGATGGCCGAGCATGCGACCGAGCGTGGCGTTGGCGCCGGCCTGGAACGGGATCGCGGCACCGGCCAGCACGGCGGTGCCTAGCGGCAGCCAGAGCGACGACGGGATAGAAAACGACAGCTGGGTGCCTGACATGGCGCGCTCCATAGGGCAAGATGCGATGCCAGCAGATTGAAATATCGCTTTGCGAATTTCCAATTCTGCTTTCGTACGTTTAATATTCGCCGAATGAATAGCCTACGCGGAATCGACCTCAACCTGCTGGTGGTGCTGGAAGCGCTGCTGGCGGAGCGCCATATCTCCCGCGCCGCGCTGCGGCTGCACCTGAGCCAGCCGGCGGTCAGCCATGCGCTCGGGCGGCTGCGGCAGCTGCTGGATGACCCGATCCTGGTGCGCGGCAAGGGCGGGCTGGTGCTGAGCGCGCGCGCGCACGAGCTGTCGGGCCCGCTGGCCGAGGCGCTGGCACAGGTGCGCATCCTGCTGGGGCCGAGCGGCTTCCAGCCGGCCACCGCGCGGCGCAGCTTCCGGCTGGCGATGTCCGACTACGGCGCGCTGGTGGTGCTGCCGCGGCTGCTGCGCGCGGTGCGCAAGGCCGCGCCCAATATCGACCTGGTGGTGTCGCAGGCCAGCCGCGAGGGCATGACCGCGCAGGTGGCCGATGGCGAGATCGACATGGCGCTGGGGGTGTTCAGCCACCAGCCCGAAGGCGTGCAATCGGCCGAGCTGTTCCGCGAAAGCTATGCCTGCGCGGTCGATGCCGCCACCGTGCGCGATACCGGCCGGCTCGACCAAGTGGCCTACCTGGCGCGCTCGCACGTGCTGGTCGCCACCCACAGCGAACGCATGGATGCGATCGACACGGCAGTGGCCAGGCTGGGGGGCCGGCGCAAGATCGCCTGCGTGGTGCCGCACTGGAGCGTGGCGCCGGCGCTGATCGCCGGGACCAACCTGGTGCTGACCACCGCGCGGCGCAGCCTGGCCGCGCTCGAGGACGACCCGCGCTACGCCGTGTTCGCGCCGCCGTTCGCGCTGGAAGACTTCACCTTCAGCATGATCTGGCATGAACGCACCGAGGCCGACCCCGCCCACGCCTGGCTGCGCGAGCGCGTGCTGGCGGCGGCATCGAGCCCGGAAGCAGACGAGCCGATCAGCCTGCGCGGCTGACGGCGCGGCGCCGGCATCGCGGCCGCGTATCAGCTGTTGTTCAGTGCTTGTGGTCGCCGTGGCCGGCATGACCGCCGGCGGCGGCCGGCACCATGCTGCGCACTTCGGCCGTGAGCTTCTGCTCGATCACCTTGCCGCCCTGCTCGATCTTCAGCGTGATAGGCACGGTATCGCCGGGCTTGAGCTGGGCCTTCAGGTCCATCAGCATCACGTGGTAGCCGCCCGGCTTCAGTTCGACGTTCTGCATTTTCGGCAGGTCCAGCGACTTGATCTGGCGCATGCGCATCACGTTGCCTTCCATCTTCATCTCGTGCAGCTCGGCCGCCGCCACCGGCGACGACACGCCGACCAGCTTCGCGTCCTGGTGCGCGTGCAGCACCATGAAAGCGCCGGAAGCGGTCTGAGTCGGCACCGTGCCGCGCACCCAGGCGTTGCTGACATCGACCTGGGCCAGCGCGGCGCCCGATGCCAGCGTGGCGGCCAGGGCGAAGGAAGCGGCCAGCGTGGCCGGGCGGAATTTGGCTTGCATCAAAGGCTCTCCTGAAAGCAGACATTAGACCATGGCGAGGACCGCCCCGCCTGCGCAACCAGCCAGTCTGGCAGCCGCGGCGGCCGCGCGCCAATGCGGCAAGGTGTCGCACGCGCCGGCGCCCCGCGGCGGCATTGATACACTCGCGCCATGCGCCCCGCCCCAGCCATGACCCGCCTGCCTGACTTCCCGTTCCTGTCGCCCCTGCCGGCCGGCAGTTCGGCACGCCATGGCCAGGTGACGCTGCGCCGCCTGTTCTGGCTGCGCTGGGCGCTGCTGGGCGGACAGGCGCTGACCGTGCTGGTGTGCGAGCCGATCGCCGGCATCCGCCTGCCCTACACGCCGCTGCTGGTGGTGCTGGGGCTGCAGGCGCTGTTCAACCTGCTCACCGGCCTGCGGCTGCGCCAGCACACGCGGCGCAACAGTGCGCCCGGCGAGGCCGAGCTGATGGGCCAGCTGCTGGTCGACCTGACCGCGCTGTCGGCGATCCTGTTCTACACCGGCGGCGCCACCAACCCGTTCGTCTCGTTTTACCTGCCGGGGCTGGCCATCGCCGCGGCCATCCTGCCGTGGCGCCAGGTGATTGCGCTGGCGCTGTACGCGCTGGCCTGCTACACGGTGCTGCTGATCGAATACGTGCCGCTGGACCTGCACAACCCGGACAACGCGGTGACCTACCACCTGGCCGGCATGTGGCTGAACTTTGTCGCCAGCGCGGTGATGATCGCGCTGTTCGTCGCGCGCCTGTCGGGCGTGCTGCGCCAGCGCGAGGCGCAGCTGAACCTGGCGCGCGAACAGCTGCTGCGCGAAGCGCGCGTCGAAGACCTGAACGGCCAGGCCGCCGCGGTCGCGCATGAAATCGGCACGCCGCTGGCGACGCTGGCGGTGATTGCCGGCGAGCTGCGCGCCGATGCCTCCGACGCCGGCCGCGGCGCCGCCGCGATCAGCGGCTACCTGGCCGACCTGCAGACCATGGAGCAGCAGCTGGCGCTGTGCCGTTCGACCCTGGCGCGGCTGCGCGAAGACCCGGCCACGCTGGCGCCGCAGCGCATCGACGGCTGGCTGCCGGCCTTTGCCGAGCGCTGGCAGCTGCGCCATCCCAATGCCAGCCTGCAGGCCGTGGCCACGCCGGGCGCCGGCGCGCAGTCGGTGGAAACCGCGCGCGTGGGCCAGATCCTGACCATCCTGCTCGACAACGCCGCGCGCAGCCAGCAGGCCGCCGGCCGCGGCGCGCAGCCGCTGCAGCTGCAGATCGCCATGGCGCCGGGCAACACCGCGCCGTGGCTGTCGTTCCGCGTCGCCGACCACGGCGACGGCATTCCCGAAGCGCTGCGCGGCCAGCTCGGCGAGACCCCGGTAGCCAGCCAGCACGGCGGCCAGGGCATCGGGCTGTACCTGGCGCAAAGCGCCGCCCGGCAGATGGGCGGCGAACTCGCCTGGCATGACCGCCCCGGAGGCGGCACCGTCGCCGAACTGCGCCTGCCCGCGCTCTCCACGCTTTCCACCTCGGCGGCTGCCGCCGCCACCGTGCCCTCTGCCTTATGACCGAACCCCTTACCCCGGTACCCGAAGCCACCGCACCGGCCGGCACGCCCTTCCTGGTGATCGACGACGACGAAGTCTTTGCCGGCACGCTGGCGCGCGCGCTGACGCGCCGCGGCTATGCCGTGGCAGTGGCGCACGATGGCCGCACCGCGCTGGCGCTGGCGGCGCGCACCGACTTTGCCTACGTCACGCTGGACCTGCACCTGGAGCCGCCGCCCGCAGCCGGCAGCACCGCGCCCGCCGAGTCCGGGCTGCAACTTGTGGCGCCGCTGCGGCAGGCCCTGCCCGACGCGCGCATCCTGATCCTGACCGGCTACGCCAGCATCGCCACCGCGGTGGCGGCGGTCAAGCAGGGCGCCGACGAATACCTGGCCAAGCCGGCCAATGTCGACTCGATCCTGACCGCGCTGATGGCGGGCGTGTCGGAAGACGCGGCGCAGGCCGCGCTGGAAGAACCGGTGCCGCTGTCGGTGGCGCGGCTCGAGTGGGAGCATATCCAGCGCGTGCTGGCCGAGCACGGCGGCAATATCTCCGCGACCGCGCGCGCGCTGAACATGCACCGGCGCACCTTGCAGCGCAAGCTGGGCAAGCGGCCGGTATCACGCTGAAGGCGGCAGGCGCTGAACGGCCCCCCCAATGCAAAAGGCCGCGCACGTGCGCGGCCTTTTGCATGGCGTGGCATGACGCCGCCTTACAGGCGCAGCTGGACGTAGTCCCAGTCCAGCCCGTCGGCGCCGTCCGGAGGCGTGCCGCTGTCGGCGATGCGCATGGCATCGCCGGCATGGCGGTCCGCCAGCGTGAACAGCGCGCCCGAATCCAGTGCCAGCGTCGCCGCCGCGGCGGCGGCCGCGCCCAGGGTGCCCGATTGCGCGGCTTCGGCCGCCGGCATCGCCGGACGGATGCAAAGGAAGGCCGTGGCGGCGGCCAGCGCGGCCAGCAGGCCGCCGGTGGCGAGCACGACCCGGCGAGTCTTGTAATGGACCATGTGATTTCTCCTGCCAGTGGGTTGAGGGGGATGCGGTGGCTCCCGCACCGGTCAATCGACCGTCAAGGTGCGCAAGGGTCGCATCGCCCGGCAACGCCGGCCAGCGGGCTTACCAATGCTTACGAGCCTTACCGGGATGTGGCAGGTGGAAACGCACGGACATGAAAAAAGGCGCACCGCGGTGCGCCTTCGTTGGGACGGCTGCGGGCTTTACAGCACGTAGCGCGACAGGTCCTCGTTGCCGGCGAGGTCGCCCAGGCGTTCCTCGACATACGCCGCATCGATCGTCACGGTCTCGCCGGACGACTTGGTGGCGTGGAACGACAGGTCTTCCAGCAGCCGCTCCATCACCGTATAAAGCCGGCGCGCGCCGATGTTCTCGACCTTCTCGTTGACCGAGAACGCGATCTCGGCGAGCCGGCGGATGCCGTCCGGCGCGAACACCAGGTTGACCTCTTCGGTGTTCAGCAGCGCCTGGTACTGCTTGGTCAGGCTGGCATCGGTCTGCGTCAGGATGGCCTCGAAGTCCTGCACCGACAGCGATTCCAGTTCGACGCGGATCGGGAAGCGGCCCTGCAGCTCGGGGATCAGGTCGCTCGGCTTGGACAGGTGGAACGCGCCCGAGGCAATGAACAGGATATGGTCGGTCTTGATCATGCCGTACTTGGTGTTCACCGTGGTGCCCTCGACCAGCGGCAGCAGGTCGCGCTGCACGCCCTGGCGCGACACCTCGCCGCCGCCGATATCGCTGCGGCTGGCGATCTTGTCGATCTCGTCCAGGAACACGATGCCGTTCTGCTCGACGTTGGCGATGGCCTTGTGCTTGAGTTCCTCGTCGTTGACCAGCTTGGCGGCCTCTTCGTCGATCAGCAGCTTGAACGCTTCCTTGACCTTCATCTTGCGGCGCGCCTTCTTGCCCTGGCCCAGGCCGGCGAACATCGAGCGGATCTGCTCGGTCATGTCTTCCATGCCCGGCGGGCCCATGATGTCCATGCTCGGCATGCCGGCGGAGACCTCGAGCTCGATGTCCTTGTCGTCGAGCTGGCCTTCGCGCAGCTTCTTGCGGAACACCTGGCGCGTGTTGGAGTCCTTCTCTTCCGGCTGCGAGAAGCCGATATCGCGCGGCGGCGGCAGCAGCACGTCGAGCAGCCGGTCCTCGGCGGCGTCCTCGGCCTTGGTGCGCACCTTCTTCATCTCGGATTCGCGCGTCTGCTTGATCGCCATCTCGGCGAGGTCGCGCACGATGGTGTCGACGTCGCGGCCGACATAGCCCACCTCGGTGAACTTGGTCGCCTCGATCTTGATGAAGGGCGCGTCGGCCAGCTTGGCCAGGCGGCGCGCGATCTCGGTCTTGCCGACGCCGGTCGGCCCGATCATCAGGATGTTCTTGGGGGTGATTTCCTGGCGCAGCGGCTCGGCCACCTGCTGGCGGCGCCAGCGGTTGCGCAGCGCCACCGCCACGGCCTTCTTGGCCTTGTTCTGGCCGATGATGTGCTTGTCGAGTTCGGAAACGATTTCCGACGGGGTCATGGTATGCGACATGGTATCCGTTCAGTTGGGGCGCGGTGCCAGCGGCTTATTCCAGCGTCTCGATGACGAAATTGGTGTTGGTGTAGATGCAGAGCTCGCCGGCGATGGTCAGCGCCTTCTCGACCACGTCCTTCGGCGCCATCTCGGTGTTCTCCATCAGCGCCTTGGCCGCCGACTGCGCATACGCGCCGCCCGACCCGATCGCGGCGATGCCGCCTTCGGGATCGAGCACGTCGCCGTTGCCGGTGATGACCAGCGTGGTGTCGCGGTCGGCGGTGATCAGCATGGCCTCCAGCCGGCGCAGCGCGCGGTCAGAACGCCAGTCCTTGGCGAGGTCGACCGCGGCGCGGGTCAGGTTGCCCTGGTATTTCTCCAGCTTGGCCTCGAAGCGGTCCAGCAGCGAGAAGGCGTCGGCGGTGCTGCCGGCAAACCCGACCAGCACCTTGCCGTTGTAGATGCGGCGCACCTTGCGCGCGGTGCCCTTCATCACGATATTGCCGAGCGTGACCTGACCATCACCGCCCAGCGCGACCTGATTGCCGCGGCGGACGCTGACGATGGTAGTGCCGTGATACTGTTCCATGGTGGCTTCCGTGAATATGTCAGGACCGTAGTTGGCGACGCCCCCGCGCGGTTTCAAGGCCTGCCGCGCACCTTGGCGGCGCGGCGGCAGTCTGACCAATATAGGATGCCGGCCAGCGCCGGTCGGGCCGAGCCGCAAACAAAAAAGGCCATGCGCAATGCATGGCCCTTCGGCACGACGCGCCGGCCAGCTGGCCGGCGCGCCGCATGAATCACTCCATCGGCTCAGTCCGATCGACCTGTCCGATCGATCAGTCCGATCGATCAGTCCGCATAAACGCCGGCCTTCCTGATCACCGGGGTCCACTTGTTGATCTCGGCGCCCAGGAAGGTACGCAGCGAATCCGGCGTGGCGCGCTGCGCGGGCACGGCCTCGGCGCCCAGCTCGGCCATCTTGGCGCGGAAGGCCGGGTCGGCCACCGACTTCTGCAGCGCGGCCGACAGCTTGTCGATCACCGGCTTGGGCGTGCCCTTGGGCGCGTACATGGCGTGCCAGATCTTGACTTCGACGCCCGGCAGGCCCTGCTCGGCGGCGGTCGGGATGTCCTTGAAGGCTTCCACGCGGCGCGACTGCATGGCCGCATACGGCTTGAGCGCGCCCGCCTTGAGCTGGCCGGCGATATTGGTGGTCTGGTCGCACATCAGGTTGACCTGGCCACCCAGGATGTCGGTCAGCGCCGGCGCGGTGCCCTTGTACGGCACCGTGGTCAGCTCGGTCTGGATCGCGCTCTGGAACAGCAGGCCGCACAGGTGCGAGGCCGAGCTGATGCCGGCATTGGCCAGCGACAGCTTGCTGGCGTTGGCCTTGATATACGGCAGCAGCTCCTTGAAGGTGTTGGGCGGCAGCGACTTGTTGCCCACCAGCACCATCGGCACGTCGGCGATCTCGCCGACCATTTCAAAGTCCTTGAGCGGATCGAAGCCGAGGTTGCGATACAGCGCCGGGGCCGTGGACATGCCGATATGGTGGATCAGCACGGTGTGGCCATCGTTTTTGGCCTGGACCACCTTCTTGGCGCCGATGGTGCCGCCGGCACCGCCGAGGTTCTCGATCACGATGGTCGCGCCCAGGTGCTTGGACATGATCATGGTCAGTTCGCGCGAGACCTTGTCGGTCGGGCCGCCCGCGGCAAACGGCACCACCGCCGTCACCGGCTTGCTGCCGGGATATTCCTGGGCGTACGCGCCCGTCGACACACCCATCGCGCTGACTGCCATAGCGGCCGCGACCATCTTTGCCACTCGTTTCATGCTCTCTTCTCCTGGTTCCCGGTAATACCCGTCTGCAATGCGTTGCCGCCAGCCCGGCGTCCGCGTGGGGCGGGCGCACTGGCGCGGTCTCTCTGGCCGCGCTTGGACCATGCCGGCTGGCTTCGCTGCCCACCGTAAACGGCAAGGGCGGGGCTTGATGTTAACAACAGCAGACAATAGGCAGGTATAGGGGCTAACCCGCCTGCAATCCGCGGCATATGGCGAGAAAGCGAGAAGAACTGGCAGCAATCGACCACAAACTCCGCGTTTCGCGACAGCCGCCGCCGGCTAGCGGAAGAAACCGAGCATTTCCTCGAGCAGCGGCTCGGGGGCTTCCTCTGGGATGTAATGGCCGCAGGGCAGCGCGCGACCGCTCACGTCGGCGGCTACTTCCTGCCACAGCGCCAGCGGCTCGAAGCAGCGCGCCACCACGCCGTGCTCGCCCCACAGCACACGCAGCGGCAGCGCCAGGCGGCGCCCGGCGTCGCGCTCGGCGCGGTCGTGCTCGAGGTCGATGGTGGCGGCGGCGCGGTAGTCCTCGCACATGGCGTGCACGCGCGCCGGGTCGCGCATCGCCGCGGTGTAGGCGGCCATGGCGTCGGGCGCGAACGCAGACAGGCCGGCGTGGCGCAGCCCCATCAGCTTCTGGATGTAGAAATCCGGCTCGGCGTTGATCAGCGTCTCTGGGAACGGCGCCGGCTGGATCAGGAAGAACCAGTGCCAGTAGGCGGCGGCAAAGGCCATGCTGGTGCGCTCGTACATGGCCAGCGTCGGCGCGATGTCGAGCAGCATGGCGCGGCTGACCGCGTCGGGATGGTCCAGGCAGAGCCGGTGCGAGACGCGCGCGCCGCGGTCGTGGCCGCACAGCGCAAAGCGCTGGAATCCGAGCGCCGCCATCAGCGCCACCTGGTCCTGCGCCATGGTGCGCTTGCTGTAGCGCTCGTGGCCGGCATTGCCGGGCGGCGCGGCGCTGCTGCCGTAGCCGCGCAGGTCGGTGGCGATCACGGTGAAGTGGTCGGCCAGCGCGGGCGCCACCCGGTGCCAGATCAGGTGGCTTTGCGGGTGGCCGTGCAACAGCAGCAGCGGCGGCCCCGAGCCGCCCCGCACCCCGGCGATCTCGACCTCGCCGACCTGCTGCCGGAACGGTTCGAAATTCGGGAACAGCAGCGCGCTCGCGTCGTTCAGCATGGGGGTCTCCGCTCAGGTGGTCTTGTCAGGTGGTCTTGTCACGTGCTCCTGTGCCGATCATAGGCGCAATCCGTCGCCCCGGCTGACGCAACTGAATTGCAACAACCAGAGGGCTATGGTTAAATCCGGCCATGACCCGTCCCAGTCCGGACCGGCCGGCCCTGGCGCCGGAACCGGCAATCCCGACCCCGGCGGCCCTGGAGGCCGCCCATGAACGCCTGCGCCGGCTGGGCGCGCGCGTGACCCAGCCGCGGCTGTGCATCCTGGCCTGCCTGATCGGCAGCGACGCGGCGCTGACGCACCAGGCCGTGATCGACCGGCTGCCGCAGGCCGGCGAGACCATCGACCGCGTCACCGTCTACCGCGTGCTGGACTGGCTGGTGGACCAGGGTGTGGCGCAGAAGCGCGCCGGCAACGACCGCGTGTTCCGCTTTAGCCTGGTCGAGCACGAGGCCGCGCGCGCGCAGGAGCATCGCCAGCACAGCCATTTCCACTGCACCCGCTGCGACCGCACCTTCTGCCTGGACGATGCCGCCGCCCCGGCGCAGCCGGCCGCGCCGCGCGTGCCCAGCGGCTTTGCCATCGAACATGTCGAACTGACCGTGAACGGCGTCTGCGCCGAATGCGGCAAGCGTACGCGCGCCGCCCACTGACCGGCACTCATTTCCCGGAGAACCAACAATGTCCAAACTGATTCCGGTCACGATCCTGACCGGCTTCCTCGGCAGCGGCAAGACCACCCTGCTCAAGCGCATCCTGAACGAGCAGCACGGCATGAAGATCGCCGTGATCGAGAACGAGTTCGGCGAAGAGAACATCGACAACGAGATCCTGGTGCAGGACGGCCGCGAGCAGATCGTGCAGATGAGCAACGGCTGCATCTGCTGCACCATCCGCGGCGACCTGGTGCAGGCGCTGTCGACGCTGCTGACGCGCCGCGACGCCGGCGAGATCGGGTTCGACCGCGTGGTGATCGAGACCACCGGCGTGGCCAACCCGGGCCCGGTGGCGCAGACCTTCTTCATGGATGAAGAGATCGCCTCGCGCTACCTGCTCGATGCGGTGATCACGCTGGTCGACGCCAAGCACGCCCACCTGCAGCTCGACAAGCAGGAAGAGGCGCAGCGCCAGGTCGGCTTTGCCGACGCCATCTTCATCACCAAGTCCGACCTGGTCGGCGAAGCCGACGTGGCCGAGCTGCGCCACCGCCTGCTGCATATGAACCCGCGCGCGCCGATCCGCCTGGTCAATTTCGGCGAGGCCCCGATCGACAGCATCTTCGACCTGCGCGGCTTCAACCTGAACGCCAAGCTCGAGATCGACCCGGAATTCCTGCGCGCCGAGGAACACGACCACGATCACGCGCACGATCACGACCATGAGCACGGCGACCATTGCGGCGCCGACTGCGGCCACGATCACGATCATGGCCACGGCCACGTGCATGATCACCATCACCACCACCACCATACCGACCGCATCGCGTCGTTCGTCTTCCGCAGCGACAAGCCGTTCCACTACGGCAAGCTGGAAGAATTCCTGTCCGGCATCCTGGCTGTCTACGGGGAAAAACTGTTGCGCTACAAGGGCGTACTATATATGGAGGGGGTGGACCGCAAAGTGGTGTTCCAGGGCGTTCACCAGCTGATGGGCAGCGACATCGGTGCCAAGTGGGAAGACGAGACCCCGGGCACGCGCATGGTGTTCATCGGCGTGGACCTGCCCCGCGACGCCATCCTCAAGGGCCTGGAAAACTGCCTGGCCTGAGTGCGCCTGCCGTCCTATGGGCGGCATCCCTTCCGACACCGCCGCGCGGCTGCCCCCCGTTCGGGGTACCGGGGAAATACCGAAGCGCCAGCCGGTTTTCCCCATATCTCCGAAAAATTTGTTCAAGTACAATAGGCCGGATTTGATACCGGTGGCGCACCTTTTTCCCGCCGCCGGTGTCCGGTCCACCGCTTGCCGGTGGACTTGCAGGGCGGCGGTTGTCGTCAGCATGAGGCAGGCCGCCAGCAGGTGCGGTCGCAGTGCTTCGTGCGGAGACCGCCTGTTCCGCTTGGGGTACCCCGACGCGCGCCGTCACTGACTGACGCGAGAGAGAGGTGTCCCCATGACAGCCGCAACGAAGACCAAAGAAAGCCGCAGCAAGACTGGTAGTGCAGCGGCAGAGACGCTCAAGACGCAGCCTGTGAAGGCCGCGTCCGCTCCCCGCGGCAGTACGGCGAACGCCGAAGCGGGCGCAAGGAAGGGAGGCCCGCGAAGCAGCAAGACTGCAGCCAGCCAGAGTGAAACAACCGTGGCGCGCAAGCGCGCGGACAGCGCACCCGCGCGGACTGAGACGCCGCCGGCCGCATCAACAAGAGAATCAGCAGCAACCATGAGCAGCAACAAACTTCTGACTGAAGCTGAAATCCTGAAGATGAGCGACAAGGATTACATGAACGAAGCGCAGCTCGCTTTCTTCAAGCACCGCCTTGAACAGCTGCGCGACGAAATCCTGAAGAACGCTGACCAGACCACGGAACACCTGCGCGAAACCGTGATCGTGCCGGATCCGGCCGACCGCGCCACCATCGAGGAAGAACACGCGCTGGAACTGCGCACGCGCGACCGCGAGCGCAAGCTGCTGAAGAAGGTCGAACAGTCGCTGCAGCGCATCGAGTCCGGCGACTACGGCTGGTGCGAAGAAACCGGCGAGCCGATCGGCGTGCCGCGCCTGCTGGCGCGCCCCACCGCGACGCTGTCGCTGGAAGCGCAGCAACGCCGCGAACTGCGCCAGAAGCTGTTCGGCGACTGAAGCACGGCGCGCCGGCCCGCCGGCGCAGCCTGCGCAACAACGGCCCGGGTACCCGGGCCGTTTGTTTTTGAGGCCCACACCCGCCCTTGTCGCGCCAGGGCCACGGCCCGACATTGAGAATCATCCGGCTGTTGCCGCCGCCGCCTTTCTGGTAAATTCGCAACCTTGTTGCAACAGCGCGCCGCGGCTATGCGCGCTGCGTTGCCCTCTCCACATTCCCTGCTGCTGCCATGGCTGATCGCCTGCCCGTCACCGTGCTGTCCGGTTTGCCCGGCGCCGGCAAGACTACGCTGCTGAACCACCTGCTCGCGCATGGCGCCGGCGGGCGGGTCGGCGTGCTGGTCTGCGGCGCGCAGCACGGGCAAGCGCTGGCTGCGCTGCCGCCCGGTTGCGAGGCCACGCTGCTGCCGTCGGGCGAGCCGCTGCTCGCCGAAGCCGCCAGGCTGGCCGCCACGGACCGTTTCGACGCGCTGCTGGTCGAGGCCGACGGCCTGGACGAGCCGCTGGCGATTGCCGAAGGCTTCCTGTTCGAGGCCGAGCATGGCGCGGGGCCCGACGCGGCCGTGCAGCCCGATACGCTGGTGACCGTGGTCGATGCCGCTACCGTGCTGCGCGACCTCAACGAAGCCGAGTTCCTCGCCGACCGCGGCCTGGCGCAGGACCAGGACGACGACCGCACCGTGGCCGAAGTGCTGGTGGCGCAGATCGAAGGCTGCGACGTGATCGTGCTGAACAAGGCCGACCTCGTCGGCGCCGCCGAGCTGGCGCGGCTGCGCGCGGCGCTGCAGGCGCTGAACCCGCGCGCCGACATCGTCGCGGCCAGCTTCGGCAAGGTGCCGCCCGGCCGCGTGCAGGGCACCGGCCGCTTTGATTTCGAAGCCGCCGCCGAAGGCGCCGGCTGGCTCGCCGCGCTGCGTGGCGAGGCGCCCGCGGCGGATGCCGCCAGCGGCGTGTCCACGCTGGTCTACCGCCGCCGCCGCCCGTTCCACCCGCAACGCTTCGCCGACCTGATCCATACCGAATGGCTGCGCGAGCATGGCAGCGTGCTGCGCTCCAAAGGCCTGTTCTGGCTGGCAAGCCGCATGGAAACCGCGGGCGACTGGAACCAGTCCGGCGGCGTCTGCCGCCATGGCGGCGCCGGTGCCTGGTGGGCGGCGCTGGACCCGGCCGAATGGCCGGTAGATGCCGCCGAGCGTGCGGAGGTGGAAGCCGACATGCAAGACGCCGGCGCCCCGGCGCCGTTCGGCGACCGCCGCCAGGAACTGGTGCTGATCGGCCTGGACCTCGACCACGCCGCGCTGCAGGCCCGTCTCGACGCCTGCCTGCTGAGCGATGCCGAGATGGCCGCCGGCGTGGAGGCCTGGGCCGCGTATCCGGACCCGTTCCCCGCCTGGGTCGATGACTTCGACGACGACCACGACCATGGCCACGATCACAGCCATGGCGATGACTGCGATTGCGGCGATCCCGGCCACGATCACGGTCACCAGGGCCGCAATCCCCATGCGCACTGACTGGTTCGCCCGCCTGCGCGCGCACGGCCCGGGCCTCTGGTCCGCGCTGTGGCTGGCGCTGTGCCTGCTGCTGGCGCAGCATGCCGGGCTGACCCACCGCATCGTCCACGGCGGCCTGCTGGCACCGGCCAGTGCCCCGTCCGCAGCCAAGGTCGCCGCGTCCGACAGTGATCCGCACCCGCTGTCGCAGGCCTTCAGCGGTCACTCGTGCGTGCTGTTCGATGGTGCCACCGTCGCCGACACCCATTGCGGCAAGCTGCCGCCGCTGCAGCTTGCCTACGGCAAGCCGGTCAAGCCCGCCAGCCTGGCCTGGCGCTGGCCCGACCTGCCCTCATCCCAGCCCTTCCAGTCGCGCGCCCCGCCGGCGCCGGCCATCGCCCTCGCCTGATCCGGGACGCGGCCAGCGCCGCGCACCCGCCGTCTTACGCATTCCGAGCTGAACACGCGCCCTGCCGGCCGCGCCGCCATGCCCTTTGCTGGCGTGCCGCGCCTGGCCGGATGCCGCCGTGCCAGCCGGGCCGATTGCCACTGCATTGCTCCGCGCGCCATGTCGAAGAACCGTTATACCGCCCGCCGTTACCCCCAGCCTGCCGCCCCGCGCCTGACCCCGCTGGCGGCACTTGCCGCCTCCCTGACCGCCACGCTGGCCACCGCCCTGGTGGCGCCCGCAGCGCTGGCGCAGACCGCCACCGCGCCCGCCGCAGACACTGCACCGGCCACGCCTGCCGCTGGCGCCACGCTGCGCGAAGTCGTGGTCACCGCCAACCCGCTGGGCAGCGACCTGAACGACATGGTGGCGCCGGTCTCGACGCTGGGCGGCGACGCGCTGGCCGTGCGCCAGGCCAGCACGCTGGGCGAGACCCTCGACAAGCTGCCCGGGGTCTCGTCGACCTACTTCGGCCCCAACGCCAGCCGGCCGGTGATCCGCGGCCTGGACGGCGACCGCATCAAGGTGCTGCAGAACGGCGGCACCACGGTCGACGCCTCGACGCTGTCCTACGACCATGCCGTGCCGGTCGATCCGCTGGTGGCCGAGCGCATCGAAGTCGTGCGCGGGCCGGCGGCGCTGATGTACGGCGGCAATGCCATCGGCGGCGTGGTCAACGTGATCGACAACCGCATCCCGAAGGAGCCGATCGAAGGCGTCGGCGGCGCGATCGATGCCAGCGCCACCGCCGGCGGCGACCAGGCGCGCAACGCCAGCGCGCTGATCGAGGCCGGCAACGGCAAGTTTGCGGTCCACGCCGATGCCTTCGCGCGCAAGACCAGCGACCTGCGCATCCCCGGCTACGCGCGCAGCGACCGCCTGCGCAACGCCGAGCCGCTGCCCGACGGCGAGGCCGAACCCTACGGCCGCCTGCCCAATACCAGCGCCGACCAGCAGGGCGGCTCGCTGGGCGGCTCCTACACTTGGGCCGATGGCTTCCTCGGCGCCAACTACAGCGCCTACCGCAACGACTACGGCACGCCCGCCGAAGACGCGGTGCGGCTGAAAATGAAGCAGGACCGCTTCGCGCTGGAAGGCGAGGCACGCAACCTCGCCGGCAACACCGGCGGCTGGTTCGAGTCGGTCAAGGGCAAGGTCAGCTTCACCGACTACGAGCACCGCGAAATCGAGGACGGCGAGACCGGCACCATCTTCAAGAACCGCGGCTGGGATGCGCGCTTCGAGGCCCGCCACGCGAAGATCGGCAACCTGACCGGCGTGATCGGCACGCAGTTCGGCCACACCAACTTCTCGGCGCTGGGCGAAGAGGCGTTCGTGCCCAGCACCAACACCGACAACGCCGCGCTGTTCCTGTTCGAGGAACTGCCTTTGACCGCCGGCGGCGACCTGAAGCTGAACTTCGGCGGCCGGCTCGACCACAGCAGCGTCAAGGCCAGCGCCAACGGCAACGACCGCTTCGCCGACGCCAACCGCAGCTTCAACGCCACCAGCGCCTCGGCCGGCCTGCTTTACAAGATGAACCCGGCGTGGTCGCTGACCAGCAACCTGTCCTACACCGAACGCGCGCCGACCTTCTACGAGCTGTACGCCAACGGTCCCCACGTCGCCACCGGCGCCTGGGAAGTCGGCGATCCCAATGCCAACAAGGAGCGCGCCACCTCGATCGACCTGGGCGTGCGCTTCAAGTCAGGCGCGCACAGCGCCGGCGTGTCGGGCTACTACAGCCGCTTCGCCAACTACCTCGCGCTCAGCGCCACCGGCCGCGCCCGCGACGAGGCCGGCGACGTGGTCGCGCCCGGCAGCCCGGACGCGCTGCCCGAGTTCCAGTACCTGGGCGTGCCGGCGACGCTGTACGGCTTCGAGGTCGAAGGCAAGACGCGCCTGCTGCAGAAGATGCTGACCAGCAGCGACACGCTCGACTTCGAGGCGCGCGCCGACTACGTGCGCGGCGAAAACCGCGACACCGGCGAGCCGCTGCCGCGGCTGGCGCCGCTGCGCCTGGGCGGCGCGCTGGTGTATGGCGCCGGGCCCTGGGGCGCACGCGTCGATGTCACCTACGCGGCCAGGCAGACGCGCGTGCCGACCAACGACACACCGACCGATGCCTACACGCTGCTGAGCCTGGCGCTGACCTACAAGTTCAAGGTGGCGGGCACGCAAACCCTGGTGTACCTGCGCGGCGACAACCTGACCAACCAGGACGCGCGCAACGCGGGCTCGATCCTGCGGGATATCGCGCCGATGGCGGGCAGGAGTGTGAAGGTGGGGTTCAGGACGTCGTTCTGATCGGCCTGCCGCAAGGCCGCGCATCCCGATTGTGTGCTCCCTCTCCCGCTTGCGGGAGAGGGTAGCAAACCAGCAGGAGCGACGGATCCCTCGCTATGAGGCGCGGCCTCGGCGCGGAATCAATCCCGATTCACCACCCACTCCCCCTCGACCTGCGCCGCCCCCACCCGCGCCAGCGCCCCCACCGTCTGCGCGCAGAGCTCAGCCATCTGCTGCCCCGGCATAAAGCGCTCGCGCATGTGGGCCATCAGCGGCGCCGCCTCCATCCACGCGGCCAATGCCGCCAGCGTCATCCGCTGCGCCTCGAGCAGCTTGAATTTCACCAGCACCTTGACCGCATGCGCGGCATTGCGCGCCGGGTCGGCGCTCAGGTACGCCAGGCGTCCCTGCGCGCGCTCGACCGCCGCGGCGACGTCGGTGAACACGCTGCCGTGGCCGGGGATCACCACGCGCACATCGAGTTGCGCGATGCGCGCCAGCACTGCCGCCTGTTCGGCGAAGCCGCTCTCGCCCTCCAGCTCGGGAAAGATCACGCCGAAGCCGTTCTGCCACAGCGCATCCCCGGATATCAGGATGCGCTCCGCGGGCGCGAACAGCATCACCGCGTGCGGATCGTGACCGGGGGCTGCCACCACCTGCCAGTCGATGCCGCCCAGGCGCAGCGTGTCGCCGTCGTTCAGCACGCTGTCGAAGGTAAAGCGGTCGCACTGCTGGCCGGTGGCCTTGTAGCTGAGCGCATCGGTATCCCACGCCGCCACGGCCTCGGCCTCGGCCGCGGGGATCGCGGTGCGCGGCTGCCAGCGTGCCTGCAGCGCGGCATTGCCGCCGCAGTGGTCGGAGTGCAGATGGGTGTTGATCACGCGCGCCAGCGGCCGGCCCTGCAGCGCGGACGCCACCAGCGCCAGCGTCTGCGGCGCGTGGGTGACGTAGCCGGTGTCGACCAGCGCGGTATCGTCGCCGTCGTCGAACAGGATGTTGTTGGCCGACAGCCAGCCGCGCTCGAACACGCGCATGGTGGCCGGCAAGCGCGGCACGGTGTTTTCGCTCACGACGATGTCTCCCCGCCCGCCAGCCCTGCGGCGCGCCGCGGCAGTTGCGCCCAGATGCGGCGCTTGTCTTCGTCGCCGGCCGACGACCAGCCGGCAATCTCTTCGATGGTGCGCAGGCAGCCCTCGCAATAGCCGCTCGACGGGTCCATGCGGCAGACGTTGCGGCACGGCGAGGGCACCGGCGTGGCGTGCAGCGCGGCGTCGGCCTGGCTGGCCAGTTCCGCGGCGAGCGAGGCGGGCAAGGTAGGCGAAGGCGGCGAAGGCGGCGAAGGCGGCATCGTAGCCATGGCGTTGCGCGCGCTCGCCACTCAGCCCGCCGCGCGCGCGGCCTTGGCCGCGACCTTCTGGTTGAAGCGGCCGGCGTCGATCAGGTGGCGCTCGTGCACACCCTCCGAGATCTTGTCCTCGCCGTCCCATGCGCTCAGCTGGAAGCGCAGGCGGCGCCCGTCGACCTCGACCAGCTCGCCCCTGACCGTCACGGTCATGCCCGGCGGCGTCGGCGCCAGGTGCGAGAAGCTGACCAGCGTGCCGAGCGATTGCTCGCGCGGCCAGTCCAGGTGCTCGCGCAGCATCTGCAGGCAGGCGCACTCCATGATGCCGACCAGGTAGCCGGTGGCCAGCACGTCGGGCATCTCGGCGCAGCCCGGGATATCGTCATACAGGCGCGGCACCGTGGCCTTGGGCGGCACCGTGTATTGCCAGGTGAAGGCCAGGCCGGGGCGCAGGTCCGGGCTCATGCCGCGGCTCCGGAAGCGGCTCCGGGAGCGGCCGCGATCGCGACATCGGCGACTTCGGCCCCGGTCATCTGCTGCAGCTGGTGCGGGGTCAGGTTGAACACCGCGTGCGGATGGCCGGCCGCGGCCCACAGGCTGTCATAGCGGAACAGGTCCTGGTCCAGCAGCATCACCGGCGCCACCGCATGGCCGATCGGGCAGACGCCGCCGATGGCATAGCCGGTCTTCTCGCGCACGAAGCGCGCGTCGGCCTTGCCCAGCGCGCCCACGCGCGCCGCCACCTTGGCCTCGTCGACGCGGTTGCTGCCGCTGGCGATCACCAGCACCGGCGCATCGTCGGCGACGCGGCGAAAGATGATGGACTTGGCGATCTCGGCCACGCTGCAGCCGAGCCCGGCGGCAGCCTCGGCCGAGGTCTTGCCGGTCGCGGGCAGCATCACCACGGGCCGGTCGTGGCCGAGGCCGGCCAGCAGGTCGGCCACGCGCTGCGCGGACTCGGGCAGCGCGGACTCGGGCAGCGCTTCGTCAGGCATTGTCATGCGTTCTCCTGCGTTCTCTTGTATTGGCCGCGCCTTACACGCAGGCCGGCGCCGCGTCGCTGGCGGCGGCCCATTTGGTCAGCAGGGCGCGGCCCACGCGCGAACTGTTGGCGCGGCCGATCGCCTGCGAGATGTAGTCGCCGGCGCGCACCACTGCTTCCAGGTCGATGCCGGTGTGGATGCCCATGCCGTGCAGCATGTACAGCACGTCTTCGGTGGCGACGTTGCCGGTGGCGCCCTTGGCATAGGGGCAGCCGCCCAGGCCCGCGACCGAGGCATGGAAGATCGCGATGCCCACTTCCAGGCTGGCCAGGATGTTGGACAGGGCCTGGCCGTAGGTGTCGTGGAAATGGCCGGAGAGCCGGTCCAGCGCAAACTCCGCCGCCGCGGCGCGCATCACTTGCTGCACGCGCACCGGCGTACCCACGCCGATGGTGTCGGCGATGTCGATCTCGTCGCAGCCCAGCTCGCGCATGCGGCGCACCACGTCGACCACCGAGCTGACCGGCACCTCGCCCTGGTACGGGCAGCCGAGCGCGCACGAGATGCTGCCGCGCAGGCGCACGCCCTGCTCCTTGGCCGCGGCCGCCACCGGCGCGAAGCGCTCGATCGACTCGGCGATCGAGCAGTTGATGTTCTTCTGCGAGAACGCCTCGCTGGCCGCGCCGAAGATCACCACCTCGTCGGCCCCGGCCGCGATCGCGCCCTCGAAGCCCTTCATGTTGGGCGTCAGCGCCGAATACAGCGTGCCCGCGCGGCGCTGGATGCGCGCCATCACGTCGGCGCCGTCGGCCATCTGCGGCACCCATTTGGGCGACACGAACGAGGCGGCCTCGATATTGACGAAGCCGGCGTCGGTAAGCTGGTTGATCAGCGCGACCTTCACGTCGGTGGGCACCATCGCCTTCTCGTTCTGCAGGCCGTCGCGCGGGCCCACTTCAACGATCTTCACGTAGTTCGGCATGGTCATGGCTGTCTCCTGTCGTTTATTCGGTGGGGATTTGGTTGGCTCGTTCGGTAATCAATAGCCGCGCTGCAGGTCGACCACGCCCGCGATCGGCTGGCCGGCGCGCAGTGCGCGGATCTTGCCGGCGATCTGGGCGATGCTGTCCTCGCGCAGCGTCAGCGCCGAGATATGCGGGGTAATGGTGATGCGCGGCTCCTGCCAGAACGGGTGATCCGCCGGCAGCGGCTCGGTGCGGAACACGTCAAGCGTCGCGCCCGCGACCTGGCCGGCCTGCACCGCCGCGAGCAGGTCGGCTTCGACCAGGTGCTGGCCGCGCGCGACATTGATCACGTAGGCGCCCTGCGCCAGCTTGCCGAACAGTTCGCCGTTCAGGATGTTCTCGGTCTGCGGCGTCAGCGGCAGCACATTGACCAGCACGCGCAGGCCGTCCAGGAACGGCGTGCGGCCGGCATCGCCGTGGAATCCCACCACGCCCTCGACCGCGCGCGCGGTGCGGCTCCAGCCACGCACCGGGAAGCCGAAGCCGGCCAGCGTGCGCGCGATATGCGTGCCCAGCGTGCCGATGCCCATCACGCCGATGGTGAAGTCCTCGCGGCGGTGCGGCTTGAGGAATTTCCACTTGCCCGCCTGCGCCTGGGCGGCGTAATCGTCCAGCCGGCGGAAATAGCGCAGCACGGCCGAGGTGACGTATTCGGCCATCTGCGCCGCCATGCCGGCGTCGTCGAGCCGCACGATCGGCACGCCGGCCGGCAGTGCCTGCGGATCTTCGTCGCGCAGGCGCAGGATGCCGTCGACGCCGGCACCGAGGTTGAACACCGCCTTCAGGTCGGTGCGGCCACGCAGCATCTCGACCGGCGGGCGCCACACCACGGCGTAATCGACGGCCTGGCCGCGGCTGTCGTCCCAGGTCACGCAGGTGGCTTCCGGCAGCGCCTGGGCGAAACCTTCGATCCAGGGCTCGTAACGGCCATCCGGAACGTACAACTGCAACTTCATGATGTCTCCAGCGACTCTGGTGGTTCAAAGGGCTATTTTGGCAGAGGAATGCGCCGCGGGGGCGGATGGCGGGCGCGCCGCCAATGGAAAAAGCCCCGCGGCTGGCAGGGCATTTCCTTCGTTCCCGCGGCTCGCGCGGGCTTGTGAGGCGCGCCAGGCGGCGCGCGGGGCGCTACTGGTAGTTCATGTTTAGCGTGGCGATGGCACTTACGCGGCCGCTGGTCACGACCGGGCTGGTCTTGAAATACCGTGCGGTCATCGGAATGCTGACGGCCTCGTTGTCGCTGGTGGTCCGCACGTACGGAGACGACACCGCATTCAGCGTTACCGGCGTCTTGCCTTGCAGCACCTGTACCCCGACGCCGGTGGCCATGCCGCTGCCGGCCTGGTTTGCCAGCACGCCGGGGGCATTCGATGCGTCGGCCGTCCCGTCCAGCTCGTAGGCAATGCTGATGCCGGCATCGCAGACCAGCGGAATGCTGAACTGGGTCGCCCCTTGCGTCGAACCGACGGCACTGAAGCTCTGCAGGCTGGTGGTCGGCAGCTCGACGATGATATTGCTGTTGGTGACGCGGCAACCTGCGGTCCGGATATTGACCTGCGTACTGGTGAAGTTGGTCGAGGTGGCGACGATGCCGCCGTACATGGAGGTTGCGGTGGGATTCTGGAACGCGATCACGCCCGGCGCAATCGGTCCGGTCTTGATCAGCTGGACGCGATACAGCGCCGGTGGGAGATAGGCGCCGCGGAAGTTCGGCAGCGTCTGCTGCGCACGCGGCCAGTTCTGCACCATGGCCTGGGTGATGTCGGCCGGCTGCACGCTGAGCGTGTTCGACCACGCGGTCCGGATGCCGATGCCGGCGACGCCGGTTTCATAGACACCCACGCCGGCCGCCGGCGTCATCGGCAGGGCGTAGCCATAGCTCCATGTTTCGAGGGGGTCGCATGTGACGTACGCGGAATTGGTGCCGACCCAGCCGGTGTCGAACAGGATGCTGCCGTCGGGCTGGTCCCGCGCAATGGTAAGGCCGGCCGGCAACGCCATGGTCGAACTGACGCCGGTGCCGGTACACGCGGCTCCGGCGGTGCCAGCGGTGCCAGCGATGCCAGTAGTCAGCAAGGTCCAGAGGAGGATCCGGCAAAGCGTGCGTAGCATGGGGAAGTCGGCGTGACAGGCTGAAGGTCCGCCATTCTAGTCACGACGCGTCAAGCGCCAGCGTAGGACGTATCCCGATCTCCGCAGGAAACGTCATACCCGCGATCCCTCGCACGCTCCGCCGCTTACGGGCCCGGCGCCATGGCGCCGGGTCCCGTAGCCGTCGCCCTATTTCCCCGCAAATGCCAGCAGCTGCGCGCCTTCCGCCACCTGTTCGCCCACGCCGTACAGGATTTCGCTGACCACGCCATCGGCCGGTGCGCTGATGGTGTGCTCCATCTTCATCGCCTCCATGACCAGCAGCGGCGTGCCGCGCGTGACCGTGCTGCCGGCTTCGACCATTACGGCGATGACCTTGCCCGGCATCGGCGCGGTCAGCTTGCCGCCTTCGCCCTCGGTTTCTCCCGCGTGGGCGAGCGGGTCGAGCCACGCCAGGCTCACATGCCGCCCGGCATAGAAGACGTGGAAGGTATCGCCATCGGCATGCACCTGTCCGTGGGTGCGCCGCGTGCCGAGGTTGACGCGGAGATCGTCGGCCTGGCAGGTATAGGCAAACGGCGCGGCCTGGTCGGCGTAGATCAGCGTGGCGCCGCGCGCATTGCGGTCCAGCTTTACGTCGAGCACCTGCTCGCCGTAGCCGAAGCGAAGCGTGCGCGACACGCCGCCGTTCAGCCGCCAGGCCCCGGCGTGGGTCCACGGCGAGTGCGGATCGGCGGCATCGATGCGCAGTTCGCGCGCCTCGCGATCCAGCAGCGCCGCCACCGCCAGCGCGATCAGCTCCATGCCGACCGGCGCGGGCGGCGGAAACAGGACCGCCTCGTTGCGCTCGATCAGCCCGGTGTCGAGATCGGCGGTGCGGAACGCCTCGGACTTCACCAGCCGCTGCAGGAAGGCCACGTTGGTCGACAACCCCACCACGTGGTACGCCGCCAGCGCCTGGCGCATGCGCGCCAGCGCCTCGTCGCGGTCCTTGCCCCAGACGATCAGCTTGGCGATCATCGGGTCGTAGAACGGGCTGATGGTGTCGCCTTCGCGCACGCCGGCATCGATGCGCACGCCGGCCGGGCCATGGGAATCCTCGCCGCGCATGAACTGCACCGCCGGCGGCGTGCGCAGGAAGCGCAGCGTGCCGGTGGACGGCAGGAACTGCTTGTCGGGGTTCTCGGCGTAGATGCGCGCCTCCAGCGCATGGCCGTCGATGCGCAGCTGCTGCTGCGTCAGCGGCAGCGGCTCGCCGGCGGCGACGCGCAGCTGCCATTCGACCAGGTCCTGACCGGTGATCATCTCGGTCACCGGATGTTCGACTTGCAGGCGCGTGTTCATCTCCATGAAGTAGAACGAGCCGTCTTGATTGGCGATGAACTCGACCGTGCCGGCGCCCACGTAGCCGACGGCTTTTGCCGCGGCCACTGCCGCCTCGCCCATGGCGCGGCGGCGTTCCTCGGTCATGCCGGGCGCCGGCGCTTCCTCGAGCACCTTCTGGTGCCGGCGCTGCACCGAGCAGTCGCGCTCGAACAGGTAGACGCAGTTGCCGTGGGTGTCGGCAAACACCTGGATCTCGATATGGCGCGGACGCGTCAGGTACTTCTCGACCAGCACCTTGTCGTCGCCGAAGCTGGCGCTGGCCTCGCGCTTGACCGATGCCAGCGCGGCCTCGAAACCGTCGCCGGACTCGACCACGCGCATGCCCTTGCCGCCGCCGCCCGCGCTGGCCTTCAGCAACACCGGATAGCCGATGCGGTCGGCCTCGCGCCGCAGCAGCGCCGGGTCCTGGTCCTCGCCGTGGTAGCCCGGCACCAGCGGCACCGACGCCTTTTCCATCAGCTGCTTGGCCGCGCTCTTGCTGCCCATCGCGTGGATCGCCGACGCCGGCGGGCCGATAAAGACCAGCCCGGCCGCGGCGCAGGCCTCGGCAAAGGCTTCGTTCTCGGACAGGAAGCCGTAGCCCGGGTGGATCGCCTGGGCGCCGGTCTCCTTCGCCATCTCGATGATATGGTCGGCGCGCAGGTAGCTGTCGCGCGCGGCGGCACCGCCGATATGCACGGCCTCGTCGCAGAAGGCAACGTGGCGCGCCTCGGCGTCGGCGTCGGAATACACCGCGACGGTGCGGATGCCCAGCCGGCGGCAGGTGGCGGCCACGCGGCAGGCGATTTCACCGCGGTTGGCGATCAGGATCTTGTTGAACATGCGCCCTCCTTGTTATCCCCTAACCGGGATATTACGGCGGCGCGCGGTCCAGCGGGCACTTTCCTGCGGCGTTGATCCGGGTTACCCCGCGTAGCCCTCGGCGCGGATGTCGAGGCGGGCCAGCAGCGCGCGGTCGCGGTCGGCCTGCGGGTTGCCGGTGGTCAGCAGCTTTTCGCCGTAGAAGATCGAATTGGCGCCGGCCATGAAGCACAGCGCCTGCAGCGCTTCATCCATGGCCTCGCGGCCGGCCGACAGCCGCACCATCGCTTGCGGCATGGTGATGCGCGCCACCGCGATGGTGCGGACGAACTCGAACGGGTCCAGCGCCTCGGTGCCGGCCAGCGGCGTGCCCTCGACCTGGACCAGGTTGTTGATGGGCACCGACTCCGGGTACGGGTCCATATTGGCCAGCTGCGCGATCAGGCCCGCGCGCGCCTCGCGCGACTCGCCCATGCCGACGATGCCGCCGCAGCACACGTTGATGCCGGCGTCGCGCACGTGGCCGATGGTGTCGAGCCGGTCCTGGTAGGTGCGCGTGGTGATGATCTTGCCGTAGAACTCAGGCGAGGTGTCGAGGTTATGGTTGTAATAGTCCAGGCCTGCTTCCTTCAGTTGCTGCGCCTGCTCGGCCTTGAGCATGCCCAGCGTGACGCAGGTCTCCAGCCCCATCGCCTTGACTTCGCGCACCATGTCCATCACCGGCTCGAGGTGGCGGTCCTTGGGGCTGCGCCAGGCGGCGCCCATGCAGAAGCGCGTAGCGCCATTGGCCTTGGCCGCGCGCGCGGCGTCCAGCACTTCGTCCAGCGCCATCAGCTTCTCGGCCTTGACGCCGGCGTCGTGGTGCGCGCTCTGCGGGCAGTAGCCGCAGTCCTCCTCGCAGCCGCCGGTCTTGATCGACAGCAGCGTCGACAGCTGCACGGTGTTGGCATCGAAGTGTTCGCGGTGCACCTGCTGGGCGCGGAACAGCAGGTCGTTGAACGGCAGCGCGAACAGCGCGGCGACGTCATCGACGCGCCATTTGGCATCGTCGGGCAAGGCATGCTGGCGCGCGGTCTGGCGCAGCGATTCGGCGGAGATGGTGGTAACGGTATGGGCTTGGGTCATGGTCAATGAGATCTTGTTGTTGTCAGGCAGCCAGGCCGGCGGCCTCGGCCTGGTAGCGGGTGGCGGCGGCCAGCAGCGGCGCAAGCTCGAGCCGGCCGGCGGCGGCGGCGGGCGCCAGCTGCCAGGGCAGCTCGCCCAGGCACGGCGCGTCGAGCGATGCGTGCAGCGTGGCGATGTTCTCGTCGGCCAGCAGCATGTCCGGGTCGACCCGGTTGGCGATCCAGCCGGCCAGCGGCAGGCCGCGCGCGCGGATGGCTTCGGCGGTCAGCACGGCGTGGTTCAGGCAGCCGAGCCGGATGCCGACCACCATCACCACCGGCACGCTAAGCATCACGGCAAGGTCGGCGGTGTTCCAGCGCACCGCACCGGCGTCGAGTGGCACGTTGAAGCCGCCCACGCCCTCGACCACCACGGCATCGGCCTGGCGGCGCAGCGCGTCGAAGGCAGCGCGGATCGGCGCGCGCGTGATACGCACGCCTTCCTGAGCAGCCGCCAGGTGCGGCGAGCACGGCGTGCGCAGCAGGAACGGGCAGGTCTGGCCCAGCGGCACCGCGACCGAACTGGCGGCGCGCAACTGCGCCACGTCGTCGTTGTGCCAGTGGCCGTCGCGCCATTCGCTGCCGCTGGCCACCGGCTTCATGCCCGCGGTGCGGTAGCCGGCGCCATGGAGCGCATGCAGCAGCGTGGCGCTGGCGTGGGTCTTGCCGATGCCGGTATCGGTGCCGGTGACGAAGCAGGCAAAGGGAGCCGCGAGAGAGGCGGAAGCGTACGCGTTCATGCGGCCTCCCGCTGCGCCACCGCGGCGCCCAGCGCATCGAGCAGGCGGCGCACATCGGCCTCGGTGTGCGCCGCCGACAGCGTGATGCGCAGCCTTGCCGTGCCTTCAGGCACGGTCGGCGGACGGATCGCGCCGACGCGGATGCCATTGGCCTCCAGCGTGGCCGACAGCGCCAGCGCGGCGCCGTTGTCACCGACGATCAGCGGCTGCACCGCGGTCTGGCTGTCGCCCAGGATCCAGCCCGCGATCGCGGCCAGCCGGGCCAGGCCTTCGCGCAGCAGCGCGATGCAGCGCGCCAGTTGTGCGCGGCGCTGCCTGCCCTCTTCACCTTCGATGATGGCCAGGCTTGCCAGCAGCGCATGCGCGACCGCAGGCGGCGCGGCCGTGGTGTAGATATACGGCCGCGCGGTGTTGACCAGATGCTCGACGATGGTCGCGTGCGCGGCGACGAAGGCACCCGCGACGCCGGCCGCCTTGCCGAGCGTGCCGATATAGATCAAGCGTTCGGACGACAGTCCAAGCGCTTCCAGCACCCCGTGCCCATGCTCGCCGAGCACGCCGAAGCCATGGGCATCGTCGACGACGATCCACGCCTCATGGCGCTCGGCCAGCGCCAGCAGCTGGCGCAGCGGCGCGACGTTGCCGTCCATGCTGAACACGCTGTCGGTGACGATCAGCTTGCGCGCGCTGGTGCTGGCCGCGAGCAGCGCTTCCAGCGCCGCGGTGTCGCAATGCGGGTAGCGCTGCACCTCGGCACGCGCCAGCCGCGCACCGTCGATCAGTGAGGCATGGTTGAGCGACTCGCAGAACAGCGTCGCGCCGGCGGTGCCGAGCGCGGTCAGCACGGCCATGTTGGCCATGTAGCCGGTGCAGAAGTACAGCGTGCGCGCCTGCGCGATATACGGCGCGAACCAGCGTGCCAGTTCGGCTTCCAGCCGCGCGTGCGCGAGCGAATGGCCGCTGACCAGGTGCGAGGCACCGCTGCCGGCGCCATAGCGCTGCGCGCCTTCGACCAGCGCGGCGATCACTTGCGGATGGTTGGCCAGCCCGAGGTAGTCGTTGCTGCAGAAGGTCAGCAGCGATGCCGCCTCGCTACCGTCCTCGCCCACGGCCTGGTGCGGCGCGCACGCGGTGTGCGCGGTGCGGCGGCGGCGCGTCAGCGCCAGCGCGTGGCGCTGTTCGGTGGCCTGCTTCAGTTGTTCAAGCAGCATCGCGCACCTCCTTGCCTGCGGTCACATCATCGAGCGTGGCCAGCATCCGTTGGCCCAGCCAGCGCGCCTGTGCGGCGTCGAAGACGTAGGGCGGCATCACGTAGAGCGTATTGCCGATCGGGCGCACCAGCAGCTCGCGCGCGCGCGCGGCATAGTGGAAACGCGCGGCGAAGTCGACGCCGGCAACGTCGTCGCGCACGTCCGCGGCCCAGATCAGGCCACGCTGGCGCACGTGCTGCACGCGCGTGTCAGCGGCAAGAGCGGCCATGCCGTCGGCCAGCCATTGCGCGCGCTCGCGGTTGCGCGCCAGCACATCGTCCTGCTCGAACAGGTCCAGCGTCGCCAGCGCCGCGCGGCAGGCGAGCGGGTTGCCGGTGTACGAATGCGAATGCAGGAAGCTGCGCGCGAGCTCGTCGGCGACAAAGGCGCGCTGGATTTCCGGGCGCGACAGCACCAGCGACAGCGGCAGGTAGCCGCCGCTGATGCCCTTGGACAGGCACAGGAAATCGGGCCAGTCATGCGCCGGCAACGGCGCCTCGGTGCCGCGCGACTGTTCCCACGCGAAGAAGGTGCCGGTGCGCCCGCATCCCACCGCGATCTCGTCGGCGATCAGGTGCACGCGGTAGCGGTCGCACAGCGCGCGCACGCCGTCGAGGTAAGACGGGTCATGCATTGCCATGCCGGCGGCGCCCTGCACCAGCGGCTCGACGATCAGCGCGGCAATGGCGCCGGCGCGCTCGCGCAGCAGCGCCTCCAGTTCCGCCAGCGCGCGCGCGGCCACGCCGGCGGCGGACTCGCCGCGCCGGGCCTGCCGCGCATCGGGCGACATCACCACATGGGCGCGGCGGATCAGCGCATCGTAGGCATCGCGGAAGATCTCCACGTCGGTGACGGCGAGCGCGCCCACGGTTTCGCCGTGGTAGCCGTGGCGCAGGCAGACGAACTCGCGCTTGGCCGGCAGGCCGGTGTTGCGCCAGTAGTGGAAGCTCATCTTCAGCGCGATCTCGACCGCCGAGGCGCCGTCCGAGGCGTAGAAGACATTGCCGAGCGCGCCGCCGGTCAGCACCGACAGCCGCTCGGCCAGCTCGACCGCGGGCGCGTGCGTGCAGCCCGCCAGCATCACGTGCTCGAGCGTCTCCATCTGGCGCGCCAGCGCGGCATTGATGCGCGGGTTGGCATGGCCGAACAGGTTGACCCACCAGGAACTGGCGGCGTCGAAGTAGCGCTGGCCGTCGGCATCGTGCAGCCACGGGCCTTCGCCGCGCACGATCGCCAGCGGCACGGCGTCATCGTCCGGACGCAGGCGCGTGCACGGATGCCAGACGGCGGCGCGGCTGCGCTGGCCGAGGCCAGGTGCAGCGCCGCCTGGGGATAGGGACAGGTGGTCCAAGATAGCCCTCCTTGGTTGGCCGTCCGCGCTGGCGCCGCCGGCGGGACCGGTCGGCGCGATGGTGGCGGACGGATTGGGAGGGTCATGGTAGGGAGGACTTCCGCGGCTTGGCAATGTCGCTGGATTTTTCCCGTTAGCAGAGCTTTGGCGGGAATTACCGAACGTTGCATGCAAGAAGCCCTGCGCTTGTGGCTAGCGTGCTGCCATCTCCACGCAGTCGCGCCCAGTCTTTATTTCATGCGTCGCGCTCTCGCATGCCGCGAGCGTTCCAAACTCCCGCTTGTGTACTCCCTCTCCCGCTTGCGGGAGAGGGTTGGGGTGAGGGCCCTGAGCCTCAACGAAGTGAAGGCCGTCGCTATTGCACGCGCCGGCCCTCACCCCCGGCCCCTCTCCCGCGCGCGGGAGAGGGGAGCAAACCAGCGCAGCTGATGAGCCACGATCAAGCCGGGCGCCACGACGGCGTGCGCTTCTCCAGGAACGACTTCACCCCTTCCCGCCCCTCTTCCGACGCGCGGATCTTGGCGATGCGGTCGGCCGTATCGGCCAGCAGGTCGTTGTCGATCGCGCGTCCGGCGATGTCCTGCACCAGCCGCTTGCTCTCGCGCACGGCGTTGGGGCTGTTGGCGACCAGCGCAGCGGTCAGTTCGGCGACCTTGGCGTCGAGCGCCTCGGCCGGCACCACCGCATGCAGCAGGCCCAGTCGCAGCGCCTCGGCCGCGTCGAAGCGCTCGGCGGTGATGAAGTAGCGGCGCGCGGCCTGCTCGCCCATGGCGCGGATCACGTACGGGCTGATGGTGGCGGGCAGCAGCCCCAGGCGTGCCTCGGACAGGCAGAAATGCGCATGCTCGGCCGCGACCGCGATATCGCACGCGGCCACCAGGCCCATGCCACCGGCATAAGTGTCGCCCTGGATGCGCGCGATCACCGGGCGCGGGCATGACCAGATCGTGTGCAGCATCTGCGCCAGCGTCAGCGCATCGGCTCGGTTCTGGTCGTCGGAGTAGCCCGCCATCTTCTTCATCCAGTTCAGGTCGGCGCCGGCGCAGAAGGCCGGGCCGTTGCCGGCCAGCACGATGGCGCGCACCTCGTCCATGTCGCCCAGCGCGCGGAAGGCGCCGGTCAGCTCGGCGATCACGGTCTCGTTGAAGGCGTTGCGCACGTCGGGCCGGTTCAGCGTGACGGTGGCGACGTGGTTGGCGATATTGACGGTCAGGGCAGTGAATTCCATGGTTCGCTCCGTTGGCGGATATGGCGGAAATAAGGGATAGGATGATGCGGTTCAGGTGCCCGGATCGAAGGGCAGCCCCAGCGAGCGGAAGAACTCGCCCACCTCCGGCAGCCACACCGGAATGCCTTCGCGCGCGCTGAACAGGCGGTGCGAGTCGGCGCCGAACTCGCCCACGTCGACCAGCCGGGCCTGCGCCGCCGGCCCGCTGGCGCGCGCCTTGAAGGCGTTGAACATGCGGCCGGGCAACGGCACCGGCCAGTAGCTGTCGTTCTCGCCATAGAACCACAGCGAGGGGTAGCGCGCCACGCTGCCGTAGGCGGCGAAGGCATCGACCAGGCGCTCCTCCCAGTCGGGGCAGTTCAGGTTGCGCAGCCCGCCGGCAAAGTTGACCACGCCGCGCACGCCGGGATAGGAGATGGTGCTGAACGCCATGGTGGTCAGCCCGCCGTGCGACTGGCCGATCACGACGATGCGGTCCATGTCGACATAGGGCTGCGTGGCCATGTAGTCGAGCGTGGCGACGACGTCATCGGCCTGCATCATGCCGTTGGTCTCGATGTCGCAGCTGCCGCCGATATAGGCGCCGCCCGAGCGCGCGAAGCCCTGCCGCATCGGCAGCACCACCACGTAGCCGCGGCGCAGGAACTCCACGCTCTGCGCCGGAAAGCGCGCACGGCCCTGCATGCCTGGCCGGCCCGGCGCCTTGCCGTGGTTGATCACCACCAGCGGGAACGGCCCGGCGCCGGCCGGCTTGAACACCGTCGCCTCCAGGTCGATGCGCGACGGGATCGCGGCCTTGGGCAGCATCACCACCTGCTCCTGGAAGCGCACGCGCGCGGCCGACTGGCCGTTGCCGTCCGCCATCTGCGCATGGCCGCACAGCGGTGCCAGCACGGCAAGCACCGTGGCCAGGGCAAGGCGGCGAATCAGGCGGGCGGTGCGGCGCATCAGCGGTCAGGCAGTATCAGGTCGGCGCAGATTGACATGCTTACATGCGGAACACGCCGAACTTCATCTCGTCGATCGGCGCGTTGAGGCTGGCCGACAGGCCCAGCCCCAGCACCGTGCGCGTCTGCGCGGGGTCGATCACGCCGTCGTCCCACAGCCGCGCGCTGGCGTAGTACGGGTGGCCCTGGTGCTCGTACTGGTCGCGGATCGGCTGCTTGAAGGCATCCTCTTCCTGCGCGCTCCACTGGCCGCCCTTCGCTTCGATGCCATCGCGGCGCACCGTCGCCAGCACGCTCGCGGCCTGCTCGCCGCCCATCACCGAGATGCGCGCGTTCGGCCACATCCACAGGAAGCGCGGCGAATACGCGCGCCCGCACATGCCGTAGTTGCCCGCGCCGAACGAGCCGCCGATGATCACCGTGAACTTCGGCACCTGCGCGGTCGCCACCGCCGTCACCATCTTGGCGCCGTTGCGCGCGATGCCCTCGTTCTCGTACTTGCGCCCGACCATGAAGCCGGTGATGTTCTGCAGGAACACCAGCGGGATCTTGCGCTGGCAGCACAGCTCGATAAAGTGCGCGCCCTTCAGCGCCGACTCCGAGAACAGGATGCCGTTGTTGGCGACGATGCCGACCGGATAGCCCCAGATGCGCGCGAAGCCGCAGACCAGCGTGGTGCCGTAGCGCGCCTTGAACTCGTCGAACTCGGAGCCGTCGACCAGGCGTGCGATGACCTCGCGCACGTCGTACGGCTTGCGCGTGTCGGTCGGGATCACGCCATACAGTTCTTCCACCGGGTACAGCGGCTCGACCGGCTCGTGCAGCCGGATCTGGTCCGGCTTGCGCCGGTTCAGGTGCTGCACGATATTGCGCGCCAGGCTCAGCGCATGGTGGTCGTTCTGCGCGAAGTAGTCGGCCACGCCGGACAGGCGCGTATGCACATCGGCGCCGCCCAGGTCTTCCGCGCTGACTTCCTCGCCGGTGGCGGCCTTCACCAGCGGCGGGCCGCCCAGGAAGATGGTGCCCTGGTTCTTGACGATGATCGACTCGTCGCTCATCGCCGGCACGTAGGCGCCGCCCGCGGTGCACGAGCCCATCACCACCGCGATCTGCGGGATGCCGCGCTTGGACAGGTTGGCCTGGTTGTAGAAGATGCGGCCGAAGTGGTCGCGGTCGGGGAAGACCTCGTCCTGGTTGGGCAGGTTGGCGCCGCCCGAGTCGACCAGGTAGATGCACGGCAGGTGGTTCTCCTCGGCGATCTCCTGCGCGCGCACATGCTTCTTGACCGTCATCGGGTAATACGTGCCGCCCTTGACGGTGGCGTCGTTGCAGACGATCACGCATTCCTGCCCGGCGACGCGGCCGATGCCGGTGATGATGCCGGCGCCGGGCGCGGCATCGTCGTACATGCCGTACGCGGCCAGCTGCGACAGCTCCAGGAACGGCGTGCCGGGATCGAGCAGCTGCTGCACGCGCTCGCGCGGCAGCAGCTTGCCGCGCGACAAATGCTTGGCGCGCGCGTCGGCGCCGCCGCCTTCGGCCAGTCTGGCGATCTTGGCCTTCAGGTCGGCCACCAGCGCGCGCATGGCCTCGGCATTGGCCTTGAAGGATTCGGAGCGGGCGTTCAGTCTGGTTTCGAGCGTGGGCATCTGGGAGTCTCTTGCTGGCAGATAAGGTTGGGGGCCGCCTGATGCCGTGCCGTGGCGGCCGGACTCAGCCGGCTGCCTTCGGCAACGGATGCCCGGGCATCAGCTCGTAGGGATGCTTCCAGCCCGGCAAGGCGCGGAAGCGCTCGGTCCACGCGTGGATATGCGGATATTCCTTGCGCCAGTGCACGCCGATCTCGTCATCGAAGAAGACGTAGCCCGCCAGCGAGAAGTCGGCGATGGTGGCGCGCTCGCCCAGCACGAAGTCGCGTCCGGCCAGGTGTGCGTTGAGCACGTTCCACGCACCTTCGCAGCGCGCGCGGAAGAACTCCAGCACGGCCGGATCGGGCGACCTGGCGAAGGTGCGCATGAAGCGGTAGGTGGCGGTGTACGAGGTGAACTTGTGGTTGTCGAACAGCAGCCAGCGCAGCACCTCGGCGCGCTCGGCTTCGTTGCGCGGGCCGTACGCATCCAGGCGCGCGGCCAGCGTCTCGAGGATGGCGCCGGACTGCGACAGGCGCTGGCCGCCGAACTCCAGCACCGGCACCTCGCCCATCACGTTGATCGCGCGGTATTCCGGGGTGCGGGTCTCGCCGTTGAAGAAATCGACAAAGCGGGCCCGCCACAACTGCTGGCCGCGCTGCACGCCGACGGTTTCCAGCAGCTGCGCCACCTTGTAGGCGTTGCCGGACTGGGCAAAGCAATACAGCAGGTACTCGGGCTCGTTCTGCTTGTCGGTGCTCATGGTGTCTCCCCGATGATGTCGCCATCCACATAAAGCCAGCGCGGCGCCTCGCCCGGGGCGCGCGCCTCGCAGACAAAGCGGCTGCGCTCATGCAGCCGCCAGGCGCGCCCGCCTACCTTGTAGCGCGCCACGAATTCCACTTCGGCATGCGTGTCGTCCTGCTGTGCATGCGCCTTGACCGCCAGGCCGAGCCAGCGCGTTGCGGTGTCGGGTACCAGGTCGGCCGGGCAGGTGGACGCATGCCAGGTCTGGCGCAGCCAGTCGATGTCGTTCAGCACATAGGCGCTGTAGCGCGAGCGCATCAGCGCCTCGGCATTGGGCGGCAGCGCCTCGCCGCGGTGAAAGCGGCCGCAGCAGGCGTCATAGTCAGCGCTGCCGCAAGGGCACGGCACCGGGCCGGCCTTGGGCAGGCGCTGCGGGGCCTTGGCCGCCCTTGCGCCCGTCATCCCACCAGCTCCGGCAGCTCGCGCATATCGGTGAAGATGATGCGCGCACCGGCCTCGCGCAGCTGCGCGGCATCGTTGCGCGCGGCGTAGCCGAACACCGTCATGCCGGCCGCCACGCCCGCGGTCACGCCGGTCGGGCTGTCTTCGACCACGGCGCAGCGCGCGGGCTCGACGCCCATGGTGCGCGCGGCCAGCAGGTACACGTCCGGCGCCGGCTTGCTGCGCGCCACTTCGGTGGCCGAGAAGATATGTTCGCGTTCATCCTGCTGGAACAGCTCGACCAGCCCGGTCTTGGTCAGCTGCAGCTTGACCTTGACACGGTCCGCGCCCGACGCCACGCACACCGGCATGCCGGTGGCGGCGACCGCGCGGATGGCGTCGCGCACATGCGCCACCGCCGCGACCTCTTCTTCCAGCACCGCATTGCGGCGCGCCAGCCACGTCGACAGCCAGTTCTCGGGCAGCGGCGCGCCGCGCATGCGTTCGATCATGTCCAGTTCTTCGCGCACCGCGCGGCCCAGGAACAGGCGCGTCGAGTCTTCCAGCGAGATCTCGATGCCGAGCTCGTTCAGCATCTGGTTGAGCACGCGGTTGACGATGGGCTCGCTGTCGACGAGCACGCCGTCGCAATCGAAGATCACACAATCGAAGCGGCCGGAATGGCCAGGGGTTGCTGCAGTCATGCGGGTTTCTTTTCCTTGGTGTCGGGGTTTGGCACGGCCCTGAGTTCGGTCTGGCGGCGGCTCTTCAGGTGGGCCTCGATCTGGTCGAAGCGGTCGAAGCCCCAGAACGGCTCGCCGTCGACGATGACGAAGGGCGAGCCGAACACGCCCTTGGCCATCGCCACCTCGATCTCGGCCTTGAGCTGGTCCTTGATCTGGTAGCTGGTGGCTCCGGCGTCGAGCGCCTGCACGTCCACGCCCAGCGGCTCGGCCAGCTTCATGATCTCGGCCGGTTCGGCAATGTTGATGTCGTCGACGAACAGCGCGCGATACACCGAGCGGGCGAAGGCCGCGGCCAGGTCGTCGCCGTGATGGTTCTGCAGCCACAGCATGGCGCGCGCGGCATGCGTGGTCGGCAGCGGGAAATGCGTGGGGCGCTTGTATTCGATGCCGTGGAAGCGCGCGGTGCGCTCGAAGTCGCGCCAGCTGTAGTCGCCCTTGAGCGGCAGCTGCGGCAGCGGCGACGCGCCGGTGGTCTTGAACACCACCCCCAGCAGGATCGGATGCCAGGCGACGTTGCGCCCGTACTTCTGCGCCAGGTCGTCGATACGGGTGCTGGCGAAATAGCCGTACGGCGAAGAGAAATCGAAGTAGAAGTCGATCGCTGCGGTCATGTCGGGGGCCCTATTCTTGTGGTTGCAGGTCCGGTTGCGGAAGACGTGGGTTGCACAAAGACGTGACGCCGGCGCGGCACGCCCGCTCATCGTACGCGCAAATGGCGGCGCTAGGCCAGCGCGCGCGCGATCAGGATCTTCTGGATGTCGCTGGTGCCCTCGTAGATCTGGCACACGCGCACGTCGCGGTAGATGCGCTCGACCGGGAAGTCGCTGACGTAGCCGTAGCCGCCGAACACCTGGATCGCATCGGAACAGACGCGCTCGGCCATCTCGCTGGCGAACAGCTTGGCCATCGCCGCCTCCTTCAGGCACGGGCGCCCGGCATCGCGCAGCGCGGCGGCGTGCCACACCATCTGGCGCGCGACGTCGATGCGCGTGGCCATCTCGGCCAGGCGGAACTGCACCGCCTGGTGCTGGAACAGCGGCTGGCCGAAACTCTCGCGTTCCTTCGCATACGCAAGCGCCGCTTCAAACGCGGCGCGCGCCATGCCGATGCTCTGCGAGGCAATGCCGATGCGGCCTCCCTCCAGCCCCGACAGCGCCATCTTGTAGCCGCCGCCCTCGTCGCCGAGCAGGTTGGCGGCCGGCACGCGGCAGTCCTCGAACAGGATCTGCGCGGTGTCCGACGAATGCTGGCCGAGCTTGTCCTCGAGCCGCGCCACCACGTAGCCCGGGGTCGAGGTCGGCACGATGAAGGCGCTGATGCCGCGCTTGCCGGCGGCCTTGTCGGTTACCGCCAGCACGATCGCGACGTCGGCGTTCTGCCCGCTGGTGATGAACTGCTTGACGCCGTTGAGCACGTAATGGTCGCCGTCGCGGACCGCCGTGGTGCGCAGCGCCGAGGCATCGGAACCGACGTGCGGCTCGGTCAGGCAGAACGCGCCCAGCATCTCGCCGCGCGCCAGCGGCACCAGCCACTGCTGCTTCTGCGCCTCGCTCGCGAACGACATCAGCATGCTGCACACCGGGCAGTTGTTGACGCTGATGACGGTGGAAGTGCCGCCGTCGCCGGCCGCAATCTCTTCCAGGATCAGCGCCAGCGACAGGTAATCGAGGCCGGCGCCGCCATACTGCTCCGGCACCGCCACGCCATACGCGCCCAGCGCCGCCAGCTCGCGATGCACATCCTTGGGGAAGGTCTTGTCGCGGTCCCACTGCGCGGCCTGCGGCGCGATCACTTCCTGCGCGAACTGGCGCACGGCGTCGCGGATCATTTCCTGTTCGGGGGTCAGCAGCATGTCGGTTCGGTGATAGAAGTGCGCGGGCGCCCTTACCAGGGGATGGGCGTGCCGTCGTAGTTGTGGAAGGTGCCGTTGTCGCGGCGCTTGACGCTGGCCAGCACCTGGCGCATGCCCTTGACGCTCTGCTGCACGGTCAGGTCGGCTTCCTGGCCGCCCATGTCGGTCTTGACCCAGCCCGGATGCAGCGCGACGCAGGTGGCATGGCGCGCATCCAGCGCCACCGCGCGCAGCGCCGCGTTGGCGCCCGCCTTGCTGACGCGGTACAGCCAGCTGGTGCTGTGCTCCATCGCGCCGATGCTGCCCATGCGCGACGACAGCACCGCCAGCACGCCGCCATGGCCGGACTGCCCGGCCTCGACATAGGGCAGCAGCAACGGCAGCGCCATCATCGGGCCCAGCACGTTGACATGCATGACACGGTCGAACTCCGGCGGCGTGACCGGCTGCGCGCTCTCGGTGCGCGGCCCCATCACGCCGGCGTTGTAGACCGCCACGTCGAGCGCCTCGCCATCGAGCTTCCAGCCCAGGCCCGCGACCGCGCCGGCATCGGACAGGTCGGCCTGGTGCGCCTCGGCGCCGAGCGCCTCCAGCGCACCGACGCCTTCGGGCGTGCGCGCCGCCGCGATGACGCGCCAGCCGTCGGCACGGTACTGGCGCACGAATTCAAGGCCGATGCCGCGCGAGGCACCGAGGATGAGGGCGGTTGGCAAGGTGGGCCTCCTTTTTCTGGTTTCGCTTCCCTCTCCCATTTATGGGAGAGGCGAGCAAACAAAGCGGGAACGGGTCGCGTTACAGGATCTCGATCCCCACCGCCGTCGCCTCGCCGCCGCCGATACACAGGCTTGCCACGCCCCGCTTGCCGCCGGTCTTGCGCAGCGCGCCGATCAGCGTGGTCATGATGCGTGCGCCCGAGGCGCCGATCGGGTGGCCCAGCGCGCAGGCGCCGCCGTGGATATTGACCTTGTCGCGCGGGATCTTGAGGTCGTTCATCGCCGCCATCGGCACCACGGCGAAGGCCTCGTTGATCTCGAACAGGTCGACGCTGTCGGTGTTCCAGTCGAGCTTGCGGTACAGCTTGGCGATGGCCTCGACCGGCGCGGTGGTGAACCAGCCCGGTGCCTGCGCATGGGTGGTGTGGCCCAGCATGCGCGCGATCGGCTGCAGGCCCAGCGCCTTCGCGGTCGAGGCGCGCATCATCACCAGCGCCGCGGCGCCGTCGTTGATCGACGACGACGAGGCCGCGGTGATGGTGCCGTCCTTGGCAAACGCCGGCTTGAGCGACGGGATCTTGTCGAGCTTGATGCGGCGCGGGCCTTCGTCGGTGTCGATCACGGTGTCGCCGCCCTTGCCCGACACCGTCACCGGCGCGATCTCCCAGCGGAAGTCGCCGTTCTCGGTGGCCTGCTGCGCGCGGCGCACGCTTTCGATCGCGAACTCGTCCTGCTGCTGGCGCGTGAAGCCGTACTTGGCCGCGCAGTCCTCGCCGAAGGTGCCCATGGCGCGGCCCTTGTCGTATGCGTCTTCCAGGCCGTCCAGCATCATGTGGTCGTAGATCATGCCGTGGCCGATGCGGTAGCCGCCGCGGCCCTTCGGGATCAGGTACGGCGCATTGGTCATGCTCTCCATGCCGCCGGCGACGGCAATGTCGAACGAACCGGCGACCAGGCCGTCATAGACGGTCATGGCCGCGCGCATGCCCGAGCCGCACATCTTGTTGACCGTGGTGCAGCCCGTGCCCAGCGGCAGGCCCGCGCCGAGCGCGGCCTGCCGTGCCGGGGCCTGGCCCTGGCCGGCGGGCAGCACGCAGCCGAACACCACTTCCTCTACCTGCTCGGGCTTGAGCCCGCCGCGCTCGACCGCGGCGCGGATGGCCACGGCGCCGAGCTGCGGCGCGGTGACGTTGGCGAATTCGCCCTGGAACGCAGCCATCGGCGTGCGGGCGGCTGAAACGATGACGATCTCTTCCATGTCGGGTCTCCTGGATCGGTAGCTAGGCGTTCAGTGGTGTCGGGTAAAGCTTCAGCGGATCGACGCCTGCGGCGGCTCGCCGTACTGGCGGTAGGCCGCGGCCAGCTGCTCGTGCAGCTCGTCGTTGTTGCTGGCGGCCATGCCGAGGTCGCGCAGCAGGCCGTCGGACACGCCGTAGATCCAGCCGTGCACGGTGATCTCCTGGCCGCGGGCCCAGGCGTCCTGGATCACGGTGGTCTGGCAGACGTTGTTGACCTGCTCGATCACGTTGAGCTCGCACAGCCTGGTATGCGCGTCTTCCTCGCGCAGGATGGTGCCGAGGTAGGACTCATGCTTGTCGGCCACGTCGCGCACATGGCGCAGCCAGTTGTCGGCCAGGCCGATGCGCTCGCGCTTGAGCGCGACCTTGACGCCGCCGCAGCCATAGTGGCCGACCACGGTGATATGGCGCACCTTGAGCACTTCGACCGCGAACTGGATCACCGACAGCGCGTTCAGGTCGCTGTGCGCGATCACGTTGGCGATATTGCGGTGGACGAACACCTCGCCCGGGGCCAGCCCCAGGATCTGGTTGGCCGGCACGCGCGAATCGGAGCAGCCGATCCACAGGTACTCCGGCGCCTGCTGGTTGGCCAGGCGGGTGAAGAAGGCCGGATCTTCCGCATTGACGCGGTCGACCCACTCGCGGTTGTTGCGGAACAGCTGGGCAATGGCGTCATTCATGCGACTCTCCTTGCAGGGCCGGCAGCGGGCTGTGGGTGGGGCGGTGGGCCGGGTTGGTCGACGGACGGCTCGGCGCCGTAGCGGTGGATGAATCGCTCTGAAGCGTGATAGGCAAAAAAGTCATGGACATGTCCGGCCAGCAGCCGGTCCTTGTGGCTCTGCCACATGGCAGGGTCAAAAAAATCCGCATGGTGCCGCAGGAACGCCGCGCCTACGCGCGGATCGCCCAGCAGGAAGGTGCGGAAGGTCTCGGGAAAGATGTCGTGCGGACGCACGGTGTACCAGACTTCGCCCGACATCTCCTCTTCCTCGTTGCGCGGCTGCGGCACGTGGCGGATGTTGCAGTCGGTCAGGTACTCGATCTCGTCGTAGTCGTAGAACACCACGCGCCCGTGGCGCGTGACGCCGAAGTTCTTGTACAGCATGTCGCCCGGGAAGATGTTCGCCGCGATCAGCTCCTTGATCGCGTTGCCGTATTCGATCACGCCGTGCTCGACCTGCGCGTCGGAGCCCTCCTGCAGGTAGATGTTCAGCGGCGTCATGCGGCGCTCGATATAGACGTGGCGCACCACGATCTCTTCGCCGCCGTCCTTGGCGCGCTGGTATTCGATCATCGATGGCGCATGCTGCTCGAACTCGCGCACCAGCGCATCGTCGAAGCGCGACAGCGGGAAGGCCACGTCGGAGTATTCGAGCGTATCGGCCATGCGGCCGACGCGGTCGTGCTGCTTGACCAGCTGGTACTTCGACTTGACCAGCTCGCGCGTGGTTTCCTTGGGCGCCGGGAACACATCGCGGATCACCTTGAACACGTACGGGTACGACGGCAGCGTGAACACCAGCATCACCAGCCCGCGGATGCCGGGCGCGACGATGAACTTGTCCGACGAATGCTGCAGGTGGTGCAGGAAGTCGCGGTAGAACAGGTTCTTGCCCTGCTTCTGCAAGCCCAGCGAGGTATAGATTTCCGCGCGCGGCTTGCGCGGCATGATGTCGCGCAGGAAGGTCACGTAGGCCGACGGGATCTCCATGTCGACCATGAAGTAGGAGTGCGTGAACGAAAACAGGATCAGCAGCTGTTCCTTCTTCAGCAGCACGGCGTCGAGCACCAGCTTGCCCGAGGGCCCGTGCAGGATCGGGATCGCCAGCGGGAAGGTGCGGTCGCCGTTGACGATGCGGCCGATGATAAAGGCCGCCTTGTTGCGGAAGAACAGCGACGACAGCGTATGGATCTGGAAATTCGGCGCGATGCGCAGGTCGCCGAAATGCTCGCCGACGGCGCGCACCACGTAGCCGATGTCGCGCTGCAGGTCCTCGAACGGGCGCTCGAGCTGGAAGTTGTGGACGATGCGCTCGAAGCACGCGGCCATGCCCTCGCGGCTGCCCGGGTAGTAGGCGCGGAAGGTCGGGCGCGTCGGCGATTCCTCGTTCTCGATGTACTCGGTCGAGATCGCCGGGCGCACGAAGATAAAGTCGTTGTTGAAGTACGAGCGGTGCAGGATGCGCGTGCACACCGAGTTGAAAAAGGTCTCGGCCAGCTCGGGCTGGTGGTGGTTGGTCAGCAGCCCGATGTAGTGCAGCTTGATCTGCTGCCAGATCTCGTCCTCGATGTTCTCGGCGTCGTACTCGTCTTCCAGGATCACGCTGGATTCGCGCACGCGCTCGTTGTAGAACGCGATGCGGTCGCGCTGGATCTGCTGCAGCCCGTGCCAGTCGCCGGCCTCGAACTTCAGCTTGGCCTGGTGGCTGACCTCGCGGAACAGGCGGTAGTGCTTGTCGAACCCATCGAGCATCGTTCTCGCCACATCGTAGGCAATCTGCGAGGAGAGCAGTTTGGGGAAGTGGGACATGGGTCGACGGGGACGACTGCGTGACGGTCTTGCGACAGGTAATGAGATTGTAAATGGGTTCCGGGCAAGGGCTGCGGATGTCCGGGGACGCCGGAGGTGATTCCGGCGTCCCCGCGCACGGTTACATCGTTTCCGCGAATAGCTCGCGGCCGATCAGCATGCGGCGGATCTCGGAGGTGCCGGCGCCGATCTCGTACAGCTTGGCGTCGCGCCACAGGCGCCCGGCCGGGTACTCGTTGATATAGCCGTTGCCGCCCAGGATCTGCACGGTCTCGCCCGCCATCCAGGTGGCCTTTTCCGCGGTGTACAGGATCACCGCGGCGCAGTCCTTGCGCACCTGGCGCACGTGGTCGCTGCCGAGCGCGTCGAGGTTCTTGCCGACCGTGTACAGGTAGCTGCGCGCCGCCTGCAGCGTGGTGTACATGTCGGCCACCTTGCCCTGGATCAGCTGGAATTCGCCGATGCTCTGGCCGAACTGCTTGCGGTCGTGGATATACGGCGTGACCACGTCCATGCACGCCTGCATGATGCCGACCGGGCCGCCGGACAGCACCGCGCGCTCATAGTCGAGCCCGCTCATCAGCACCCTGGCGCCGCCGTTCTCGGCACCGAGGATGTTCTCGACCGGCACTTCCACGTCCTCGAACACCAGCTCGCCGGTGTGCGAGCCGCGCATGCCCAGCTTGTCCAGCTTCTGCGCCACCGAGAAGCCCTTCATGCCCTTCTCGACGATAAAGGCGGTCATGCCGCGCGCGCCCAGCTCGGGCTCGGTCTTGGCGTAGACCACCAGCACGTCGCAGTCCGGGCCGTTGGTGATCCACATCTTGGTGCCGTTGAGCACGTAGCGGTCGCCCTTCAGTTGTGCGCGCAGCTTCATGCTGACCACGTCGGAGCCGGCGTTGGGCTCGCTCATCGCCAGCGCGCCGATCCATTCGCCCGACACCAGCTTGGGCAGGTACTTGGCCTTCTGCGCGGCCGTGCCGTTGCGGTGGATTTGGTTCACGCAGAGGTTCGAATGCGCGCCGTATGACAGTCCCACCGAGGCCGAGGCGCGGCTGATTTCCTCCATCGCGATCATATGGGCCAGGTAGCCCATGTTGGCGCCGCCGTATTCCTCGGCCACGGTGATGCCGAGCACGCCGAGGTCGCCCATCTTCTTCCAGGCGTCCATCGGGAACTGGTCGGTACGGTCGATCTCGGCCGCGCGCGGGGCCAGTTCGGCCTGGGCCCAGTCGCGCACGGCACCGCGCAGCATTTCGATGTCTTCGCCCAGATCGAATTTCAGGCCTGGCAATTCAGTCATGATGGTCTCCTGTAGGAATCGGTGTGTCGGTGTGTCGGTGTATCGGTGAGTTCCGGGGTTGCCGGATTGATCGCTTCAGACGTGGCCCAGCGTCTTGACCACGCACAGCGTCATCAGCATGGTCGCCACCGGCTTGCGGCGGCCTTGCTGCTCGACGTAGACATCGCCCTGCGCCACGATCAGCGTGCGCCCGGGCTTGAGCACCCGCCCCACCGCCACCAGGCGTTCGCCGTGGGCGGGGGACAGCAGGTTGATCTTGTACTCGGCGGTCAGGCCCGCCTCTTCTTCGCCGACCAGCGTCAGCGCGGCATAGCCGCAGGCGCTGTCGGCCAGCGCGCCGACCACGCCGCCGTGGAAGAAGCCGTGCTGCTGGGTCACGCCCTCGGACCACGGCATGGCCAGTTCCACCTCGCCGCGCTGCACGCGCGCCAGCTCGGCGCCGAAGGTCCGCATCAGCCCCTGGCGCGAGAAACTGGTGGCAATGGCGTCGGCCCGCGCGGCGGACAGCGGTTCCGGTTCAGCGGGCACGGCTTGGGCGGGGGAGGCGGTCATGGCGGGTTCCGGTGTAATGGCCTGTCTGGACGGACAGCGCACGGCCAACGCGCTGTCCGGCTATTCTATTTACGTTTACGTAAACGTCAATGCCGGATCGCACGGAGGCGTGCGCAAGTGCCGCTCAGGCGGCATGGGTCTGATCGGGCGCATCGTCGCCGCCCTGCGCGGCCAGCAACGCCCTGCACTGGCGCTCATGCTGGTCGATCTCTGCCAGTTGCGCCTGCAGGTCTTCCATCTGGCGCTCGAGCGTGCGGCGGTGCGCGGCGAGCGCGACCAGGAACCGGTCGAGTTGCGGCGCGGTATCGCGCGGCGATTCATACAGGTCAAGGATCTCGCGGATCTCGTTGAGAGTAAGCCCCAACCTCTTGCCGCGCAGCGTCAGCTTTAGCCGGGTCCGCTCGCGGCCGTTGTAGACGCGCTTGCGCCCGCCCGGCCCTTCGCGCTGCGGCGACAGCAGGCCTTGATCCTCGTAGAAGCGGATGGCGCGCGGCGTGACGTCGAATTCACGCGCGAGGTCGGTAATGGTGTAGGTGGCGGAAGCCGCCGCTGGCGTCGCTGACATGGCCTGACCAAAGAAAGTGAACGGTCGTTCGTTGCGAAGTCAAGTTTTCGCTTAAGATGGAAACGAACCCGTATGGTTGACGTTTACGTTAGCGTCAACCAGATCGGCTGGCAACCGGTGCTTGCACGCCCCCTCGCGCATGATCGGGGGACGTGCCGGCAGAACGAGAAAGCCCGCGCCCCGCCGCCAGGCTTCGACCACGAGACTCCTCATGAACGCACTCGAACACCAGCTCCAATACCCGTTCGGCGACACCATGCCGGCGCCCGGCACCAAGCAGGAAGTCGCCCCCGGCGTCTACTGGCTGCGCATGCCGCTGCCGTTCGCGCTCGACCATATCAACCTGTGGCTGCTGCGCGACCGCCTGGACGGGCGCGACGGCTGGACCATCATCGACTGCGGCATCACCAACGACACCATCAAGGCGCACTGGGAAACCATCTTCGCCAACGAGCTGGAAGGCCTGCCGGTGGTGCGCGTGCTGGTCACGCACAGCCACCCCGACCACGTCGGCCTGGCGCACTGGCTGTGCCGGCGTTTCGACGTGCGGCTGTGGATGAGCCTGGGCGACTACATGAGCGCGCGGGTCATGGGCAGCGGCACCGGGGCCGGGTCGAGTGCCGGCGGCGATGCTGCCGCCGCGCACTTCGCGCTGCATGGCCTGACCGATGCCGACAGCCAGGAAAAGCTGCGCGCGCGCAAGACCTATTACCCGTCGCTGGTGCCCGACCTGCCGACGCAATACCGCCGCCTGATGGAAGGCGACACGGTGCGCATCGGCACCGACGCGGCGACCTCCGGCTGGCGCGTGATCACCGGCTTCGGCCATTCGCCCGAGCACGTGGCGCTGTATAACGCCGCCACCAACGTGCTGGTCTCCGGCGACATGGTGCTGCCGCGCATCTCGACCAATGTCAGCGTGTTCGACATGGAGCCCGAGGCCAATTCGCTGCAGCTCTACCTGGATTCGCTAAGCAAGTACGAACCGCTGCCGCAGGACGTGCTGATCCTGCCGTCGCACGGCCGCCCGTTCCGCAACCTGCATACCCGCATCATGCAGCTGCGCGAGCACCATGCCGACCGCCTCGCCGAAACGCTGGAGGCGTGCCGCGAGAAAGCCTGCAGCGCGCACGACATCGTCAGCGTGATCTTCAAGCGCCAGTTCGACATCCACCAGATGACCTTCGCCATGGGCGAGTCGCTGGCCCACCTGCACTGCCTGTGGCACCGCGGCGAGCTGGTGCGCGAAACCGGCGATGACGGCGTGATCCGTTTCCGGGCCGCCTGAGCGCCTCAGTTGGCGGCCGCCAGCGCCGCCAGGTAGCGCACCCCGTCGACGGCGCGGCTGCCGTACCAGGACAGCATCTCGCCGTCGACCAGCAGCACCGGCTTGCCGAGCTGGCGTTCGAGCGCGTCGGCATGGTCTTCGGTAAAGCGGTAGGGCTCGGTCGACAGCAGCACCAGGTCGAGCTTGCGCACCAGCGCATCGCTCCAGCGGAAGGTCGGATAGCGCTCGCCGGGCGCATTGGGGCGACTGCAGTCGCCGCCTTCGCAGGCCTGCAAGGTATCCGCGCCGCCAGGCCAGGTCTGCCAGTTGGCCAGCGCCAGCATGCGGCTGATATAGGTGTCGCGCGACACCGTCATCCACGGGTCCTGCCAGATCGCGTAGAGCACGCGCCGTGGCGGCCATGGCCGCACGCGGATCGCATCCAGTTGCGCCTGCAGCGCCGCGCACAGGGCCTCGGCCTCGGCATGGCAGCCAAAGATGCCACCCAGCAGCCGGTACAGCCCGAGGTTGTCTTCCGGCGCGCATGGATGGGTGACGATCACGTTGGGCACGAAGCCGCGGATCTCGTCGACCGTCTCGCGCCGGTTCTCGTCGATATTGACCACCACATGGGTGGGCGCCAGCTCGCGCAGCCGCGCCACGTTGACGTCCTTGGTGCCGCCCACCTTGGGCACGGCACGCACCGCCGGTTCCGGATGGATGCAGAAGCCGGTGCGCGCCACCATCTGCCGCGCCAGCCCGAGCGCGAACAGCAGTTCGGTTACCGACGGCACCAGCGAGGCGATCCGCACCACGCCGGTGGCGGCGGCATGCTGCTGGCCGATGGCGTCGCGCCACATCTCAGGGCTCCCGGGGTGCGTCGGCACGGCGCGGCTTGCGCGGCGCGCCCGCGGCGAGCGCGTCGTACAGCCAGCGCGGCATCACGTGCAACAGCGCCGCCACCACGCCCATTTGCCACGGGATCACGCGGAAACGCCGGCCCGCCGCGATCACGCGCACGGCCTTGCGCGCGAACACGTCGGCATCGGTCAGGAACGGCATGCGGTACGGGTTGTGCGCGGTCATCGGCGTGCGGATATAGCCGGGCGCGATCGTGACCACGCCGATACCGTGGCGGCGCTGCTCCAGCCGCAGGCTTTCGAGCAGCTTGATCACCGCCGACTTGGAAGCGCTGTAGGCCCCCGCGCCCGGCAGTCCGCGCACGCCGGCGACGCTGGCGATGCCCACCAGCGTGCCGCGCCGCCCGAAGTGGCCGGGCTCGCGCGCCTGCATCGCGTGCAGGAACGGCTGGAAGGTGGTCAGCACGCCGAACCAGTTGGTGTCCATCACCTGGCGGAAGGCGTCCAGGTCCTCGCGCTCGCTGGCGACGGTGCCGACCGAGACCCCTGCGTTGGCGATCACCACGTCCGGGCAGCCGAAATGGGCAAGGAAGTCCTGCGCCGCGCGCGCCATCGCCTCGGCATCGCGCACGTCGGCGCCATAGACGCGCACCGCGCCGGGGTTGGGCAGCGTCGCCACGAATTCGCGCAGCGCGTCCTCGCGCCGCGCCACCAGGCCCAGGATGGCGCCCTGCGCGGCGTACTCGCGTGCGAGCGCCTGGCCCAGGCCGCTGGAGGCGCCGGTGAGGAAGACTTTGAGGGGACGCATGAGGGCGGGAACTCTGAATAAAAAAAACGGCTGGTACAGGATACCAGCCGTTTGGCTTGCCACAGGTTCTTGCTCCTGGATGGGAGCAAACCCTCAGCAAATCACATCTTCTTCGCCTTGATCTGCTCCACCAGGTAATCCATGGTCTGCACCGCGCCCTGCTTGTTGCCGGCGATCGACGGCGAGGTCACGTACTTGCCCTGCACCACCACGGTCGGCACGCCGTCGATCTTGTAGGCGTCGGCGATCTTGTTGGCGCGCTGCGAGTTGGTCGTCACCGTGAACGAGTTGTACGCATCCAGGAAGGCCTTGCGGTCGACACCGTTCTTGGCCATGAAATCGGCGATCTCGTTGGTGTCGGTCAGGCGCTTGCGCTCCGTGTGGATGGCGCTGAAGACCTTGTTGTGCATGGCGTCGAGTTTGCCGATGGCTTCCAGCGCGTAGAAGATCTTGGTGTGGGGGAGCAGGTCATCGCGGAACGCGACCGGCACGCGCTTGAACACCACGTTGCCGCCCTGCTTCTTGACCCAGGCTTCCAGGTCGGGCTCGAAGTCATAGCAGTGCGGGCAGCCATACCAGAAGAACTCGGTCACCTCGATCTTGCCCGCCGCGACCGGCTGGGGCGTCTTCAGGACCTGGTACTCCTTGCCTTCGGTGGGTGCCGCCTGCGACGGGGCGGACATCAGCAGGCCGCCCACGGCGGCGAACATGGCGAACAGTGCGGCGAGTTTTTTCATTTGAGAACGGCCTTGCGGTTTGGACGATGAGCGTATGACAGCGGCGGCGGCACCCGGTTCATCGGCGCGCCCGCCGCTACTGGCGGGAACCTGTTGCTGCGGTGTTGCGGCGGTTACCGGGTATTAAGCGGTGCCGCCTACTGCTTGGTAAAGCGGATCACCGAGGCCTCGAAACCGGACGACTGCAGCCGGTCGCGTGCCTTGTTCATGTCTTCGATGCGGTTGTACGGCCCCAGGCGCACCCGGTACATCTTGACCCCGTTGACGTCCCGCTCGGTGATGCGGGCCTCGAAGCCCTGCATCGCCAGGTTGGCCTTCTGGCGGTCGGCGTCGTCCGACGAGCGGAACGCGCCCACCTGCAGCAGGTAGCCCACCTTGTGCGCGTCGGCCTGAGCGATCTCGGCGATCGGGTCCGACACCGGCTTCTCGGCGGGCTTGGTGGCGAGCGGCTTGTCGGCCGGCTTCTCGACGGGCTTGTCCAGCGGCTTGTCCACCGGCTTCTCCGCCGGGCGGGTCGCCACCGGCGGCTGGCCGTTCTGCTTGGGCTCGGGCTCCGGCGCCTGGCCCACCGGCTTGGCCGGGGTCTTGCTCCACAGCGGCTTGTTGGGGTCGCTCGGGCCTTCGTCGGCGCGCTGGGCCGGAGCCGGCAGCTGGCTGGTGACGTTGCCGGGCTCGCTCGGCCGGGGGGCATGTTTCTGCTGGAACGGCGTCGGCGACTTGGTGATGTACAGGGCGACCACCACGGCGATGGCCAGCCCGACGATCAGCCCGAGCACCAGGCCCAGGAACGTACCGCCGCGCTGCTGGCTGCGGCGGACATTGCGCGACTCGCGCTTGCGTTGCTGTTGCATGAAGTCCTCTTCGGTGATGCCGGGATTATAGAGCCAGTGCCGCCGCCGGCCGCACTGGATCGTCCCCGGGGCCGGCTGGCCCCGTGCGTCGCTGGCGCGCTTACATGCGGCGCGGGGCGGACACGCCGATCACCGCCAGGCCGTTGCGCAGCACCTGGCGCGTGGCGGCCAGCAGCGCCAGGCGGGCGCGCTTGACGGCTTCGTCGTCGACCAGCACGCGGTCGGCGTTGTAGAAGGCGTGGAAGTCGCCGGCCAGGTCGCGCAGGTAGAACGCCACCGCGTGCGGCGCCAGTTCCGACGCGGCGGCCGCCAGCATGTCCGGGAACTCGGCCAGGCGCTGTCCCAGCGCCAGCGCCTGGGCGCTGGCTTCGGCGCCGGTCACGGCGGCCAGGTCGGCGCCCGCCAGCTCGGCCAGGCGCGCTTCCCAGTCCGCGCCGCCCCACGACTCGAAGATCGAGCAGATACGGGCATGGGCGTACTGGACGTAGTACACCGGGTTCTCGTCGTTCTGCTTGAGCGCGAGGTCGACATCGAACACGAACTCGGTATCGGCCTTGCGCGACAGCAGGAAGAAGCGCACCGCGTCGCGGCCGCGGGTGAAGTGCGCGGGCCAGTCGGCCACGCCCTGGTCCAGGCAGCCGCGGATGGTCTCGTCGCCACCGTTGGACCATTCGATCAGGTCACGCACGGTGACGTAGGAGCCGGCGCGCTTGGAGATCTTGACCTCCTCGCCGTTCTTCATCACGGTCACCATCTTGTGCAGCACGTAGTCGGGATAGCCCTGCGGGATGCCGATGTCCAGGCCCTGCAGGCCGGCGCGCACGCGCGCGATGGTGCCGTGGTGGTCGCTGCCCTGCACGTTGATGACCTTGGTGAAGCCGCGCTCCCACTTGGTGGTGTGGTAGGCCACGTCCGGCACGAAGTAGGTATAGGTGCCGTCGCTCTTCTTCATCACGCGGTCCTTGTCGTCGCCGTCGTCGGTGGTGCGCAGCCACAGCGCGCCCTCGCTCTCGTAGGTCTTGCCTTTACCGATCAGCGACTGCACCGCGGCGTCGACGCGGCCGTCGCTGTACAGCGACGACTCCAGGTAGTAGCGGTCGAACTTGACGCCGAAGGCCTGCAGGTCGATGTCCTGCTCGTTGCGCAGGTAGGTCACGGCGAACCTGCGGATCGAGTCGATGTCCTCGACGTTGCCCGACGCGGTCACCGGCTCGCCGTCGGACGCGCTGACGGTCTTGCCGGCAAGGAAGTCGGCGGCGATGTCGGCGATGTAGTCGCCGTTGTAGGCGGCCTCGGGCCAGCTGGCATCGCCCGGCTTCAGGCCGCGCGCGCGCGCCTGCACCGACAGCGCCAGGGTCTGGATCTGCACGCCGGCATCGTTGTAGTAGAACTCGCGGTGCACGTGCCAGCCCTGCCACGACAGCAGGTTGGCGAGCGCATCGCCCAGCGCCGCCTGGCGGCCGTGGCCGACGTGCAGCGGGCCGGTCGGGTTGGCCGAGACGAACTCCACCAGCACCTGGCCATGCACGCCGCGTTCGCGCGCGCCGTAGTGGTCGCCCTGGTTCAGCACCGCGCGCAGCACCTCGGCCTTGGCCGCCGGCGTCAGGCGCAGGTTGATGAAGCCGGGGCCGGCGATCTCCATGGTCGCGACCAGCGCCTGCGCGCGCTCGTCGGCCTGCACCGCGGCGACGATGCGCTGCGCCAGCTCGCGCGGATTGCTCTTGAGCGCGCGCGCGACCTGCATCGCGACATTGCAGGCGAGGTCGCCATGGGCGGCCACCTTGGGCCGCTCGAAGGTGACCGCGGGCAAGATGGCATCGGCCGGGGCGAGCGCACGCACGGCATCGGTGAACGCGGCGGCAAGATTGGAGGTCTGAACAGGCAGCATGGATGTCGGAAGCCCTGTGGGCTGGTATTCAGGCGCAGGCCCCGCGGGCTGCGCCGGCGCCACGACCACGGCAAGTGACGGCGAATCAACGCCGCGCCGCGTGGCAGGCATGGGAATCGGGAACGCGCAATTTTATCAGGTGCTATGCTGACATCATGCGCAAGGACGGCCACGGACCACAATCGGCTCCGGCGGCCGCGCCAGACCGTGCCCGAACCGGCGCGGCATCCCGCCCCGGGGACGCCGCCCACCGTTCTCCGTGAAAGGAAAAACCATCATGCTGATCACCTTCAAATCCCACGCCGCGCAGGACCTGATCATGATGAAGGATCTGGCCGTGACGCTCCTGGGCATCATCGGCAAGCATCTCGGGGAACGGGGGGTGATCACCGTCGACGAACTGCCGCACGCAATCCACAAGCTCGAGGCGGCCGTGGCCGATGCGCGCCGCGCGCACCCGGCCGACACGGCGGTCGAGGCCCAAGCCGATGCCGAGGAAGAAGAGGAAGAGCCGCTGCACTTGGGGCAGCGCGCCTATCCCTTCCTCGACATGCTGCGCGCCTCGCAGCGCGAAGGCGCCAATGTCCTCTGGGGAGTCTGAACCGTCTGCTGGCCGCAAGGCGCTGAGTGCCGCTGCGCGCCAGTCCATCGCCCGCGGATAAAAAAACACCCGGCACCACAACTTGGCGGCCGGGCTTCCGGACGAGGGTTCCGGAAAGGGGGGAATTCCGGCGGAGCCCGGCTGGCGCGCCAGCCGGGCTCCGCATCAACGCTTGTCTGCTGAGTCCGCGGTTATTCCCTGGCTATTCCCTGGTTATTCCTCATCGGCATGGTGGTGCCGCCCATTGGCCAGCAGCAGCCCGATCACCGCGCCGACGGCGGCGGCGATCGCCACCGCCTTCAGCGGGGATTCGGCCACGCGGTGCTGGGCGTGCACCACCGCACCATCCACGCGTTCGCGCGCGCGCATCATGCCGTCGGCGGTCTGGGCACGCAGGCGATGCGCCATCTCGCTAGCGCGTTCGCGCAGGCGATGGCCGGCCTGCAGGCTCTCGGCAGAGCCCTCGCGCGCCAGCACCTGAATGGTGTGCTCGAGCTGCGAGATCAGCGACTTGACTTCGCTGGACACCGGCGCCGCGGCCTCGCGCGTATCGCGCGCGGCATGCTTGATATGGCGGATCGCACTGTCGGCACTGTCGGACAGGTGGTTCAGTTCCTTCCGGACTTTAGGGTTCTGCGTCAGCATACGGTCTCCTCAGGTTCGGGTCGACGAGGGCGTGATGCCGGCTTGCGCCGGCTTTATCGTCCCCTGCGAACGAGTCCCATCACCGCGGCAACCAGCGCCACGACCAGGAAGATGAAGAACAGGATCTTGGCGATTTCCACGGCGCCGGCGGCAATCCCGCCGAAGCCGAAAATCGCGGCGATCAGGGCGATGACGAAAAATACGAGTGCATATTGCAGCATGGCTAGGCTCCCGAAGATTTCGGACCAGGCCAGGCGCACTGGCTGGGCCCATGTGAGGCTTGCGCCAACGGGTGCAAGCTCATAGCCTCATCGTAGAAAGCCGTGCTTCGTGCCAATACCGACCGGCTGCCGATTCCGGTGTCAGCCGAGTCCTACAACGCCTGCCGCGGGCCACGCCGCCCCGCGCGACACGCGCGCCGGGGCTGTCGTGCCGCGCAGGAATCGGCCCACGGAACCGCCGGCGGCGCGGGCGCCGGGTTGACCCATGGCGGTCGATGTGATTCCATGAGCCCTCCCTTGGCGCCGCGGCGGGCGAGCGCGCCTTCACGATAGGAATTGCCCCATGTTCAAGCAGTCATTTCTCCCTCACACGCTGTTGCTGGCGGGCGGCATCCTGCTGACCCTGGCGGTGCTGGTGGCGTCGGAAACCGGCAATATCCGCCTGCGCGAAAGCTATACCGACGTGATCCGCTCGCAGCGGCTGCAGACCGAGCTGGCCGCGCTCAACGGCGAGCTGGTCAATGCCGAAGCCGGCCAGCGCGGCTTCCTGCTGACCGGCAAGGAAAGCTACCTGGAACCGTACTACAAGGCGCTGCCGCGCATCGCCGAGCTGATGGCGCAGATCCGCGCAGGCTACGCCGACGACCCGGAAGGCCTGAAGCAGTTCGGCGACACCTCCAAGCTGGTCAACAGCAAGCTCAACGAGATGGCGCTGACGCTGGTGTACGGCAAGCGCGACCTGGAAGTGGCGCTGGACCTGATCCGCACCGACTACGGCAAGCAGACCATGGACAACGCGCGCCGCGGGCTCGACCAGCTGCAGGCGCGCGAGGCCGGCGCGGTCTCGCATCGGCTCGAGGGCGCCGAGAACGACGTGCAGCTGTCGCGCTACGGCATCGGCCTGCTCACCGCCATCAACATCATCCTGCTGATGGCGGTCGGCATCGGCCACGCCAAGCGGCTGGCGATGGCCGAGGCGGTGCGCACCCAGCTGGAAGAGGAAAGCGTGCGGCTGGACCGCAAGGTGCGCGCGCGCACGCGCCAGCTGTCGGCGCTGGCGGGCCACCTGCAGCGCGTGACCGAAGACGAGAAGACCCGGCTCGCGCGCGAACTGCATGATGAACTGGGCGCGATCCTGACCGCGATCAAGCTGGACCTGCACTGGGTGCGCCGCAAGGTACAGGCGGACCAGCCGGTGGCGGCCGAGCGCCTGACGCGCGTGATGCTGCACGTGGACCAGGGCATCCAGATCAAGCGCCGCCTGATCGAGGACCTGCGCCCCACCGTGCTGCTCAACCTGGGCCTGCGCGCGGCAGTCACTCAACTGGTCGAGGAAGTGGGCGCGCGCAACAACTGGGAGACCGACGTCAGCGTGCCCGAAGACCTGCCGGCGCTGCGCGACGAAGCCGCGATCGCGCTGTACCGCATCGTGCAGGAATCGCTGACCAATGCCAGCAAGTATTCGCAGGCCCGGCACGTCGAGGTCTCGCTGGCATGCCAGGGCGAACTGCTGACGCTGACCGTGCGCGACGACGGCAAGGGCCTGCCGCCGGATTTCGATGCCGGCAGCACGGCCGGCCACCACGGCCTGCTGGGGATGGAGCAGCGCGTCACCGCGCTGGGCGGCAGCATGCAGATCGATTCGTCGCCGGATGCCGGGGTCCGGATCCGGATCGAGGTGCCGCTGACCGCATCGGTGCTGGCGCCAGTCGAAGAGCCCGAGAGCCCCGAACCCGCACGCGCCTGAATGCGCCTGAATGCGCCTGATGCGTCAGCCCTGCAGCGCGGCGTGTTCCTCGATCACGCGGAACACCTGCTCCAGCTCGAGCGACTTGTCGAAGAAATAATCGGCGCCGGCCTCGGCGCACTGGCGCCGGTACATCTCGAGCTGGGCATGGTTGGTGTAGACGATGCGCACGGTGCCGGTGCCGGCGCGCTGCATCGCGCGCAGCACGTTGATGCCGTTACCCTGGCGCAACTGCAGGTCGACGATGGCGACGTCGTACTTGCCGGCGGCGAGCAGGCGCAGCGCCAGGGCTTCGGTATCGGCCCAGTCGACGTTCTCGACGAACGGGAAATCCTTCAGGTATTCGAGCAGCATGCCGCGCAGAACCGCCGAATCTTCAATCAGCAGCACGTTCAGCGCCCGGTAGGAAGTGTTCGAATCCTGCTCCGACATATTTTGTATTGCGGGTCCCTTCCGGGGCGGCCCGCGCGGGGCCGCGATTGAACTGCTATTCCACCAGGCCGTTCTTGATCGCGTAGTAGGTCAGGTCGGCGTTGGTCTTCATGCCCATTTTCTCCAGGATGCGCGAACGGTAGGTGCTGACGGTCTTGACGCTGAGAAACAGCTCGTCGGCAATCACCGACACCGACTGCCCGCGCGACAGCTTGCAGAAGATCTGGAACTCGCGCTCGGACAGCATCTGGTGCACCGGCTGCTCGGTCGGCTTGTCGAGCCCGCCGATCAGCAGGTCGGCCACCGTGGCGCTGACATAGCGGCGGCCCTGCGCCACCGTGCGGATCGCCTTGACCAGGTCGTCGGGTGCGCTTTCCTTGGTCAGGTAGCCGGACGCGCCGGCACGGATCAGGTTGATCGCGTACTGGTCTTCCGGGTATGTCGACAGGATCAGCACCGGCAGGTCGGGCTTGCGCTGGCGGATCAGCTTGAGCACGTCGATGCCATTGCGGTCCGGCATCGAGATGTCCAGCACCAGCACGTCGAACTCGGCATCGCGCAGCTGCGCCATGACTTCGTCGCCACTGCCGGCCTCGCCGGTCACCTGGATATCGGGCTCTTCGGAAATGAACTGACGCAGCCCGGCACGCACAATCTCGTGGTCGTCGGCGATCAGGACGCGGATCATGTGGGGCTCCACGGGTTTAACGGACCGGCACTTCGGCCCGGTGCACGTCGGGTGCAGGCGGAACCGCTTGCGATGTTGTCATTGTAGTGCCGCGCGCGCGCCCGGGCTGTCGGTGTCAGGCTGACAATGCGGCGTGGCGGCAAGGCGGGTTGGGGGCATGCCGCGGTCATGCTGCGGGCGCACTTCGGCTGCCACAAAAGCAAAGCGGGACGGATCAGATCCGTCCCGCTTTGCTGCGGCGCGTCAGGCCCGTGAACTTCCCTGGAAGGAGCCTGGCGCGGCCGGCACCGGTAGAGGCTGGGGCTAGTACTGCAAGCGACTATCCGGGTGCTTACTGCGCCGGTGCTTACTGCGCGGGTGCTTACTGCGCTTTCGCGCCAGCTTCGGCGCCGGCGCTGACGCCCACGTTGGCGTCGGCCTTCGACTTCTTGGTCGACTTGGCGGCGTGCTTGCCATGCTTGGCCTTGCTGCCGGCCTCTGCCTTGGCCGCGCCGGTGGCGTCGGCGGCGGCGCCGGCGCTCTTGTCGACGGCGGCGCCCGCGGTCGACAGGCCCTTGTCAGCCGCCGTGCCCGCTGCCGACAGGCCCTTGTCGGTCGCCGCGCCGGCGGTCGACAGGCCTTTCTCGGCCGCGCCCGCGGCACCCGTGGCGGCGCCGCCGACGGCGTTCAGGCCACCCTGTGCCGCCGCGGTGGGCGAAGGCGTGGTCACCGAGGCACCGACATCGGCCTTGGCGCCGACGGCAGCGCCGGTGCCCTGGGCCATGGCCAGCGAGGAAGCCGCGGCGATCGACAGTGCGGACAGGGAGAGCAGCAGTTTCTTCATGGACAGACTCCTTTCAGGATGCCCCACGGCGAACAATTCGCCGCGGTGATCACGCTGGTGATTGCGTGTATCGAGCCCTCAGTCTAGGGAGCCGGACTGCGGCGGTCTGTGAGCAGTTGAAAGGCACTGTAAGGAGTTGTGAGGCGGCCCGCACGCCACCCTGGTGGCGCCGTGCGGGCCATTCGCTGCGCTTTTCCTGCTCCATCAAAGGGCTGGCGGCGGGGCACCGCCGCCGCCGTTGCCTCCCGGGCGTCGCACCCGGTTACAGGTTGGGCGCGAGCGCGCGCGCCAGCGCGGCGCGGTCCTCGTGGCGGCGGGCCGCCATGTCGTCGAGCTGGTCCTGGCCGATCTTGCCGATGGTGAAGTAGGTCGACTCGGGATGCGCCAGGTAGAAGCCGCTGACCGAAGCCGCCGGCGTCATCGCCAGCGATTCGGTGATGCCCATGCCGATCTCGGCCGCGTCGAGGAATTCGAACATCGGCCCCTTGACGGTGTGCTCGGGGCAGGCCGGATAGCCAGGCGCGGGACGGATGCCGCGGTATTTCTCGGCGATCAGCTCGTCGTTGCTCAGCGCTTCGGCGGCGTCATAGCCCCACAGGTCCTTGCGCACGCGCTCGTGCAGGCATTCGGCGAAGCCTTCGGCGAGGCGGTCGGCCAGCGCCTTGAGCATGATCGCGCTGTAGTCGTCGTGGTCGGCCTCGAACTGCGCTTCCTTCTTGTCGACGCCCAGGCCCGCGGTGACGGCGAACACGCCGACATAGTCGGCGATGCCGCTGTCCTTCGGCGCGACAAAGTCCGCGAGACAACGGTTGGGCCGGCGCACGCCATCCACCACCGGGCGCTCGCTCTGCTGGCGCAGGTTGTGCCAGGTCAGCGCAACCTTGCTGCGGCTCTCGTCGGTGTAGATCTCGATATCGTCGTCGTTGACGGTGTTGGCCGGCAGCAGCGCGATCACGCCGTTGGCGGTCAGCCAGCGGCCCTGGATCAGCCGCGACAGCATCGCCTTGCCGTCCGAGAACACCTTGCGCGCCGATTCCCCCACGATCTCGTCGTTGAGGATGTCGGGGAATTTGCCGGCGAGGTCCCAGGTCTGGAAGAACGGGCCCCAGTCGATGTAGTTGGCCAGCTCGGCCAGGTCGTAGTTGCGGAACACGCGGCGGCCGATGAACTTCGGCTTGGGCGGCACGTAGCGGCTCCAGTCGATCGGCGTCTTGTTGGCGCGCGCCTGCGCCAGCGTCACCATCGGCGTGGCCTTCTTGTTGGCGTGCTGGGTGCGGATGCGCTCGTAGTCGCTCTTCAGCTCGTCCAGGTAGCGGGCCGCGCCCTCGTCCGACAGCAGGCTCGACGCCACGCTGACCGAGCGCGATGCGTCCGGCACGTACACTACCGGGCCTTCGTAGTTGGGCGCGATCTTGACCGCGGTATGCACGCGCGAGGTGGTCGCGCCGCCGATCAGCAGCGGGATCTTCTTCACGCGGAAGTAGTCGTCGCGCTGCATCTCGGAGGCGACGTAGGCCATCTCTTCCAGCGACGGCGTGATCAGCCCGGACAGCCCGACGATGTCCGCGCCCTCGACCTTGGCCTTGGCCAGGATCTCGTTGCACGGGACCATCACCCCCATGTTGACCACTTCGAAGTTATTGCACTGGAGCACCACCGAGACGATGTTCTTGCCGATGTCGTGCACGTCGCCCTTGACCGTGGCGATCACGATCTTGCCGCGCGCCTTGACGTCGCCGCCAGCCTCGGCCAGCAGGCGCTTCTCTTCCTCGATGAAGGGCAGCAGGTGCGCCACCGCCTGCTTCATCACACGCGCGCTCTTGACCACCTGCGGCAGGAACATCTTGCCGGCGCCGAACAGGTCGCCGACGATGTTCATGCCGTCCATCAGCGGGCCTTCGATCACCTCGATCGGGCGGCCGCCGCGCGCGGCGATCTGCTGGCGCGCTTCCTCGGTGTCTTCGACGATAAAGGTGGTGATGCCGTGCACCAGCGCGTGCGCGAGGCGCTCTGCCACCGGCACCGGCTGCTCGGGCGTGCCGCGCCAGGCCAGGTTCTCTTCCTTCTTTGCGCCGCCGCCCTTGAACTTGTCGGCGATCTCCAGCAGGCGGTCGGTGGCATCGTCGCGGCGGTTCAGCACCACGTCCTCGACGCGCTCGCGCAGCTCGGGGTCGAGCTGGTCGTACACGCCGAGCTGGCCGGCATTGACGATGCCCATGTCCATGCCCGCCGCGATGGCGTGGTACAGGAACACGGTGTGGATGGCCTCGCGCACCACGTCGTTGCCGCGGAACGAGAACGACACGTTGGAGACGCCGCCGCTGACCTTGGCGTACGGCAGGTTCTGCTTGATCCAGCGCGTGGCCTCGATAAAGTCGACCGCGTAGTTGTTGTGTTCCTCGATGCCGGTCGCGACCGCGAAGATGTTCGGGTCGAAGATGATGTCCTCGGGCGGGAAGCCGACTTCATTGACCAGGATGTCGTAGCTGCGCTTGCAGATCTCGGTCTTGCGCGCGAAGGTGTCGGCCTGGCCCTGCTCGTCGAAGGCCATCACCACGGTAGCGGCGCCGTAGCGGCGGATCAGCTCGGCATGGTGGCGGAACTGTTCCTCGCCTTCCTTCAGCGAGATCGAGTTGACCACCGGCTTGCCCTGCACGCACTGCAGGCCGGCCTCGATCACTTCCCACTTGGACGAATCCAGCATGATCGGCACGCGCGCGATGTCGGGCTCGGACGCGATCAGGTTCAGGAACCGGACCATCGCGGCCTTCGAGTCCAGCATGGCCTCGTCCATATTGATGTCGATGATCTGCGCGCCGTTCTCGACCTGCTGGCGCGCCACCGCCAGCGCCTCGTCGAACTGGCCATTCAGGATCATGCGCGCGAAGGCCTTGGAGCCGGTCACGTTGGTGCGCTCGCCGACGTTGACGAACAGCGTGTCGTCGTCGATGGTGAAGGGCTCGAGGCCGGACAGGCGCATCGGGCGCGGGGGCAGTTGGTTGTCGCTCATGTTGTCGGGCTCTCGGGCTCAGGCGGCGTCGCGGTACTGGCCGGGCCAGCTGCGGGGTTTCTTGTCGGCCACGCGCTGGGCGATGGCGGCGATATGCTCGGGGGTGGTGCCGCAGCAGCCGCCGACCAGGTTGACCAGCCCGGAGGCGGCGAACTCTTCCACCAGCGACGACGTGACCTCGGGGGTTTCGTCGAAGCCCGTGTCGCTCATCGGGTTCGGCAAACCCGCGTTGGGGTAGCACGACACCGCGGCGTCGCAGATCTTGGCCAGCTCGGCGATATACGGACGCATCAGCGTCGCGCCGAGCGCGCAGTTCAGGCCGAAGGTGACCGGCCGCGCGTGGCGCAGGCTGTTCCAGAACGCCTCGACGGTCTGGCCCGACAGGATCCGGCCCGAGGCATCGGTGACGGTGCCGGAGATCATCACCGGCACGCGCTCGCCGGTGTCCTCGAACAGCTGGTCGATGGCGAACAGCGCGGCCTTGGCGTTGAGCGTGTCGAAGATGGTCTCGACCAGGAACACGTCGGCACCGCCTTCGAGCAAGGCCTTGCCCTGTTCGTAGTACGACTCGCGCAGTTCCTCGAAGGTGACGTTGCGCGCGCCGGGGTCGTTGACGTCGGGCGAGATGCTGGCGGTCTTGGGCGTGGGGCCGAAGGCGCCGGCGACGAAGCGCGGCTTGTCGGGCGTGCTGTACTTGTCGCAGGCGGCGCGCGCCAGGCGCGCGGCCTCGACGTTCATCTCGTACGCCAGCCCGGCCATCTTGTAGTCTTCCTGCGCCACGCGGGTGGCGCCGAAGGTATTGGTCTCGATCAGGTCGGCGCCGGCGGCCAGGTATTGCTCGTGGATCTCGCTGATGACCTGCGGGCGCGTCAGCAGCAGCAGTTCGTTGTTGCCCTTGACATCGACCTTGTGGTCGGCGAAGCGCTCGCCGCGGTAGTCGGCCTCGCTCAGCTTGTAGCGCTGGATCATGGTGCCCATGGCGCCATCCAGGATCAGGATGCGTTCTTGCAGCAGCCGGGGCAGCTCGGCAGCCCGGGTGTAGGGGCGCGGTGCGGCCGCGCGGGAATCAGGGGCACTCATGGCGGGGAACTCTGGAAAGGCGGGGCCGGCGGAGCTTCGACGGTAGGCCGCGGTGGCCGATGGCGGCCAAAGAGGTGCGATTTTATCAGGTGTATCAAGGCCTTGCGGGCGCCGTCGGTTGCCTGCCGGACGCTCCGGCGCCTACACTGAGAGACGTAAACATCACCGTCCGGCGGCCTGCGCCGCACCCCTTCCGCGCCCCCTTCGTCCCGCTTCCGACCATGCAACACCTGTCCCCGACCGACGCCCACGCCTTGCTGGCGCAATCGCCCGAGACGCTCTTCATCGACTGCCGCAGCGAGATGGAATACCTGTTCGTCGGCCATCCCAAGGGCGCGCACAACGTGCCCTGGAACGATGGCCCGGACTGGGAGGTCAACCCGCATTTCGTGCAGATGGTGAAGAAGCTCGCCGGGCAGGCGTCGGCGCGGCCGGTGCTGCTGATCTGCCGCAGCGGCAACCGCTCATCCGCGGCGGCCCGCGCGCTCGAGGGCGCGGGGTTCTCCAACGTCCGGTTCGTGCTGCACGGCTTCGAGGGCGACCTCGACGCGGAGCGCCACCGCAACACGCTCAACGGCTGGCGCCACGACGGGCTGCCCTGGGAGCAGTACTGAGCCATCGCATTCGGCCGCAAGCAAGCAAAAGCCCGCCGAAGCGGGCTTGGTATCCGTCGCGAAACCGGGCGTGCGCGGCTCGGGGCGCCGGCCCGGCGAAGCCGCTCAGTGCATCACCAGCGGGTGCGTCATCACGTTGTCGAACTTGCCGAGGAAGTCATCGACCTCCTCCACCGACGGCTCGCTTTCGATCAGCCGCTTCACATCCGCACGGAAGCTCTCGGCAAGCTGGCCGCCAAGGAAAATCTCGCGCTTCAGGTTCTTGTCGACGATTTCGTAGCCGCCGAATTCGAGCGGCGCTTGCTCGACATCCGCACCGAACTCGACGATGCAGTAGTTGTCGCTGTTATAGATCATTTGCATGGCACACCTCCTGGGCGTCATGGATGGGCGGCTCGCCCTTGTGGTTCTTGCCTCAGTTGTTGCCATGAGGGGGCGCCGCGGCTTTACCTCCAAACTTGGGGTGACCGGCGGTAAATCAAGTTACTGGTTGCCTGTCACCACGTTGCCACGATTTTCTGCCTTACATGAATTGGGCATCGGCCAATGCAACAAGTTTCTTGAGCCTGGAACATCAGTGTGTTGCTTGTCACGGAACGTCGCACTGGCCCCCGCATGCGGCGCTCCCGAGGAAGGCGTCCAGCGCGGCGTGGAAGCGTTCCGGCTGCTCCACGTGCACCAGGTGCGCCGCTTGCGGCACCACCTCGAGCCGTGACCCGGCAATCGCCGCGGCAATGCTCTGGGCCATCGCCACGGTAGCGCCCTGGTCCTGCTCGCCCGCTACTACCAGCGTAGGACAATGAATGCGGGAAAGCGCGCCCGCCAGGTCGAAAGCCATGATGGCCTCGGCTACACCCACGTATCCACGTACCGGAGTCGCCACCAGCATGTCGCGGATACGCAACACTTCGTCCGGATGTGACGCATGGAACGCCGGCGTCAGCCAGCGCCCGAGGGTGGCATCGGCGAGTCCCGCCATGCCGTGGGCCTCGGCCTGCCCGATCCGGTTGTGCCACATCGGGTGGGCTTCCATCGGCGTCTGGCTATTGGTCGCGACCAGCGTCAGCGACAGCAGCCGCTCCGGATGGCGCAGCCCCATGCTCTGCCCGATCATGCCGCCGACCGAGATGCCGCAGAAGTGCGCCTGCGGAATCTGCAGCGCATCCATCACGGCGACCACGTCGTCGGCCAGCCGCGTCATGGTGTAGGGGCCGAGCGGGGCATCGCTGGCGCCATGGCCGCGCAGGTCCGGGCGCACCACGCGGTAGCGGCCGGCAAGGTGCCGGGCCGTGATGTCCCAGAGCGTATGGTCGGCCGCCAGGGCATGGGTCAGGATCACCCAGGGCCCGTCGGCGCCGTCCAGGCGCACGTGCAGGTCGGCGCCGTCGGCATGGATGCGGCGGGTTTCGGTGGGCGGCGTGGCAACGGTCATGGCTGGGACTCCTTTCGGTCAAGCATGCGTTGGGAATGCGCAAACCTGCGGCGCTACGGTCCTTCCTTGCCGCGGTACACCAGGTCGATCTGGGTGCCGTCGGGCTCGGTCTGGCGCAGCCGCACCGGCATCCAGCCAAGCGACGGCGCCAGCCAGACCTCGACACGGCGCCGGTCGTTGGCGCGGCGCGGCAGCCGCACAAAGTGCTTGGCGCGCGCCACGCCCTGGCCGGTGTCGACCTCGACCTCTCCAACATACTGCACTTGCATCGGTTCGACATCCCGGGTGTCGGCCACCTGGAACGATTCCGTCACACCGGGCGTGACGTAGCGCTGCGGATTGCCGCGCACCAGCCCCACCAGCTGCAGGAAGACGCTGAAGCGGTCCTGCGCGCCGGGCGGGAACGGCGCCTGCGCGCCCGAGGCAAAGGCCACGGTGCCGGCCGCGGTGTCGATGCGCGAGGCCTCGACCTTGTTGCGGCGGCGCTCTTCGTAGCGTTCCGGCAACAGTCCCTGCTCGGCCAGTGCGCCGCTGCTCTGGAAGGCAAAGCGGAACCACAGCACGCGCGTCTCGACCGCAAGCCGGTAGCGGCTGCCGTCCTGCTCCCAGCGAATCAGGCCGTCCGGATTCTGCACGCCGTTGACGAAGCTGGCGTAATGCATGGTTGCCGACGGCGGCGCGCTGTAGCGCACCCCGTTGACGCCGCCCTGCGGCCCGCCGGACGGGGCCGGCGCGGCGGCGGCTGTGGGCGCCGCCACGCTGCCTTCGCCGCCAGTGCCGGCAGCCATCTCGGTAGCGCCCTGCGGGCTGGTGGCAAGCGGCGGCGCTGGCTCGGGAGCGGGGGCCGGGGCGGGCACCTCCGGTTCAGGCCGCGGTGCCGCGGGCTTGGGCTGCGGGCGCGGCGCGCGCGCGATCGGGCGTGGCTTGGGTGGGGCGGGCGGCGCCGGCGGCGGCAGCAATACGGCTTCCAACGTGGGCGTATTGCTGACATCGACCGGGATCAGCGGACCGGGCATGCGCACCAGGCCCACCACCGCCAGCAGGTGGACCAGCAGCACCAGCGCAATCACAAAGATCCAGCGGCGCCGGCGCCAGACGCGGGGATCCGCGCCGCGGCGGGCGTCAGGTTCAGGCGGGGCCGGTTTGTCCGGCCGGCGTGGCGGCACCAAGGTAGCCGAGTTCCGATGAGAGCTGTTGGGCGATGGCGCGCACGCGGCGATCCATCGTACCGCCCCATTCTGCATCGAATATGCTTTGCGCGCCCAGCACGATCAGCCCCATGGCGAGATGGCCGTTGGCGTCGAACACCGGCATCGAGAACGCGTTGATGCCCGGCAGCACGCCGCCGAGCGTGCGCGCGGCACCGTGTGCACGCACCTCGGCGCAGATCGCGTCGTAGTCGGCCAGCGTGCGCGGCATGTCGGGCACGCCGTCATGGCCGCGCGCGCCCAGTTCGCGCTCGATCAGCGGCAGGGTCTGCTTGCGCGGCAGGTAGGCGCCGTAGAGCCGGCCGGTGGCGGAGTTCAGCATCGGCATCACATCGCCCAGTCGCAGGCTGACGGTCACGGGATGGCTGGACTCCTCCCAGTGCACGACCGTGGGACCGTGGTTGCCCCACACCGCGATGCCGGCGGTCAGGTCCAGCTCGTCGCGCAGCTGCGACAGGATCGGGCGCGCCTTCTTGACCGGGTCGAGGCGGTTCAGCCCGGCCAGCCCCAGCTGCAGCGCGAACGGCCCCAGGTCATAGCGCCCGCTGACGGGGTCCTGCGCCACCGCGCCCAGCCGCATGAAGCTGACCAGGTAGCGGTGGGCCTTGGCCGGGTTCATGTCGGCGGCGGCGGCCAGGTCGCGCAGCATCATCGCGCGCGGCGATGCCGCCAGCGCCTGCAGCAGCCTGAAGCCCACCTCGATGGACTGGATGCCGGAACGCAGCTTGGCGTCTTCTTCTTCGATCTCTGACATGCGGGTGGCAGGGCGTGTGCCTGCTGGCTGGGGGAGGGAAAAATCCTAGGTAAATTTACTATAGCGAAATCGATTTACCAATTTTTAAGCGCTCGGTAGACTTTCTCCGCTACAGACCTGGCCGGCGGGCGCAGTGCAGCCCGCCAACACCGGGCCCCGTTTTACCATGGAGACCACCGATGCGCCCCCCTGGCTACTTCCGCCCCGCCCTCGCCGCCGTCGCAGCCCTCGCCGCTGCTCCCCTGCTTGCCCTGCTGTGCACCGCCAGCGCGCCCGCGCGCGCCGACACCTGGCCGTCGCAGCCGATCCGCTGGGTCGTGCCCTACCCCGCCGGCGGCGGCACCGATGTGGTCGCGCGCACCGTGGCCCAGGCGATCACGGCGGGGCTGGGCAAGCAGGTGGTGATCGACAACCGGCCGGGCGCCGCCACCATTGTCGGGGCCGATGCGGTGGCGCATGCCAGGCCCGACGGCTACACCGTGCTGACCGCCGATACCGCCACGCTGGCCGCCAACCCGTCGCTGTACAAGAAGCTGCCGTACAACGCCGACAAGGATTTCGTCTATATCGGCCAGCTGGCGCGCTTCCCGCTGGTGCTGGTGGCCAACCCGAATTTCCCCGCGCGCACGCTCAAGGAAGCGATCGACTATGCGCAGAAGCACCCGGGCAAGGTCAACTTTGCCTCGCCGGGCGCCGGCAGCCCGCACCACCTGGCGATGGAGCTGTTCATGGACCAGACCCGGGTCAGGATGACGCACGTGCCCTACAAGGGCGCCGCGCCCGCGGTGCAGGACCTGCTCGCGGGGCAGGTCGACCTGATGTTCCTGGACCTGGCCTCGGGCCAGCAGAACGTTCAGGCCGGCAAGCTGCGCGCGCTGGGCGTGGCCACGCCCAGGCGGCTCACCGTGCTGCCGAGTGTGCCGACCGTCGCCGAAGGCGGCGTGGCCGGCTTCGAGGCCTACGCCTGGCAAGGCATGGTGGCGCCGGCCGGCACGCCCAAGGCCGTGGTCGCGCGGCTGAACGCCGAGCTGGTCAAGGCGCTGAAGACGCCCGAGGTGCAGAAGAAGCTGGAAGGCGTGGGCGTCGAGGCGGTGTCGAGCACGCCCGAGGAATTCGCCAGCTACGCGCGTGCCGAGGCCGAGCGCTGGGGCAAGCTGATCAAGGCCAAGGGCATCACGGTCGACTGAGCGGCGCGCGCGCCGCGTTAGACTAGCGCCCATACAAGCGCCCATACTAGCGCCCATACTAGCGCCCATCGCGCCTGCCCGGCAGGCCCCCCGATCCCTACCGCATCCCATGAAACTCGCAACCCTGAAGGACGGTTCGCGCGACGGCCAGCTGGTGGTCGTGTCGCGCGACCTGAAGACCGCGCACTTCGCCACCGACATCGCCGGCAAGCTGCAGACCGTGCTCGACGACTGGCAGTTCTACGCGCCGCAGCTGCAGGACCTGTACGACGCGCTCAACGGCGGCCGCGCGCGCCATCCGTTCCCGTTCGCGCCGAAGGACTGCATGGCGCCGCTGCCGCGCGCCTACCAGTGGGCCGACGGCTCGGCCTACGTCAACCATGTCGAGCTGGTGCGCAAGGCGCGCGGTGCCGAGATGCCGCCCGAGTTCTGGACCGACCCGCTGATGTACCAGGGCGGCTCCGACGATTTCCTCGGCCCGCACGACGACATCGTCTGCGCCAGCGAGGCCTTCGGCATCGACTTCGAGGCCGAGGTCGCGGTGATCACCGGCGACGTGAAGATGGGCGCCACCCCGGAGCAGGCCGGCGAGGCCATCCGGCTGGTGATGCTGGCCAACGATGTGTCGCTGCGCAACCTGATCCCGGCCGAACTGGGCAAGGGCTTCGGCTTCTTCCAGAGCAAGCCGGCGACGGCGTTCTCGCCGGTCGCGGTGACCCCCGACGAGCTGGGCGAGGCCTGGCGCGAGCGCAAGGTGCACCTGCCGATGACCGTGCACTGGAACAGCAAGAAAGTGGGCCAGCCCGACTGCGGCACCGACATGGTGTTCGACTTCGGCCAGCTGATCGCGCATATCTGCAAGACCCGCAACGTGCGCGCCGGCAGCATCGTCGGCTCGGGCACGATCTCCAACGTCGACCGCAAGAAGGGCTACTGCTGCATCGCCGAGAAGCGCATGCTCGAGACCATCGACGAAGGCAAGCCGGTGACCGAATTCATGAAGTTCGGCGACGCGGTCAAGATCGAGATGTTCGACGCGCAGGGCCATTCGGTGTTCGGCGCGATCGACCAGCTGGTGGCGGCTGCCTGAGGCGGGCCGGGCCGCGCACGCAGCCGCGCGCCGGATTTGCATATAATTAACCGACCGATCGGTTGGTAAATTAACCATGCGTCCGGCGCCCGCGCTGGCGTCCACTTCAAAGGCCCCCATGACCACGCCCTCCGCTGACACCTCCACGCTGTCGCCACGCTACGAGCGCTACCGCGCACTGACCCTGCGCCGCCACGGCCCGATCCTCGAAATCGTCATGGGCGCGGCCCAGTCGGCCAACCAGAAGCTGGCCACCGCCGACGCCAGCATGCACCGCGAGCTGGCCGAGATCTGGCGCGACGTCTCCGCCGACCCCGAGGTGCGCGTGGCGCTGATCCGCGGCGAGGGCAAGGGCTTCTCCGCCGGCGGCGACCTCGCGCTGGTCGAGGACATGGCCAACGACTTCGACACCCGCACGCGGGTCTGGCACGAGGCGCGCGACCTGGTCTACAACGTCATCAACTGCGACAAGCCGGTGGTCTCGGCGATGCACGGCCCGGCCGTCGGCGCCGGGCTGGTGGCGGGACTGCTGGCCGATATCTCGATCGCGGCGAAGAGCGCGCGCATCGTCGACGGCCATACCCGGCTGGGCGTGGCCGCGGGCGACCATGCCGCGATCGTGTGGCCGCTGCTGTGCGGAATGGCCAAGGCCAAGTACTATCTGATGCTGTGCGAGTCGGTCAGCGGCGAAGAGGCCGAGCGGATCGGCCTGGTCTCGCTGGCGGTGGATGAGGACGAACTGGTGGCGCGCGCGTTCGAGGTGGCCAACCGGCTGGCGGCAGGGTCGCAGAGCGCGATCCGCTGGACCAAGTACGCCCTCAACAACTGGCTGCGCATGGCCGGCCCCGCTTTCGATACCTCGCTGGCGCTCGAATTCATGGGTTTTGCCGGCCCCGACGTGCACGAAGGCATGGCGAGCCTGCGCGAAAAGCGGCCGCCTCAGTTCAGGTAACGACGACGCAGCCGCGCTCCCGGAGGTCCGGGCACCCGGCTGCGCCGCACACGGAGCGCGCGACCATGTTCGGACAGATTCCCGATTTCACCAACGGCTTCGACTTCATGCGCCGGCTATGGGGCGGCGGCGCAGGCATGCCTGCCGGCCTGATGCCCGGCCTGCAGGCGATGACGCCGCCGATGGACCTGGAAGACCTCGACAAGCGCATCGCCGACCTGAAGGCGGTCGAAAGCTGGCTGCAGCTCAACACCAACCTGCTGCGCACCACCATCCAGGGACTGGAAGTGCAGCGTGCCACGCTGGTGGCGCTGCAGACCTTCGGCAACGCGCTGTCGCCCGAGGCGATGCAATCGGCGATGGAAAACGTCGCGCGCGCCGCCAACGCGCCCAGCGCCGAGGCGCCGCAACGCACCGGCGCGGATACCGGCTCCGGTACCAGTGCGGACACGGGCAGCGCCGCGCAGCCCGAGCCGCCGGCCGCCGAGCCGTCGCAGGCGGCTTCCACCGACGCCGATGCCGCTCCGGCGCCCAACGCCGCGTTGTGGTGGGACATGCTGCAACAGCAGTTCAACCAGATTGCCAGCAGCGCCGCGGCGGCCAGCATGGTGCCGTTCGGCATGGGCGGCATGGGCGGCATGGGCGGCTTTGGCGCCGCCGGCGCCGCCACGCCAGCCGGCACCACCCAGTCCGGCGCAGAGAAACCGAATACCGCGGCAGCCGGCAAGCCGCCGGCGGCTGGCACCGCCGGCCCTGCAGCGAAGAAGGCGCCGGCAAAGAAAGCACCGACGAAGAAAGCGGCTGCCAGTAAGCCGGTCAAGGCCAGGCCGGCGCGGGAGGCCGAGGGTGGCAATGGCGGCAACGGCAGCAGCAACGGCACGGGCGGCAGCGTCACCAACTGATCCCGCCGCTGCCTGACGCCCCCTTCCCCCAACCGCCCATGCATCGCGATTCGCTGCCGCTGCCCCCTGCGGCGCCCGCCTCCACGCCAAACCCCGCCGCCACCGCGCTGATCCTGACGGGCGGCGGCGCGCGCGCCGCCTACCAGGCCGGCGTGCTCAACGGCGTGGCGCGTATCGCCGCGCGCCACGGCAAGGCGCAGGCCGCGCTGCCGTTCGGCATCCTCGCCGGCACCTCGGCCGGGGCCATCAACGGCGCGGGGCTGGCCATCCATGCCGGCGACTTCGAGGCTGCCACGCAGAGCCTGGGCGCGCTCTGGCACAGCATCCATGCCGACGAGGTCTACCGCACCGATGTGCTGCGCGTGGGCGTGTCGGGCGCGCGCTGGCTGTCGACGCTGGCGCTGGGCTGGGCCACGCAGCGGCGCGCGCCGCGCGCGCTGTTCGACAACACCCCGCTGGGCAGCATGCTGGGCGAGCTGTTCGAGCCCGCGCGGGTGCAGGCCAGCCTCGACAGCGGCGCGCTGCAGGCGTTCGCGGTGACGGCGCTGTCGTACAGCACCGGGCGCCATGTGACCTTCTACCAGTCGCACCACCGCATCCATCCGTGGCACCGCAGCCAGCGCATCGCGGTGCCGGCGCAGATCACGGTGGACCACCTGCTGGCCTCGTCGTCGATCCCGTTCCTGTTCCCGGCCATGCCGCTGGAACTCGATGGCCACCACGAGTGGTTCGGCGACGGCACCATGCGCCAGATGTCGCCGCTGTCGCCGGCGATCCACCTGGGCGCGTCGCGCATCCTGGCGATCGGCGCGGCCTCGCGCCAGCGCTCGGGCTGGTTCGACACCATGCCGGGCGGCGGCTATCCGTCGCTGGCGCAGGTGGGCGGCCAGGCGCTGGCCAGCATCTTCCTGGACGGCCTGAACGCCGACCTGGAGCGGCTGCTGCATATCAACCGGCTGCTGGCGCGCATGCCCGAGGTGGCCGGCGACCGCGAGGGCTGGCGCCCGGTGCAGGTGATGACGGTGGCGCCCAGCGAGCCGATCGAGGCCATCGCCGCCGAGCACCAGAAGCAGCTGCCGCGCACCGTGCGCGCGCTGCTGGCGCCGCTGGGCGGCACCGAGGCGCGCGGCGCCGCGTTCGCCAGCTACCTGCTGTTCGAGCCGGCCTTTACGCAGGCGCTGATCGCGCTGGGCGAGCGCGACGCCGAAGCCCAGGCCGACGAGCTGGCGGCCTTCCTCTACGGCATCGTCCCCGGCACGGCGCCGGCCGCGCCCGACACTGGCGACCACGCGGCCGAGCAGGCAGTCTCTCCCTGAGTTGCCGCCGTCACATGACGGTCACACAGGCGCCCGCGCTGGCACTTTGGCCCGCCGCCGCGGCGCTGATCGCCCGGAAAATGCAGAAGGCGCCGGCAAACCCCGCCCGGCGTTGCATATTTGCCCCGCTCCGGCCTAAAAAAGGAGAGAAGAGAATAATTCGCATCTGGTAGAATCTGCCCGTAATTTCAAAGGCTTACCATGCTCTACCCCGAACTGTTCAAATCGTTGGAAGCCGTCCGCTGGCACATGGACAAGGACATCCCCTGGGAGTCCTTCGACGCCAGCATGCTGACGGACGACCAGGCCAAGACCATTCGCATGAATGCGATCACGGAATGGTCCGCCCTGCCCGCGACCGAGATGTTCCTGCGCGACAACCGCCACGACTCTGACTTTTCGGCGTTCATGAGCATCTGGTTCTTCGAGGAACAGAAGCATTCGCTGGTGCTGATGGAGTACCTGCGCCGCTTCCGCCCGGACCTGGTGCCGACCGAGGAAGAACTGCACGCGGTGCGCTTCGAGTTCGACCCGGCCCCCCCGCTGGAAACGCTGATGCTGCATTTCTGCGGCGAGATCCGCCTGAACCACTGGTACCGCCGTGCCGCCGAATGGCACACCGAACCGGTGATCAAGCATATCTACCGCACCCTGTCGCAGGACGAAGCCCGCCACGGCGGCGCCTACCTGCGCTACATGAAGAAATACCTGGCGCAGTTCGGCGACAGCGCGCGCGCGGCCTTCGCCAAGATCGGCGTGCTGATGGCCTCGGCGCGCCGCACCGAGAAGCCGCTGCACCCGACCAACCTGCACGTCAACAAGGCGCTGTTCCCCAACGACACGGTGCAGTCGCGCCTGCCGGACCCCGACTGGCTCGAGAAATGGCTGGACGAGCAGATCCGCTTCGACGAAGGCTGGGAGAAGAAGGTCATCGAACGGATCCTGCACAACATGTCGCTGCTGTTCGAGCGCACCTTCGAAAGCGTGCAGGACCTGAACCGCTACCGCAAGGAGCTGAACGCCAGCCTGCAAGGCGCCGGCGCGGCCCGCCCGGCGCAGGCCTGAGCGGCCCGAACGGGACGAGAAAACCGGACGAAAAAAATGCCCCGCCGAAGCGGGGCATTTTTCTGTCTTCTTTTTCTACCTTCACGCATTCCCGACAAATGCGGCCCGCAGCGGCATGCCGGATCGGGTCCGGCCCTGGCGGGTAGGGTACAACGCCGTTTTCCTGTTCCCGGAAATTCGGTGCCGCGGATGATAAGCGCACCAGAGGCTTCGCAGGTAGTAGCCGGTTACTACATCCTGGACGTGCCGCGACCGAACCGGCCAGCGCCGGCGCGGAGCCCGCTGCAAGAACAGGTACCATTCGGGCAAGCGCGCCGGCTCCGCCATGGTGCCGGCCTCCACCTACCCCATGTCCCGATCCATGTCCGTACCCGCCTTCGAATCCAAGCTGACTCCCGCCGACGACACCGCCGCGCTGGCCGCGCGCATCGCCGCGCTGCCGCGCCCGCTGGTGTTTACCAACGGCGTCTTCGACATCCTCCATCGCGGCCATGCCACCTACCTGGCGCAGGCGCGCGCGCTCGGCGCCAGCCTGGTGGTCGGGGTCAACAGCGATGCCTCGGTGAAGATGCTGGGCAAGGGCGACGACCGCCCGCTCAACCATGAGTCGGACCGCATGGCGCTGCTGGCCGCGCTGGCGTCGGTCGACCTGGTGGCGATGTTCCGCGAACAGACGCCGGTGGAGCTGATCCGGCTGGTGCGCCCCGACATCTACGTCAAGGGCGGCGACTACGATATCGATACGCTCGAAGAAACCCGGCTGGTGCGCAGCTGGGGCGGCCAGGCCTACGCCATCCCCTTCCTGCACGATCGCTCGACCACCAAGCTGCTGACCAGGGTGCGCCAGGGCGGCTGAGCCGCCGCGCCTGCATTATCTGGCCCGCACTAAGCGCCCGGCGCCGACGCCGGCGTGGCCGGCGGCGCTTGCAGCCGCATGCGCTCGCCCCGCACCTGCTGCTCCAGCCGGTGCGGCTCGCGCGGCGATTCGAACCAGCCCGACAGCGGCTGCGCGCCGAACGCACCCAGCACCGCGGCCAGCAGCACCGCGTTGGCAAGCAGCAGCAACAGCAATGCGATGCTCAGGGAGCGGGTGATCATGGGGAATCGGCTGGAGGTAGGGACGTAGCGTGGTTACGCGTCGGCCATGGCCATTGCATGCAGGCCGAGCAGCACCAGATTATCGTGCATCTCGAACGGCACCGCGAGCGCCCCGGCCAGCGCGCCGCGGGCGCCGCCTGACAGCAGGCAGCGCGGCGGGCGCGCAGCATCGCCGCGCTCGCCCAGCGCGCGCCAGGTGCGCTCGATGGCGCCCGCCTGCGCGGCCAGGCAGCCGGCGGCAATGGCGTCGTGGGTGTTGTCGGCCCAGCGCCGCTGCGCGCCCGCCACGCTGCCGGCCTCGCCCACATCCAGCGCCGGCAGCTGCGCCGTATTGCGCGCCAGCGTGCCCAGCATCAGCGCCAGCCCCGGCAGGATCAGCCCGCCTTCGAAACGCGCGCCGCCAGCCTCCGTCACGGTGACGATATCGAGCGTGGTGGCGGTGCCGGCAGTGACCAGCAGCAACGTGTCGCGCGGCAGCCAGCGGTGCGCGCCGACTGCGCCGATCCAGCGGTCGACGCCCAGTTGGGTCGGTTCGCGATAGCCGTTGGCCAGGTCGCCATGCACGGCCGCGCTGCGCACCCATTGCACCGGCGCGCAGCCGCCGAAGGCATCGGCCAGCGTAGCATCGACGTCGGCGGCAAGCACCGGCCCGGCCACGTTGCTGATCCACACCGACGGCATCGGCCCGCCGGCGCGCAGCACGCGCAGCTCGGCGGCCAGGGCCTGCAGCGCGCCGTCGGCGGCATGCGTGACCGCGCCGGCGTGCTGCCACGGCGTCGGCAGCGCAGCGGTGCCAGCGGTGGCGGGCAGTGCCGCACCGGCGTCGCACCACGCCCACTTGAGCCGGGTATTGCCGATATCGACCAGCAGGCGCGGCGCGGTCATGCGTGCCCGTCCTTGCCCGCAGCGGGCCGCAGCGACAGTTCGCCGCTGGCGATGCGCTCCAGGCCCGCGGGCGTTTCCAGCAGCAGGTGGCCGGCCTCGTCGACGCCGCGCGCCATGCCTTCGGCGATCACCTGGCCGTCGTGCAGCAGCCGCACCGGCTGGTCGCGGTAGGCATCGGCGGCGGACCAGCGCCGCGCCATCGGCCCGAAGCCGTGCGCGAGGAAGTCCGCGCGCATCGCCACCAGCCGCTCCAGCACCGCGGCCAGCAGGCGCGGCGCATCGCGCCCGGCATCGAAGCCGGGCATGGCCTCGGCCACGCCCGCCAGTTCGCGGCCCAGCGCGGCCTCCATCTGCGCATCGCGCACCAGGTTCAGGCCGATGCCGATCACCGCCCAGACCCGCTGCGGGCCCGCCGGCACCGATTCGATCAGGATGCCGGCCAGCTTGCGGCCGTCGATCTGCAGGTCATTGGGCCATTTCAGCCCGACCCGCGCGCCCAGCGCCGGGGCCACGTCGCCCAGGGCCTCGGCCAGCGCCAGGCCCACCGCCAGGCTCAGGCCGCTCAGCTGCGCCGGCGCCAGCGCCAGCGGCAGCGCCACCGAGAAGGTCATGCCGGCCTGCCCCTGCCATGGCCGGCCCTGGCGTCCGCGCCCGGCGGTCTGGCGATAGGCCAGGCGCAGCGTGCCGGCATCGGACCACGGCGCCTGGCGGCAGCGCGCGGTCAGGTCGGCATTGGTCGAGCCGGTTTCCTCGACCAGTTCCAGGGTCCAGTCGCGCAGCGCGGGCGACAGCATGGCGCGCAGCGCGCCTTCATCGATGCGCCAGGCCATGGCGGCGGAAGGATCGGGCGAATTCGGAGGAACGGCGGACATGCGCGGCAATGGATGGGGATGGGCGGGATCGCGGTCGGCACAGGCTGGATCCGGGCCATAACCCGTGCCTGCGGCAGATGCCGCATTGTAGCCGTGCCGCGCGCCGGGGCATGCGGCCGGGCACGGCGCGGTCGCGCCAGCCGGGCGCGTGGCTTAGAATCGAGACTCGGCCATCACATCGCTAGCCCTTGGAACGCCAGACGACGCCAGACTTCCAGATCACGCGCGGGGACGGAACCGTCAGCGTACAGCTGCGTGGCGACTGGACCGCGCTCGCGCTGGCCGGCTGCCGCCAGGCGCGGCAGCTGCGCGCGCAGCTGCACGAGCTGGCGCAGGCCCCGGATCACGCGCAATGGTCGCTGGCCGGCGTCGAGCGCCTCGACCATATCGGCGGGCAGCTGCTGTGGCAGGCCTGGAACGGCGCGCTGCCGCAACGGCTCGAGGCCAGCGAGGGCCAGCGCCGGGTGTTCGAGCGCATCGCCGCGGTGCACGACGAGGGCTGGAAAAAGCACATGGTGGACCGCTTCAACCCGGTCATGCTGTTCGGCGCCAACGTGCTGTCGTTCGGCGCGCAGCTGGGCAACGGCATCACCATGCTGGGCCAGCTGGCGTTCGACCTGCTGCGCTTCGCGCGCATGCCGCAGCGCGGCCCGTGGCGCGAGATCTCGGCCAATATCTACAACGTCGGCTACAAGGCGCTGGGGATCACGGCGCTGGTCGGCTTCCTGATCGGCATCGTGCTGTCGTACCTGTCGGCCAACCAGCTGCGCACCTTCGGCGCCAGCACCTTCATCGTCAATATCCTGGGCATGGCCGTGATCCGCGAACTGGGGCCAGTGCTTGCCGCGATCCTGATCGCGGGGCGCTCGGGCTCGGCCATCACCGCGCAGATCGGCGTGATGCGCGTGACCGAGGAGCTGGACGCGATGCGCGTGATGGGCATCTCGCACGGCTTCCGGCTGATCATGCCGCGCGTGATCGCGCTGGCCATCGCCATGCCGCTGCTGGTGGCATGGACCGACGTGATGGCGCTGGCCGGCGGCATGCTGGCCGCGCGCATGCAGCTGGGCATCAGCGCCACCTTCTTCCTGCGCGAGCTGCCCGATGCGGTGCCGGTGGCCAACCTGTGGCTGGGGCTGGGCAAGGGCGTGGTGTTCGGCATCCTGATCGCGCTGACTGCGTGCCACTTCGGGCTGCGCATCAAGCCCAACACCCAGAGCCTGGGCGAAGGCACCACCGCCTCGGTGGTGACCGCGATCACCATCGTGATCCTGGCCGACGCGATCTTCGCCATCCTGTTCAAGGACGTGGGCCTGTGAACGCGGCACAAGAGAATCCGACCCGGCCACGCGCGCCGCAACCCGCGCCGGAGCGCACCCCGGTGATCGAGGTGCGCGACCTGGTCAAGCGCTTCGGCAAGGCGGTGGTGCACGACCACGTGGATCTCGACGTGTACCGCGGCGAGGTGCTGTCGATCGTCGGCGGCTCGGGCAGCGGCAAGACCGTGCTGCTGCGCCAGATCGTCGGGCTGGAGCGCCCCACCTCGGGCACCATCAAGGTGTTCGGCGAAGATCCGGCGCGGCTGCGGCCGGCACAGCTGCAGGCGCTGCGCAGCCGCTGGGGCCTGCAGTTCCAGCGCGGCGCGCTGTTCTCGGCGCTGTCGGTGATCGACAATATCGCGCTGCCGCTGCGCGAGCTGCGCGCGCTGCCCGACAACCTGATCTGCCAGGCGGCGCTGCTCAAGCTGCAGCTGGTGGGGCTGTCGGCGCGCGATGCCGACAAGATGCCGGCGGACCTGTCGGGCGGCATGATCAAGCGCGTGGCGCTGGCGCGCGCGCTGTCGCTGGAACCCGAGCTGCTGTTCCTGGACGAGCCCACGGCCGGCCTGGACCCGATGGCGTCCGACGACTACGTCGCGCTGATCCGCGAGCTGCGCCGCGAGCTGGGCCTGACCGTGGTGATGATCACGCACGACCTCGACACGCTGGTGGCGCTGTCCGACCGCGTCGCGGTGCTGGCCGACCACAAGGTGATCGCGGCCGCGCCGATTGCGCAAGTGGTGGAGGTGGACCATCCCTTCATCCGCGAGTATTTCCTGGGCGAGCGCGCCCAGCGCGCCCTGCAGGCGCTGCCCCGGAGCGGGCAGCCCGCGGCGCCGCCCCCTGGAGAAGCATGATGGAAAACAAGTCCCACGCCTTCCTCGCCGGCGTGTTCACCATCGGCCTGGCCGTGCTGGTGCTGTTCGCGATCTTCTGGTTCAGCAGCGACCACGCGGTGCGCGTGCCGTACGACCTGATCACCCGCTCGACCGTCAACGGCCTCGGGCCGCAGGCCGACGTCAAGTACCGCGGACTGGCGGTGGGCAAGGTCGAGTCGATCAAGTTCGATCCGCAGGTGCCGGGCCAGATCATCGTGCGCGTCAACGTCAACCGCGAAACGCCGATCACGCGCACCACCTACGCCACGCTGGGTTTCCAGGGCGTGACCGGGATCGCCTACGTGCAGCTCGACGACTCCGCCGCGCATGACGGCACCACCGCCTCGCCGCCGCTGCCGACCTCGCCACGCGCGGTGGCGCGCATCGCCATGCGGCCCGGCTTCTTCGAGGAACTGGAAAAGCGCGGCGACTCGCTGCTGACCCAGGCCGAGACCCTGATGGGCTCGCTCAACGACATGTTCCGCGACGCCAACCGCGACGAGCTGATGGCGGCGATCCGCTCGGTGCGCAAGACCGCCGAAGACTATTCGCGCCTGTCCGATTCGCTCGCGCCGGCGGCGCAGCGCCTGCCGAAAGTGGCCGAGAACCTGAACGCGACGCTGGAATCGACCCGGCGCCTGACGCAGGAGCTGGCCAACCCCAACGGCACCGTGATGCGCACCGTCGACAGCGTCGGGCGCGACCTGCAGGGGGCGGCCGCGTCGGTGCAGTCGGCGGCGGGCACCTTCAGCGAAGAGACCCTGCCGCAGCTCAATGGCCTGGCCCGCGACGCGCGCCAGACCGCGCGCAGCTTCGAGCGCGCCGCCGGCCAGTTCAACGAGAGCCCGAGCAGCGTGCTGTTCGGCGCGCCCGCGCCCACGCCAGGGCCGGGCGAGCCGGGCTTCAGCGCGGCCCCGTAACGCGGCCGGCCTGCGACAAAGTCCGCCCCATCGATCACGCCAAACGCCAACCGCGAGAATCCGCCGTGAACCCTGCGACCGAGATGCCACGCTTGCTGCGCTCCACGCCCGCCCGCCTGCGCGCGGCCCTGCTGATTTTCTCCGCCGGCCTGGCGCTGTCGGGCTGCGCGCTGACCCGCGGCGAACCGACCATCACCTATGACCTGGGCCCGGCCGTCGCCACCAGCGCGGCCACCAGCGCGGCCTCCGGCAGCGGGAACCCTGCGCCCGCACCGTTGCCCAAACTGCGCGTGGCGCAGACCGACGGGCCCAACTGGCTGGAAGGCAATGCGCTGTTCTACCGGCTGCAGTACGCGCAGGCGCAGCGCCTGCAGGCCTATGCCACGCAGCGCTGGGTGATGTCGCCCACGCGTTTGTTCGACGAACGCCTGCGCGAGGCCGTGGCCGCGCGCGGCACGCTGGCCTGGTCCGGCGACAGCAGCGCGCCGGGGCTGAAGGTCGACCTGCTCGAGTTCGACCAGGTGTTCGACAGCGCCACCACCAGCGCGGGCGTGGTGCGGCTGCGCGCCACCGTGTACCGGCACGGCATGCTGGGCCAGCAGACCTTCGAGGCGCGCCGCCCCGCGCCCAGCGCCGACGGTGCCGGCGGCGTCAAGGCGCTGGCCGAAGCCAGCGATGCCGTGATCGCCGCGCTGCTCGACTGGATCAGCACGCTGCAGCTAAAGTAAAGCCACAGGAGATTTGCCATGGAGCCGGCTCCCCCGCCGCTCTCCGCGCCGCCGCCGGCGGCTGTGCCAGCATCACCCGCGACCGCCCCGCAGCACTCGCCGCTGGCGCGCGTGGGGCTGCTCTGCTTCACGCTGCTGGTGATCTACGCCAGCCTGTACCCGTTCTCGGGCTGGATCGACAACGGCATCTCGCCCTTTGCCTTTGTCAGCGCGCCCAAGCCGCGCTATATCACCGACTTCGACCTGCTCACCAACGTGCTGGGGTATTTCCCGTTCGGCGCACTGGTGGTGCTGTCGCTGCATCCGCGCGTGTCGGGCGGGCGCGCCACGCTGGTGGCGCTGGTGGCCGGCGCCCTGCTGTCGGCGTGCATGGAGGCCTTCCAGACCTGGCTGCCCAGCCGGATCTCGTCCAACATCGACCTGATCACCAACGCGCTGGGGGCACTGCTCGGCGGCGCCGTGGTGGCGCCGTTCACGCGCGCGCTGATCGACGACGGCCGCCTGACGCGGCTGCGCCATGCCTGGTTCGAGCCGCATGCCAGCTTCGCCATCATCCTGCTGCTGCTGTGGCCATTCGCGCAGGTGTTTCCGCAGGAGCACCTGTTCGGCATGGGCGGCATCGTGCGCGAATGGCTGACCGACCCGGAATCCTGGCCGATGCAGGTGCTGCAGATGGTGTTCCCGCAGCTGGAGGCGTGGCAGGACCATATCGGCCTGCGGCCCGAGGACATGCAAAGCCAGCAGTTGCTGGAATCGCTGGTGACCGCCAGCAGCTGGGTCGGCACCGGCCTGTTCGCCTCGATCGCAATGCGCCGCAGCGCGCCGATGCTGCGCATCCTGGCCGGGCTGCTGGCGGCGGCGCTGCTGCTCAAGGCGACCGCGGCCGAGCTGCAGTTCCCGACCGAAAGCGCCTTCGTCTGGCTGTCCGAGGGCGGGCGCTTCGCGCTGTTGACCAGTTCGCTGGTGCTGGCGCTGCTGCTGTACCTGCCGCGCTGGCTGCGCGCGGTGCTGGCGATGGCGGCGCTGATCGTGCTGGTGGCGCTGACCAACGTGCTGCCGTCCAACCCCTACGCGTGGATCTCCGAGCAGGGCTGGCGCATGGGCCGCTTCATCCACTTCAACAGCCTGGCGCAGTGGCTCGGCTGGCTGTGGCCGTTCCTGGCGTTCTGCTATGTGATCTGGCGCTTCGAACAGGTCAGCCTGCGCCGCCATGCGATGAAGAAAGCCGCGGCGCGCCGCGAGGCGGCCGCGGCCAACCTGCAGGAGTAAGCCGGCGCGGATTGCGCGCCGACATGCGCGCCGGTGCTCAGTGCAGCTGCCCGCCCTGCTCGCGCACATCGGCGCGGGTCGACAGCGCCGTCGCCACCGCGGTGCGCAAGCCCTTCACCAGGGTCTCGTGCGCGAGGCTGGGCTGGCCCGGATGGCGCGCGGCCTGCTCGGGCAGATACGGAATGTGGATAAAGCCGCCGCGCACCGCGCCATCCGGCTGCCGCGCCAGCCGGTGCATCAGCCCGTAGAACACGTGGTTGCAGACGAAGGTGCCGGCGGTCTGCGATACCGACGCCGGCACGCCGGCGGCGCGCATGTCGCGCACCATCGCCTTGATCGGCAGCGTGGCAAAGTAGGCGGCCGGGCCGTCGGCGACGATGGCGGTGTCGATCGGCTGGGCGCCGGCATTGTCGGCGATGCGCGCATCGTCGACATTGATCGCCACGCGTTCGACCGACATCTCGGCACGCCCGCCGGCCTGGCCGACGGCGATCACCACGGTCGGCCGCAGCGCGTCGAGCAGTGCGCCGATCGCATCGATCGCCGCGCCGAACACGCACGGCAGCTGGCGCGCGACGATCACGGCGTCGCCGACGCGCTCGCCGTCGAGCGCGCGCACGGCTTCCCACGACGGGTTGACCGGTTCATCCTCGAACGGCTCGAAGCCGGTCAGCAGCACGGTTGGCATGGGTGTCTCCTGCGCTTACATCAGCCAGTACAGCAGCACGATATTGGCCGCCAGGATCGCCAGCGCGGTTGGCACCTGCGCGCGGATCACGGCGTTCTTGTCGTCGAGTTCCAGCAGCGCCGCCGGCACGATATTGAAGTTGGCCGCCATCGGCGTCATCAGCGTGCCGCAATAGCCAGAGAACATGCCGATCGCCGCCATCACCGCCGGATTGCCGCCGAACATGCCGACCAGGATGGGCACGCCGACGCCGCCGGTCATCACCGGGAAGGCGGCGAAGCCATTGCCCATGATCACCGTGAACAGCGCCATGCCGACGCAATAGACCGCCACCGCGACCAGCTTGTAGTCCAGGTTGATATAGGCGGTGGTCAGGTGGGCCACGGCCTTGCCCACGCCGGCGTCGGCAAACACCAGCCCCAGCATCGCCAGCATCTGCGGCAGCACCAGCGCCCAGCCCAGCGACTCGGTCAGCCGGCGCGACTCGCGCAGGCCCTGCGCCACGGTGTCGCGCGTGAGCCAGCACACCACCGCCAGCGAGATCAGGCAGCCGATCCCCAGCGAAACGAAGGTCACGTTCTTGGGATCGAGCAGCGGCACGCCGGCGATCCTGACATCCTTGAACAACATGGTGCCGATCACGGTCACCAGCGGGATCAGCAGCGCCGGGATGAACAGCTTGTTGCCGAGGCGGCTGGCACTGGCACGGCGTTCGGCCTCGGGCAGGCTTTCGTGCTTGCCGTGGCCGACGCCGCCGAAGCCCGCAATCAGCGCCATCACGACCGCGCCGATGCCGACCGCTGCCGGCGGCAGCCGATCGCCGGCCAGGAACACGATCGCGTACAGCAGCCAGAACAGGCCGGTGCTGAGGCGGCGCGGATGCGCGCGGTCGGTGAAGGTCATCAGCGCGGTGATGGCCAGCACCAGGCCGGCGAGCCAGTACAGGTATTCGATCGAAATGATCATGGCGTGCTCCTTACTCGGCGCTCTTGGCCGGCACCGCGGCGCTGGCAGCTTTGCCGCCCAGCTCGCGCTCGAGCCAGCCGTCCAGGCGCTTCAGGCGCACGGCATGGATCAGGAAGGCGCAGATCGCGGTGGGGATGCCCCACACGGCGATATGCAGCGGCTCGACCTCGATGTTCGACGACAGCAGGAAGGTATGCATCAGCGCGATCGCGCCGAATGCGACGAAGATGTCCTCGCCGAAGAACAGGCCGACGTTGTCGGTGGCGGCGCAGAAGGCCAGCACGCGCTGGCGCACCGGCTCGGGCAGGTGGCCGAAGCGGTTCTCGGCCGCACCCTCGGCCATCGGCGCCAGCAGCGGGCGCACCATCTGCGGATGGCCGCCGAGGCTGGTCAGGCCGATCGCCGCGGTCAGCTCGCGCACGCCCAGGTAGACGATCAGCAGGCGCCCGACCGTGGCCGAGGCAATGCGCGCGATCCACGCCTGCGCATGCTCGCGCAGCCCGTGGCGCTCCAGCAGGCCGATCACCGCAAGCGGCAGCAGGATGATCAGCGGCAGGTTGCGCGCCTTGACGAAGGCGGTGCCGATCGCGGAGAAGATCTGCATCAGCGGCATCGGCGCGGCCAGCCCGGTGGCCAGCGCGGCGAGTACGACCACCAGCATGGGATTGAAGCGCAGCACGAAGCCGACGATGATGACGCCGACCCCGACTAGGGGCCAGAGATTGACTGCCTGTTCCATGGATACACCAAACGAAGATAACGAAGGCGCGCGGACAGCAGCCGTCGTGACGCGTGACGGGGCAGGCCGCGTGGGGGAAATGCCGGCGTGAAGGCGCGCGAACGCGCTCAGTCGCCGGCGCGGATCGCGATGCCTTCAGCGCCCAGCCGTTCCCGGATGCGACGCGCGAAGGCCAGCGCGTGGGCGCCGTCGCCGTGCAGACACACGGTTTCGGCCTGAATCGGTACCCAGCTGCCGTCGATGGCGCGCACGCGCCGCTCGCGCACCATGGTCAGGGTCTGGTCCAGCGCGACTTCCTCGTCCTCGTGCAGCGCGCCCGGCGTGCCGCGCTTGACCAGCGTGCCATCGGGGTTGTAGCCGCGGTCGGCAAAGACCTCCTGCCTGACGCGCAGGCCGGCCTCCTTCGCCACGTCGATCATCTGGCTGCCGGCCAGGCCGAAGAACACCAGGTCGGCGTCGAAGTCGCGCACCGCGCGCACGATCGCGCGCGCCAGCGCCGGGTCGCGCACGGCCTGGTTGTACAGCGCGCCATGCGGCTTGACGTGGTGCAGCACCCCGCCCTGCGCGCGCACGATCGCGGCGAGCGCGCCGATCTGGTACAGCACGTCGGCGTAGACGTGTTCCGGGTCGCGCTGCATCTCGGTGCGGCCGAAGTTCTCGCGGTCCGGGTAGCTCGGGTGCGCGCCGATTGCCACGCCATGCGCCAGCGCCCACTTCACCGTCTGCACCATGGTGGCGGCGTCGCCCGCGTGCCAGCCGCAGGCGATATTGGCCGAGCTGATCAGCGCCAGCAGCGCCTCGTCATTGCCACAGCCTTCGCCAAGATCCGCGTTCAAATCGATCTGCATTGCCATTCTCCTGTGCGGCGCCCAGGCGCCTTCTCTTACGCTGCGGCCCGCGTGCGGGTACGCCGCCGCGCGGCAATGGGCATGCCATCGCCCTGCCACTGCAGCGCCTGCCCGATCTGCCGCAGGTAGCGTGCCAGCTCATCCTGCGCCGCCTGCGCCTGGGCCAGCGTGACCTGCACGAAGCGCACCGGCGCGCCCAGCGGCACCTGCGCCAGCCGCCACAAATCCGCTTCGATCACCACGCCGATCTTGGGATAGCCGCCGGTGGTCTGCGCATCGGCCATCAGCGCGATCGGCTGGCCGCCCGGCGGCACCTGCATCACGCCCGGCATCACGCCGTGCGAGAGCAGGTCGGCGCTGCGCTCGGGGCGACGCGCCAGCGCCGGGCCGGCCAGGCGCAGGCCCATGCGGTTGCTGTTGGGCGTGACGGTCCAGTCGGCCTGCCACAGCGCGGCCTGCGCGGCCGCGTCGAAATCCTCGTATTCCGGCCCCGGCAGCATGCGGATCGCCGTGGCCTTGCCTTCGACCGCGGCGGGCAGCGCCCACGCCGGCGCCTGCACGCCGATCCAGTCCGTCTCGGCGTCCAGCCCCGGGCGTCCGGCGGGCAGGCGGTCGCCCTCCTGCAGCGCGCGGCCGCCCAGCCCGCCGAAGCCCGACTTCAGGTCGGTGCTGCGCGAACCCATCACCGGCTCGACCGCAATGCCGCCCGCCACGCACAGGTACACGCGCGTGCCGCCGCGCGTCGACGGCAGCGTCAGCGTTTCGCCCTTGTGCGCGTCGAACGCATGCCACGACCACACCGGCATGCCGTCAAGATTGGCGCCGCATTCGGCGCCGGCCAGCGCCACGCGCATATCGGCATGGAAGCGCACCGCGGCGCGTCCCAGCGTGAATTCGATGGCGGCGCAGCCGGGCGCATTGCCAAGCAGGCGGTTGCCGACTTCGACCGCCAGCATGTCCATGGCGCCGCAGCGGCCCACGCCAAAACGGCGGAAGCCGGTACGGCCCAGGTCCTGCACCGAGGCGAGCGCGCCCGGACGAAGGATCTCGATCACGCGATGATTTCCTCGGCAACGAAGCGCACGGTATCGCCGGGCGCGAACAGGGACGGCGGATCACGATCCGCCACGAACAGCTCGGCGTCGGTGCGCCCGATCAGCTGCCAGCCGCCCGGCAGCACCGCCGGATAGATGCCGGTCTGCTCGCCACCGATGCCGACCGACCCGGCCGGCACCGCCACCCGCGGCTCGCGCCGGCGCGGCGTGGCCAGTTCCGGCGCCAGGCCGCCCATGTAGGCGAAGCCGGGCTGAAAGCCGAGGAAGTAGACCACGTACTCGCCCGCCGCATGGCGGCGCACCACTTCCTGCGGCGTCAGGCCGGTATGCGCGGCGACGTCTCCCAGGTCCGGGCCATGCTCGCCGCCGTAGCGCACCGGGATCTCGACCAGCTTGCCGGTCGCATTGCGCGCCTCGCCCGAGGCCCACGCCAGCTTCAGGTTGCGCTCGAGCGCGTCGACATCGGCACTGCCGTCGAAGATCACGGTCAGGTTATTCATGCCCGGCACCACGTCGACCACGCCGCGCCAGTCCGCAGCACGCGCGGCCATGGCCCAGATGCGGCGCTGGACTGCCAGCGATGCGGGCGGCGCGACGCTGTACAGCAGCGCCTGCTCGGCAAGTCGGTGGACGGTGCAGTTCATGAGATTCCTGGTAGCGCACTTGCTACCCAGTGTAGGCAGACAAGCCGGAATGTGACGTATTGGTATTTCATCGATAATTTATCGATGAATTCATCATATCGAAATGGATCGAGCGGGGACAGTCGGGGTTGACCCTAGGAGGGCGCAGGTCGGCGGGTGGACGGCGCTAATCGGCGGGAGTAGGATTAAATCCTACCGATGGGAGATCGTCATGCGAACCACGCAACAATTGAGCGTCACGCTGCCGACCGAAATGGCTCAGGCGGTCAAGGACAAGGTGCGGTCTGGCGAATATGCCAGTGAAAGCGAGGTCATCCGCGATGGCCTGCGTACATTGCTGGCGCGTGACCGGGCCGTCGACGCGTGGCTGCTGCAGCAAGTGGGCCCTGCCTACGATGCGCTTCAGGCCGATCCGTCCCGTGCCGTGACCGCAGATGACGTTCGCGCTCGTCTGGCTGCCAGACAGGCAGGGAAAGCCAAAGGCCGATGAGAACCTATCCCGTAGTCTTTGCGCCGGAATTCGTGGAGCAACTTGAGAGCTTGTACGACTATATCGCCGAAGAAGCCTAGCCCTACATCGCGGCGCGGTACACCGACGCGATCGTGGAATATTGCGAGTCGCTCAGTGCATTTCCGCATCGCGGCACCCTGCGCGATGACGTGCGGCCAGGGCTGCGGATTACCCATTACAGAAAGCGCGCCGTGATCGCGTTCGCCGTGGATACCGACAAGGTCTCCATCATTGGCTTGTTCTATGGCGGTCGGGACTACGAGACGATGCTGAACGAGTCGGATTGAGTCGACGATGGCCAGTGGCGCCTGGCCAAGAGGCGGGCACGAGCGAGAACAAAAACGGCCGGGGAAATCCCCGGCCGTTTTCATATTCCCAACCAACCCGCTCAGGCAAACCCCGCCTGATGCGCCTGCTGGTCGGCATGGTAGGAACTGCGCACCATCGCCCCCACGGCAGCGTGGGTGAAGCCCATCTTGTAGGCCTCGTCCTCGAACATCTTGAACGTGTCGGGATGCACGTAGCGCAGCACCGGCAGGTGGTGGTTCGACGGCGCCAGGTACTGGCCAATGGTCAGCATGTCGATGTCGTGCGCGCGCATGTCGCGCATGACTTCCAGGATTTCCTCGTCGGTCTCGCCCAGGCCGACCATCAGGCCGGACTTGGTCGGGACGTTGGGATTGCGGCGCTTGAATTCCTGCAGCAGCTTGAGCGAGTGCGCGTAGTCGGCGCCCGGGCGGGCCTGCTTGTACAGGCGCGGCACGGTTTCCATGTTGTGGTTCATCACGTCGGGCGGGCACGCCTGCAGGATGTCCAGCGCCTTGTCCAGGCGGCCGCGGAAGTCGGGCACCAGCACTTCGATGCGGGTATTGGGCGACAGCTCGCGCGTCTGCGAGATGCAGTCGACATAGTGCTGGGCGCCGCCGTCGCGCAGGTCGTCGCGGTCGACGCTGGTGATGACCACGTAGTTCAGCTTCAGCTGCGCGATGGTGCGGGCCAGGTTGCCCGGCTCGTTCACGTCGAGCGGATCGGGGCGGCCGTGGCCGACGTCGCAGAACGGGCAGCGGCGCGTGCACTTGTCGCCCATGATCATGAAGGTGGCCGTGCCCTTGCCGAAGCATTCACCGATGTTGGGGCAGCTGGCTTCCTCGCACACCGTCACCAGGTTGTTGGCGCGCAGGATGTCCTTGATCTCATAGAAACGCGAATTGCCGGTGGCGGCCTTCACTCGGATCCAGTCCGGCTTCTTGAGCTTCTCGGCCGGCACGATCTTGATGGGGATGCGCGCGGTCTTGTCGGCCGACTTCTGCTTGCGGGTCGGGTCGTACTGCTCCGCGGGGGACTGCGGGGCTTCGCTGGAAGCTGCGTTGGGGGCGATCAGTGCGTCGCTCATACATTTCTCCGCACGCGCTCGGCGTGCATTTCGCTTTTGACTAGGAGGCCAGGGCCGGGGCGGCAGCTTCTTCGGCCGCCAGCACGCGAGCCTCGTGCGCTGCCAGCACCTCGCACAATGCAGCCGCCAGGCGCTGTGCGATCTCGGGTTGTGTTGCCGCGGTCACGGGCACTGGGGCGCCACCGGCATCCGCCACCGGGCAGGTGGCGCCCGCGGTGGCCATGTCGACCGTTTCCAGGCCGGCATAGCCGCAGGGATTGATGCGCAGGAACGGCGACAGGTCCATCTGCACGTTGAGGCTGACGCCGTGGTAGCTGCAGCCGTTGCGGATCTTGAGGCCGAGCGCGGCAATCTTGGCGCCCTGGTGCGGCCCGCCGGACAGGTAGATGCCGGGGGCGCCGGGCTTGCGTTCGGCTGCGAGATTATACGCCGCGAGCGTGTCCAGCACGGCCTGCTCGATGCCGTGCACCAGCTCGCGCACCATCAGCCGGCGGCGGCGCAGGTCCAGCAGCAGGTAGGCCACCACCTGTCCCGGGCCGTGATACGTGATCTGTCCGCCACGGTCGATCTGCACCACCGGAATCCGCTCGTCCGGGGCCAGCAGGTGCGCGGGGTCGCCCGCCTGGCCCAGCGTGTAGACCGGCGGATGCTCGACCAGCCAGACCTGGTCGGGCGTCTCGGGGGTGCGTGCGGCGGTGAAGGCGCGCATCGCGTCGAAACACGGCTGATAGTCCTCGCGGCCGCGTTCGATGACTTGAATCGGATGCATGGCGAGAGTGTAACGAAAAGGGCCGGCTTGCGCCGGCCCCCAACTTGCCCCGCCTCGGCCCCTTCAGCGTGCCCGGGGCGGCGAACCGTCCGATGCGTCACGCGACCAGACCAGGCGCAGATGGCCCCGGTCCCGGTGCGACGCGGAGGCTGCCCCGCCCGGCCCCGCTTCAGGAGGCGGTGACCCGGTCCTGGTTAGGCGTCCACTCGGTGCCTCGAACCAGGCGGCGCAGGCTGCGGTACACCAGGTGCGGCAGGTCGGCCAGCGCCAGCGCCGGGCGGCGGGCCTCGGCAATCAGCGCCAGGCGCACCGGATGCAAGGCGCGCGGGTCGATGCTGAGCACCACCTCGTCCCCGGCGCGCAGCAGCAGGCTGCCGCCACAACGCAGCCAGTAGTCCTCGGAATCGTTCTCGCGGGTCAGCCAGACATCGGTGCCGCGGGCCTCGGCAATATGGAGGCGCTGGGCCGCATGCACCGACAGCGTGGTGACTTCGCCAGGATTCAGGGTGAACTCGGTCGTTGTGAGCACGGTTTTCATGGTGGTTCTCCGTTCGGCCGGCCCTGGCGGGGATACGCCAGACGCAATACGGATTCGCGGCGAGTCGCAGGAATTGGCCCGGCAAGGGGACCAGGCCAGTTAAATCCTGCGAACATCGCTGCAAAGAGGTGTGCAACTGCGGGGGCCGGTGATGGAATATTAGTGATTGCCCGACCACTATCAAAACGATATATTTTCTTTGTTCTTGTTAGCCAATCTCACATAACCCCGTTCGTCTGGAGGCGGCCATGGCCTGGAAAAGCGCCTGGGAGAAAGACCTGCCGCGCGGCTGGCACCGCGAGTTGCCGCGCCTGCCGGCTCTGACCGCGCTGCGCGCGTTCGAAGCCGCGGCGCGGCACGAGAGCTTCTCGCGCGCGGCTACCGAGCTGTTCGTCACCCACGGCGCGGTCAGCCATCAGATCCGTGCGCTGGAAGAGGAACTGGGCATGCCGCTGTTCGAGCGCCACGGCAAGCGCGTGGCGCTAACCCCGGCGGGCCGGCTCTATGCCGAGCGCGTGCGCGACGCGCTGCTGCAGATCGCCGATGCCACGCGCGCGCTGCAGGCCGGCAACCGCGACAAGCGCCTGACCATCAGCACCATGCCGTCATTCGCCGCGCGCTGGCTGACGCCGCGCATCGGCAGCTTTATCGAGCGCCACCCGGAACTCGATGTCGAGCTGCTGTCGTCGAACACGCTGGTCAACTTTGCGCACGAAGAAGTCGATGTCGCGCTGCGCATGGGCAGCGGCGACTATCCCGGCCTGTATGTGGAGCGGCTGCTCGACGACGTGTTCTTCCCGGTGTGCAGCCCGGCCTTCAACGGCGGCCGGCTGCCGGCGCGGCCGCAGGACATGGCGGGCATGCCGCTGCTGCGCGGCGAGGGCGATCCGTGGAAGCCGTGGTTCGAGGCCGCCGGGCTGGACTGGCCCGAGCCGCGCAAGGGCCTGCTGCTGGAAGATTCGTCGCTGCTGCTGCAGGCCGCCTCGGAAGGCCAGGGCATCGCGCTGATCCGCTCGTCGCTGGCGTGCAACGACCTGCTGTCCGGGCGCGTGGTGCGGCTGTTCGACGTCAGCATCCCGTGCCCGTGGCTGCTGTACTTCGTGTGCGCGCCGGGTTCACTCAATTTGCCCAAGGTGCAGGCGTTCCGCGGCTGGCTGCTGCCCGAGATCGAGCGCTTCCGCGAGGTGCTGGCGCAGTGGGAGTGAGTCAGTCTTCCTGGGTCTCGTCGATTGGCGCCGCGCCGGCCGCGGCATCGGCCGCCGGTTTCCTGCGCGCGCGGCCGGCACGCGGATGGGCCTTGTCGTAGACCTTGGCCAGGTGCTGGAAATCGAGTGCGGTGTAGACCTGCGTGGTCGAGATGCTGGCATGGCCCAGCATCTCCTGCACCGCGCGCAGGTCGCCGGAAGATTGCAGCAGGTGCGTGGCAAACGAATGCCGCAGCATATGCGGATGCACGTCGGCCGGCACCCCGGCGCGCAGCGCCTGCTGCTTGAGCCGCAGCTGCACCGTGCGCATCGACAGGCGCCGCCCGCGCGGGCCGAGAAACAGCGCATTGGCGTCTTCGGGCGCGGCGCCCGGCCGCAGCAAGCCGTCGCGCACCGCCAGCCACGCCTGCAGCGCGGCGATGGCCTTGCTGCCGACCGGCACCGAGCGTTGGCGCGAGCCCTTGCCAGTCACGGTCACCTCTGCGCCGGCCAGGTCGAGCCAGCCGCTGGAGCGGTAGCCGTCGGCATCGGCATAGCGCAGGTCCAGCTGCACCAGCTCGGACAGCCGCAGCCCGCTCGAGTAGAACAGTTCGTAGACGGCCTGGTCGCGCAGCGCCTCGGCATCGGTGCCGGCAGGGTGCGCCACCAGCGCCACCGCGTGCTCGACCGACAGCGCCTTGGGCAGCGCGTGCCCGGAGCGCGGCGCGCGCACGCCGTCGACCGGATTCACGGTCACGCCATGGCCATGGCGCGCCGCCCACAGATAGAAGCCGCGCCATGCCGACAGCGCGCGCGCGATGCTGGTGCCGACCAGCCCCGCGGCATGCAGCCGCGCGGCGAAATGGCGGATATGGTGGGTCTGCAGCGCCAGCAGCGCGACGCCCGGCGCATGCTGCGCCGCGTGCGCCTGCAGCACGCGCAGTTCGCGCGCATAGCCGGACAGCGTGTGCTCGGCCAGCTTGCGGCTGCCGCGCAGCCAGTCGAGGTAGCGCGCGACCAGCGGGTCTGGCAGGGGCGCTTCGCCGTCCGCGGGCGCCGACGATGGGACCACAGCGCGCGGCGGCCGGCGTGCCGTCATGGCGTTATCGCAAGGCCGCGGCTTCAGTCGCGCAGCCGGTTCAGCGCGGCGCCCGCGACCTCGCCGATCTGCGACAGGTAGGCGGTGCCCATGCCGTCGTGGAAACGGCGCGGATCGGGCGAGCCCAGCACCAGCAGGCCAAAGGCGGCGCCCCGCACGTCGGCGCCGGCCTCTGCCTTGCCGGCGGGCAGCGGCACGCGCAGCGTCACCATCGCCAGCGAGGTGATATCGTCGCGCTCCAGCAGGCTGGCCGCCTCGAAGCCGCTGTTGCTGCCGCAGTATGGCGCGCGCAGGCCCTCGGCAAAGATGCGCAGGTCTTCGCTGGCACCCTGCGCGACTTCCATGTGCGCGTACTGCTCGGCGACATCCCACAGCCTGAGCGCCACCGCCGGCACGTCGAACACCTGCTGCAGGCCGTCCTGCACCGCATACGGCAGCGCATGCGAATCGGCCTCGGCCAGCAGGCGCAACTGCCAGTCGTGCAGGCGCTGCTGGGTGCGGTCGTTCTCGTGGCCATGGCGGACCAGGTCCGCCAGGCGCAGCTCCAGGCCCTTGTTCTTCTCGCGCAGGATTTCCATCTGGCGCTCCTGCAGCGACACGGCACGATGGCTGTGCGGGCTGGTCAGCTGCACCGCGGCCAGCAGCTCGGCATGCTCTTCGAAGAACTCGGGATGGCTCTGCAGGTAGGCGGCAACGTCTTGGGCGTTCATGGGGCGTGGACCGGTAGAGGTAAAGTGGGTGGCAGTTTAGCAAACCCACCAAAGCAAAAGAGTCCGAGGCGAGCAACCCCGCCTACGTCTGAATCAGCCGCTTCTGCCGCGAAATGCTCATCAAGATGCCGATGCCCGCGCCCAGCGTCACCAGCGCGGTGCCGCCGTAGCTCAGCAGCGGCAGCGGCACGCCCACCACCGGCAGGATGCCGCTGACCATGCCCATGTTGACGAAGGCATAGGTGAAGAAGATCAGCGTGATCGATCCCGCCAGCAGCCGCGAGAACAGCGTCGGCGCATTGGCCGCGATAAAGAGCCCGCGGAAGATCAGCAGCAGATACAGCACCAGCAGCACCGCGTTGCCGATCAGGCCGAACTCTTCCGAGTACACGGCGAAGATAAAGTCGGTGTGCTTTTCCGGGATGAACTCCAGGTGGGTCTGCGTTCCCTTGAGCCAGCCCTTGCCCTCGACCCCGCCCGAGCCGATCGCGATGATCGACTGGATCGTGTGGAAGCCCTTGCCGAGCGGATCGCTGGTCGGGTCCAGCAGCGTGCAGACGCGGTGCTGCTGGTAGTCGTGCAGCACCGGCCAGTTCACGCCCGGCGCGCACATGTCGTTCTGGAAGGTGATCAGCAGCGTGATGGCGACCACCAGGATCGCCATCAGCGGCAGGATCAGCTTCCACGACAGCCCGGCGAAATAGATCACGTACAGGCCCGCGGCCATCACCAGCAGCGCCGTGCCCAGGTCGGGCTGCTTGGCGATCAGGCCCACCGGGATCAGCAGCAGCACCAGCGCGACGACGAAGTCGAACCAGCGGATCACGCCCTCGCGCTTCTGGAAGTACCACGCCAGCATCAGCGGCATCGAGATCTTCATGATCTCGGACGGCTGGATCACCATGCCGACATAGAGCCAGCGGCGCGCGCCCTTGCGGATCAGGCCGAACATGGCCACTGCGATCAGCAGCGCCACCCCGACCGTATAGATCGGCACCGCCACCCGCATCAGCGTCTGCGTCGGCAGGTAGGCGATCACGAACATCACCACGTACGACAGCAGGATGTTGCGCAACTGGTCCTCGACCCGGCCCGGCATGTCGATGGCGGCCGAGTACAGCGCCACGATGCCGGTGGCGAACAGCAGGAACACGATCAGCGAGAGCGGCTTGTCAAAACCGGTCAGCGCGGTCTTGACCAGGGACATGACGCGGCGTCGATCCATGCGCGTCTCCTTCAGCGAGAGGCGTCGGCCCCGCTGGCTGCCTTGGCAGCCACGGGCCTGACGCGTGGTTTGGGTGCGGGCGCCTTGGCCGGCACGGCCGCCGCCGAGGCCGGCGCGGGGGCCTGCGGCTTGCTGTGGCCCAGCGCCTGCAGCATGCGCTCATCCAGCGTCTGCACCGCCGAGGCCGGGGCGATCGCATCGGGGTCGAGCATCGCGGCGATCGCCTCGGGCGTCGGCACCTGCGCGGCCGAGGCCGCCGCCACCGCGCTGGCGTCAGCGCCGCTGGCCGGGGCGCCGCCGCTGGACATCACCGTGGCGCTGGCAATGCTGGCGGTCTGGCCGGTGGTGAACACGCTCGGCGTATCGACCGGCGCGCGGCCGGCGACGCGCTCGCCCGCGGGCGGCGCGATCGCCTCGAGCTCGGCGGGCCACTTGCCGGTCAGGTAGTAGTCCATCACCTTGCGCGCGATCGGCGCGGCCACCGCGGCGCCGAAGCCGGCGTTCTCGACGATCAGCGCCAGCGCGATCTTGGGGTTGTCGGCCGGCGCGAAGGCGGTGTACAGCGAGTGGTCGCGCTTGTGCTCGGCGAGCGCGTGGTGGTTGTACTTCTCGCCCTTGGCCAGGCTGTAGGTCTGTGCGGTGCCGGTCTTGCCGGCGGATTCGTAGGCGGCGCCGGCAAACACGCGCGCGGCCGTGCCCGAATGCGTCACCGCCACCATGGCGCGCTTGATCACGTTGATGTCGGCCTGCTTGAACGGGATGGTGTAGCTCTCCTTGGGCACGGTCAGCGTGCGCTTGCGCGTGACCGCGTCTTCGATGGCCTTGACCAGGTGCGGCTTCATCACCTTGCCGTCGTTGACGATCACCGAGGTCGCCTGCGCCAGCTGCAGGATGGTGAAGCTGTTGTAGCCCTGGCCGATGCCCAGCGAGATGGTCTCGCCCTCGTACCACTTCTGCTGCTCCGGCTTGCGGTAGGCGCGGCGCTTCCAGTCGGTCGACGGCAGGATGCCGCGGCTTTCGCCCTCGATGTCGATGCCGGTGATCTGGCCGAAGCCCAGCGGCTTCATGAAGTCGTGGATGCCGTTGACGCCCATGTCGCGCGCCAGCGCGTAGTAGTAGGTGTCGCACGAATGCACGATCGAGCTGTGCATGTCGACCCAGCCGTGGCCGCCCGGCTTGTCGTCGCGGAAGGTGTGGTTGCCCAGCGTGAAATAGCCGGGGTCGGACATGCCCCACGCCGCGGTGCGCTTGCCGGTAGTCAGCGCCGCCAGCGCCATGAACGGTTTGTAGGTCGAGCCCGGCGGATAAGTGCCGCGCAGGGGTCGGTTCAGCAGCGGCTTGTCGGGCGAGTTGTTCAGTTCGTTCCAGGTATTGGTGTCGATGCCCTCGACGAACAGGTTGGGGTCGAAGGTGGGCTTGGAGACGAAGGCGAGGATGTCGCCGGTGGACGGCTCGATCGCCACCAGCGCGCCGCGGCGGTTGCCATAGAGCGCCTCGGCCAGCTGCTGCAGGCGGATGTCGAGCGACAGGATCAGGTTGTTGCCGGGTGTGGCGGGCGAGGTCGACAGCGTGCGGATCGGGCGCCCGCCGGCGCTGACTTCCACTTCCTCGAAGCCGGTCAGGCCGTGCAGTTCGCTCTCGTAGCTCTGCTCCAGGCCGATCTTGCCGATGTAGTTGGTGCCCTTGTAGTTGTCGGCATCCTTGCGCGGGTCATATTTGGCGCCGTCGGCATCGTTGGCCACGTCCATGGCCTCGATGCGCTCCTGGTCGCGCTGCGAGATCCGGCCCAGGTAGCCGATCACGTGCGAGGCCGACTCGCCCAGCGGGTACTGGCGGAACAGCCGCGCGCGCACGTCGACGCCGGGGAAGCGGAAGCGCTGCGCGGAGAAGCGCGCCACCTCCGCGTCGGTCAGCTGGCTGCGGATCGGCAGGCTTTCGAAGCTGCGCGACTCCTCCATCAGCCGCTTGAAGCGGCGCCGGTCGCGCGGCTGGATCTCGACCAGCGCGGACAGGCCTTCGATGGTGTTGTCGAGCGTATCGGTCAGCTTGGACGGGGTGATCTCGAGCGTGTACGCCGAATAATTGCGCGCCAGCACGATGCCGTTGCGGTCCATGATGATGCCGCGGTTGGGCTCGATCGGCGCGACCGAAATGCGGTTGTCCTCGGCCTTGGCCGAGTACTGGTCATGCTTGTACCACTGCAGCCACAGGAAGCGCGAGAACAGCAGGCCGAAGCAGACCACCGTGAACAGCGCCGCGGCCGCCACGCGGATGCGGAAGCGGCCGATTTCCAGTTCGACGTTGCGGATTTCGGTCATGGTACTGCGTGGCCTGGAGAAATCGGTGGTGGACGATGGCGGTGGCGGCGTCAGATCGGCCGGGTCTCGTCGACATCGGTCGAGCGGCGCTGCGGCGCCAGCAGCAGGCTGGTGGCGAGCGGCCACAGCAGCGCCTCGATCGCCGGCGCCAGCAGCAACGGCCAGCCGGGCAGCGGCGCGCCCATCGCCAGCCGGATCAGCACCGGCACCGCGTGCGCGATAAACAGCAGCGGCAGCACGTGCAGCGCCTGGGTATAGACCGTGAACCACAGCACGCGGCGGTGGATGGTGATGGCGAAGTAGGCCAGCAGCGTGTAGGCCAGTGCGTGCTCGCCCAGCAGCCGGGCATCGTGCACGTCCATCAGCAGGCCCAGCACGAAGGCCACGCCCATGCCCACCTTGCGCGGCTGGTGGATGTTCCAGAACACCAGCACCAGCGCCACCATGTCCGGGATCCACAGCGTGGTGCCCCACGGCATCAGGTTGAACAGGAACGCCAGCACGAAGCTGAAGGCGATGAAGGCCGGGTTGACCGGCCGCAGCAGGTATTGGGGATTGGTCACCGTGGTGCCTCCTTGGCGGGCGCGGCCTTGCCGGCCGCGGCGCTGTCGGCGGCGGCGCGCGCCGCGGCCGACTTGGCGCCCTTGACCGGCGCTTCCGGCCGCGCCTCGACCGTTTCGCGCGCCGGGATGGCGGCGTCGTAGCGCACCACCAGCAGCTGGCGGTGCGCGCGCACGCCGGCGACCGGCTCGCAATAGACGCGCGAGAACGCGGTATCGGCCTTGCGCTCGATCTGCACGATCTTCGCCACCGGCAGGCCGGGAGGATAGGTGCCGTCAAGGCCCGAGGTCACCAGCAGGTCGCCCTGCTGCAGGTCGGCGGCGGCGGCCATGAAGCGCAGGTCGAGGTGGCCCGCGCGCGCGCCGCCGAAGGCCACGCTGCGCAGGCCGTTGCGCACCACCTGCACCGGAATCGCCTGGTCCTTGTCGGTCAGCAGCGTCACCTCGGACTGGAACGGCGACACGCGCGTGACCTGCCCCACCACGCCGCGCTCGTCGATCACCGGGTAGCCGGCGCGCAGGCCGTGCTGGCTGCCCTTGTCGATGACGATGCGCTGGCTGTACGGGTCGCGCGCGTCATACAGGATCTCGGCCGCGGTCACCGGCGTGGCCGACTGCTGCGCCAGCCCGAGCAGCTTGCGCAGCTGGTTGTTCTCGGCCTCGAGCTGGGCCTGGCGCACCGAGGCCTGCGCCTGCTGCACCGCGTTCTGGCGCAGCTCGCGGTTCTCGGTGGCGAGCGTCGCCGACGACTGGGCATAGTCGAACATGGCGCGCAGCGCGTCGCGCGGCGCCAGCACCAGGCGCTCGACCGGCATCAGCACGGTCGCGGCCACCTGCCGGCCCACGCGCAGCGCGTCGAAACGCGCGTCGACCACCAGCAGCGCCAGCGCGATGCCCACGTACAGGACCAGCCTGGCGACGGCCGAGGTGCCTTGCTTGAAGAGCGGCGGAGGGGAGTAATCCATTTACCCGAACAAAGGCCGGAGGCCACGCGGAAACGCCCCGCCGCCCGCCTTGCCGCGCACCGGCCCCTGGCGGGGACAGGCGCGGCACGGTCGGGCGGCGGGAGCTGCCAGGGCCGGGCCCCGGCGGATGCGGCGCCGCGACGCCGCCATGATCGGTCGATCCGGCAGGCCGCGCATCGCCACGTGAGCGTCCTTCTTACTCGTAGGAGAAGATGCTGCCGAGCTTGTCCATGCGTTCCAGCGCCATGCCGGAGCCGCGCACCACGCAGGTCAGCGGGTCTTCGGCGACCAGCACCGGCAGGCCGGTTTCTTCCGCCAGCAGGCGGTCCAGGTCGCGCAGCAGCGCGCCGCCGCCGGTCAGCATCATGCCGCGCTCGGCGATGTCGGCGCCCAGTTCGGGCGGAGTCTGTTCCAGCGCGATCTTGACCGCCGACACGATCTGGTTGAGCGGATCGGTCAGCGCTTCCAGGATTTCGTTGGACGAAACGGTAAAGGCGCGCGGGATGCCTTCGGACAGGTTGCGGCCCTTGACTTCCATCTCGCGGACCTCGGAGCCCGGGAAGGCCGAGCCGATTTCCTTCTTGATCGCCTCGGCGGTCTGCTCGCCGATCAGCATGCCGTAGTTGCGGCGGATGTAGTTGACGATGGCCTCGTCGAACTTGTCGCCGCCGACGCGCACCGAACCCTTGTAGACCATGCCGCCCAGCGAGATGATGCCGACCTCGGTGGTGCCGCCGCCGATATCGACCACCATCGAGCCCGACGGCTCCGACACCGGCAGGCCGGCGCCGATCGCGGCCGACATCGGCTCCTCGATCAGGTAGACCTGGCTGGCGCCGGCGCCCAGCGCCGATTCGCGGATGGCGCGGCGCTCGACCTGGGTCGAGCCGCACGGCACGCAGATGATGATGCGCGGGCTCGGGCGCAGCAGCTTGCTGTCATGCACCATCTTGATGAATTGCTTGAGCATCTGCTCGGTCACGGTGAAGTCGGCGATCACGCCGTCCTTCATCGGGCGGATCGCCTCGATATTGCCCGGCACCTTGCCCAGCATCTGCTTGGCTTCCTTGCCCACCGCCGTGATGGTCTTCTTGGCGTTGGGGCCGCCTTCCTGGCGGATCGCAACGACCGAGGGCTCGTCCAGCACGATGCCCTTGTCGCGCATGTAGATCAGCGTGTTGGCGGTGCCGAGGTCGATCGCCAGGTCGTTGGAGAAGTAGCTGCGGAGAAATCCGAACATCAGGAATCCTGTCTGTGATGGTGTTCGCGGGTAGGCGAAGCGGCCGGCGCCGCGAGCGGTCCGGCCACGAAATGGGGTTGTGTTGCGTTGAATACGGAATGGTTCTCGGCTTCCCGCTCCGCCCGCCGCCCGGACCGGAGGCTGTCCGGCCGGATGGGAACGGGTTCGGCACCGCCGGCGCACCGCGCGCGCCGGCCCTACGGGAACCTTTGATTAGACCCCGCCGAAAAGTTCGCGGAAATGTGCAGGCGCCGGCGCATCATGCTGGCTGTCGCACAACATGCGGGGACCGGCGGCAAGGCCTAATCAGAGGACCCAGGTTTGCCCTTCGGGCGCCTTCGGGCACCGGGCGCGGAGGCGCCGGCCGCAGGCCATGTGGCGTAGGCGTTGCCAAAGGTCGGTAACTCGCAATGATACCTTATAATTCTGGCGACTTCGGGCGTTTACAGCCTGAAAATACCTGCAATTCTGACGACTGCGGGGTGTCGTTCCGGCGCCTGCGGTCAGGCTGCGGGCCACACGACGCAGCGGCACCGCAAGCCAGCCGCCGGCGCAGCCCGCGCCGCCCTTCGTATCCCAGTATCCGAGCCTCCGAGCATCGACCCACCACGCCATGGCCCTCGACCTATCCGACGTCAAGCGCATTGCCCACCTCGCCCGCATCGAAACCAGCGATGACGAGGCCGCCCAGACGCTTGCGCAGCTGAACAACTTTTTCTCGCTGGTCGAGCAGATGCAGGCGGTCGACACCACCGGCATCGAGCCGCTGGCGCATCCGCTGTCGGCGGTGCGCGACATGGTCCAGCGCCTGCGCGAGGACGTGGTCACCGAAACCGACCGCCGCGCCGACTACCAGCGCCCCGCGCCGGCCACCGAAAACGGCCTGTACCTGGTGCCCAAGGTCATCGAATGACCCTTGCCCCGGCCCGTGCCACCGCGCCACCAGGCGCGCCCCGGGCGGCCCGCCAGTACAACACCCCTGATGCCAACCGACTGTCATGCCCTTTTCCGCTGATTCCGTGACTTCCCTGCGCCAGCTTGCCGACGCCCTGGCCGCGCGCACCGTCTCCGCCGAGGAACTCGCGCGCGAGTACCTGGCCCGCATCGAGCAGGCCGCCGCGCTCAACGCCTTTATCCACGTCGATGCCGAGCTGACGCTGGCCCAGGCCCGCGCCGCCGACACCCGCCGCGCGCGCGGCGAGGCCGCGCCGCTGACCGGCGTGCCGGTCGCGCACAAGGATGTGTTCGTCACGCGCGGCTGGCGCGCCACCGCCGGCTCGAAGATGCTGGGCAACTATGAAAGCCCGTTCGACGCCACCGTGGTCGAGCGCATGGCCGCCGCCGGCATGGTCACGCTGGGCAAGACCAACATGGACGAATTCGCGATGGGCTCGTCCAACGAGAACTCGCATTTCGGCCCGGTGCGCAACCCGTGGGACGCCAGCCGCGTGCCCGGCGGCTCGTCGGGCGGCTCGGCCGCGGCGGTCGCCGCCGGCCTCGCGCCCGCCGCCACCGGCACCGACACCGGCGGCTCGATCCGCCAGCCGGCATCGTTCTCGGGCATCACCGGCATCAAGCCGACCTACGGCCGCGTGTCGCGCTACGGCATGATCGCCTTTGCCTCGTCGCTGGACCAGGGCGGCCCGATGGCCCACACCGCCGAGGACTGCGCGCTGCTGCTCAACGCCATGGCCGGCTTCGACCCGAAGGACTCGACCAGCATCCCGCCCGCGCAGGGCGGCGTGGACGAGGACTACACCCGCCTGCTGGGCCAGCCGCGCGCCGGCGCCAGCGCCGAGCGCCCGCTGGCCGGCCTGCGCATCGGCCTGCCGAGGGAGTACTTCGGCAAGGGCCTGGCGGCCGACGTCGAGCAGGCCGTGCGCGCCGCGCTGGCCGAGTACGAGAAGCTGGGCGCGACGCTGGTCGAGGTGTCGCTGCCCAAGACCGAGCTGTCGATCCCGGTGTACTACGTGATCGCGCCGGCCGAGGCCTCGTCCAACCTGTCGCGCTTCGACGGCGTGCGCTACGGCCACCGCGCCGACGAGTACCGCGACCTGCTCGACATGTACAAGAAGACCCGCGCCGAAGGCTTCGGCGCCGAGGTCAAGCGCCGCATCCTGGTCGGCACCTACGTGCTGTCGCACGGCTACTACGACGCCTACTACCTGCAGGCGCAGAAAATCCGCCGCATCATCGCCGACGACTTCCAGCGCGCCTTCGCCCAGTGCGACGTGATCATGGGCCCGGTGGCGCCGACGGTGGCGTGGAAGCTCGGCGAGAAGACCTCGGACCCGGTGCAGATGTACCTGGCCGACATCTTCACGCTGTCGACCAGCCTGGCCGGCCTGCCCGGCATGAGCGTGCCGTGCGGCTTCGGCGCGGGCAACATGCCCGTGGGCCTGCAGCTGATCGGCAACTACTTCGACGAAGCGCGCCTGCTGCAGGCCGCGCACGCGTTCCAGCAGGCGACCGACTGGCACCTGCGCCGCCCCGCCAAGGCCTGACCATGACCCGCTCCCTGCTCCGCCTGCTTGCCGCCGCGGCGCTCGCCACACTGGTGGCAGGCTGCATCCAGCTGCCGATCATCGGCAAGCCCACGCCGATCGCCAGCCGCGACATCGACCTGGCCGGCGACTGCCGCCGCACCGAGGAAGACGGCTTCCGCGAAGACGCGCAGCTGCGCATTGCGGACAACAGCGTGCAGCAGCTGTCGTGGAAGCTGTGGGTCGGCAAGCGCGGCTCTTGCAGCTTCAACCTGGCGGATTTCCGCCAGGTCCAGAAGAAGCCGCATATCGAGCTGCGCGCCAACGACGGCAGCGGCTGCAAGCTGATGGTGTGGCAGGACCCGCGCCGCGTCACGCTGGCGCACGCCAACTGCCAGCAGCGCTGCACCCCGGGCATCTATGAGGAAGCCTGGCCCGTGATGTTCGAGCCGGGCACAGGCGCCTGCGCGCGCACGCGCTGAAGCACCGTAACCACAGCAAGCCGGCCATGGTCCACGCCCCCGCCACCCTGCAACACGCATCGCGCGCCGCCCGTCCGGCGCGCGCGTGGCTGCGCGCCGCGGTGGCGCTTGGCTTTGGCGCGTGGCTGGCCGGCGCCGCGGCGCATACGCCGGACCTGCCGGCACCCGCGCTGGACGCGCCGGCACCGCTGACGCCGGCGGGCGCACTGGCGCCCAACGCGGTGAGCCGGGCCGCGCCGGCCTCATCGGCGGCAGCCAGGGCGGCAGTCGCACCCGTGCCCGCGCAACGGATCCAGCTGCGCGGCGATGCCGCCACGCCGGCGCTGACCGCCTACTGGTTCCTGCCGCGCGAAGCCACCACGCCGCGCGCGCTGCCGGTGGTGGTGGCGCTGCACGGCTGCGGCGGCCTGCTGGCACAGCGCCCCACGCGCGACGGCAGCGCCGCGGCAACCGGTACCGACACCGCGGATGTTGCCGCGCTGCTGCAGCAACGCTACCGCGAATACGCGCACTGGCTCACCGAACGCGGCTACGCGGTGCTGATGCCCGACAGCTTCAGCGCGCGCGGCAAGCCCAACGGCATCTGCGCCGAGCCCATCGACAACCGCGCCATCGACGACCGCACCCGCCGCGCCGACGCGCTCGCCGCGCTGCGCTGGGTGGCGCAGCAGCCCGCGGTCGACGCCGCGCGCATCGTGCTGCTGGGCTGGTCGAACGGCGCGCAGGCGGTGCTGGCCACCGTCGACGCCAGCCGCCCGTGGCCGGCCGGCACGCCGCCGGTCGAGCGCGCGGTGGCGTTCTACCCGGGCTGCAAGCGCGCGGTGCAGCAGCACAGCTTCCGCCTGCGCGCGCCGCTGCTGCTGATGATCGGCGGCGCCGACGACTGGACCCCGGCGACCCGCTGCGCCATGCTGCAGAGCGCGGTGCAGGCGCGCCAGCCGGGCGCGCGCTTCCGGCTGGAGATCTACCCCGGCGCCTATCACGGCTTCGACGGCACCAGCGAGCTGCACCGGCGCACCGACGTGCCCGCCGCCGCCATGCGCAAGGGCCAGAGCGTTACCGTCGGCGGCGACGCGGTCGCGCGCGTGGCCGCGCTGGCGCAGCTCGACTCCTGGCTGGCCAGTCCCGACCCCTGACCGCCACGCAAGACCAGACACAACACCGGGGCGGCGCTGCCGCTCCCTCGCAACAGACAACACCGAAAGAACCGAACAGGAATACCGCCATGCAATGGGAAGTGGTGATCGGCCTCGAAACGCACGCGCAGCTGTCGACGGCCTCCAAGATTTTTTCCGGCACCTCCACCGCCTTCGGCGCCGAGGCCAACACGCAGGCGTCGCCGGTTGACCTGGCGCTGCCGGGCGTGCTGCCGGTGCTCAACCAGGGCGCGGTCGAGCGCGCGATCCAGTTCGGCCTGGCGATCGGCGCGACCATCGCGCCGCGCAGCGTCTTTGCACGCAAGAACTACTTCTACCCCGACCTGCCCAAGGGCTACCAGATCAGCCAGTATGAGATCCCGGTGGTACAGGGCGGCACCATCACCATCCAGGTCGAGGGCAAGCAGGGCGAGTCCTACCAGAAGACCGTCAACCTGACGCGCGCGCACCTGGAGGAAGACGCGGGCAAGTCGCTGCACGAGGACTTTGCCGGCATGACCGGCATCGACCTGAACCGTGCCGGCACGCCGCTGCTGGAAATCGTCACCGAGCCCGACATGCGCAGCGCCGCCGAAGCGGTGGCCTACGCCAAGGCGCTGCACTCGCTGGTGGTGTGGCTGGGCATCTGCGACGGCAACATGCAGGAAGGCAGCTTCCGCTGCGACGCCAACGTGTCGGTGCGCCCGCTCGGCCAGAAGGAATTCGGCACGCGCCGCGAGATCAAGAACCTGAACTCGTTCCGCTTCCTGCAGCAGGCCATCGAATACGAGGTGCAATGGCAGATCGCCGAGATCGAGGACGGCCGCAAGATCCAGCAGGCCACCGTGCTGTTCGACCCGGACACCGGCGAAACCCGCGCCATGCGCACCAAGGAAGACGCGCACGACTACCGCTACTTCCCCGACCCGGACCTGATGCCGCTCGAGATCGACGCCGGCTGGATCGAGCGCGTGCGCGGCGAACTGCCGGAGCTGCCGGCGGCGATGCAGGCGCGCTTTGTCTCGCAATACGGCCTGTCGGCGTATGACGCCACCATGCTGACCGCGACCAAGGCCTATGCCGCCTACTTCGAAGCCGTGGTCGCCGGCGCGGGCACGGCCAGCGCCAAGCCCGCCGCCAACTGGCTGATGGGCGACGTGGCCTCGCAACTGAACCGCGAAGGCATCGCCATCGACGCGGCGCCGGTCACGCCGGCGCAACTGGCCAGGCTGCTGGCGCGCATCGCCGACGGCACGGTGTCGAACAACACCGCCAAGAAGGACGTGTTCCCCGCGATGTGGGCAGGCGAGCACGGCGGCGACGCCGACGCCATCATCGCGGCCAAGGGACTGAAGCAAATGTCCGACAGCGGCGAGCTGGAAAAGATCATCGACGACGTGCTGGCCGCCAATGCCAGGTCGGTCGAGGAATTCCGCTCGGGCAAGGAAAAGGCGTTCAACGCGCTGGTCGGGCAGGCGATGAAGGCGACCAAGGGCAAGGCCAATCCGGCGCAGGTGAATGAACTGCTGAGGAAGAAGCTGGGGTAAGGCTCCAGTCCGGTCTATCCCGCTTGTTGGCTCCCCTCTCCCGCTCGCGGGAGAGGGGCCGGGGAGAGGGCAGGCGCTGGCATACCGACGGCCCTGACTTCGTCGACGCATCGGCCCTCTCCCCAACCCTCTCCCGCAAGCGGGAGAGGGAGCCGTCCTTCGGTCGGAAGGTTCGCGCACGCTCAAGCGCCCTTCACATCCCCGCCCTCCCCCTCACCGTCTCCTCCAGCAACGACCTCAGCTTCGCCAGCGCCCCGGGATCCCCGTGCGCCGCGGAGCGTGCATACCAGATCTTCGCCTGCTCGATATCCCGGTCGACCACGCCGGGCTCGCCACGCTCATAGAAGCTGCCGACGATGTACTGCGCGCCGCCGTTCCCCGCGCTTGCCGCGCGCTGGTACCACGCAAACGCCTGCGCGTAGTCGCGCGGCACGCCGCGGCCGGTGAAGTAGTTCGTCGCCAGTTCCATCTGCGCCTGCACGTGGCCGCCCTGCGCCGCGCGTTCGTACCAGCGGTTCGCCTGTTCCAGCGATTTCGGCACCAGTTCGCCGCGCTCGTACAGGTCGCCCCAGGTGTATTGCGCATGGGTCATGCCGTTGTCGGCCGCCTTGCGCAACCACACCAGCGCCTCTTGCGGCCGCGCGGCAGTGCCCTCGCCACGCAGCAGCATCATCGCGTAATTGAATTGGGCGAGGCGGTTGCCCTGGCGCGCGGCGGCGGAGAAGCCCTGCAAGGCCTCGTCGAAGCGGCCGGACTCGTAGGCCGCGACAGCGTCACGGGTCTGCGCCTGCGCCGGAGCGGGCGGCTGCGGTGCCGCGGTGGCGGGTGGCAACACCAGCCACGCGCAAAGCGCGCCGGCCAGCAAGGCGGCATGCGGGAAACGGGCTTTCGACATGGCGGACTCCGGCGCGGGGCCTTCTTTGCTTCAGTGTAGGAGTCCGCCGAGGTGCCCGGTAGCGACCGAATTATCTACACGAATAATCAACCGGCCAACAATGCCGGCCCCAATCATTCGTCGTACCAATAAACCAAATCCCGGCTCAGATCCACCCCGCGCGGTGCAGCCGCCGCCACAGCGCGCCACAGGCCACCGCGGTCACGCCGATCACCGCCGGATAGGCATAGTGGACCTTCAGCTCGGGCATGAAATCGAAGTTCATCCCGTACAGGCTGAACACCACCGTCGGGATCGCCAGGATGGCGCCCCAGCCGGCGAGCCGCTTGACCACCTCGTTCTGGCCGACGGTCACCAGCGCCAGGTTGACCTGCACCGCCGTGGTCAGCATCTCGCGCACCACGTCGAGCGTGCGCACCAGCCGGCTGGCGTGGTCCTCGATATCGCGGAAGTAGGCGCGCAGCTCCTTCGGCACCAGCTCTTCGTGCAGCCGGATCAGCTGGCCGCACATGTCCTCGACCGGGCTGACCGCGTTGCGCAGGCGCAGTACCTGGCGCTTGACCTGGTACAGCCGCTGGATCGCGGCGCGGTCGAACTCGTCGCGGAAGATGCCCTGCTCGAGCGCCTCGAAGTTGTCCTCCAGGCGCGTGACGATCGGCAGGTAGTGGTCGACGACGAAATCCATCAGCGCGTACAGCACATAGCCAGGCCCGTTGGCCAGTCCGTGCGGGTCGTGCTCGCAGCGCTCGCGCACCGGTGCATAGGTGCTGCTGGCCCCATGGCGCACCGAGACCACGTAGTTGGGGCCGACGAACAGATGGGTCTCGCCGACCACGACTTCGTCCTGCACCAGCTGCGCGGTGTTGAGCACCACGAACACGGAATCGCCGTAGGCCTCGAGCTTGGGCCGCTGGTGCGCGTTGGTCGCGTCTTCGACCGCGAGGTCGTGCAGGCCGAAGGCTTGCTGCGCCTGCCGCAGCAGCGCCAGTTCGGGCTCGTGCAGCCCCAGCCAGACGAAGGTGCCAGGCACCGCCAGCACCTTCGGGATTTCTTCCATGCCTACCGTGCCGAGCCGCTTGCCCTGCCGGTAGGCCACGCAATTGACGATGGCGCCCATGGAAACTCCGCTGATCAGATGGCGCAATCGTAACAAGGCTTTGCACGATGCCCGCACTGCCCGCGCCCTGCCCGCGCCTGGCCCGATGCCGAAGCCGCTCAAGCCGCGCCGGCCACACTTGCGCCGCGCCAGCGGTGCGCGCATGGAGCCCACCCGCCACCTGCGGTACATATCGATCCAATTGTTACAGTTCGCCACAGATACAACGTTAGAATGTGGCATTTCCACGGTCACCCGGCTATGTCCCAGAAGAAAACGCCACGCTTCGAGCTGCGCAGTGGCAACGTCGACGCCCTCCTTCTCGCCCTCCAGACCGCCGACATGGCTGCGCTGCGGGATGACCTCCTCACCCGCTTCGAAGCCACCCCCGACTTCTTCTCCAATGACGTGATCGCGCTGGACCTGCGCGCGCTCGACGATGACAGCGAAGTCGCGCTCGGCACCGTGATCGACACGCTGGCCACGCTCAAGGCCCGCGCCATCGGCGTGGTGGCCCGCGCCGGCCAGCGCGAGTGGGCCGAGCGCTTCGGCCTGCCGCTGCTCGACAGCCAGGCCCGCCGCAACGGCGCCGCCGAGCGTGCCGCCGAAGCCAGGGCCGCTGCCGCCGCGGAACAGGCCGTCGCGGAACAAGCGGCGCGCGAGGAAGCCGCCCGCGCCGCGGCGCAGGCGGCCACCGACGCCGCCGTCGCCGCCGCCGTGCGCCAGAACCAGACCCTGCTGATCGACAAGCCGCTGCGCTCTGGCCAGCAGGTCTACGCGCATGGCGACGTGGTCATCATGGACGTGGTCAGCTACGGTGCCGAGGTCATCGCCGAAGGCAACATCCATATCTATGCCCCGCTGCGCGGCCGCGCGCTGGCGGGGGTCAAGGGCAACACCGCCGCGCGCATCTTCAGCACGTGCATGGAGCCCGAACTGATTTCCATCGCCGGCATCTACCGGACCGCGGAGCAGACGCTTCCGGCCGATGTGCACGGCAAGACCGCCCAGGTGCGCCTGGCCGATGAAAAACTGATCCTCGAAGCGCTGCGGCTCAAGTAACCGCGGCGCGCATCGGGACCGGATCACAGAGAGCGCAAGCTTCCAACTTATTACTGGACCAAAGAGCCATGGCAAAAATCATCGTTGTGACCTCCGGCAAGGGAGGCGTCGGCAAGACCACCACCAGCGCCAGCTTTGCCGCCGGCCTGGCCCTGCGTGGCCACAAGACTGCCGTGATCGACTTCGACGTCGGCCTGCGCAACCTCGACCTGATCATGGGTTGCGAGCGCCGCGTGGTGTATGACCTGATCAACGTGGTGCAGGGCGAAGCCAACCTGCGCCAGGCGCTGATCAAGGACAAGAAGTGCGAGAACCTGTTCATCCTGCCGGCGTCGCAGACGCGCGACAAGGATGCGCTGACGCGCGAGGGCGTCGAGAAGGTGATCGACGGCCTGATCGAGATGGATTTCGAATACATTGTCTGCGACTCGCCCGCCGGCATCGAATCGGGCGCGCTGATGGCCATGTACTTCGCCGACGAGGCGCTGATCGTGACCAACCCGGAAGTGTCGTCGGTGCGCGATTCGGACCGCATCCTCGGCATCCTGGCGTCCAAGACCAAGCGCGCCACCGAGGGCGGCGATCCGATCAAGGAACACCTGCTGATCACGCGCTACAACCCCAAGCGCGTTCATGGCGGCGAGATGCTGTCGCTGACCGACATCCAGGAAATCCTGCGCATCAAGCTGATCGGCGTGGTGCCGGAATCGGAAGCGGTGCTGCACGCCTCCAACCAGGGCACGCCCGCCATCCACCTGGAAGGCAGCGACGTGTCCGACGCCTACAGCGACGTGGTGGACCGCTTCCTCGGCAAGGACAAGCCGATGCGTTTCACCGACTACCAGAAGCCGGGGCTGTTCTCGCGCATCTTCGGCAACAAGTAACGGTCAAGGAGGGCTCACCCCATGTCGATCCTTTCCTTCCTGCTGGGAGAGAAGAAGAAGTCCGCGTCGGTCGCCAAGGAGCGGCTGCAGATCATCCTGGCGCACGAGCGCACCGGCCATTCCGCCCCCGCCGACTACCTGCCCGCGCTGCAGCGCGAGCTGGTGGCGGTGATCTCCAAGTACGTCAAGATCGGCGACCAGGACCTGCGCGTCAGCCTGGAACGCCAGGACAACCTCGAGGTGCTCGAGGTCAAGATCGAGATCCCGCAGCACTGAGCACGGGACCCGGCGGCGCCGGGTCCATGCCCCCGCGGGGCTCGCTGCCCCGCCCCTTCTTGCGCCTTCCCGCCCTGTCGCTCCAACGCCCCGCCGCCGTGCCAGCGCGGTGCCGAGGCTTCTCCGCTGCGCTGCCTTATCCCCCAAATGCAGAATTCTGTAGCGGCCAGACAACGGAATTGCACCAATTTCCTGCTTGAAAGCGCGGCTCCACGGAGTTTTGTGTCCTTGTTCCTTACGTTTTGTTAAATTTTCGCGGCGTTTACAGGAAACGTAGACCTTATCCCCGCCGTGATCCGGCGAAGGGCACAGTACAAGACAGAAAAGGAGCACCATGAAGAAATCGGCCATCGTCCTCGCAGCCGGCAGCCTGTTGGCAGGTTCGGCTTTCGCACAATCGTCCGTCACCCTGTACGGTATCGTCGACCAGAGCATCCGCTTCCAGACGAACGCGAACGCCAACAATGACAACTCGTGGGAACTGACCAACGGCGCCGTCACCAACAGCCGCTGGGGCATCAAGGGCAGCGAAGCCCTGGGCAACAACCTGAAGGCGATCTTCCAGCTGGAAAACGGCTTCGATCCGGACACCGGCCGCGCCAACCAGAATGGCCGCCTGTTCGGTCGTCAGGCCTACGTGGGCCTGAGCGGTGACTTCGGCACGATCAAGCTGGGCCGCCAGTACACCGAAGGCTTTAATTTCTTCGGCGACTACGATCCGCTGACCATCGGCAACTACACCAACAACGCCTGGCCGTTCTTCCTGACCAACTTCCGTAACGACAACGTCATCAGCTACGGCGGCAAGTTCGGCGGCCTGGACGTCGGAGCCAGCTACGGCTTCGGCGAGCAAGCGGGCAGCATGAGCCGGAACCAGTACTGGGGCGCTCGCGCCGCGTACACCTTCGGTCCGTTCGGCATCGGCGGCGTGTACCAAGAAGTGCGTAATCTGACCGGCGAGAAGCAACAGATGTGGGGCGCTGCCGGTAAGTACTCGATCGGGCCGGCCAAGGTCTTCGTGGGTTATATCGGTGGTAAGGACCGCACCGGCAGTGTCGACGCTTCGCTGAACTTCGACACCTCAACCGGCGCCACGACGCTTAACCCGATCCCGGCAGGTGGCAACGCAGCAGCCAACCCGCGCAAGGACACCATCGGCTACATCGGCGTGACCTACCAGGCCACCCCGGCTCTGGCGCTGACCGGCGTGTTCTACGGCGACTATGTTGAAAACGTCAACGGCGTTAACAACAACAACGGCCGCCGCTACACCGGCGTGCTGCTGGCCGAGTACTCGCTGTCCAAGCGCACCCAGGTCTACGGTACGGTTGACTTCAACAAGGTTTCGGGCGGCACCACCACCGAAATGCCGGGCCGCAACAACCAGACCGGCGCTGCCGTCGGTATCCGCCACATCTTCTGATCGATACCTGATCGGCAGCCCTGGCAAAAGGCACCTTCGGGTGCCTTTTTTCATGGTCGCGGCCGGCGTCGCAGCCACAGGTACCAGCCGGCCTGCGCGGCTTCGCCCTGCATCGGCTGCAGCGGCACCAGCAGGCCGCCATGGCGCGCCACCACGCGCTGCGCGCACAGCAGCGCGGGTCCAGGCCGGGCCAGTTGCGCGGCGCCCGTGTCATCGGCGGGCTGGAACACGATCGACAGCGCCGCGCCGCCGGCATGGCCGCGGCACGCGGTGCGCAAGGCCGTGCCATGCGCCGCCGCGCCGATGGCGCTGCTCAGCAGCCATTCCAGCGTAGCGGCGAGCATCGCCGCGTCGCCGCCGATGCGCGGCAAGCGCCCGGCCGGGCGTTCGAGCCGGATCCCGGCCTCGCAGGCTTCGGACCAGACGCGGTCCAGCGCTTCATCGAGCAGGGTCTCCATGGCGATCCGCCGCATCCGGTAGGCATGCCGGGTTTCGCGCAGCAGCCGGTTCAGGTCGTCGATATGGCGCAGCGAGCGGCGCGCATGGCCGCCGACCTGCGCCAGCAGTGCCGCATCGGCCTGCGAGCGGGTCTGCCGCAGCGCCAGCCACGCCAGCAGCGACGCATTGGGTTGGCGCAGGTCGTGGCCCAGCACATGCAGCAGCATGTCGTGCACGGCGGCCGGGTCGCGCACGTCGCGGCCGCTTGCTGGCACCGGCAGCGCAGCAGCGCTGCGGCTGCGTCGCACCAGCCGGCTGCCGCCCAGGCACAACGCCGCGGCAACCAGCGCAACGCGCAACTGGCGCGCCGTCATGCCGCGGCCCGCTCCGTGTGTGCCAGGCGCTCCAGCCGGTAGCCATGCGTATAGACCGGGGTCAGCCGCATGCCGTGCCCGGCCTGCAGCCCGAGCTTGCTGCGCACGCGCGACACGTGGGTATCGATGGTGCGCGACATCGGCGAGATCTCGCGGCCCCAGACCGCGGCGGTGATGTGGTCGCGCGTGACGATGCGGCCTTCGTGGCGGAACAGCAGCACCGCGAGGTCGAACTCCTTGGGCGTCAGGCCGATCGGCTGGCCGTTGCAGGTGACCCGGCGCAATGCGCAGTCGAAGGCGTAGTCGCCCAGCCGCAGCGGCGCGTGCGGGGACGCCTGCGCCGGATACGCGCGCCGCAGCAGGCAGTCGATGCGCGCGGCCAGCTCGGCCGGGCGGATCGGCTTGACCATGTAGTCATCGGCGCCGGCGGCGAGCGCGCTGACGATATCGTGCTCGGCATCGCGGCAGCTCAGGAACATGACCGGGATGCGCCGGTCCAGGTGGCTGCGCACCCAGGCCAGCACCTCGCGCCCGGACAGGTCGGGCATCTGCCAGTCCAGCAGCAGCAGGTCGAAGCCGGCGTCGCGCAGCGCCAGCAGCAGGTGCCGGCTTTCGCTGAAGCTGACGCATTCGAATCCCGCGCTGGCGACGACCTGGCGGATCAGCGCCGCATCCGCGGGCGCGTCCTCGAGCGATGCAATGCGCGGTGCCGTTTTCTTTCCCATGTTGCCTCCGACGTAGCTGGCCATTAGCGGGACATTTAATCCGGTGTCGCAGCCCGCCCGAATAGGAAAGCGCTCAATCTCGCCTTTCAACAATCTTTTACTTCTCGCCTCAGCGAGCCGCTCCTACCATGGGCTTCGCTGCGGCACGACCCGTGCCCGCACCACCCGTTTGTCGAGCTGTCCATCCCGGCGGCGCACCACGGTGCGTCCGCGCACAGGAGCCACGTCCGTGAAGATCGCCGCGCTGCAGGCGGACCCTACCCTCGCCGTCAGCATCGAACAAACCCTGCGCCTGAACGGCCACCAGTGCACGCGCTACCTCAGCGGTCGCGCGCTGATCGGCGCGCTGCGCGGCCGGTCGTTCGACCTGCTGATGCTGGATTGCGATACGCCGGGCCTGCCGGCATTGGAAGTGCTGGCGTGGGTGCGCCGCACCCTGGGCAACGAGATGCCGGTGATGCTGACCGGAGCCTCGAACGAAGAAGGCTTTGTCGCGGCGTGCCTGGCGCAGGGCGCGGACAGCTACGTGCCCAAGCCGCTGCGCACCGCGGAACTGGCCGCGCGCGTGCTGGCGCTGCTGCGCCGCGCGCGGCCGGCAAGCGCGGACTGCGACCTGGAACACGGTCCGTTCCGCTTTGCCACCGCCGAGCGGCAGGTGTGGGTCAAGGGCCAGCCGGTGCTGCTCGCCCCGAAGGAATTCGACCTGGCGGTGCTGCTGTTCCGAAATCTCGGTTCGCTGGTGCTGCGCCAGACCATGGTCGACCAGGTCTGGCGCTATCACATGGACACGGCCTCGCGCACCGTGGACAGCCACCTGTCGCGCGTGCGCACCAAGCTGGCGCTGTGGCCGCACAACGGCGTGCGGCTGTCGTCGGTGTACGGGCTGGGGAGCCGGCTCGATGCGGCCTAGCGCGACTGCGTCGCCGGCACCCCGCGGGGCATTCAGTCAGCCTTGATGCCGGCTTCCCTGACGATGCGGGCATTCTCCGCGGACTCTTCGCGGATGGCCTTGGCAAACTGCGCCGGCGTGCCGCCGGTCGGCACTTCGCCGCCCTTGAGCAGGCGCTCATGCACTTCGGGCTCGGCCAGCGCCTTGTTCAGCTCGGCGTTGAGGCGGTTGATGATGGCCGCGGGGGTCTTGCCCGGCGCGAACACACCAAAGGTGGAAGTCAGGTTGGCCTTGGGATAACCCAGCTCGGCCAGCGTCGGCACGGCCGGCAGGCTCTCCAGGCGCTTGGGCGCGCCCACCGCCAGCGCGCGCAGGCGGCCGGCCTGCATATGCTGGCTCAGCACCGGGCTGGCGTTGGTGCTCATCACCTCGAACTGGCCGCCGAGCGCATCGTTCATCTGCTGGCCGGCGCCCTTGTACGGGATCAGCACGATATCGGCCTTCGACTTCTGCTTGACCTGTTCCAGCACCACATGGCCGACCGTGCCCAGGCCCGACGTGGCCCAGCGTACCGAACCCGGTTTGGCGCTGGCCTGGCCGACCACGTCGGCAAAGCTCTTGCCGCTGAAGGCGGAAGTCCCGACCACCAGCACCGGCGAGTACATCACGCTCATCACCGGCGCCACGTCTTTCTGCGGATCGTAGTTGACGCGGCCCACATGCGGATTCAGCGTCAGCGGGCTGGTGGCGGCAAAGCCGAGCGTGTAGCCGTCCGGCGCGGCCTTGGCGACCGCATCGATGCCGATGCTGCCGCCCGCGCCGGCCTTGTTCTCGACCACCACCGAGGTACCCATCTGCGCCGACAGGCGCTCGCCGAGCGCGCGCGCGACGGTGTCGCTGATGCCGCCGGTGGGATAGGCGACGATCAGGCGGATCGGGCGGCTGGGATAGGCGTCGGCCGCGGCGGCAGCGGCGGGAGCAAGGACGGCGGCACTGAAGGCGCACGCTGCGGCCAGCAGCGACGAGCGGAAGGAAAAGGCCATGATGGGAAGGCGGGAGAGATTCGACGGAAGCGGCCGCGCGGCGGCAACGGGCCGGCGCGGCGCAGAACAGCCGCTATCTTAGCCGATCATGCGGCGCGCTCAGCGCTCCAGCGGCCGCTCCGGCACCCACGACACAAAGAGTTCGTTGGCGCGGTCGTAGAGCCGCCAGCCCGTGCCGCAGTCGCGGCAGCAGAACGACAGCATGCTGTACGGCACCCCGGCGGCGCTCTGGGTGACTACCGGGGCCGTGCCGCGCAGCGCCAGGCAGGCCGGCGGCTCGCGCCGGCGCGGATCATCGGCCAGCGCCAGGCAGCGCTCGCAGGGCGGCGTGGCGGGGGCGGCGGAAGGGTCTGGGGCGGCTGGCATCGTCGGCGGCGTCGGCGGAAACGGGGCAGGTCTGACTGAAGTGCCCGCCATGATGCCGCAAAATTCCGCGCGGCAGCAGCACCCTTCGCGGATGACATCAGGCCGCCTGCGCGCGCGCCACCGTGGCGGGTGCGGCCGCGCGCTGGCCAAGCCACACGCTGCCCAGCACCAGCAGCGCGCCGGCTGCCTGCACCGCAGTCAGTGCCTGCCCCAGCACCAGGAAGCCGAGCACCGTGGCGCTGACCGGACTGAGCAGGCCCAGCGCCGCCACCGCCGCCGACGGCATGCGCCCTACCCCGCGGAACCACAGCGCGTAGCTGAAGCCGGCGCCCACTATGCTGAGCCACGCGTAGCCGAGCCAGTTGGCCAGCGTGAAATGCCCGGGCAGCGGTTCCAGCACCAGCGCGAACGGCAGCAGGAACAGCCCGCCCGCGCACAGCTGCCATGCCGTCAGCACCAGCGGCGAGACCGGCGGCTGCCAGTGGCGCGTCAGCACCGTACCCACCGCCATCGACACCGCCCCCGCCGCCGCCGCGGCCACGCCAACGGCATCCAGACGGGCGGCCGGCCCGAGCACCAGCAGCGCCACGCCCAGCAACCCGCCCGCGCCGGCCATCCAGGCCGCCGGGCGCGGGCGCGCGCCCAGCCAGGCCCACGCCAGCACCACCACGATCAGCGGCTGGATCGCGCCAACGGTGGCCGCCACGCCACCGGGCAGGCGGTAGGCGGCGATGAACAGCATCGCCTGGAAGAAGCCGATATTGAGCACGCCCAGCACCGCCGCGCGCCACCACCAGCCGCCCCGCGGCAACTGCCTGCCGAAGGCCAGCATCGCCAGGCCGGCCGGCAGTGCGCGGATCACGCCCGAAAGCAGTGGCTGCCCCGGTGGCAACCACTGGCTGGTGACCAGGTAAGTACTGCCCCAGATCGCGGGGGCGAGGCCGGTCATCAGGATGTCCCTGAGGCTCGGGCCGCCTGCCCCGGTCGTGGAAATGGCGTTCGCCTTCATGTCGATATTCTTGATGTCAAGATAAATCACTTTACGAAGGCGATTGGTTGATGTCAAGATACTTCGATCTGCTTCCTTTCTGCCCTGCCCGATGACCGCCCGCCGCAAACCCGAAGACGCGCCCGACCATGTCGACGGCATCCTCGCCCAATGGGCGCGCGAACGCCCCGATCTCGATGCTTCGCCGATGGGCATCCTCGGGCGGCTGGGCCGGCTCAACCGCCATACCGGTCGGGCGATCGAGGCCGCGCTGGGCGCAACCGGCCTGCAGCCGTGGGAGTTCGATGTGCTGGCGACGCTGCGGCGCGCCGGGCCGCCTTATGCGCTCTCGCCCGGTGCGCTGATCGGTTCGTTGATGATCACCTCGGGCACCATGACCAACCGGCTCGACCACCTAGAGCGGGCCGGGCTGGTACGGCGCGAGCCCAATCCGGAAGACCGGCGCGGACTGCTGGTGGCGCTGACCGACGCCGGCCGCAAGCGTGTCGACCACGCGGTGGAGTTGCACGTGGCCAACGAGCACCGCCTGCTGGAAGGGCTGACCGCGACGGAGCGCGCGCAGCTGGCCGCGCTGCTGCGCCGCTGGCTGCGCATGTTCGAGCCGCCCGCCGGCGATGGCGGCGATGGCAAGTCAGGCGACTAAGCCACGCTTCACACGCGCTGCGGTCCCTCGCGCAAATCCGGCAGGAACACCGTCAGCAGCCCCAGCAGCGGCAGGTAGGCGCAGTACTCGTACACCGCGCGGATGCCGTGGGTATCGGCCATGCCACCCAGCACCGCGGCGCCGATGCCGCCCATGCCGAAGGCAAAGCCGAAGAACAGCCCCGACACCATGCCGACCTTGCCGGGGATCAGCTCCTGCGCGAACACCAGGATCGCCGAGAACGCCGACGCCAGGATAAAGCCGATGATGAAGGTCAGCACCGTGGTCCAGAACAGGCCCACGTGCGGCAGCAGCAGCGTGAACGGCGCCACGCCCAGGATCGAGGCCCAGATCACGCGCTTGCGGCCGATGCGGTCGCCGATCGGGCCGCCCAGGATGGTGCCGGCGGCGACCGCGAACAGGAACAGGAACAGGTGCAGCTGCGCGTCCTGGCGCGCCAGCGCGAAGCGCTCCATCAGGTAGAAGGTGTAGTACGAGGTCAGGCTGGCCATGTAGAAGTACTTGGAGAACACCAGCACCATCAGCACCACCATGGCCCGCACCACCACGCGCGTCGCCACCGGGCTGGCCGTGGCGCCGGCCGCCTTGCGCTTGCGCGCGCCCTGCGCCAGCTGGCGCGCGTACCAGCCGCCGATGCGCCACAGCACCACGATGCCCACCAGCGCCGCCAGCGAGAACCACGCCAGGCTGGCCTGCTGGTGCACGATCAGCGCCGCCAGCAGCGGACCCATGGCGCTGCCGCCATTGCCGCCCACCTGGAAGATCGACTGCGCCAGCCCGTGCTGGCCGCCCGACGCCATGCGCGCCACGCGCGACGACTCCGGATGGAAGATCGACGAACCGGTGCCGACCAGCGCCGCGGCCACCAGCAGCACGCCGTAGCTGGGTGCCACCGACAGCAGCAGCAGGCCGGCCAGCGTAAAGGCCATCGCCACCGCCAGCGAATGCGGCTTGGGATGCTTGTCGGTGTACAGGCCCACCACCGGCTGCAGCAGCGACGCGGTGACCTGGTAGGTCATGGTCAGCAGCCCGATCTGGGTGAAGCTGAGGTTGAAGCCGCCCTTCAGCATCGGATAGATCGCCAGGATCAGCGACTGGATCATGTCGTTGAGGAAGTGGGCGAAGCTGATCGCGGACAGCACGCGGAAGCCGGTGCGTTCCGCCTGCGGGGACGGGGCAAGCGAGGGGGTCGCGGGGGCTGCGCCAGCCGGCGCGGAGTCGATGGTTGTGCTCATTGGCGGCTCTCGACAAACGGAAAGCGGCCAGCGGGGGCGCCGGCCGGGAAGGATCTGAGCACCGATGCTAGCTGGCGTGCCCGCGCCTGTCCTGCGAGAATAGGTCCGCAACCTTGGAGAAAAGGACATGGCGCGCGCCCCCCGCCCTCTTTCCGCCGCGGCCCCCGACAGCCGCCGCCCCCGGCAGCGGCTGCCCGATCCCACGCCCGAGACGCTGGCGCTGGGCGACACCTATGCCGATCCGCCGGCCTATGTGCGCTTCGACCGCAGCCCGCTGCCGGTCACCGCGATGGCCGCAGACTACCTGCCCGGCCACGTGACCCAGCCGCACCAGCATCCGCATGCGCAGCTGATCCACGCCGTGCATGGCGTGATGGTGGTGGCCACCGCCGAAGGCCAGTGGATCGTGCCGCCGACGCGCGGCATGTGGATGCCGGGCGGCACCACGCACTGGATCCGCATGGTGGGGCGCGTGCAGATGCGCACCGCGTATATCCGCCCCGATGCCGCGCCCGACCTGCCGCAGCGCTGCACCGTGCTGGGCATCTCGCCGCTGCTGCGCGAGCTGATCCTGGCCGCGGTCGAGATCGCCCTGCCCTACGCGCCCGACACGCGCGACGCGCGCCTGATGCGGCTGCTGCTCGATGAGGTGATGCTGGTGCCGTCGCTGCCGCTGCACCTGCCGCGTCCGGCCGATGCCAGCCTGCGCAAGATCTGCGACACCATTGCCGGCGCTCCCGACACCGCACTGACACTGGCCGACTGGGGCGCGCGCCTCGGCCTGGACCCCAAGACCATCCAGCGCCGCTTTGCGCGCGAGACCGGCATGACCTTCGGACAATGGCGCCAGCAGGCGCGCCTGCTGGCCGCGCTGGAAAAGCTGGCGGCCGGCAGCAAGGTGGTGGATGTGGCGCTGGACCTCGGCTACGACAGCCCGAGCGCGTTCGCGACCATGTTCCGGCGGCAGTTCGGCGTGCCGCCGAGCGCGTTCTTCCGCTAAGGCGCTGGCGCGCGGAATCCGCGCTCAGTGGCCCAGGTAGCGCTCGACCAGCCGGGTCCAGTAGGCCGCGCCGACGGTCAGGTTGTCGTCGTTGAAGTCATAGCCGGCGTTGTGCAGCAGCGGCTGGTTGGCGCCGTTGCCCAGCCGCACGAAGCAGCCGGGGCGCTCTTGCAGGAAGTAGGCGAAGTCCTCGCTGCCGGCGATGCGCGCGGCCTGGTCCACCACCTTGCCGCCGCCGACCAGTTCCTCGGCTACCTGGAGCGCGAACTCGGTCTCGCGCTCGCTGTTGACCAGCACCGGGTAGCCGCGCACGTAGTCGATCTCGGCCACGGCGCCATAGCCTTCGGCGTGCGAGGTCGCGAGCTGGCGGATGCGCTGCTCCAGCGCGGCCCGCACTTCCGGGCTGAACGAACGCACGCTCAGCTCCATGCGGGCGCTGTCCGGAATCACGTTGGGCGCGTGGCCGGCGTGCAGCGTGCCGATCGTCACCACCGCGGTTTCGTTCGGGTCGACATAGCGCGACACCACCGACTGCAGCGCCATCACCAGGCTGCCCGCCACCAGGATCGGGTCGACCGACTGGTGCGGCCGCGCGGCGTGGCCGCCCTTGCCGCGGATGGTGATGGTGACGGTATCGCACGCGGCCATGAACGGGCCCGCACGGAACAGGAATGTGCCCTGCTCCACGCCCGGATGGTTATGCAGGCCGAAGATGGCATCGCACGGAAAGCGCTCGAACAGCCCGTCGGCCAGCATGCGCTCAGCGCCGCCGCCGGCGCCGATTTCCTCGGCCGGCTGGAAGATCAGGTGAACGGTGCCGTTGAAATTGCGCGTGCGCGCCAGCTGCCGCGCCGCGCCAAGCAGGATCGCGGTATGGCCGTCGTGGCCGCAGGCGTGCATGCGGCCGGCGTTGACGCTGGCGTACGGCAGCGCGGTGCGCTCGTGGATCGGCAACGCATCCATGTCGGCGCGGATGCCGACGCTGTGGCCGCTCTCGCCGCAGCGCAGCGTACCCACCACCCCGGTGCCGCCCACGCCGCGCGTGACCGCGTAGCCCCACCCTTCGAGCAAGGTGGCGACCAGGCCGGCGGTACGGACCTCGTCGAAAGCAAGCTCGGGATGCTGGTGGATATTGCGCCGGATGGCTTCGAGTTCGGCGCGGCTGTCGAGGGTATCAGCCAGCGCGCAGTATCGATGCTTCAGCGATGAGCCGGGGGACTGGAGGGTGGTGCCGAGGTAAGACTCGATTTCGGGGGCGTGCTCGGACATGACGTTTTGCTCTCTGGCGAAACCTGTATAACCAGTATTTCACGCAGAAAAGGCGAACGAAACGTCAGGCCCCCGATTTCCTGTAAAACCATGTAATCCGGCCGCTTTCTGCGCCAGAACTGTTGCCCTAATCGTACGCTTTGTGTGGAAACCCAACGCTTTGTATAAAAGCGTATCGATGGGGAACCCTGGCGGCGGCCGTGTTCAGCGCTCGCCGTACGCCACCACCCGCTGCACCTGCTCGCCCAGTCCGTCCACGCCCAGGCGCATGGTGTCGCCGGCTTTCAGGAAGCGCGGCGGCTTGCAGCCCATGCCGACGCCGGGCGGCGTGCCGGTCGCGATCAGGTCGCCTGGCAGCAGCGTCATGAAGCGGCTGACATAGCTGACCAGCGTGGCCACATCGAACACCATGGTCGCGGTGGTGCCCTGCTGCACGCGCTCGCCGTTGACCTCCAGCCACAGCCCCAGCGCCTGCGGGTCCGCCACTTCGTCGCGCGTCACCAGCCACGGGCCGGCCGGGCAGAAGGTGTCGCAGCCCTTGCCCTTGTCCCAGGTGCCGCCGCGCTCGATCTGGAACTCGCGCTCCGAGACATCGTTGACCACGCAGTAGCCAGCCACGTGCTGCAGCGCCTGCTCGCGCGAGACATTGCGCGCGGTGGTGCCGATGACCACGCCCAGCTCCACTTCCCAGTCGGTCTTGTGCGAGCCGAACGGCAGCATCACCGCGTCGTTGGGACCATTGAGCGAGCTGTTGGCCTTCAGGAACACGATCGGCTCGGCCGGCAGCGGCATGCCGGCTTCGGCGGCATGGTCGGCATAGTTCAGGCCAATCGCGACGATCTTGCCGATACCGGTCCAGGGCACGCCAAAACGCGCGCCTTCGATGACAGGCAGGGTGTGCGGGTCGACCTGCGCCAGCGCTTCCAGCGCGGCCGGCGCCAGCTGCGCCGCATCGATATCGGGAATCACGCCGGACAGGTCGCGCACGCGGCCGGCATCGTCGATCATGCCCGGGCGCTCGGCGCCGGGGTTGCCTACTCGAACCAGTTTCATCGTCGTCGTGGGGTGGTGAGTTGTTGGAAGGGATTCAGGCCGACCGCTTGAGCGCGCCGTTGCGCGCATTGCCCTCGGCCAGCGTTTGCGCCACCACGGTCAGCACTTCCCGGGCGGTGTTTTCGGAATGGCTGCGCAGCACCTGCGCCAGCCGCGGCCGGCCGGGTTCGCGCAGCGCGGCCATGATGGCCTCGTGCTCCTCGTGCGACTCCTGCCAGCGCAGCGTATCGGCGTTGGCGGCGCCGCGCGCGCGGTGCACCTTGCTCATCAGCGCGGCGTAGATGCTGGCCAGCACCGGGTTGGCGGCGCCGTCGATGATCAGTTGGTGGATTTCCTGGTTGATGCGGAAGTAGTCGGTGCGCCGGCCCGCCGCGTGGGCGTCGATCATGGCCTGGTGGCGCCGCTCGAGCTTGGCCATCGTCGCCGCCCCCAGCCGCTGCGCCGCCAGTTCGCCCGCCAGCGCCTCCAGGCCGTGCAGGGTTTCGAAGGTCGCGCGCAACTCTTCCAGGTCCAGCGGCGCCACCCGGTAGCCGATGTACTGCCGGTGCAGCACCAGCCCCTCGGACACCAGCACCTTCAGCGCCTCGCGCAGCGGCGTCTTGGACACATCGAAGGTCTCGCAGAACGCGCGTTCGTCGATGCGCGCGCCGGGCGGCAGTTCGCCCTCTTCGATCATGGTGCGCAGCCGCGCGGCGATTTCGGCCGACATGCCAAGCGTGCGCAGACGCGCGGAAGGGGAAAGCGTTTGTGTCACAGACGTCACCAAAATGGGGAAATGCACCACAGCAAGGCTACCACACCCCTAAATTGTGCATCCGCAACATCGTAAAATCAAAGACTTACACGCGTTGTAATTACAGATTACGTATCCTATACTCCGGCCTGTTGCGCGACACCCCATCAGAACTGCCTCAACCGAAGGACGAAAACAGGAGACGCCGTCATGCAGACGACAACGCGGGCAACAGCGATGACCGAGGCCAGGACCTCGGTACGCTGGAAGATTTTCTTGATGATGCTGTTTCTTATCGCGATCAATTACATCGATCGCGCCTCGCTGTCGGTGGCGATGCCGCTGATCGCCAAGGAGTTCGACCTCAGCCCCGCCATGCAGGGCCTGATCCTCAGCTCCTTCTTCTGGACCTACGCGCTGATGCAGGTGCCGGGCGGCATGCTCGCCGACAAGTACAAGCCGCGCATCGTGATCGCGTGCGCCACCGTGTTCTGGGGCATCGCCCAGGCCGTGGCGGCGTTCACCACCAACGCCACCCAGCTGCTGCTGACGCGCCTGGGCCTGGGCGCCGCCGAAGCGCCGATCTACCCGGCCGGCGGCAAGCTCAACGCGATCTGGATGACGCAGAACGAGCGCGGCCGCGGCGCCACCCTGCTCGACGGCGGCGCCCCGCTGGGCGCGGCCCTGGGCGCGATCATCATCACCTGGCTGATCGCCGCGCTGGACTCGTGGCGCCTGGCCTTTATCGTCGCCGGCGTCGGCACGGTGCTGGCCGGCGTGGTGGCCTGGTACTACGTGCGCAACTCCCCGCGCGAACACCGCGGCGTCAACGAACTGGAAGCGCGCTACATCGAGGAAGCCCTGGCCAGTGAACACCGCGCCGAGCCGGCCAACCTGTCGGGCCGCTCGCTCGACTTCTTCAAGTACCGCTCGGTGTGGTGCATGGCGATCGGCTGGATGTGCTTCAACACCGTGTTCTACGGCCTGCTGACCTGGATGCCCAACTACCTGAACAAGGTGCACGGCTTCGATATCAAGCAGATGGGCGGCGCCAGCTTCATCATCTTTTTCAGCGGCTTCGTCGGCGAACTGATCGGCGGCTGGATCGCCGACAAATGGAAGGAAGCCGGCGGCCGGCCCAATGTGGTGATGCGCACGCTGTTCGGCATCGCCGCGGTGGTGGCGACGGCGTCGATCTTCTCGGTGGCCTATGTCACCGACCCGGTGGTGGTGGTCGTGCTGCTGTCTTCCACGCTGTTCTTCCTGCGCTGGTGCGGCTTGTTCTGGTGCGTGCCGTCGATGCTGGGCACGCGCAACAAGGTCGGCTTCCTGGGCGGCGTGATGAACCTGGGCGGCAATATCGGCGGCATCTCGGTGCCGATCATCGTCGGCATGATCGTGCAGTTCACCGGCTCGTACTTCCTCGCGCTGATGTTCTTCGCCGCGGCCGGCGTGGGCCTGCTGCTGGCTTCCACCGCGATCGACTACGAGACTAAGATTCCCGTCTGAAGACCCGTCGGATCACCGAGTTCCGCAAACAGAAATCCCGCGACAGGCGCCGGCAACGTCCCGGCGCCCGCACTCACTCCTGAGACAAGAACACAATGACCAAGCAAATCCGACTCGGCATGCTGACGCCGTCTTCCAACACCGCGCTCGAACCGATCACCAGCGCGATGGTGGCCGGCCTGCCCAATGTCAGCGCGCATTTCTCGCGCTTCACCGTGACCGAGATCTCGCTGCGCGACCAGGCCCTGGGCCAGTTCAACCTCGACAAGATCCTGGCCGCGGCGAGCCTGCTGGCCGACGCGCGTGTCGATGTCATCGCCTGGAACGGCACCTCGTCCGGCTGGCTCGGCTTCGACAAGGACGAAGCGCTGTGCAGGCAGATCACCGAAGCCACCGGCATCCCGGCCACGACCTCGGTGCTGGCACTGAACGAGATCCTGGAAAAGACCGGCGCGCGCAACTTCGGGCTGGCCACGCCGTACCTGGACGACGTGCAGCAGCGCATCATCGCCAACTATGAGCGCAGCGGCTTCCATTGCGTGGCCGAAAGCCACCTGGACCTGCACGTGAACTACAGCTTCGCCGAGGTCGAGGAAGACACCATCCGCGAAATGGTGCGCGGGCTGGCGCAGCACCAGCCGCAGGCCATCACCACGTTCTGCACCAACCTGCGCGCCGCGCACCTGGCCGAAGAACTGGAAGCCGAGACCGGCATCCCGCTGTACGACACCATCTCCACGGTGGTGTGGAAATCGCTGCGCCTGTGCGGCGTCGATACGCGCGAGCTGCGCGGCTGGGGCCGGCTGTTCCGCGAAGTCGAGTAAGCCGGGACCGATGCCGACCGAGGAGCTGGTGCGCGACTGAAGGCAAGCGCACGCGCGTCGCTGCTCAGCGCGGCGCGGCGAGCAGCGATTCGATCTTCGCCACCAGCTCCTTGTCGTCCGGGGCGGTGCGGCTGCCGTAGCTGGCCACCACCTTGCCGTCGCGGCCGATCAGGTACTTGTAGAAGTTCCATTTCGGCGCGGTGCCAGTCTGCTTTGCCAGCAGCGCGTACATCGGGTTGGCATCGCTGCCGCGCACATGCGATTTACCCAGCATCGGGAACTTGACGCCGTAGGTGTTGTAGCAGAAGTCCGCGATCTCTTTCTGCGAGCCCGGCTCCTGCGAGAAGTCGTTGGACGGGAAGCCCAGCACCACCAGCCCGCGCGCGTTGTACTTGGCGTACAGCGCCTCGAGCCCTTCGTACTGCGGCGTGAAACCGCAATAGCTCGCGGTATTGACCACCAGCACCACCTTGCCCGCGTACTGGCACAGGTTCTGCGGCGCGTCGTCCTGCAGGCGCGGGAAGGTGAAGTTGAGCGATGCCGGGCAGGTGCCGGCGGCGGGCATTGCGGACGTGGCGGGCTTGTCGGCGGCGCGCAGCGGTGCCGGCAACAGGGCCGCGCTGGCGGCTGCCAGGGCGAGGGCGGCAGCCAGGGGAACGGACAGGCGGAAAGTCAGGGGGCGACGGCTCATGGCGACGGGGCTCCGGTAGTCGGCTCGCTGGTTTGGGTACGCGTAGTCTACGCCGATGGCGGCCTGCCGGATGCGCCCCGCGTCAGTCCATCGCCAGCGTGGCGGCGTGCTCGGTAACGCTGCTGCGCAGCTCAACATCCGGCATGCGGCGCACGATCAGCAGCGCCAGCACCGCCGCCGCCGCGCCCACCGCAAAGATCAGGTGGAAGCCGGACTCCACGCCGCCGGCCAGCACCGCGCGCACCGACGGCGACAGCTGCGCGAAGGCCTCGCTGCCATGGCGCAGCGCGCCCAGGTCCAGCGCCTGCGTCACCCCGGAAGCCGCCAGCGCCTGGCGGAATTCCAGCGTCAGCAGCGTGCCGGCCAGCGCGCCGCCGAGCGCGCTGCCGAGCGAGCGCAGCACCAGCAGCGCACCGGTGCCGGCGCCGGTATCGCGGCGCTCCAGCGCGTTCTGCACGCTCATCAGCGTTGCCACCATGGTGATGCCCAGGCCCACGCCGGCCAGCGACATCGCCGCCAGCACCACCGCCACCGGCACCGCCGGGGTCACCAGCGCCAGCACGATCAGGCCCAGCGCGCCGGCGATATAGCCCGCGGTCAGGATGCCGCGCATGCGGCCCACGCGCGGCGCCAGCCACGCCACGATAAAGTTGCCCGCCACCGTGGCCAGCAGGAACGGCATCACCAGCAGGCCGGAGGTCGACGCATCGGCGCCGCGCACCAGCTGGAAGTGCAGCGGCAGGGCGAAGATGCACAGGAAGATGTCGAGCGCCGCCAGCGCCGACGCGGCCACGCCCAGCACATAGGCACGGTTGGCGAACAGGCGCGGCGGCAACATCGGGTCGGCCGCGCGGCGCTCCTGCCAGGTCAGCAGCAGCACGGCGGCGACGGCGGCCAGCAGCAGGGCGCCCAGCTCCGGCGAGAGCCAGTCATAGACATCGCCGCCCCAGCTCATCGCCAGCAGGAAGGCGACGATGGCCACCGCCAGCAGCAGCGCCCCCAGCCAGTCCACGCGCGCGCGCCCGCCGCGCGCGGGCAGCATGGCCAGGCCGCGGTAGCACATGAACATCGCCAGCAGCCCCAGCGGCACATTGACCCAGAACAGCCAGCGCCACGACATGTGGTCCGAGACCCAGCCGCCCACCAGCGGCCCGGCGATCGACGCCACCGCCCATACCGTGGCCAGGTAGCCCTGGTAGCGCCCGCGCTGGCGCGGCGCCACCACGTCGGCGATCGCGGCCTGCGCCAGCGACATCAGCCCGCCGCCGCCCACACCCTGCAGCGCGCGGAACAGGATCAGCTGCCCCAGCGTCTGCGCCAGCGCGCACGCCACCGAGGCGCCGATAAACAGCGTGATCGCCACCATCAGCAGTCGCCGCCGCCCGAAGCTGTCGGACAGCTTGCCGTACAGCGGCGTGGTCACCGTCGACACGATCAGGTAGGCCGTGACGATCCACGACAGGTGGCCGAAGCCGTTCAGGTCATTGGCGATCGCCGGCACTGCCGGGATCACCACGGTCTGGTCGAGCGCGGCCAGCAGGATGCACAGCACGATGCCGCCGATCACGCGCATCACCGCGCGGTGGTCATGGGTGGGGAGGGCGGCAGCGTGGTCGGGTGTGGTCGGAACGGCAGACGCGGTGGAACCGGCGGAGGCGGGCGAAGACATGGGCAAGCACAGGGCCGCAGCAATGTGCGGCGAAAGCAACGTCAAAAGCAGGGAATCGTGGCCGGGAACCGCGCGAGGAGGGCGTGATGCCGGAGCGGGTGGCCTAATTCAGCGAACGCATAATTATATGCGGCCAGCGAATATCGTGCTTGCTGCGAGATCGGATGACGGTCACGACCACGCAGCGCGGCTGCCTCACCGCGCAGACGGGCTAAAGCAGGCCGCTTAAGGCAATGCCGTTCAGATAACCACCGTCGTTCCCGCCTGCGCGGGAATGACGGTAGTGTTTGGAGGCAACCGCTAGCGGCCGCCGCCGGTGATGTAATGCTCGAGCTGCTCGATGATGAACTGCTGCTCGGAGATGATGTCCTTGACCAGGTCGCCGATCGACAGCATGCCGATCAGCTCGTCGCCCTGCATCACCGGCAGGTGGCGCAGCCGGTGCCGGGTCATCAGCGCCATGCATTCGTCGGTGGTCTGGTTGGCGCTGACGTAGATCACCGCGGTGGTCATGATGTCGCGCACCAGCGTCTCACGCGAGGTGCGCTGCATCAGGATCACCTTGCGCGCGTAGTCACGCTCGCTGATGATGCCCTTGATCTCGCCATGCTCGAGGACCAGCAACGCGCCGATGCCTTTCTCGGCCATCAGCTGCAGCGCGGCGTAGACGGATGCCGTGGGCGGAATGCTGTAGATGGCCTGACTCGGCTTGGACTCCAGAACCTGGCGTGCGGTTTTCATCACCAACTCCTTTTCCGTCGAGAAACATGCGGCTGGCGCTACCTGCCTTGCTGCCAATGGAACCAGAGTAGCAAAGGAATGCGCAGGCTTACAGGGTGACTTACGCTAATCTTTGTAAGCAGAGTGTGGCGCCGCCACTACTGGCGTCCCAGCTACTCGGTCAGCATCCGCACCTTCACCTTCTTGCCCTTGACCTTGCCGGCGTTGAGCCGCTTCACCGCCTCGCGCCCGATGCTGCGCTCGACGGCGATATAGGTCGACATTTCCAGCACGTTGATCTTGCCGATCTGCTCCTTGGCAAAGCCCGCCTCGCCGGTCAGCGCGCCCAGGATGTCGCCGGGACGGATTTTCTCCTTGCGGCCGCCCAGCATCTGCAGCGTCACCATCGGCGCCAGCAGGCGCTCGGTGCTGGCCGGCGTCAGTTCGGCCAGCGGATGCCATTCGAACTCGCCGCCGTGGTGCTGCTCCAGGTTGCCCACGCGCCCCATCTCGTCCATGCTGACCAGGCTGAAGGCCCAGCCCTCCTGGTCGGCGCGGCCGGTGCGGCCGATGCGGTGCACGTGCACTTCCGGGTCGGGCGTGATCTCGACATTGATCACCGCCTCGAGCTGGGCGATATCGAGCCCGCGCGCGGCCACGTCGGTGGCCACCAGCACCGAGCAGCTGCGGTTGGCAAACTGCACCAGCACCTGGTCGCGCTCGCGCTGCTCCAGTTCGCCATGCAGCGCCAGCGCCTGGTACCCCTGCGCGCGCAGCAGCTCCACCAGGTCGCGGCAGCGCGCCTTGGTATTGCAGAACGCCAGCGTGCTGGCCGGCCGGAAGTGGTCCAGCAGCCGCGCCACCGCGTTCAGGCGCTCGCTTTCTTCCACCTCGTAGAAGCGCTGGCGGATGGTGCTGTTGTCGTGCGTCGCCTCCAGCTTGAGCGACTGCGGATTGCGCAGGAAGCGGTGGCTGAGCTTGTCGATGCCGGGCGGGTAGGTGGCCGAGAACAGCAGCGTCTGCCGGTCGCGCGGGCAGCGGCTGGCCACATAGGCGATATCGTCGAAGAAGCCCATGTCGAGCATGCGGTCGGCCTCGTCCAGCACCAGCGTGTTGATCGCCGACAGGTCCAGACTGCCGCGATCGATATGGTCCAGGATTCGCCCCGGCGTGCCGACCACGATATGCGCGCCATGGATCAGGCTGTCGACCTGCGGGCGCATCGGCGCGCCGCCGCACAGCGTCAGCACCTTGATGTTCTCTTCGGCGCGCGCCAGGCGGCGGATCTCCTGCGTGACCTGGTCGGCCAGCTCGCGCGTCGGGCACAGCACCATGGCCTGCACGTCGAAGCGGCGCGGATCGAGCCGGTGCAGCAGCGCCAGCCCGAACGCCGCGGTCTTGCCGCTGCCAGTCTTGGCCTGCGCCACCAGGTCGTGGCCGGCCAATGTGATCGGCAGGCTGGCCGCCTGGACCGGCGTCATTTCGTCATAGCCCAGCTGCGCCAGCGTGGCGAGCATCGCGGGCGACAAGGGCAGGGTGGAGAAAGCGGGGCCGGCTGGCGGCTGCGCGGGGGCTTGGACAGGGGTCGAGTTCATGCGCGATTATAGCGAGCCGGCGTCAGGCATCCGCGGCGGCGGGCGGGGTCCAGCCCAGCCGCTCCAGCAAGGCCTGGGCGGCGGCCGGCGCGCGTTCCTTGGCACCGTTTATAAAGAAGATAAAGACCTCGCGCTTGCGTGCCGCGGGCTTGCGGTCCTCGAGCATCGGCAGGTCATCCGGCTGCGCGCCCTGCGCCCATGACTGTGCGCGCGCGGCCCATGCGTCGAGCGCCTTCGGACCATAGCCGGTGTTCAGCTTCGCGCTGCTTTCCATCAGCCGCGCGTAGACAAAATCCGCGGTCAGGTCCGCCATCGACGGGAATTTCTGCGCATCGGTAAAAACCGTGGCGGCCTTGTACTTGCGCGCGAGCTTGAGGTAGTCAGCCGACCTGAAGCTGTCGTGCCGCACCTCCAGCACGTGGCGCAGTGTCACGCCTTCGACGGAAGGCGGCAGCAGTTGCAGGAAGGCCTCGAAGTCTTCCGCATCGAACTGCTTGGTCGGCGCGAACTGCCATACCACCGGCCCCAGCTTGCGGCCCAGTTCGGCAATGCCGCTGTCGATAAAGCGCGCGATGGACTCGCCGGACTCCGCCAGCACGCGGCGATTGGTGGCAAAGCGCGAGGCCTTCACCGCAAAGACGAAGTCATCGGGGGTCTCGTCGCGCCACTTGGCGAACGAGGTGCGCTTCTGCGTGCCGTGATAGGTGCTGTTGATCTCGATCGCGCTGAGGTGACGGCTGGCGTAGGCCAGTTCGCGCGACTGCGGCAGTTTGGCGGGATAGAAATTGTCGCGCCACGGCGCGTAATTCCAGCCGCCGATGCCGACGCGCACCAGGCTGGCCGGCGCGGCGGCCTTGCGCGAGGGCGCGGTCGATAGAGCTTTGGACGCGGCTTTGACTGCGGCTTTTGCTGCGGCTTTTGCTGCGGCCGCAGAGGTTGCGGCAGGCGTGGATGCGGCCTTCGCCGCGGTGCGTGCTGGCATGGCGCGGTCTCCCGAGACGCGAGACTGGCAGTCTAGCGGGAAACCGCGCCTTGTGGTGACGGCACGGCCGCAAGCCGTCGCCATAAAAAAACCGGAAGAGGACGACGCCCCTTCCGGCCCGCTCCCCGATCCCCCGGGTTCAGAACGAGAAATTGAGCAGCACGTCCGCGATATTGACGTCCGCGGGTTGGGTCTGCACGGCCCCGCCGACGCTGGTCGCCTGGATGCTGTACTTGCCTGCCGCGGCGCCGTCCGGCGACAGCGGGATCGGCAATGCGGCAGTGTAGGTGCCGACCACCGGCGCGGCCACCGGCAGCGCGGGTTCGGTCGCGAACAGGCTGTAGGCGCCGGTATCGCTGGCGGCCGCGGTCGCGGCGATTTCAAAGGTACCGCCGTTGACCAGCTGCAGCGCGCGCAGCGTGGCTTCGGCCGAAGCCGGCGCCACCGCGCCCGAGACGCGGCGATAGGTCGAGGCCGGCAGCGTCAGCGGCGCCGCTGCGGTCGAGATCGCCGTGGGCGTACCCACCACCACCGGCACGCCGCGCACGATGCCCGCCGCCTTGGCGTTGGCCGCACCCGGCACCACCACCACGTCGACCGGACCGGCCGTGCTGCTTTGCTCGATCGGCGACAGGCGGAAGCTGCCATTGGCATCGGCCACGGTCGACTTCACCACCACGCCGTTGCGCTCGGCATAGACGCGCGCACCCGGGGCCCCGGCCACCACGCCATTGACTTCGCCGCTGACGGTCATCGGGATCGCGGTCACCACCGGCTTCAGGCCATAGGTGCCATTGCCGCGCGTCACCACCGACTTGCAGGCGTCGAAGTCCAGCACCAGGTCGGTCAGCGTGTCGCGCGCCACCGTGAACGCACGATTGATCTTGATGCCGGACTGGACCGCGCTCGGCGTGTCGAGCGGCTGCTCGGCGCCGCCGACGGGAACCACCGAATTGGCCAGGGCCGAGGCACCGCTGCCGCGGTTGGCATCGAGCACCAGGCGTACCTGCTGGTAGTTGCCGGCCGGCAGTGCGGTCTGGCCCAGCACCGTCATCACGCCGTTGGTCAGCGACAGCAGGTCGATCCTGCGCGCGGGCACCACGTCGATATCGACCCAGCCCCCGGCGCTGGCCTCGGCGCTGGCGCTGCTGTGCACGCGCACCTTGTTGACGGTGACGAAGACATTGTTGAAACCGCAGGCCGGCGCATCGGTCATCGATACCTGCAGCGTGCCGCGCCCGGCATCGCCATCATCGCCACCGCCCCCACCGCAGGCGGCCAGCGCAAGGGCGCCACTCAGGGCGAGCAGACGCAACGGTGCAGAAGTCTTGGCAAGGAATGACACAGTGATTTCTCCGCTTATTGTTTATGGGTTGATCGCAGCATATGTGCCGGCTCGCATAACCGGTGTAAATCTTTGTAATACGTTGTGAAAAAGTTCAGTGCATTGTCTGCATGACTGATCAGGAGGTCTTGAGCAATCGCAACGATTCGCGCTGCATTGTGTCGTCAACTCCGGCGATCACGAGCGCATGCATCACATTGCTCAAGTCGGCGCCGCGCGCTCCGTATACAGCGGGGTGGAAATCCCACGCTGCAGATTCCTGCAAACGCCCCCAACGATTCCTTACGAAGGATTCCCCTTGATGTTCACTACCATCCGCGCGCGGATCGTGGCGCTGTGTGTCGCCATCGTGGTCGCCGCGCTCGCCATCAACACGGCACTGAACCAGTTCGTTGCCAATCGCCATAACGAAGACGCCATCGACAGCAGCCTGGCCGCGGTGCAGAGCGGGCACGCCAGCGCCATCGTCGACTGGGTCGCATCGCACAGCCGCATGATCGAGTCGCTGCAGGACGCCGTGCTGCAGCCCGAACCCGATGCCGCGCTCAAACAGATCGCGCAGGCCGGCGGCTTTACCAACGTCTACGTCGGCTATGCCGACAAGACCGCGAAGTTCTCCAACCCGCAAGGCATCCCGCCCGGCTACGACCCTACCGGCCGCCCGTGGTACCAGCAGGCCGCCGCCGCCGGCAAACCCGTGGTCACGCCGCCTTACGTCGATGCCGGCACCGGCAAGCTGGTGGTGGCGTTCGCCGCGCCGGTGGTGCGCGACGGCGCGGTACAGGCCGTGGTCTCCGGCGATGTGGCAATGGATACGGTGATCGCCAACGTCAAGGCGATCCACCCGTCGCCAGCCAGCTTCGGCATGCTGGTGGCGCGCAACGGCGACATCGTCGCCCACACCGACGACAAGCTCACGCTCAAGCCCGTCACCGAGCTCGTGCCCGCGCTGAGCGCCGACAAGCTCGCCGCCTTGGCCGGCGCAAAGACGCCGCTGGAAGTCGACGTGCACGGCAGCACCAAGCTGCTCGGCGCGCGCGCCATCCCCGGCACCGACTGGCTGGTCATCGTCGCGCTCGACCAGGCCGAGGCCACCGCTGGCATGCGCTCCGTGCTGATCGCGTCGGTGATCGCGCTGGTGCTGATCGCCGTGGTGGCCGCCGCGGTGGTATGGGGCGTGGCGACGATGTCGCTGCGCGGCCTGTCCACCGTGCGCGACGCCATGAATGCGATCGGCTCCGGCGATGGCGACCTGACCCAGCGCCTGCCCGCCGACGGCAACGACGAGGTCGCGCAGATCGCGCGCGCCTTCAACACCTTCGCCGACAAGCTCTGCACCATCATGCGCCAGATCCGCGACGCCAGCGAATCGGTGCGCGCCGCATCCGACGAAATCGCCGCCGGCAACATGGACCTGTCGCGTCGCACCGAGTCCGCCGCCGCCAGCCTGCAGCAGACCGCCGCGTCGATGGAACAGATCACCGCCACCGTCGGCCAGTCGGCCAGCTCGGCGCAGCACGCCAACGCATCCGTCGCCGCGGCCTCGCGCGTGGCCGGCGACGGCGGCGTGGTGATCGGCGAAGTGATCAGCACCATGGGCCAGATCGAGACCGCGTCGGTCAAGGTGTCGGACATCATCGGCGTGATCGAGGGCATCGCCTTCCAGACCAACATCCTCGCGCTGAACGCCGCCGTCGAAGCCGCGCGCGCCGGCGACCAGGGCCGGGGCTTCGCCGTCGTTGCCGGCGAAGTGCGCGCGCTGGCGCAGCGCAGCGCCCAGGCCGCGCGCGAGATCAAGACCCTGATCGAGACCACCGTGGGCAGCGTCGCCTCGGGTTCGGAGCAAGTCCGCCGCGCCGGGGACACCATGGGCGAGATCGTCAGCAACGTCTCGAAAGTGACCGGAATCATCAACGAGATCACTCACGCGACGATGGAACAGACCCGTGGCATTCAAGAGGTGAATATGGCGGTGAGCCAGCTCGACCAGATGGTGCAGCAGAACGCGGCGCTGGTGGAGCAGTCGACCGCGGCGGCCGCGGCGCTGCAGACGCAGGCCGGCAGCCTTGCGGGGGCGGTGGGGCAGTTCAGGCTGGGCTGAGATTCCCGTCCGTCATCGTGCCTTGGCGGGCGGCACGGGCGCGCGCTCACGCCGCCCGCCAATCGCGCCCGTGCCCGCCGCCTGCACGATGCGCCGGAAGGTCGGGCATTCCATATGGCTGGGCGCCGGACACACCGCCGCGTGCCGCAACCCGTCGCGCATCGCCGTCAGCTTGCGGATGGTGCGGTCCAGCTCGTCGGCCTTGGCGGCCAGCATCTGGCGGTCGATGCGCGGCTGGCCCTGCGGCGAGAACATCCGCGCAATATCGTCCAGCGAGAAGCCCGCCGCGCGCCCCAGCGCGATCAGCGCCAGGCGCTCCAGCACCCCCGCGTCGAACACGCGCCGCATGCCGCGCCGGCCGATCGACACGATCAGTCCCTTTTCCTCGTAGTACCGCAGCGTCGAGGCCGGCACGCCGGCCTGCCGCGCCACTTCCGCAATATCCAGGCTTTTCACCGCTTGACCTCAAGTCGACTTGAACTGGCACAGTGTAGCTTCCAGCCAAGCAAGGGGTAAGACCATGGGTGAACATCGGCAAATCAGCGGCAACGGCGGCGAGCAGGCCGCACTGTGGAACGGCGCCTCCGGCCAGGCCTGGGTCGAGCACCAGGGCTTGCTGGACGACATGTTCCGGCCTATGGAAGAGCAACTGGTCCAGGCCGCGGTCCACGCCGCGGCACAGCGCATCCTCGATGTTGGCTGCGGCACCGGCAGCACCACGCTGGCGCTGGCGCGGCGCTTGGGTGAGAAAGGCCACTGCACCGGCATCGATATTTCCGCGCCGATGCTCGCCGCCGCGCGTTCCCGCGCGCAACGAGAGGGCATCAACGCTGGCTTTGTCCACGCCGATGCGCAGGAGCACGCCTTCGCCCCGGCGAGCTTCGACATGATCGTGTCGCGCCTGGGCGTGATGTTCTTCAGCGATCCGGTGCGCGCCTTCGCCAACCTGCGCTGGGCCGCAACGTCGGACGCCACGCTGCACTGCATCGCCTGGCGCAGCGCCGCCGAAAACCCCTTCATGACCACCGCCGAGCGCGCCGCCGCGCCGCTGCTGCCCGATTTGCCGCCGCGCCAGCCAGGCGCGCCAGGGCAGTTTGCCTTCGGCGACCGCGAGCGCGTGCTATCGATCCTGCAGGCGAGCGGCTGGGGCGATATCGAGATCCGTCCGACCGACGTGACTTGCACGCTGCCGGAGCCTGCGTTGGCCGGCTACCTGTCGCGGCTTGGGCCGGTCGGACTGGCGCTGCAAGGCGCCGACGCCACCACGCGCGAGCGCGTCGCCACAGCCGTGCGCGCCGCGTTCGAGCCCTATGTCCAGGGCGACACCGTGCGCTACACCGCGGCGTGCTGGACCGTCACGGCCCGCGCGACCGCGGCCGCGTCGCCCATTCAGCGGGACACGAACCATGCCTGATCACACCACCGCCATGCTGCTCCACGCCACGGTCATCGGTACCGGCGCCACGCTCGTCATGGATGCGTGGGCCATCTTGCGCAAGCGGCTGCTCGGCGTGCCTGCGCTGAACTATGGCCTGGTCGGCCGCTGGCTGGCCTGGCTACCGCGTGGACGTTTCCACCATCAACCCATCGCCGCCACGCCACCGGTGCGTGGCGAGCAGGCCATCGGCTGGATCGCGCATTACCTGACCGGCATCGCGTTCGCGGGAATACTGCTGGGGCTTTGGGGCCTGAACTGGGTACGCCAGCCGACGCTGGCGCCGGCCCTGCTGGTCGGCATCGGCAGCGTCGCCGCGCCCTTCTTGCTGATGCAGCCCGCGATGGGCGCCGGGATCGCGGCCAGCCGCACGCCACGGCCGAACCTGGCGCGGATGCATAGCCTGGTGACGCATGCGGTGTTCGGGGTGGGGTTGTATGTGGCCGGATGGGTGGCGAACCTTACGACGAGGTCGCTCTGATCCGCGCACAGCCAAGCAGGTTGCCGACCGTCAGAGCCCCCGCACCCCGCGGCATTTCGGAAACGTGGTGCAACCCCAAAAGGGATTGCCAGCGTTCGCGCCCTGCTTTGCGATGCGCTGAATCATGGCAGCGCCACAGCGCGGGCAGGCCGGTGCGCCAGGAGGCCTTGCCTCTTGCTGTGGCGGCTGCGTGGAGGATGCGGGCGAACTCGCAGGAGCGGATGGTCTGGCGGTGAAATCGACCGGCGCTGCCGCGCGGACGCGCTTGACCAGCGCGCTCAGTGCCTCGCCGTCGATCAGCTCGATGTTCCGCCCCGACGCGAAGGCCCGAGCATCGGCCGTGAACTGTCCCGATGTCACCACGTACCCCTGCGCCACACCTTGCGCTGCCATCACACCGTACAGTTCGCGCACCACCGTGACGGGGACCTTGTAGGCGCGCCATTGCTTGCATTGAACCAGCGCCAGTTCATTTCCCTTCCTGAGCCGCAGATCGATCCCGCCGTCCGCTCCGCTGCCTCCAGTTTCGACGACGGCATATCCCCGCATCCGAAACAACTCGCCCACCAGCCGCTCGAAATCCCGCCAGCTCATCTGACGCAGCGCGTCGCCAGACCGTGCCGCCGCCACGTCGCGGACCAGACCTTGCCGCTTGCGGCGTCCCAGCCATGAGGCCAGCGCGCCCGCGAGCAGTATCAGCGGAACAAGGTACTGGCCGTATGTCGACAGCGCCTTGGCGATCTGCGATACAACCATCTGTCCCATCTGCCCCGGCGCAGCGTTGATCGGCACTTCAGCGACTGCATAGCGATGCAACACGACGTAGGCAAAGATTGCTGCCGTTACGCCAACCCACCATGGCAGCGCCGCGGCAATGCCATAGAGATCCTCGAAGACGCTCGATTGCTTCCTGCGACCCATGTTGACCCTCGCCTCTATTTGTTTTTGTCAGACGGAAGGATGCCGTCGGCAATGGGGGATGTCGTCCCTGCGCACGCGGGGGTAGCGGCAGGGCAAGCCGCCCTTGCAGCGGGCTTATCGCCTTTTCACTCCGGCACCGGATACTTCCTCGCATTGATTTCCATCTTCGCCCGCACCGCGGCGTCGAGGTCCACGCCGAGCGCCGTCACCAGCTGGGTCAGATAGATGGTGATATCCGCCAGCTCCTGCTCAACGTGTTCGCGCTTGGTCGTGGACATGATGGCGCGCGATTCGTCCTCGGTCTGCCACTGGAAGATCTCGACCAGTTCCGAGACCTCGACGCTCAGTGCCATCGCCAGGTTCTTGGGGCTGTGGTACTTGCCCCAGTGACGGGCTTCGCCGAAGTCGTAGGCGGCTTGCTGCAGGTTCTTGATATCGATCAGGGGCATGATGGTGTGGCGAATGCTTCGTCTGGCAGCACGCCTGCACCGGCGTGTGTGCAATGGTTGAGTTGCCCTCGGGCAGCAAATGGATGGCTGCGGCGGCTCAAGCGCCGAGCAGCCGGCGCGCCAGCAATGCCTGCAGGTCGCGCCGGCCATCCGCGATGACATAGATGATCACGCTGTCGTCGATCAGGCGATAGATCACGCGATAGGGCTTGAATGCGGTCTGGCGATATTCCCGGATACCCAGCGCGATCAGCTCGGCCGGGTAGTTGCCCTTCTCGGGAAAGCGCGAAATCTGATCCACCGCCTCCAGCAACCGGTCCAGCACGTAGTCCGCGTTCTCGACACAGTCGAATTCCGCAATGTAGTCGTGGATGGATTCCAGGTCCTGTTCGGCCCCGGCGGTAAGCAGGACCTCATGGCGCTTGCCGCCCGCGGACATCAGCCGGCGGCCCGCTTGCTGCGCAGGCGCGCGACCACGTCCTTGACAGGCTTGAGCTTGCCGGCGGCGATTTCCTGGTTACCCAGCGCAAGGATCTTGAGCAGGGCCAGCGTTTCCTGCGTCTGCTCGAACGACGCAACGTCCTGCAGCACCGCGCGGGCCTCGCCGTTCTGGGTGATCACCAGCGGCTCGCGCCGCTCGTTGACCTGCTCCAGCACCTCGGCGGCATTGGCCTTCAGGTAGCTGATCGGCTTGACCTGGGAAGAGTAGCGCATGATGTGAGCCTGGTTGTGCAATGGACCGAATATAGACTTTATTCGGTCCTGCAACAACCGCCGGCAGCCGGGAAAGTTTTCGCCAGCACGAAGCGGCGCCGCGCGCACCTCACCCATCAAATTGCGATCGACCAAGGGTAATCCCTAGTCACGCATTCCCATTTTCCGGGACTGTCGGTTTTGATTTCCGGGAATCCGGTCCTATTCTTGGGCCCCATGTTGAATGCTGTCGACCCAACCATCGCCCCGGAGCCGGCGGCTCCCGCCGCCGTCGAATCCGCCCAGCCCGCCGGCGGCGCCGATCGCGTGCTGTTCGTGCTGGCCGCGCTGGCACAGCACGGATCACCGATCACTGTGCGTGAGCTGGTAACCAGGACCGGCCTGCCCAAGAGCACGCTCTACCGCCAGCTGATGCTGCTCAAGCGCTGGGGCTTCGTGCTCGAGTCCGACGGCGAATACGCGCCGGGCCCGATCAGCCTGCAGCTCGCGCTGGGGTTCGACATGGCCTCGCACCTGGCCCGCGAAGCGCTGCCCGATATGCGGTTGCTGGCACAGCAGTCCGACGAAAGCGTCGGCCTGGTGGTTGCCGTCAAGGACCACGCGGTGTGCCTGGAGATGGTGGAAAGCCGCCAGTCGCTGCGCTGCTCGTTCGAGAAGGGCCGCGGCGTGCCGCTGCGCGCGGGCGCATCGGCCAAGTCGCTGCTGGCCTTTATGCGCGACGACGCGCGCGAGCGCGTGGTGCGTGCGCAGTGCGAGCCGGCCGAAGCGGAACAGCTGCTGGCGGAACTCGCCGCGATTCGTGACACCGGCTATGCCGTCAGCGAAGGCGAAGTCGATCCGGGCGTGTGGGGCGTGAGCGCGCCGCTGTTCTCGCGGCGCGCCCGGGCCGAGGCGCATGGATCCGTCACGCTGATGGTGCCGGCCACGCGCCGCCAGGGGCGCGAAAGCGCACTGATCGACATGACCGTGGCCGCCGCCATGCGGATTTCCGCGCGGCTGCAGGCTTACTGAAACCTGAAGCAATCGTTACCGCACCGTCCGCAAGCCTGCGCGACGGGCAGATTTCCTGTTCCCGGAAAAAGGAGACCCCCATGAACCTTCGTCGCAAATGCCTGATCGCCGCCCTCTCGGCCGTGGCTGGACTGACCTTCGGCGCCGCCGCGCACGCGCAGGACAGCAACGTCCTGCGCGTCGCCACCGACGCCACCTTCCCGCCGATGGAATTCATCGAGAACGGCAAGCGCACCGGCTTCGACGTCGAGCTGGTCGAGGCCATGGCCAAGACCATGGGCAAGCAGGTGGAATGGACCAACATCGACTTCAAGGGCCTGATCCCGGGCCTGGTCTCGCGCCGCTTCGACATGGCGGTGTCCGGCATCTACATCACCCCGGAGCGCCGCAAGGTGGTGGACTTTACCGAGCCGTACTACACCGGCGGCCTGGTGGCGCTGGTCAAGAGCGGCAACACCGCCATCAACAAGCCGGAAGACCTGAACGGCAAGAAGGTCAGCGTGCAGGTGGGGACCAAGTCGGTCAGCTTCCTGCGCGAGACCTATCCGCAGGTGCAGCGCGTGGAAGTCGAGAAGAACCAGGAAATGTTCAACCTGGTCGAGATCGGCCGCGCCGATGCCGCCGTCACCGGCAAGCCGGCGGCGATGCAGTACGTGAAGACCCGCGGCGGCCTGCGCATGGTGGAGCAGCAACTGACCACCGAGGAATACGGCATGGCCGTGCGCAAGGACACGCCCGAGCTGACCCGCGCGCTGAACGCCGCGCTGGCCAAGCTCAAGGCCGATGGCACCTACGCCAGGCTGACCCAGAAGTGGTTCGGCAGCGCCGCCAAGTAAGCCACGCGGACCGAGATCATGGAACTGGATTTTTCTCCCGTCTTCGCCGGGTGGCCTGACATCCTGCACGGCGCCGTCATCACCGTGCAGGTGACGGCCTGCGCGCTGGTGCTGGGCTGCGTGATGGGCCTGCTGGTCGGCATCGGCCGGCTGGACCCGAAGCGCCGCATCATCTACGGCATCTGCACCGCCTATGTGACCTTCATCCGCGGCACGCCGTTGCTGGTGCAGTTGTTCCTGCTGTTCTTCGGGCTGCCGCAGTTCAACATCCTGCTGCCGGCCTTTGTGTGCGGCGTGATCGGGCTGGGCATCTATTCCGGCGCCTATGTGTCGGAGATCGTGCGCGGCGCGATCCAGTCGGTCGACAAGGGCCAGATGGAAGCGGCGCGCTCGATCGGCATGTCGTCCGGCCAGGCCATGCGCGCGATCATCCTGCCGCAGGCCATCGTGCGCATGATCCCGCCGCTGGGCAACGAGTTCATCGCGCTGATCAAGAACTCGGCGCTGGTGTCGCTGCTGACCATTGCCGACCTGATGCACGAGGGCCAGAAGATCATCAGCGTGTCGTACCGCTCGCTGGAGGTCTACCTGGTGATCGCGCTGGTGTACCTGATCCTGACGAGCGCGGCCGGGCTGATCCTGCGCCGCGCCGAACAACGGCTGCGCATGGGAGGCATGGTGCAATGAGCGATTCCGCAATCATCCGGATCCGCAACCTGGGCAAATCGTTCGGCAGCCACACCGTGCTGCGCGGCATCGACTTCGACGTGCAACCGTCGCAGGTGGTGGTGGTGATCGGCCCCAGCGGCTCGGGCAAGAGCACCTTCCTGCGCTGCTGCAACGGACTGGAGCAACCCGAGGCCGGCACCATCGACATCGTCGGCAAGCGCCTGGTAACCGACGGCCAGCTGATCGACGAGCAGGGGCTGAACCAGCTGCGCACCGAAGTGGGCATGGTGTTCCAGTCGTTCAACCTGTTCCCGCACCTGTCGGTGCTGCACAACGTCACGGTGGGGCCGCGCATGCTGCGCGGCGTTTCGCGCGACGACGCCGAGCGCAAGGCAATGAGCCTGCTCGAGAAAGTCGGCCTGGCGCACAAGGCCCACGCCATGCCGGCCAGCCTGTCCGGCGGCCAGAAGCAGCGCGTGGCCATTGCCCGCGCGCTGGCGATGGAGCCGCGCGTGATGCTGTTCGACGAGCCCACCTCCGCGCTGGACCCCGAGCTGGTGGGCGAAGTGCTGCAGGTGATGAAGGTGCTGGCCGCCGAAGGCATGACCATGGTCGTGGTCACCCATGAAATGGGCTTCGCCCGCGAAGTGGCCGACGTGGTGGTGGTCATGGACGGCGGCGGCATCATCGAGGCCGGGCCGCCGTCGGTGATCTTCTCCGCGCCGACGCAGGAACGCACGCGCGGCTTCCTGCAGGCGGTGCTGACGCGGGCATGAGGATGGCAGCCACGCAAACCCCCTGGCAGGGCCGGGTCGACCACGGCGAGCAGGGCGACACCACGCGGCTGTTCCGCATCGTGCAGGCGCTGGACCGCGCGGACACCGCGCCGCTGGACCACGCGCCGGTATTGCTCGGCTTCCGCTGCGATGCCGGCGTGCTGCGCAACCAGGGCCGCCCCGGCGCCGCCCGCGGCCCCGACGCCATCCGCCAGGCGCTGGCCAACGTGCCGGCGCACGGCCTGCCGGCGCTGTACGACGCCGGCAATGTCAGTTGCGACGACGGCGACCTGGAATCTTCCCAGCAGGCGCTGGCGGACGCCGTCCACGCAGTGCTGGCGCGCGGCGGCTTTCCGCTGGTGCTGGGCGGCGGCCATGAAGTGGCGTGGGGCACGTGGCAGGGCCTGCGCGCGCACCTGGATGCACGGGACGACGGCGGCCGCGTGCTGATCGTCAATCTCGACGCCCACTTCGACCTGCGCACGAGCCGGCCGGCCAGCTCCGGCACGCCGTTCGACCAGATCGCCCATGCCTGCGCCGAGCGCGGCCAGCCGTTCGACTATGTCTGCCTGGGCGTCAGCCGCCTCAGCAACACGCCGGCCCTGTTCGGCCGCGCCGAGGCGCTGGGCGTCTGCTACGTCGAGGACGTCGACATGCAGGAACGCCACCTGACAGAACGACTGGCGGAGTTGTCCGCGCGCATCGATGCCGTGGACCACGTGTACCTGACCATCGACCTCGACGCGCTGCCGGGCGCGGTGATGCCCGGCGTGTCGGCGCCCGCGGCCTACGGCGTGCCGTTGCCGGTGGTGGAGGAAGTCGTACAGCTGGTCCGCCGCAGCGGCAAGCTGCGCGTGGCCGACCTGGCCGAGTACAACCCCCAGTACGACCGCGACCACCTGGGCGCGCGCGTGGCGGCACGGCTGGCCTGGCGCCTGCTGCGCTGAAGCGCGGGCCATAGACCCGCCGGCAGTTGGCAGCCGCCGCGCGCGGCGATAGTATTGCCCTTCGCTAGATTTAGCGATTCTGATCAGAATTGATAAAGCCAGGCAAGGGCAGTCCTGCGCCGGCGCGGCCGTGGCCGTGACCGTAGCGCGTCCGGGGACCGCCGCTTGCCGTTTCTCGGGCGGAAGGGTCTGCGTGATCGAACAAATCGTCATCGTTGGTTTCGGCTGCATCGGCCAGGCCGTGCTGCCGCTGCTGGAGCGGGCCTGGCCGCGGGCAGCGATCACCGTGGTCGACCGCGAGCTGGATCGCGCGCGCCAGCAACTGGTTGCCCGCCACAAGCTGCACGGCATCCAGGCCGCCGTCACCGCGACCAACTACCAAACCATACTGGCCCCGCTGCTGCGGCCCGGCACCTTCCTGCTGAACCTGGCGCCGTCCGTCTGCAGCCGCGACCTAATCGCGCTGGCGCAAGCGCGCGGCGCGTTCTATGTCGATGCTGGCATCGAGCCCTGGGACTACGAAGCCGATCCGCTGGCCTCGCACCTGAGCAATTACGCGCTGCGCCACGAGATGCTGGCCTTCGCCCGCGGCCGCGAGACCCTGCCGACCGCGCTGGTGGCGCATGGCGCCAATCCCGGGCTGGTCTCGGTGCTGGTCAAGGCCGCGCTGATGGCACTGGCCGGCAAGGCCGGATTGAATCAGCCGGAGCCCGGCGATCGCGCCGCGTGGGCCGCGCTGGCGCGCGCGCTGGACGTGCGCGTGATCCAGGTCGCCGAATATGACAGCCAGCAGGCCCCTGGCTACCCGCGCGACGGCGAGTTCGCCAACACCTGGTCCGCCGAAGGCTTTATCACCGAATGCCTGCAGGACGCGGAGCTCGGCTGGGGCAGCCATGAGCCCGCGCTGCCGCCAGATGGCTATCGCCATCGCTACGGCAACGGCGCCGCGATCGCGCTCGACCGGCCGGGCCATCGCACGCGCGTGCGCTCGTGGTCGCCGGTACACGGCCCCTTCGACGCCTACCTGATCACGCACAACGAATCGATCTCGATCGCCGAGTACCTGACCGACACTCGCGCCGGCCAGCCGCCGTATCGCCCCACCGTCTACTACGCCTATCGCCCCACCGCCGCCACGCAGGCCTCGATGCAATGGCTGGACGACCGCGCCGCCCCGCGTGTGCGCGCCGAACGCATCCTGCGCGACGAGCTCCAGTGCGGCGAAGACGAACTCGGCGTGCTGCTGATGAGCGGGCTGCACGGCGCGGTCTGGCATGGCTCGCGCCTGTCGGTGCAGCGCGCGCGCTCGCTGGCGCCGTACAACACCGCCACCAGCCTGCAGGTGGCATCGAGCCTGGTCGCCGGCATGCAATGGATGCTGGCCCATCCATCGCGCGGCGTGGTGGAATCCGATGCGCTCGACTTCGGCCCGGTGCTGGCCGATGCCGCGCACTGGTGGGCCCCGCTCAGCATCGCCTTCACCAGCTGGCTGCCCCGGCCCGGCGCCAACTCGCTCGCCTTCACCGACTTCCTGCTGGACGATGCTACGGTCCGGCCCGATCCCGCTCTTCTGACCCTTGCCTGCTGATGCAACGCATCCCGCAAACTCCGCGCCGCAACTGGCCGCGCGAACTCGAGAAGGTGGGCTTCCACTTCCATTCGCTGGACGAGTTCAACGTCCCGCGCGAAGTCGATGACCACACCTTCTTCTACTGGCGCGAAGACGCCGCCTACGCGTTCAGCAAGCATGAGGTGGAAACGCTCTACGCCGCCGCGTACGACCTGAACCAACGCTGCCTGGAAGCCGTGCAGCACGTGATCGACCACGACCTGTTCGCGCGCCTGGCGATCGACCGGGACTTCGCGCAACTGATCCGCACCTCGTGGGACCGCGACGAACCCACGCTGTTCGGCCGCTTCGACATGACGCTGGACCCGCACGGCGTGCCAAAGCTATATGAGTTCAACGCCGACACCCCGACCTCGCTGATCGAATCCGCCGTCGCCCAGTGGCACTGGAAAGACGCCGTGCAGCCGCAAGCCGACCAGTTCAACAGCCTGCACGACGCCCTGGTGGCGCGCTGGCAATGGCTGCGCAACCACTACCGCAACGCCAGCCTGCTGCACCTCGCCTGCATGTTCGACAGCCAGGAAGACGTCTGCAATACCGAGTACCTGATGGACACCGCGCTGCAGGCTGGCTGGTCCGTCAAGCTGATCGACCTGCAAGACATCGGCACCGACGGCCGCGGCAACTTCTACGACGCCGACAACGTGCCGATCGAAGTCGCGTTCAAGCTGTACCCGTGGGAATGGATGGCCACCTCCGACTACCGCGACCAGCTGGCGCACAGCCCCGTGCGCTGGGTCGAGCCGCCGTGGAAGGCGGTGCTTTCCAACAAGGCCATCCTGCCGATCCTGTGGGACCTGTTCCCCGGACATCCCAACCTGATCGAAGCCAGCTTCGACCCCGGCCACTTCGCCGGCCGTCCGCACGCGAAAAAGCCCTTCCTGTCGCGCGAAGGCGAAAGCGTGACGCTGCTCACCCCGGAAGGCGACCGCGTCCACAACCCCGGCGAGTATGGCGAGGAAGGCTTCATCTACCAGGCCTACGAACCGGCGCGGCGCTTTGACGGGCGCTACACCACGCTGGGCGTCTGGATCGTCGACGACGTGCCCAGCGGCCTGTGCGTGCGCGAAGAGTCCGGGCCCATCGCCAAGAACACCAGCTTCTTCGTCCCTCACTACTTCACCCACGCGTAAGCCATGGCCAACAAGAAGAAGGGCACCAAACGCTCCAAGTACGGCAGCCCATACATGCCGGGCAGGGGCGGCTCCGGCGGCCCGTCGCCGCGCGTCGCCGCCTACCAGGCCGAACAGAAAAAGCAGGGCGGCTCGCCCGCGCTGTGGATCGTCGGCGCCTGCGCCGTGGTCGCCGGCGTGGCCGTGCTCGGCTCCTGCAGCGACGACGCCGACGACGATCCCGGCGTCACCGTGCGCCGCGCCAGCTACGCCACGCTGGAAGACTGCGAGGCCGACTGGAACACGCCCAACGACTGCGAAAGCGTGCCGCTCGACGACCCCAGCACCATCTACAGCTCCAGCCTCAACGCCCCCGCCAGCGAAACCGCAGGCGCCGGCACCACGCACAGCAGCAGCGCGTACTACGCGCGCTGGTACGGGCCGTACTACACCGCCAGCGGCACCGTCTACCACCCCAACGGCACCCAGACCCAGCGCGATATGACATCCGGCCCGCTGCGCCCGCTGCAGGCCTACGATCGTAACGGCACGCCCACACAATCCTTCACCAACGCCACGCCACGCGCCGCCATGGTCGAAGAAGCCACGGTGCGCCGCAGCTCGCTCAGCGGCGGACGCTCCATGGGCCTGACCATGCGCTCCGCCGCCGTATCGCGCGCACCGGTGGTATCGCGCGGCGGCTTCACCAGCCGCTTCGGCAGCTCCGGGCGCTCCGGCGGCGGCTGAATGCCATCTGCTTGACGCTTTCTCGCACGCAAACCCTGACAACCGACAACGAGTCCATCCAATGGTCAACACCATGCACCCGGCGCTTGCCTACCTGATCTACATCGTCACCAGCTTTGCCATGCTGGGGTTGTTCCTGCTGGTCTATACGCGGGTCACGCCGCATCGGGAATTCACGCTGATCCGCGAGGGCAATATCGCGGCGGCATTGTCGCTGGGTGGGGCGGTGCTGGGGTTCTCGCTGACGCTGTCGTCGAGCATTCAGCACAACGCTACGTTTGCGATGTTCTTGCTGTGGGCGTTTGGGGCCTTTGCGGTGCAGGTGGTGGCTTACCTGGTGGCGGCGCGGGCGCTGGGGGGTGTCAGTGAAGCGATTTCCAGCGATAACCGGGGGGTGGGGGCGGTGATGGGGGTGATTTCGTTGTCGGTGGGGGTGGTTAATGCGGCTTGTTTGACTTGAGGCGAACCTGAGAGAATTCCGGGGCTCTTCCACCAATATCGCCGCTCCCCGCTTTACGCAAACGCTTAGCTCCGGGGCTCCCCACGGACTTTGGGGGGAGCCGCCGCGCCGCTTACTTCGCCGGCGCCTTGACTACGTCGCCGGTGTAGCTCAGCGATGCGAGATCTGCCTTGGCCTTCTCAGGCGTCTCGAGTTCCAGCACGACGCGGCCCACCATCAAGCCCATCGACGGTGAACTGCGCACGTATTTCGTCTCGCCGGCGTCCAGCACGAAGCTCAGCGTCTTTTCGGTTTCGGTCGAAGCCGACGCCACGTACTTGCCGGCCGGACGATCCACAAAGAAGAAACCGCCGGGCTTGGACTCGCCCACTACCTCATTGTTCAGACGCAGATCCGGTTGGATCGCCGCGCCGAACATCGATGCCGAGCGCAGGAAGTAGACCCGGCCGTCACCCTGCTTCAGCGTCGGAATCGACGCCTCCATTTCGGCGTGTTTTACGCCGGAAGCACACCCGGCCAGCAGTGACGACACGGCCAGTCCTGCGATCAGCATGCGTGCGACCCGTTTCATTCTGATTCTCCCAAGTTCAAAGGTACTGCTGTGGATAGCGGGGAATAGTTCTGTTCCCCGGGCAAATAGAAGCCCACCAGGGTCTGGTTATGGATGACCAGGTAGGCTTCGTGTACCTGGCGGCCTTCGATTGTGAAGATGGTGCCGACGGGCCGGAAGACATCGCCCTGTGGAACGCGGCCTGCTTTCGACCAGACTGACTTTTCAGGCAGCGTACGGGAATAGCCAGTGTCTAGTTTGATGGTGGCAGGTGTCAGGATCTGGATGCGTCGGCTGGCGGTGTTTGGCTGCGTGGCCTCGATGGTCGAAGGTGTTGTCGCAACCATTGGGGCACAGGCAGCAAGCGCCAGGCAGCATCCTGCGGCAATTCCGATACACACAAAATGGAAAGAACATGAAGATTTCATTCAGGCAACCGATTGGATCAACGTTTCGAAAAGTGTGACCGTACCATTGGAATCCCGCCAAATCGCAGGTTTGTGTGAACCTGGATCGAATCTTCCGAAACCAGATTTCCTTGGTTACCGACGTAGAGCATTTCCATCGAATCGGCGGTGGGTATTCGATCCGAATTCTGGCACAACCTCGAACTTACAATTCAGAATAAGTGAATACCAAGGGGTTATCTATCATCTCGCTCTCCACGCATCTCCCTATCTATTGCTTGAACCTCTTCACATCTGCCACCTTGTAATACAGCCTAAACTGCGCTCCTTTCGACGACGGGATCCGCCCCACGTAGGCTGACCGGAAAAAGGCGGCGCTGCCATTTCCATTGCTTTCCATCACGCACACATAGCGTCGTCCATGCTGGCGCAGCAGAGCGTAGGCAGCAAGGATCGGTTGCTCGACTCGCGAGGGTCGGTGCTTTCCAAGAGCGACTGCACGATTGATGTAACCGCGGCTCGCTCCGACGAAGATGAAGTCGTTGCTTCCGCGCTTGCTGGTTGCGTAGCCAATCCCATGCATGTTGTTGGCGACCCCGGGAGTGAATAATTGGTAACCGGGTACAGTCACGTCGTCTATAACATCCGCCTCTCCCTCAATCCGGGTGATTGAGATCGAAGCCTCCGACGGTCTGTCGACGAGCAGGCAACTGTCGATGAGATCGAAGCCTCCGACGGTCTGTCGACGAGCAGGCAACTGTCGATGATGGTCGCCGGAATTTTTTGGGCGTGTGCGGTAGCGGAAAGCGCGAGCAGGGATGCTACGAGAACGGTTCGCGTCATTTGTACTCCTTCGCGCGTGTAACGGTCATCCAGTCGTGGCCATATCGCCAAAAAATCGTTCCTCCCACACCCGCCGTAGACTCAATCCGTCATGCTCGGCCTTCGGTCGGGTTGCATTGTGGCTTCAGTTTGCCGACCTGATGCCGAGGTTTAACCAACCTTGGGTCGTGCATCCATAGGGCTAGCCTTAAAGTTGTTCATCGTTGTGAGGCACGAGCATGCGGGTATTCACAGAACAAGCATTAGTAAGCGGCGGCGACGAGCTTGGCCTGCAATGCCGGATCTCGACATAGGCCCACGCGCCCCCAGGCTATCGCACGATCGGCATTCACGAGAACGTGGCTACGCACAGCCTTCAGCTGGCGGTTGGCTGAAGCGCACCGCGTTACATGCAAAGGGATGGCTTGCGGCAGTGACGAAAGAGTTGTCGTTGGCGCTGCGCAGTGTGTTGGCCAGTTTGGCTCGCACGACCCATGACTGGAGTCCGTGCGCAACATGTTGCTGCACTATTTGACTGGCGATCTACTGCGGCACGGGACTAACGGAATCCATCGTATGGCGAAAATTCCCTGGTCCAGCTCACCCAAGGGCGGCTCAGCGCTTCGCCCCTGTGCGCCCGGCCTTCGCGGCCCGCTTCACTGGCACGAGTGCGATGGCCGCCTCTTCGGCCGCCTTGTCCGCATTCACGAGAACACCCACCGAGACAATATAAACCGCCGCGCTTTCGATATCCCCGCGCAGCGCCGCACACGCCGCAGCACCATCATGCTTGCGAAGCGCCTCGACCAGCTTGTCGTGATGCTTGACCGCCACCCGCTCTTCCACCCGTCTCGACCCGGAGCGCAGATCATGGTTCAGGATCGGCCCGATGCGCAGCCACTGTGACTCGATCATCTGCAGCAGGATCGGCATGCGCGCCGCCGCGTAGACGGCAAAGTGAAAGGCCTGGTTCGCGGCGATGACATCGGCGCCGTCAGGATTGCGCTTGGCCATCTCGTCGGCAAAGCGGCGGTGCAGCGCCTGTACCTGTTTCAGCTCCTCGTCGGTGATGCGTTCGGCCGCGGTCGCGGTGGCAAGGCCTTCGAGCTCGATCCGGATCTTGGTGATTTCCTCGAACTGGCTGACGCTCATGCGGGGCACGCGCAGGGCGCGGTTGGGCGTGAGTTCGAGGGCCTGTTCGGCGACCAGCCGGTGCACCGCTTCGCGCACTGGCATCACGCTGACGCCTAGTGCGGCGGCGATGTTGCGCAGGGAAATTTGCTCGCCGGGCATCATCTGGCCGCTTACCAGCAGCTCGCGCAGCTGCGTGTAGACGTCGCGGCTGAGGGTCTGGCGGACAAGAGGCGTCACAAGGTCATTCAGGCTCATGCCGCGAAGCATAGCACATAGGGTTATTCTCTATATTTGATCTGTGATCACAGTTTTAATCTTCGTCCGGAAGGCGGGCATCGGCCTGCTTCGAGGAGATTGAAACCATGTGGAAGGATGAATCGCTCGCCGGTAAACGCGCACTGGTCACCGCCGGGGCCAGCGGGATCGGGCTGGAAATCGCGCGCGCGCTGGCCGAAGCCGGCGCCCGCGTCGCGGTCTGCGACGTGGCCGGTGACGAGCTGGAGCGCGTCTGCGCCGAATTGCCGGGCGTGGTGGCCGTCAGGGCCGATGTGTCGAAGGAAAGCGACGTCGAAGCGCTGTTCCAGGCGGTGGACCAGGCCTTTGGCGGCCTCGACGTGCTGGTCAACAATGCCGGCGTTGCCGGACCGACCGGCGGCGTCGAAACGCTGTCGCTGGCCGACTGGGAACGCACGCTGGCGGTCAACATTACCGGCCAGTTCCTGTGCGCCCGCGCCGCGGTGCCGCGCCTGCGGCAAGGCCGCTCGCCGTCGATCGTCAACCTGTCTTCCGCCGCCGGGCATCTCGGCATGCCGGGCCGTTCGGCTTACTCCGCCTCGAAATGGGCGGTGGTGGGCTTTACCAAGTCGCTGGCGCTGGAACTGGGCGCCGACGGCATCCGTGTCAACACGGTGCTGCCCGGCGCGGTCGACGGGCCGCGCATCCGCGCCGTGATTGCCGCAAAGGCCGAGTCGCTGGGCAAGCCGCTGGAGGAAGTGACGCGCGACTACACCTCGCAGGCAGCGCTGGGGCGCATGGTGACAATGCGCGATATCGCCAACATGGTGCGCTTTCTGTGCAGCGACCAGGCGGCCAGCGTGCATGGGCAGGAGATGGTCGTCGACGGACTGACCCAGGCGCTCAGCTAGCGCGCCCCTCGCATTCCTTGCACCGCGGGTTATCCGCGGTGCGGACCACCAACACCGACAAGGGAACCACCATGGCCAAGCGAGCCAAAGCCATCATCACCTGCGCCCCGACCGGCGCCATCCACACGCCCAGCATGTCGCCCCATTTGCCGGTGACTGCCGAAGAGATCGCCACCGCCGCCATCGATGCGGCACGCGCCGGCGCCGCCATCCTGCACCTGCATGCGCGCGACCCGAAGGACGGCCGCCCGTCGCAGGACCCGGAGCTGTTCCGGCCGTTCCTCGCCAGGATCCGCGCCGAGACCGATGCGGTGATCAATATCACCACCGGCGGCAGCCCGCACATGACCGTCGAAGAACGCATGCTGCCGGCCACCACCTTCAAGCCGGAGCTGGCGTCGCTGAACATGGGCTCGATGAACTTCGGCTTGTTCCCGATGCTGGAGCGCTTCAAGGATTTCCGTCACGACTGGGAGCGCGAGCACCTGGAGAACAGCCGCAACCTGATCTTCAAGAACACCTACCAGGACATCGAGAACATCCTGCGCATCGGCAATGCCAACGGCACGCGCTTCGAGTTCGAGTGCTATGACATCAGCCATCTCTACAACCTGCGGCACTTCCTCGACCGTGGGCTGGTCAAGGGGCCGGTGTTCATCCAGTCGGTGTTCGGCATCCTGGGCGGCATCGGGGCCGATCCCGAAGATCTGATGCACATGCACCGCACTGCGCAGCGCCTGTTCGGCGACCAGTTCCGCTGGTCGATCCTCGGCGCCGGCCGCAACCAGATTCCACTGGCCACCATCGGCGCGGCAATGGGCGCCAACGTGCGCGTAGGGCTGGAAGACTCGCTCTGGATCGGCCCTGGCCAGCTGGCCGCATCCAGCGCTGAGCAGACCACGCGCATCCGCACCGTGCTGGAAGCGCTCAACATCGACGTTGCCACGCCCGACGAAGCCCGCGACATCCTCGACCTCAAGGGCGCGGCAGGCACCGCGTTCTGAACCGCTGGGCCGCCAAGGCGCGGCCCAGCCAGGCATCGATCACCGAAGACATCAACCAGGCCGAATGGCAAATCCGCGCCAGGGGCGCAGCGCCGTATCCGCCGATGGAGACTAAGCACATGCAGACCGTACCCGCCTCGGGCGCACCGCCGCTGGCCGCGCCGACCGACCGTCCGCTGACCGCGCTACTGTTCCGCAAGCTTATGCCCTTGCTGGTGCTGTCGTACGTGATCAGCTTCCTGGACCGCACCAACATTGCGCTGGCCAAGACCCACATCGCCGTCGACCTGAACATTTCGGCCGCCGCCTACGGCCTGGGCGCGGGCCTGTTCTTCCTCAGCTACGCCTTCCTGGAAATCCCAAGCAACCTGATCATGCATCGGGTCGGCGCCCGCTTCTGGATCACGCGCATCATGGTGACGTGGGGCCTGCTGTCCGCGGGGATGGCCTTTGTCCAGGGCGAGACATCGTTCTACATCATGCGCGTGCTGCTCGGCGCGGCCGAGGCGGGACTATTCCCCGGCGTGATGCTCTACCTGACATACTGGTTCGGCCGCGAGGATCGCGCGCGGGCGGTGGGCTACTTTCTGCTCGGTGTCTGCATCGCCAACATCGTCAGCGGCCCGCTGGGCGGCGCATTGCTGGCCATGGACGGCATCTGGGGCTTCAAGGGCTGGCAATGGATGTTCGTGCTCGAAGGCCTGCCCGCCGTGTTCCTGGCCGCCGTAGTCTGGAAGAAGCTGCCCGACGGACCGGACAGCGCGCCATGGCTGACCCCGGCACAGGCCCAGGCGGTGCGAACCCGCCTTGCCGCGGAAGCCGCCGATGCCAGCACCGGCAAGGCCGGCCATTCTTTCCTCGGCGCCATGCGCGACCCGCAGGTGTGGCTGGCGATCTTCATCTACTTCTGCCACCAGATCTCGATCTACACGGTGATCTTCTTCCTGCCGGGCATCATCGGCACCTACGGCAAGCTCACGCCTGTGGAGATCGGCCTGCTCAATTCTCTGCCTTGGATTGCCGCCGCCATCGGCGCCGCCTGGCTGCCCCGCCATGCCAACACCCCGGGCCGCGGCCGCCGACTGCTCTGCCTGGGGCTGGCGGTGATGGCTGGCGGCCTGTTGATTGCTGCCTTCGCCGGCCCGGTGATGGCGCTGGTGGGCTTCTCGCTGACCGCGCTGATGTTCTTCGTGGTGCAGTCGATCGTGTTCCTGTTTCCGTCGTCGCGGCTGAAGGGCGTGGCGCTGGCAGGCGGTCTGGCGCTGATCAATACCTGCGGGCTGATTGGCGGATTCATCGGGCAGTCGGTGATGGGTCTGATCGAACAGGCGACCGGAAGTACGCGTAACGGGCTGATCATCATGGCGGCGCTGCTGCTGGTGGCGTGTGCGGTGGCGCCTGCGTTGCGGCAGGGGCAGGAGCGGTGACAGGCCTGCACGGCCCGTAGTCAATCACCCTAATACCTTCGACGTTCTCACGGTACTACACCTTCCCCGTTGGGCCGGCGGGCTGTCGTGGTCCGCCTCCACTCGGCGTCCGAATACTCGTCCACTGCGGAAACAAGCACCAGCTTGCCGTGTATATAGCGATGGGTCGCGTCAGCGGCCTAACAAGTATCAGCGAGGCAAGTGTGGGGTCCTGGATGAGAGGTTCATTTCCTTTCAACTCTTTGAACCATCTACATTCCCCATCCTGTAATACAGGTTCAACCCGCACTTTCCGCCTCCCGGAATCAGCCTCACGTAGGTTGACCCGACGAGCGCGGCGCTGCCGTTTCCGCTGGCTTTCGATCACGCAAACTGCGCCCCATCCCGAACTGACGAACTCGTCGACCAGCTGATCGGCGTCTTACGTTTGCTCGAAGAGCTATCCACAGCCCCTGGTTGACCATAGTCCCGCTTTAGCGACCAGCGGACGACTTCGGCACGAAATTTCCCAAGCGCGCGTGGCCGAGGTGCTTACGTCGCGCACGACGATAGGAACTTTCGGGCTGCCAAATCCGCACTCTTCTAGCCGCCACGTCGGCGTCCGTCAGGCCTAAATGCGAAAATTATCGGCCAACAATTCCCACTCACTTGAGCTCGCCTGATGTTTTTAAATTGACGTGAATCAACGATTACGTCGATTAAGATAATTTCCTTATCGTAACGCCTAAGCTGATTCTGGAGGCAACTTTCCGATTAAAGGACTTCACGTCTTCTATAAGAAACCTATGTGCCGAGCGAGTAGAGAGGATGGCCCCCTTTCCATGAGAGCCGCAGAATGAAAAGCCTCCTTGACTGCACCAGAATACTTGTTGTTGAACAGATAAGAGAGCCGATCGGTGTTTTCTGGTCATTGGTGGCCCCCGTCGGATATCTCGCCTTCAGAACAAGCGCATACGGCGATACCGAGAGCCAGCACTACGAGCAATCGATCGGATGGTGCCTGGCATACATCGCCATGATGACATCTCTGTTCGGGTTCGGCCTTTACCTGATAGGTCGGCGCGAGAGCGGGTTCGTGCGCTCATTTTTGACAAGCGTTCGGAAGAGAACGCGCTTTCTTATTGCGCAATATCTGGCGTCTCTTTGTATGTCATTGCTTTATGGCGCGGGGTTTCTGGTCCTCACATCCAACCTTTTGACATGGATTCCCGTTTCAGAGATGTTGAGATACTTCGCCATGTTTGCGGCTTTCTGTTCTTTGTTCATGCTGGCTTCGACCTGTCTCGCCACACTTCCCCTCACCTTTCAGTCGGCCAGCAGCCTCCTCTCTATCGCAGCGACGGCAATTATCGTCATTGGAATCGGCAGCACTACCGTGGCAGGCAGCCAAGCCCTGGCCCTGGTTAACCCATTTTTAGTGGGGGCAAGAGCGATCTCGGAGACGCACTGGGAACGCGCTCTTGTCATTGCATGCATTGGCCACGCGCTCATGTTTGTCTGCCTCGGTGTCTATGGGGCAATCCATCAACGCATCAACCCCCAATGGAGCAATCGCTAATGCTTGTCGACGCGTCGCTTGCAACAGAGAATCTCGGGTTCCAGCATAAGGCCAGAAACATACTGAGGGCCGTGGATATCGATGTTCACCGCGGTAGCATCGTCGGTCTACTGGGTTCGAATGGCGCCGGCAAGACCACGCTCTTCGACATTCTGTGTGGTCTGAAGACGCAGACCGCAGGCACGATAACACGTAACGTACCGCCCGAAAGGGTGGCCTACCTCACCCAAGTCATAACCATCCCAGATGCGCTCAGGCTCGGGGAGTTAGCCGAGTTGGTCCAAGGCATAGCGAAGTGCAGCGGCTCCGCGCTTGATGAGCTCGTCGGAAAGCTCGGCTCCCGAGAGAGGGAGAGGTTTGCAACCCTCTACGGCCGGCGTGCGGCAGGATGCAGCTATGGTGAAAAAAGATGGTTCGTTTTCCTGACCGTGTTGTCGATCGATGCGGACATCTACATCCTCGATGAACCGACGGCCGGCGTTGATCCGGAGTACGCCGTCTATATGTGGAGGATCTTGCAAACCCTGCGGGCCAATGGGAAATCCGTGCTTTTCTCCACCCACCATGTTTCGGAAATCGCTGATCATTGCGATTACTTTTACTTCCTTAAGGATGGCATCACGCGGAAATTTCAAACCGGGAGGGAATTTATCAGTGTAACCGGGGCGCTGTCTCTTGATGACGCTTTCGTAAAATATGCCATCGCGGATCTGGACTGATTTTCACCGGTCGTACCAAGGGTATGGCGAGCGATTTACCGCGGCACGGCGTAACAGAGTTCAAATCCGCCTCGCACACGAAGATGCGGATAGGCACAACAAGCTTTCACTCGTTGCGAAGCACCCTGTATAGCCTCTTCTCGTCGCCACAGCGGCCTGGCCAGCTCTTGGTCAAGACGTGTTTTCCGCAAAGAAATCGGATAGCTCCTACATCTGCACGAATTCCAATTCAGTAGGCTCAGTCTCTCATTACGGCCATGCGGATTGAAGAGAGACATGTGCCGAGTGCTAAGGACCTTGTTCGGCTTCGGCCCAGCGCCGTGCTGTGCCCGTACCGCTTGGCTCACGTCCCCGCACCTCAGCAGGATTCATCAGCGCAGCTCGGTGAAGGGTCAGTACTGCGACGCTTTCCTCGGGAGCTGGTGAGGCCTGCCAACTTTCCCACGAGCTCGCCAGCAATGGGCTCTGTGTTTTACCGGTACTAAGAAATGGGAGTCGATATGCGGAAGCAGCGAAATGCCATCCTCCTGGTTGCGATGGGCCTTACCCCGGTGCTGTTGACGGCCTGCGGGGGCGGCTCGGAGAGCCCCGACGAAGGGAGGGGTGGCGGCCCACCGGCGGCCATCAATCAGCTCGACGCTGAATGCCTGGCTGCGCCCGCGGTCGGCCAGCAGGTCACGGCGACGCTCACTGCGGCCCCCCTTATCCAAGTCGCCACGTTCCAAACCAAGGCCCTCGGCAAGACAAGCTTCGACGGCGGCAATTACGACACGCTTGAACTCAAGCTGCTGCATGGCATTTATGACTGGGGCGGCAAGGACGCTCTTGTCTATATCGATCCGATGTCGCCAATCTTCCCGATCGGTGTCACGGAATACAACCACCGCAGTACGGGCAACTACAACAAGTACCGCCGCTTTACCTATACCGACATGGTGACCGGCCAAACCGGCACGCCGAGCCTGGTGGGCATGAAACCTAACGAGACACGCAGCTTCACGATGGCCGAAGCGGACGCCACTGCTCTGGCCACCAAGCCGCAACCGACGCTTGTGCCCATCAGCCGCGTGGTCGACGTGGCCGTGCAGTATGTCGGCCGCGAGGATGTCACAGTCAAAGGGGTGACCTATAAGGGGGCCTGCAAGCTGGTGCTGCACTATGAACGGAAGGATCAAGGCAGCCTGTACCCACTCCCGGTACTGGAAGGCACAGCCTGGCTAGCCCCAAGCGCGGGCGTCGTCAAGCTCTCGGGGGCGCCGTTAGTCGGCGCGGACATGATGACTGCCGAAACGACCGGTATCGTGTCGGTCAACTGAGAGGTTGCTTAAGTTCAGCGATGCGCATGCTCCTCGTCGTCTTCGCATCCGCGTCGCCGTTTGAGATGAATGACTGGTCTGCGCGGACATCAAAGCGGAATCGATATCAAATGTTTGTCCAGCGGCTCTCCGTGACGGTGGGGTCCTGTCCGCATATTTGTGTACAGTTGCGCCTGCTGCAGCTATAGAGGAGGAAATGGCTGCGATTACGGCGTTCATGGAGAAGCGGGCTGACCAGGAGCGGCGTTGGGTTCGCCTTTATATCTTCGACGTTCTTCACGGTAGTACATCTTCCCTTTGCGACGGTGCGCTGTTGCGGTCCGCACCCACTCGCCGTCCGAGTATTCATCCACGCTAGAAACAAGCGTCAGCTTGCCCTGCACATAGCGATAGGTCTCGGAGTAATGGCTGCAGCAGCCCCCACGTTGAGCGGTATGAATAGTCCGGGTTTTCGCGTCGATCCACAGTTGGGTCAGCTCTGACAATTCCCTGGAGAAACTGAACCGACGCCGTACCGGGTCGTACAGGAACACGTTGGTCGTACTGTTCGGACCGGCGCCGCCAGACATGCCGTGTATCGTAATATCTGGATGGCCGTCGAAGTTGGCGTCTACCACATTGATCGCTTCGTCGCCCAGCACATAGCGGCCATCCGACTCGAAATCGCGAAGTACCTGCAGGCGCTGGCCGCTGTGCCGCGACAGCACTTCGATGGCAACCGGTTGCGGTGCGTCCGTGTCACGGTCGCCAGGTACTACGCCCACGCGAAATCGGAAGTCACGCGTCGAGGCGCGCTGTGCCAGCCACTGCACAGCAACGACATCGTCGCGGTCGATCCACCCATGGCGAGCATTGCCATCTTCGAAGTAATCGACCTCGAACCATTCCGACTGACGGTCAAGCACTGCGACGAACGTTCCGGCCTTCAGTTCGGAACGGTTATTCGTGCGTTCACGTGAAGCGAAAACTGGGACTGCGTTTTCCAGGAAGAGAATGTCCTGGTAAGGACGTACCTTTTCCAGCGTAAAACGATCGGTACGGTATGTGACCTCGACGCGCTGGATCCACCTGCCATAGGCAGCAGGGTCACACACGCCGAGCAGGCAGCCGACCCTGTCTTCCTGAGTGGGAGTCCGTTCAGCCGGGATATGAATCCCGGCAAGATCGCGTCGCCGCGGCGGGTGCCGCAGGACAAAGCTGGCAAGGGTCCGATCGGACAGCGCTTCCTCGCCAGCACAGAACGGATTGGTGGTCGAATAATCGTTCCAGCCTGGCAGGGCATAGGCAATGCAAGACAGTTCGCCACGCTCGGCCTTGTAGCCGTCCACCGTTAGGAACAGCACCCTGTTGCGCTCGGGCTCGGCATATCTCGCTTCGCGCGACACCACGGCATACGTGACACCGGCCGCGGCAGGGAAAGCATGCTCGAATTTTTCTTCGATGCGCTTATTGGGCCCGGCTTCAGCCCGTTGCACAGCGGTCAGGTAGGAATTGGCGTCCATGCGGTAGATGCCTGGGGTCAACGCGGCGCCATAGGCGTGTCCGGCAACAGCGGCGCCGAGCATCAGCAGCGCGAGAATCAATGTCTTCATTGGGTGAAGGCTCGGAAAGTGAATGCGTTTTCCACATCGAAGCCGACGTTATATCGGCGCCCCCATCCGGCCGCAACGCTGTCTGCACCAGATTCAGCAGCGAAGTAAGGATTTTTCTGAGGCCGCAGGCCTCCTCCATACGGAGAAAGTCACGGCACCAAAATAACAAATCCGATCTTGATCTGGATGAATGATTTCCGTATCGCTTTGTGGAACTAATGGCGTTCCTTTCCCGGCAATGGATTTCATCCAAGTGCTATGGACGCCGCAGCCCTGTTCAAGAACCTATTTTCGCCGGTTCACCGCCTCTATTCGCTGGACGGCACCGGCCCGCTCGAGGCGCTGGCAGTCGAGGCGTGGATCGGCCGCGAGGCGATCTCCGAACTCTTTGAATGGCGCATCGTCGCGGTCAGCGCCAATCCTTCGCTGTCACTGGATGCGTTTCTCGGCCAGCGCCTGACACTGATGACCACACTGGCCAGTGGTGGCCAGACGGCGCGCACCGGGCTCGTACGCCAGGCGGAGAAGCTGGGTGCCGATGGCGGCCTCGCGCGTTACCGGCTGACCGTGGTGCCGTGGCTGTGGCTGACCACCCAGGAGCGCCACAGCCAGGTGTTCCAGCAACGCACGCTCGACAGCATCATCGACGAGGTGCTGCGCCCGTACGCGCCCTATGCAAGCTGGCGCTACGCGCCCGGCGCGCTGGCGCGGATCGGCGCGGACCGAAAATGGCCGCATATCGCGCAGTTTCGCGAGACCGACTATCACTTCCTGTCGCGGCTGATGGCCGAGGCGGGTCTTGGATATACCGTCGTGGAAGACCAGCAAGCGCCGCATCACCACACGGTGCTGATCTTTGCCGACAGTGCAAGCCTGGACGAAGACCCTGAATCCGCGGCGGCCGGCGGTATCCGTTACCACCGAGCCCATAGCCAGCAGGCCACCGACGCCATCCAGCAGCTGACTTGCGAAACGCGTTCTGCAATTCCCGGGGTTGCCGTCACCGCGTGGGATGCCGAGGCCAAAGGCACCGTGCGCGGCCATGCCCCGGCACGCTTCGGCGCGATGCAAAACATGCCCGATTCCTACCTGTCAGTGAGTCCGTCGCTGGCGCCCGACACCGCGGCCGCGCAACGGATTGCCGAGCAAGTGATGGAAGCCATCGAAGCACGCGCGCTGCTGTTCACCGGTGCCGCTACGGTACGCACGTTGCGCGCCGGCACCCGGCTCGCCGTCACCGGCTGCCCTCACTTGCCGCCGCTGGAGAACGCTGCCGACGGCTATCCCTTGCTGCTCGATGCCGTCGAGCACTGCGGCTTCAATAACCTGGGGCAAGATACGCACGCCGAACTGTCGAAGCGTCTGGGTTCGCCGGAAGCCGCCCTGATCCTCGACAACGCCCCGGACGCACCAGAATCCACGGTCGAGATCCTGGGCTTGCTGGCACCGCCGCCCCTGCCAGCACGCGACGCTGCGCCGCCACAGTTGCTTGCCGTGGCCCGCAAACACGGCTATGGCGCGCTGTTGCGCGCCTTCGATGCGCGCCGGCCATGGCGCGCGCCCGTACTCGGCGCGGACTGCCCGCGCCTGTACAGCCGCCCGGTACGGCTGGGCGTGCACACCGCCATCGTCGTGGGGCCGGATGGTCAGACGCTTGCCGACGGCAACGCCGAGCACCACGTCAGCCCAAGGGGGCATGTGCGGGTGCGGTTCCACTGGCAGCGCGGCGAGCGCGCCGACGACCGCAGCAGCCGCTGGATCCGCGTGGCGCAGCGGCAAGCTGGCGCCGGCATGGGCTGGCAGTGGCTGCCGCGCATCGGCCAGGAGGTGCTGGTCAAGTTCACCGACGACGATATCGACCAGCCCTTTGTGCTGGGCGCGGTGTACAACGGTCAGGGCGAAGCGGGCATCGCGCCGACACCAGGCGGATGGACATTGAGCGGCACGTCTTTCGCGCAACCCTATGATGCCCAGGGCCTGTATGCGCAGGCCAGCGATGCCCACGGCAGCGCGCAGGGCAATCTCGCCCAGGGCAACAGCCCGCCCTGGCACGGCATGAGTCCGGAATCGCAAGGGCACCGCAACGCGGCGGCAATGACCGGCTTCAAGAGCCAGGAGCACGGCGGCACAGGCCATAACGAGCTGGTGCTTGACGACAGCGACGCGCAACTGCGCGCGCAACTGGCCACCACGCAAGCGGCGACACAGCTAAACCTCGGCCACATGGTGCACCAGCAGGACAACCGTCGCGGCAGCTTCCGCGGACAAGGCTTCGAGTTGCGCACCGACGGCTACGCCGCCGTGCGAGGACGGGTCGGACTGCTGCTGACCACCTACCGCGACGCCGTCACCGGCCGGGCCCTGCCGACCGGGGACAACGCGGCCGGCATCGCACTGCTGCGGCAGGGCAGCGACCTCGCACGCACACTGGGTGAAGCCGCGGCCGTACACCAGGTGCCATCGCCGAGCGTCGCTGCCGACGACCAGGCGCCGCTGCCGGCACAGGTTCGCGCGGCCGCCGGCATGGTCGACGGCCAGCACTTCGAGGCCGCACTGGCCGATGCCGCCGCCGGCAACACCGCCACGACTGCAGGCAAGGTCCCGCACCAGTCCGAACCCATGGTCCACCTGAGCGGCCGCGCCGGGATTGCCGTGGTGGCGGGCCAGGATCTGCAAATGGCCAACGGCGAAAGCGTGGCGCTGCTCAGCGGACAGGACCACAACGTCGCCGTGGCAGGCCAGGCGCGCGTGCATGCCGGGCAAGCAATCGGCATTGCAGCCGGGCTGTCCGCCGCCGGCGAAGGCAACGTCGGGCTGCAAGTGACAGCCGGGCAGGACGATATCGATCTCCAGGCCCAGCACGACCTCCTGAAGCTCGCGGCCCGCGAAGACCTGGTCATCGTTTCCGCCAACATGAACGTCGATTTTGCGTCGGCCAAACGCATTCGCCTGGCCACGGCTGGCGGTGCCTCGATCACGCTGGAGGGCGGCAATATCACCGTCGAGTGCCCGGGGCCGATCACCTACAAGGCCGCGCAGCGCAAGTTCGAGGGGCCGGTGGACACGCCCTATCCGTTGCCGGTGTTTCCGCAGAAGGCGTGTCTCGCCTGCCTGCTGAAAGCGGCAGCCGCCGGCACGCACCTCGCAGCCGTGTAGAAGCCATTGCCGGAGCTCTTATGTATTACGCAGTCGAGTCGCGCGATCCCGGGATATGGCTGGATGGGCTGTTACAGCGCATCGACGGTGCGCCGGACGTCCACTGGTCGGCTCTGGTCGATGGGGTTTTTGACCATGAGGGCAAGCCCTTCGCGGCACCGGTCCAGCGCTATCCGCTGTACGGCGATACCGGCGCGCTGCGTGAACTGTTGCCGGCGGCGCCTTACCTGTTGCCGCTTGACGGCATGGCCAGCGTCGAACGGCGCGACTTGCTGGCAGCGCTGGGTACGCACTGCCTGGGGCGGCCGATGCTGAGCTTCGTCGCTTCATGGCAGTCCGCCGAGCGCCTGGCTGAGCTGTGGCAGCCCTGCCTGCAGCCGGTCATCGCGGACGACGACACGCACTATCTGCTGCGATTTGCGGATACGCGCGTACTGTCGGCACTGCCTGTGGTCTTGAGCCTGGAAGGATGGAATCGACTGACTGCGCCTCTTGTGCAGTGGCACCTTGTAAATCGCCAAGGTGCGCTGGACATGCTGGCGCTCACCGAGCCAAGGGCCGAACCTGAGGCATACCGGGACGAGCCGCTGATGCTGTCTCAGGAAGAGCTGGACCGTATGGTCGATGCGGCGATGCCAGATGCTGTGCTGGACATGATGTACCGGGAGACGCTCCTGCCCGATATTGGGAAGACCAAAGCGTATCGCCTCGTCGCGCGGGCGTGTGAGGTGGCGAGGATGTATCGGATTGAATCAGCGCTGGATATCGCGCTGCTTGCGCTTTATGCAATGGCGAAGGGGGAGGCAAGTCTGGAGGCGCCGGAGTTTCTGCAATGGCTTGGGAAGTCGCGCCAATCGGATCTGGCGTTGCGGGAATACTTGCTCTCGGCGCTTGGCGATGGCGGTGGGGCGTGATGGCGCTGGCGAAATGGGGGGCGTGGTGGTTATCGTTGTTGCGATGGCATTGGCGTTGCCGATCGCAGGGTGCATCATCGCGATCAAGGCAAGTTGGCACCATGAGCTATGTACGACCTAATACGGAATAACCCATGATGATTACAAGAATGATCAGAGGCTCCATTGTTGTAATTCTGACCGCAGCGTTTCTGGGCCTTGCTGCATGCAGCAAGGCTGAAGCGCCGCAGGTCGCCGTCGAAGACGACGACACGCTCGGCGGCCAGATCGGCGTGCTGAACTACACCGACGTTCCGATCGGTGTGGTGTACGTCAATGGTCAATGGGCTGGTGGGATGGTGGCGAACGCGGGTGGCACGAGCTGGACTGGGGGGATATCCGTGCCGAAACAATGGGACCCCAACTTCAAGGTCACGATCGAATGGAGCGACGATGAGCTATTCGAGAAAGATGAGAAGGCGCTCTACAAGAAGGACGTTCCCGTCGAAAAGTACCCGCCACAGGGAGGCGCGTACTTCTATGTCGCGTTCTATCCGAACCAGGAGGTCAAACTTTACCTTACGCGGGGTTTGCCTGGCTTCGAAGGAGATCCATACGATTTGCCAGATCCAAAGGAAGCTTGCCTTAAGCGCCGCGCTCCAAAAGACCGGCGGCTGTGCTATCGCCCAGAATTACGTGACCCTCCTGAAAATTCTCAACAGACTAAATAGCGTGAGTAATCAGTCTTGTTTTGAGAGATTTGAACCTTTAGTTGTCAGTTCCGCCAGATGACGATCCATGACCACAGTCAAGTCTGCGCCACAGTGCCCGAACAACCCCTTCAAGTTGGCGCCGCCAGAGAAGCTGCGCAAACTAGCAGGACAGGACGTTCATCTCAACATGACGCCGCCATGCAAGGAGGATTTGCACTTCGGCTTTTTCTTTGACGGCACCCGCAACAACGCGGACAACGACCGGCCACGCAGCGCTCAAAGCAACGTCGCCAGGCTCTTTGACTTGTTCGATGTTGAGATAAGAGAGATTGAGTTGAAGCGGTATCGTTTTCGAAGCTATGTCGCTGGTGTGGGCAGCCCGTTCTACCAGGCGATAGGTGATCTCGGCATCGGGATCCAGGCAGTAGCTGGAGCCGCCGCAGGTTGGGGTGGAGAGGCTAGGATCAATTGGGCCTTGCTTCAAATGCACAATCACCTGCACGCCCACTATCATGATGTTCCATTAACCGATCGGTTCGGGGACCGCGACCTCGTCAAGCAGATGAGCGCCGACATAAGCGCCCCAGAAATCCAGATCCCAAACCTGGGCAGCACCGCCACCATCGAAAGCCAACTGAACGGCAAATACCGCGCCAAAGGCGAGTTTGATCGAGACCTGCGCGCACGCGTCGGCACGCTCGCATCGCTAACCGCCGTGGCTCGTACCAACTGGCGCGAGGTCAATACCAAGGGCCGTCGTGGTGTGCTCAATGAGCGCAAGACAGCGTTGGCCAAAGCGCTAGGCAACCTGCCCAGAGACCGCAAGCCGATCATCAAGCGAATCCACCTGCATGTCTTCGGTTTCTCGCGAGGCGCCGCGCAGGCAAGGGTGTTCTGCAACTGGCTGCGCGATGCCTGCGATGCCAACGGCGAAAAGCTCAGCCTGTGCGGCATTCCTGTCCAGGTCGATTTCTTGGGACTGTTCGATACCGTGGCCTCGGCCGGCATCGCGCAGAGCATGATGGAAACCATGGTCACCGGGCATGGCGCCTGGGCGCAAAAGCGCTGGTTGCGCATTCCGGGCCCGGACTTGGTCAAGCGCTGCGTGCATCTGGTATCCAGCCATGAAGTGCGCGGCTCTTTTCCTCTCGATAGCGCCCACGGCAGCAATGTGGAGGAATTCGTTTACCCAGGTGTGCACTCCGATGTCGGAGGTGGTTATGAGCCGGGTGAACAGGGCCGCGGGTGTGGCGATGATGGAAAGCCAGACGACAGCACAAAACTGTCTCAGATCCCGCTGGCCCATATGTATCGTGAGGCCGTGATTGCCGGCGTGCCGCTAATGAGTCCGGCATCCGCCCAAGCCGAGTTGAGAAAACAGTTTCGGGTCCACCCCGAACTTATCACCGCCTTCAACGCCTACCGCGACGCCACCATCTCCAGCACTGCCCCCACCACAACCCCGGAACTGATCCGAAACCACTACGGCTACTTCCTGCGCTGGCGTCATCTCCACCTTGGCAAGGTGGCAAGCATGCCGAGCGTCCAACGCGCACCCGCGAACGACCGCATGGATCTGGTCAAGGCCGATGCCGAACTGGCCGAGGAGTTGAAATGGGTCCAACGCTACGTCCACTACGAAAACCCCGTGCCGGACTGGATCAGCGGCCATTACACCGACTGGCTGATAAAAGGCGCGAAATGGATTGCCGAGGCCGTGGCCTCGACCGGGGCTTCCGTGGTCTCCGCCGTCGCTGGCCAGGTCACAAGCCCGGCCGTACATGCGGCGGTCCCCGAAGCGCCCGGAGGACCGATCGCGTGGCTTCCGCCATCGGGAGCCGTGCAAGGCGCCACCGTGTTCTCTCAGGGCAAGAGAGCAATCCGCATCAAGTTCGATAGCTGGAAGGACGTCAAGCAAGCATGGGAAAACAAGGATGTCTCACCTGCCATCGATGTCCTCTTCTCCCGCTATGTGCATGACTCCCGCGCCTGGTTCAAGCCATTGGGCGACGACGATGACGTCTGGTACCGCAAGCAACAGGACAAATTCGATGCGGTCGCGGCAAAAGCGGCCCGCAAGGAGTCTGCGCCTGTAATGATCGGCCCGATGACGGCCAAGGTGTGGGTATTGCCGCCACCGCCATTGAGCGATAAGGAACAAGCGATGCTGGAGACACACGCCCGCCTCAAGCGTCAACGCCAAGCCAAGGGCCAATCGGTCGACGCTGCGCTGAAAGATCTGGCCTACACCAGCCAGCTGCCGCAGCAGCCCAGCGGCCGTGAGCTCTGGCCGATGTGGGGCTACCTGCGGTGGCGGACGGTCTATGACGACAAGTACATGGACTACCGCGCCAACTTCCCGCAGCTCGCCGGACTGGACGCCAGCGCATTGAAAAGGCGGATGAAGGAACTGGAACCGCAGCTCAAGCTGACACGCTCCCGATCCGAAGCGCTTAACCGGACGCTGAGCAGCTCGGCTCGTTACGGGTCGGTATCGCAGGACCTCTATAACGACTTGGCAGGACAGTTTCGCCTGGCACAGGCGATAGAGGAAGAGATGGCTGCGATTACGGCGTTCATGGAGGAGCGGGCCGACTAGGTGCCGAGCTGACTTAGGTGATGACCAGCGATTTCCATGTGCCTCGAGTGATGCGGCTTGCGCGCAGGGGATTCGCTGCGCCCGGACAGGTATCATCGCATCAATCCACCGTCCGTTGCGGCACTCCTTCAATGGTATGCCTCCTTCCATGTCCGCCCCTGCAACACTCACTGAGACTCTCACACTCACCGCAGTTCAGACGCTTGCCGATACCGGATCGTTCGAGCGCGGCATGGCCTATTTCCATGACGGTGCCGTGTCCCGCCTCGAGGAGCGTGAAAACGCGGTTCGCGCCAGCGTACGTGGAACGCACCGTTACCGTGTAGAGCTGGCCGTCGCTGGCGATGGCGGACTCGCCTATTCGTGCAACTGTCCGGTGGGCGATGAAGGTGTCTTCTGCAAACACGCGGTAGCGGTCGCACTCGCCTGGCTTGAAAACTCCGGCGAAGAGGTGTTCCACGCCGAAGAGACAAGCCGGGACAAACCTCGCAAGAAGCGAAAGACCTACGGCGAGGTGATTCGCGAGTACGTTGAGACGCTGGACAAGAGTGCGCTTCAGGATCTGCTGCTGGAGGCCGCCGAGCTTGATCGGACGTTACGCGACAAGTTGCTGTTCGCCGCACGTACAGCGCAGTCAGATTTGCCGAGTATGAGAACCGCAGTGCAGCAGGTAACGCGCATCGCCCGACCGCTGGCCTGGAACGAGGCTGACGAATATGGCAACAGCCTGTGGTCGCTCGCCGATACCTTGCGCCAGCGGCTTGCCGGACCGCACGCCGCGGACGTCGTCGAACTCACAGAACTGGCCATTGCCGGCGCGGAGAAGAGCCTTGAGCAGATCGACGATTCCGGCGGAGGCGTGATGCCCGGCATCCTGGAACTGGCGGCTGTCCATCTCGACGCATGCAGGCAGACCCGGCCCGACCCTTTGAAGCTTGCGGAGCGGCTTTTCCGCCTGCAGACGCAAGGGCAATGGGATACTTTTTACAACGTCTTGCCGGCTTACGCAGAACCGCTGGGCAATAGCGGGTTGAGCTGTTATCGCAAACTCGTCAGCGAGGCCTGGGAAGCCCTTGCCCCGCTTGCTCCGGGCAAAGACCCTGGCCAGTCATTCGAGACGCGTCGACTGTATCTCGAGAACGCCATGCAAGCCCTGGCAGAGCATGACGGCGACATCGATGCACTGGTCCGGATTCTCTCCAAGGACCTTTCGAGTCCGTACCGCTTTCTCCAGATCGCAGAAGCTTGCGCGAAGCACGGCCGTCCGGACGACGGCCTCGCGTGGGCCGAGCGAGGTCTTCGTGAACCGGCCAGTCACGTCGACCCGCGCCTGCTTGACTTTTGCGTCGACGGATATCTGCGTCGCGGCGATTTCGACGAGGCCGCTATGCTCGCCTGGCGTCGCTTCGAGATGGATCCAACGGCAGACTCGTTCCCTACGCTGATAAGCGTTGCCAGGGCCATCGGTCGGCATGATGAGATCCGGAAGCGTGCACTGGAACATCTGTGGGCACTCGTCAAGAAGGAAGAGTCGCCCGGAAAATCGAAGCGCCGTGACTGGGAGAAGCCAACACGCACGGAACTCGTCAAGCTCTTCCTCTCCGAAGACAAGGACGATGCGGCCTGGGACGTCTTCATCGGCGGCCCGGTCGCGACGCAGTTGTGGCCGCGGATGGCGGAATGCCGCGCCAGAACGCATCCCCATGACGCGATTGCCCTCTATCACCAGCTGCTGCCAGTGGCTGCCGACAGCGGCACGCGCAGCGCGCGCTATGACGAGGCATTTGAAATCGTGCGCACCATCGGAAGCCTGCGGGCAAAGCTGGGCGAGCGTGCCGAGTTCGCCAGGGAACTGGAAGATATCCGCGCCACCTATCGCGCGAAGCGCAACTTCATCAAGTTGCTCGACAAGTTGTCCTGAGCTTGGTGTCGCTCTATCAGGTGGTCTATGCCGTTGGATAATCCAGCAATCAACGATCTGGAGAACCCCGCAGTGAAACAAGACACGCGCTGGATACGCCTTGGCCTGGCGCTGATTGGCGCCGTGCTGCTCGGCGATGCCGTCGCACTGATGAGCATGGGGTTATTCAACTTCGGCATCACGTTGCCGGCGTGCATTGGCATCGCGTTCCTGCTGCTCGCGTTGTGCTGGAATGGCGTGGCGCGCTGGCGGAAAGCGGATCGGCGGCGGCAGTGGTTTTGGCGTGCCGGATGGATGGCGTTCGCCATGTGGCTGGTTACGGTCGGCGTTTTCTTTTATGGCATCCGCAGCGGCATGGGCGTTTCCGTACCCGCGGGGATGCCGGTGAAGGCGATCGTCATTCTTGGATCGGGCACCCCAAACTGCAAGGCGTCGCCAACGTTGATTGCGCGACTGGATCAGGGACTGGTGCAGGCGCGGCGGTGGCCTGACGCCAAGGTCGTCGTGAGTGGCGGGCAGGACTTTGGGCTGCAGTGTGTCGAGGCGGACATCATGGCTGACTACCTCGTTGCGCGTGGCATCGCGGCCGACAGGGTGATTCGCGAAGGACGCAGTACCAGCACCGAGGAGAACCTGGTGTTCAGCCGGCGGTTGTTGGCGGGGCAGGGCGTCGATGCCACCGACCCCATTGTGGTGGTGACCAGCGATTTCCATGTACGGCGTGCGGTGCGGATTGCCGGCAAGGCAGGCTTCGGCAAAGTCGCCGGAGTCGGGGCTGGAACGCCGATCTACCTTCGATATAACGCCTGGCTTCGCGAGTACTTCGCAGCGATCAGCGGATGGGTGTTGAGGGAGTATTGAGGCTTCCGCCTCCGAGCGAAGCATGATCACGGCGTGACGCTTTCGGCGCACGCCGACCCTGACTCCACGCGGTCAGCACCGGACTAAAGTGCGTGCCGCTTGTCGGGTTCGCTGACCTCGACTAGCCTGCTATGGCCGTCAATCCTTCGCCGCGCTGCGACACGCATTTGATGCCAGAACCCGCGACCACCCGCTATGGCAAGGCGCTGCAGCGCCTGCGCGCGGTCTTTTCCCCGTTGAACATGGCGGCGGCGGCGTGGCTGATTGCAACATGGGCGTTCGCGGCGTATCAGCTCGTGAGCGAGCGGGACCGGTTGCTGCACGACGCCGCGAAGCGTACCCAGGCGCAGGCCCAGGCGTTCGGCGCGTACTCGAAATCCAGCATCCTGCGGCTGTCCGAGTTCCTGCTGGACTTGCGGGCCAGCTGGCTGGCCGGCCAGCCAGGTTTCATCGAAATGGTGCGCGAGCGGCAGAACCTGGTGGTGGACCTGTCGTTCCAGGTCGCGGTGATCGACAAGCATGGCCTGCTGATCTACTCATCCATCGCCCCGCCAGCGCCCGGCCAGAAGATCGACCTGAGCGGGCGCGAGCATTTCCGGATCCATCAGAACGCGGGCGGGCGCGACATGCTGTTCATCAGCGACCCGGTAATGGGCAAGGTCTCGCGCAAATGGTCGATCCAGTTCACCCGCCCCATCCTGCGCGCCGGCAGCTTCGACGGGGTGATCGTGGTCTCGGTCAGTCCGGAGCAGTTCGCCAGCTTTGCGCAGACGTTCACTGACCGCGATGGCAAAGTGGCGTCGGTCATCAAGACTTCCGGCCAGGTCCTTGCGCGCGTGCCGGCCCTGGAGGGCACGCTGGCCAGGGCGGTCAGCAACCGGCCGTACCTCGCCAGCGGGTCGCCCGACTCCGGTAGCTATCGGGCAATGTCGGGCTCCGAAGGCGTGGAGCGGGTCTTCGGCTATTACCGTTTGCCGGAGTACGGGCTCAATTTTGTGGTGGGCGAGGCGGTCAGCCTGGTGCTGGCGCCCTACGAGGTCTATCGCCGCATTGCCCTGGCCGGTGCCCTGGCTTCCACGCTGCTGCTGGCCCTGTTGTACTACAGCCTGCGCCGCTCCATGGCGGAGCGGCGGCGCCATATGGAGGAAATGCGGCTGGCGTCGCTGGTCTATTCGTCCAGCAGCGAGGCCATGATGGTGACGTCGCTCGATGGCACCATCATCGACGTGAATCCTGCCTTTGCCGCCGCCACCGGCTATACAACCAAAGAGGTCAAAGGCCGCCCGGCCTATATCGTCGGCGGGGCAGGCAATGCGGCAGCGCTGGTCGATCGCCTGCGGGCCACCGTGGCAGCCAAGGGCAGCTGGAGCGGCGAACTCTCGATCCGGCGCAAGGACGGCAGCGAGTTTCCCGCCTACCTCACCGTCGATACCTACCTGGCCCACGCGTATGGCGAGCGCCGCCGCGTTGCGCTGATCCATGACATGACCGAGAAGCGCCAGGCCGAGGACGTCATCCGGCACCAGGCGAATTTCGATGCGCTGACGGACCTGCCCAACCGCCGCCTGTTCTTCGACCGGCTGGAACAGGAGATCGAGCGATCGCGCGGCACGCAGGATGCGCTGGCGCTGCTGTTCATCGACCTGGATCGATTCAAGGAGGTGAACGATACCCTCGGCCACGAACAGGGCGACCAGTTGCTGCTGGAGGCGGCGCGGCGCATTGCGGCATCGGTGCGCGCATCGGATACCGTGGCACGGCTGGCCGGCGACGAGTTCACCGTGATCCTGCCCGCGGTGGGCGATGCCGGCGTTGCCGGGGACATCGCCCAGGCGATCCTGGAGCGGATTGCCGCCCCTTACCACCTGGCCGACGAGCGAGTGGTGGTATCGGCCAGCATCGGCGTGGCCACCTGGCCCAGGGACGCCGACAACGCCGAGGCCCTGCTGGTGTGCGACGACCAGGCGATGTTTGCCGCCAAGGCCGAGGGCCGCAATCGCTGGAAGGTCTTCTCGCAGGCGCTGCTGCAGGTGGAGCGGGAGCGCCTGCGCATCACGCAGGACCTGCGCACGGCGCTGGCGTCCGGGCAGTTCGCGCTGCACTACCAGCCCATTGTCGACCTGCGCACGGGCAAGGTCTGCAAGGCCGAGGCCCTGATCCGCTGGGACCATCCGGTGCGCGGGCCGATCCGTCCGGCCGATTTCATTGCCGTTGCGGAGGAATCCGGCCTCATCATCGACATCGGCCGCTGGGTGCTGACCGAAGCGCTGGACCAGCTTGCGCGCTGGCAGGTGCTGCGGGGCAAGGACTTCCAGATCTCGGTCAACAAATCACCCGTGGAGTTCTGCGCGCCGGCGAGCGGGCCCGAGTCCTGGTCCAGCATGATCGAGCGCAGGAACGTGCCGGTGGGCAGCCTCGTCATCGAGATCACCGAAGGCTCGCTGATGGAGCAGAACGCCGATGTCATGGACCAGCTCTCCCGCTTCCAGGCGGCCGGCATCGAGATCGCGCTCGACGACTTCGGCACCGGGTATTCGTCGTTGTCTTACCTGCGGCGCCTCGATATCGACTACATCAAGATCGATCAGTCTTTCATCCGCTCGCTGACGCGGGGTCCGGACGACGTGGCTTTGTGCCGTGCCATCATCAGCATGGCGCATGCGCTGCGCATTCGGGTGATTGCGGAGGGCGTGGAGACAGAGTCGCAGCGGGACATACTGGTGGCGGCGGGGTGCGATTACGGGCAGGGCCACTTTTTTTGTCCGCCGGTGGAGGCTAGGGCGTTTGAGGCGTTTGCGAGTGCGGTGACATGAGGCGGGTGGCTCCTTCGGCGCCTTGGTCCGCGGCTCATCCGCGCTTCGTCCTTGCGCTCACGAAAGCCTGAATGCAATCCAACCATGCCCAAGCGCGAGGCCAAGTGCGAATACCATGGCGCCTGCGATGTATGACGCGGCCAGACGCCTGCGATACCTATGCCGCCGAAACCATGCGATGAGAAGCATGGCCAGTCCCAGGAGCAGCAGCGACGCCGCGACCAGCAAGGCAGCCGCCAGATATACAACGGGCGCGCCGGTGTACAAGTCGCCCCGCTGAAACGGCGTCAACAGAAGTGCCGCCGCGTAGATGATTCCATCCAGTGCCAGGAGCACTGCCACGAGATCGACGCTGCGCACAAGCAGCGGTTTGAGGCTCATCGCAATCCCTCTGATGCCAGCCGCTGTGCCAGTGCAGCCCATCGCCGTTCGCTGTCGGCGACGACGTGGGCATAGTAGAAATGACCCTCGCCTCTCCCGGCTACCATTTGCATGGAGAGCTGCGGTGCGCACGCTACAAGGTCAGGCCATGGCATGCCTGCATAGACGGGATCGCCAACGGCTCCTGCGGCGATGAGCATGCCCCCTGTACTCGTCTTGTCTCCGTCCCTCAAGGCATAACGAAAATCTGGCATGGCAGCTCGCCAGGGAATCAGGCCAATACAGCGACATAGGCAAGGCCCATCAGCTATACAGGAACGTGAATCCGCTGGGCACACGAAAAGTCAAAGCGGTAGGCGGAATTTTCGGCACGACACGTAAACCGGCCACCGTTGCATCAACTTGCGGCACAACCTCCGGGCCACAACCAGAACGGCGCGACACCAGCTCGCGCCGTTTTACTGTCAGGCCTGCATTGCGCAGGCCTGTCCCTCGTCAAGCAAGCGCCTGCAGTCGATCAGCGCACCGGTCGATCTGCCGCTTGAGCGGCGAAATCAGGGCGTGCAGGCCGATGCTGTCAGGGATATCGCCGGCCTGCAGGTCCAGCAAGGTCAGGACGGATTGGAAGCCGGCGCTGACGCGCAGAAGGTCGTCGCTGATTTCGAGGATGTGGTCCTCGAGGGTGACGGCTTTGCTGGGTTGCGGTGGGGCAGCCTTGGCGCGGCGGCGGAACTGGGCGCGGTCGACTTTAGCCAGGTTTTCGGCTAGTTGGGCTTGTTTTTGGGCGAGGGTGGGCTCTTGGGGGGTTGGGGTGGTGCTAGTCATTGCGACCTCCGTACATAGGGTAGTGGAGGCTCGCCATCCGCTGTCAACCGGGTGGGCGAGCGCGAGGCAGGGTTGACAGACCGGCATGTACGAACCGGCGAGCGCGAAGGCTCCCCCGCCACGGCCCGCCCATAGGGGCGTACATAGGCGAAAGACGAGAGGATACAGCTTCGCTGCTCGTCCGGCGTACAAGGGTCAGGCTGTCAAACCTGGTCGACCATCGTGCTGGCGACGGTGCAAGTCTCCTACGGGATTCCCGATGGGAAAATACAGCGGAGTCTCAAAACTTCGCTGGACACTACGCACCATCGGTGGGATGGCCAGAGCCTCTCCCACGTCCCTAACACGAAACAGGCCGGCTTGTCTCGAATCCCTACTGACCAACGCGAAGGTCATCCCTCTGCCGGTTGCTTTGGAGATCCCTCCTCTCGAACCTGCGGAAATTTCGCAGCCAATCTCGGAAAATGGCGATACCATGCAAATTAATCAAAGAGCATGCGCCCCGAATGACTGCATCCAAAAAGAACCCAGATTGGCGCAGGGACGAGCTGATTCTGGCTCTGGATCTTTATCTTCGTCACCGGCAAAAACTGCCTGGATTCTGGCTCTGGATCTTTATCTTCGTCACCGGCAAAAACTGCCTGCTGAAGAGGCTAAGGATATTGAGGAGCTGAGCATCCGGCTCAGATAAATGGCATCAGTACTGTTCCCGGGCTATGTGCCATCGAATTCCTTTCGCAATACCAGCGGCGTTTACATGAAGCTCATGAACTTCAGGCGACTCGACCCTCAATACACTAGCGAAGGAAAGAAGGGGTTAAGTCGAGGCGCGAAGGGCGATGAGGATGTGTGGCAGCAGTTCGCGAAAGAGCCGAATCGTTGCCGGATTGCGGCAGAAGCGTTGCTTAAGGGGCTTTCGAATGAGACTTTCGCTAGTGCTTCCATGCACCATGATGACGATACAGAAGCCGCTGAGGGCCGCCTGCTAACCCGCACCCATCTAGTACGTGAGCGTGATCGCACGCTTGTCAGGAAGAAGTGCGAGCAAGTGTGGGCGAAGACGGGAAAGCTCGAGTGCGAAGTCTGCGAGTTCGACTTCGGCGATAAGTACGGCAAGCATGGCGCCGGATTCATCGAGTGCCATCATACAAAGCCGCTTTCGACTCTTCCGGAAAACGGCAAGACGCACATCAACGACTTAGCGCTTGTATGCGCCAATTGCCATCGGATGCTACATCGGGGGAAAGACTGGCTGGATATCAAGAGCCTAAAAAAGCTCCTGCCGGCGAAAATCAACAGCTAGTCATTGGGTACGCCCTACGAGTCGGTCGCCACTTGTGCGGACGCTACCGGGCGCTTCGCCGCGTGCTTCAAGATCACAGCTAGTCGATCGAGGGTGAACGAAATTCCGACGAAGCGCAGCGCGATAACGTAAAAAATCCCGGCCACAGCTGCGGCCGTCATCCAAATGAAGGGAATCTGGCCGTTATCAAAGAACTTTGCAAGCGTGACGGCAAGTGAACCGATAAGTGGGACTAGCCCTACCTTATCTAAAGCTCCGACAATATAGGCCATGCTCGATTTGACCTGCGTACTAACTGCGCATACATAGTCCTGAGCGAAGTTAATCTGGTCGGGCGTGTATGTCTCCCGCAGTTTGGATATCGTCTCATACCATAGTTGCATCCTCTTTCCCGCACCATCCAACATATCGACCTCCAACGTCTTCCACTCCTTCAGAAAACTCCTTGAAGTAGAGAGGCCATATGCAATAGTGGTGGCCGCGCCTACCACTAGCAAGCCCAAGCAAACATGAGCCAGCCAAAGTGGTCCGTCTCGCTCAGCAAAAAATGCGGTTAACCACGCCAGTGCCATCGCCCCTAGACTTACGACAAGGAGAACTCGCTGATGGCGCGGCGTCGAATCATCGCCATCACTTGTAGCTGCACGAACCGCACCGCTTAGCTCTCCCATCAAGGCATGAACCGTCATTGCCCTATCTGGAGCTGCTTGGCCCTTTTCGCTATTCGAACCCATGGCTTCCAGCTCAGTTGAAATCGACACAGTGCCTCCAACACCCGCCTGCATATCGCCGAGTCAGTATGCGGCGCTTACCTAATAGATTAGGCAGGCACGTACAGCCGCTTTAGCGGCACCAACCGCTTTGTCTCCGCATCCGTATTGTCGTAATGCTCAACCAGCGCCCGAACGAGATTATCGAGCGTCCATAGCGTTAGCGGCACCGTCGCACGGTCTGCCTCGTAGTGGGCATCCCGCGAAAAACCACCGGTGCTAACGTACAGGCCGCGATCGTCCTTATGGCGGCCGCCGAGGAAGCTTCGGATGGACTGGCTGCCCATCTGGCCGGACCGATGCTTCACTTCCACTACGATGCGCGGGTTCTCGAAGCCGAAGCCGTCTGGCGATGCAATGATGTCTTTGCCGCGATCGGGGCCAGCCGGGGAGACCTGCGTCTTGTAGCCCATCGCGCGGAGGATGCCGGCCACCAGTTCCTGCATCTCATCCCAGTCCAGACGACTAACGAGATCTTTGATGCGTTCAATGGCTTGCTGTTCGATGCCTGCCAGGGGGTCTGCTGCGATTTCTTCGGCAGCTTCCACCTCGGCAGCGGCTTCCACTACCGGATCGGGCGTCGGTTTGCCTGCAAGGACGGCAAGTAGCTCCTTCTTCGCGAATTCCGGTACCAGGAAGACCGTTAGGGTGGAGCCCAGGCTGTTCTTGGCAGCCACGGCCAGGTCGTCGCGGTCGATCTGCTTCGGCTCCCATTTGACCGCCCGCGCCATGGCCATGCCAGACTCCGCCAGCTCGGGTTGGTACCGATACGAGCCGGTGACCTTGCCCACCATGTAAGTGCGATTGGGCGGGGAGTAGGTCACCACCCAGTCACCGACCTGAATCTCATTGATGAACCGCCAAACCTGCGACGCGCCTGAAATGGCCGTGCCAGCTTTCGCATGCGGCTCCAGCACCTTGTAATGATCAATCAGCGCTTGCCGGGACATGCCGGGCTTTGCCACCGTGGCCAGTAGCTGCCACCCGATGGCCGCCACACCGCGCTCGTTGAACTCGTCGTACAGACGTCCGCCTTCGCCGCGGATCATCCACATCTTTGCCGTATTCATACGCGTATCCCGTCAAAAAGGCTGAATGGCCGGGCGAGACGGAAACCAGTCCGCGGCCTTTGATCTTATTGGTTTCGGCAGTCTACCAGCGCTCAATATTCACGCCGACTCTTTGCCAATGCAAATCCGGCATGCGGCTTGCCGCCCGTCCCCCCTGTGGAATGATTGGGACAACCAGAGCACTACTACCGTGCTAGTTGTCCTTGCTGGCCACTGACAAATTTTGCTACAGACGTCCTCAAGGCGCGACCAGATTCAATTGCCCTGCAGTCCAACTGCCACATCCCGGAAAGACGCCAGCGCAGCTTCCAGATGCTCAATGATTTCCTGTTGCAGCACATCCGGTGGTGGCAGGTCATCTAGGTTGTCCAAGCTATTGTCCCTGAGCCAAAAGATATCCAGATTTGCTTTGTCTCGGGCGATTAACTCGTCATACCGGTAGAACTTGAAACGCTCGGTCTCTTTCCGCTCGTGGCGGTTCTCAGGGTGGTAGGAGGCGATGAAGTCCTGCAGATCATCCAGCTTGAGCGTGCGCGTCTTAAGTGTGAAGTGCTTGTTGGTACGCATGTCGTAGAACCACACGCCTTTGGTGTGCACACGGCCATCCTTGGGAGCGTTGTCGAAGAACACCACGTTCGCTTTAACGCCCTGTGCGTAGAAAATGCCGGTGGGCAAACGCAGAATGGTGTGCACATCGCAGGTCTCTAGCAATTTTCGGCGAATCTTTTCACCGGCGCCGCCCTCGAATAGCACGTTGTCGGGCAGCACCACAGCCGCCTTGCCGTCCACCTTCAGCATGCTCACAATGTGCTGTAGGAAATTGAGCTGCTTGTTCGACGTGGTTTCCCAGAAATCTTGGCGCTCATAGGTGAGTGCGTCACGGTCTTCCTCGCCTTCATCGTTGGTGATGGTCATGCTGCTCTTCTTGCCGAAGGGCGGGTTAGCGAGCACGTAGTCCACTTTCACCTTGGGCTCGGCAATCAGTGCGTCTGAACGATCCACCGAAGGCTCCCCGTCCAATTCGCCGATGTTGTGCAGAAACAGGTTCATCAGGCACAAGCGGCGCGTGTTGGCCACGATTTCGTTGCCCTGGAACGTGGAATCGCGCAGGAATTCCTTCTGTCGCTTGTTCAGCTTGGCACCGGGACGGGTCAGCCAGTTGTACGCGCCCAGGAAGAAGCCACCTGTGCCGCAGGCCGGGTCGGCAATGGTCTTCCCAGGAGCCGGGCGCAAGCACTCCACCATCGCCTGGATGATGGCACGCGGCGTGAAGTACTGGCCAGCACCGCTCTTGGTGTCTTCCGCATTCTTCTGCAACAGGCCCTCATAGAGATCGCCCTTGGTGTCGGCGTCCATACCCACCCAGCTTTGTTCGTCGATCATCTGCACCAGGCGCGAAAGCTTGGCCGGGTCCTGAATCTTGTTTTGCGCTTTGAAGAAGATGGCGCCCAGCATGCCCGTGCCCTGTCCCAGCTTGTGCAGCGTGGCCAGGTAGTGAGCTTCAAGCGGCTCGCCGGTTTTGCTGCGCAGGCTGGCCCAATCATGGCCCTTCGGGATGCGCGTGTTGCGGTTGTAGGGCTCCCGGGCATATTCATGTGCCATTTTCAGGAACAGCAGGTAGGTGAGCTGCTCCAGATAGTCGCCATAGCTCACACCGTCGTCACGCAGGGTGTGGCAGAAGTTCCAAACTTTCTGGATGAGGGATGATGTGTTCATAGAAGTGCTTCTACCCAAGCCTTGTCACGATGTGTGCCGATCGCAGATCGGAAGAAACTTGAGTATTCGTGGTCCGTAGATAAGTGCTCTTGCAAATGCGCGACGACTGCGGGGTGATGTCCAGCCAGGCGAATCAGATCATCCAGCAGACGCCAGGAGTTCTTCTTTGTCTCCGGTGTATTCCAGTCATTGAATCCAAGCCGGTCAATCGTGTACCGCGCGCGTTGGTTGTCCCAAGTACCAGTTAAGGCAAGAGGTTTGACCTCTCCATCGACACCGTGCGCCAACAACTCACAGTCGGCTTCATTGCACGGATCCAAGAGCCTTGGCTCCTCGGTGGTCAGAAGCGCTGTCGGCAGTGTGCACCGATGTGCTTCATCCCGAACCGGAAACTCGTTCGCCTTTCCATGCAAGACATCAGCCTCATCCTTCTCGGGTCGATTGCACCTTTGGCAAGAAAGGCGAAAGTTCCTCCACTCATAAGCCAGCCAGTAATACCCCTCGTGTCCTGCAAGCTCAACGCCGTCGACCGTGATTCCCAACTTCGGCCGAAAGTGATCAACGTCAAATGGCGCTCGATTACTTTTTGCTTCGCAGTACCAGCACTTGTAATGACTGACCTGGGAAAGCCACTTCTTCAGCTGCCCCCAGCTGGTGTGCTTCTTGATATAGGTCGACCGAATGTCATGTGTAGGGCATGCGCCAACGGCCGCGATCCTGGCGGCAGCAATCGTAAGCCACCGTTTTGGTGGATGGGAGGGCAGTGGAACCTGAACGAATCTCAATCTTTACCCTCCTGCAAGCCGTGAAGCAGGCTTTGCACCAAGGCGTCGAGAGCTTTCTGCTTGTTCTCGGGAGTGACGATGGCGCCATCAATTGCACCATCCGCGGTCAGATCAAATCTGGCGCGTACATACTCTTGCTCAAGCCGATCTCGCGAGGCGAAGTTGAAGTCCAAGCCTTCGAGGCGCTGCCGGATCTCGACCAATCTGTCGCGATCAGCATCGCAAAGAGGCTGCCGCTGCGTAGAGAGTTGATGCAAGGCGATCAAGTCTTCATTCGTGGCCCTATCCAAGCTTGAACCCAAGCCAAACATCTCGCTGGTCACAATGCCGGCGAAGCCCATGCCCTTTGGGTCAACAGCAGGGTTCTCGGCATGCACTGTGTGGGAACCTACTTGCCGATATAAGATCTGCACCTGCTCCCTCACCAGCTCCGCAATGGCCAAGGGGTTGTGAGTTGTCAGAACGATGTGGCTGTTGTCCTGGTCATCAGTGTTCTGTCCGACAAATGACTTGAGGTAGTTCAAGTACTTCACACACCATCGTGGGTTTAAATGCGTGTCTGGCTCGTCTAACAAGAACAAGCTTTCTTCCTCGGCGGTAAAGCGCAACAGTCCCAACACGGTAAGCAGTTGCTGTTCGCCTTCGCTGAGTTCTCGGAAGGTCACGCTGCCATCGTTCTTCTTCAAACGCACCCTGATGCGGATTTCTTCGATGAGTTCAGAGACGTAGGTACTTTCCAAGTCGCGGAAAAATTCGTTGGCAGGTTGGCTTCCTACAAAGGCCCTAAGCGACTCCACATCCTTGACGAACAAATACTTGTACTCATGCGCCGATTGATTCTTGTTCCAGATCGACTTCTTCAACCTCCTCTTTATCGTGATTGGCGCCAGCGACACCGTCATGAGGCGATCTAAGAATCGCTGAACCAGGCCTCTCGCGAACCAGAATCTGGGGTCGCCCTCTCTCGAGCTCCAAGGGGGCTCGCGCAAGACAAAGAGAACGGACTCGATCCCACTATCAGGGTCAATGCCCAGCTCTTGCTCCAGGAAGTCCTTTACCTTCTGGTCTGTTTGGATCAGAAACGCCAGAAGTACGAACTGACTGTGAACCGGCAATGCATAGAAGAGTCGCTTTGGCGCCGGATCGACCTTCGATGTCACTAGGTTCTGGTAGTAATCCTTTAGATATGGTTCAAATACTTCTTGCATGCGCGAGCTCTCGCCCGAGTAGTAGCTGAACACATAGCGAGGCAGATACTCGGCCTCGCCATTTAGGAAGGCCGTGAGCTTGATTGGCTCGCCCTGCGGTGTTTTATGCGCATCATTACCAAAGTCCAGAGCTCTGTCGACTAGGTCGTTTCGTCCAATTTTCTTGGCATCAGCGACGCGAATAAGAAACGCTTCCTTTTCACGATCTGGATCTGCGTCGATGTGGACGTAGCGCAAGTTCTCGCCGGCACCCATGCGGTACGAAAGCTTGAATGCGAATCGAGGAACCTCCTTTCGCTTCTCCGCCGACATCCCTTTGTAGGTAATCAGGTCGCGGAAGATGATGGCCAGCGCTTCCAGCACATTCGACTTACCAGTACCGTTCCAACCGATGACTACCGTGACCCAATGGTCTTGATCGAAGTCGATGGTGACATTCTTCAAGTTTTTGAACTGGTGCGTGGGGCTGTCCTTTGCGCTTCCGATGGTGAATTTGTCCAGGCGCATGCTCAAACCTCTAGCAGTTTCAGCTTGTCATATAGCTTGCGGCCTTGCTCATCGGCCACTGGCTCGACGGCCAAGCGGCCCGCCTTGTCCAGCGCGCGCAGCTCGGCGAAGAGCGTTTCGATCTGGTCAGTTAACGCGCCATCGGAAACACCACAGCGTCGAAAAGCCTCTTGCGCCGGCACCCAGTCGCCTGCTTCGGCGAGCACGTCGATCAATTGGCTCACCACGGCGGCGATCTCCTTTTTCTGTTTGGTCTTACGGGTCTTTGGCTGTTTGGCACGTTCTGCCCTCTCGGCGCGGATGCGTTCAAGCAACACACTGGCGTGCTCGTCATTCGGGTCTTGCGGTACCAACTGGCCGGCGAAGGCAGCGCGGAGAATGTTTTGGCGTTGGGCTATGGATTGCATTAGTCCACGCTCAATGGCGGCCTCTTGCTCCGCGATCTGAGCGAACTGATCCGAAAGCCGCCGGACTATCTCCGCTTGTTCCACGTTACTCGGCAGAGGGAACTCCAATTCAGCAAACCGCCCGGCGCCCAAGTGCGCAATGTTGGTTGTGATCTTTGCAATTCTTCGGAAGCGACCCGAGTGCATGTAATGCCGGAACAGGATCAACGCAAAGTCTGGAATAACTGATGCTTCGGTGCGGAACCGAATAAGCGTGTTTGTAAAGCACGCCCTTGGAAGCTCATTCCTATAAATCGCGGGGCGGCCTACCAATTCCAAACTCTGCCCCTCATTGAGCAGAATGTCGTTGTGGCCCAACTTGAACGTCTCTTCGTCTTCCGCAGAAAAGTGCATCTCCTTCACGTCAGAGATATCAATGCGATCTTCAAAAACGTTGGCAACGCGCAGGTACGGAACCATGTTGGGGCCACTGTGAAACTGCGGGGCCCGTTGCCGACCTAGCTGAACGTCTCCAGCCTGATCCACACTCGCCCACGCCCATCCCTCCGGAAGTACCGGCAAATCGGTGGTATTCGGCTGCACTGGGTCAGGATATTTCTTTTGCCAGTCATTGGGGGGGAGTTTGCCTTGTTCCTTGAATTTGGCGAGTTGCTTGGCTTCCCATCGGGTGCGGCGCTCGGTGAGAATGCGTTCCAGCAGTTGGGCGCCTGTTTCGGTGGCAGCGGCGAGCTCGCGCTGTGCTTCGCGCCACGGGGCAGTGAGCGTACCTTCAACGGCTGCCTTGAGCAGGGACTTGCGGTATTGCCGCAGCTTCTTCTGAGCAGCCTTCAGCTCTGCTACGCCGACGTCGAGTTCAGACAGCAGTTCTTCGAGCTTGGCGACGATGCGGGCCTGCTCCGCCATAGGGGCGAGGCGCATTCTCAAAGCCCTAATTTTGGTGAGATTGACACGAGGCCGCGTCGTGCCTTTGGTTTGCTCTTTGAACTGATCTACAACGTTATCCGAATTGATTTGATGGCAAAGAAAGCTCACATCAGCCCAGCAATGGGTTACGCGAGCTCTAACAACATCTGCGACAAGCACACCCGTCGGGATGTTGGACGGTGCTAGACACGCTTTGCCTAGAGGGTCACCGAGCTTTGTGATGAGTATGTCGTTGGGCATGAACGTATGCCGCTCCAGCTCGTCAGCCTTCTCCAAAGTCACGAACTGAATGTTCTTGGCGACGAACCGATTCCGATCAATGTTCTGAAGTCGGGCGATAGGAATGCCGGCCGAAACATACTCGCTCGCCTTCAAATTCGAGCCAAAAGGACCATCAACAACATCGTCGCCCGGATGAACGAAAAGTTCGCCAAACTCAACTTCGATCCATCCGTTTGGCAGATCAGCTTCTTGGCTCACGCTACCAACTCCTCATTCATCTCATTCATCAGCGTATCCAGCTCACTGCCAAAAAGACCCCAAGCCCTCTGCAGACCACCCTTGTCGGCGAGTTCGGCATAATCAAAATCCTCGCGCGAGATCGAGCATGAACTCGCAATGTGGTCCTTCATTAGCCGAAGCCATTCGGTCTGCTCCGGCGTAAACGACGTGCCGCGTTGCGCGTTATGGCGGAAGATCCAGGCCTGGAAGCGGCGGTCCACCTCGTCTGCAAAGGGCTTGAGCTCCGCGCCCTCGCCATCCAGCCCCAAAGCGAAGCGCAGGAGGCTGACCAGATCGGTAAGCTGGCGGCGGATCGTTGCTCCTTTCACTTGCCCCCCCTGCAATCGGGCATAAGCGCTCCACAAGCGTTCGGTGGTTAGCATCAGCGGCGGTCGGCTCAGGTGCTCGTGCAACTCTTCGATCATCCGGAAGGTAAGTGCGCGGCGCTGGTAGGGCTGCTGGTAGAAGAAGCGCAGTGCGGCGATCTCGTCCTTGTGCTGGCGGATAAAATTTGCAAAGGTTTGGACCACCATCTTGTTCTGAGCTTCAGCTTGATCCGAGAAGCCCGAGAAGGTGACCTGATCAAGATTGATATGGTCGATGACTTGCTCGCGATCGCGGCGGGCGCTTTCGATTTCATCGCGCAGTTCGGGCTTGTCGAACGGCGCGCAGGCGGCGGCCACGCGGCTGGCGCGGGCGGCTTCGATTTCTTTCGGCAGCAGCGTGTCTTCGCTGCGGGTAATGCCGTTGGCCTTGGCTGCGGCGAGTGCAGTTTGCACGATGGCGTCCGGGTCCAGCGCAGTGATGAGCGCCTTGCCCAACTCGCCGACAGGGATGCCGCCGCTGAGCTTCTCGATGCGCGCTTTCGCCTTGTCGTCGAGCTGCTTGTTAAGGCGCACGAGGCGGTTGGCCAGCGATAACACAGTGTCGTCGTCGCGGCTTCCCATGGCCACGCCTTGCAACAGGTCCTTGAGCGCGATGCCGGGCTTCTTTTCCAGTGGACGGCTTTCGGTCTTGCAGGATTTTTCAACGCCCACGGCATCGATTAGCACAAAGCGCGTCTTTGCGCCTTCGGCACTGTTGCTCACGCGCTTGAGGCTGTCCGCATCGAGGCTGCGCACGCCGCGGCCTTTCATCTGCTCATAATAGCCCTTGCTGCGCACGTCCCGCATGAAGAGCAGCACCTCCAGAGGCTTTACGTCGGTGCCGGTGGCTATCATGTCCACCGTAACGGCAATGCGGGGGTTGTAGTCATTCCGGAAGCTGCTGAGGATGCTGTCGGCGTCTTCCTCAGCGCGATAGGTGACCTTCTTGCAAAAGGCGTTGCCTTGACCATAGACCTCACGCACGATGTTGATGATGTCGTCGGCGTGGCTGTCGGTCTTCGCAAAAATCAGGGTCTTAGGCGTTTCCTTGCGCGCAGCGAAGATATGGGTCTCTACCGCAGTTTTCATGGCTTGAATGACCCGGCGGATCTGGCTTGTGTTGACCACTGAGCGATCCAGCTCCTTGCCGGTATAGACATTGTCTTCTTCCGTTTCTCCCCAGCGCTTTTTGCGCGTCTGGCGGTCTCGATGGTCCACCCACTCTTTGGCCTTGAGTTCAGCGCCTTTCTGTGTGATTTCGGTAACGATCTCGAAGACGTCATAGCCGACGTTGACACCATCAGCGACGGAGTCTTCATAGCTGTATTCCGCAACGATGTTCTCGTTGAAAAAGCCGAAGGTGCGCTTGTCGGGCGTGGCGGTAAGGCCGATCAAGAAGGCGTCAAAGTAATCGAGCACCTGCTTCCACAGGTTGTAAATGCTGCGGTGGCACTCGTCGATGATGATGAAGTCAAATTCTTCGACCGGAATGGTCGGATTGTAGCGAACAAGCTTTTCCTGCTTGACGGTTTGCTGCACCTCGTTGAGCGATATGTCTTCGGCGGACTCGTCGATGGGTTCGCCGGAGAGTATGGAGTACATGCGCTGGATGGTACTAATGCAGACTTGCGCATGCGGGTCGATGCTGGCAGAGGCCAGCCTCTGTACGTTATACAGCTCGGTGAACTTGCGGCCGTCGTCCGGCGGCGTGTAGGCCATGAACTCCTGGTGCGCCTGCTTTCCAAGGTTGCGCGTGTCGACAAGGAAGAGGATGCGCTTCGCACCTCCGAACTTGAGCAGACGGTAGACGGCGGTAATAGCAGTGAAGGTCTTGCCTGCACCGGTGGCCATGTGGATCAAGGCGCGTGGCTTGTTTTGTGCCAGCGACTTCTCCAGTCCGGTCACAGCGCCGATCTGGCAGTCGCGCAGATTGCGCTCGGACAGCACCGGCATGCTGTCGACGAGGCGGCGACGAAGGGCGTCTGGCTGCGCAAGCCATGCAGCAAGCTGCTCAGGCCTGAAGAAGTGGGAAAGCTCGCGCGAGCGGGGCGCGGGATCGGCGTTGTCAGTGAAGCGGATGATCTGGCCCGTGGCTTCAAAAAGAAAGCGAAGCGGGATGTTGCCCTTACGCCATTTGAGGTTGGCGGTGGCGTAGCGCTCGGTCTGGCTCTCCGCCACAGTGAGGTTTTCACCGGCGTTGTCCTTCTTCGCTTCGATCACTCCGCAGGCGGTGCGATTGATGAAGAGCACGTAGTCAGCCGGACCTGTATCCGTGGGGTACTCGCGCACGGCTACACCAACACCCGCAGACAGGTCGATCTGGTTTAAGTCCTGAACTACCCAGCCGGCTTGGTTGAGCTTTTGGTCGATCTGTTGACGGGCCTTGATTTCCGGCGTCATGGATATCCCTCGGTCTATCAGCTCACGTTGACGTCCGCCTCACCGATTTCTTGACCAATCCACTGCTTACGTCAACCAAAAGGCGATGGTGAACCGGAACGTCGACTTCCTGCGCAGCGTCACGGGATTCACACAAGTACGGCTAATTCCGGTTTCCTACATTTCGCACTGAATCAAACATCAATATTCCGCGCCACCAACGCATTACTCTCAATAAAGTTCCTACGCGGCTCGACCTCATCCCCCATCAGCGTAGTAAAGATCTGATCCGCCGCAATAGCATCCTCAATCTGCACCTTCAGCAGACGCCGCTGCGTAACATCCAGCGTTGTCTCAAACAGCTGCTCAGGGTTCATCTCACCAAGACCCTTATAGCGCTGACGCGAAACGCCACGCTCGGCTTCAGCAAGCAACCACTGCATAGCCCCGTGGAAATCATTCACGGTCTGATCGCGAAGTTTCTCACCTTCACCCCGCTGCACCTTAGTCCCTTCCGGCGTCAGCCCCTGGAAAGTCTTGGCAGCATTGGAGAGCGCAGCGTAGTCCGCCCCATGAACAAAATCCGCATCCAGATGCGACAACCGCACGTTGCCGTGGTGGCGCCGCGCAATCATTAGGCGATGCTTGTCGGTCTTCTCGTCGAACTGGGCATAGACGTCCGCAGTGCCATCATCATTCACCGCAGCCCCAATCAACGTCTTAGCATGCATCTCCGCCAACTTAGCCTTCAACGCCACCGCTGAAGCCTCCGCCGCCGCCGCACTATCCAGATCCAGCGTCACCCCATCCGCAATAGCCCGCAGCGCGTCGGTATCCACAACCCGCGACAAGCGACCAATCACCCCTTCAGTCAGCTGGTACTGACGAGCCAGTTCCGTCAGCGCATCCCCACTGATTTCCGACCCATCCGGCCGAACCAGCGACGCCTTCTCCATCGCCAACTTCAACAGATAAGCATTCAGCTCGACATCATCCTTGATATACCGCTCATCCTTCCCATGCTTGATCTTGTACAGCGGCGGCTGCGCGATATACACATAGCCGCGCTCGATGATGTCAGGCATCTGCCGATAGAAGAACGTCAGCAGCAGCGTGCGGATGTGCGATCCATCCACGTCCGCGTCGGTCATGATGATGATGCGGTGGTAGCGCAGCTTGTCCAGGTTGTAGTCGTCCTTGCCGATGCCGGTGCCTAGCGCGGTGATCAGCGTCAGCACTTCCTGGCTGGAGAGCATCTTGTCGAAGCGGGCGCGCTCTACGTTCAGGATCTTGCCCTTGAGCGGCAGGATGGCCTGGAACTTACGGTCGCGGCCCTGCTTGGCGGAGCCGCCTGCGGAGTCACCCTCGACCAGGAAGAGTTCCGACTGGGCGGGGTCTTTTTCCTGGCAGTCGGCCAGCTTGCCGGGCAGGCCCATGCCGTCCATCACGCCCTTGCGGCGGGTCATTTCGCGGGCCTTGCGGGCGGCTTCGCGGGCGCGGGCGGCGTCGACGATCTTGCCGCAGATGGTCTTGGCGTCGGCGGGCGTTTCCAGCAGGAAGTCGGTCAGGGCCTTGCTGACGAGTTCTTCCACGGGCAGGCGCACTTCGGACGAGACCAGCTTGTCCTTGGTCTGCGAGCTGAACTTGGGCTCGGGCACCTTTACGGACAGCACGCAGGCCAGGCCTTCGCGCATGTCGTCGCCGCTGGTTTCTACCTTGGCCTTCTTGGCGATCTCGTTTTCTTCGATGTACTTGTTGATGACGCGGGTCATCGCGGCGCGCAGGCCGGTCAGGTGGGTGCCGCCATCCCGCTGCGGGATGTTGTTGGTGAAGCAGAGCACCTGCTCGTTGTAGCCGTCGTTCCACTGCATGGCCACTTCCACGGCGATGCCGTCTTTCTCGGCGTTGGCGTAGAAGATGTTGGGGTGCAGGGTGGTTTTGGCGCGGTTGATGTACTCGACAAAACCCTTCACGCCGCCGGAGAAGGCAAAGTCTTCTTCCTTGCCGGTGCGCTGGTCGGTTAGCTTGATGTGGACGCCGTTGTTCAGGAACGAGAGTTCGCGGATGCGCTTGGACAGCACCTCATAGTGGAACTCGACGTTGGTGAAGATTTCTTCATCCGCCAGGAAGTGGACTTCGGTGCCGCGCTTGTCGGTGGCGCCGGTGATCTTCATCGGCGAGACTTCAACGGGCTGGCCGTCGGGGCCGGGCACGGTCTCGATGATGCGGTTCTGCACTTCGCCCTTGGCGAATTCGATCAGGTGGACCTGGCCGTCGCGGCGCACGGTCAGGCGCAGCCACTTGGACAGCGCGTTCACGCACGACACGCCCACGCCGTGCAGGCCGCCGGAGACCTTGTAGCTGTTCTGGTTGAACTTGCCGCCGGCGTGCAGCTCGGTCATGGCGATTTCGGCCGCGCTGCGCTTGGGTTCGTGCTTGTCGTCGAACTTGACCAGCGGCGGGATGCCGCGGCCGTTGTCGACGATGGAGATCGAGTTGTCGCTGTGGATGGTGACCTGGATCTCGGTGCAGTAGCCGGCCAGCGCTTCGTCGATGGAGTTGTCCAGCACCTCGAACACGAGGTGGTGCAGGCCGGTGCCGTCCGACGTGTCGCCGATATACATGCCCGGGCGCTTGCGCACCGCCTCCAGGCCTTCCAGGATCTGGATCGAGGAGGCTCCGTAGGTGTTTTCCTGTTGCGGATTCTGCTGTTCGGTCATGTCTTTCCTACTTACGGCGAATGCGGGATCGGGGCCGGGCGGGCATGGCTGGCATGCCGGCGGCGGGGCGCGATGGGTCCGCATGGCGGGTTACTAAAAACGGCAAAAGGGGCGGATCGTCGTAACGATCCTGCCCCCGCGGCGGGATGGTCATCCCCTGGACGGTCCGGCCGGGGCCGGGTGTCGTAGCGTGCCGTTTGCTGCTCCGGTATTTGTCTGCGCTGGTTGTGGCACAGGTCCTGTCACCGGATCATCAGATGCGCATCGGCATGACGACGTACTTGAAGTTGTCGTCGTCCGGCACGGTGATCAGCGCGCTCGAATTCGAGTCGCCGAGGCTGACCTGCACCTGCTCGGTCTTCAGGTTGGCAAGCACGTCGAGCAGGTAGGTCACGTTGAAGCCGATATCGAGCGCGTCGCCCGAGTAATCGAGTTCCAGCTCTTCCTGCGCCTCTTCCTGGTCGGCGTTGGTGGAGCTGATCTTGAGCATGTGCGTGTCGAGGATGCAGCGCACGCCCTTGAATTTGTCGGTGGTCAGGATCGCGGTGCGTTGCAGCGCCTGCTGCAGCTGCACGCGGTCGATCGCGAAGGCGTTCTTGTAGCCCTTGGGAATCACGCGCTGGAAATCCGGGAACTTGCCTTCGACCAGCTTGGAGATCAGTTCGATATTGGCGAACGTGAACTTGACCTGGTTGGCGGCCAGCTGCACCGTGACCGGATCGTCGTTGTCTTCCAGCAGGCGCTGCAGTTCCAGGATGGTCTTGCGCGGGATGATGACTTCCTGGCGCGAGCCAACACCAGCCGCTTCGTTTTCCAGCTCGACGCCGCAGTAGGCCAGGCGGTGGCCGTCGGTGGCGACTGCCATCACCTTCTTGCCGTCCACCACCAGCAGCATGCCGTTCAGGTAGTAGCGGATGTCCTGCTGCGCCATGGCGAAGTGGACCATCGCCAGCAGGTGCTTGAAGGTCTTCTGCGGCAGGCTGACGCTGGCGTTGAATTCGCTGGCTTCGGCCACGGTCGGGAATTCTTCGGCGGCCAGCGTCTGCAGGGCAAAGCGGCTCTTGCCGGATTGCACCGTCATGCGCTTGTCGTTGAGCGACAGGGCCACGTCGCCGTCGGGCATGGCACGCAAAATGTCCAGCAGCTTGCGCGCGGCCACGGTGGTGGCGACGCTGTCATTGCCGACGCCGCATTCCGCATGCGTGGTGATCTGGATTTCGATGTCGGTCGACAGGAAGGATACGTTCGACCCGGACTTGCGAATCAGCAGGTTGGCCAGGATCGGGAGGGTGTGGCGGCGCTCCACGATGCCGCTCACGATTTGCAGCGGACGCAGCAGGTTGTCTCGCGAGGTTTTGACCAATTGCATTGAATTTATCCTTCGTCGTTTGTAATCGGCGACCGCAGAACGCAAACAACTCCAAATTCACTTAGGAATCAAGGAGTTAATGTGCCATTGTACCAAGGATAAGCCGCTGCGGTGAAGCGGGGCGGGACCGGCCGGCGGGCCAGCTGTGCCCAAAAAGCCACGCTGGCGCCAATCGTTCTTGCCATCCCGTCCCGACTCACCGCAAAGCCTTATCAGTGGCCACTTTCCGGACACTTGCCCCGGCGTCGCTGACGTTAATTCCCCAGGCGCCACGGGATGTCCGTGGCGCGCACCCTACAGTATGCCAGCCCGGCGGGGCTGGCCCTTCAAAACACCGTCCCGGGAGCGCCCCGGGTCCGGCCGGCGATCATCCCTTGAGCGTCTGCTCCAGCACGTGCAACTCGTGGTTGAGCTGCGCATCCTTGCTGCGTTCGTCGGCGATCTTTCGCACGGCGTGCAGCACGGTGGTGTGGTCGCGGCCGCCGAAGAGTTCGCCGATCTCCGGCAGGCTCTTCTGCGTCAGCTCCTTGGCCAGGTACATCGCGATCTGGCGCGGCCGGGCAATATTGGCAGGCCGCTTTTTCGAATACATGTCAGCGACCTTGATGTTGTAGAAATCCGCGCAGGTCTTCTGGATGTTCTCGACCGAGATCTGGCGGTTCTGCACCGTCAGCAGGTCCTTCAGCGCTTCGCGCGTCACTTCGATGGTGATGTCCTTGCCGTGGAAGTTGCTGAACGCCAGGATCTTGCGCAGCGCGCCTTCCAGCTCGCGCACGTTGGAGCGCAGGTGCTTGGCAACGAAGAAGGCGACTTCTTCCGGCACGTTCACGTTCTCGGCGGCGGCCTTCTTCATCAGGATCGCCACGCGCATTTCCAGCTCGGGCGGCTCGATCGCCACGGTCAGGCCGGAATCGAAGCGCGAGATCAGGCGGTCGTCGATGCCGGTGATTTCCTTGGGGTAGGTATCGCTGGTGATGATCACCTGCGCCCGGTTGGCGATCAGGGCCTCGAAGGCGTAGAAGAACTCTTCCTGCGTGCGGTTCTTGCCGGAGAAGAACTGGATATCGTCGATCAGCAGCAGGTCCAGCGAATGGTAGTAGCGCTTGAACTCGTCGAAGGCCTTGCGCTGGTACGCCTTGACCACGTCGGACACGTACTGCTCGGCGTGGATGTAGCGGATGCGCGCGCGCGGGTTCTCCATCAGCATGTGGTTGCCGATGGAATGGATCAGGTGGGTCTTGCCCAGGCCGACGCCGCCATAGAGATACAGCGGGTTGTAGGACTTGCCCGGGTTGTTGGCGACCTGGATCGCGGCGGCGCGCGCCAGCTGGTTGGCCTTGCCGGTGACGAAATTGTCGAAGGTCAGGATCGGGTTCAGGCGCGAGCGCTCGTGCACCGTGTCGCTGGGCTGGTGGCCGGGCATCGGCGCGGCGTTGCCCATCGCGGCATGCGGATGCTGGCCCTGCTGCGGGGCGCGGTAGGAGCGGGCGCTGGCTTCGGCGGGGTCCATCTGGACCACGTCGATCTCGCCCAGGTCGGCGTTGTGCTGCTGATGGTGCTGCTGATTGTGCTGCGGGTGGTGCTGGCCGGGATGCTGGCCCATGCCCTGGCCACGCGCGCCGGCCGGAACCGGGGCGGCGGAGGGCATGCCGGCCGGGTTACCGGTCGGGTGGCCATATGGCGGCTGGCCCAAGCCGTACGCGGCCGCGGTGGGGTATTCGCCATAGCCGGGCTGCGCGGGCTGGCCAGGCATGGCAAACGGGGCCTGGCCGCCCATCGATTGGCCGGGCTGGGCGCCGGGATAGCCGCCCATGCCCGTACCCGGTGCTGCGTGATGCTCCATGCGGTCCATACCGCCCGCGCCCATGCCAGGCTGGGCCGGCTGCATATAGGCAGCGGCGCGGCCCGACGCGGCGGGATCGAGCACGAACTGGACGCTGACCTGCGCTTCCCAGTATTCGCAGGCGAGGGCGGTGATGCGCCCTGAAAACTGACTCTTGACCCAGTCGAGCTTGAAACGGTTGGGCGCAGCAATCCGCAGCGCATGCGTTTCTTCATCGAACGCAACGGGCGCCAGCGGCTTGATCCACGTTTTGAACTGTTGCGGCGTCAGCTCGCGCTCGAGTTGCGCGGCTGCCGCCTGCCAGAAATCTTGCATTGTTTGTTGTTGAGTAATCGCACCCCACGCTGCCTTGCCAGCAGCACTGGGTACGCCACGGGCGGCGTATGCGCCGCGCATTCCGGACCGCCTCGGCCGTATTGGGAATCGATTCCCTCCGCCAAGGGCACCGCGGCATGCCATGCCGCCGGCAGCGAACCTTCTGGCTCGCCGCACTGGCGTGCGTAAACTCATGCGTTGTCGCGGTGGGGGCCCGGGTTGCGCCTGCGCCACGCAGCCCGTGTTGTGTTTGGACCCGGATTGTACCCCCGCCCCTGAGTTATCCACAAAGGATAAGTCTGTGGACAACTTGTGCAAATGCAGTGGATTGATGTGCACAACCCTTGCTGCGATGCGGGTTTCTGGGGGGCGGAAATGGGCAAAATTTCAGGCAAAACAGGGACTTCGCCTGTGGATGGCCGGGTTAGAGGTGGCCTTCGGGGCACTGCTGGTTGCCCACTGCCCGTTGTGGACAATGGCGCACCACCGGGCTTGCGGCGCTGTGGCGATTGTGCCGTCGCACACAGACTGCTGCCTTGACAGCGTCGCGGAAAATCGTTTAAATGGCGGGTTCTGCGATGCGGCAGGGGATCACGTATGCGCATCGCCGGGTCTGGCCTGTCCGTGCCGTCCGCGCCCACAGGCTACCTGCCTGCAGCGCGCGCCCTTCGGCCGGCAGCTAAGACAGAACCAGAATCGTCGGACACGCCGCTGCAGTTCCCTCGCAAGCGGCAACCCCATGCGAACCATACGCGGCGGCCACGGCACCCCGGCACCGGCCGGAGTCGGGCGAGCCAAGATCAACCAGAGAGTGCAACATGAAACGTACCTACCAACCTTCCGTTACCCGCCGCAAGCGTACCCACGGTTTCCGCGTGCGCATGAAGACCCGCGGCGGCCGTGCCGTCATCAACGCTCGCCGCGCCAAGGGCCGCAAGCGCCTGGCGATCTAAGGGCCGGGCGACCGGTCCGGACCGCGGCAACGCGGTCCAGGCCAACCGCCTCGCTGTCCGGATGGCCGGTAGCTTGCCGCAGGGTGCAGTGTTCCCGCTAGCTTTGCCAGGCGTGTCTACCTTTGCCTTTCCCAAAGCCGCGAGGCTGACAAAGACGGATGAGTTTTCATCCGTTTTTGCTTTGCGGCCCCGGCGGCGCAGCACTCACTTCGTGCTCTATGTACGCCCGAACGATCGGCCGGAAGGCCGGCTGGGCGTGGTGGTGGGCAAGAAGTTCGCGCCGCGCGCCGCCGAGCGCAACCTGGTGAAGCGCATGGCGCGCGAGCTGTTCCGCCAGCGCCGCGAACAACTGGGTGGCCGCGACGTGCTGCTGCGCCTGCAAGCGAAGTTTCCGCGCGCGGAATTTGCGACGCGCGCGGCGGTCCGAAGGGCATGCGCGGCGGAAATCGCCAGCCTGCTCGAGGTAGCGGCCAGGCCACTGCCGCCACCCGCGCCGCCTGCCTCGCCTCCGGCACCGCCCACCGCGGCGCCACCGGCGAGCCCCTCGCAAAGCCAGCCACCAGGCCAGCCAGCCTGACCGCCCCGCCATGAAGCGAATCCTGCTAGCCCTGCTGCGCGTCTACAAGATCGCCCTCAGCCCTTACCTGGGCTCGCAGTGCCGCTTCCTGCCGACCTGTTCCGACTACGCCCGCGACGCCATCGTCCATCATGGCGCCGCGCGCGGCAGCTGGATGGCCGCCTGCCGGCTGTGCCGCTGCCATCCTTTCGCCCAAGGCGGGTATGATCCCGTGCCGGGCACGGAAGCTGACACGCCAGTCCATGCCGCCACAGGCCGAGCGCCAGTGGCAATCCGTCTGCCCAGACCCTGATTTTTCCGACCACAGCCAGACATGGATATCAAACGCACCATCCTCTGGGTCATCTTCTCGATGTCCCTCGTGCTGCTCTACGACAACTGGCAGCGCGCCAACGGCCATGCGTCGATGTTCTTCCCGAGCACGACGCAGCAGCAGGCCGCTTCGGCGCCGGCCGCCAGCGGCGCGGCCGCGCAGGGCGACGTGCCCAAGGCCAACGTCCAGCCGGGCGCAGCGGCACCGGCCGCGGGCGCCGCGCCGCAGGCCGCGGCCCAGCCCACCGGCGAGAAGATCGTGGTGACCACCGACACGGTGCGCGCCGAGATCGACACCGCCGGCGGCATCGTGTCGCGCCTGGAGCTGCTCAAGGAGCATGAGAAGGACGGCAAGCCGGTGGTGCTGTTCGAGCGCGACAACGTGCGCACCTACATGGCGCGCTCGGGCCTGATCGGCGGCGACCTGCCCAACCACACCACGCTGTTCACCGCGACTCCGGGCCCGCGCACGCTGGACGGCGCCGAGCAGCTGCAGGTGGTGCTGAGCGCCGAGAAGAACGGCGTGAAGCTGGTCAAGACCTACACCTTCCGCAAGGGCAGCTACGTGGTCGACAGCAAGTTCGACGTGACCAACGCGGGCACCGCGCCGGTCTCGCCGACGCTGTACCTGGAACTGGCGCGCGACGGCAGCAAGGTCGAGCAGTCGCAGTTCTACAGCACCTTCACCGGTCCGGCGGTCTACACCGACGCCGACAAGTACCACAAGATCGACTTCGAAGACATCGCCAAGGGCAAGGCCACCGTGCCGGCCGCCGCCAACAACGGCTGGGTGGCGATGGTGCAGCACTACTTTGCCTCGGCCTGGATTCCGCAGACCGGCAAGGAGCGCAGCTTCTATGTGCAGCAGATCGATCCGCACCTGTACCGCGTGGGCATCCAGCAGCCGCTGGGCGAACTGGCCCCGGGCGCGAGCGTGAGCACCGATGCGCGCCTGTTCGCCGGCCCGCAGGAAGAGCACATGCTCGAGAAGATCGCCCCGGGCCTGGAGCTGGTGAAGGACTACGGCTGGCTGACCATCCTGGCCAAGCCGCTGTTCTGGCTGCTGGAGAAGCTGCATGGCTTCCTGGGCAACTGGGGCTGGTCGATCATCGCGCTGACGGTGCTGATCAAGCTGGTGTTCTTCCCGCTGTCGGCGGCGAGCTACAAGTCCATGGGCAAGATGAAGGACCTGCAGCCGCGCATGACGTCGATCCGCGAGCGCTACAAGAACGACCCGCAGAAGATGAACCAGGAGATGATGGCGCTGTACCGCACCGAGAAGGTCAACCCGCTCGGCGGCTGCCTGCCCATCGTGATCCAGATCCCGGTGTTCATCGCGCTGTACTGGGTGCTGCTGTCGTCGGTGGAAATGCGCGGCGCGCCGTGGCTGGGCTGGATCAAGGACCTGTCGGTGCCGGATCCGTTCTACATCCTGCCGATCGTGATGGCCGTGTCGATGTTCGTGCAGACCAAGCTGAACCCGACCCCGCCGGATCCGGTGCAGGCCAAGGTGATGACCATCATGCCGCTGGTGTTCTCGGTGATGTTCTTCTTCTTCCCGGCCGGCCTGGTGCTGTACTGGGTGGTGAACAACATCCTGTCGATCGCGCAGCAGTGGCAGATCAACCGGATGCTGGGCAAGGGCAAGGCCGCGGTGGTGGCCAAGAGCTAAAGCCTGTTGCAAGATGCGGTGATGGAAGCCCGGCAGAGATGCCGGGCTTTTTGTTTTTTGCTGAGGGCTGAGGGCTTTCGCGATCCCGACGGTTTGCTCCCCTCTCCCGCGCGCGGGAGAGGGGCCGGGGGAGAGGGCAGGCGCTGGCATACCGACGCGCTTTACTTCGTGGACATTCCGGCCCTCTCCCCCACCCCTCTCCCGCAAGCGGGCGAGGGGAGCCTGGTTCAAGCGGTGTTGGCTGCGGCTGGCCTGCGCTGGCTGCGGCAGGCGTATGCTACTGGCCTGCTCTTACCGTCAGGAGACCCCCATGAGCTGGTCCGCCCACCAATACGTCGCCTTCGAAGACGAACGCACCCGCCCGGTCCGTGACCTGGTGGCTGCCATTCCCAACGAGATCGCGCGCAGCGCCGTGGATATCGGTTGCGGCCCCGGCAATTCCACCGAGGTGTTGCTGGCGCGCTATGCCGGCGCCTCGGTGACCGGGCTGGACAGCTCGCAGGACATGATCGACGCCGCGCGCAAGCGCCTGCCCGACGTGCAGTTCCGCGTGGCCGACATCGGCGCCTGGGACGAGGCCGGCCCGTATGACGTGATCCTGGCCAACGCGGTGCTGCAATGGCTGCCCGACCACGGCCGTTTGTTTCCTGAGCTGGTCTCGAAGCTTTCCGAGGGCGGCACGCTCGCCGTGCAGATGCCGGACAACCTGGAAGAACCCGCGCACCAGCTGATGCGCCGGGTGGCGGCGGAAGGCCCGTGGGCCGACAAGCTGGCCGGCGCCAGCAAGGCCCGCGCCGAACGCGCGCCGGCGCGCTGGTACTACGAGCTGCTGCGCCCGCTGTGCCAGCGCGTGGACGTATGGCTGACCACCTACCACCATCCGCTCGCCGGCGGCCCGGCCGCGGTGGTGGAGTGGTTCAAGGGCAGCGGCCTGCGCCCGTTCCTGCAGCCGCTGGACGAGGCCGAGCGTGCCGCCTACCTGGCGCGCTACCAGACCGAGATCGCCAACGCGTACCCGGCGCTGCCGGACGGTTCGGTGCTGCTGCCGTTCCCGCGACTGTTCATCGTCGCGACGCGCTGAACCCTCATTAAGAGGGCTTGTGGCAGACCGCCTCGATGTTGTGGCCGTCAGGGTCCAGCACGAAGGCGCCGTAGTAGTCGGGGTGGTAGTGCGCGCGCACGGCCGGTGCGCCGTTGTCGCGCCCGCCCGCGGCCAGTGCCGCGCGATGGAACGCATCGACGGTCGCGCGGCTGTCGACGCGGAATGCCACGTGCACCGGCGGCTGGTTGGGCGTGCCGCGGTGGATCCAGAAGTCGGGATGGCCGGGCGTGCCGAAGCCGGCCACGTCGGTGCTGCCGGTGACGCTGGCCGGGAATTCCTTGTCCAGCACGTAGCCGATGGCGCCCAGCGCGGCCTGGTAGAAAGCGCGGCTTTTCTCGTAATCGCTGACGCTGACGCCGGTGTGGTCGATCATGGGTGGCTTCCTTTGTCGATGGTTGGAGCGGGCGGGTCTCAGGCCAGGTCCAGCACGCTCATGGTGGCGTTGAGCCGGCTCACCAGCACGGATTCGCCATGGACGTCGGCAAACACGTCGGCCTCGACCACGATGATGGAGCGGCCGGACTTGAGCACGTCGGCGCGGCAGCGCAGCCGTTCGCTGCGCACGGCCCGCAGCAGGTTGATCTTGAACTCCGCGGTGACCACGTGCTGGCCAGCTTCCAGGATGGTGGAGGCGGCCGCGCCGGCGGTGTGATCTGCCATGGTGGCCTGCACGCCCGCGTGGACGATGCCGCCGTGCTGAAGATGGCGCGCCGTGATGGCCAGCGTCGACTCGCACCAGCCGGGCCCGCAGTCGGCCAGCGCGATGCCGACGTCGTTGACGAAGGCGGCCTGGCGGAAGCCGGCCTCGATGGTGTCGCGCAGCAGCAGCCGTTCCTGTTCGGTGGTCATGGCGGTCCTCGTGGGTGGGCACTGGTCCTGACGGATCTGCGCATTCCAGCGTGAAGGCCGCGGCCTGTCAACCGACCGGAAGCGGCGCTGGCGCCGCATACCGCCCAAGCGCGTGCCGTCGCCTACACTGAAGGCATCTGCGTCCCGCGTGCGCGCCTGACCGCATGCAGTCCGCCATGAACGCCGACGCCAAATCTCCCAGGCTGCGCCGCAAGACGCGGCCCGCCGCTGCCTTTGCCGCGCTGGCGCAAGCCAGCCTGGCGCGCATCGACGCGCTCCTGGACCAGCTGCAGCGCCGCGACGACCCGGAAGACCTGCACCAGCTGCGCATTGCGCTGCGCCATGCGCGCGCGGTGGTCTGGGCCATGGGCCCGGCCCTGCCGCGGCAGGAGCGGGACCGCTGGAAGCGCGACCTGCGCACACTCGCGCGCGCCACCAGCGCGGCGCGCGACTGGGACGTGTTCCTGGCCGAGACCATCGGCCCGGCCCGCGAACAGGAGCCTGACGACACCGTACTGGCCGCCATTGCCGACACCGCCCGGCAGCGCCGCAACGCCGCGCGCGAGGCGATGCTGGCGGCGCTGGCTACCTACCGCGACTGGCCGCTGCCGGCGCTGCATCGCGACCTGGCGCACCTGGCGCATCTTGCCGGCCGCGCCCGCAACGACCGCACCCGCCTCGCGTCGTTTGCACGCCAGCGTGTGCGCCGTGGCCGCAAGCAGCTGCGGGCGCTGGCGAGAAGCGCCCGCGATGGCGATCCCGTCGCCGTGCACGCGCAGCGCATCGCCGGCAAGCGGCTGCGCTACGTGATCGAGGCGCTGGCGCCGGTGCTGCCGGCGCGCTATACCAGGCGCCTGCACCGCAAGCTGGTCAAGCGGCAGGCCCGGCTGGGCCGGCAGGTCGACGGCATCGTCGCGCGCCGCCTGCTGGCCGAGTGCCTGGAGCTGCAGGCGATGCCGGACCATGCGGCGCCGCCGCTGCCCGGCGCCAGTTGACCACTCCGCCAGCCATGGCGGCCCCGCCACCAGGTGCCAAGCGAACCGCACCCGCGCACCCGATCTGCGACAATACCGCCATGACTGCTCCCCAGCTTCCCATTGCCGCCATCGCCACCGCGCCCGGCCGCGGCGGCATCGGCGTGGTGCGCGTGTCCGGCCCCGATGTCGGCCCCGTGATGCGCGCCGTCTGCGGCCAGGCACTGAAGCCGCGCCACGCCACCTACCTGCCGTTTCTCGACGGCAACGGCAAGGTCATCGACCACGGCCTGGCGCTGTATTTCCCGGCGCCCAATTCCTATACCGGCGAGGAAGTGCTGGAGCTGCAGGGCCACGGCGGCCCGGTGGTGATGCAGATGCTGCTGACGCGCTGCCTGCAGGCTGGCGACGGCATCGGCCTGCGCCTGGCCGAGCCCGGCGAGTTCACGCGCCGCGCCTTCCTCAACGACAAGCTCGACCTGGCCCAGGCCGAGGCCGTGGCCGACCTGATCGAAGCCAGCACCGAGGCCGCGGCGCGCTCGGCCGCGCGCTCGATGGAGGGCGAGTTCTCCAACGCGATCCGCCAGCTGGTGGACAAGGTCATCCACCTGCGCATGCTGGTCGAGGCCACGCTGGACTTCCCCGAGGAAGAGATCGATTTCCTGGAACAGTCCGACGCGCGCGGCCAGCTTGCCACCATCCGCGATGAACTGGGGGCGGTGCTGGCGCAGGCGCGCCAGGGCGCGCTGCTGCGCGAAGGCCTGTCGGTGGTGCTGGCGGGCCAGCCCAATGTGGGCAAGTCGTCGCTGCTGAACGCGCTGGCCGGCGCGGAACTGGCCATCGTCACGCCGATTGCCGGCACCACGCGCGACCGCGTGCGCGAGACCATCCAGATCGACGGCATCCCGCTGCATATCATCGACACCGCCGGCCTGCGCGAGGAAGCCGCCGACGAAGTCGAGCGCATCGGCATCGAACGCACCTGGGACGCCATCCGCCGCGCCGACATCGTGCTGCACCTGGTCGACGCCACCGACTACCTGCGCCACGGGCTGTCCGAGATCGACGACGCCATCGACGACAAGCTCAGCGGCCAGCTGCCGCCCGGCGCGCCGATCGTGCGCATCGTCAACAAGATCGACAAGGCCCCCGCGGTGGGCGAGATGATGTTCGGCGGCAACCGCCCGCACGTAGTCGCCGCCAACGGCCCCAACCCGACCGAGATCTGGATCTCGGCCCGCACCGGCGCCGGCATTGAGCTGCTGCGCCGCGAGCTGCTGCGGCTGGTGGGCTGGCAATCCGGCAACGAAGGCACCTTCCTCGCGCGCGAACGGCACCTGACCGCGCTGCGGCAGGCGCAATCGCACCTGGACGTCGCCGCCGAACAAAGCCAGCGCCAGGCCCAGGCGCTGGACCTGTTCGCGGAAGAACTGCGGCTGGCGCAGGAACACCTGAACAGCATTACCGGCGAGTTCACCAGCGATGACCTGCTGGGGACGATTTTTACGCGGTTTTGTATTGGGAAGTAGGGCGGGGCAAGCCGGCGTGTCCCAATGGCTCCGCGCACGCGGCAAGGCGACGTGGCCGGCGTTCCCGACGCTGTACGCGTGCTTTTGCGGCAGCCGGGCGCATAATTCGCCTTTCGCCTTTTTTACCTTCCGCTTTCACTACGCAGGACCCTCCCGATGTTGAACCGCACCCAGCAGATCCTCATTGCCATCGTCGCCGTGGCCGTCCTTGGCATGTTGTGGTTTGCCGGCAATGACCGCCGCGACGATGTTGGCGGCGCCGTGCCCGACGTGCCGGCCGATGCGCTGGCCGCGGCCAGCGCGGGGCCGGCGAGCGAGGTTCGTGGCGTGCCGCGCAACGGCACGCTGGACCCGGTCAGCATCGACCCGCAACGCCCCGCCGACCGGCTGCCGCAGCTGCAGGCCGATGCGCTGCTGGCTGCCTATCGCGACAATCCCGGCAAGGCGGATCGCGACTACCTTAACCAGTACCTGATCGTCGAAGGCGTGGCCAGCGGCATCCGCCGCGACGGCGAGCAGGTCTTTGTCGATATCCGCACCAACGACCCGGGCGCCAATGTGCGTGCGCTGCTGCTGCCGCGCCAGATCTGCGGCCCGGCCGGGCGCGAGTGCGAAGTGGAAGCCCGCGCCACCATGGTGCGGCGCGGCCAGAAGGTGGCGGTGGAGTGCAACGGCGCGGGCCTGGCTGACGGCATGCCGCTGCTGCGCGACTGCCTGCTGCGCGGCGGCGCCAACTGATCGCACCCGCGACGATTCCGGAGTTACCCCGCCATGCAATCCGTACTGTCCGTGCTTGCCATCCTGATCATGGTGGCGACCCTCGCCGGCGTGATCTCGCCCGCCTGGCTCAGCCAGACGCTGTTCGGCGGCAAACCCGTGACGCGCGTGCAGGTGGCGGTGGTCGGCGTGTGCCTGGCGGCGCTCTGCCTGGTGCTGGTGGGCCGGCTGGCGCAGGGCGGCGGCTGAGGCGTCATCCGCAGCGCTATCCGCCACCCATCCGCAACACCAGAAGCGACCGTTTTGCGCTTCTGTTTGCCCGATTGGAACGGCCTGCCGGCGCCTACAGTGTGAAGGTATGCGGTGGCGCATGCGCCTTGTCGTGGCGCGCCGCCCAGCCCTCCAGGACATTCCATGAACCATGCACTGCTGGCGGCCTGCGCGGGCCTGCTGCTGACCGCCTGCTCGACCTACCAGGCCGTGACGCCGGTCGACCGCCTTGATCCCAACGATCCCGTGGTCGCGTTCCAGCTGCCAGCCGGCGGCGGCCCGCTGGGCAACTACGGCGCCCACGGCACGCTGCTGTGCGTGGTGGTGAACCCGGTCAGCGGCAATGACTTTGTCGAGGACTTCCTGTCGTCGCTGCGGCGGCGCAATTTCGAGGTGAAGGTGCTGCAGGCGCAGACCTCGATCGCGGCATGCCCGATGGTGGCGCTGTACACCGCGCGCAGCGCCTGGTACTGGAACACCTACCTGAACAACGCCGACATCACCGTGTTTCTCAATGGCGACCGGGTCGGCAAGGCGATCTACAACGCCAACCGCAGCGCGGGCGGGCTGAACCTGAGCAACTTCGTGCAGCCGTCGTCCAAGCTCGATGAGCTGGTCGAGCAGCTGTTCCCCGGCATGCTGCCGCCTCCGCCGCCGGCGGGCACGGCGCCCGCGCCGGCAGCCTAGCCGATTCTGCATTCAACCGGAGGGCCGCGCCATGAGCCTGTGCGCAGCATCCTGCCGGGCGCAGCCGCGCCCGGCCCAGCGTACCCGGGTCAGCGCTCCAGCCGTCCCAGGCGCACCACGGTCACGCCCGGGCGCAACTGGCGCAGCGACGGCATCACCAGCACGCAATCCGGATACGGCGTCACCACCGGCTCGCCGTCGCGCCAGCCGATTACGGTCCCGGCCTCGGTAAAGGTCTCGAGCCCGGTGTAGGGGCCGGCAAAGCGGAAGTCCATGCTGGTGGCCACCACCGGCTCGGTCACGCGCACCACGCGCTGCGCGGCGGGCAGCGGCTGCAGCCAGCCGGTGGGCAGGTCGCTGGGCTCGACGATGCCGGCATGCAGCAGGAAGCGCGCGGTGCTGTCCTGCGCCACCGTCACGGCGGCGGGCTCCCAGTGCTGGCCGCATTCGATCAGCAGCGCGTTACGCGGGCTGGCGGCGTCGCCGAAGCCATCGTAGTCGCGCATGCGGCGGCCTTCGGGATGGCCTTCGTCGACGATCACATCGGCCGGCGCACCAAGCGCGCGCGACAGGGCGATGCCCTTGTCCAGCGGACCGGAGACGATCAGCGGCCGGCTTTTCTCGTGCATCGAATGCAGGTCCAGCAGCAGGTCGACGGTATCGATTACCGGGCGCATGGCGCGTGCGCGGCGCAGTTCCGAGGAATCGAGGCTGGCGTCATCGAGCACCTTCGCGGTCCACACGCGGTTGAAGTCCTGGTCGACGAAGCGCGAGGCATCCGGGCTGGCGGGATCGAAGCGGTGGTACGCGTCGACGTTGGCAAAGGCCAGCGTCAGCCGGCCGCGGCGCGGGCGCAGGCCGTGGTCCAGCAGCGCCTTGACCGCGATCGCGCCGCAGACTTCGTTGCCATGGGTCAGCGCGTTGACCATCACGTGCGGACCGGGCTGGCCGCTGTCGAAGGTGTAGAGGTAGGGGATGCCGGTGTTGCCGGCGGCGTAGGGGCGGATGTCGGGGAAGGCGACGTCGACGGGGTAGGCTTCGAGGGGTGCGGTGGGCTGGTGAGTCATGGAGTCGGTGCGTTCAGGGTGCCTGGCGGGTCGGTGCCTGCCGGGTCGTTGTGACAGGGACGGGGAGAGGGCAAGCGCGCGCAGAGCGACGCCGCCTCCCCATGCTGCTGCTTACTGCTGAATCCCCGCCGTCTGCACGATGGTGCGATAGCGCCCGGTCTCGCGCTTGATAAAGCTGCCGAACTGCGCCGGATTGGCGGGCGCCACGTCCACGCCGGCCTCGGCCAGCTTCTTCTTCACGTCCGGCATCGCCAGCACGGCCTGCATCTCGGTGTTCAGGCGCGCCACCACCGGCTGCGGCAGCCTGGCCGGGCCCATCAGGCCGAACCACACGCCCATGTCCACGCCCTTGAGCGCCGGCGTCTCGGCCAGCGCGGGCACGTTCGGCGCCACCGGCGAGCGCTTCGCGCCGGTTACGCCGTAGGCCTGCACGCGGTTGGCCTGGATATGCGGCAGCGCCGACGACAGCACCATCACCGCCAGGTCGATCTGTCCGCCGAGCAGGTCGGTCGCCATGGCGGAAGCGCCCTTGTACGGCACGTGCGTGATCTCGACCTTCCCCTGCTGCTTGATCAGCTCGCCCGCCAGGTTCAGCGGCGTGCCGACACCGGACGAGGCATACGACAGCTGGCCCGGCTGGGCCTTGGCCAGCGTGATCAGCTCGGCCGCGTTCTTGGCCGGCAGGCCGGGCTTGCCGACCAGCACCATCGGCTGGGTGCCGACAAAGGTCACCGGCGCCAGGTCCTTCTCGCCGTCGTAGCGCACCGCCGGGTTGGTCAGGCGCGCGATCGAGACTTCACTGCCCGAGCCCATCAGCAGCGTGTAGCCATCGGCTTCGGCCTTGACCACCTTGGCCGCGCCGATGGTGCCGCCGGCGCCACCCAGGTTTTCGATCACCACGCTCTGGCCCAGGCGCTTGCCCAGCTCCGGGGCGATAGTGCGGGCCACCAGGTCGACGCTGCCGCCGGCGGTGTAGCCGACCACCAGCGTGATCGGCTTGGTGGGCCAGGCGGCGGTGGCGGCGGCGGCGCTGGAAACGGCACCGGCAGAGGCGGCAAGGCAGAGTGCGGCAGCGGCCGCGCGCAGGGTGGTCTTCATGGTATTGGCTCGGGGTCCCGGAATCATGGTTGTGGACCGATGTTAGAAGCGCGCGACCGCGGCGGCGTGCGGCTTTGGCAACCGCGGTTGCCGATTCGGCAATGGCGCCAATGTCAGCGCAGGGACGCTTCAGCGCGGCGCCTGCACCGCCGCCTGCCAGAACGCCTCGGCCAGCGGCCGCATCGGCGCGCGCGGGCGGTACAGGCGGATGTCGAGCGCGAGGTCGCCGCCGTCGCCACCTTCGTCCTCGCGCGGGGCGGCGATGGCACGCACCAGCCGGCCGTCGCGCAGGTCGTCGGCAATCAGACGCGCCGGCAGCCAGGCCAGGCCCATGCGCTGGCGCACCATCTCGTGCACCGACTCGGCAAAGTCGCTGACCGCGATCACGTCCAGGCGCGGCGCCAGCTTGCGGCGCGCGATCTCCTGGTTGACCATGCGGCCCAGCGTCAGGGTCTCGGCGTAGGCGATCATCGGCACCGGCCTGGCCGCGGTCTTGCCGGCGGTCTTGCCCGCGGTTTTGCCCGTCCCGAGCCGGTGCAGCGGCGCGCCGCGCGCGTCGGCGGCGCTGACGCACACCAGCCGCTCCACGCCGGCCAGGTGGAACTGGTAGCGCGCGTCGTCTAGCATCACCGGCAGGTCGGGCGGGCTGTAGCACAGCAGGAAGTCGGCATCGCCCTCGGCGAACATCGCCAGCGCGTCGTGCATCGGGAAGGTCGACAGGCGGGTGCGGAAGCCGGCCGCCGCGGGGTCATGGCGCAGCGCCTCGCGCAGGCCCGCCAGCCACGCCGGCACCATCGAGCGCGCCAGCGTCTTGCCGGTGGCGATGGTCACGGTGCTGGCGTCGGCGCGATGCGCGGCGCGCAGCGCCAGGCGGGTGTCGTCAAGCGTGCGCAGCGCGCTCTGCGCGGCTTCCAGGAACTGGCGCCCCTCGGCGGTCAGCCGCACCGGGAAGGCGCTGCGGTCGATCAGCGGCGCGCCGGCCCAGACCTCCAGCGCCTGCATGCGCCGGCCGAAGGCGGGCGGGGTCACGTTGCGCAGCTCGGCGGCGCGCGCGAGGCTGCCGGCCTGGGCCAGGCAGACGAAGTCTTCGAGCCAGCGGATATGCATGGGAAACAGGCGCTCGGGTGGCGGGGACAGGGGCAATGCCTTCATTATCGGCAAAACCCGCCGCGACTTTGCCTGCCGCGTTCCTCGGTTAGAATTTTTGGCATGACACTGACCCGGCGCCGCCAACCCTCGTCTTCGCCCCGCACGGGGTCCGCCGCAGCCGGACCGCCGCCCGCCCCGGAATACACCATCGACGAACTGGCGCGCGTGGCCGGCACCACGGTGCGCAACGTGCGCTCGTACCAGGACCGCGGCCTGATCGATCCGCCGCAGCGGCGCGGGCGCGTCGGCATCTACACCCAGGCGCACCTGGGGCGGCTCAAGCTGATCCACCACCTGCTGGCTCGCGGCTACACGCTGGCCAATATCACCGAGCTGCTCAAGGCCATCGTCGAAGGGCACGACCTGCGCTCGATCCTGGGGCTGGAAACCGCCATCAGCAGCCCGTGGACCAACGAGACCCCGCGCCACTATTCCTACCTGGCGCTGGCGCGGCTGTTCGGCCGCGCGATCTCGCGCCCGGCGCTGGCCAAGGCGATCTCGCTGGGACTGCTGGAACCGGACGGGCTCGGCTACCTGGCGCGCAGCCCGCGTGCGCTGGCCGCGGGCGCCGAAATCGCGCACGCGGGCTTTGCGCTGGAAGACGTGCTGGAGATCATCGCGCAGTCGCGCGGGCATTTCCAGGCGGTGTCGGACCAGATCGTCGCCACCGTGGTGCGCGAGCTGGACCGCTTCGGCGAGGGCAAGCTGCCGCCGCCGCAGGACGTGCCGCGACTGGTCGACATCCTGTGGCGCATCCGCCCGCTGGCGCTGGTGATGGCGGAGACGGAGATGATGCGGGCGCTGGAGATCTCGGCCAACAAGTACCTGGGGGACCGGGTGGCGGCGATCATCGAGCATCTGCATGATGAGGAGGGCGGGGGCGGCGGGAAGCCTTAGCGCGCCGATGGTTTGCTCCCCTCTCCCGCGCGCGGGAGAGGGGCCGGGGGAGAGGGCAGGCGCTGGCATACCGCAGCCTTGAACTTCGTGGGGACACCGGCCCTCTCCCCCACCCCTCTCCCGCAAGCGGGAGAGGGGAGCTACGCCGTCAGCTTGTGAAGCGCCTCAGCTCTTGTCCAGCTCTCCTCCGCGCCTATACCGCAACCATGTCGAAATCCGCTTTCGCCATGCCGCAGTCCGGGCAGCTCCATTCCGGCGGGACCGCGCCCCACGGTGTGCCGGGCGCGATGCCGTGCTCGGGCATGCCGAGCGCTTCTTCATAGACGAATCCACAGATCCGGCATTGCCAGATGGTCATGCCGTCCCCCGCAGCGAGGGTGCGCGCGTGGAAACGCCGGCGGCGCGCGCGGTGTCTTCGATCTCCCGCACCAGCGGATCGATGCGCGCCAGCTCGGCACGGTTGTCGTCGTCCCACGGATGGAAGCCGGGACGGAAATAGCTGAGCCACTCCGGGATCATGCGCGGCAGCGCGCCGGGCGATGCCCACAAAAAGCGCAGCGCGGTGCCAAACCCGCTCAGCTTGTTGCGGCAGCCCTTGTCGCCCATCACCAGCGCGATATGGAACACGAACACCATGGCCCAGAACGTCACCGTGGTGGTCAGCATGGTGAAGGTGCGCACGAAGTAGCGGTACGGGCCGGGCTTCATCACCGTGTTCCAGACGTCGTAGGCCACCGCCTTGTGCTCGGTCTCTTCCAGCGCGTGCCAGGTCCACACCTGCCGGTAGCCGGCCTGCGAGCTGGCGCCCAGGTGGCGCGGGTCCTTCAGCACGCCGTCGGCCAGCATCGCGGTGTAGTGTTCCAGCGCGATGGTATGCGCCAGTTGCCATGACTTGGGCAGGATCTTGCGCAGCAGGTCCAGCAGCCACCACACCGCGCGGTCCAGCGCCGCGGCGGGCAGGCCGGCGTCGTCCATCAGCCGGTTGTAGAGGATGTGCTCGCGCGTGTGCATCGCCTCCTGCCCGATAAAGCCGGCGATGGCGCGGCTCAGCTCCGGGTCCTGTACCTGGTCGCGGTAGTTGCGCACGCTGTCCATGAAAAAACGTTCCCCGGCGGGGAAGAAGATCGACAGCGTGTTGAGGAAATGGGTGACGTGGCGGCCCCGCTCGTGCCAGTCGCTGATGCGCTCCGGCGGCAGGTGGGGATGCACGTCGCGGCGGACTGGCATCATGGCGGTCTCCTTGGATGGCAAGCTCATCGCGCTAAAAAGGGCAGCAGGTCTGCGGCCACGCGTTGCGGGTCTTCTTCCATCGGCACGTGGCCCAGCCCCGCATAGCGGCGCAGCAGCGCGCCGGGGATGCGCTCGGCGAAGGCCTGCGCGTGTGCGGTCGGGATCCAGCGGTCGCGCTCGCCCCACAGCACCAGCGTGGGTGCGCGCACGCTGCCGAGCAGGTGGGTGTCGAGCTGGGCGAAGTCGAGCTTCGGCACCATCTTGCCGACAGCCTCGCGGCTGCCTTCGGCATAGAAGAAGTCGACGTAGCGACGGAAGGTGGCTTCGGGCACGCGAGACGCATCGCCGTAGACGTCGCGCGTGGCGGCGCGGATGATGAACTCGGGCAGCAGCCACGGTGCCGACCAGCGCACCGGCGCATGGCGGAACAGGTCGATATAGATCGGCAGCTTCATCGGGAAGCCGGCGGCGTCGATCAGCACCAGCTTGTCGACCGCGCCCGGCCGGCGCACCGCGAGGTCCCACGCGATCAGCCCGCCCAGCGAATTGCCGATGACGCTGGCGCGGCGCACGTCCACCGCGGCGAGGAAGGCATCGATGAAGTCGCGGTAGCGGTGCACGTCCATGGTCTCGATGCGCCCGCGCGCATCGCGCAGCGGCCCGGTCAGCCCGAACGGCGCCAGGTCCAGCCGCAGCACGCGATAGCGTTGCGCCAGCGCCGGCACCAGCCCCTGCCACGTATGCAGCGACGCGCCGAAGCCATGGATCAGCACCAGGGTCTCGCCGTCGGCGGGACCTTCGTCGGTGTAGTGCACCATCGCATCGAGCACGCGCACCCAGCGCGAGGCAGGCAGCGCATGGCGCTGCGCCAGCGTCGCGCGCGACAGGCTGAACAGGCCCACGCGGCCCTGCCCGAACCAGCGCGTCAGCGCGCCCGGCGGCGCCAGCAGCGCCGCGTCGGCTTCCATTGCAAGGCGGTTCACGGGCGCTCTCCCTGGCCCACCGAAGCGGGCGCCACCACGTTGCCGAGATCGCGCTTGCGGCGCGTCTCGCGCACCACCAGCGACTGGTAGGCGGCCGGCAGCAGCCGCGCCATGGCGTCGGCGGCATAGGCGTCGGGCCCGATCAGCACGCGCCGGCGGTTGCGCCGCACGCCTTCCAGGATCACGCGCGCAGCCTTGTCGGGCGAGGTGATGAAGAACTTCTCGAATTCGTCCTTGCCATGCTGCGCGTCGCGCACCAGGAAGCCATTGACGCTGGCCGAGACCCGGCTGGCCTGCGCGATATTGGTCTTGATGCCGCCGGGGTGCACGGTGGTGGCCGACACGCCGCAGTCCATCAGGTCCAGTTCCTGCCGCAGCGATTCGGTGAAGCCGCGCACCGCGTACTTGCTGGCGTTGTAGGCGCCCATGCCGGGCTGGGCGAAGATGCCGAAGATGCTCGAGGTGTTGACCACATGGCCGTCGCCGCTGGCCTTCAGGTACGGCAGGAAGGCCTTGGTGCCGTAGACGACGCCCCAGAAGTTGATGCCGATGATCCATTCCAGGTCGTCGTAGTTCATGCCCTCGACCGTGCTCGACAGCGCCACGCCGGCGTTGTTGAAGATCAGGTTGACGCGGCCGTGCGCGTCGGCGGCGGCCGCGGCCCACGCGTAGACCGCGGCACGATCGGCCACGTCCACGGTGTGCTGCGTGATGCGGGCATGCGGCGCCGCGCCCATCGCCTGCGCCACGGTCTGCGCCAGTCCGGCCTCGTTACGGTCCGACAGCGCCAATTGGCAGCCCTCGCGCGCCAGTGCCAGCGCCAGCGCGCGGCCGATGCCCGAGCCGGCGCCGGTGATCGCGGCAACCTTGTTGCGGAAGTCCTTCATGTCCGGTCTCCTTCCGGTGTGTGTCGTTGTTCTTGATGTAAGCGTGGGAAAGGCGCGTGCCTCATGCACCGGCGGCGCTGGCGATGTCCGCTACCGGCTGCGGCGCGGCCTCGTCCGGCACGGCGCGGCGCACCGGGTACAGGTCGTAGTCGGTCATGCGGAAGCTGGCGGTGGCGCGGCGGAACTGCCAGGTAAAGCCCGGCCACAGCGTGGTGTTGCGGCCGCTGCGCGGGTCGATGTACCAGCTGGCGCAGCCGCCGGCGGACCAGATCGCATGGCCCAGGCGCGCCTGCAGCCGTTGGTTGAAGCGGCGCTGCACCGGCTCGCGCACGTCCACCGCCTGTACGCCGTCGCGGCGCATCTGGCGCAGCGCGTCGGCGATATAGGCCACCTGCGACTCGATCATGAACACCATCGAGCTATGGCCCAGGCCGGTGTTGGGGCCGACCACGAAGAACAGGTTGGGAAAGCCCGACACCGTGGTGCCCAGGTAGGCCTGTGCGCCGTCGCGCCACGCATCGACCAGGTCGACGCCGCCGATGCCGGCGATCACGCCGCGCGGCAGCGGGTCGGTGGCGTGGAAGCCGGTGCCGAGGATGATGCAGTCCGCCGGCCGGCGCGTGCCGTCGCGCAGCACCACCGCGTCGCGCTCGACCCGTGCGATGCCGGTGGTGACCACGTCGACGTTGTCACGCGTCAGCGCCGGGTAATAGTCGTTGGAGATCAGCACGCGCTTGCAGCCGATGGTGTAGTCCGGCGTCAGCGCCGCGCGCAGCGCCGGGTCGCGCACCTGCCGCGCCAGATGGCGGCGCGCGACGCGCTCGACCACCTTCATGATCTTCGGATGCAGCACGAAGCCCAGCACGCGCGACTCCAGCATCCAGTAGATACCGGTGCGCACCAGCGTCTGCGTGAACGGCAGGCGGCGGAACAGCCAGCGCTCGGCGGCGCTGACCTCGCGGTCGGGCTTGGGCATGATCCACGGCGGGGTGCGCTGGTACAGGTCCAGCTGCGCCACCTGCGGCGCGATCTGCGGCACAAACTGGATCGCACTGGCGCCGGTGCCGATCACGGCCACGCGCTTGCCGCCCAGCGCATAGGCGTGGTTCCAGTGCTGCGAGTGGAAGCATTCGCCCTCGAATGTATCCAGCCCCGGGATGTCGGGATACGACGGCCGGCTCAGCCCGCCCATGCCCGACACCAGCACGCGCGCCCGCACCACCTTGCCGTCGGCCATCTGCAGCCGCCACAGGTGCGCGGACTCGTCCCAGGCGGCGTGGCGCAGCTCATGGTGCAGCCGCAGGTGCTGGCGCAGGCCGAAGCGGTCGGTGCAGTCCTCCAGGTAGGCGCGGATTTCCGGCTGGGTCGAGAACATGCGCGACCAGTCCGGGTTGGGCGCGAAGGAAAACGAATACAGGTGCGACTGCACGTCGCAGGCGCAGCCGGGGTAGTGGTTGTCGCGCCAGGTGCCGCCGACCGAGCCGGCTTTCTCGAACACCAGGAAATCGCGCTCGCCGCGCTCGCGCAGCCGGATCGCCATGCCCAGGCCGGCAAAGCCGCTGCCGATGATGGCGATGTCGGTGTGCTCGGGGGCAGGGGGTGCCTGTGGTGGCCACTGCGGCGACAACGCCGGCGGCAACTCCGCGGGTGCATTCATGCGCGCTCCTCACCTTTACGACAGTGTTTATTGTGACATTGATGGATGTCATCGTAGGAAGCGCGGCCGGGGTGGTCAATGCCGTGAATCGAAGGATGGTTCTAATTTTGGTGGTTTGCCAGCGGCGCCTGGCGCACATCAAACGGCGACAGAAGGCGGCATCGCGCCTTGCAACGGCGATGGCCGCGTGCGTTTGAAACCGCAGGATTTTTTCGCAGCTTCGTCGATGACGAAGGCGTGCCCGCAACAAACGGGCTTTAGGAAGTCCGGCCCCTGCGCCAGCCCTGCGGCGTTTCACCGGTCCAGCGCTTGAACGCGTGGGTGAAGGCGCTCTGTTCGGAATAGCCGAGCCGCATCGCGCATTGCGCCAGGCTCAGGCCGGGTTCGGCCAGGTACTGTCGGGCCAGTGCCTGCCGCACGTTATCCACAAGCTGTGAATAACTGATGCCCTGCGCCTGCAGCCGGCGCTGCAGCGTGCGCACCGGCAGGCCCAGGTGCGCGGCGACGTCGGCGATCGGCACCTCGCCCTGCGGCAGCCGCGCGCGGATGCAGGCACGCGCCTGCGCCAGCGCGTCGGCGCCCGCGGGCACGATCTGCTGCAGCTGTGAATCGGCGATGCGCGTCATCTGCGCCTGCATGCCGGCATCGGCCTGCAGCGATGGCAGGTCCAGCAAGGCGCGGTCGATATGCATGGCATGGCGCGCGGCATTGAAGACGACGGGACAGCCGAACACCTCGGCATGCAAACGGGTATCGGCGGGAGCGGCGTGCGGGAATTCGACCTGCGTCGCCACATGCTGGCTGCCGATCAGCCAGCGCGCGAACACCACCCAGGTGGCCATATGCAGCTCGTGCGCATGGCGCGACAGCGGCCCATGCCGCGCTTGCCACGTCATGCATGCGGACTGCGGCGTTTCGATCAGGCGCGTGCCGCCGATATCGTTGGCCAGCACTTCATAGCGAATGCCCTGCAGGATGGCGTCGCGCACGGTGGGCGTGGTCAGCACCACGTAGCCCATCTCGGCATAGTGGCGCGGCGCGAAGGCGGCGCCGGCGCGCAGGCCGACATCGGCATCGCCGGTGGCCTGCTCGAGCCAGTCCAGCAGCGCGAGATAGGCCGTGCCGGCAATGCGCGTGGCGGTCTGCGCCTGCGCCCCCGCGTCCAGCACCTCCGGCGGCACGCCGACGGCGCGCAGCTGCTCAGCCGGGGCAATGCCCTGGCGCTCGCCGTGGTCGAGCACGGCGCGCAGGTAAGCGAGCGAGACGGTGCCGGATGTGGTGCCCGATGTGGTGCCAGCTTGCGTACCACCGGCACTGGCACCGCCATCGGGCGGAGTGGCGCGTGGCATCAAATCACCTGTCATGCGGGATCAAGACCGGGCACCGATCTTTATCCAAACTCCGGCTAGCGTCAATGCGGGCCTGCCCGCCCAGCACAGCGAAGACAAGAACCCGACGCAAGGAGACCCGATGCGCCCCAACCCTCATCACCGCCGCGCGGTGGCCGATGCCGATGCCGACGCCGAAGCGCTGCACGCGCTGACGCGGCGCGGCTTCCTCAAGGTGGGCCTTGGCTTCTCGGCCGCGCTGGCGTGTACCGCGCTGGTGCCGTCGCTGGCCGGCTGCTCATCCGCCGATCCCGCCCCGCAGGCGGGCATGTCGTTTCTGCTTCCGGACGACGTGGCGATGTTCCACGCGCTGCTGCCGGCCATCGTCACCGAACTGGCCGAAGCGCCGCCGCCACGCCAGGCCGCGCTGGCGCACGACGCGCTGCTCAATATCGACGCCACCTGCGCGGCCATGGGCGCGGGCGCGCAGGCCGAGCTGCGCAAGCTGTTTGGCCTGCTGGCCAGCACCCCGCTGCGCTGGGCGCTGGCCGGCATCCGCCAGCACTGGAGCGCCGCCACGCCGGCGCAGGCGCAGGCCTTCCTGGCGCGCTGGCGCGCCAGCCGCCTGGCCACGCTCAATGCCGGCGCGCTGGTGCTGGTCAAGCTCACCAGCGTGGGCTATTACGCGCTGCCGGCCGCGTGGGCCGGCAGCGGCTATCCCGGCCCCAACGCGGCCGTCTACCGGGCGCTGCACGCCTGATCCCGCCATGGCCATCGACAATCTCTACGATGCCGGCATCGCCGCCGGCTGGAAAGTCTTCGACGCCAGCACCTTCACCGCCACGCGCACGCTCGATGCCGACGTCGTCATCGTCGGCAGCGGCGCGGGCGGCGGCATCAGCGCCGAGGCCCTCAGCCGCGCCGGCCTGCGCGTGGTGCTGCTGGAAGAAGGCGCGCTGCGCACCTCGGACAGCTTCCGCGACATGGACGAGAACCGCGCCTACCGCGAGCTGTACCAGGAGGCCGCGGCGCGCACCACCGCCGACGGCGCCATCGCCATCCTGCAGGGCCGCGCGGTCGGCGGCAGCACCACGGTCAACTGGTCGTCGAGCTTCCGCACGCCGCCGCAGACGCTGGCGCACTGGGCCTCGCACCACGCCGTCACCGGCCACGGCGAGGCCGAGATGGCGCCATGGTTCGACAAGATCGAGGCGCGCCTGGGCATCGCCCCGTGGGCGATGGCGCCCAACCCCAACAACGACGTGCTGCGGCGCGGCTGCGAGACGCTGGGCTGGGAATGGCACGTAATCCCGCGCAACGTGAAGGGCTGCTGGAACTCGGGCTATTGCGGCTTCGGCTGCCCGGTCAATGCCAAGCAATCGATGCTGGTGTCGACCATTCCCGCGGCGCTGGCCAGCGGCGCAACGCTGGTGCATCGCGTGCGCGTGCGCACGCTGGACCATGACGGCAAGCGGGTGCGCTCGGTCACCGGCGAAGCGCTGGGCGCCGACGGCTATACGCCTACTGGCGTCAGCGTGGTCGTGCGCGCCCGGCACGTGGTCGCCGCCGGCGGCGCCATCAACACGCCGGCGCTGCTGCTGCGCTCGCGCGTGCCGGACCCGCATCAGCGGCTGGGCGTAAGGACATTTATCCATCCGGTGAATATCAGCATCGCAAAGATGCCAGAGCGCATTGATCCCTATTATGGCGCGCCGCAGTCTGTCGCCTCGGACCACTTCCAGTGGCAGCACGGCGCGACCGGGCCGATGGGCTACAAGCTGGAGGTGCCGCCGATGTTCCCCGGCATCAGCGCGGGCGTGGTCAACGGCGTGGGCGAGGCGCTGCGCCGCGACATGGCGCAGCTGCCGCATACCAACGCGATGCTGGCGCTGCTGCGCGACGGCTTCGTGCCGGACAGTCCGGGCGGGCAGGTGCGGCTGGCGCCCGACGGCAGCCCGCTGCTCGATTACGAATTGACGGACTACGCCTGGGACGGCGTGCGGCGCGCGTGGCTGAGCATGGCGCAGGCGCAGTTCGCCGCCGGCGCCGAACGCGTGCGGCCTGCGCACGTGGACGCCGCCGAATACCGCAGCTGGCCCGAAGCCCGCGAGGCCATCGCGCGGCTGCCGCTCAAGCCGTTCCGCACCGCGCTGTTCACCGCGCACCTGATGGGCGGCTGCGGCATGAGCGACGACCCGCGCGGCGGCGTGGTCGACAGCCGCGGCCGCCACCACCAGCTGGCCAACCTGTCTGTGTTCGACGGCTCGGTGTTCCCGACCAGCGTGGGCGCCAATCCGCAACTGTCGGTGTTCGCGCTGAGCGCGCAGAACGCCGACGCGCTGGCGCAAAGCCTCACGTCATGATGGATTCGCGCATGGCGGGCAATCCCGGCTTGTCTGGCTGCGCAGCCATGCGGCCAGCGTGCCCCTTGCATGACGCGGCGGACAATGCCGTGCGCTTGCGCACAAAACACCGGTTTTTAGAATGTCCATTCCAATTCAGGTCTTGTGAAACGCCCGAAGCCGTGGATAGGCTTCGTACAGCTGTTTCAAGCATCCGTATGCCGTCAGAGCAGGGAGCGGACAGCGCATCAAATTGCACAGGGGTTTATCGCGGTACAGAAGAGAGAAGCGCCCCCATGAAGACCGGCAAAAGCTCGGCAGGAGACACCAAGGCCCGGATTCTCGACGCCACGGAAAAGCTGTTCACCGAGGTCGGCTACGAAGCCACCTCGCTCAGGCAGGTCACGTCGCGCGCCATCGTCAACCTGGCCGCCGTGAACTACCACTTCCGCAGCAAGGACATCATGATGCACGCCGTGCTGAGCCGGCGCCTGGACCCGCTCAACGCGCGGCGCCTGGCACTGCTCGATGCGTGCGAAGCGCGCTGGCCGGGCCACGCCATCCGCTGCGAACACGTGATGGGCGCGCTGTTCGTGCCCGCGCTGCAGATGGCGCGCGACCCGGCGGTGGGCGGGCCGTCGTTCCTGCGGCTGCTGGGGCGCGTGTATTCGGATACCTCGCCCTTTATCCAGCAATACCTGCTGGAGCACTATGCGCCGGTGTACGGCCGCTTCTTCGATGCCTTCGCGCGCGCCATTCCGGCGCTGCCGCGGCACGAGCTGGGCTGGCGCCTGCAGTTCGCGCTCAAGGCACTGGCCGGCGTGCTCGCCGGCGAAGAACTGGCGAGCCTGCTGCCCGCGTTTACGCAGGGCCGGCAGCTGAGCGATGCGCACGTGCTGGCCCAGCTCACCGCGATGGTCGAGGCCGTGCTGAACGTGGCGCAGCCCGGCGCGGACCAGCTCTCGGCGCTGCAATCGGTGTTCGAGCTGGGCGAGGATCAGCAGCACAGCGGGCGCGCAGCCAGCAGTCCCGCCAACGACCCGGATGCCAGCGTGGCCGCGATCGCGGCTACCGTGGGCGACGCGGCCAGCCATGCCGCCGCCGCCCTCGGCAAGGCCCGCACCAGCGCCCGCATCGTGCGCAATGCGGGCACCAAGCGTGCCGCCGTGACCAGCGTGCCGGTGCGCGCGCGCGAGCACACCGTGAGCTTTCCCAGCAACCCACTGGATGACTGGATGCGAATGCGCTCCAGGACATAGCGGCACGCGCCGCCGCCGGTTACCGCCGGCATGGCGCTGCCGCGCTCGCGCAACCTGAACCGTCGATCCACCCAGCGAGGCCGCGCCGCGGCCTTGTGGAGCCGTGCGCCCGGTGCATGCCCGCGGACGCTGCGGTGACCCTGTCCGCTTTGCCCGTCTTGAGGAGGAAGCTGCCGTGTCCATCCATCCGCCGATCCAACCATCCAATCGATCATCGATCAAACTGCGCCGCCTTGCCGCCATCACCGGCGCCGTCATCGGCCTGCTGGCCGCGCCGCTGGGGTATCCGCCCGTGGCCATGGCCCAGCCGGCCAGCGCTGCCGCAGCGACAGGTACGGCCTATGACGGCCTGCCCTCGGCGCAGCAGGCCGCGCTGTTCTCGCGCCAGGTCGCCAGCGGAGAGCTCGCGCGGCTGTCCGATGCGCAGGTCTTGGCCGTGTTCCAGGCGCTGCAGCCCGATGCGCTGCTGAAATGGGCACGCGCCGAGATGAACCGCTATCCCGAGTACGAGTACTGGATGTCGCGCCAGGAACGGCTCAACGGCCAGTGGCAGGAGCAGCCCGCCAAGATGCAGATCCGCTACCGCCATGCGCCGCGCCAGCTCTATGCGAAGTGGCTGCCGGGCGGGGCGCAGGCGGGCCAGGAAATCCTCTATGACGAGACCCGCCGCAAGGACGAGATGTACGGCCACCTGGGCGGCGTGCTGGGCTTTACCTCGATGTGGATCGCGCTCGATGGTTCGCTGGCGCGTTCGCAGTCCAACCATACCGTGCGCGACCTGGGCTTCCAGTACGTGCTGTCGATGCTCGAGCGCGACGCGAAATCGCTGCGCGCCGCCGGGCTGTCCGAGAAATACGGCAAGGCCGAGATCGTGCAGGAGCAGGGCGTGCGCATGGTGGCGCTGACCTGGGACCTGCCGGCCGGCGCGCCGCAGTACTACGCCAAGCGGGTGCAGCTGATGCTGGACCTGAAGCATCCGTATATCCGCGTCGAAACCGCGTGGGACGCCGACGGCAACATGGTCGAGAAGATCGTGTTCGACAAGCTGGTGCGCAAGACCTTCGAGGCCTCGGCGTTCGACCCGGCCAATCCCGAATATCGCTTCTGACGCGGCACAGGCCACACCCGGCCGCGCCCGGCCGCGCCCGTTTGGAACGGCCGCTCTATTGACGCTGAAACCCGCGCGCGGCGACAGTCGCCGCACACGACAGGATCCGGACGCAGAGCCGGACGACCGATCCGGCAACAGGGGTCGCAGGAAAAAACAGGAGACAGGCAATGACCATGTCGAGGCTTTGGCGCAGCACTTTGGTTGTGACAGGGGTGAGCGTTGCCGCGGCGCTGGCTGGCTGCGGCGGTGGCGGCGGCGGCGATGACGACGCGCCGCGCGCCGGCACGCAGGCGCCGCCGCAGTGCGCGGACACCGGCACGTGCCCGGCGCAGGGGCCGGTCACCATCGGCGGCCCGCCCGGATCGCTGTGCCCGGCGGCGCTGGACTACGGCACCACCTTCACCGGCGGCTCCGGCGCGGGCGAACTGGTCAGGCTGCGCTTCGATACCGCGGCGCGCACGTATGAGCTGGAGATCATCGAGTCGCCGGTGCCGAAGCAGCCCGGCAGCGTCAGCCCGACGCGCGCGGGCGTGACCTTCACCGGCACCTTCGCCAACCTGACCTCGCTGCCCACCGCCGAGCAGAACCGCTGCGCGGTGGCGCTGCAGACCGCCACGGCATCGGACGGCGTCTCGCAGGCGAATATCGACAGCGCCAAACCGCCGGTGATCTTCCTCGGCAACGGCGTCGCCGGCGGCGGCATCCCGGGCGCCACCATCTCCTATCCGGGCGTGCTTGGACTCGGCGCGATCCCGGCGACGACGTTCCCGTTCTATCCGGTGCTGGCGTTCGCGCAGACCGAGACCAACTTCACCCGTGTGGCCGGCACCTACAACCTGCTGGGCTACCATCAGGTGCCGTCCGGCGGCACGCTAACCGCCTCGAGCCACTTCACGCCCGCCACCGCGCAGGCCACCGAGACGCTCAACGCCGACGGCAGCTGCACCACGGCGAGCGGCAGCTGCGTCAGCACCGGCAACAACTGGAAGCTGCGCAGCGCCGACGGCGCATTCGAAAGCAGCAATGCCGACGGCAGCCGCCGCTATCCGTCGTTCCACAACCAGGCCATCACCGCCAACAACGCCAGCCGCGCCAAGGGGCTGATGGTGGTGGGCAAGCTCGATGGCGCGCTGGTGCCGCTGCTGGTGCGCACCGGCTATGCGCAGATCTCGCTGCTGCCGCTGACGGTCAATGTCGACGATGAATCGGGGCTGGCACTGATGGCGCCGGCGACGATGCTCGCCAGCGGCCGGCTCGACGGCGGCTATATCGGCTCGGGCAGCGACTTTGCCTACACCGCGTCGCTGGTCAAGGGCGCGCGCGTCGACCTGCTCGACCCGATGACGATGAACCAGACCGGCGGCTTCCAGCTCGATTTCACGCAGGCGGCGGCGGGCATGTTGAACACCACCGACAACAGCGGCACCACCGGCGCGCTGATCGCCAGCGGCCGTGTGTTCAGCCACTTGTCAGGCAGCGGCGGTGCGAATCCGACCTTCCGTGTCGGCGTGCTTGCGGCGCCCTGATTGCAGCACAGACAAAACAACGAGGAGACAACCATGCAGCCCCAACGAAACCACCTGCCGCGTGCGCCGCGCCCATCGACCGTGCCGGCGCGCGCGCTGGCCGCGGCCGCCACCGCCATGCTTGCCGCCTGCGGCGGTGGCGGCGGCGGTGACGACGCCCCGGCCACGCCCAGTGCCGCGCAGACACGCCTGTGCCCGGCCTCGCTCGACTACAACACCACCTTCACCGGCGGCACCGGCTCGGGCGAACTGGTCAAGGTGCAGATCGACACCACGCGCATGACCTGGCAGGTGACCTTCCTCGATTCCTCGGTGCCGCGCCAGACCGGCACCGTGCAGCCCACGCGCAGCGATCCCACCAATGACCTGAACGTGATGCGCGGCACGCTCAAGGCCGAGACCGGCCTGCCCACCGAGAAGCTGAACCAGTGCGCGTTCGAGCTGAGCGGCGCCAGCCTCGATCCCGACCGACCGGCCAAGCTCTTCGTCGGCGAAGGCGTGGCGGGCGGCACCATCCCCGGCGCGCGCATCCAGTTCAACGGCGTGCTCGGCGCCGGGGCGGTGCCCGATACCACCTTCCCGTATTTCCAGTTCATCGGCTTCGCGCAGACCGAGACCGACCTGTCGAAGATCGCCGGCCAATACAACGGCACCGGCTTCCACGAGGTGCCGTCCAAGCAGTTCCAGGTGGTGGCGCAGGACTACCGCATGGCGCTCGCCGCCGACGGCTCGTTCACGGTCTGCGACAACGCCACCAACACCTGCGAGCGCAAGGGCAACAACTTCGTGCCGCAGCCCAGCGGCGCGCTGCTGTCGACCAACTACAAGGCCGAGAGCCAGCCGGCCACGCTCGGCAGCACACTGGGCAAGGCCTACCTGATCGTCGGCAAGCTGCGCGGCCAGCTGGTGCCGATCATGATCCGCGTGGGCTATGCCAACGACTCGCTCGCCAACGGGCCCCTCGGCGCCGACGACGAGATCGGCATCGGCATGATGGCGCCCGCGGTGGCGGTCACCGAGGGCACGGTCAATGGCGAATACGTCGGTGTCGACAGCAACTTCAACTACCGCGTGACGGCGCTGGTGGGTGCCGCCGCAACCATGATGGACCCGTTCCGGCCGTCCGATGCGTCGCTGGCGATCCCGTACCGGCTCGACTTCTCGCAGCAGGTGCCGGGCGTGGTCCGCACCTCGCGCCGCGAGGCGCCGGCGGGCTCGGCGCCGACCGGCAAGCTGATGTTCACCGGCGGCGTGTTCGGCTTCCTCGAGCAGCGCGACAACGGCCCGTACTTCACCGTCGGCGCGTTCGTGCAATAAGCCGGCCCAGGCCCGGGGCCATCGCAGCCCCGGCGCCTCCATCGATACATCAACAGTGACTTCACTGCCCGGGGACACAACATGAAGACCTTGCACCTGACGCTTGCGCTGGTGCTGGCCGCGCTGGCCAGCATCGCCCTGCCTGCCCACGCCCAGAAGAAGGGCGACAACGTGGTTTCGGCCGGCTGGTTCCATATCCGGACCCACGGCCAGAGCGACCCGCTCACCACCTCGCTGCTGGACGTGCCGATCAACTACCCGCTCGGGCTGCCGTCGAGCTTCACCGCGCCGGGCAGCAGCATCTCGTCGTCCAACGCCAACACGCTGGGGCTGACCTTCAGCCACTTCGTCACCGACCATATCGCCATCACCGCGGTGGGCGGCATCCCGCCCGAGTTCAAGCTCTATGGCCACGGCGAGCTGATCCCGCCCGGCCCGGCCGGCGCGCTCGGCCGCCAGAGCCTGGGCGACCCGGCGCTGAACCCGATCATCACCAAGGCGCGCCAGTGGAGCCCGGCGGCGATGGTGCAGTACCACTTCCTGGAGCCGGGCACGCGCTTCCGGCCGTTCCTGGGGCTCGGGGTCTCGTACAACTTCTTTACCAACATCGAAGTCAACCCGGCCTTCGCCAGCTCGGTCAACAACAACCTCGGCGCGATCCTGGCCGCGGGCGCGGGCATTCCGGGAGCGACTTCGGTCAGTGCCGACGCGTCGTCGTCGTGGGCGCCGGTGTTCAATATCGGCGGGACCTATAACTTCGACGAGCATTGGGGGCTGACGGCGGCGGTGACCTACATCCCGCTGAAGACCACGTCGACGATGACGATCAAGGCGGCCAATGGCACGGTGCTGTCGACGTCGAAGACGAAGCTGGAGCCGAATCCGCTGGTGTTTTTTGTGGCGGCTTCGTACAAGTTCTGAGGGCGAAAAAAAAACCAGTGGCGAAACCACTGGCTTTATCGCATGGACCGCTGCCGGTGTACTCCCTCTCCCGCTTGCGGGAGAGGGTTGGGGTGAGGGCGGGAGCCTCCACGAAGTAAGGGCCGTCGCAATTGCCAGCGCCAGGCCCTCACCCCCCGGCCCCTCTCCCGCAAGCGGGAGAGGGGAGCAAACCCTCGGCAAGCGATACGGCGCTACTGCCTTACTGCGTCACCGTTCCTTGCCCAGCCGGCGCCTGCTGCGCCACCGCGCTGCTCTCCTGCAACCCGCCGCCCAGCGACCGGTACAGATCGATCGCATTGTTCAGCCGCAGCTGCCGCGCCTGGATCAGCGCCTGCTCGGCGGTGAACAGCTGGCGCTGCGCGTCGAGCTCGTCCAGGTAGCTGGCCACGCCGCTGCGGAAGCGCAGGCGCGACAGCTCGTAGCGCGCGGCCTCGGCGTTGCGCACCTGCTCCTGGCCCGCGACCTGGTCTTCCAGCGTGCCGCGCGCCACCAGCGCGTCCGCCACTTCCGCGAAGGCCGTCTGGATGGTCTTCTCGTAGTTGGCGACCTGGATGTTCTTGCGCACGTTGGCCAGGTCCAGGTTGGACAGGTTGCGGCCGAAGTCGAAGATCGGCAGCACCAGCTGCGGCGCGAACGTCCACGCGTGCGTGCCCCCGTCGAACAGCCCCGAGAAGCTGGGGCTGATGGTGCCGGCGCTGCTGGTCAGCGTGATGCGCGGGAAGAACGCCGCGCGCGCGGCGCCGATATTGGCGTTGGCCGACAGCAGCTGCTGCTCGGCCTGGCGGATATCGGGACGCTGCTCGAGCAGGTCCGACGGCAGCCCCGGCGGGATATCGCTGATGATGCGCTCGTCCGACAGGCGCATCGGCTCGGGCAGGTTCTCGATGGTGCCGATGGGCTTGCCCACCAGCACTTCGAGCGCGTTGTGCGCCTGCGCGCGCTGGCGTGCCAGCTGCGCCGCGGCGACGCGGGCCTGCGCCACCAGCGACTCGTTGTCGCGCAGGTCCAGCGCCGAGGTGGCGCCGGCCTCGAAGCGCTGCCTGGCCAGGCCATAGGTGCTTTCGCGCGCCTTCAGCGTGTCGCGGGCAATCTCGTACTGCTCGGCGTAGGAACGTTCTGCCAGGTAAGCCTTGGCCACTTCCGACACCAGCGAGATCTGCGCCGAGCGGCGCGCCTCTTCGGTGGCAAAGTACTGCGCCAGCGCGGCGTTGGACAGGCTGCGCACGCGGCCGAAGAAGTCCAGCTCGTACGCGCTGATGCCCACGCCCACCTGGTAGGTGCTGCCGGTGAAGTCCGTGCCGGTGATCGACTGCGACGCCGGCGTGCGGCCGCGCGTGAACGCGGCGGTGCCGTTCACCGTGGGCAGCAGGTCGGCGCGCTGCACCTGGTACAGCGCGCGCGCTTCCTCGATGCGCAGCGCCGCGGTGCGCAGGTCGCGGTTGTTTTCCAGCGAGGTCGCGATCAGCGCCTGCAGGCGCGGGTCGCGGAAGAACTCGCGCCAGCCGATGTCGGCGGCGCGGCGGGTTTCGCCGCTCTTCACCTCGGCCGTGGCGTAGCCCTCGGGCGCGGTCGGGAAGCTGTCTGCCACCGGCGGGGCAGGGCGGTCATAGTGGGGTGCCAGCGTGCACCCCGTCAGAACGCCGGCCACCAGCAGCAGTGTGGTCAGAGTCTTGGTCATGTTCAGATTTCCTCCTGGGGGTCGTGCCACTTCTGGTCCAGCATGCGCTGGCGGGCACTGCCCTTGAAGCGCTTGCGCACCACCACGAAGAACACCGGCACCAGGAAGATCGCCAGCACCGTGGCCGTGATCATCCCGCCCATCACGCCGGTACCGATGGCGCGCTGGCTGCCCGAGCCCGCGCCGGTGGCGATCGCCAGCGGCAGCACGCCCAGGATGAACGCCATCGACGTCATCAGGATCGGGCGGAAGCGCAGATGCACCGCTTCCAGCGTGGCTTCGATCAGGCCCTTGCCCTGCGCCTGCAGGTCCTTGGCGAATTCCACGATCAGGATGGCGTTCTTCGCCGACAGGCCGATGGTGGCGATCAGGCCCACCTTGAAGTACACGTCGTTGGGCATGCCGCGCAGCGTCACGCCCAGCAGCGCGCCGAGCACGCCCAGCGGCACCACCAGCAGCACCGAGAACGGGATCGACCAGCTTTCATACAGCGCGGCCAGGCACAGGAACACGATGATCAGCGACAGCGTGTACAGGATCGGTTCCTGCGAGCCGGCCAGGCGTTCTTCGTACGACTGTCCGGACCACTCGAAGCCGAAGCCCGGCGGCAGCTTGGCGAAGTTCTCCTCCATCACGCGCATGGCTTCGCCGGTACTGCGGCCCGGCGCGGCCTGGCCCGCCAGCTTCACCGCCGGCATGCCGTTGTAGCGCTCCAGGCGCGGCGAGCCCATCACCCACTTCGAGGTCGCGAACGCCGCGAACGCCACCATGTCGCCGTTACTGTTGCGCACGCGCAGCTTGGTCAGGTCGTCCGGCAGCCGGCGGTCGGCGCCGTCGGCCTGCACGATCACCTTGCGCACGCGGCCTTCATAGATGAAGTCGTTGACGTAGTTGGAGCCGAACGCGATCGACAGCGTCGAGTTGATGCTGGCCACCGAGACCCCGAGCGCCTTGGCCTTCTCGCGGTCGATGTCGATCTGCAGCTGCGGCGCATCTTCCTGGCCTTCGGGTCGCACGCCCATCAGCACCGGGCTCTGCGCGGCCATGCCGAGCATCATGTTGCGCGCTTCCATCAGCTTGGCGTGGCCCTGGCCGGTGCGGTCCTGCAGGCGGAAGTCGAAGCCCGAGGAGTTGCCCAGCTCGGAAATCGCCGGCGGATTGAGCGGGAAGATGATCGCGTCCTTGATGAACGACAGCGCGCCGAAGGCACGGCCGACCAGCGCCTGCGCGGTCTCGCCCTCGCCGGTACGCTCCTTCCAGTCCTTCAGGCGCACGAACGCGATACCGCCGTTCTGGCCGCGGCCGAAGAACGAGAAGCCCGCCACCGTGATCATCTGGTCCACCACCTTGCTTTCCTTCTGCAGGTAGTAATCCTCGATCTGCTTGAGCACGCCGATGGTACGGTCCTGGGTCGCGCCGTTGGGCAGCTGCACCACGGTGATCATGTAGCCCTGGTCTTCATCGGGCAGGAACGACGACGGCAGGCGCTTGAACAGCACCACCACGCCAGCGATGATCAGCGCGTAGATGATCAGGTAGCGGCCGGTGCGCTTGAGGATGCGCGCGACCACGCCCTGGTAGCCGGTCGACGCGGTGGCGAAGGTGCGGTTGAACCAGCCGAAGAAACCCTTCTTCTCGTGGTGGTGGCCCGCTTCCACCGGCTTGAGCAGCGTCGCGCACAGCGCCGGGGTCAGCGTCAGCGCCAGCAGCGCCGAGAACGCCATCGAGGCGATCAGCGACAGCGAGAACTGGCGGTAGATGTTGCCCACCGAGCCCGAGAAGAACGCCATCGGGATAAACACCGCGGTCAGCACCAGCGTGATGCCGACGATGGCGCCGGTGATCTGGCCCATGGCCTTGCGCGTTGCTTCGCGCGGCGACAGGCCTTCCTCGCTCATGATGCGCTCGACGTTCTCGACCACCACGATGGCATCGTCCACCAGGATACCGATGGCCAGCACCATGCCGAACATGGTCAGCACATTGATCGAGAAGCCGAATGCCAGCAGCGCGCCGAACGTACCCAGCAGCGCGATCGGCACCACCAGCGTCGGGATGATGGTGGCGCGGAAGTTCTGCAGGAACAGGTACATCACCAGGAACACCAGCACCACGGCTTCGAGCAGGGTCTTGATCACTTCCTCGATCGAGATCTTGACGAAGGCCGAGGTGTCGTACGGTACCGAGTACTCGTAGTCCGCCGGGAAGTTCTTCGACAGCTCTTCCATCTTGGCGCGCACCGCGGTGGCGGTGGCGAGCGCATTGCCGGTCGGGGCCAGCTTGATGGCGATGGCCGCCGACGGCTTGCCGTTGGTGCGGGCCTGGGTCGAGTAGTCGGCGCCGCCCAGCTCCACGCGGCCGACGTCCTTGATGCGCACCGACGACCCGTCCGGGTTGGTACGCAGCAGGATGTTGCCGAACTGCTCCGGCGTGGTCAGCCGGCTTTCGGTGGTGACGGTGGCATTGAGCTCGGTGCCCTTGGGCGAGGGCGTGCCGCCCAGCTCGCCCACGGCGACCTGGATGTTCTGCTCGCCCACCGCGGCGGTGACGTCGGTCGGGGTCAGGTTGAAGCCGGTCAGCTTGGCCGGGTCCAGCCAGATCCGCATCGCGTACTCGGTGCCGAACAGGTCGGCCTGGCCCACGCCGGGAACGCGGCGGATCGAGTCGATCACCTGCGCCGAGACGTAGTTGCCGAGCTGGATCGCGCTGGCCGTGCCGGACTTGGACGACACCGTCAGGAACATCATGTAGTTGTTCCCGGCCTTGTCGACGCGCACGCCCTGCTGGCGCACTTCGGCCGGCAGGCGCGCTTCCACGCGCTTGAGGCGGTTCTGCACCTCGACCGAGTTCAGGTCGACGTTCGAGCCCGGCGCAAACGCGATGGTGATGCTGGCCAGGCCGGACGACTCGCTGGTCGAGCTGTAGTAGAGCAGGTTGGGGGCGCCGTTAAGCTCCTGCTCGATCACCGAAGTGACGGAATCCTCCAGCGTCTTGGCCGACGCACCCGGGTAGGTGGCGGTGACCGAGATCGTCGGCGGGGCGATGTTCGGATATTGCGCGATCGGCAGCTGCAGGATCGACAATATGCCGCCCAGCACGATGATCAGCGCGAGCACCCACGCGAACACCGGCCGGTCGATAAAAAACTTGGCCATAAGACTGGCTCCCTCTTTGTCTAGCCCTGTGTGCCGCGGCGGCTGGCGTCAGCCGCCGCGGCCCGGCGGTGTTCAGCCTTGCTTGCCCTCGGCCTTCACCTCCTGCTTCGCCTCGGCCTTGGGCGCCGAAGCGGGAGCGGGAGCGGCGGAAGCCGCGGCCGGGGTCGCGGCCGGTGCCGAGGCGCCGGCCTGCACGAACGGCACGGCCTTGGCGGGCGCGCCCACCTTGACCTTCTGCAGGCCCTCGACGATCACCTTCTCGCCGTCCTTGAGGCCTTCGGTGACGATCCAGCGGTCACCGATCGCCTGCGGCGCCTTGACCGGCACCGCGGCGACGTTGCCGTCGGCGCCCACCACCATCACGCTGGCGCCCTGGGCGCCGCGGATCAGCGCGCGCTGCGGCACGGTCAGCGCGTTCTCGTCCACGCCCTGCTCGATCTTCACGCGCACGAAGGTGCCCGACAGCAGCTCGCGGTTCGGGTTGGGGAACTGCGCGCGCAGCGTGATCGCGCCGGTGGTCGGGTCGACCGTCATGTCCGAGAACAGCAGCTTGCCGGTGTGCGCATACTCGCGGCCGTCCTCGACGAACAGGTGCACGTTGGCACCGCCGTTGACGCCCTTGACCGCACCGGACTCGATCGCGCGGCGCAGGCGCGTGACTTCGGAGGCCGGCTGGGTAAAGGTGACCCACATCGGGTCGACCTGCTCGACCAGCGCCAGCTTGGTCGCCTCGCCCTTGCCCACCAGCGCGCCCTCGGTCACCAGCGCGCGGCCGGCGCGGCCGCTGATCGGCGCGGTCACGGTGGTGTAGCCCAGGTTGATCTGGGCGGTGCGCACCGCGGCCTTGGCCGACGCCACGTCGGCATTGGCCTGGCCGGCGGCGGCGACGGCGTCGTCGTACTCCTGCTTGCTGACCGCGTTGACCGCCACCAGCGGCTTGTAGCGGTCGGCCTTCAGGCGCGCCGACACGGCGTTGGCTTCGGCGCGCTGCAGCGCGGCCTGGGCCGAGGCCAGCTCGGCCTGGTAGGGCGCGGGGTCGATGCGGAACATGACCTGGCCGGCCTTGACTTCGCCGCCTTCGGTGTAGTTGCGCGACAGCACGATGCCTTCGACGCGGGCGCGCACTTCGGCGGTGCGTACGCCTTCCAGGCGGCCCGGCAGTTCATTGACGACAGCGACCGGCGACGGCGTCACGGTGACCACGCCCACTTCAGGCGGCGGCGGGGCGCCGCCCTCGGCCTTCTTGTCGCCGCAGGCGGACAGCGCCACGGCCGACAGGGCCGCTAGTGCACAGGCTGCAACGCGACTGATACGTTGGGACTTCCTCATCGATAACCCCATGATGGCAATTTGAGATCCGCCGTGGCGCCCCGCCGTGTCATCGGACAAACGGGAACGACATGGCGCGCCGCAAGGCTTTGCGGCGGGCAAAAGCGTGATGCTAGCCACAAATCACGGCGTCGCGGTGACGATTGCGACGAACGGTGGCTTTTATGTAACGACTGGATAAATTGACCGGCTGGCCTGCAGCAGGATTGCCCGCCGTGCTGGGTAGGTCACAGTGGGCGGCTGGCCGAATGCCGGGCAAGCGCGTATTATATATACATTCAAGCATGTATGTTAAGTTGATGTTGCGAAAGGGCCTTTCGGCGCACAACCTGCGCGAAAAGGCACGCCAAGGCGCAAGACCCTGCCGCTCCATCGATCGGATCGGTACGAAATGCGTCCAAACCGCCCCAGATCCCGGCGCAAACCGCCGGCTCGGGTTAGGATGCGCGCCGTCGTGTCGGCTCGCAAGCTTGGCAATGCCCGGCATGTGATGACAACGACCCGCCGCGGGCCCCGGCCAGCGGCATGTGCGGCTGCCGTGGCAGCCGCATCAGGGAGAAAACCAACCAGGCCCGGCCATGCGCGCCCGATCGCGCCATGCCGCCGGCACCAGAGACAATCATGGTCAGACGCACCAAGGAAGAGGCGCTCGAAACGCGCCACCGGATACTCGACGCGGCCGAAGCCGTGTTCCACGCCCGCGGCGTGGCACGCCCGTCGCTGGCCGACATTGCCGAGGCGGCGGGCGTGACCCGCGGCGCGATCTACTGGCACTTCAAGAACAAGAGCGATGTGTTCGCCGCCATGTGCGACCGCGTCCACCTGCCGGTGGAAGCGCTGATCGAGCCGGAGCGGCTGGCGCGCCAGGAAGACCCGCTCGGCGGCATCCGCGACATCTGCGCCTACGTGATGCGCCAGACCGTGATCAACCCGCGCTGGCGCCGGGTCTTCGAGATCATCTTCCACAAGTGCGAAATGGTGCAGGACAACGGCGCCATCTTCGAGCGCCAGCGCCAGTCGCACCAGGAAGGCCTGGTCAAGATGCGCGAACACCTGCGCCTGGCGCTGGAGCGCGGCCAGCTGCCCGCCGACCTGGACCTGGACCTGGCCGTCAACGCTTTCCATGCCGCGGTGGGCGGGGTGCTGGCGCACTGGCTGTTCTCGCCGCAGGACTTCAACCTCGACGCCAATGCCGAGCGCCTGTCCGACGCCTTCATCGATACCCTGAAGTTTTCCCCGGCGCTGCGCCATGGCTACGTGCCGCGCCCGATGGCCGAGCTGGACCAGGAGCTGTCCACGCTGTGCCGGCAGGCCTGCGCCGCGCAGAACGGCGGCCTCGATACCCCGGACCTGGTGCCCTGAGACACGCCGCGACGGTTCGCGGCGGCAGCGCTAGCCGCGCATCGCCTCGCGCCAGCGCGCCAGGAACGCGCGCTTGCGCATCGCGTCCTGCGCCGCCAGCAGGCCCGGGCCGACGCTGATCGGCTTGAGCGCGTAGCCGAGCCGCTCCGACAGCGCCGCGGCGGTGTGCACGCTGTCGGTATCGGTGCGGATGGTATAGAGCTGCGAGGTCGACTTGGCCAGCAGCGCCTGGCCCTCGCGCGACAGCAGGTAGTCCAGCCACAGCCGCGCCGCATTGGGCCGCGGCGCGCGCCGCGCGATAAAAGCCACGCGCGACATCACCAGCGTGTAGTCGCTGGGGGCGATCACGTCGATCGCCGCGCCGCGCTGCATCAGCGACAGGGCGTAGGAGCCCAGCAGGTTGTAGCCCATCACCAGCTCGCCGCTGGCGATGCGCTCGATCATCTCGGCGGTCGACGCCGACAGCTGCACCCCGGCCCGCCCGAGCGCCTGCGCCAGGTACCAGAACTCGCTGCCCATGCGCGCGTCCTGCTGCGCCAGCAGGTAGCCCACCCCCGAGCGCTCCACGTCGTAAGTCACCACCTTGCCATGCCAGCGCGGCGCGTGCTCCTGCAGCAGCCGCGCCAGCCCGCTGCGGCTGCGCGGCGGGCGCATGCCGGCCAGGTGATGGCGGTTGTAGACGATCACCGCGGGTTCGAAGGTGGTGCCCCAGGCTTCGTCGCGCCACACCGCCCAGCCCGGCAGGCCGGCGCGCTCGGGCGAGGCGTAGCGCTGCGCATGGCCGTCGTTGACCAGCTTGATCTGCAGGTCCATCGCGGTGCTCCACAGCACATCGGCAAAGATCGCCCTCGGCTCCGGCGGCTGGCCGGACAGCGCCGCGGTCTCGGCCAGGAAGCGCTGGTTGAGCTCGACCGTGTTGAGATCCTGGTAGTGCACGCGGATGCCGGGGTAGCGCGCCTCGAACGCGGCAATCAGCGGCCGCGCCACCTCCAGGTCGGTCGACGCGTACACCGCGACCATGCCTTCGCGCAGCGCGCCGGCAATGATGGCGTCGTACCCCGACGGGTATCCCCGCGGCGCAGCCGGCGGCCTGGACTGGGCATGCAGCGGCCATGCCGCCGGAAGCGCGGCGCCACCCAGCAGCGCGGTGCCCAGCAGGCGGCGGCGCTGCCCCGAAACGGGCGCAGCGCTATCGGTCAGGCACGGCTGTGAAGGTTGGGACGGCTGGGACGGACGCGGCGACACGGTGCTCGGGACGGAGGGACTGCCGATGCCGCCGGTGACGCGGCAAGCGCGCCGGGAGCGGCGGGGCGAGGGTATTATAGGCGCCCGCGGCGGGCGCGCTCCATTGGTGCTGCCCCCGGTTTTGCGGGCGCTTTCCAGGCCTTGTCCCCGCGTGTGCGCGCCGCAACCTAACATAGAACCAACCGGCACAGGAGGAGACCGGCATGCGCATCCTGCTGGTGGAGGATGAAGTCGAACTGGCACGCTGGGTCGCCCGCGCGCTGGAGCAGGGCGGCTTTGTGATCGAGCACGTCGCCGACGGCCTGCAGGCCGAGGCGCGCCTGCAGGCCGAGGAATACGACGCCGTGCTGCTCGACCTGCGGCTGCCCGGCAAGGACGGGCTGGCCGTGCTCAAGTCGATGCGCGGGCGCGACGACCGCACCCCGGTGCTGATCCTGACCGCGCAGGACACCCTGGACGAGCGCGTGCGCGGGCTGAACCTGGGCGCCGACGACTACCTGCCCAAGCCCTTCGCCATCGCCGAGCTGGAAGCGCGGCTGCTGGCACTGATCCGCCGCAGCCGCGGGCGCGCGCATCCGCGCCTGCAGTGCGGCACGCTGGTGTTCGACGGCGAGACCCGCAGCTTCACGCTGGGCGGCGCGCCGCTGGCGCTGACGCCGCGCGAATCGACCCTGCTGGGCGCGCTGCTGGCACGCAGCGGCCAGCCGCTGACCAAGGCGCAGCTGCTCGACAAGGTGTTCTCGCTCGACGCCGACGTCTCGCCCGATGCGATCGAGGTGCTGGTCTACCGGCTGCGCAAGAAGCTGGCCGGGCACGGGGTCACCATCGTCACGCTGCGCGGCTTCGGCTACCTGCTGGAGCCGGAGGCGAAGGGCTGAGATGCGGCACCCGGTGCTGCTGTGGCGCCGCGGCAGCCTGCGCCGGCAACTGCTGTTGCTGTTGCTGCCGGCGCTGGCGGCGATGATGGCGCTCGACACCTGGCTTACCTACGGCACGCTGCGCGACGCCGCCAACACCGCCTACGACCGCTCGCTCTACGGCTCGATCCGCGCCATCGACAATGCCATCGGCATGGCCGGCGACAACGTCCAGCTGACGCTGCCCGACGCCGCCATGGAGATCTTCGAGACCGCGGCGCAGACCCATGTGTTCTACCGCGTCTCGACCGAGCGCGCCGGCCAGGTCGAGACCGTGACCGGCTACAGCGACCTGCCGCTGCCGCGCGGCCCGCTGGTCAACAACCAGCCGCGCTTCTACGACGCCGAATACCTGGGCGAGGCCGTGCGCATCGCCGCGATGGCCCGCCCGGTGTACCGGCCCGACGCGCGCATGCGCGTGATCATCCAGGTGGCCGAGACCGCCGAGCCGCGCAGCGCGCTGATCGGCTCGGTGTGGCGCAGCGCGCTGGCGCGCGACCTGCTGCTGATCCTGCTGAGCGCGGCGATCCTGGTGGGCGGCGTCACCTACGTGCTGCGTCCGCTGGCGCGCGTGCGCGACGATGTCGAGGCGCGCTCGCCCGAAGACCTGACCCCGCTCGCGTTCGAGCGCGTGCCCGCCGAGGTGCGGCCGCTGGTCGATGCGGTCAACCTGCACGTGTCGCGCTCGGCCGCGATGGCGCAGTCGCAGGCGCAGTTCATCGCCGATGCCGCGCACCAGCTGCGGACCCCGCTGGCCATCCTCAAGACCCAGGCCGAGTACGCCCAGCGCCAGCTGAATGCCGCCGACCCCGCCCCCGACCCCGAAGCCGCGCGCGCCGCCGCCGGCGAAGCGGTGGGCGGCATCGTCACGCAGCTGGAACAGGCCGCGCGGCTGACCAACCAGCTGCTGGCGCTGGCGCGGGTACGCCAGCATCGCGCCGACGCCGCCGCGCAACCGGGCGAGGCCGGCGAAGGCATCGACATCATCGATGCCGTCACCGTGGCCGAGCAGGTCGCGCTGGACTACCTGCCGCTGGCGCGCGGCAAGCAGCAGGACTTCGGCTGGGAGCCGGTGCCGGGACTGGCACTGCCGGTGCGCGCCGACCCCGCGCTGCTGCGCGAGGCGCTGGCCAACCTGGTCCACAACGCGATCCAGTACTCGCCGCGCGGCAGCCGCATCACGCTGTCGGCGACGCGTGTGGGCGATCACGCCTGCCTGGTGGTCGAGGACGATGGGCCCGGCATCCCGGCTGAAGAACGCGAGAAGGTCTTTGCGCGGTTCTACCGGCGGGTGGGGAATGCGCAGCCCGGCTCGGGGCTGGGGCTGGCGATTTCGCGCGAGATGGCGGCGCGGTTCGGGGGGACGGTGGAGTTGGGGGAGGGGGCGCAGGGCACCGGGGTGCGGGCGGTGTTGAGGTTGCCGGTTGGCGGGTAACTCGGCCAGGAACGCATCGCGACCGAGTGTGGTCTCCCTCTCCCGCAAGCGGGCGAGGGGAGAAAACCGGGCGCGTGGCGAAACGCGCTACCCGAACAACTCTTCCGCCACCGTAGGATGCACCTGCACCGTCGTCTGCAAATGCGATTCGCGCACTCCCAGCCTTAATGCCACCGCCAGCGCCTGCACGATCTCCGGCGCGGCGTTGTCCATCAGATGCACGCCCAGCACGCGCCCGCTGCGCGCGTTGAGCACCAGCTTGAATACCGACTGGTGCGGCGTCCCGGCAAAGCGATGCTCGAGCGAGACAAAGCGCTTGACCACGGTACGGATGCGCTCGGGCTTTCCGGCAGCCTCGATGGCCTGCGCTTCGGTCAGGCCTACCGCACCGATGGCCGGCTCGCAGAACACCGCGGTCGGCACGAAATTGAAATCCGCGCGTTCGCCGCGCCGCCCGAACAGCCGGTCGGCCAGCCAGCGCCCCTGCGCGGTGGCCACCGGCGTCAGGTGCAGGCCGTCGATGGCATCGCCCAGCGCATAGACGCTGCGCACGCTGCTGCGGAACTGGCGATCGACGCGGATGCCGCCGCGCTCGCCGAAGGCCACGCCCAGCGCTTCCAGCCCCAGGCCCTGCACATTGGAAACGCGCCCGATCGCCGCCAGCGCGGCCTGCGCCCGTACGGCTTCGGTCTGGCCCGCGCGGCTCGGGTCGTTGGTGGGCTGGTAGCAGACCTCGACCGCGCCGTTGGCCTGGCTCAGCAGGTGCACGCGCGCATTCAGGTGCAGCCGCACGCCGCGCGCGGTCAGCGCGTCGGCCAGCGCCGTGCCGATGTCGTGGTCGAAATGCGGCAGCAGCCGGTCGCCGGCGACGACCAGGTCGACCTTGACGCCGTAGCGCGACAGGATCGAGGCCTGCTCCACGCCGATATAGCCGCCGCCGATCACGGCGACGGACGCAGGCAGGCTCTGCCAGGTGAAGACGTCGTCGGAGCTCGCGGCCAGCTCGCCGCCGGGAACGTCGAGCGTGCGCGGGCGCGCGCCGGTGGCGATCAGGATGCGGCGCGCGTGGATGGTCTCGTCGCCGACGCGGACCTCCTCCGGCCCGGTGACGCGCGCCTCGCCGCGCAGCACTTCCACGCCCGAGTCGGTCAGGCGCTGGGTGTAGCCCACGTTCAGGCGCGCGACCTCGGCGTTGACGCGCACGATGGCATCGCGCCAGTCCTCGTGCCCGCCGGTATGCGACAGGCAGCCCGACAGGATCGCCGACCACGAGGCGCCGTACGACAGCATCTTCTTGGGCACGCAGCCGCGGTTGACGCAGGTGCCGCCAATGGCGTCGCGCTCGACCAGGATCACGCGCGCGCCGTGCGCCGCGGCGCGCCGCGCGCAGGCCACGCCGGCGGAGCCGCCGCCGATCACCACCAGGTCGGCCTCGCGCACCTTGTCGTTGCGCCGCGCGCGGCTGCTGCGCGCGCGCGGCACCTTCTGCACCGGTGGCGCCGCGCTGACCTCGCGGGCGCGCCGCGGCGCGCTGGTGGACTGCACGATGGAAAGCGGTGTCTGGCGTTTGGTCATCCAAGCCTCCTGTCGCGGCACGCGGGCCGCATCGACAATCATCAGGCCAGCGCCGGCAACACGGAAACTAGGCAGCGGGCCGCAGTTCGGTATTCAGGATCGACGGCCATTCGCGCAGGAAAGTTTCCCCGTCGCGGCGGCCCAGTTCATAGGCGTGCGTCATGGCATCGGGCCGGGTGTAGTCCCAGCTCGAGATCGGCACGCGCTGCGAAGGCTGCAGGTACAGGCGGCGCTGGCCGCCTTGCTCCAGCACGAAACGGCGCGGGCGCGGGTACAGCCGCGTGACCAGCACCAGCACATTGCCGGGCGCGGCATCGAGCGCGTCGACCGGCACGTTGTCGACCAGCCCGCCGTCCAGCACCGGGCGCCCGTCGCGGCGCAGCACGGGCGTGAACGGCGGCGTCGACGCCGACTGCAGCAGCAGGTCGGCCAGCTGCTCGGGCGAGGCGCAGTCCTGCGCGCGCACGAATTCGGGCCGGAAGCCGAGCTTGCGCCCCAGCCGCGGGTGCAGCGTCTTGAGCACGTGCTTGTCGATGTTGTAGGCCAGCAGCCCGGCGGCCACCGCCAGGCGCGGACCGCTCCAGCGCGGGATATGCGCCACGCCGATGCGGATCTCGGGCGCCTGCTGCAGGTGCGCGAGGCGGCCGTCGGCAAAGATGCTCAGCAGCGCGGTGCGGTAGATGCCGTAATGCGGGAACACGCGCTCGTTGCGCAGCAGGTTGCCCCAGTAGGCATTGCGGCGGTTGTCGGCCAGCACCGCGCGGTAGTAGTCCATGGTCTGGTGCGAGTCGTGCGCATAGACCATGCAGGCGGTGGCCGCGCCGGCCGAGATCGCGGCGATCACGCGCGGGCGCAGCTGCAGCTCGGGCGCGACCGTGTCCCACCAGCCCGCCTGCCACCAGCAGCGGTTGCCGCCGCCGGCAAAGACGACCTGGTCGAAGGGATTGGCGTCGCCGCTGGCCATGGGAGATCCGGAGTGCGTCAGAGCAGCGCGTAGGTGGTGGTGGCCTGCACCGCCAGCTTGCCGTCGATGCCGGTCAGCTCGATCTCGCCGAACACCACGGTCTTGCCCAGCCGCAGCACATTGGCGCGCACCAGCACGTCGCCGTCGATCACCGGGCGCATGAAGTTGGTGGTCAGCGACACCGTGGTCATCGGCCGGAACCCGCCCAGCGCGCTGGCCACGGCGACGATCATGGCGGTATCCGCGGCGGACATCAGCACCTGGCCGCAGACCACGCCGCCTGCATGGCGGAACGATTCGCTGAACGGCAGGCGCAGCGTCACGCCCCGGGCGTCGACGGCTTCGGCGCGCAGGCCGAGCTGGCGTACCCACGGCGCCAGCACGCGCTCGAGCGTGGCGTCGATGTCGGCAAGGGTCAGGGCTTCGGGCATGGTGCTCCTTGTTCTGGCTGGCCGCACCATGGCGGTCGAATGGCGGACCTGCGGGCGGACCGCTATTCCGTCTCCTCGGGCGCGACGCGATGTTTGAGCCAATGATACAGGGGCCCGGTGGCCAGCACCACGAACGCCATCCGGATCACGTGGAAGGCCGTCACCAGCGGCACCCCGACCTCCAGCACCTTGGCGGTGATGCACATCTCGGCGATGCCGCCCGGGGTGGTGCCCAGGATCACCGTGGCCGGGTGCGCGCCCGACAGCGCCGACAGCCCCCAGCCGAACAGCGCCGACACCACCAGCGCCAGCACGGTGTACAGCGCTACGCCCGACAGGAAGCGCGGCGCGGTATGCAGGAACTCGCGCGAGAAGCGCACCCCCAGCGACACCCCGATCAGCAGCTGGCCGGCCCGGCTCATCCAGGTGGGGATGGCCGACAGCTCGATGCCGCAGGCGGTCAGCACCGCCGCCGCCAGCAGCGTGCCGATCACGAACGGGTTGGGCATATTGAGCCGCTTGACCAGCAATGCCACGCCCAGCGTGATCGCCACCAGCGCCACCAGCCCCGGCGCGCTGACCACGCGCGGACCCGGGATATACGGGTCAAGCCCGTGGATGCCGCCGTACTGGAAGATCGCCGGCACCGTCACCACCACCATCAGCACGCGCAGCGAATGCGCCGCCGCCACCTGGTCGATGCGCGCGCCGTTGCGCTCGGCCAGGTTGGCCATCTCCGAGGCGCCGCCGATGGCGGTGGAAAAGAACGCGGTCTTGAAGGCGACGCCGGTGGTCCGCCGCAGCAGCAGCGCGCCGCCAGCGCCCAGCGCCAGCGCGAACAGCGAGGCGGCGACGATGTACGGCAGGTACTCCACCAGCCGCGCCACCACGTCCGGCGTGAAATACAGCCCGAGCGAGGCGCCGATGACCCACTGGCCGGCATTGCGCGCCTGCGCCGGCGCGCGCAGGTCGGCGCCGGCCATGCGCGCGGCGGCGACCGCCAGCAGCGGCCCGATCATCCACGGCAGCGGCGTATGCAGGAGAGTGCAGAGCAGGGCGGCGGCCAGCCCGAGCGCCAGCGTGGGCAGCGCGGACAGCCAGCGGTTGGCGGCAAGCGGCATCGGTCAGCGGCCTGGCGCGGGGCGCCGGCGCTTGTTGTTTTGCAAGGTTGGGGCGGAGCAAAGCAAGAGGCCCGCACGCCATGGCGCCGGGCCTCCGAGAGACTACCGCATGCTAACGCGGATCACGCGGCGTTGTCAGCCTGCGCATGCGCGGTACCGCGTCCGGCGTGCCAGCGCAGCAGGCGCGGAATCACCACCACCGCCACCGTCAGCGCCAGGATCGAGGCCGAGATCGGCTGGCGCAGGAACAGGCTCCAGTCGCCCTGGCCGATCGACAGCGCGTTGCGCAGCTGCTTCTCCGCCATCGGCCCGAGGATCATGCCGACGATCACCGGCGCGGTGGGGAAGTCGAAGCGGCGCATCACCATGCCGAGCAGGCCGATCACGAACAGCAGCAGCAGGTCGAACCACGACTGGCGGATGCCGTACGCGCCCAGGCCGGCGAAGATCAGGATGCCGCCGTACAGCAGCGGCGTCGGCACGCGCAGCATGCGCACCCACAGGCCGATCGCCGGCAGGTTCAGCACCAGCAGCATCACGTTGCCGATATACAGCGACGCCAGCAGGCCCCACACCAGGTCGCCCGAGGTCTGGAACAGCATCGGGCCCGGCTGCAGGTTGTAGTTCTGGAACGCGGCCAGCAGGATCGCGGTGGTGTTGGAGGTGGGGATGCCCAGCGTCAGCAGCGGCGCCAGGGTCGCGGTCACGGCCGAGTTGTTGGCGGCCTCGGGGCCGGCCACCCCTTCGATCGCGCCGACCTTGCCGAACTCTTCCTTGTGGTCCGACAGCTTCTTCTCGGTTGCGTACGACAGGAAGGTCGGGATCTCGGCGCCGCCCGCCGGGATCAGGCCGAACGGGAAGCCGATGAAAGTGCCGCGGATCCATGCCGGCAGCGAGCGCTTCCAGTCCGACCGGTTCATATGGGTCGAGCTGAGCTTGTTGTAGGTGCTGGGCGGCTGCGGGAAGAACGCGTTGAACAGCGCCTCGCCCACCGCGAACAGGCCCACGGCGACCACCACGATGTCGATGCCGTCGTACAGCTCCTGCACGTTCATCGAATAGCGCGTCTGGCCCGACAGCGAATCCATGCCGATCAGGCCGATGCCCAGTCCCAGGAACAGCGCGGTCATGCCGCGCAGCAGCGACGAGCCCAGCACCGCCGACACCGTGGTGAAGGCCAGCAGCATGATCATGAAGTACTCGCCCGGGCCGAACTGCAGCGCCACGTCGGCGGCCACCGGCGCGAACAGCGACAGCATCACGGTGGCGATGGTGCCGGCCACGAACGAGCCGATCGCCGCGGTCGCCAGCGCCGGGCCGGCGCGCCCGTTCTTGGCCATCAGGTTGCCCTCCATGGCGGTGACCATGGTGGAGGACTCGCCCGGCGTGTTCATCAGGATCGAGGTGGTCGAGCCGCCGTACATCGCGCCGTAGTAGATGCCGGCAAACATGATCAGCGCCGCGGTGGGCTCGACCTTGGCGGTCAGCGGCAGCAGCATCGCCACCGTCAGCGCCGGGCCGATGCCCGGCAGCACGCCGATGGCGGTGCCAAGGAAGCAGCCGACCAGGGCCCACATCAGGTTGATCGGCGTGATCGCGACGGCAAAGCCGTGCATCAGCTGGTTCAGGGTATCCATGCGAAGACTCCTTGCGGGACGGGCGGGCTCAGAAGCCGGCGATGGGCAGCAGCGGCAGGTTGATGCCGAGCAGGAACTCGAACAGCGCCCACATCGGCACCGTGATGCACAGCCCGATGATGGCGTCGCGCACGAGGCGGCGGCTGCCGTAGCCGCGCGCCACGCAGACCATCAGCAGCGTCGACGACAGCACGAAGCCGAGCGTGCCGATCAGCGCCATGTTCAGCACCAGGCCCGCGGCGACCCAGACGAAACCGCCGAAGTTGTGCGGCGCGTTGGGCAGCTCGGCGTCCTCTTCCGGCATGTTGCGGAAACCGCCGCGCACGCCCTGCCAGGTCAGCAGCGCGCCGCACACCGCCAGGCCGATCGCCACCAGCGTGGGCACGAAGCGCGGCGACAGGCCCGCATAGCCCTCGTCGCCGGTGATGCCGGACAGCCCGAGGAAGAAGAACAGCGAGATCGCCAGCACGGCGATGCCGATAGCGAGGTGCGAGGGTTTCATGGAGACTCCTTGGCCATGGTCGCCGGCCACGGAGGCAGGCATGCGCGACGCTGGCTGATGCTGCCCGCGCGGCGGCGGGGCCCGGCGACAGATGTTGTTGTCTTCGGTATCGCAGGTGGACACCGGGCCCCGCGCCGTGTTTCCGGCCGCCGGGATCACCGGCGGCGTCGGCAGGCACGACAGGTAAAGCGAGAAGTTGCGAGAAGGTGCGTTAAGGCGGTACGCAGGGCACTGCAGCCCTGCGTGCGGGCAGTGTGTTACTTGGCCACGCCCAGTTCACGCAGCGTCGCGCCCAAGCGGGTCGATTCGCTGTCGACGAACTTGCCGAACTCGTCGCCGGTCAGCAGGAACGGGGTCCAGTCGTTCTTTTGCAGCGTGTCCTTCCAGGCCTTGCTCTCGGTGGCCTTGACCACCGCGTCGATCATGGCCTTGCGCTGCTCCGGGGTCGTGCCTGGCGCGCCGTACACGCCGCGCCAGTTGTAGATCTCGACATTGACGCCTTGCTCCTTCAGCGTCGGGATATCGGCGACGCGGTCCTTGGACGTGACCGCCAGCGCGCGCATCTTGCCGCTCTTGATAAAGGGCAGGAACTCCGACACGCCGGCGATGCCGACCGTCACGTGCCCGCCCATGATCGAGGCCGAGGCTTCGCCGCCGCCCTGGAACGGCACGTAGTTGACCTTCTTCGGGTCAACGCCGCTTTCCTTGGCGACCAGGCCGGCCAGGATATGGTCGATCGAGCCCTTGGAGCCGCCGCCCCAGCTGACGCTGCCCGGGTTGGCCTTCAGCTGCGTGGTCAGGTCCTTGATCGACTTGATCGGCGAGCTGGCCGGCACGGTGATGACCATGGTGTCGGCGAACAGGCGCGCGATCGGGGTGGCGTTCTTCAGCGTGACCGGCGGCTTGTTGGTCTCGATCGCGCCGACCATCACCGCGCCCACCACCATCAGCGCATTGGGGTTGCCCTTGTCGGTGTTGACGAACTGGGTCAGCGCGATGGTGCCGCCGGCGCCGCCCTTGTTGTCGTACGAAGCGGCCTTGGCCTGGCCCGCCGCGATCATCGCCGCGCCCAGCGAGCGGCCGGTCTGGTCGAAGCCGCCGCCGGGGTTGGCGCCGATCATGACCTTGACGTTGTCCATCGCGAACGCGGGCGCGGCCACGGCAGCGGCGGCGAGGGTGGCGGATGCCATCACGGCATGGGCAAAGCGGAAATAGGTACGGCGCATGGCGGTCTCCTTGGTAATACCGGTGATCGCTTGCCGTCGATGGCTGCCGCGATCCGACCCGGGGGTTCCGGCGCGCCTGGCCTTGCGGGACGGGATGCGGACCGGGTGCGCGCAGCAGCGTGGCACCGGGCTTGTCTCCTGTCCGGCGCGGCGAGGCTGGCCGGGACTGTTCTTGGACTTGTGGTGAACGTCAGGCCGGAACTTCCGGCCTTGGGGCGGATTCTAGGCGGGGGAAACTGTCAAAAGGCTGTCAAATCCGGGGAGATGGGGTTGGGGTTTACGTGGATGTTGGCAGGTGGGTATGTGGAGGGCGCGACTTCGTTGAGGCTCCGGCCTTGACAATTCCCCTCAGCCCGCAGGCTTCGCCTGCAGACAAGGATCCTTGCGCTCGACCTTCGGCACCACCACTGCCATATCGAACTCACCCTTGTCCGGCGCGCTTTCCACATAGCCGATGCTGAGCGCCTGCCCGGCTTCACCGCCCAGCCAGCGCGGCACCCCCACATCGCGCCGCACATGCCCGTTGCCCGCGATCAGCACCGCGCCACGCCCGGCATAAGGCCGCAACGCCTGCGCCATCACCGCGTCGCGCGCGGCCTGTGCCGCCAGCATGCCGGGCAGCATCGCCTTGGGGAAATTGCCGCAGTGCCCGCGGTCGAGCACCGCGGTCTGCGCCGCCACCAGGTCCGGCGGCAACGCGCCGGTCAGTCCCAGTTGCTGCCGCTCGGCCGCGGAAAACAGCCCGTCCAGCCCGCCGCGCACGATCTTGCCCGCGTCGGCGCGCGACAGGTTGGCGGCGACCAGCGGTAGATCGTATTGCAGCGCCAGCGCCACCACCGGCCGGTACAGCGGCCACTGCCACGCGCCGCCGCCGGCCTGCGCGATCAGGTAGTCGGCATCGCGCGGGCGCTCGCGCCGGGCCCGGTCGATATCGGACTGGCGCTCGCGGTCGAACTGCTCCATGGCGATGGCCGGACGCCAGCCTTGTTCGACTGCACGCGCCAGCGCGGCCAGCCGCTGCTGCTGGCCGGCGGCGTTGTCGTGCACCTCGCCCAGCAGCACGTAGGGCTTGCCGGCAAAGGCGGCGCTGACCGTCGATGGAGCCGGCCCCGACGTCGCACAGCCAGCGCCCAGTACAGCAACGGCCGTGGCCAGCGTGGCGGCCGCGCACATGCGGAAACCCAAGCGGAATGAGATCACGCGCTTTCCTTTATCTCGTTTCATTCGCCGGCACCGACGCCTGCGGCGCGGGCTGCTCCGGCACGTACACCATCGATCCGTCCTGCATCCGGTACGCCACGCCGGCCTTGATGCCGTCGCCGCTGCCGACCTGGCCGCTGGCCTGGTAGCGCACCACCTTCTCGCCCTGGCGCGACACGATCTCCATGTTGGGCTTGCCAGGATTCCTGATGATGGTCACGTCATCATGGGTGAACGGGTTGGCCGGGTTCTGCGCGATCGCCACCAGCAGCGCGGCGATCACCACCAGGAACACGTCGATCAGGTTCACCACCGACAGGATCGGGTCGTCGGCCTCGCTCTCTTCCAGGAACTTCATTCGTCCACCTCCCACTGCGGCCGCGACTGCGCCAGCCACACCAGTTCCTCGGCCAGCCAGCGCCGGCGCACGTTGACCACCCAGAAGGTGATGCTGGCCGCGATCAGCGCCAGGATCACCGCGGAGAATGCGATGGTGAGATTCTCGCCCACATTGGCCAGGTTGCCACCGGACAGCCCCTTCAGCGCCGGCCCCATCGGGATCATGGTCGCCACCAGCCCCAGCATCGGCGCCACCCGCGTGGCGATGCGCGGGCGCTCCAGCAGGCGGTGCGCGGCGACGTCGAGCGCGTCGGCATCGGCCACCCTGTGCTTGCGCGCCCAGGCCACCAGCACGTAGCCGCGCCCGCTGCCGATAGGATGACGCGCGCGCAGCCAGGCCTGCATGGCGAATTCGCCGAGCGCCCAGAAGGCGTAGAGGAACAGCAGCGCGATCAGCGCCAGCGTCGGGATCAGGAACAGCTGGCCGACGTCGTACATCAGGGTTTCGAGCAGGGTGGGTGTCATGGGGTCTCAGTCGTCTGGGAATACACAAATCAAACTACTCGTCGTCCCCGCGAAGGCGGGGACCCAGTGACTTTTCAAGACGCTGGATTCCCGCCTTCGCGGGAATGACAAAACGAAACTCAGCGGTGCGGCAGCCATGCCTCTGATTTGCCGGCAGCAAAGCGCCGCCGCGCGCTGAGCGCGCCGCCGGCGATCGCGGCCGCCAGCGCGATGCCGCCGGCCAGCCACGACAGCACCGGCACGATCTCGGCCGCGGGCGACTTGCGCTCCACCAGCTCCATGCCTTGCACGGGCTGCGGCTGGTTCGGCGCGGGTGCGCGGGCGGGCGCTGGCACAGGGGCCGGCGCGGCAGCCTTCGGCGGCGCCGGCGCCGGACGCGGCGCCGCGGCGCGCGGCTGCAAGCCATAGCCCGGCGCGGCGGCCCGCGCCTGCTGCTCGCGATACTGGTTGAACGCGCGGTTGTGGCTGACGATGTCGTGCCGCTGCGCCAGGTCCTGATAGCGCTGTGCCAGCGTCTGCAGCAGCTTGCTGTCGGCCTTCCAGTAACCCTTGCGCGCGGCTTCGAGCATGCGTTCGATCACCTGCGCCTGGGCCTGCGGCGCGTTCTGTTCGAACCACTCGTTGAGGCCGAGCTTGTGCTTGTCGTTGACATAGACCTCGGCAAACTCGGTCCACTGGTCGTCGCGCACGATCTCGGGCGAGACCGCGGTCCAGCCCCAGAAGTTGTTGACGGTGTCGAGCACGTTCAGCGCGCCGCTGTAGCCCTCGGCCTTCATGCCCTCGATCCAGCCGGGATGGAAGTAGCGCGTGCGCAGCTCGCTGGCAAGGAAGCCGGCGGCGGTCTCGGTGCGTGCCTGGCTGGCATCGCGCAGGTTGGAGATCAGCAGCTCCGGCGCCTTGCCGGTCAGGTGGCGCACCGCCAGCCCGATGCCGCCGAGGTACTGGAACGGATCGTCGGTGGTCAGCAGGCCGTACAGGTTGGAGCTGCGCGCCAGCAGTGCGCCGTCGACGCCCTTGAGGTTCTCGGCATACAGGTTGACCTGCGGCAGCGCCTCGCCCCAGTGCTGCTCGTCCGGGCCGTAGGCGTACTGCATGCGCGCCAGATACAGCCGGGCCAGCCTGGCATCGGCCTGGCGGCCGCTGCCGAAGGTGTCGGTCGCCAGCGCCGCGTCGTTAAGGCCGGTGCCGTAGTCGCCCGATTCGCTGGCAAAGATGCGCGTCACCGCGAGCGCGTCGAGCCGCTCGGCGGGGACGTTGAGCTGGCTTAGCCGTTCACGGACGGCGCGGGTATTCGCGGCGACGACATTGCCGGCTTCCGGTTGCGCGGCGGCGAGCTTCACCGCCTCGGCCAGCCACTTCATCAGGTTGGGGAAATGGTCGCGATACAGACCGGTGGCCGACAGCACCACGTCGACGCGCGGACGGCCCAGCTCCTCCGCAGAAATCGGCTCGACCCCGACCACGCGGCCGCCGTCGTCCCACTTCGGCCGCACGCCCAGCGCCGCCATCGCCTGCGCTTCGAGCATGCCCTGGTGGCGCATGGTCTCGACGCTCCACAGCGAGAACGCCAGCTTGTCGGGATAGCGGCCATGGCGCTTGCGCCAGTCGGCGATCATCGCCTCGGCGGCGGCCTGGCCTGCCTTCCACGCTTCGCGGCTGGGCACCTTGGACGGATCGAAGCCGTACAGGTTGCGGCCGGTCGGCAAGGTGTCGGGGTTGCGCACCGGGTCGCCGCCGGTGCCGGATTGAAGGTGGCGGCCGGCCAGCGCGGTCAGCAGCCCCGCGTTCTCGGGCGTTGCGTCGAGGCTGGCATAAAGCTGCCGCGCGCGCTGCATGTCCTCGCGCTGGCGCGCATCGGCCAGTTCCTCCAGCGACGCGCCCTCGGCCACGTAGCGCCGCACCATCGCATAGGGCGGCGTCTGCGCCAGCTGTGCGTAGTCGACCGCGAACAGCTCTTCCGGCTCGTCGGGGAACACGCGCCGCAGCCAGTCCTTGCCGAGCATCGCCATGGTCGTGTAGAGCCGCAGCCCCGGGTCCTGCGACTGGCCGAAGGTGTGCAGGCCATAGGGCTGCAGTGCGCCGCCGAGTTCGTGCAGGTGGATATGCAGCGCATCGAGGTAGCCGCCGAAATCCGCGCGCGCCCGTGCCGCGCTCCAGCCCATGTCCTCGAACAGATGCATCGACGCGCTGCGCGCCAGGATCTGCTGGCGGATGGCGTCCTTCACCGCGCCTTGGTCCTGTTGCAGGTAAGCGTGCAGCTGGTCGTGCAGCGCGACCAGGTCGGTATGCAGCCCGGCCGGGCGGAACGGCGGCGTCTGGTGGCTGACGATCACGGCACGGCCGCGGCGCTTGGCCTGGATCGCTTCGCCGACGTCGTCGACGATATACGGATAGATCACCGGCACGTTGCCGAGCACCAGGTAGGGCTGGTCGGTGACCGACAGGCCGCGCTCCTTGCCCGGCGTCCATTCCTGCGTGCCGTGGGTACCGTAGTGGACCAGCGCCTCGCGGTCCTGGCGCGCCCACAGGTAGGCGGCCATGTAGAAGTGGTTCAGCGGCGTGGAGGTGGAGTGGTACAGCGCCTTCTCGTCCGATTCATTGCGCTCGCCGCGCGGCGGCACCGGCATCAGCGCGACGTTGCCGAGCTGCAGCCGCGGGATCACGAAGCCGGGCTCGCCGCCGCGCGTGGTCGCCATCGCCGATTGCTCCGGACTGCCCCAGCGCTGCGCCACGGCGGCGCGGAACGGCGCGGGCTGCACGTCGTACCAGCGGCGGTATTGCGACATCGGCATCCAAACTGCGAGGCCGGCGTCGAGCAAGGGTTCGAGCTTGCCGCTGCGATAGAAGGGTGCCAGCAGCGCGCCCAGGTCGCGCTGCAGCCGCGCTTGGTCGGCGGCCTCGGTGGTGTAGCCCGCCGCGCGCAGCGCCGCCAGCGTGCTGGCCAGGCTCTTCGGCAGGTTCAGGAACGACGCCGACAGGTTCTTCTCGCCGGCGGGATAGTTGTAGTACAGGATCGCCACGCGCTTGTCGGCGTTGGGCAGGTGGCGCAGCCGCGCCAGTGCCAGCGCCTTGTCGGCCACCGCATCGAGCTGCGCCGGCAGGCCGACGATGGCGCCGTCGCCCTTGGCCGTGGCGGCAGCCAGCATGGGATCGATCACGCCGGCCAGTTCGGGCTGCACCAGATAGAACGGTGTATCGGTCAGGCTGATGCCGTGCGGATCGTCCTGCCACGCCTGCGCGTCGCCCTTGCGGTAAGGCATGACCTGCAGCACCGGCACGTCGAGCTGCTCGAACTCGGCCTTGCGCCCGTGCGGGTTCAGCATGATCTGGCCGTTGACCAGCACGTCGACCAGGCGCTTGCCGCCGGGCATCGCCATGCGCGTGATGCCGTCCGCGTCCATCACCGGGCCGTAGAAGGTCAGCACGCGCGCATGGCGCGCTTCGAGGCGGCCGATCAGGTCATCGATAAAGGCGCTGTCGAGGCCCGACACATAGGCCTGGTGGATGGCGATGCCGATCACCGGGCCGCTGCTGCCGGAGACGGCCAGCGCTTCCTGCGGCGAGGTGGTGATCACGCCGGCGAGCCTGGGGTGGTAGTAGGCAGCCTTCGGGAACACCACGGGCGCGGGGATGCCGTCGTCGCTGCGCAGGTGGAACTGGCGGGCCGCGATCGTGCGCATCATCGCGCCGAAGTTGCCGCGGCCGCCGTTGACGTAGTACGCCTGCAGTTGGGCGGCGAGCTTGTCGTCGACACCGTGCGCCTCATGGCGGTCGGTGGCGATCAGCACGCGCGGCACGCGCGCCTCGCTCCACAGCGGGCCGAGGCGCTGCAGCATCGCGGTCACGATATGGTCGCGCGGCGCATCGACGATCAGCAGGTCGGCGTTGTGGATAAACGGGGCGACCTGCTGCGCCGGCATGCGCTCCAGGTACTGCGCCTCCAGCGTCATGCCCTGGGCCTGCGCCAGTTCGCGCAGCGGGCCGAACTTGCCCGCCGGCACCGGCGAGCTGGTCAGGATGGCGATGCGCGGCGCGGCAGCCTGCGCCGCGCCCGTCCACAGCAGCAGGCACAGCAGCGCCCAGAGCAAGCGCGAAGTTATGGTTTGTGGGGACATGCGGTACCTCCTCGAGCCAGCGTGACTCAGAACGACAGCTTCAGGCTGGCGGCAAAAGTGCGGCCCGGCTGCGAGTAGAAATCCACGCCGGGCTCGGCCGCCGAGACGCCGGTCTGGCGCACGTCGCCCCACAGCCAGTACTTCTTGTCGAACAGGTTGTTGACCGACAGCGCCAGGCTGACATGGCGATTGAAGCGCCACCACGCCTGCAGGTCGACCACGCCGTAGCCGGCGGGCTTGAAGTAGGTGAACGACGAATCGTCGGTGCGCGTCACCGGGCGCGCGCCGCGCCAGCGGATCGCGGCACCTTGTCCTTGCACGCGCTCCCACGTCAGCCCGGCGCTGGCGCGCAGCGGCGAGACGCTGTTGAGCGGCTGGCCGGTCTGCTCGTTGTTGCCATGCGCGTACGCCACCGCGCCGTCGATGCGCCATTGCGGCAGGAAGCGCCATACGCCGCGCCACTCGGCGCCATAGATGCGCACGCTGGTCTGGTTGCGGTGCTGGTAGGTCGCGCGCAGGCCGGGCAGGCAGGCGGGGTCGGACGGGCAGGTCAGCTGCACCTGTTCGATGAAGTCGCGGTAGCGGTTGTCGAACAGCGCCACGCTGGTCTGCACGTTGTCGCCGGTATAGCGCGCGCCGATCTCGAACGAGCGGCTCTTCTCCGGGTCCAGGTTGGCGTTGGGCGCGGCACCATAGCCCTGCACCGGGTTGCGGAAGCTGCCGTTGACTTCCTGGTAGTTGGGCGCGCGGTAGCCGAATACATACTGCGCCCACAGGTTGACGCGGTCGCTCGCCTGCCACAGCGCCGACAGCTTGGGCGACAGGTGCGAATCGCTCTTGCTGACCGCCGGGCGGCCGCCGGCATTGTTGTAGACCAGGTCATCGCCGTCGGGGGACAGCGAGTAATGGTCGAAGCGCAGGCCCGGCGTCAGCGTGAAGCGACCGTCGAAGAAGCGCATTTCGTCCTGCGCGAACAGGCCGGTCTGGCGCGTCTCGCCGGTGGGGAAGTCGTGGATCGGGAAATTCTCGCCGGCCAGCGTCTTGGTGGTGGTGCCGGTGGTCAGGTTGCGCACCGTGCCGTCGCGCGCTTCCGACGAGCGCACGCGCATGAAATCGACGCCGCCGATCAGCCGGTGCGCGACGCCGCCGGTGGCGAACGACTTGTCGCCCTGCAGGTTGAAGCCGGTCTGCTCCTGCTTGAAGGCAAAGCCCAGCGCGACGTTGCACAGGCTGGTGCCGCGCATGGTGGCCGAGCAGCCGGTGCTGGTGTTGCTGCGCACCTGGTTGGTCAGCGTGGTGGTCTCGGACTCCTGGTAGTAGACCTGCGCGGTGAGGCGGTCGAGCACGCCGCTGGCCGGCTTCCACTCGTAGCCCAGGCTGACGCGGTCGCGGCTCAGGTCTTCATTGCCATTGGCAGCGGTGACGCGCGGCAAGGCCGTGGACAGGCGCAGCAGGTCGGTGTCGGTGTTGCCGTCGCGATGCTCGTAGGTGAATTTGAACTTGTGCGCCGGGCTGGCGTTGAGCAGGATCTTGCCCAGCCACGCCTGCGTGCGCACGTCCTGCGGGTTGGGCCGGGTGCGGTTGACCGAGGTGGAAGCGTCGCTGCCCATGTTCTTCATCTCATGCGCGTTGCGGTTCGCGTACATGAACAGGCCCTGCAGCGTGTCGCTGCCGCCGGCCACGCCCGCGCTCTGGCCGAAGCCGTTGTCGATGCCGTTCCAGTTCAGCCCCAGCTCGCCACCGACCTTGCGGCCCTGCATCAGGTCCGACGGATCCTTGGTCGCGTACGCCACCACGCCGCCGATCGCGTCCGACCCGTACAAGCTCGACGCCGGCCCGCGCAGCACTTCGACCCGCTTCAGGAACGAGAACTCCGGCGCATCGCGGGTCGAGCTGGAGATATTCGACGGCCCGCCGCCGTTGAAGAAATCCGGCAGCCGCACGCCATCGACCATCTGCAGCACGCGGTTGTCCTCGATGCCGCGGATATTGATGCTGCCGGCGCCGAAGCGGCGGCGATCGCGCGGCACGTCGATGTCGGGCTCGTCGGCGAACAGACCGGCTTCGTCGACCGGCTGCGCGCGTTGGATCTGGCGGGCGTCGCGCGTGGTGATGGTCGACGCCACCGCATCGGCGCGCTCTTCGGTGCGGGTGGCGGTGACCACCACCTCATTGAGCGCAGCGAGCGTAGTGGCATTGGCGATGGCAGGCGCGCACAGCGCCGCGCACACGGCGGCAACAGGCGTGACCCGGACGGTGGCGCGCAGACGCGCCAGGCAGCGACGTTTCATGGATTTTCCCCAAATGAAATCGGACGCTGGCTGGCTGGAAACGGGGGCGGATGGCTGGCTCGCGTGGAGGCGCTACCTGACGGCGGAATGCCGTCGCAACTGGCGCCTCGTTTTAGTTAACGAGAATTATTATCGTTTACAGCGAATTCGGTAAAGTGCTTCACGCATAGGATGTGGTGGCTCTACCACATCGGCGGCATGTTGTCGGCTGGACACAGAACGGGTCAGCACGCCTCAGGCTTGCAAACTTTGTTTGCAGGGAGGTTAGCAACCTACTACCATGCATGCATGCCATCGAATTCACCAAGCAAGCGGCGCAAGCGTTGAAGGCGATGCCGAGGAATGTCGCGGCAACGATCCGGGCAAAGATCGACGCGCTTGCCACCAATCCCTACGCACCCAATCCGAATGCGACCAGGCTCGCGGGGCGGCCCGGCTATCGGCTGCGGGTGGGCGATTGGCGCGTGCTGTACCAGATTGAAGACGGCCGGCTAGTCATCCTTGTGGTGGCGATCTGTCCGCGAGGAAGTGTCTACCAATGACCAACATCCAATTCATCCAGCGCGACGGCCGTCGCGAGTTTGCCGTGGTGCCCATCGAGGTCTGGGATCGCGTCAAGCATCTGATCGAAGCGAGCGACGACGTCACCTTGTTTGACGCCGCCACGGAACAGGACGACGGCTTCCGCGTGCCGGCCGCCGTGCTCGACGCCGAACTGGCCGGCGATCATCCGGTCAAGGCGTGGCGCAACTATCGCCGGCTGACGCAGGATGCGCTGGCCCAGGCCGCCGGCCTGAGCAAGCCGTATCTCAGCCAGATCGAAAACCGCGCGCGCGCCGGCAGTGCGGCCGCGCTGCGCCGGCTGGCGCAAGCCTTGGACGTACCCGGCGACATCCTCGTGGAAGCGGGCGCATAGCCGGTTTCCCAGCCATCGCCCTCAGTGCTGCTGCACCGTCTCCCCGGTCACCTTCTCCGGCAGCTTGTTGCCGTCCGCATCGATCTGCAGCGGCCCGGTGCCGGAGAACCGGTCCAGCGCGAGGTAGATCACCGGCGTGATGAACAGCGTGATCACCTGCGAGAACAGCAGGCCGCCCACCACCGCCAGGCCCAGCGGCTGGCGCAGCTCGGCGCCGGCGCCCAGGCCCAGCGCCAGCGGCAGCGCGCCCATCACCGCGGCGAAGGTAGTCATCATGATCGGCCGGAAGCGCAGCAGGCACGCCTGGCGGATCGCCCGGGCCGGGGTCATGCCCTGTTCGCGCTGCGCCGCCAGCGCGAAGTCGATCATCATGATCGCGTTCTTCTTGACGATGCCGATCAGCATCAGCACGCCGATCACCGCGATCAGCGACAGCTCGACGTTGAAGATAAACAGCGTCAGCAACGCCCCCACCGCCGCCGACGGCAGGCCCGCCAGGATGGTCAGCGGGTGGATGTAGCTTTCGTACAGCACGCCCAGCAGCGTGTAGATCACCGCGATCGCCGCCACCAGCAGCACGATCTGCGTCGCCTGCGACGACTGGAACACCGCCGCATCGCCGCCCCAGCTGGTGAAGATCGAGGTCGGCATCGCGATCTCCTGCTTGTAGCGGTCGATGCGCGCGGAAGCATCGCCCAGCGCCGCGCCCGGGGCCAGGTTGAACGACACCGTCACCGACGGCAGCTGTCCCTGGTGGTTGACGGCGATCGGCCCGACCCGGCGCTCGGTGGTGGCGAAGGCCGACACTGGCACCATCTGCCCGGTCTTGCTGCGCACATAGAGCTTGGAGAACGCGCTTTCGTCGGTGCGGTCGACGTCGGCCGCCTGCAGGATCACGTAGTAGTTGTCGATCGGCGTGTAGATGGTCGACACCTGCCGCTCGCCGAAGGCCGAGTACAGCGCGGTGCGCACGTCCTGCATCTGCACGCCCAGCGCATTGGCCTTGTCGCGGTCGATGGTCAGGTGCGCCTCCAGCCCGGACTGCTGCGAGTCGCTGGTGACGTCGCGGAACAGGCTGTCGGCCCGCATCTTCGCCATCAGCTGGTCGGAGTAGTCCTGCAGCTGCCCGGCCTTCACGCTCTGCAGCGTGTACTGGTAGCGGCTCTTGCTCTGGCGTCCGCCCAGCTGCAGGTTCTGCACCGGCGAGAAATACACCGCCAGGCCCGGCACGCCGGACACATCGCGCCGCAATGACTCGATCACCTTGGGCATCGCGTCGCGCTCGCCGCGCGGCTTCAGTTCGACGAACATGCGCCCGGTGTTGATCGCCGGCGACGGGCCGCCGCCGATGGCGACCACGATGCTCTTCACCGCCGGGTTGGCGCGCATGCGCTCGGCCGCATCGCGCAGGCGTTCCGACATGGCGTCGAACGAGATGTCCTGCGGCCCTTCGGCATTGACGCGGATCTGGCCGATGTCCTCTTCAGGGAAGAAGCCCTTGGGAATGGCCACGAACAGCACCGCGGTCAGCACGAAGGTCAAACCCGCCGCCACCAGCACCGTGCGCCGGTGCGCCAGGCACCAGTCCAGGCCGCGCGCATAACGGTGCAGCGTGAACTCGAACAGGTTCTCGAACCACTGCGTCGAGCGCATGCCCAGGGTCTGCTTCTGCGCCACCGCGGGCTGCGCCACCGGGTGGTCGCCATAGGCGTGGTGCGATTCGTCCACCGGCACGTTCTCGGCCGACAGGAAGCGCGCGCACAGCATCGGGATCAGCGTCAGCGACACCAGCGCCGACACCAGGATCGACAGCGACACCACCGCGGCGAATTCGTGGAACAGCAGCCCGATCACGCCCGGCATGAAGAAGATCGGGATGAACACCGCCACCAGCGAGATCGAGATCGACAGGATGGTGAAGCCCATCTCGCGCGAGCCCACCAGCGCGGCCTTCAGCGGCGCCACGCCGTCCTCGATATGGCGCACGATGTTCTCGAGCATGACGATGGCATCGTCGACCACCAGCCCCACCGCCAGCGTGATCGCCAGCAGCGAGACGTTGTCCAGGCTGTAGCCGAATGCCTTCATCAGCGCCACCGTGCCGATCAGCGAGATCGGCAGCGACACCGTCGGGATCAGCGTGGCCGCGGCGCGGCGCAGGAACAGGAAGATCACCATCACCACCAGCGCCACCGTCAGCGCCAGCGTGAACTGCACGTCGTGGATCGATTCGCGGATCGAGCGCGAGCGGTCGTTGACGACCGACACGTTGATCGAGCCCGGCATCTGCTGGATCAGGCGGGGCAGGGCGGCATGGATGGCGTCGACCACGGCGACGGTGTTGGCGTCGGGCTGGCGCAGCACCGCCAGCACGATCGAGCGCTCGTTGTTGAGCCAGCTGCCGGTCTTGATGGTCTCGACGCTGTCCTCGACCTCGGCCACGTCCGACAGCCGCACCAGCGCGCCGTTGGGCTGGCTGGCGACGATGATATTGCGGAAGGCGTCGGCGCTGGTCAGCTGCCGGTTGGCCTGGATCGTCAGGGTCTGGCGCGCGCTGTCGAGCGTGCCCACCGGCGTGTTGGCGTTGGCGCGGTTCAGCGCGGTGGCGAGTTCATCCAGCGTCAGCCCGCGCGCGGCCAGCGCATCGGGGTGGGCGCGCACGCGCACGGCAAAGCGCTTCTGGCCGAAGATCTGCACCTGCGCCACGCCCGGCAGCGTTGCCAGCGTCGGCGAGATCAGGTTGTCGCCGAAGGCGTTCAGGTCGGCCAGGCTCATCGCCGGCGAGTTGATCGCCAGCAGCAGCACCGGCGCGTCGGCCGGGTTGACCTTGCGGTACGACGGCGGCGTCGTCATCTCGATCGGCAGCGAGCGCTGCGCGCGGAACAGCGCCGCCTGCACGTCGACGGCCGCGTCGTCGATATCGCGGTCGCTGTTGAACTCGATGGTGATGCTGGAGTTGCCGAGCGTGTTCGACGAGCTGATCACCGACACGCCCGGAATCGTCGCGAACTGCTTTTCCAGCTGCGTAGCCACCGACGCGGCCATGGTCTCGGGGCTGGCGCCGGGCAGCGTCGCGGTGACCTGGATCACCGGCGAATTGAAGCTGGGCAGCGCCGCAATCGGAATGGTCGGATACAGCACGATGCCGGTGACGATGACGGCCAGGCACAGCAGCACCGTCATCACCGGACGGCGGATGCAGAGTTCCGAGAGCGTCATGGCTCAGTGCCCCGCGCTGGCAGGGCGGGCGGCAGCGGCACCCGAAGCGGCACCCGAAGCGCCACGCGCCGCGGCCTCGCGCACCAGCGCGCCGGGGCGCAGGTTCTGCGTGCCTTCCACCACCACGCGGGCGCCGGGCTGCACGCCCTCGACCACGGCCGCGGTGGCGGTGGTGGTCACCACCCGCACCGGCACGCGCGCGACCTTGCTGTCGGGCTGCACCACATAGACGAAGCGGCCCTCGGGCCCGGTCACCACCGCCTGCGGCGGCACCGACAGCGCGTTCTTCAGCGTCTGCACCACGGCGCTGACGGTGGCATAGGTGCCCGGCCACAGCCGCTGTTCTTCATTGTCGAACTGCGCCTTGACGCGGATGGTGCCGTACTGCGGATCGACCGTGTTGTCCACGAAGCTGATGCGGCCGGTCACCGGCGCCGGGTTGCCGTCGTTGGGCTGCGCGGTGACCTGCACCGGGCCGGCGCGCAGCGCCTCGCGCAGCGCCGCGAGCTGGCGTTCGGGCAGGCTGAAGGTGACGGCGATCGGCTGCACCTGGGCAATGGTGACCATCGGCTGGGTGCTGTTGGGCAGCACCAGCGAGCCCGGGAAGGCGTTGATCACGCCGGTGCGGCCGCTGATGGTGGCGCGGATGGCGCCGTAGCTGACCGCGACGCGGCTGGCCTCGATCGCGGCCTGGTCGGCGCGCACGGTGGCGGCCAGGCCGTCGGCCCGGGCCTGCGCGGTATCGACCGCGCTCTTCGAGATGAAATTGCGCTGCAGCAGCTCCTGGCTGCGCGCCAGCGCGCGGCGGGCATCGGCCAGGTCGGCCTGGTCGCGCAGCAACTGCGCCTGCGCCCTGGCCAGGTTGGCCTCGTCCATGCGGGTATCGAGCGAGAACAGCAGGTCGCCGGGCTTGACGGTCTGGCCTTCCTTGATATGGACGGTGCGCACGGTGCTGGACACCTGCGGCCGAACCTCCACGGTGGACAGCGCCGTGACATTGCCGTTGGCCGAGACCTGCAGCGGCACGTCGCCCTGCTGCACCGGCGCGGTCGACACCACCGCCGCCGCGGGCGGCTTGGGCGCCGGCTTGGGCGCCAGCCACGTGCGCCACGCAAACCAGCCGAGGCCAGCGATGGCCAGCACGATCACCACCGCCAGCCACGGCGACACGCGGCCGCGCCCGGTCCCGGCGGCCGCCCTCCAGTTGCTGTCGACGAAGCCCTTGGGCTGGTCGATCCTGTCAGATTTCATATTGTGTGGACCCTCTGCCCCGCGTCTTCAGCGCCACTCCCCGTGTACCGCCCGGCATGTTGTACGCAGATTGCTGCCGGTGCGTGTCGCGCAAAGACTCTACTAGTACCGCGCTTCGCCCGCCGGAGCCAGCGCCGCGTATTACAGTCCGTTACAGGGGTGCAAGGGTCTGGTAATGCCCGGCGCCGGCAAACGCCGCCCGGGCCACAGGGGAGGCCGGAGATGTGTGTAGCGGGGCGCTTGTATGGTTAGACAAACATTATCAGAAAAGCTGCCGCCGGCCATCGCGGCGCCACTGATTTACGCTGTCGACCGACAATTCCCGTGGTCCGGCCTGCACAATCACGGCATCGCCGGCGCGCACTTCGCCCTTCAGCACCACGCTCAGGTAGACCCCGGAGTAGCCGCTCTGCACCATGTCGCGCACCGCGTGGCGATACCCCAGCGCGGCGTTGAACTTGTAGCAGGGCTGGCGCGGTGCCTCCACGCGCAGCAGGGCGGTGCCGACCCGCACCAGGTCGCCGATCCATAGCGCGGACTCCAGCAGACCCTCCAGCGTCAGGTTTTCCCCCATCGCGCCGTAGGGCAGCGGCGGCCCGGAGTCAGGCTGGGCGCAGGCGCGGCGGCGGGCGTTCCACCAGGCGTAGTGCTCGGAGGGGTAGGCGTAGACCGCCTTGTCGAGGCCGCCGTGCGCGGTCAGGTCGCCCTGCTCGTCGCCGGCCAGGCCCAGTTGCTGCACCTGGACCCGCAGCGGATGCAGCAGCGTGCTGACCGGATGCTTGCGGATGCCCGACAGCACCACCGCCTCGGTGCCCGCACCCGCCACCACCAGCGGGATGGCCTTGCCCAGGCTGACCGCCAGCACGCGTGCAAGGCCCGGCCAAGGTCTCGAATCGCTCACGTGCGCCCCCGCTTCGTGGTTGTGGAAAGGGATGTGGATAAGCTGCGGATATCCCTGAGGATAACGGGGCGGATAACGCTGTGGACAAGTGCTTTGTGCGGTTCCTCACAAGGCGCCGGGCGGGGCGCGCGGCGTGCGTTTCAGAGAGAAATCAGAGCTGCCGGGCCGCTTGCGCAGGCTGCCAGCCGCAGCCCATCTGGCGCGCGCGCTGCGACACCGCCAGTGCCGCCAGCATCAGCGCCGCCGCGCCCCAGTGCAGCGTGTCGGGGCCCGCCAGGGTGTAGATCGCCGCGCCTGCCATGGCGCCGGCGGCCTGGCCGAGGTAGATCGAAGAGGAATTCAGCGAGATCGACACCGAGGCCCGCTCCGGCGCCAGCAGCACCAGCCGCGCCTGCTGGGCGCTGTTGGTGGCAAAGCCGCCCACGCCCCACAGCATGAACAGCGCCACCAGCGCTACGCTGCCGAGCCCGGCCAGCGGCCACAGCACCATCGCTGTGATCGACGTCAGCAAGGTCACCTGCACGATCCGGCTGGGCGTGACCCGGTCCATGCGCGACGCCGCCATGGCGTTGCCGAACACGCCGCAGGCACCGTAGGCGAGGAACATCAGGCTGAGCGCGCCGCCGCTGATGCCATAAATGTCGCGCATCAGCGGCGCAATATAGGTAAACAGCGTGAACATGCCCGCCGACGAGATCATGGTGGTCAGCACCACCAGCATCACCGGCTTGTGGCGCAGCACCGCGCCCCAGGCCTCGCGCCCGGCCGGCGGCACCATCAGCCCGCGCGGCAGCGCGCGCCACACCGCCGCCGCCACCAGCAGCGCCATCACCCCCACCAGCGCCATGCTGACGCGCCAGCCCAGCGTGCTGGAAATCCACGTCCCCAGCGGCACGCCCACCACGCTGGCAATGCTCCAGCCCAGGAACACAAAGCTGATGGCGCGCCCGCGGGTCTGCGCATCGACCAGCAGCGGCAGCGTCGCCGCGGTCTGCGGGGTATAGATGGCCGCCCCGATCGCGGTCAGGAAGCGGATCGCCATCAGCGCCGCAAAGCTCGGCGCCAGCGCCGCGGCCAGGTGCATCACCCCATAGACCAGCAGCGAGCCCGCCAGCAGCAGCCGGCGGTCGATGCGCGACCCCAGCGTGGCGAACAGCGGCGCCCCCACGCAGGTGGCCAGCGCGAACACCGAGATCAGCTGCCCGGCGCTGGCCGCGCCAAGCCCGAAGTCGCCGGCAATGTCGTTCAACATGCCGGTCACGATCATCGCACCGGTGCCGATAACGAAATTGCCGACGCAAAGCGTCACGAGCCTGGGGTCCATGCCGGCCTTGGGAGAGGGATCGGCGCGAAGGGCGCCTTGTGGTTTTGTCAGGTCTGCCGCCAGGCCATTGCGGCCGGCGGCTGGGGAAGACCCGAGTGTAGCGGGTTCGGAAAATTCGCGTTGGCGCCTGCGCGGGGCGCCAGCGGAAGCCCGAAGCGCCGACTGAACCCTCAGCGCGTCAACACCGGCGCCAGCGCCTTCGGGTTGACGATGCAGTCATGCTTGCCGTCCAGCACGTCCAGGATGTTCTGGAACGCCGTGCGGAAATACAGCTCGTAGCTGTCGCGTTCGACATAGCCGAGGTGCGGCGTGCAGATGCAGTTTTCCATGCGCAGCAGCGCGTGGCCCTGCAGGATCGGCTCGGATTCGAACACGTCGATCGCCGCCATGCCCGGGCGGCCGCGGTTCAGCGCGGTGACCAGGGCGTTTTCTTCGAGCAGCTCGGCGCGGCTGGTGTTGACAAACAGCGCGGTCGGCTTCATCGCGGTCAGGTCGGCCTGCTTGACGATGCCGCGGGTGTCGTCGTTCAGGCGCAGGTGCAGCGACAGCACGTCGCTGTCGGCAAACAGCTGCTCCTTGGATGCCGCCACGTCCAGGCCATCGGCGCGCGCGGCTTGCTGCGACGCCTCGCGGCCCCAGACCAGTACCTTCATGCCGAAGGCGCGGCCGTAGCCGGCCAGCAGCCGGCCGATCTTGCCGTAGCCCCAGATCCCCAGCGTCTGGCCGCGCAGCACCTGGCCCAGGCCGAAATTGGGCGGCATCGTCGTCGATTTCAGCCCCGACTGCTGCCACGCGCCATGCTTGAGGCTGGCCACGTACTGCGGGATGCGGCGCTGGGCGGCCATGATCAGGGCCCAGGTCAGCTCCGCTGGCGCCACCGGCGAACCGACGCCTTCCAGCACCGCCACGCCGCGGTCGGTGGCGGCATCCAGGTCGATATGGCTGCCGGGCCCGGCGCCGACCCGGCCGGTCTGGCTGATCAGCTTCAGTTTGGGCAGTTTTTCCAGCAATTGGCGCGTGATGCGGGTGCGTTCGCGGATCAGCACCACGGCTTCCACGTCCGACAGGCGCGCCGCCAGCTGGCCCACGCCCTTGACGGTGTTGTTGAACACCTTGACGTCGTGCCCCTCCAGCAGGCTGAAGCAAGGCAGCTTGCGCACGGCATCCTGGTAATCGTCGAGTACGGCAATCTTCATCGGCAACCCTGGTTATCTTCGGGACGTTGTGCCAGTTGGTGCGCGCGCACACCGAGGCGTGCGCTGGCCAACAGTATTGTTGTGAAACGTTTGCGAACCCGCACCGGCGCGCCGCAAGCCTGCTGCCGCGCGGCCAAATACCGCGCCGGCCGACGCCGGCAATTGTTGCGCAGCAAAAAACAGGGGGGTGCGCCAGTGGTATCCTTGCCCGCTCCGGTGCCGCCGCGGATTGTCGGTCGAGCGTTGCTCCCGTCACGCGGCTGCTCCCGGACAAAGCCCGGCCGGCATCTGCGGGCCGCCCTGCGCGGGCGAAGCGCCACTGTAGCGCAGCCGCCGTGACCGCCGCGACCTTTTGCGCAAACCGGACAGCCGCGGAGTTGTAACGGGATGTGACGCTCCCAATGCGGCCCTTGCAGGGACACTGCAGGGACACGGCGGCAGTGACGGTTCCGCCCCCCGGCACGCATGACAACCGCCGGCCAGGCTTTGCAAGGATTCCTTCCCTTCCTTCCCTTTACAAACCTGGAGTTTGCAGTATGAACCACCCCACGATGCAAGGTACGGCAGCCGTCAATGCGCCGGCCTGGGTCAAGCACCCCAAGCTGATCGCCTGGGTCGCGGAAATCGCCGCGCTGACCAAGCCCGACAATATCTACTGGTGCGACGGCTCGCAGGAAGAATATGACCGCCTGTGCGAGCAGATGGTCGCCGCCGGCACCATGAAGCGGCTGAACCCCGCCAAGCGCAAGAACTCTTTCCTCGCCCTGTCGGACCCGTCGGACGTGGCCCGCGTCGAAGACCGTACCTTCATCTGCTCCGAGAAGCAGGAAGATGCCGGCCCGACCAACAACTGGACCCCGCCGGCCGAAATGCGCCAGACCCTGGCCGGCCTGTTCGACGGCTGCATGCGCGGCCGCACCCTGTATGTGGTGCCGTTCTCGATGGGGCCGCTGGGTTCGCCGATCGCCCATATCGGCGTGGAGCTGTCCGATTCGCCGTACGTGGCGGTCAACATGCGCATCATGACCCGCATGGGCAAGGCCGTGTACGAGGTGCTGGGCAGCGACGGCGCCTTCGTGCCGTGCGTGCACACCGTGGGCAAGCCGCTCGCCGCCGGCGAGCAGGACGTGGCATGGCCGTGCAACCCGACCAAGTACATCGTCCATTTCCCGGAAACGCGCGAGATCTGGTCGTTCGGCTCGGGCTACGGCGGCAATGCGCTGCTGGGCAAGAAGTGCTTTGCACTGCGGATCGCGTCGACCATGGGCCGCGACGAAGGCTGGCTCGCCGAACATATGCTGATCCTCGGCGTGACCTCGCCCGAGGGCAAGAAATACCATGTCGCCGCCGCCTTCCCGTCGGCCTGCGGCAAGACCAACTTCGCCATGCTGATCCCGCCCAAGGGTTTCGAGGGCTGGAAGGTCACCACCATCGGCGACGACATCGCGTGGATCAAGCCGGGCCAGGACGGCCGCCTGTACGCGATCAACCCGGAAGCCGGCTACTTCGGCGTGGCGCCGGGCACCAGCGAGAAGACCAACTACAACGCGATGGCGACGCTGAAGGAAAACGTCATCTTCACCAACGTGGCGCTGACCGACGACGGCGACGTGTGGTGGGAAGGCATGAGCAAGGAAGCGCCCGCGCACCTGATCGACTGGCAGGGCAAGGACTGGACCCCGGAGATCGCCCGCGCCACCGGCGCCAAGGCCGCGCACCCGAACGCACGCTTCACCGCGCCCGCGTCGCAATGCCCGTCGATCGACGACAACTGGGACAACCCGGCCGGCGTACCCATCGATGCGTTCATCTTCGGCGGCCGCCGCTCGACCACGGTGCCGCTGGTAACCGAGGCGCGCAACTGGACCGAAGGCGTCTACATGGCCGCCACCATGGGCTCGGAAACCACCGCCGCGGCAGCCGGCCAGCAAGGCGTGGTGCGCCGCGACCCGTTCGCGATGCTGCCGTTCTGCGGCTACAACATGAGCGACTACTTCGGCCACTGGCTCGCACTGGGCAACAAGCTCGAGGCCGCGGGCGCGAAGCTGCCGAAGATCTACTGCGTCAACTGGTTCCGCAAGGATGCCGACGGCAACTTCGTGTGGCCGGGCTTTGGCGAGAACATGCGCGTGCTGTCGTGGATGATCGACCGCGTGGAAGGCAAGGGGCAGGGCGCCGAGCACGTGTTCGGCACCTCGCCGCGGTACCAGGACCTGAACTGGAACGGCGTCGAGTTCTCGCCGGCGCAGTTCGAACAGGTCACCTCGATCGACCGCGATGCCTGGCAAAAGGAGCTGGCGCTGCATGACGAACTGTTCACGCAGCTGAAGCACCACCTGCCGCCGGCGCTGGCGCAGACGCGCGCGGCGTTGGGCAAGCGACTGGAGGGCTAAGCGGCGCAAAGCCCTGAGCAGTCAAACGCCCGCCTTATCCCAAGGCGGGCGTTTTTTTATCCGCCGTCGCTGTCCCCCAAGGTCTCCACCGCGTACTTCACCAGCCCGGCGCGCCCCTCAATCCCCAGCTTGCGCTTCAGGTTCAGCCGGTGGGTCTCGACGGTGCGCACCGACACCCCCAGGTGCGCCGCGATCTCCTTGTTGGCCAGGCCGCGGCCGATGCCGCGCAGGATATCGCGCTCGCGCGGCGTGAGCGCATCGAGCGGACCGGCCGCGGGGCTTTGCTCGGCGATGCCGCGCGCGATGCGGGCGCTGTAGAACACGCGCCCGGCCAGCACCGAGCGGATCGCCGCGATCAGCTCGTCGGCCGGGGCGTCCTTGAGCACATAGCCGCGCGCGCCGGCACGCACGGCCTGGCGCACATACTCCAGGTTGTCGTGCATCGACACGATCAACACCGCCAGCTCGGGATAGCGGTCGTGCAGCGCCGCCGCCAGCGCAATGCCGCCCATGCCGCGCATGCCGATATCGGTGATCACCAGGTCCGGCATCTCGGCCTCGCCGGCGCGGTCCAGCCACGCCAGCGCGGCTTCGCCGTCGTCGGCCTCGCCCACCACGCGCAGCCCGGGCTGTAGCGCCAGGTGCATGCGCATGCCGTCGCGCACCAGCGCGTGGTCGTCGATAAGCAGCACGCGCGCGGGCGCTTCATTGTCTTCGCGATCTTCGGCAAGAAACTGGATCATGACTGCGAGGGTCCTGCGGTAATGGTGTCGCGCGCGGCGGCCGCGGGGCTGGCCAGCGGCAGCGCGGCGATGATCTGGGTGCCACCGGGGCCGGAAACGATGTCGAACTGCCCGCACAGCGCGGCGATGCGCTCGCGCAGGTTGCGCAGGCCAATGCCGCGCTGCGGGTCGGCCTGCATGCGCGCGACGTCGAAGCCGTGGCCGTCGTCGCGCACGGCCAGGCGCGTGGCATCGGCATCGAAGGCGAGCGACACGGCAACGCGCCGCGCGCCGCCGTGGCGCTCGACATTGGTCAGCGCTTCCTGGGCGATGCGGAACAGCGCCGTGGCCTGCTCGTCGGGCAGTTCGCGCGGCGTGCCGCTTTGCGTCACCACGATCTCGAGGCCGCTGCCGCCCTGCATCTCGCGCGCCAGGTGCTGGAGCGCGGCGAACAGGCCCAGGTCGTCGAGCAGCGCCGGGCGCAGGTTGCGCGCCACCCGCCGCACTTCATTGAAGACGGTGTCGAGCCGGTTCAGCGCCATGCCCAGCACCGGCGCCACCGCCGCGCCTTCGGCCGGGGCCAGGCGCAGCCGGTTGGCGGCGGTTTCCAGCACCAGCTTGACCGAGACCAGCAGCTGGCTGATGCCGTCGTGCAGCTCGCGCGACAGCCGCGCGCGCTCTTCTTCCTGCGACTGCACCACGCGCTGCGCCAGCTGGCGCAGCTTGGCGTCGGCCTCGCGGTGTTCGCTGATATTCAGCGCCAGGCCGCTGGCCGCCACCAGCAGGATGCTGATGCCGGCGATCACGCCGATCCACGCCATGGTCTCGCGGATATCGGTCTCGGCGCGCGCGTCGAGCTGGCGCAGCGTGCTTTCGACATCATCCAGGTAGATCCCGGTGCCGAGCATCCAGCCCCATTCGGGCACTGCCACCACGTAGCCGAGCTTGGGCGCCAGCTGCTGCGACGAGGGCTTGCGCCACTGGTAGCGCACCGCGCCGCCACCGCCCCTGGCCGCGGCGATCAGTTGCTGGATGGTGGGCGCGCCCTGCGGGTCGCGCAGTGTCCACAGATCCTGGCCGACCAGCTCCGGCTGGCGCGGATGCATCAGGTTGCGGCCCTGCAGGTCGTACAGGAAGAAGTAGCCGTCGGGGCCGTAGTCGAGCCGCGCCAGTGCATCCATCGCCGCCTGGCGCGTGGCGGCGTCGTTGCGGCCGGAGCGCACCAGCGGCGCGATCGCGCTCTGCGCCAGTTCCACGTAGTGGCGCAGCTCGGTCTCCTTGCTCTGCAGGTAGGCGGCCTCGACCAGCGCGCGTTCGTGCTGCGCCAGCTGGGTGGCCTGGAAGCGCACCGCCAGCGCGATGCCGAGCATCGCCACCGCGAGCGGCGCCACGGCAAGCAACAGGATTTTCTGGCGGAGTTTCATACAAGACCGGGGGAGCGGGGGTAAACACCGATGCCGCGCAGGCGGCATGCCACCGTCGACTTGCGTAGTACTACGCAGAAGTGCTGCGTAGTTACGCGCTTGTGCCGGGTTTGGCGGCTGTCAATACTACACGCCGGACGCGCAAGCCGCCCCAACATGCGGCGCGGGTCCACGCAGTTGGTGCAGCGCCTACCCGGTTGGTGCATCGCCTGCCTGCAAGACGAGATCCGGAAACGACACGAACCGGGCGCGCAGCAATTCATTCCAGCAGCCCAGGAGACCCCTCACCGCCGGATTGCCCTCGCTGCCCGCCCCAGGCGCGCCCGCCGCCGACCCGCCCGTTGCCAGTTGCCAGTCCTTCGCCGCCGCAGGCTTTCCAAATCCCGGTCTGAGGAGACCCTTCACTATGAATCGCATCGGAGAACACCTGGTGTGGCTGGCCGTCGCCATCCTTGGCGCGTTTGCCTTCGGCACCGTCGCGCTCGCGCGCGGCGAAGCCGTCAGCGCGCTGTGGATCGTGGTTGCCGCGCTCTGCATCTACCTGATCGCCTATCGGTACTACAGCCGCTTTATCGCCGACAAGGTGATGCAGCTCGATCCCAAGCGCATGACGCCCGCGTGGCGCCATAACGATGGCCTGGACTACGTGCCGACCAACAAAGCGGTGCTGTTCGGCCACCACTTCGCCGCGATTGCCGGCGCCGGCCCGCTGGTGGGCCCGGTGCTGGCCGCGCAGATGGGCTATATGCCCGGCATGCTGTGGCTGCTGGCCGGGGTGGTGTTCGCCGGCGCGGTGCAGGACTTCATGGTGCTGTTCATCTCGACGCGCCGCGACGGCCGCTCGCTGGGCGACCTGGTCAAGTCCGAGATGGGCACGGTGCCCGGCATGATCGCGCTGTTCGGCTGCTTCATGATCATGATCATCATCCTGGCGGTGCTGGCGCTGATCGTGGTGAAGGCGCTGGCGGACTCGCCCTGGGGCACCTTCACCGTGGCGGTGACCATCCCCATCGCCATCTTCATGGGTATCTACACCCGCTACATCCGCCCGGGCCGCATCGGCGAGGTCTCGGTGATCGGCTTCGTGCTGCTGATGCTGGCCATCATCGGCGGCCAGTACGTGCATGAAAGCGCGACCCTGGCGCCGCTGTTCACCTACGACGGCAAGGCGCTGACCTGGATGCTGATCATCTACGGCTTTGTCGCCGCGGTGCTGCCGGTGTGGCTGCTGCTGGCCCCGCGCGACTACCTGTCGACCTTCCTGAAGATCGGCACCATCATCGCGCTGGCCGTCGGCATCCTGATCGTCGCGCCGGAGCTGAAGATGCCGGCCTTTACGCAGTTCGCCGCGGGCGGCGGACCGGTGTGGTCGGGCAACCTGTTCCCGTTCCTGTTCATCACCATCGCCTGCGGCGCGGTGTCGGGCTTCCACGCGCTGATCTCGTCGGGCACCACGCCCAAGCTGCTGGAAAACGAAACCCACGCTCGCTTCATCGGCTACGGCGCGATGCTGGCCGAGTCCTTCGTCGCGATCATGGCGCTGGTGGCCGCGGCGGTGATCGAGCCCGGCGTCTACTTCGCCATGAACAGCCCGGCCGCGGTGATCGGCACCACGCCCGAGGCGGTGGCGCAGGCGGTGTCGACCTGGGGCTTCGTGATCACGCCCGACGTGCTGGTGCAGACCGCCAAGGACGTCGGCGAGAACACCATCATCTCGCGCGCCGGCGGCGCCCCGACGCTGGCCGTGGGCATCGCCCACATCCTGCACCAGGTGGTCGGCGGCCAGGCCATGATGGCGTTCTGGTACCACTTCGCCATCCTGTTCGAGGCGCTCTTCATCCTGACCGCCGTCGACGCGGGCACCCGCGCCGGCCGCTTCATGCTGCAGGACCTGCTGGGCAGCTTCGTGCCGTCGATGAAGCGCACCGACTCGCTGCCGGCCAACCTGATCGCGACCGCGCTGACGGTGGCGGCCTGGGGCTACTTCCTGTACCAGGGCGTGGTCGATCCGCTCGGCGGCATCAACACGCTGTGGCCGCTGTTCGGCATCTCCAACCAGATGCTGGCCGCGGTGGCGCTGGTGCTGGGCACCTGCGTGCTGGTCAAGATGAAGCGCGGCCAGTACGCCTGGGTTACGCTGGTGCCGACCGTCTGGCTGCTGATCTGCACGCTGACCGCCGGCTGGCAGAAGCTGTTCCACGCCGACCCGAAGGTCAGCTTCCTGACCCACGCGTCCAAGTTCAGCGCCGCCATCGCCGAAGGCAAGGTGCTGGCGCCGGCCAAGTCGATGGAGCAGATGCACCGCATCGTCTTCAACGACTACCTCGACGCGGGGCTGTGCGCGCTGTTCATGGTGGTGGTGCTGTCGATCGTCTGCTACGGCTTCAAGACCGCGATGCAGGCGCGCGCGGTGAACCGGCCGACCGACAAGGAAACGCCGTTCGAGCCGCTGCCGGGCGCCGCTTCGGCCCAGTCCTGATCCGCACCGACAAGGAGCCGCCATGCTGGAACAACTTGGCACCATGGGCCGGTACCTCGGGCAGTCGCTGCGGCTGATGGTCGGGCTGCCCGACTACCAGACCTATGTGGCGCATATGGAAAGCACGCACCCCGACCGCGCGCCGATGAGCTACGAGGAGTTTTTCCGCGAGCGCCAGGAAGCGCGCTACGGCGGCGGGCAGGGCAAGTGCTGCTGACGGCATGCTGATCATCGCTGCCAAACCCTGATGCGGCGGCAGACAATGCAGACAGGCGATCACATGATCGCCTGTCTTTTTATTAAGTGTTGTATTTTCACCGCGTCTTTGTAATGGCCCGATACCGTTTCTGCAGGGGGTTACAGGGCTTTACAGGTGGTTACAGCAAGGCTGCGGCACCTTATCTACACTTGCGACACATCATGGCAATTCGAGGAAAAAACATATGACTCGCCATCCCATCCGCAACCTGACCGTTGCCCTTGCCCTTGCGGCCTGCGCGCTGCCGGCCGTCGCGGGCGACATGAACAATGCCCTCGGCGGCGCGCTCGGCGGGGTCGCCGGTGCCGCGGTCGGCGGCGCGCTGGGCGGCAGCACCGGCGCCGTGATCGGCGGCGCGGTGGGCGGCGGCGCCGGTGGCGCGGTCACGTCCAACCGCCGCGAGCGCACCGGCGCCATCATCGGCGGCGCGCTGGGCGGTGGTGCCGGCACCGCGGCCGGCAACGCCATGGGCGGTCGCACCGGCGGCCTGATCGGCGCCGGCCTGGGCGGCGGCGCTGGCGCGGCGCTGGGCGGCAATATCTCGCGCAACAACTCGTACGACGACGATCGCCGCTACTACAACAAGAGCCATTACAAGCGCAAGAAGCACAAGCACCATCATCGCCACCACTACGACGATTAAGTCGCAGCGGGGTCAGCAAAACGGGCCGTCATGGCCCGTTTTTCTTTTGGGCGCCGCATCGCCCGGGTATCCACCAGACCTTGTTGCGTTGCGGCGTCTGGCATAATCGACCACGGTCCGGGCCGGATCTGCCGGCGCCAGAAACAAAGAAGCCCGCACCGTGACCCGGTGCGGACTTCTTCTCCAATAAAGCGGGAGAGGCGCGGGGCGCTCTCCTAAAGACCTGTGGAGACCAGGTTCAAGCGGTGGACCGTGCCGGGGCTCAGAGCGGCGCGCGATCGGTGGTGGTGTCGTACTTCGCGCCTTCCGAGAAGGTGTCGAACTTGCCGGTGCGGGCGCCGTCGGTGAAGGTGTCGAACTTGCCGCCCTTGGCACCGTCCGTGTACGGGTCGAACTTGCCGGCCCGGGCGCCGTCGGCATAGACGTCGAAGCTGGCCACCCTGGCGCCGTCGGTGAAGACGTCGAACTTGCCGTTCTTGGCAAAGGCCGGCGCGGCGCAGAGGGCGGCGGCGACGGTGGCGACAGCGATCAGGGCGTAACGGTTGGTTTTCATGATTCAGGCCTTTCTTGTAGCGCGGATGCCTGATCCGGCACCTTCAGGAGAAGGGCATGTTGCATTGCGGCATCCGATGGCTAGATATTAGGCATTTCCCTGATATCAATAAATATCAGGATCCACAATGATTAATTTTGATTCGGACAATAAAATAAGCTGATTGCGTAAGAATTCAGCAAAGAAACGGGAGACTATGTCATGGATCGCTTGCAGTCGATGCGTGTGTTTTCCAAAGTGGTGGAGCTCGGCAGCTTCGCGCGTGCAGCGCAGCAGCTGGAAATGTCCAACGCGGTGGTCACGCGCTATGTGGCCGACCTGGAAAGCCACCTCGGCACGCGCCTGCTCAACCGGACCACGCGCAGCCTGTCGCTGACCGATGCCGGCGAGACCTACCTGCAGCGCTGCCAGCAGATCCTCGAAGACGTTGAAGAAGCCGAAAGCGTGGTCACGGCGCGCAGCCAGTCGCTGTCCGGCACGCTGCGGCTGGTGACGCCGGTGATGTTCGGCCTGCACCTGCTGCCCGAGCTGCTGTCGCGCTTCCAGCAGCTTTATCCGGACGTGGTGTTCGACGTGATCCTGTCGGACCGCAATGTCGATATCGTCGAGGAAGGGCGCGATGTCGCGGTGATGCTGTCCGACCTGGGGCTGGGCTCGCACCTGGTGGCACGGCCGCTGCTGTCGGCCGAGGTGATCCTGTGCGCCTCGCCCGGCTATGTCGCCGCTCATGCGCCGATCCGCCATGCCCATGAGCTCAGCCACCATCGCTGCATCGCCATGCGCCTGCCCAGCGCCGAGCACGAGTGGACGCTGCTCGGGCCGGAAGGCGAGGTCACCGTGCCGATCCGTCCGGGGCTGCTGTGCAGCAACGCCGAGCTGGCGCACCAGGCCGCGCTGGCCGACATGGGCGTGGCCATGCTGTCTTCCTACCTGGCGCGGCCCAATATCGAAGCGGGCCGGCTGGTGCGCGTGCTGCCGCAGTACCAGTTGCCGCGGCGCGATGTCAGCGTGGTCTATCCGAGCCGCAAGTTCCTGCCCACCAAGGTGCGCGCCTTTATCGATTTCCTGCTGGAAGAGGGGCAGGTGCGCGGCAAGGACGAGCAGCCGGCCGTGACCGTTGGCGCCCACGCCTTGCGCACCTGAACCAGCGTACGGGCTGCCTCCCGCGCAAAGCAAAACGCCCGGCAACGCCGGGCGTTTTGCATAGGCGGCCGCGCTTACTCGCCGGCCGCTGCCGCGCGCGTCTTCTTTGCCGCGGCGGTCTTGGCGGGTGCCTTCTTGGCTGCGACCTTCTTCGCCGGCGCCTTGGTGGCAGCGGTCTTGGTCGCGGTCTTGGTGGCAGTCTTGGTTGCCGGCGCCGCTTCGGCTTCCGCCGCGCCGCGCGATGCCGCCTTGGCCGGGGCCTTGGCCGCCGTCTTGGCGCCGGCCTTGGGCTCGCGCACCTCGAACTCGAAGCCGATCTTGCCGTCCGGCTGCTTGACCAGGAAGGCCTTGAAGTTGCGGCCGGTGCGCGACGACTTGAAGCCGGTCAGCAGGTCGGTCTTGCCTTCGTTGAGCAGCTTGCCGATCTGCTCGCGGCTGATTTCCTGCTGCAGGATGATCTTGCCGGTGGTGAAGTCGCAGCTCTTGGGGCTGGTGGTGCTGTTCTCGCAGACGTACTTCATGCCGTGCTCGAACACCGAGCCGCCGCACTTCGGGCAGGTGCCCACCGGCTGCTGGCCGCTGAAGTCGACCGGCTCGCCGTCGTTGTCGTCGTCATTCTGGCCGAAGTCGAACTCCATCTTGTAATGGCCTTCGTCGTCCTTGCCCAGCTTGAGGATGGCGGCGAACGGGCGGCCCATCTTGCTGCGGAAGCCCTGCAGCGGACCGATCTCCTTCTTCAGCAGCAGCTCTTCGACTTCCTCGATCTCGAACTGGCGGCCACCCGGAATCTTGCTGATCGAGAATTCGCACGCGGTGCAGGCAAAGCGGCGGTAGTTCTCCTTGACCTGGCCGCCGCACTGCGGGCACGGCGTGTCCAGCGTGGCGTAGTCGCCGGGGATGGTGTCGCTGTCGTATTCCTTGGCGCGCTTGACGATCTGCTGCGTCATCTGCGCGATCTCGCGCATGAATTCGTCGCGCTTGAGGCGGCCGCGCTCGATCTGCGACAGCTTGTGCTCCCACTCGCCGGTCAGTTCCGCCTGCGTCAGCTCCTGCACGCCCAGGCCGCGCAGCAGCGTCATCAGCTGGAACGCCTTGGCGGTGGGGATCAGCTCGCGGCCTTCGCGCACCAGGTATTTCTCGGTCAGCAGCCCTTCGATGATCGCCGCGCGCGTCGCCGGCGTGCCCAGGCCCTTGCCGGCCATGGCTTCGCGCAGCGCGTCGTCGTCGACCAGCTTGCCGGCGCCTTCCATCGCCGACAGCAGCGTGGCTTCGTTGTAGCGCGCGGGCGGCTTGGTGGTCAGGCCGACGCCCTCGACCTTGTCGGTCTTGACCTTTTCATCCTTGGCCACCGGCACCAGGTTGGCGGCATCCTCCTTCCCATCCTTGCCCTGCGCTTCCCGGCCGTAGATCACCAGCCAGCCCGGGTTGACCAGCACCTTGCCTTCGGTCTTGAAGTGGTGGCCGGCAACTTCCGTGATGCGCGTGGTGACCTGGAACTCGGCCGCCGGGAAGAACACCGCCAGGAAGCGGCGCACCACCAGGTCGTACAGCTTCTGCTCCGGCTCCGACAGGTTCTTGGGCGCCTGCAGCGTCGGGATGATGGCGAAGTGGTCGCTGATCTTGCTGTTGTCGAAGATCCGCTTGTTCGGCTTGACCCAGCCCTGCGCCAGGATCTTCTTGGCGTGCGGCAGGTAGTTGGGCGAGCTGTCGGCGAGCATGTCCATGGTCTGCTTGACCGTGTCCATGTAGTCCTCGGGCAGCGCGCGCGCGTCGGTACGCGGATAGGTCAGGACCTTGTGCTTTTCATACAGCGCCTGCGCCAGGCCGAGCGTGTTCTTGGCCGAGAAGCCGAAGCGCGAGTTGGCCTCGCGCTGCAGCGTGGTCAGGTCGAACAGCGCCGGCGACTGCTGCGTCGACGGCTTGGATTCCTCGGTGACGGTGCCGGGCTTGTCGCGGCACGCGGCGACGATGCTCTTGGCCTCGGCCTCGCTCCACAGCCGCGAATCGCGCGCCTCGGGGTCGAACTCGTTCTTCTTGAACTTGGGATCGAACCAGCGGCCCTCGTACAGGCCGGCGGCGGCGATGAACTCGGCGCGCACTTCCCAGTAGTCGCGCGGCACGAAGTGCTTGATCTTCTCTTCGCGCTCGACCACGATCGACAGCGTCGGCGTCTGCACCCGGCCCACGGTGGTCAGGAAGAAGCCGCCGCCCTTGCTGTTGAACGCGGTCATGGCGCGCGTGCCGTTGATGCCGACCAGCCAGTCGGCCTCGGAGCGGCAGCGCGCGGCATCGGCCAGCGGCAGCATGTCTTCGTCTTCGCGCAGCGCGGCAAAGCCGTCGCGGATCGCCTGCGGCGTCATCGATTGCAGCCACAGCCGGCGCACCGGCTGCTTTGCCTTGGCCTGCTGCGCGATCAGGCGAAAGATCAGTTCCCCTTCGCGCCCCGCGTCGCAGGCGTTGATCAGCGCGGTCACGTCCTTGCGCTTGATCAGCCGGTTCAGCACCTTCAGGCGCGACTCGGTCTTGGCGATCGGGCGCAGGTCGAAGTGCGGCGGGATCACCGGCAGGTTGGCGAAGCTCCACTTGCCGCGCTTGACTTCGTATTCGTCCGGCGCGGCGATCTCGACCAGGTGGCCGACGGCGGAGGACAGCACGTAGTCATCGCTCTCGAAATACTCGTCGTGCTTGGTAAACCCCCCGAGGGCACGGGCGATATCCGCCGCGACCGACGGCTTTTCCGCGATGATGAGGGCTTTTGACATGGGAAGGGTCCTTGCGGGCTGCATCCGGCAACCCGCTAATTGCACTGCAAACGTAGTAATCAGAACGCCGGGGGGCTATGAGGCGCCAATAATAAGCGCGCTTTCGACGGCGGTGCAAGCCAGCCTCATGGCGGCCCGGTTGCCGTCGCGCGCGCCGCCTAGGTGCCGCCGCGCCCCCCGCCAAGCAGCCAGTCCAGCACCTCGGGCACGTCTTCCGCGGGCGCTGGCATGGCCGCGCCGCGCGTGAGCATGCGCTCGAGCACCTCGATATGCGGCAGCAGGGAGCCATAGAACTGCGGCGTCCCCCCCGCGGCCGGCTGCACCAGCACGGTCGGGAAATTCTCGATATCGATATCGCCCAACGCATCGGCATGGGTCTCGATATCGATCCAGACAAAGCAATCATCCGGGTGGCGCTCGGCCAGCGCGGTCAGCGCCACCAGGTAGTCCCGGCACGTGCCGCACCACTGCGCGCACAGGCAGGCCACCAGACGGCCCTGCGGCCGCGCCGCCAGGCAGTCGGCAATGGCGCCGGCGTCACGTTCAGGAAAGTAAACGGTCATGGCATCGGAAACATGAGTTGCCCGCGACACACGGACAGCCGGCGATTGTATCGGTATTGCGTTGACGCCCCCGCGCGGCCATCACGCAAGGCGCCGGAACAGGTTTCCCGGTAGACGCTCGGCATGCCCGGTCAGTTCCAGTTCCAGCAGGCGCGCCACGGCGGCTTCGGGAGGCTGGCCGCTGCGCTCGCACAGCGCATCCAGCGTAACCGGATCGTAGCCGAGGGCGGCCAGCAGGGGGTCGGCGGCATCGGCAAATTCAGACTGGTCCGAAGCCGGAGGTGAAGCCACGGCCTGTGCCGGCGGCTGGCCGAGCACCGGTGCGATCGGTCCCAGGTTGATTTCCTCCAGCACGTCTTCGGTGCGCTCCACCAGCTTGGCGCCCTGGCGGATCAGCAGGTGGCAACCCTGCGACAGCGGCGCGTGGATCGATCCCGGCACCGCGAACACCTCGCGCCCGAGCTCCGCGGCCAGTCGGGCGGTGATCAGCGAACCCGATCGCGCCGCGGCCTCCACCACCAGCACGCCGTGCGCCAGTGCCGCGATGATGCGGTTGCGGCGCGGGAAGTTGGCCGGCAAGCCCTGCATGCCGAGCGGGAACTCGGTGACCACGGCGCCGCGCTCGGCAACCTCATGGGCCAGGGCCGCATTGTCAGGGGGATAGATCCGGTCGGCCCCCGTACCCGTGACCGCGACGGTGCCGCCGCAGCCAAGCAGGCCGCCGGCATGGGCGGCGGCGTCGATCCCCAGCGCCAGGCCGGAGATCACCGTCAGGCCCGCGTCGGACAATTCGCGTCCGAACGCCTGCGCATCGCGCTTGCCCTGCGCGGTGGCATTGCGCGCGCCGACGATGGCGACTGCCGGGCGTGCCAGCAGCGCGGGATCGCCTTTGATATATAGCAGCGGCGGCGGATCGTGCAGGTCGAACAGGCGGCGCGGGTAGGCGTCGTCGGCCAGCGTCAGCAGGTGGTTGCCGGGCGCGCCGAGCCACGCCAGCGTGCGTTCGACCAGCGCCGGCAGTCCGGCCCCCGGCGCGGCCAGCACCGCGCGCGCCAGCCTGGCCGGAACCACGGCGGACAGCGCCGTCACACTCTGCGCCAACACCTGTCGCGGCAGCCCGAACGCCGCCAGCAGCAGGCGCACCGCAACCGGGCCGACGCCCGGGGCACAGGCCAGTTGCAGCCATGCCTGCAGGTCATCGGCGTCGCGGATGGCGGCTGGCGCGCCGGCGCCGGCATGGCAAGGGGATGGGGCGCAGACAGGCGCCGCCGGGGATGTCACCAAGAACGGCTCAGCGCGGCGAGGTGGCGCGGTCGCCGACCGCGATCACGTTGGAGGCATCGGTAACCAGCGCATACGAGACGCCGGGAAACACGCGGAAGACAAAGGCCAGCCCGTAGCGCTCGTCCGGCAGCCGGATGGCGCGGTTGCTGTCGGTCTTGTCGGTCACGGTTTCGCCGGTGCGCGACAGGGCCAGCACGTGGCCCGGCTCTACCCCCGCCTGGCTGCCGAGGTTGAGCACCACCACCTGCCTGGCGCCACCGAACTCGACCCCGCCGTAGACCTTGGCGACGCGGCCGTCGAGTTGCGCATCGGGCGCGTGCGGCACGTAGCGCAAGGCTTCGCGCGCGGGCTGCGGCATCAGCAGCGTGCCGACGCCCATCTCCTGCCTGGCCAGCGTGACCTGCAGGGTCGAGACCGCGTCCGGACCCTGCGCGCCGCGCGCCAGCCGCACATTGCCTTCATATTCGGCTTCGTAGCCGAGCACGGCCTGGGTCACCGGATCGCGCACCGGGGTAAGCGGGCGGTAGGCCTGCCAGTCGCTGCCCTGCGGCGCGTCCGCGGGGATGCCGCGTGCGTAGCCGGTGTCGTCGCGGCCCAGGATGACGCGCGATTCCGACACCGCCACGATGCGCGCCGAGGTGTCGAGCGTGCCCTGGTCGACCACCAGCGGACGGATCAGGAAGGGTTCGATATCGGCAGCCGGGATGCTCAGGATGGCGGCGCCGTCGGCGGCGCCGCTGCGCATCTGCGGCGACAGGCGCACGGTGTCGCCGCCGCCCGGCGTGGTCGACAGCCAGGCTCGCCCGTCGCGCTGGATCAGATACAGGATCTGGCCCGGATAGATCAGGTGCGGATTGCGGATCTGCTGCCGGTTCATGCCCCACAGCTCGGGCCAGCGCCACGGCTGGCGCAGGAAGCGGCCCGAGATGCCCCACAGCGTGTCGCCGGCGCGCACCGTGTATTGCGATGGCGCGTTGGCGGCAAGGTCGGCCACGGGAATTCCGTGCCGGTAGGTACGCTCGGCTTCGGCCTGCTGGGCCGCCGTGACCGTCAGGTCGGCCGCCAGTGCCGGCAACGCGGCGGTGAAGGCCGCGGCACTCGCCGCGGCACTCAGTAACGGATAAGCAAGAAATCTGGGGATGAACGCGTGCAGCCTGCGGCCCGACGCCGCCTGGTGTTCTTTGGTAAGATCGCGCATTTTCCTGACCGGCCGGTGGTTCGGCCGGATTGACCCGGGAGAGCGTGCCTGTTGCGGCGCGCCTTGAATTTTTGTACTTGCGCCCCGATTCTGCATGTAAACATCCGCCGCCGCAACGCGGCCCGGTTGCCGGCAGCGGCCGGCGTTGCGCCCCAGCATCATGGCAAAACTCGACATCCTGACCTACCCCGATCCCCGCCTGCACACCGTCGCCAAACCCGTGGCCGCGGTGGACGACCGCATCCGCCAGCTGGTCAAGGACATGGCGGAAACCATGTACGAAGCGCCCGGCATCGGCCTGGCCGCGACCCAGGTCAACGTGCACGAGCAGGTGGTGGTGATCGACGTCTCGGAAACGCGCGACCAGCTCCAGGTCTTCATCAACCCGGAGATCGTCTGGGCCAGCGACAACCGCAAGGTGTGGGAAGAGGGCTGCCTGTCGGTGCCCGAGGTCTATGACCGGGTCGAGCGCCCCGACCGCGTGCGCGTGCGCGCGCTCAACGAGAAGGGCGAGAGCTTCGAGCTCGATGCCGACGACCTGCTGGCGGTCTGCATCCAGCACGAGATCGATCACCTGCGCGGCAAGGTCTTCGTCGAGTACCTGTCGCCGCTCAAGCTCAACCGTATCAAGAGCAAGCTGCAGAAGCGCGAACGCACCCGCATGTAAGCCGCAACGGCGGCAATAAAGATGTAACAGCGCGCCGGAATCCGGCCACCCGCGCGCGGCAGCGGCGCAGGGTCTGTTATCTTTATGACTTCCGAAGAACCACGATACCGGCCGCTATAGCGGCCGGTGCCATTTCAGGCCACGGAAACCTGCCATGTCCCAAGCCAGCCCCTTGCGTGTCGCCTTTGCCGGCACGCCCGAGTTTGCGCGCGTCGCGCTGGAAGCCATCCACGCCGCCGGCTTTCCGGTGGTCGCGGTGCTGACCCAGCCCGACCGGCCCGCCGGCCGCGGCATGCAGCTGCAGACCAGCCCGGTGAAGCAGTTCGCCGTCAGCCATGGCCTGGCGCCGGTGCTGCAGCCGCGTTCGCTGCGCCGCCAGGGCAAGTATCCCGAAGAAGCCACCGCCGCCATCGACACGCTGGCCGGCCTCGCGCCCGATGTCATGGTGGTAGCGGCCTACGGCCTGATCCTGCCGGCCGAGGTGCTGACGCTGCCGCGGCTGGGCTGCCTGAATATCCACGGCTCGCTACTGCCGCGCTGGCGCGGCGCCGCGCCGATCCACCGCGCCATCGAGGCGGGCGACGCCGAGACCGGCATCACGCTGATGCAGATGGACGAGGGCCTGGACACCGGCGACATGCTCACGCGCGAGGCAGTGCCGATCGGCGCGGACGACACCACCGGCACGCTGCACGATACCCTGGCCGCGCTCGGCGCGCGCATGATCGTCGACGCGCTGCGGCAGCTGGATGCCGGCCGGCCGCTGCCGGCCACGCGGCAACCGGAGCAGGGCGTCACCTACGCCGAGAAGATCGCCAAGGACGAAGCGCCGCTGGACCTGCGCCGCCCGGCCGCCGAGCTCGCCAACCAGGTGCGCGCCTTCAACCCGTTCCCGGGCGCCACCGTGCAGGTGGGCGACACCGTGATCAAGTGCTGGCAGGCGGTGCCGCTGGCGGCGGCCAGCAGCCTGCCGCATCCGCCCGGCACGGTGCTGGCGGCCGATGCCGCCGGCATCCTGATCGCGTGCGGCGAGGGCAGCGCGCTGCAGGTCACCGAGCTGCAGAAGCCGGGCGGCCGTCGCCAGCCGGCGCAGCAGTTCCTGCAAGGCCTGCCGCTGCCGCCCGGCACGCGCTGCGTGGTGCCCGGCAACGGCGCTGCGGCAGCCTGAACAGGCAGCCCTTTGCCGCACATGACGCTTGAAGTGCCGCGCACGGCGCCCCCGTCCCTGCGGGTGAGCAACATTGCAAAGGCCGTTGCACGGCCGTTGAATTTTCTGCGATCGGCCCCGATCTAACGGGCATCGCGCCAGCTTTTCGTGGGCGCGTCACGATTACACGGAGATCACCGCAATGTTCAACTGGGTCAAGACCTTCATGCTGATGGCGGCCATCACGGCGCTGTTCATCGTCATCGGCGGCATGATCGGCGGGCGCAGCGGCATGATGTTCGCGCTGCTGATCGCGCTGGGCATGAACTTCTTCTCCTACTGGTTCTCGGACAAGATGGTCCTGCGCATGTACAACGCGCAGGAAGTCGATGCCGGCAGCGCGCCGCAGTTCTACGGCATGGTGCAGGACCTGGCGCAGCGCGCCGGCCTGCCGATGCCGCGCGTCTACCTGATCAACGAAGACGCGCCCAACGCCTTTGCCACCGGCCGCAACCCCGAGCATGCCGCGGTCGCGGCCACCACCGGCATCCTGCGCGTGCTGTCCGAGCGCGAGCTGCGCGGCGTGATGGCGCACGAGCTGGCCCATGTGCGCCACCGCGACATCCTGACCTCGACCATCGCCGCCACCATGGCCGGCGCGATCTCGGCGCTGGCCAATATGGCGATGTTCTTCGGCGGGCGCGACGAGAACGGCAACCGCACCAACCCGATCGCCGGCATTGCGGTCGCGATCCTGGCGCCGCTGGCGGCCTCGCTGATCCAGATGGCGATCTCGCGCGCGCGCGAATTCGAAGCCGACCGCGGCGGCGCCGAGATCAGCGGCGACCCGCAGGCGCTGGCCAGCGCGCTGGACAAGATCCACCGCTACGCGCAGGGCATCCCGTTCCAGGCGGCCGAGGAACATCCGGCCACGGCGCAGATGATGATCATGAACCCGCTGTCCGGCGGCGGCATCGCCAACCTGTTCTCGACCCATCCGGCCACCGAGGAACGCATCGCGCGCCTGATGCAGATGGCCCAGACCGGCACCTACCCCGCCTGAGCCGCCGGAAATCCGGGGCGCGGCGCCGCCACAAGGTAAACTGCCCGCTGTTCCGCGTGGACCGGCGGGCTTTTTTTGGCCCGCGCCCCGCGCCTTCCCGATTCACGCCTGACCCGCTGCCTGATCCGCCGCCTGACCGATATGCGCCTGCCTCCCGATTCGCTTGCCTTCCAGATGCTTGGTGCCGCAGCCGCGGTGCGCGCCGTCAGCGAAGGCACGGCCTTGCCCCAGGCGATCGAAGACGCCGCCGCGCAGCTGAAGCTGGATCGCGTGCGCGATGCCGCCACGCGCGGCGCGCTGCAGGACATCGCCTACCGCACCATGCGCCAGTTCGGCACCGCGCGCGCGCTGGTGACCAAGCTGGTGACGCGGCCGCCCGGCGCGCAGGTCGATTCGCTGCTGGCGGTGGCGCTGGCACTGTTGCTGGAACACGGGCCGGGCCCGCGCGAGCGGCACGACGGCGCCGACCCGGCACGCCATGATGCCGACGCCGGCCGTCCGGGCTACAGCACCTTCACGGTGGTCGACCAGGCCGTCAGCGCGGCCGCTTCCGAACCCAAGACTGCGCATGCGCGCGGACTGGTCAACGCGGTGCTGCGCCGTTTCCTGCGCGAGCGCAAGGCGCTGCTGGCCGAGGTCAACCGCGACGAGCAGGCGCGCTGGAACCTGCCGCCGTGGTGGCTGCGCATGCTGCGCGAGGCCTACCCCGACCAATGGATGGCGCTGGCCGCCAGCGCCAATGTGCGCCCGCCGATGACGGTACGCGTCAACACCGCGCGCGTGTCGGTGCAGCAGTACCGCACCGACCTCGCCAACGCCGGCCTGGCCGGGCACGTCGTCGGTCCGCAGGCGGTGCGCCTGGTGCGCGCGGTGCCGGTGAACCAGCTGCCCGGCTTTGCCGAAGGCGCGGTCTCGGTGCAGGACGCCGGCGCGCAACTGGCCGCGCCGCTGCTCGAGGTTGCCGACGGCATGCGCGTGCTCGATGCCTGCGCGGCGCCCGGCGGCAAGACCGGACATTTGCTGGAGCTGGCCGATATCGAAGTGACCGCGGTCGAAAGCGATCCGCAACGCGCGACACGCATTGGCGAGAACCTGGCGCGGCTGGGCAAGTCGGCAAAGATCGTGGTCGGCGATGCCAGCCGGCCAGCCGACTGGTGGGACGGACAGCCCTTCGACCGCATCCTCGCCGACGTGCCGTGCTCGGCCTCGGGCATCGTGCGGCGCCATCCCGATATCCGCTGGCTGCGCCGCGAAACCGATATCGCCAAGCTCATCACCGAGCAGCGCCGCATCGTCTCGCAGCTGTGGCCGCTGCTGAAGCCGGGCGGCATCCTGGTCTATGTCACCTGTTCTATTTTCCCAACGGAGGGCGAGGAGCAGGCGCGCTGGTTTGGTGAGCAACTGGCAGATGCGATACGATTGCAGGCGCCGGGACAGCTGCTGCCCGGCACCCATGCAACGCTTGCCGCGGGCGCGGACGGTGACAAGGCCACCCTTGACAGCACCGTTCGCACCGACGGTACCAGCCTGCCATCCGATCACGATGGCTTCTTCTACGCCCGCTTCCAGAAACGCGCCTGATCTGATCCGATGCCGAGCACGCCGCGCCTGTCAGGCTTTCGCGTTGAAGTGGACCTCCGCCGCAGAGTGCTGGCGCGCTGGGCCCTAGCGCTGCTGCTGGCGCTGGCCGCCGCGCTGTGGCTGCCGCGCGCCGCACAGGCGCAGGTCATCGAGGCCACCGAGGCCCGCATCGAATACCAGGACGGCGGCTTCGAGCTTGCCGCCAGCTTCGACTTCGACCTGCCGCCCGCGCTCGAGGACGCGCTGCACAAGGGCATCTCGCTGTATTTCGCGGTCGACTTCCAGCTGTCGCGCTCGCGCTGGTACTGGTTCGACGACAAGCCGGTCAACACCACCCGCAGCGTGCGGCTGTCGTACCAGCCGCTGACGCGCCAGTACCGCATCTCCACCGGCGGCCTGCAACTGCCGTTCACGCGGCTGAAGAGCGCGCTGCAGTTTATCCAGCGCGTGCGCGGCTGGCGCGTGTTCGAGCGCAACGCGGTCAAGCCCGGCGAGACCTACAACGCCGAAGTGCGCATGCGGCTGGACCTGTCGCAATTGCCCAAACCGTTCCAGATCAATGCCGTCAACACGCGCGACTGGAACCTGGCGTCCGACTGGCGGCGCTTCACCTACACCGTGCCGACCGACCTCAGCACGCCGCCCGCGCCGCCCGCGCCGCCGCCGCAACCGCCGGCAGCGCCACCCGCATTGCCTGCATCTCCCGCCGCGCCCGCACTGCCTGCCTCTCCGACCATGCCCGCGCCCGCACCGTCTCCGGCCTCGCTGCCTGCCGCGGCCAATGAGCGCGGCCTGATGGAAGGACGCGGCCTGTATCTGCAGGCCGCTTCGTTCGCGCTGTCGCCGGCGATGCTGGCGCAGCCCGCGCCGGGCCAGCCATGAGCAACCCGTTGTGGGACAGCCGGTTCCGGCGCGTGCTGTACCGCGTCGTGGCCGGCATCATCGTGTTCCTGGCGCTGGTGCTGGTGGGCCTGCTGGCCGGCGCCTCGGCCAATACCGAATTCTTCGATCGCTATTTCACGCTGCTGTTCAAGGTGAACCTGGTGATCGGCGCGCTGCTGGTGCTGACCGTCGGCGCGCTCGCGGTCACGCTGTGGCTGCGCTATCGCCGCGGCAAGTTCGGCACGCGGCTGATGACCAAGCTCGCGGTGTTCTTCGGCGTGGTCGGCGTGCTGCCCGGCGTGCTGATCTACCTGGTGTCGCTGCAGTTTGTCTCGCGCAGCATCGAGTCCTGGTTCGACGTGCGCGTGGAAACCGCGCTCGAGGCCGGCCTGAACCTGGGGCGCTCCACCATCGACAGCTCGCTGGCCGACCTGCAGGTCAAGGCGCGGCTGATGTCCGAGCAGCTGGCCGGCGCCTCCGGCGTGGCCACCTCGCTGCAGCTGAACCGGCTGCGCGAGCAGTACGGCGTGCAGGAAGCCGCCATCTTCACCGGCAGCGGCCGCGTGCTGGCAAGCGCTTCCAGCAACTATGCCTCGCTGGTGCCGGACCTGCCTTCCGGCGTGCTGGCGGAACAGGCGCGGCTGGCCGGCGGCTATGCCGCAGTGGAGGGCGGCACCGATCCTTCGAGCGATGTCGGCCAGGCTGCCGAGCGCGTCGACAGCAGCCACCTGTACCGCCTGCGCGTGATCATTCCGCTGGGTGCGGCGCCGGGACCCGCGCAGGATTCGGTCGGCGCCGCTAGCGCACCGCGTGCGCTGTCGCGCTCGCCGCGCTGGGCCGGCTCGGGCCTGTCGGTGGAGCGCAGCCCGGAAGATTCGCCGTCGAGCGGCTTCGGCCTGGTCGGCGAAACCGTGCGCGAAGAGCGCTACCTGCAGGTGCTGCACCCGGTGCCGGCGGTGCTCGCGCGCAATGCCGACGAGGTCCAGCGCGCGTACCAGGAATACCAGGAGAAGGCGCTGGGCCGCACCGGCCTGCGCAAGATGTATATCGGCACGCTGACGCTGACGCTGTTCCTGGCGGTGTTCATCGCGGTGATGCTGGCGCTGCTGCTCGGCGGCCAGCTGGCGCGGCCGCTGCTGATGCTGCTGCAGGGAACCAAGGAAGTCGCAGAGGGCGATCTGTCGCCCAAGCGCGAGCTGAAGAGCCGCGACGAGCTCGGCATGCTGACGCAGCAGTTCAACCAGATGACGCGCCAGCTGGCCGAGGCGCGCCTGGCGGTCGAAGAAAACCGCGCCGCGTTGGAGCAGTCGAAGGCCTACCTCGAAAGCGTGCTGCAGAACCTCACCGCGGGCGTGCTGGTGTTCGACCGCCGCTTCGTACTGATCACCGCCAACCCCGGCGCCGAACGCATCTTCCGCCAGCCCTTCGGCGCGGTGATGGGCCTGCCGATGGAGCAGATCCCGGGCATGGGCACGTTCGGCGAGATCGTGCGCCAGGCCTTCTCGGACCAGAACACCAGCGAGGTGCTGGGCGGCGCCGAGCACTGGCAGAAGCAGATCGAATTGCCGCAGGGCGAGGAGCAGCCGCTGACGCTGCTGGTGCGCGGCGCGCGCCTGCCCGGCGGCGAGCGTGACGAGCCCGGCTATGTGATCGTCTTCGACGATATTTCCGATGTGATTTCCGCTCAACGCTCGGTGGCGTGGGGCGAAGTGGCACGGCGCCTCGCGCACGAGATCAAGAACCCGCTCACGCCGATCCAGCTCTCGGCCGAGCGCCTGCAGATGAAGCTCTCGCCCAAGCTCGAGGGCACCGATGCCGACGTGCTCAAGCGCGGCGCCGCCACCATCGTCAACCAGGTGGCCGCGATGAAGCGCATGGTCGATGATTTCCGCGACTACGCGCGCACGCCGCCGGCGGTGCTGCAATCACTGCAGCTCAACAGCCTGGTGGCCGAGGTGCTGCACTTGTACGGCATCGACGATCCGGCGGTGCACGAGCACCCGGTGATCCATCCGACGCTGGGCAGTGCGCTGCCCGAGATCAAGGGCGACCCGACGCAGCTGCGCCAGGTCATCCACAACCTGCTGCAGAACGCGCAGGACGCGGCCGCGGAGAACGTCGCGGCCGGTAGGGCCGCGCCCCATATCACTCTGCACACCGAGACTGTAGAATACAAAGATTCTGCCGGCGAGAACCGGCAGGCCGTCAAGCTCACCATTGCGGACAATGGTCCCGGTTTTGCACCACGCATCCTGAGCCGTGCGTTCGAGCCTTATGTGACCACCAAAGCCAAGGGCACAGGTCTCGGGCTCGCGATGGTAAAGAAGATCATTGACGAACACGGCGCGCGCATCGAACTGCGCAATCGCATGGAAGGTGCCGAGATCGTCGGTGCGCAGATCTCGATCCTGTTCGTTAAACTGGCATAGTCAACATTGGCGTCCGGTCCCGGAACGCTGCGGTGGGGTTAAGAGGGGAAGTATGGCAACCATCCTCGTAGTCGATGACGAAATGGGAATCCGGGAGCTGCTCTCGGAGATCCTCAGCGACGAAGGCCATGTGGTCGAACTCGCGGAAAACGCGCAACAGGCGCGCGATTACCGTGCGGCGGGCACGCCCGATCTGGTGCTGCTCGATATCTGGATGCCCGATACCGATGGCGTCACGCTGCTCAAGGAGTGGTCCGCGCAGGGACAGCTGACCATGCCCGTGATCATGATGTCGGGCCACGCCACCATCGATACCGCGGTCGAGGCCACCAAGATCGGCGCGCTCAATTTCCTGGAAAAGCCGATCGCGCTGCAGAAGCTGCTGTCCGCGGTGGAACAGGGCCTGGCCCGCGGCATCGAACGCCCGCGCAGCACCGCCACGGCCGCCGCCGCACCCGCCACTGTGCCGACAGCGGAACCCGGCACGGCCGCCACCGCGCCCGAGGCCATCGCCGAAGCCGCACCCAACGGCAACCCGGCGCGCGTGCCCGAAGCCGAGATGCAGTTCTCGTTCGACATGCCGCTGCGCGAAGCGCGCGACCTGTTCGAGCGCGCCTATTTCGAGTACCACCTGCTGCGCGAACACGGCAGCATGACCCGCGTCGCCGAGAAGACCGGGCTGGAGCGCACCCACCTGTACCGCAAGCTCAAGCAGCTCGGCGTGGAGCTGGGCCGCAACAAGCCTGAGCCGGCCGAACACTGACGCAGTGGCCTACATGACGCTTGACTGGTCCTGAAAGACCCGTTATAGTTTCGCTTCTTTGGCCCGGTAGCTCAGTCGGTAGAGCAGAGGATTGAAAATCCTTGTGTCGGCGGTTCGATTCCGTCCCAGGCCACCAGAACACGAAAAGCCCGGCTCTTGCAGCCGGGCTTTTTGCATTGGGGCGGCTCACTCTCTCGTGAGCCGTGCCAGGCCTTCCGCGCCGCCCGGCGACACATCTGCATCCCACCCACATCGCATTTCTCCGAACCGCTAGACACGGCTGACCGAAGTCAAGGTTGCCTTGCGCGTGCCCGCACATCGTGACGCTCTCGTCAGCAGGAAACCCTTGCCGGCTGCAGCCGACAGGGAATTTTCGTATTGGCAAATACTCCTTGTCCCGCCTATTTAACGTCTATACAATAAATTGATGCCGCTCGTGTTTGATCCGGTCAAGGATCTCGCCAACCAGATCAAGCACGGGGTACCGCTCGCATTGGCCGAAGCGTTCGAGATGGACGGTGCGCTGATACGCGACGACCTGCGGTTTGCATACGGTGAAGGGCGGGTGATCGCGACCGGGCTGATCGGCACCCGTGTGTTTGTGATGGTCTACACGATGCGAGGCGAGACGATGCGCGTGATCAGCTTGCGCAAAGCCAATCGCCGCGAGGTATTGAAGTATGTCAACGAAACGCAGAATCCATATCCCGACTGACGCCGAAGACAAGGCCCTGACCCGCGCAGCGCAGGCCGATCGGGACAACCCGCCGCTTACCGATGCCGAGCTGGCGCGCCTGCGTCCGGCGCGTGAAGTACTGCCCCGGCTGGTCGGCGACAAGGCAGCGCAGGCGCTGCTGCGGCCCCGCGGACGTCCGGCGCTGCCGGAAGGCCAACGCAAGGTGACGCTGAACATGCGTTGCGACCGCGATGTGGTCGAGGCTTTCAAGGCCACTGGCGATGGCTGGCAGACGCGCATCAACGATGTGCTGCGTGCCTATGCCAAGTCGCACCGCATGCTGCCAAGCCGCTGATGCGGCCGTCGTTTTGCCCGGCGCGCAACACCCAATCCAGAAGTAAAAATCTTCTACTTGGCAGCCGATCCATGTCTCTCTAGGATGCCCTGACGCACCGCCGCCAGGCGGGGCGGGCCAGGCCGGCCAAGCCGCATCGCAATGCGCAGCCATAACGCGGATACCCCGGCCCGGGGCCGATACTTTCTTACCGGGGGTTGGATGGACACACTGATCGGGACGGACAAGCACTGGCCGCCGCAGACCGCGGCCGGCGAGCGTGGCTTGTGGAAGAGCACCGTGGCGGCGGCCAGCCAGGCGCTGGGGGCGGCGGGGCGGATGCAGCAGGCGGTGTCGCAGACGCTGAAGCTGCAGAACAAGATCCGTGCGCTGCGCGACGAGCTGCATCAGATGGAAGCCGAGCGCGATGTCTACCGCGAGCTGCACGCGCGCACGGTGGAAGAGCTGCACCAGGCCATCGACCGCAGCCCCGCCGAAATCAGGCGGCTGCGCGCCGAGACCGACTCCATGCAGGTGCGCCATCGCGCCTACAAGCTGCTGGTGCAGCACTACATGCGCATCGGCACGCCGATCGATCCGGCCGTGTTTGCCGAACAGCGCAGCCGCGTGCAGCAGCACATCCTGTTCCAGCGCCGCAAGGGTATCCCGGTGGCGAATATCGTGGTCGAGGATATTGCGTTCCTGTTGCGCTGAATGACGCTGATTTTGTTCTGAGCGGCGCGATTCGAAACCCGGCGTCAGCACACAACATCGCCGGCGCGCATTGACGCGCCCTGGCCGCGGCGGAACACTGTCGCGACCGCGCGCGCAGCCGCTGCGCCGCGGCGTTGCCCTGCCCAGGGCAACGACCTGCCACCGTTCGAGGCGTCGTCTCAGGCGACGTTGTCTATCTTGCTGCTGCGCGCTGTCCCCATCGTTTCCACCACCGGTCCTGGTACGAGTCCACGGGCGTGCCTTGCTCGCGCCCATGCTTCGCGCCGCTGCGCCGGCCCAGCGCAGCGATGAGTACGCTGGCACGCCGCCTGGTGGCGGAAGGACTTGGCACGGCGCTGCTGGTGGCGATCGTGGTCGGCTCGGGCATTCGTGCCGAGCGCCTGGCTGCCGGCGATACCGCGCTCGCGCTGCTGGCGAACTCGCTCGCCACCGGCGCCGGGCTGGTGGCGTTGCTGGTGTCGCTGGGTCCGGTCTCGGGCGGGCATTTCAACCCGGTGGTGAGCCTGTCGGCGCTGGTGCAGGGCGCGCTGGCGCCGCGCGATGCGCTGCGCTATGTGCTGGTGCAGCTGGCGGGCGGCGTCTGCGGCGTGCTCGCGGCGCATGCCATGTTCGGTGAGCCGGCACTGGCGTGGTCGGCGCAGAGTCGCACCGGCGCGTCGATGTGGTGGAGCGAGTTCGTGGCCACCTTCGGCCTGGTCGGCGTGGGCATCGGCACGCTGCGCAGCCGCCCGCAGCTGGTGCCGTTCGTGGTGGCCGGCTATATCACCGCGGGCTACTGGTTCACGTCGTCGACCTCGTTCGCCAATCCCGCGCTGACGCTGGCCTGCGCGCTGACCGATACCTTCACCGGGATCCGGCCGCAGGATGTGCCGGGCTTCGTGCTGGCACAGATCGGCGGCGGGCTGGCGGCCACGCTGCTGTTCCACTGGCTGTTGCGCAAACCCGCCGCGGTGGCACCGGCGCCGGTCAGGACCCTGAGCGGCGCAACCACCAGCGCAACTACCACCGCAACTACCAGCGCCGATTGAGCTGCACGCCGAAGATCGAGCCGCTCGGCTGCGACGCCCACGCGTCGGCCGGCGCGGTGTAGCCGATTCCATCCACATCGCTGGCGCGGCTGTAGGTGTAGAAGGCGCGCAGGTTGGCATTGCCGGCCGACTTGCCCAGCGTCAGCGTCGGCGCCACCGTCAGCGCGGTGCGCTGGCCGCTGACGCCGAAGCCGGACGAGATCTGGTCGTGCGAGACCTCGAAGTTCAGCCGGAACTGGCTGCTGGCCACGTACGCGGGACGCAGGCGCGTGGTGGTCCACTGCAGCGTGCCGACCGGCGAACGGTCGAACTGCAGGCTCTGCTCGACCGCACCGCTCAGCCCCCAGCGGCTCTTCCATTCGATCGAGTCGGCCACGCGCGTGCGCGACAGCGACGGTCCCATGCCGGTATAGCCGGTCATGGCGTTGCGCGAACCCGAGCCGAACTGCACCCCGAGCCGGTTGGTGCCGAACAGCACGCCCTTTTGCTCGTGCAGCGCCGACGCCCACCATGCCCCGCCCGGATCCTCCACCAGCGGCTGGGCTTCCACCCGCGTGAAGCCGAGCTGGACCGAACCCTGTTCATTGGTGGGGATCGGCGCGGTGCGCAGCGAGTGGTAGCTGGGCAGGTTCTGGCCGTTCTGGTCGGCGCGCGCGGTGTACTGGTAGCTCAGGCCGATATCGCCGATCAGCTTGGCGTTGTCGACGCCGAAGCGCATCGCCGTCGAATTGGGCGGCAGCAGGCCGGACGACATCAGGAACGGCGCGTTGTCGCGCCGGCCGGCCCACATGGTGGCGCCGTCCAGCACCGCCAGCCCGCTCACCGCCGTATAGAACTGCGGCACCAGCGCATAAGGATCGATCGCCGCCGGGCGGCCGTTGACGGTGGTGGCGTCGGTGCCGCGCGCCTGCGCGATCAGCATCACCTGGGCGCCGCCGTCGAGGTCCAGCACCGACTCCCGGATCCGGACCTCGCCCGCGCTGCGGCACGCCAGCCCGCTGCCGATGCCGGTGGACAGCGCGCCGCCGGGGCAGGCGCGCATGGTCGACGGGCGATCCTCGACCGCGGCGCGGCCGCTGTAGCTCAGGCGCCACACGGATTCGCCCGCCGGGTCATCGGCGGGCAGCTGGGAATGCAATACCGGCGGCGCGTCCGACGGGGTGCCGGCGTCCGCCGCGCCTTGAGCCGGGGCAGGGGACGTCTCGGCCTGGAACTCGCCAAGCCTGGGCGGGAACAGCACCAGCGGCGGTGGCGGCGGGGCCGGGGGTTCGGGTGGGCCGACGAAGTCGGGATCGACCGGTGCCGGGGCCGCGGCGACGCTGGTGTCCGCCGAAGCGGGTACGGTGACGCTTGCCGCGGGCGCCGCTTCGCCGGCGATCAGCGCGGCGAGCGGATCGTCGGTGGTGGCCGGCGCGGGCGCTTGCGCTTGCGCTTGCGCTTGCGCTGTTTCGATGGTCGCCGCTGCCACCGCTGGGGCTGGCGCCGCCGCGGACGCAGTGACCGTTGCCGGCACCGCTGGCCGCGGCGCGATGCGCGGCGGCTGCAAGGCTGCCGCGGATTCGTCAGCGCCTGTCAGCGGAGCGCCGGTCTGCGCGCATGCCGCCAGACCCCAGGCGGCCAGCACGGCAAAGCCGACGCGGCGCAGCGGCACGCGACGGCCTGCGCAAGCGCCGCGCGGCTTCAGGGAGAGTCGACGAGAAAAAGCAGCCAATTGGTACGGCAACGGGGCAATTCAGCGGGCAACGACGATATCCGGCAGGCAGGGCTCCGGAGGCGGGACTGTTTTTTATCAGCCGAGACCATTTGACCGCAAGCCGGGTTACAAAATCCATCACACCGTGCGGCGTCTCACAATACGAAAAACAGCGGAAATGACGCAATCGACTAGCGAAAACCCGCACTTGCGCGGGGCCCCGTGCCGAAAGGGCCACCGCTATAATCGGCTGGCTTGTCTTTCGGGTAAGACAGCCCTCGGCCGTGGGCGCGGTTCCAGCGTCCGGCCTGCAGGGCACGCCGCCGTGCCCGTTCGCCACAGGCACTGCGCTGCGCAGGCCGCCGTACCCCGGCGGCCGGTGCGTCACGGTCTGGCGCGCGGCCTCATGCAGGCCGGCGCCCGCATCCGAATCAATATCTATAAGAGGAGAAGTGGAGATGGAACGTCGTTCCTTTCTGTTGAAAGCGTCGGCCGTGGCTGCCACCGGGGCACTGGCCGCGTGCGGCAAGGGTGAAGAGAAGGCAGCGCCGGTCGCCGCCAGCGGTCCGGCCGCGCCGGCCGTAGTGGGCAGCAACCCGGCCGTGGAATGGCGCCTGGCCTCGAGCTTTCCCAAGTCGCTCGACACCATCTACGGCGGTGCCGAGCTGCTGTCGGCCCGCGTCAAGGAACTGACCGACGGCAAGTTCAACATCAAGGTCTTTGCCGCCGGTGAAATCGTGCCGGGCCTGCAGGTGCTGGACGCGGTGCAGAACAACACCGTGCAGATCGGCCACACCGCCGGCTACTACTATTTCGGCAAGAACCCGACGCTGTGCTTCGACACCACCATCCCGTTCGGCCTGACCGCACGCCAGCAGAACGCCTGGATGATGCAGGGCAACGGCATGAAGCTGATGCGCGAGTTCTTCAAGGAATACAACGTCGTCAACTTCCTGGGCGGCAACACCAACGCGCAGATGGGCGGCTGGTTCCGCAAGGAAATCAAGACCGTGGCCGACCTGCAGGGCCTGAAGTACCGCATCGCCGGGTTTGCCGGCGTGGTGCTGTCGCGCCTGGGCGTGGTGCCGCAGCAGATTGCCGGCGGCGACATCTACCCCGCGCTGGAGAAGGGCACCATCGACGCGGCCGAGTGGGTGGGTCCGTACGATGACGAGAAGCTGGGCTTCTACAAGGTAGCGCCGTTCTACTACTACCCGGGCTGGTGGGAAGGCAGCGCGCAGCTGTCGTTCTACGCCTCGGCCAGCGAGTTCGAGAAGCTGCCGGCGCTGTACAAGCGCGCGCTGGAAACCGCCACCATCGAGGCGCACACCAATATGATGGCCAAGTACGACACGGTCAACCCGCAGGCGCTGGCGCGTCTGCTGGAAAACGGCGTCAAGCTGCGTCCGTTCTCCAGGGAGATCATGGAGGCCTGCTTCAAGGCGACCCAGGAGTCCTACGCCGACGAAACCGCGAAGAACCCGTCGTTCAAGAAGATCTACGACGACTGGCGCGTGTTCCGCAACAACCAGGCGGCCTGGTTCAACGTGGCCGAGCAGGGCTACGCCCAGTTCAGCTTCGCGCGCAAGCTGTAAGCCGCTTGGCGCCCGGGCAGCCGGGCCCGCCGCAAAACCCCATGGTCCTCCGGGAGCATGGGGTTTTTTGTTGGCGGCGGCCGCACGCGGTGCGCGCCGGCGGGGATGGCGCGGCCCCGGTAGAATCGCCGGCATCGATCGGAAAACCTTATGCAACTCGGCATTCTCTACGCCCTGCTGGCGTACCTCATCTGGGGCCTGCTCCCGCTCTATATCAAGTCGCTTCCCGGCATCGCCCCGACGGAGATCCTGCTGCACCGGATGGTGTGGTCGCTGGTCTTCCTGGGGCTGATCCTGGCCTGGCGCCGCCAGTGGGCGTGGCTGGGCCAGGTGATCAGGGACCGGCGCCCGTTGCTGTCGTTTGCCGCCAGCGCGGCGCTGCTGTGCGCCAACTGGTTCCTCTATATCTGGGCGGTGTCGGCCAACCGCGTGGTCGACGCCAGCCTGGGGTATTTCATCAATCCGCTGTTCAGCGTGCTGCTGGGCGTGGTGTTCCTGCATGAGCGCCTGCGCCGGGTGCAATGGCTGGCGATCGCGGTGGCGGCGGCCGGCGTGGCCTGGCTGACGGTGGCGGCGGGGCAGCTGCCGTGGATCGCGCTGGGCCTGGCGGCAAGCTTTGGCGGCTACGGGCTGCTGCGCAAGACCGGTGCGCTGGGCGCGCTGGAAGGGCTGTCGCTGGAAACGCTGCTGCTGTTCCCGCTCGCCGCGGCGGCGCTGGGCTGGCTGTTCGCCACCGGCCAGGACAGCTTTACCCACGCAGCGCCGGGTACGCAGTGGCTGCTGTTGCTGGCCGGGCCGGTGACGGCGGTGCCGCTGCTGTTCTTTGCCGCCGGCGCGCGGCGCATTCCGCTGTCGCTGCTGGGCCTGCTGCAGTACACCGGCCCGACCCTGCAACTGCTGCTGGGCGTGTGGCTGTGGCACGAGCCGTTCCCGGCGCAGAAGCAGGTGGGGTACGCGCTGATCTGGCTGTCGCTGGCCTTGTATGCGGCCGAAGGGTTGTGGATGAATGCGCGGCAGAAGCCTGCCGGCATCCAATCGATCAATGAGACGACATGAAAATCGATATCGGCCATTCGTCCCGCTGACAATCGAAAGATAGCCGCTCCCCATCCCGGCCCCCATGTCCGCCCCGCCTGACGCCAGTGCCGCGGTCCAGCGCAAGATCATCCATTGCGACTGCGACTGCTTCTACGCCTCGGTCGAAATGCGCGACGATCCGTCGCTGCGCGGCCGGCCGATGGCCGTGGGCGGCGCGCCCGACCGGCGCGGGGTGATCGCCACCTGCAACTACGAGGCGCGCGCCTATGGCGTGCGTTCGGCGATGGCGTCGGCGCAGGCGCTCAAGCGCTGCCCGGAGCTGCTGATCGTGCGCCCCGCGATGGACAAGTACCGCGAGGTCTCGCGCCGCATCTTCGCGATCTACCGCGAATACACCGCGCTGGTCGAGCCGCTGTCGCTGGACGAGGCCTACCTCGATGTCAGCCTGTGCACGCACCATGCCGGCAGCGCCACCCGCATCGCCGAAGAGATCCGCCAGCGCGTGCGCGAGGAAGTCGGGGTGACGGTGTCGGCCGGCGTCGGCCCCAGCAAGTTCGTCGCCAAGATCGCCAGCGACTGGAACAAGCCCGACGGCCTGTTCGTGGTCAGGCCGGCCGCGGTCGATGCCTTCGTCGCCGCGCTGCCGGTGGAGCGCATCCATGGCGTGGGCAAGGTCACCGCGGCCAAGCTGCGCCGGCTCGGGGCCGAGACCTGCGGCGACCTGCGGCCGTGGTCGCCGGACCGCCTGCATCGCGAGTTCGGTGTGTTCGGGGCGCGGCTGTACAAGCTGTGCCGCGGCATCGACGAGCGCGCGGTCACGCCCGAGCGCGAGCGCAAGTCGATCAGCGTGGAAGAGACCTATGCCGACGACCTGCCCGACCTGCAGGCCTGCCTGGCCGAGCTGGAACCGCTGATCGCCATGCTGGAGACGCGCATCGCGCGCGCCCAGGCGCACGACACCATCGACAAGCTCACGGTAAAGCTGCGCTTCTCGGATTTCCGCCAGACCACGGTGGAATGCCGCGGCCATGCCCCGGACCGCGGCGTCTATGCGCGGCTGCTGTCCGAGGGCCATGCGCGCCGGGGCCTGCCGGTGCGGCTGCTGGGGGTTGGCGTGGGAACCAGCGACCGGGATACCGCGCAGCTCGAGTTGTTCGACTGATCGCCAGTTTATTTGTACGATTTATCAGCAATGACGCACTGAGCGCATGTAGATAAATCGTATCGATAAACCGGCTTACTGCAGCTCGTTACGCATCACCAGCAGCCAGGGCATGTGGGAGTTCGTGACCCCGTCGAGCCGGCCCGAGTCGCCCAGCTCGATCTCTTCCATCGATACCGATTGCTGGACATTGCCGCCGATGGCGCGCACCACGCGCGCGGCCGGATCCACGGCGACCACGATGTCGCAATGCATCGGCGTGGTGCCGAAGCCGATCTCGGCGATGTCCTCGAGATAGCGGTCGCGGCCGCGGCCGGCGCAGATGATGTCGCCGGGGCGCGGCATCGCCGGCAGCGGCTCGATGCGGAACGCGGGGCGCGGCAGGATGCCGTCGCGGGCGTCGACCACGTACATCGAGTGCGACTGGCCGGTCAGGAACTGGCGCTCGTCCAGCCCCGCCTTGCGCAGCACCCATGACACGAAGACCGCCGACCACGCCCAGGCGCCCTGCGTGACCTGCCTGCAGCTGGGCGTTTCGCCGACGATGCCCCAGTAGCGGCGCGCCAGCGTGCAGCCCAGCGGCGTGGCCTCCATGCCGGTGCCATCGGGGAACGAGAGACAGCTGGCTGCCGGCGGCGGGTTGCCGTTGGTCTTGGACTCGGTATCGGTGGTGGCGACGGCGGGCGCTGCGGCGTCGGTCGGGGACGCCAGCGGCAGCTCGGGGGGCAGCTCGGACGGCAATTCCGGCGCCGGCACCGGGCTGTAGGTCACGCAAGAGGTGTCGTCGCGGCCCAGCCGCACCACCTGTCCGCCCCAGCGGGCCCATTCCTGGGTGGCAATCTCGACGATGCGCTCGCGCGGCGTGGCGCCCGGGCTCGTCACCGGCCGCTCGCTGTCCGGCAGCGCCCGCGCCTGCGGCCGGGCCGGTTCGATAACGGTGGTGCAGGCGCTCAGCAACGCCAGCGCCGCGGCTGCGCAGGCGGCGCGCAGCGGTGCGCACGCCTGTGGAGAACGCTGTGGAATCGGCTGTGGAAAGCGTTGTGCATAACGCTGTGGAGATCTGCGGCGCTGCGGACGGGCAAACATGTCGGCCCCACGTGGCACGGCGCCCGGCATGGCGAGTTCTGGCCAAGGCTGGACGCCTGTTGGAAGACTTGGCGCGCCATCGCCCAGGCGCTGAGCGGGCGATGCGGCGGATACTGCAGGATATTCAGATCACGACTGTGGATAACGTCCCCCGCCTGGCGCGCGCCTGCGCCCTTGGGCACCGGGGCAGCGGCATGGCGGGGTCAGGCAATGCCGGGCTCTGCAGTGCAGCCCGTCAGGATCACTGGTTGACAGCGTCCTTGAACTTCTGGCCAGCCTTGAACTTCACGGTCTTGGCGGCTTCGACCTTGATCTCTTCACCGGTACGCGGGTTGCGCGCCATGCGCTCGCCACGCTCGCCCTTGCTGAACGTGCCAAAGCCGATGAGGCTCAGCGTGTCACCCTTGGCCACTGCGTCCATGATGGCCGACAGGGTCACGTTCAGTGCCTGTTCCGCCTTGGCCTTGGTCAGACCGTCCACCCCGGCTGCGATAGCGTCGATCAGTTCGGTTTTCGTCATGCTTCACTCCGTATCGAGTTGATAAAACACAGGCGTCCGCGGCCGTGCGGCCAGGCTGGCACCGCTCCGGCAAAGACGCCGCGGGCCACATGATACCGTGTCGGACAAGGCGCACCGGGAACAGATTGTTACCTGGCAGTTTGCGCAAGGCCGCGCCAGCACGGGGCTGGAGGCAAATCGCGCTTGCTGGAAGGGGGGCCGCCGTAGGCGGAATCGCGGCGTAAATGGCAAATGCGCGGCAACTGCGCGGCAAAGGCTGTACGCCACGCGGCGTGGCTGCCGCGATCGATGTAGCACGGTATACCCGCATGCCAGGCGCCTCCAGAAGGCCGCTGACAGCCTCGAGATCCGCTCAGAGGGTCTGGGCACCCCGGAGCTCCTGAACGGACTGGAGGCGCTGTGGGGCTGCAATGCTTCCAGCTGCACTATGGTGCATGGCCTGGACCGGGCCACCTCCAGTCTTGCCCGGCGTTATTCGGCGTATGCATGGGACCCTCGGCCACCTCACTGAACCGTGATCCGCCGGCATCCGCGTATACCGCAGCGAAAGCGGTCTCGCTGGTCGGTATACGTCGTGGGGTATACGTCACCGGTATACGCGTCGCCCGCACGGGCAAACAGAAAGTCTCTCGCAAACCCGCCGTTTCCGCCTGTCGCCTTTCGGATGATGCCGCGGGCCCGGGGTCGTTCTTTCGGTTTACCTTTTTCTTTCATGTATACAGATAGTAGTAGTAGGTAAACACCCGCGGCCGCTGTGGAAAACCCCGTAAACGTCTTTGCCTTCAACGGTTTACGTAAACGAGAAGTGGTCTCATCGTGTGTTGGCCGAAGTGGAAGACTCCACCCAAAGGATGAGATGCGAGCCGGACCCCCTCCGACTTATGCCCGAGGCATCCCCATGCCAGCCCCAGGCAGCCCACACCCAATCCGCGTGCTTGTCCACAGATCGGGGCGGGGTTATCCACACGCGGGGTGGTAAACGGGCGCGGCGTATACCGGGTGCGGCGACACGGCGGGGAGGGGGTGTATACGTCTTTCGTACCGGCTGCAGCCACGAACGGCAGCGTTGCCACGTATACGTGTCGCGGTGGCCCCGGTATCATCCCCGATCGCGCCGGGCGGCCGGCACCGGCCACGACCCAGGCACAACAGGCGAAAGCACGGAAAGGCAAATGGCGGACAAGGCAAAGCGCAAGGCAGCGGGCGAGGGCAGCAAGAAAACGGCGAGCGACCGGATCGAGGTGCGCCAGTCAGGCGTGCACGGCAAGGGCGTCTATGCCATCGCCCCGATTGCCGAGGGCGAGCGCGTGATCGAATACAAAGGCGAGCACATCTCGTGGAAGAAGGCGCTGGAGCGCCATCCGCACGATCCCAGCGACCCCAACCACACCTTCTATTTCAGCCTGGACGACGGCAGCGTTATCGACGCCAAGTACGGCGGCAACCGCGCGCGCTGGATCAACCACGCCTGCGAGCCCAACTGCGAGGCGCGCGAAAAGAAGGGCCGCGTCTTTATCCACGCGCTGCGCGATATTGCCCAGGGCGAGGAGCTGTTCTATGACTACGGCCTGGTGATCGACGCGCGCTATACCGCCAAGCTGAAGAAGGAATTCGAGTGCCGCTGCGGCAGCCCGCAATGCCGCGGCACCATGCTGGCGCCGAAGGAAAAGAAAAAGAAGGCCAAGTAAGGCCGCCGCTCGCGCAGCAGCGGGTTCAGGCCACCGACCCTGCGGGCTCGCAGGGGATCCGGATCACGAAGCGCATCACCGCGCGCCGCTCGGGCGTGGTGTCCGTGGTGGAGGTTTGTGTCGCCGCGCCTGCTGCGCCCGGCGCTGGCGGCACGTCTTCGATACGAATGGTGCCGTGGTGCAGGGTCACGATCTCATGCACGATGGCCAGCCCCAGGCCGGCACCGCCCGCCTGGTCCCCGCGGCCGCCGGGCTCGGGGGCGCGGTCGCCGCGGAAGAAGCGCTTGAACACTTCCTCGCGCCGCTGCGGCGGGATGCCGGGGCCGTTGTCTTCGACCATCACCACCGCCATGCCGCGGTGGCCCATGGCCTCGCCGCCGGCGCGCACCGTGATGCGCCCGCCCGACGGCACGTATTTCACCGCATTGTCGATCAGGTTGGACAGCGCCTCGCGCATCAGCAACCGGTTGCCGCGCACCACCGCCGGCGTGCTGCCGGTGAAGGTGGGGCCGGGCAGGATCTCGAAGCCCAGGTCGATGCGGCGCGCCAGCGCCTGCGGCACCCATTCGGCACCGATTTCAAAGGCCAGCTCGGCCAGGTCGAAGTGTTCCACCGGGCCCAGCCGCTCCAGCGACAGCCCGGGCTCGGCCCGCGCCAGCGACAGCAGCTGGTTGGACAGCCGCACCGCGCGGTCGGCGGCGGTCTGCACCTCGCGCAGCGCATGGCGGGCCACTTCCAGCGAATCGGCGGTCTGGGCCCGGTCGGCATGCAGCTTGACCGCGGTCAGCGGCGTGCGCAGCTGGTGCGCGGCATCGGCAATGAACTTGCGCTGCGCGTCGAGCGCGTCGCGCAGCCGCGCCAGCAGCGCGTTCAGGCCGCGGATCAGCGGCGCCACCTCGGCCGGGACCTGGGTTTCGTCCAGCGCCGCCAGCGAGCGCGCGGTCTGGCGGTTGAGCTTGTCGGCCAGGATCTGCAGCGGCACCAGCTCTTCCTTGAGCACGTGCGACAGGATCAGGCTGCCGACCAGCAGCAGCAGGATCAGCGGCACCGACACCGATAGCAGGATCTCGTTGGCGGCGGTCTCGCGCCGGTCCAGCAGCTCCGCCACTTCCACCACGATGGGCCCGCGCGCGGGCTTGCCGGCCTCGCTGGTGCCGAGCTCGTCGACCGCGGCGCTGGGCAGCATCACCGGCAGCCGCACCGCGCGCACCTGGCGTCCGCTGAACCACGCGTAGAACAGCCGCGCATCGTGCAGCGTGGTCTGGCCGGTGCCGTAGCCCAGCCAGGTATCCATGCCGCCGATCAGCCCGTCGGGACCGTGGATGCGCCAGTAGATGCGGTCGGTGCCCTCGGCCTCGACCAGCGTCTGCGCGATCATCGGGATGTCCTGCTCCAGCCGCGGGCCGGCGATGCGGATCTGCTGGGCGATATTGTTGGCCACCCCGTACAGCGCGCGGTCGAACACCTGCGTGGTGTAGTGCGCCGCCAGCCAGTAGGACAGCGAGCCGCTGGTCAGCACCAGCGCGAACAGCGGCGTCGCCAGCGCGCGCAGCAGGTGCACGCGCAGGCTGATGTTGGAGCCGGGGCGGGCGGCCTGGCGCGTCGATGCGGGCGCGGCGCCGCCGGTGTCAGCTTCGGCGGCGGCGGGAGGCACATTGCGCGTGGCAATGCGCGAGGCGGTGCGCCAGGAGACGCGGGACGCGGTACCGGAGGAGGTGCGGGAGCGGGGCCACATTGCCGGCTGGGCCAGGGACTGGGCCGGGGATCAGGACCGGGCGCCGGGCGGCGCAAGCGGCAGCAACGCTGTCATTGGCCGGCGCGGATCTGCAGCAGGTAGCCGAAGCCGCGCACGGTGACGATCTCTACGTCGCTGTCCTCGAGCTTCTTGCGCACGCGGTGCACGTAGACCTCGATCGCGGTGTCGCCGACGGTATCGCCGCCCTCGCCGGCGGGGTGGGCAAAGGTGGCCAGGTGGTCCTGCAGCTGGGCCTTGCTGACCACGCGGCCCTGGCGCTGCAGCAGCAGCTCGAGCACCGCGAACTCGCGCGGCGACAGCTCCAGCGGGCGCGCGTCGATAAACATGCGACGGTCGTTGCCGGACAGCCGCAGCCGCCCCAGGCGCACGTCGCGCTCGGGCGCGGCCTCGCCGTGCTGGCTGCGGCGCAGCAGCACGCGCACGCGCGCTTCCAGCTCGGGCAAGGCGAAGGGTTTGATCAGGTAGTCGTCGGCGCCCGCGTTCAGGCCGGAGAGCTTGTCTTCGAGCTCGTCGCGCGCGGTCAGGATGATGACGGGAGTGGTGCGGTTGCGGGCGCGGTAGCGCGCCAGCAGCGTCATGCCGTCGATGCCGGGCAGGCCCAGGTCGAGGATGACCAGGTCGTGCTGCTCTCGCAGCAGGTGTTCGGTGGCATAGACGCCGTCGTGGACGACGCGTACCTGGTGGCCGGCGCGGGACAGGCCGGCTTCGACGCCGCTGGCAATCTGGCGGTCGTCCTCGATCAGCAGGATACGCATGGCGGCAGCTCGGGAAGGACGTTGGGCATGGCAGGCAGGGAGGCAGGGCACGCGGCCCACGGCGCACACGGTGCCATGGGCCTGCCGCAGATTGTACCCGGCGCCGTCCCGCGCTTCCTTACGGTTAGCCTACAGCCGCCGCCGCGGGCGCCGGGTCAGTTGGTCACCGCGTCGGCGGCGCGCTCGATAAAGTGGGCCAGGTCGATGTCGCGCTGGGTCAGGCCGTTGGCATCGTGCGTCGACAGCGTGATGTCGACCCGGTTGTAGACGTTGAACCATTCCGGGTGGTGGTCGGCCTTCTCGGCCTGGATCGCCACGCGCGTCATGAAGCCGAAGGCGGCGTTGAAGTCGTGGAAGGTAAAGCGCTTGAAGATCGCATCGCGGTCGGCGACGGTGGTCCAGCCGGGCAGTTCGGCGAGCAGCGTGGCACGGGCTTGCGGGGACAGAGGGGTCATGGTGGGCTCGATCTGGATCTTGAAGAAAACGAAGGTCGCGCAGTGCGGACGATTCGCACCATGCGGACAGCCGGCCCGCCCGCGCCGGGGCGGCGGGCATGCCGGCATTGTTTCACAAAGCGGGGAATGGGGCAGGGCGGGGCAGCGGTGTGGCAGGCCGCCCCGGGGTTTGCGCGCGGGACCCGGATCAGATGTCGTCGGTATCGGCCCAGCCTTCACGGGTGCCGGCGTTGATCACCTGGTCGCCCTCGGCGATGTCGCCCGCGCCCAGCGTCGGCTGCTCGCGCAGCGCTTGGTACAGCGGCGCGAAGTCCGGGCGGGTGGCGTCGAACAGTTGCTCGAAGCTGTCGATCACGAAGTAGGTCTTCTGGAAGGTGTCGATGCGGTAGCGCGTGCGCATGATGCGGCGCACGTCGAAGCCGATCCGGTTGGGGCTGGCCGAATCAAGGCTGTAGATCGACTCGCCCTGGCTCGACACGATGCCGGCGCCGTAGATGCGCAGCCCTTGCGGGGTGCGGATCAGGCCGAATTCGACGGTGTACCAGTACAGCCGCGACAGCATTTCCAGCGCACCCAGTCCCGCCGCTTTCAGGCCGCCCTTGCCGTAGGCTTCCATATAGTCGGCAAACACCGGGTTGATCAGCAGCGGCACATGGCCGAACACATCGTGGAAGCAGTCCGGCTCCTGCAGGTAGTCGAGCTGCTCGGGCTTGCGCATCCACCAGCTGGCCGGGAAGCGGCGGTTGGCCAGGTGTTCGAAGAAGACCTCGTCGGGCACCAGCCCGGGCACGGCCACCACCTGCCAGCCGGTGGCGCGCATCAGGGTCTCGTTGAGCTGGTCGAAATCCGGCACGCGGTCCTTTTCCATGCCGAGCGTGGCCAGGCCCTGCAGGAATTCGTCGCTGACGCGGCCGCGCAGCATCTCGGCCTGGCGCTCGTACAGCTTGCGCCAGATCGCGTGGTCGATGCTGGTGTAGCGGTGCACCGGCTGGGCGATGGTGAAATCCGGGCGCAGTTCCTGACCGGACAGCAGGCCGGCGTCGAACTGTTCCTTCAGTTTGTCGGTCAGGGTGCCCTGGAAGGCGCCGGGGGCTTCGGTGGCCGTGGCGATGGACATGTTGTGTGCGTCTCCTGGATTGCGCGCTGGCTGCGTCGGCGCCAGCATGGATGCGGATTTACTGCGTAGTTTAGGCGTGGGAGGCCGCAATCTGTCCGCATAGTCCGCTTGATTTCGATGGATCATGCATATAATGCGCATTGATTGAAAGAGATATGCGGGATTTGTGTATGGCTGCTCACAGTGTTTCCCTCGATGCGTATGACCTGGCCCTGCTGAGCGCGCTGCAGGCCGACGGCCGCACCACGCACCAGCAGCTGGCCGAGCGCGTGCACCTGTCACCCAGCCAGGTCGGGCGCCGGCTGGCGCGGCTGGAAGCCGACGGCGTCATCACAGGCTATCGCGTCAGCCTGTCGTCGCAGGCGCTGGGGCTGGGCGTGGTGGTCTTTGTCAGCGTCAAGCTGGCGCATCACGGCGACACCATCATCGAGCGCTTCCGCGAAGAGATCCTGCTGCTGGAAGAGGTGCAGGAGTGCTATTCCGTCGCCGGCGAGGCCGACTACCTGATCCGCGTGGTGGTGCCGGACCTGCCCACGCTGGCCGAATTCACCATGAAGCGGCTGATGCGCGTGCCGGGCGTGGAGAGCGTGCGGTCGAACATCGTGCTGACTGCGATCAAGTGCGAGGGGCCGCTGCCGCTGTCGCACCTGCGCTGAAACGCTTGCCGCAGCGCCTGGCCGGTGCGTGCCGGCCTTGCGCTCTTGTGGCGTGCGTGTCACCCTCGCCGGGTGCCGCAGACGTGGCGGGAACGGAGGATGGCAGGATGAAGGGAATCGTCGCTCGAGCCGATCGGGGTCTTGGCAGTTCGCTACAGCAATCGCACCTGGCGGGGGTATCCGCGGCGGTGGCCCTGGTGGCCGCGCTGGTCGGCCTGAGCGGCGGCGCGCTGGCCGCGCAGGTGAGCCGTTTTTCGCCGGAAGGCACGGTCGGCCAGGTACGGCAGGTGGCGATCCGCTTCGATGAAGCCATGGTGCCGATGGGCGATGTCCAGGCCACTGCACCCGCGGCGGTTTCGTGTACCGGCGCCAGCACCAGCGGCCAGGCGCGCTGGATCGACGCCAAAAACTGGGTCTACGACTTCGCCAGCGACCTGCCGCCGGGCGTGCGCTGCACCGTGCGCATGCGCGCCGGGCTGCGCAGCGAGGCCGGCAATGCCTATGCCGGCAAGGCGGAATACCGCTTCGAGACCGGCGGGCCGACCGTGGTCTCGAGCCGGCCCTCCGGCGGCGAGATCGAGGAAGACCAGGTCTTCGCGCTGCGCTTCAACGGCGCCGCCACCGCGGCCTCGGTGCGCGAGCACGCCTGGTGCCAGGCGCAGGGGCTGGGCGAGCGCATCCCGGTGCGGCTGCTGGCCGGCAAGGAGCGCGAGGCCGTGCTCGAGGCGATCCGCTGGGACCGCCTCGCCAAACCGATGCCCGACGCGGTGCACCTGCTTGCCTGCCAGCAGCGCCTGCCGGCCGCGGCGCGCGTGCAGCTGGTGCTGGGCGCGGGCATTGCCACGCCGTCCGGTGTCGCCACGCGCGAGGAGCGCCGCTTCGACTACACCGTGCGCGAGCCGTTTACCGCCAGCTTCAGCTGCGAACGCGAACACGCGCAGTCGCCCTGCACGCCGCTGCGGCCGATGACGGTGACGTTCTCCGCGCCGGTGCCGCGCAAGCTGGCCGAAAGCGTGGTGCTGAAGACCCCGTCGGGCCCGCGCGCGCCGCAGTTCGACCCCGACCTGGCGCCCGACGCCAGCGTCAGCGCGCTCACCTTTGCCGCGCCGTTTGCCGAGAAGGCGCAGTTCACCATCGAAGTGCCGCGCAAGCTGCAGGACGACAGCGGCCGCGCGCTGGCCAATGCCGACCTGTTCCCGCTCAAGGTGGCCACCGCCGCGATGCCGCCGCTGGCCAAGTTTGCCGCGGCGCCGTTCGGCGTGGTCGAGCGCTTCGGCGAGCTGCCGCGCGGCAAGTCGGCGCAAGACTACCCGCCGCTGCTGCCGGTGACGCTGCGCAATGTCGAAGCCGACCTTGCCGTGCGCGGCGTGCAGGCCCGGGCCGGCACCGTGATGAAGCTGCGCGTCGACGACGATGCCGCCGTGATGCAGTGGCTGGGCCTGGTGCGCCGCCTGCACGAGGCCAGCTATACGCGCGGCGAGCTCGACGCCGTGCTGGCGGGCCGCTCGCCGTACCGCGTCAACAATCCGCGCAACGCGGTCTCGATCGAAACCCGTTCGGTGTCGCTGCTCGAGCGGGCCCCGGGCGTGCAGAAGCTGGCGGTGCCCAAGCCGTCGGGCGATGCGCCGCGGCCGTTCGAGGTGGTCGGCATCCCGTTGCCGGAACCGGGCTTCCATGTGGTCGAGATCGCCTCGCCGATGCTGGGCGAGGCGCTGCTGGGCAAGCGCGCGCCGATGTACGTGCGCACCGCGGCGCTGGTCACCAACCTGGGTGTGCACTTCAAGCTGGGCCGCAGCACCGGCAACGAAGACGATGGCAGCCGCAGCGCGGTGGCCTGGGTCACCGCGCTCGACGACGGCAAGCCGGTGCGCGACGCCGCGGTGGCGGTGCGCGACTGCAGCGGACGCCTGCTGGGCGAAGGCCGTACCGATGCCAGCGGCGTGGCGCGCTTTGCCAGACTGGCGGCGGCACCCGAGAGCGCGTGCGACCAGAACGGTCTGTCGGGCTATTTCGTCTCCGCCCGCATCGCCGCCACGCACCCGCAGGCGCGCGGCAAGGCCGACATGGCCTTCGTGATGTCGGACTGGAACCGCGGCATCGAAAGCTGGCGCTTCAACGTGCCGACCGACACCAGCGCCACGCCCACCGTGCGCGCCCACACCATCTTCGACCGCACCCTGCTGCGCGCCGGCGAAACCGTGTCGATGAAGCACCTGATCCGCGCCGAGACCGCGCAGGGCTTTGCCTTGCCGCCGGCGAGCCGCCCGCTGCCGACGCGCGTGACCATCCGCCATGAAGGCAGCGGCCAGAGCTACGAGCTGCCGCTGCAATGGCGCCAGACTGCAACCGGCGGGCGCAGCGCGGAAAGCACCTTCCAGGTGCCGGCAGCGGCCAAGCTCGGGATCTATACGGTCGAGCTGGAGACCCAGAAGGGCGACGGCGCGCAGGACGACGGCGGCGCGCGCAGCTACACCAGCGGCAGCTTCCGGGTCGAAGCGTTCCGGCTGCCGGTGCTGGCCGGCACGCTGCAGGTGGCGGGCAAGGCCGGGCCGGTGGTGGCGCCGGCCGAACTGCCGGTCGGGGTCGAGATCCACTATCTGTCCGGCGGCGGCGCGGCCGGGCTGCCGGTGCGCGTGTCCGCGCTGCTGCGCGACAAACACGTCAGCTTCCCCGGCTACGATGAGTTCTCGTTCAACCCGCCGCGCGCGCAGCGCGAAAGCGGCGGCGACGAGGAGATGGACGACGACCAGCAGGGCGACGCCAGTGCCGACGGCCAGCAGCTGGTCGCCGACAAGCTGCCGCTGACGCTGGACAAGAACGGCAATGGCAGCGTGACGCTGCGCAAGCTGCCCAAGGCCGACGCGCCGCGCGACCTGGTGCTCGAGGCCGGCTTTGCCGATCCCAACGGCGAGATCCAGACGCTGCGCCAGACCGTGCCGGTCTGGCCGGCGGCGGTGGTAGCCGGTATCCGCACCGACGACTGGGTCTCGGTCAAGCAGAAGCTGGCGGTGCATGGCGTGGTGCTCGACGTCAACGGCAAGCCGGTGGCGGACGCGCCGGTCAAGGTCAATGCGCGCGCGCGCATCACCACCTCGGCACGCAAGCGCGTGGTGGGCGGCTTCTACCGCTATGACAACCGCACCGAGACGCGCGATCTCGGCACCGTGTGCGAAACCCGCACCGATGCGCAGGGGCGCGCGCGCTGCGAGGTGGCACTGGAACAGGCCGGCCAGATCGAACTGGTGGCGAGCGCGCGCGACAAGGACGGCCGCACCGCGCAGGCCGCCACCACGGTGTGGGTCACGCGCCAGGGCGAGCTATGGTTCGGCGGCGAGAACCATGACCGCATCGACCTGCTGCCGGAGAAGAAGTCCTACGCGCCGGGCGACACCGCGGTGTTCCAGGTGCGCATGCCGTTCCGCCACGCCACCGCGCTGGTGGCGGTGGAGCGCGAGGGCATCTACCAGACCCAGGTGGTGGAACTGCACGGCAGCGATCCGACCGTGCGCGTGCAGGTCAAGCCGGAGTGGGGGCCCAACGTCTACGTGTCGGTGCTGGCCTTGCGCGGGCGCCTGCACGAGGTGCCGTGGTATTCGTTCTTTACTTGGGGCTGGCGCCAGCCGGGCGAGTGGTGGCGCGCGTTCCGCAGCGAAGGGCGCGAGTATGCGGCGCCGACCGCGCTGGTCGACCTGTCCAAGCCGGCCTTCCGGCTGGGGCTGGCGGAGATCCGCGTCGGCAATGCCGGCCACCGGCTCGATGTCGCCGTGACCCCGGACAAGACCAGCTACCCGGTGCGCGGCAAGGCGCGCGTGGCGATCCAGGTCAGGCTGCCCGACGGCAAGCCCGCCGCCAACGGCGAAGTGGCGCTGGCCGCGGTGGACCAGGCGCTGCTGGAGCTGATGCCCAATACCAGCTGGGACCTGCTCGACGCGATGCTGCAGCGGCGCGGCTACGGCGTCGAAACCTCGACCGCGCAGATGGAGATCATCGGGCGCCGCCACTACGGGCGCAAGGCGGTGCCGGCGGGCGGCGGCGGCGGCAAGAGCCCGACGCGCGAACTGTTCGACACGCTGCTGCTGTGGAATCCGCGCGTGCAGCTCGACGCCGAGGGCCGGGCCAGCGTCGAGGTGCCGCTCAACGATTCGCTGACCAGCTTCCGCATCGTCGCGGTGGCGGACCTGGGCCTGGGCCGCTTCGGCACCGGCAGCGCCACCATTGCCGCGACCCAGGACCTGCAGGTGATTTCCGGCCTGCCGCCGCTGGTGCGCGAGGACGACCGCTACCGCGCCATGTTCACGCTGCGCAATACCACCAAACGTGCGATGACGGTGCAGGCCAGCGCGCGCGGCACGCTGCTCGGCAACGAGAGCGGGCTGCCGGCGCAGACCGTGCAGATTCCCGCGGGCGAAGCGCGCGAGATTGGCTGGGACGTAACCGCGCCCGCGCTGCTGGCCTACGCGCGCACCGGCACCGTGATGTGGGATGTACAGGCGAGCGAGCAAGGCACCGGGGGCGCCTCCGACCGCATCAAGGTGTCGCAGCAGATCGTGCCGGCGGTGCCGGTCACGGTGCAGCAGGCCACGCTGGCGCAGGTGGCGCCGTCGCTGTGGATCCCGGTCAAGGCGCCGCCGGGCGCGCTGGCCGATCCGGCCGGCAAGGTGCGCGGCGGGGTGCAGGTCGACTTCCAGTCGTCGCTGGCGGGCGGCATGCCGGGCGTGCGCGAGTGGTTCCGCAACTATCCGTTCACCTGCCTGGAGCAGCGCGCGTCGAAGGCCATCGGCCTGAACGACAGCGCCGCGTGGGACGCGCTGATGGCGCAGCTGCCGTCCTACCTCGATGCCAACGGCCTGGCCTCGTACTTCCCGTTGAACAGCGACAGCGACTACGGCAGCGAAGTGCTGACCGCCTACCTGCTGGCGGTGACCGACGAGGCCGCGCGCGCCGGGCAGGCGCTGCGCATTCCCGATGCGCAGCGCGCGCAGATGGAGCGCGGCCTGACCGACTTCGTCGAAGGCCGCATCCGCCGCGACAGCTGGTCGCCGGTGGGCGGCACGCAGTACCTGGAGGTGCGCAAGCTGGCCGCGCTCGAGGCGCTGTCGCGCACCGGCCATGCGCAGGCGCGCATGCTGGGGTCGATCCAGATCCTGCCGGCGCAATGGCCGACCTCCGCGTTGCTGGACTGGACCCTGCTGCTGACGCGCGTGCACGACATCCCGCAGCGCGAACAGCGCCTGGCAGAGGCGCAGCAACTGCTGCGCTCGCGCCTGACGGTGCAGGGCACGCGGCTGGCGTTCTCCACCGAGCGCAACGACAACTGGTGGTGGATGATGGCCGGCGGCGATGTCAATGCCGCGCGCCTGCTGGCGCTGGCGTCGGAACTGCCGGGCTGGAAGGAAGATGCGCCGCAGCTGGCCACTGGCTTGCTGGGACGCCAGGTGCATGGCGCCTGGGGCACCACCACCGCCAATGCCTGGGGCATGCTGGCAGTGACGCGCTTTGCGCAGGCGTTCGAGAAGACGCCGGTGGCTGGCACCACGCGGGCCAGCATCAGCCATGCTGCTGACGCCGCGCGCAGTTTCGACTGGGCGCGCGCGCAGCGTACTGACGGCGTGGCGCAGGGCAGCATCGACTTGCCGTGGCCGGCCGGGGCCGACGGCGGCACGCTGCAGGTGGAACAGGTCGGCGCGGGCCAGCCGTGGGCCACGGTGCGCGCCATGGCGGCGGTGCCGGTGACCGCGCCGCTGGCCGCGGGCTACCGCATCCAGCGCACCGTGACGCCGCAGGAGCAGGCGCTGCCCGGCAAGTGGTCGCGCGGCGACGTCTATCGCGTCAAGCTGGAGATCGATGCGCAGGCCGACATGACGTGGGTGGTGGTCAGCGATCCGGTACCCGCCGGCGCCACCATCCTCGGCAGCGGCCTCGGCCGTGACTCGGCCATCGCCGCGCGCGGCGAGCGGCGCCAGGGCGCGGCGTGGCCGGCTTACATCGAGCGCACGCCGCAGGCGTACCGCGAGTACTTCGGCTACCTGCCCAAGGGCAAGGTCTCGGTCGAATACACGGTCCGGCTGAACAACGCCGGCGACTTCGCGCTGCCGCCCACGCGGGTCGAGGCGATGTACGCGCCCGACGTGTTCGGCGTGGCGCCCAATGCGCGGCTGGCGGTCGGGGCGCGCCCATGAGCTGGCTTGCCGCGATGATGCCGGCACGCGTGCGCGAGTGGTGGCTCGCGGGCGCGATGGCCGGCCTCATCTATGGCGCGCTGCTGGTGCAGGTGGCGCTGGACCTGCCCGACGGCGCGCCGCTGACCGGGCATATCGCGATGCAACCGGCATGGAAGACGGCGATGGCGGTGCTGCTGGCGCGCGCCGCGTGGTTCCATCGCGTGCCCGGCGAGCGCCGCTGGCTGGTCACGGCGCTGCTGTGCTCCGCGCTGGGCGATTTCCTGCTGGCGCTGCCGACGCTGTCGTTTTCGTTCGTCGGCGGGCTCGGCGCCTTCCTGCTGGCGCACCTGGCCTATCTGCGCCTGCTGGTGCCGCTGGCGGGCGACACCCGCCCGCACCGGCTGATTGCCTGCGGCGCCATGCTCGGCGTGGCGGGCACCATGCTGGGCCGCTTCTGGCCCAACCTCGGCACGCTCGCCGTGCCGGTGACGCTGTACGTGGGCGTGCTCGCCGCGATGGTGTGCAGCGCGCTGGTGGCGCGCCTGCCGACGCCGCTGGCGGCGCTGGGCGCGCTGTGCTTTGCCGCGTCGGACCTGATGATCGGCATCGCGCGCTTCCTGGTGCCGTTCGAATCGTTCCAGCTGGGTATCTGGTGGACCTACGCCGCGGCGCAGGTGCTGCTGGTCGCGGGCCTGGTATCGGGACGCAAGCAGCCATGACACCGCGCCTGGCTTTGGTTGCGATGGCGGCGGCGCTGGCCTGGTCCACGCCGGCCGCGGCCTTGCCGAGCTTCGCGCAAGTGCGCGCCGACTGGCGCAGTGCCGACGTGGTGGTGCTGGACCGCGACGGCGAGCCGGTCGGCCGCGTGCGCGACGACTTCCGCGCACGCCGCGGCGACTGGGTAGCGCTGGCCGACACCTCGCCCGCGCTGCGCACGGCGATCGTGCTGTCGGAGGACCGGCGCTTCTATGCGCATAGCGGCGTCGACTGGCACGGCGTGGCCGCGGCCGCCTGGGCCAACCTGTGGAACACGCGCACGCGCGGGGCTTCCACGCTGACGATGCAGCTGGCCGGGCTGCTCGATGAAGACCTGCGCCGCCCGGGCGCGCCGGGGCAGGGGCGCAGCCTGACGCAGAAGCTGGGGCAGGCCGCCGGCGCCGCGGTGCTGGAGCGTAGCTGGAGCAAGGACCAGATCCTCGAGGCCTACCTGAACCTGGTGCCGTTCCGCGGCGAACTGGTGGGGCTGTCGGCGATGTCGCAGGTGCTGTTCGGCAAATATCCCGACGGCCTCGATGCGCGCGAAGCGGCGCTGGCGGTGGCGCTGGTGCGCGCGCCCAATGCCCGCGCCGCGCAGGTGGCCAGCCGCGCCTGCGGCATCCTGCGCGAGATGCGGCTGCCGCGCGAGTGCGACGGCCTGGAAGGATTTGCGCAACTGGCGCTGCTGCGCACCGGCCCGGTGGCGCAGCGCGCCGCGGCGGCCGCGCCGTCGGCGGGGTTCAGGCAGCTGGCGCCGCACCTGTCGCGGCACCTGGTCAGCGAGGCCCGCGCGCAGCTGCCGGCCGGCGCCGCGATGCCGGCGCGCATCGCGTCGACGCTCGACGCCCGCCTGCAACGCGCTGCCGTGGCCAGCCTGGACCGGCACCTGCGCGAACTGGCGGGGCGCAATGTCGAGGACGGCGCGGTGGTGGTGGTCGACAACGCCAGCGGCGACGTGCTCGCCTACGTGGGCTCGTCCGGCGCGCTGTCAGGCGCCGCGCAGGTGGACCACGCGGCGGCGCTGCGCCAGGCGGGATCGACGCTCAAGCCGTTCCTGTACGAGCAGGCGCTGGAAGAGAGGCGGCTGACCGCGGCCTCGCTGCTCGATGACCGGCCGGTGAACCTGCCGGTCGGCGGCGGGCTCTACGTGCCGCAGAACTACGACCACCGCTATGCCGGCTGGGTCAGCCTGCGCGCGTCGCTGGCGGCATCGCTGAACGTGCCGGCGGTGCGCACGCTGGTGATGGTGACCCCGCACCGCTTTCACAAGCGCCTGGTGGCGCTGGGGCTGCCGCTGACCGAGGCGGGCGACTACTACGGCTACAGCCTGGCGCTGGGCAGCGCGGATGTGTCGCTGCTGGCGCTGACCAATGCCTATCGCGCGCTGGCCAATGGCGGCAACTACGCGCCACCGCGCTTGCGGCAAGGGGCGCCGGCGGTGGCGGCGAAGCCCGTGATGCAGCCGGGCGCCAGCTACGTGATCGCCGACATCCTGTCAGACCGCCACGCCCGCGCCCGCACCTTCGGCCTCGACAGCCCGCTCACCACGCGCTTCTGGACCGCGGTCAAGACCGGCACCAGCAAGGACATGCGCGACAACTGGTGCATCGGCTGGTCGCAGCACTACACCGTGGGCGTGTGGGTCGGCAATGCCAGCGGCGCCAGCATGCGCGACGTGTCCGGGGTGTCGGGCGCGGCCCCGGTGTGGCACGACGTGATGGAAGTCCTGCACCGCGCGCGTCCCAGCCAGGCGCCGGCCATGCCTGCCGGCGTGGAGCGCGTGGCGCTGCGCTTCCACGACGGGCTGGAGCCCGCGCGCGATGAAGTGTTCCTGGCTGGCACCGCGGTCCGGCACGTCAGCGTGGCGGCGCCCGCCGCGCGTCCGGGCGCGCCCATGATCGCCACGCCGGCCGACGGCACGGTGTTTGCGCTCGATCCCGACATGCCGCCGGCGGCGCAGCGGGTGTGGTTCCATGCGCAGGGCGTGGCTGGCCAGTCGGCACGCGCGGTCATCTGGCGCATGGACGGCAAGCCGTTGGGGCGGGGCGGAGAGGTGGCGTGGCTGCCCTGGCCGGGGCGCCACCAGGTCGAGCTGCTCGATGCCGCCGGCAAGGTGGTCGACCGCATCGGCATCGAAGTGCGCGGCGCTTCGGTGCGCGCGCCCGTGCCCACGTCCCGTCGCTGAGGCAAGCCCGCGCCGCGGCCAGGGTGGGCGGCGTGGGCAATAATGGCGCTTCGCCATCTCGCACCATATCCCGCCGGAGCCCGCGCATGTCCCTCGTTGCCCTCGATGCCGCCGCCACCGCGGCGCGCCTGCCTTATCCCGAACTGGCGCAAGCCATCGCCGACATGCTGGCCGAACTGCGCGACGGCACCGCCATGGCGCCGCCGCGCATCGCGCTGCCGGTCGGCGATGCGCTGCAGGGCGCGGGCACGCTGCTGGTGATGCCCGCGCGCAACCGCGAGCTGGTGATGACCAAGAACATCACCGTGCATCCCGGCAACCCGCAGCGCGGCCTGCCCAGCATCCTCGGCGAAGTGGTGGTGGCCGACGCGCATACCGGCGCGCGCATCGCCATGCTCGACGGACCCACGGTGACGGGGCGGCGCACCGCGGCGGTGTCGCTGCTGGCGGCGCAGCGCTTTGCCGCGCGCCCCGATGGCGAGCTGCTGATCGTCGGCGCGGGGGTGCAGGCGCTGACGCACCTGGAGGCCTTCGTCGCCGGGCTGGGCGTGCGCCGGCTGTGGCTGCATTCGCGCACGCGCGACAAGGCCGAGGCGCTCGCCGCGCATGCACGCACGCTGGGCGTGGAAGCGCAGGTGGCCGAGTCGGTCGCGGCGGTATTGCCGCGCGTGTCGATGGTGGTCACGGTGACGTCGAGCCGCAGCCCGGTGCTGCCGGACCTCGACAGCGGCCTCTGGCGCGACCATCACTTCATTGCCGCGGTCGGCGCGTTCCGGCCCGACATGTGCGAGCTGCCGCCGGCGCTGTGCCATGCCGCCGCCGACCATGGCCGGCTGCTGGCCGATACCCTGTTCGGCATCGAGGACGAGGCCGGCGACCTGCTGCAGGCCGGCATCGACTGGGCCGCCGTGCAGCCGTTCGAGAGCGCGATCCTGCAGGCCGACGCGATCCGCGCGCGCGCCGGCAGCCCGCTGGTGTTCAAGAGCGTGGGTTATGCGCTGTGGGACCTGGCCGCGTGCGTGCTCGTCAGCCGCGCCTGATCAGCGCTCGCGGTCGCGCTCGCGCAGCCAGTCGCCGAACAGCTCGCGCGCCGGCGCCAGGAAGTCGGCAATCGGTTCGCTGCGGTCGCTGGCGTACCAGTGGCAGTAGCAGCCGTGGATGGTGGCGATCATCAGGCGCGCCATCGGTGCCGGCAGCGGACGGCCGGGAGCCGACAGCGCCGCGACCAGGTCCTGCACATGGCTGTCCCAGCTGCGGCGGATTTCCTCGCGCACGCTGGCCGGCACGCTGCCGGAGAACAGCAGCGACAGCACCACGCCCTTGGCCTCGGGATTGGCGCTGAGATAGTCGGCGATCCGGTCGAAGCTGTTCTCGAGCCGCCGCGCCGCGGTCCTGCCGCGGTGCGGCTCGGCACCCAGTTCTTCGCCGATCTGCCGGAACAGGCTGGTGGCGGCCTCCGCCAGCAGCATCTCCTTGCTGCCGAAATGCCACAGCAGGCTGCTCTTGGCCACGCCGGCCTCGGCGGAAATCTGGTCGAGCGTCACCTCGGCGTAGCCATGCGCGCTGATCAGCCCGCGCGTGACCGCGAGCACGCGCTCGCGCGTTTCCAGCCCGCGCCGGTTCCTGGCGACCGGGGCGGGGGAGGTGGGCACTACGGGGGGCTCGGTGGGCTCGGCGGACTGGCGGGTCGGGGGCATGGGGGCGGCGATAGATAGGGCGACACAAGGTCGGCGGCAGGTCGGACCTGGGCCAGGGTCTATTTGACAGTAGACGAGGTCTGCCAGCAAACTCCGGAATTGTACTGAACGTTCAGCACAATGTCATGAATGTTGCCGGCCGCGCCACTGCGCCCGGCACAGGATCCAGGAGATCAGCATGCCGTATCCGACCCGCTTTGCCGCCACCGCCGCCGCCGCTGCGCTGGCCGTCACCTTCAGCCTTGCCGGGACCGCCGTTGCCGCCACCGCCACCGCCGCACCCGGCGCCGGCAAGCCCGCCACCGATGCCACCGCCCGTGCCAACGCCGCGGTGCTGCAACAGCTGCCGTTCCAGGACCAGCGCGACTTCGACGCGGCGCGCCGCGGCTTTATCGGCACGCTCGACAGCACCGAAATCCGCGACGCCAAAGGCAACGTGGTGTGGTCGCTCGAACCGTACGCGTTCCTCAAGGCGGATACCGCGCCCCCCACCGTCAATCCCAGCCTGTGGCGGCAGGCCCGGCTCAACCTGCACCACGGCCTGTTCCAGGTGACGGACCGCATCTACCAGGTGCGCGGCTTCGATATCGCCAACATGACCATCATCGAGGGCGAGTCCGGCCTGATCGTGATCGACCCGCTGACCGCGACCGAGACCTCGCGCGCCGGCCTCGAGCTTTACTACCGGCACCGGCCGAAGAAGCCGGTGGTGGCGGTGATCTACACCCACAGCCATGCCGACCACTTCGGCGGCGTCAAGGGCGTCATCAGCGACGAAGACGTCAAGGCCGGCCGGGTCAAGGTGCTGGCGCCGGAAGGCTTCACGGAGGAAGCCGTCAGCGAGAACGTCTTCGCCGGCAACGCCATGAGCCGCCGCGCGCAGTACATGTATGGCTTCAACCTGCCGCGCTCGGCCACCGGCCAGGTCGACGTGGGCCTGGGCAAGGCGGTCGCGCACGGCACGCTGACGCTGATCCCGCCGACCGACCTGATCCACAAGACCGGCGAGACCCGCACCATCGACGGCGTGCAGATCGAGTTCCTGATGGCGCCGGGCACAGAGGCGCCGGCCGAGATGCTGATGTACTTCCCGCAGTGGAAAGCCTTGTGCGCGGCCGAGGACGCCACCCACAACCTGCACAACCTCTACACCATCCGCGGCGCCCAGGTGCGCGATGCCAACCTGTGGTGGCGCGCGCTGGACGAGACCATCGACCGCTACGGCGCCCGCACCGACGTGCTGTTCGCCCAGCACCACTGGCCGACCTGGGGCCGCCAGGAAATCGTCACTTACCTGGGCAAGCAGCGCGACGGCTACAAGTACATCCACGACCAGTCGCTGCGGCTGGCCAACCAGGGCTACGTGCCGGCCGAGATCGCCGAGCGCGTGAAGCTGCCGCCGTCGCTGGCGAGCGAGTGGCACCTGCGCGACTACTACGGCACCGTCAGCCACAACGCCAAGGCGGTGTACCAGCGCTACCTGGGCTGGTACGACGCCAACCCGGCCAACCTGAACCCGCTGCCGCCGGAAGAGGCGGGCAAGCGCTATGTCGAATTCATGGGCGGCGCGGCGCGCGTGCTGGAGCAGGCCCGCGCCGCCTATGCGCGCGGCGAGTATCGCTGGGTGGCGGAGGTGGTCAAGCACGTGGTCTTTGCCGACCCGTCCAACCAGGCGGCGCGCCAGCTGCAGGCCGATGCGCTGGAGCAGCTTGGCTACCAGGCGGAATCGTCGACCTGGCGCAACGCCTACCTGAGCGGCGCGGCCGAACTGCGCAGCGGCCCGCCCAAGACCGGCCGCCGCACCGGCAGCCCGGACGTGCTGCGCGCGATGACCGACACCATGTTCCTGGACTACCTGGCGATCAGCCTGAACGGCGACCGCGCCGCCGGCAAGACGCTGGCGCTGAACTGGGTACAGCCGGACACCGGCAAGCGCTTTGCGCTGACCGTGGAGAACGGCGTGTTCCGCTACAAGGCCGACGCCCAGCACGCCGCCCCGCAGGCCACGCTGACCATGCCGCGCGCCGTGCTGATGGCCGTGCTGGCCGGCCAGACCACGCTGCAGGCCGAGACCCAGGCCGGCCGCGCGCGCGTCGAGGGCGACCCGCAGGCGCTGGCGGCGTGGGCCGGGCTGATGGACAAGTCCGAGCCGAACTTCGCCATCGTTACGCCCTGACGGCCTGCAGGCCAGGCGCGCCGCCGCTGTTGCGCGCCTGGCTACCAAAACCGCTTTTACGTGAGGGTTTTTTCCGCCGCGCGGCATAAACCGTTGCGTGGATGCTGCGGACAGCGGTCCGGGGAGCCGCTGCCGCGCCATTTTTTCATGGTTAACCCTCCCTTTAGGGGGCTGCCTCTACGAATCCGTGTCATTGATGAAACAACCTCGCGCGGGCTGGCCGGATAATGCACGCGGCAGTTACCGAAAGAGGAGTAAGAGGATTATGAAATCGACCTATAAGAAGATGCTGGCCGCGGGCGCCGTGATGGCGCTGACCGGAGCCGCACACGCGCAGTCCGCGGGCAGCAATATCGTCAGCATGGGCTGGTTCCGCGTGATGCCGAACAGCTCCGCCGATCCGCTCACCGTCGACAGCATCGGCGGCCGCCCGGTCGGCATGACCCGGCCCAACACCGGCGCGGAGATCGAGTCCGCCGACACGCTCGGCCTGGCTTTCACCCATTTCTTTACCGACAACATCTCCGGCGAGATCGTCGCGGGCATTCCGCCCAAGCATGACGTCAAGGGCACGGGCAACTACGCCCAGTACGGCAAGCTCGGCTCGGTCAAGCAGTGGAGTCCGGCGCTGGTGGTCAAGTACCACTTCTTCGACGCCAAGACCAAATTCCGTCCCTATGTCGGCCTCGGCGTGAACTACACCTGGTTCACCGACGAGACCATCACCAACCAGAACTTCGTCAACCGCGAGTTCGCGCCGGGCGCACGCATGACCGCCAGCGCCAAGCCGTCGTGGAACCCGGTGTTCAATATCGGCGCCACCTACGCCATCAACGACAACTGGTTCGTCGGGCTGTCGGTGTCCTATGTGCCGATTTCGACCCGGGCATCGTTCACCACCCAGGCGGGTCCGGTGACGATCCAGTCGCACACCAAGATCAAGATCGATCCGGTGGTGACGTACCTGAACGTGGGCTACCGCTTCTGAGCGCCGCACACGGCAGGCTGAACAGAAGGGCGCCCGGGGGCGCCCTTTTTGCTGGCGAGGCGACGGCTCAGGCCACCGACCTGACCGGATAGCCGGCTTCCTCGATGGCCTCGCGCAGCTCCTGCGTGTCGGCGTCGCTGTCGACGCGAACAGATTGGGCCGGCACATCCGCGCTGACGCGCGCGGCGGGGTCGACGGCAAGCACGGCACGGGTGATGGCGCCGACGCAGTGGTTGCACGTCATGCCTTCTACCTGGAACTGGATCATGTTGTAACGCTCCTGAACGGGATGGAAACGCGGCATCGGGCCGCGACAGAGATAGTGTGAACCTTGCCATGATGGGAAGCGCAAGGGGAAATTTCTGATGTGGAGGTGGCGCTGGCGTCATCTGCAGCGGCCCTTGACCTTCCAATGATGGTAAGGTCCATGATGCTGACATCGACACTGTGGATGACTCAGAACCATGCCAGATTCCAGCGCTGTGCTCGCTTCCCAACCGGTCCGTGCGGACCGCAACCCGCCCGCCGACGCCATGCCCGAGTGGCGGCTGCCGGTCGAAGGCATGACCTGCGCTTCGTGCGTAGGGCGCGTCGAAAAGGCTCTCGCCAAGGTGCCCGGCGTGCGCGACGTGGCCGTCAACCTGGCGACCGAGGCCGCCACGCTGCGCGCGGCCTCCGCCGCGGTGCTGCCCGCCGCCGCGCGCGCCGTGGCCGACGCCGGCTACACCGTGCCCCACGACACCATCGAACTGAATATCGCCGACATGACCTGTGCCTCCTGCGTGGCGCGGGTCGAAAAGGCGCTGCGCGCCGTGCCGGGCGTGGTCGAGGCCACCGTCAACCTGGCCACCGAGCGCGCCAGCGTGACGCTGCTGCGCGGCGCCACCGATGCCGCGGCGCTGGCCGGCGCGGTCGTGCGCGCCGGCTATGGCGCGACGCCGGTGGCGGATGCCGCGGCCGCGGCGGGCGCCGTGGCCCAGCCCGGCCAGCCGGGGCAGGCCACGCGTCCCGCCTTTTGGGACGGCCCGTGGCCGGTGGCGATCTCGGCGGCGCTGTCGCTGCCGCTGGTGGCGCCGATGGTGCTGGAATGGTTCGGCGTGCACTGGATGCTGCCGGCGTGGGTGCAGTGGCTGCTGGCCACGCCGGTGCAGTTCGTGTTCGGATGGCGCTTCTACAAGGCCGGCTGGAAGGCGGTACGCGCCGGCGCGGGCAATATGGACCTGCTGGTGGCGCTCGGCACCACCGCCGCCTACGGGCTGTCGCTGTGGCTGATGTGGCGCACCCCGGCCGATGCCATGCCGCACCTGTACTTCGAGAGCGCGGCGGTGGTGATCACGCTGGTGCGCCTGGGCAAGTGGCTCGAGACGCGCGCCAAGCGCCAGACCGCCGACGCCATCCGCGCGCTGGCGGCGTTGCGCCCCGATACCGCGCGGGTGCGGCGCGGCGGCGTCGAGCAGAGCGTGCCGCTGTCCGCCGTGACCGTCGGCGATGAAATCGTGGTGCGCCCCGGCGAGCGCATCCCGGTGGACGCCGAGGTGGTCGAAGGCACCAGCCATGCCGATGAATCGATGCTGACCGGCGAAAGCCTGCCGGTGCCCAAGCAGCCTGGCGACCGCATCACCGGCGGCGCCATCAATTTCGAAGGCCTGCTGGTGGCGCGCACCGTGGCGGTGGGCGCCGAGACCGTGCTCGCCCGCATTATCCGCATGGTCGAGCACGCGCAGGCGGCCAAGGCGCCGATCCAGCGCCTGGTCGACCGCGTCAGCGCGGTGTTCGTGCCGGTGGTGCTGGTCATTGCGCTGGTCACCGTGCTGGGCTGGGGCCTGTTTGCCGGCGACTGGGAGACGGCGCTGCTCAATGCCGTGGCGGTGCTGGTGATCGCCTGCCCGTGCGCGCTGGGGCTGGCCACGCCTACGGCGATCATGGCCGGCACCGGCGCCGGCGCGCGCGCCGGCATCCTGATCAAGGACGCCGAGGCGCTGGAAGTGGCGCACCGGGTCGGGGTGGTGGCGTTCGACAAGACCGGCACGCTGACGGTGGGCAAGCCCGAAGTGGTGGCGCTGCATGCGGCCGATCCTGCAGACGCCGACGGCAGCGCATTGCTGGCGCAGCTGGCCGCGCTGCAGGCCGGCAGCGAGCATCCGCTGGCGCGGGCCGTGCTGGCCGCGGCGCAGGCGCGCGGCCTGGCCGTGCCGCAGGCCAGCGGCGTGCAGGCCCTGCCGGGCCGCGGCATTGCCGGCGTGGTCGACGGCCAGGCGCTGCAGCTGGGCAGCGAGCGCCTGCGCGAGTCGCTGGGCGCGCCGGCCGGCGCGCTGGCCGCGGTGGCGCAGCAGTTGCAAGCGGAAGGCCGCACCGTGTCGTGGCTGGTGCAGACCACGCCGCCGCGCGTGGCCGGGCTGGTCGCGTTCGGCGACGCCATCAAGCCGGGCGCACCGGCGGCGATCGCCAGGCTGCGTGCCGCCGGCGTGCGCACCGTGATGCTGACCGGCGACAACGCCGGCGCCGCGGCGCGCGTGGCGCAGGTGCTGGGGCTGGATGACGTGCAGGCCGAAGTGCTGCCCGAAGACAAGGCCGCGCGCGTGCAGGCGCTGGGCCGCGATGGCGCGGTGGTGGCGATGGTGGGCGACGGCATCAACGATGCCCCGGCGCTGGCCGCGGCCGACGTGGGCATTGCCATGTCGACCGGCACCGACGTCGCGATGCACGCAGCCGGCATCACGCTGATGCGCGGCGACCCCGCGCTGGTGGCCGATGCGCTGGCGGTCTCGCACCGCACCGTGCGCAAGATCCGCCAGAACCTGTTCTGGGCCTTTATCTATAACGTGGTGGGGATTCCGCTGGCCGCGGCCGGCATGCTCAATCCGGTGGTGGCGGGCGCGGCGATGGCGTTCTCCAGCGTCAGCGTGGTCGGCAATGCGCTGCTGCTGCGCCGCTGGCGCGCCCGGGCCGGCACCGCGCCGGCGGCTGCCAGCGCGGCGCAGGGAGGCGAATGATGAATATCGGCGAAGCGGCACAGGCCTCGGGCGTATCGGCCAAGATGATCCGCCACTATGAATCGATCGGGCTGGTGGCGACGCCGCCGCGCACCGAAGGCGGCTACCGCCGCTATGACGAACGCGCGGTGCATACCTTGCGCTTCGTGCGGCGTGCTCGTAATCTGGGATTTTCGCTCGACGAGATCCGCAACCTGCTGTCGCTGTGGCACGACCGCGACCGCGCCAGCGCCGACGTCAAGGCGCTGACGCTGCGGCACGTGGCCGACCTGGAGCAGCGCATCGCCGAACTGGCGGCGATGCGCGACACGCTGCGCGAACTGGCGCAGCACTGCAGTGGCGACGACCGGCCGGACTGCCCGATCCTGGCCGACATGGCGCAGCCGGAGGCGCCGGCCTGCCATGGCTAAGCGCGCTTAAAGCCCCGGTTGTAGCCACAGCAGGGGCCGGCACACGCCGGCACAGCGGACTCCATAACAACAACGATAGCTGGCGTCGCGCCTGGCCCGCGCGCGCCGGCAGGAGACCTGCAAATGGAACAGCCGATGACGGACGACCCGGCCCTGGCCGGCGTTGCCAGCACCCCCGCCGCGAGCCCGGCGGACACCCATGCCCATGCGCCGGTGCAGAGCCGCCAGCGCATGCGCGACGGCACCGAACTGTTGCTGCGCACCTGGCAGCCCGACCCGGCACGCTTTGCCGAACCGCTCGGCTCGGTACTGCTGGTACACGGACTTGCCGAACACGCCGGGCGCTACCAGCATGTCGCCGATCTGCTGTGCGGACTGGGGCTGCGCGTGCGCGCCTTCGACCTGCGCGGCCACGGCGCCAGCGGCGGCGCGCGCATGGTCGCGGAGCACCCGGATGCGTACCTGAACGACCTCGCCGAGATCTACGATGCCGCGGTGCCGGGCTGGCATGAATTGCCGATCCTGCTGGGCCACAGCATGGGCGGGCTGATCGCGGCGCGCTTTGCCACCGCGCGGGTGCGGCCGGTGCGCGCGCTGGTACTGTCGTCGCCGGCGCTGGCGCTGCGGCTGTCGCGGCCGGCGCTGACGCTGCACCGTGTGCTGCTGACGCTGGCGCCGCGGCTGCGCGTGCCCAATCCGATCGACGCGCGGCACCTGTCGCATGACCCGGCGGTGGTCGCCGCCTACCGCGCCGATCCGCTGGTGCAGACCACCATCACCGCCTGCGTGCTCGAAGGATTTATCCGCGGCATGGCGCAGGCGCAGGCCGACGCGGCGCTGCTGGAAGCGCCCATGCTGATGCTGGTCGGCGGCGCCGACCGCATCGTCGACCCGGCCGGCAGCCGCACCTTCTTCGACAGCGCGCCACCCGACCTGCGCGAACAGGTCTGGTTCGACCACGGCTACCACGAGATCTTCAACGAAGCGCAGCCGCTGCGCGGCGAAGTGTTCGCGGCGCTGAGCGGCTGGCTGCAGCGCCGGCTGGGCATCCCGCAGCGCTAGGTACGGAACACCGACTCGGCGACGCCGAACACCGCGGCAACCACCGGGTCGTCGCGGCGCGCGGCCAGGCAGACCAGCGTCAGCTCGGTCTGCACCGAGACCCCTTCGACGATCACCAGCCCGTGCGCATGCGATTCGCGCAGCGCGATCGCATCGCGCACCAGCGACAGCCCCACGCCCGAGCGCACCAGGTCGCGCATCGACGCTTCCTGGTCGACGTGCGCCACCTTGGGCACGGTCGCCGGATCCACGCCCGCCTGCGCGAAGTGCGCCGACAGCAGCCGGTTGTGCGCCGATTCGGGCGGGGTCCAGATCCAAGGCAGCGTCGCCAGCTGCGCCCACGAGCGCAGCGCGGTGCGCTCCTTCCAGCCCTTGGGCGCGACCACGTAATACGAGAACGGTGTCAGCGTCAGTGCGTGGAAGCCGGCTTCCGTCGGCTGCCCCAGGTAGAAGCCCACATCGAGCGCGCCGCTGCGTATCTGCTGCAGCACCCAGCCCGACATGCCGTGGCGCAGCTCGGTGCCGATCTGCGGATGGCGCTCGACCAGCGTGCGCAGCATCGGGCCCAGCCGCGTGAATTCCGGGTCGAGGATGGTGCCGATCGCCAGCCGCCCGCGCACGGTGTGATGCATGGCGTTGACGGTGTGCTGCAGGTCGCCCACGCCATCGAGGATGCGTTCGGCCAGCGGCAGCAGCGCGGCGCCATCGGCGGTCAGCGTCAGGCCTGCCGCGGTGCGCTCGAACAGCCGGATGCGCCAGGCCGACTGCAGTGCCTTCAGCTGCAGGCTGACCGCGGGCTGGGTCAGGTGCAGGCGCTGCGCGGCGCGGGTCAGGTTGCCTTCGCGCGCGACGGCGACAAAGGCGCGCAGGTGGTGGAGGTCCAAGGGGGCGCGGGCAGAGAGAGGGGTGGCGGTGGTGCGTCGCAATATTTTGCGCGGCTTATATTGCGATTGACGATAAATCATTGGACGGGGCCGCGCAACTGCACCAAGCTTGCGCTCAACCATGGCCCGAAGTCTTGTGCCGCACGGCATACGTGCCGCAGCGCGCCGCGGCCGGTGCGCGGCGCAGCGTGGCAGCGTCTTCACCAGACGCAAAGATCGACGGGACGGACCGGCGGCGGAATCGCCCCGGGGAACCAGCATCCAGGAGCGGAAGTGGAAGACATCCTTGCAGAGGCCAGCGCGGTGCAGGCCATCATCGGCCATAGCATCGCGGGCCGGCAGACACGCGGCGCCTCGCAGCGCCTGGCCGACGTATTCAACCCCGCAACCGGCGAAGTCGCCGCGCGCGTCGCGCTGGGCACCGCGCAGGACGTCGCCGATGCCGTCGCCGCCGCCCAGGCCGCGTTCCCGGCCTGGGCCGACACCCCGCCGCTGCGCCGCGCGCGCATCCTGTTCAAGTTCAAGGAACTGCTCGACCAGCACCACGACGACCTCGCCGCGCTGATCACGCGCGAGCACGGCAAGGTGTTCTCGGATGCCAAGGGCGAAGTCACGCGCGGCATCGAGGTGGTGGAGTTCGCCTGCGGCATCCCCAACCTGCTCAAGACCGATTTCACCGACAACATCGGCGGCGGCATCGACAACTGGAACCTGCGCCAGCCGCTGGGCGTGGTGGCCGGCATCACGCCGTTCAACTTCCCGGTGATGGTGCCGATGTGGATGTTCCCGGTGGCGCTGGCGTGCGGCAATACCTTCGTGCTCAAGCCGTCCGAGCGCGACCCGTCCCCCAGCCTGCTGATCGCCGACCTGCTGCGCCAGGCCGGTTTGCCCGACGGCGTGTTCAACGTGGTGCAGGGCGACAAGGAAGCGGTCGACGCGCTGCTGGCGCACCCCGACGTGCAGGCGCTGTCGTTCGTCGGCTCGACCCCGATCGCCGAATACATCTATACCGAAGGGACGAAGCACGGCAAGCGTGTGCAGGCGCTGGGCGGCGCCAAGAACCACCTGGTAGTGATGCCCGATGCGGACCTGGACCAGGCCGTCGACGCGCTGATCGGCGCCGCCTACGGTTCGGCCGGCGAGCGCTGCATGGCGATCTCGGTGGCGGTCGCGGTCGGCGACGTCGCCGACCGGCTGGTGCCGCGACTGGCCGAACGCGCGCGCACGCTGAAGATCCGCAACGGCATGGAGGCCGATGCCGAGATGGGCCCGCTGGTGACCGGCGCGCACAAGGCCAAGGTCGAAGGCTATATCGCGAAGGGCGTGGAAGAGGGCGCGACACTGGTGACCGACGGCCGCGGCCACACGGTCGATGGCCACGAGAACGGCTTCTACGTCGGCGGCACGCTGTTCGACCATGTGACGCCTGAGATGACGATCTACAAGGAAGAGATCTTCGGCCCGGTGCTGTCGGTGGTGCGCGTGCACGACTTTGCCGAGGCGGTGGCGCTGATCAACGCGCACGAGTACGGCAACGGCGTGTCGTGCTACACCAGCGACGGCGGCATCGCGCGCGCGTTTGCGCGGCAGATCCAGGTCGGCATGGTCGGCATCAACGTGCCGATCCCGGTGCCGATGGCGTGGCATTCGTTCGGCGGCTGGAAGCGCTCGCTGTTCGGCGACCATCATGCCTATGGCGAAGAGGGCGTGCGCTTCTACACGCGCTACAAGAGCGTGATGCAGCGCTGGCCGGACTCGATCGCCAAGGGCGCGGAGTTCACCATGCCGGTGGCGAAGTAAAACCGATCATCACCACAACAGGGCGCCATGGAGACATTCGACTACATCATCGTGGGGGCCGGTTCGGCCGGCTGTGTCCTGGCGAACCGGCTGACGCAGGACCCGGACATCAACGTGCTGCTGCTGGAAGCAGGCGGCAAGGACGATTACCACTGGATCCACATTCCGGTGGGCTATCTCTACTGCATCGGCAACCCGCGCACCGACTGGCTCTATCGCACCGAAGCCGAGGCGGGGCTGAACGGGCGCTCGCTGGGCTATCCGCGCGGGCGCGTGCTGGGCGGCTGTTCGTCGATCAACGGCATGATCTACATGCGCGGCCAGCGCGAGGACTATGACGAGTGGGCGCGGCTGACCGGCGATGACGGCTGGCGCTGGGACAATGTGCTGCCGCTGTTCAAGCGCAGCGAAGACCATCACCGCGGCCCGAGCGAATTCCACGGCGCCGGCGGCGAATGGCGCGTGGAAGGGCAGCGGCTGCGCTGGGACATTCTCGAGCGCTTTGCCGATGCCGCCGAGCAGGCGGGCATTCCGCGCACCGACGACTTCAACCGCGGCGACAATTTCGGCGTCGGTTATTTCGAAGTGAACCAGCGCCGCGGCATCCGCTGGAATACCGCCAAGGCATTCCTGCGGCGTGCCTCGGAGCGGCCCAACCTGACCATCGTCACCGGTGCGCAGGTGAGCGGGCTGAGCTTCGACGGGCGCCGCTGCACCGGCGTCAACTATCTGGGCGGCGGCCGCGCGCATGCGGCATCGGCCACGCTCGAGGTGATCCTCGCCGCCGGCGCGGTCAACACGCCGCAGTTGCTCGAGCTGTCGGGCATCGGCCAGGCCGAACGGCTGCAGGCGCTGGGCATTCCGGTGCGCCATGCGCTGCCCGGCGTGGGCGAGAACCTGCAGGACCACCTGCAGCTGCGCAGCGTGGTCAAGGTCAACGGCGTGCGCACGCTGAACACGCGCGCGGCCAGCCTGTGGGGCAAGTTCTGCATCGGCGTGCAGTACGCCTTCAACCAGAGCGGGCCGATGAGCATGGCGCCATCGCAGCTGGGCGCGTTCGCGCGCTCGGATCCGTCGCAGGCGCGGCCGAATATCGAGTACCACGTGCAGCCGCTGTCGCTCGACAAGTTCGGCGATCCGCTCCACGCCTTCAACGCCTTTACCGCCAGCGCCTGCAACCTGCGCCCGACTTCGCGCGGCAGCGTGCATGCCGGCAGCGCGGATTATCGCCAGGCGCCGGTGATCGCGCCCAATTACCTGTCGACCGACGAGGACCGCAAGGTCGCCGCCGACTCGATCCGGCTTACGCGCCGCATCGTCGCGTCGCCTGCGCTGGCGCCTTACCAGCCGGAGGAGTGGCTGCCAGGGCTGGCGTTCCAGAGTGACGACGAACTGGCCGAAGCCGCCGGCAATATCGGCACCACCATCTTCCATCCGGTCGGCACCTGCAAGATGGGCCGCGCCGACGATCCCATGGCGGTGGTCGACCATCGGCTGCGCGTGCTGGGGGTGCAGGGGCTGCGCGTGGTTGATGCCTCGGTGATGCCGCTGATCACCTCGGGCAACACCAACTCGCCGACCATCATGATTGCCGAGCGCGCCAGCGACATGATCCGCGAAGACCGCAGGCAGCGCGCCATGCCGGCCGAAGTGGCCAGCTCCGAAGAGGGGTCGGCGCAGGCGCCGGCCGAAGCCAGCCCAGTGCCGGTGACAGCGGCCACAAGCGCTTGATGCGCCACGCCACATGACCACCGGCGGGGCGGTGATCCTGTGGCCTTTGCGGCGCTTGTGCGGCCGCGGAAAAACTGACACTTGGTTCATGTTTCATAGTGCAAACCCCGATGTTTTGCGATGCAACAGGCGCACACAATAGACGCCTCACAGGGTGCTTCGGCCGCACATACCATGCCGCCGCCGCAACCCGCGCGGGAGCCGCCCCGCACAGATAAAAACCGCGGGCATGGCCGGCAACCACGGCAAGCCTGACGGAACAAGCGGCAGTAAGGGCCTACAAGGCCGGTTCGGACCATTGTCAGTGCCGGGCATCACCCCGGCAGTTCAGCAAGAGGGCGGGCAGGAGACATGAACCAGCAGGAAACCATCCTGGAAACGCGGAACCTCACCAAGGAGTTCAAGGGGTTCACGGCGGTGAGCGACGTTAACCTGCGGGTGCGCCGCGGCTCGATCCATGCGTTGATCGGCCCCAACGGCGCGGGCAAGACCACTTGCTTCAACCTGCTCACCAAGTTCCTGGAGCCGACCACCGGCACCATCCTTTTCAACGGCATCGACATCACGCGGGAAAAGCCGGCGCAGATCGCGCGGCGCGGCGTGATCCGCTCGTTCCAGATCTCGGCGGTGTTCCCGCACCTGACGGTGATGGAGAACGTGCGCATCGGGCTGCAGCGGCAACTGGGCACCGCGTACCAGTTCTGGCGCAGCGAGCGCTCGCTCGACGTGCTCAACGACCGCGCCATGGAGCTGCTCGAGCAGGTCGGCCTGACCGAGTTCGCGCATACGCTCACGGTGAACCTGCCGTACGGGCGCAAGCGCGCGCTGGAGATCGCCACCACGCTGGCGATGGAGCCCGAGCTGATGCTGCTCGACGAACCCACGCAGGGCATGGGCCACGAGGACGTCGACCGAGTCACGCAGCTGATCAAGCAGGTCTCGGCGGGCCGCACCATCCTGATGGTCGAGCACAACATGAGCGTGGTCTCGTCGATCGCCGACAAGATCACGGTGCTGCAGCGCGGCGCGGTGCTGGCCGAAGGCCCGTATGCGGAGGTGTCGAAGGACCCGCGCGTGATGGAAGCCTACATGGGCACCGCCGACGCGGAACTGCAGGGCGCGCACTGAGGCCGGGGGGACGACACATGAGCACAGCCAATACTCCCGCCCTGGAAATCAAGGGCCTGCACGCCTGGTACGGCGAATCGCACATCCTGCACGGCGTCGACCTGACCGTGAACCGCGGCGAGGTGGTCACGCTGCTGGGCCGCAACGGCGCCGGGCGCACCACCACGCTGCGCGCCATCATGGGCTTGACCGGCGCGCGCAAGGGCTCGATCAAGGTGGACGGCCACGAGACCATCGGCCTGCCCACGCACAAGATCGCGCACTACGGCATCGGCTATTGCCCGGAAGAGCGCGCCATCTTCTCCAGCCTCTCATGCGAAGAGAACCTGCTGCTGCCGCCGCAGCTGAAAGGCAAGGATTCGGGCATGAGCGAGGCCGACATCTACGAGATGTTCCCGAACCTGAAGGAGCGCCGCCAGAGCCAGGGCACGCGCCTGTCGGGCGGCGAGCAGCAGATGCTGGCGGTCGGGCGCATCTTGCGCACCGGCGCCAACCTGCTGCTGCTCGACGAGATCTCGGAAGGGCTGGCACCGGTGATCGTGCAGGCGCTCGCACGCATGATCCGGATGCTCAAGCAGAAGGGGTACACGGTGGTGATGGTGGAGCAGAACTTCCGCTTTGCTGCGCCGCTGGCGGACCGCTTCTACGTGATGGAGCACGGCACCATCGTCGAACGCTTCGCGGCCAGCGAGCTGCAGGCCAAGATGCCGGTGCTGCATGAATTGCTCGGGGTCTGATCCGCGCAACGCGGGTCGATGGTTGCTTGTTGGCAGGAACGGGTGGCGCGCACGCCGCCGCAAATCAGGAGACACGGAAATGAAAAAGACTCGGCTCGCGGCCGCGATGGCGGCCATTGCCATGGGTGCGGTGTCGTTCGGCGCTGCCGCACAGGTATCGGGCGACACCGTCAAGATCGGCTATATCACCGACATGTCGGGCCTGTATGCCGATATCGACGGCCCCGGCGGCCTCGAAGCCATCAAGATGGCGATCGAGGACCGCGGCGGCAAGGTGCTGGGCAAGCCCATCGAGATCGTCTCGGCCGACCACCAGAACAAGGCCGACATCGCTGCCTCGAAAGCGCGCGAATGGATGGACCAGCAGGGCCTGGACATGCTGCTGGGCGGCACCAACTCCGGCACTGCGCTGGCGATGAACAAGGTCGCTTCCGAGAAGAAGCGCGTCTACATCAACATCGGCGCCGGCACCGCGCGCCTGACCAACGAAGAGTGCTCCCCGTACACGGTGCACTACGCCTATGACACGGTGGCGCTGGCCAAGGGCACCGGCAGCGCGGTGGTCAAGCAGGGCGGCAAGTCGTGGTTCTTCCTGACCGCCGACTACGCCTTCGGCCACTCGCTCGAGAGCGACACCGCCGCGGTGGTCAAGGCCAACGGCGGCACGGTGGCGGGGCAGGTGCGCCATCCGCTGTCGGCGTCGGACTTCTCGTCGTTCCTGCTGCAGGCGCAGGCGTCCAAGGCGCAGATCCTGGGCCTGGCCAACGCCGGCGGCGACACCATCAATTCGATCAAGGCGGCCAAGGAATTCGGCATCACCAAGTCGATGAAGATCGCCGGCCTGCTGATGTTCATCAACGATGTGCACAGCCTCGGGCTGAAGAACACCGAAGGCCTGCTGATGACCGACAGCTGGTACTGGGACATGAACGACGACACCCGCAAGTTCGCCAACCGCTTCTTCGGCAAGATGAAGAAGATGCCGAGCAGCTTGCAGGCCGCGGACTACTCGGCCGCCAGCACCTACCTGAAGGCCGTCGAAGCCGCCAAGACCGACGATCCGGACAAGGTCATGGCCGAGCTGAAGAAGATGAAGATCAACGACTTCTACACCAAGGGCTATATCCGCCAGGACGGCCGTGGCATCCACGACATGTACCTGATGCAGGTAAAGACCGCGGCCGAATCGAAGAAGCCGTGGGATTACCTGAAGGTGGTCGCGACCATCCCGGGCGAGCAGGCCTTCACCACGGTGGCCGAGTCGAAGTGCGCCATGTTGAAGAAGTAAGAGCCGTCGGCACTGCGACGGTTTGCTCCCCTCTCCCGCTTGCGGGAGAGGGGCAGGGGGTGAGGGCTTGAGCGTCAAAGGCTGAGGTTGGTGGGTTAACACCGCTGGCCCTGCCAAGGCCGCCATGCTGGAACACACCGAGGGCTTCGCTTGATGTGGTTCCTCGCTAAACCGCCCCTCACCCCGACCCTCTCCCCGTGAAGGGAGAGGGAGAACACCTTGCTCAGGCTAGCCCGGGCGGCTTTGGCGCACCCAAAACCGTTGGCTCCGCTTAGTGGCTGCCAACAACCTGCAATCGATGCCCATGGACATCTTCGGAATCCCCTTGCCGGCCATGCTTTCCCAGCTCTTGCTGGGCCTGGTCAACGGCGCCTTCTATGCGATGCTGAGCCTGGGCCTGGCGGTGATCTTCGGCCTGCTCAACGTCATCAACTTCGCGCACGGCGCGCTCTTCATGCTGGGCGCGGTGCTGGCCTGGATGGGCATGGAGTACGCCGGGCTGAACTACTGGATCATGCTGCTGCTGTCGCCGCTGGTCGTCGCCGCGCTGGGCGTGGTGATCGAGAAGACCATGCTGCGCTGGATCTACAAGCTCGACCATATCTACGGCCTGCTGCTGACGCTGGGCATCACGCTGGTGATCGAGGGCATCTTCCGCTCGGTCTACGGCGTCTCGGGCCTGCCGTACCAGACCCCGGACGCGCTGCAGGGCGCGACCGACCTCGGCTTCATGATCCTGCCCAATTACCGCGCCTGGGTGGTGGTGGCGTCGCTGGTGGTGTGCTTCGCCACCTGGTACGTGATCGAGAAGACCAAGCTGGGCGCCTACCTGCGCGCCGGCACCGAGAACCCCAAGATGGTCGAGGCCTTCGGCGTCAACGTGCCGCTGATGGTTACGCTAACTTACGGCTTCGGCGTGGCGCTGGCCGCGTTTGCCGGCGTGCTGGCCGCGCCGGTGATCCAGATCTCGCCGCTGATGGGGCAGAACCTGATCATCATCGTGTTCGCGGTGGTGGTGATCGGCGGCATGGGTTCGATCATGGGCTCGATCCTGACCGGCCTCGGGCTCGGCGTGATCGAAGGCCTGACCAAAGTGTTCTATCCGGAAGCATCGGCGACCGTGGTGTTCTTCATCATGGTGATCGTGCTGCTGCTGCGCCCGGCCGGGCTGTTCGGCAAGGAGAAGTGATGAGCGCACCCTCGACATCATCGACGCCAGCCACCGTGGCGGCCAATGCAGGCAAGGCAGGAAAGGGACAAGGCGTGCAGAAGAAACTGTTGTACGGATTGCTGCTGCTGGCACTGCTGGCGGCGCCGCTGGCCGGGGCGTATCCGGTGTTCGTGCTCAAGGTGCTGTGCTTCGCGCTGTTTGCGTGCGCCTTCAACCTGCTGATCGGCTACACCGGGCTGCTGTCGTTCGGCCATGCGGCGTTCTTCGGCGGCGCCGGCTACGCCGCCGGCCACGCCATGAAGGTGTGGGGCGTGACGCCCGAGATCGGCCTGATCCTGGGCACCGGCACGGGCGCGCTGATCGGCTACGTGGTGGGCTCGCTGGCGATCCGGCGCCAGGGCATCTATTTCTCGATGATCACGCTGGCGCTGGCGCAGATGCTCTTCTTCATCTGCCTGCAGGCGCCGTTCACCGGCGGCGAGGACGGGCTGCAGGGCATCCCGCGCGGCAAGCTGTTCGGCGTGCTGCCGTTGTCGGATGACCTGACGCTGTACTACGTGGCGCTGGTGATCATCGTCGCGGCGTTCGCGCTGATCGTGCGCACGGTGCATTCGCCGTTCGGCCAGATCCTGAAGGCGATCAAGGAGAACGAGCCGCGCGCGGTGTCGCTGGGCTATGACGTCGACCGCTTCAAGCTGACCGCGTTCGTGCTGTCGGCAGCGCTGTCGGGGCTGGCCGGCTCGATCAAGGCGCTGGTGCTGGGCTTCGAGACCCTGACCGACGTGCACTGGTCGATGTCGGGCTCGGTGATCCTGATGACGCTGGTCGGCGGCCTGGGCACGTTGTCGGGCCCGATCGTCGGCGCCTTCGTGATCGTCGCGCTCGAGAACAAGCTGGGCGACATCGGCAACTTCCTGGCGTCGGTGACCGGCGTCTCGTGGTTCGGCACGCTGGGCGAGTCGGTGACGATGGTGACCGGCGTGATCTTCGTGATCTGCGTGCTGACCTTCCGCCGTGGCATCATGGGCGAATTGCTGGCGCGCTTCGGCGGACACGCCGGGCGCAAGGAGTGACCGCAGGTCGACATGCCCGATTCTGGGGCTAGGGTTTTTTCTAGCTTGTCCTCGATGCACCGCTTCGTTACATTCCACATACGGTTTTCGCAGGTTAAATGGAGGCGGAAGCGAGGAGACGACAGGCGCGCACCCGGTGTCGGGTAGCAGCGTTATAAATAAAGGGCGTTGCCGGGTGATCCTCGGCAACGCTTTTTTCATTGGGCTCTACGCCCGTTAGTGACGCTTTCGCCCTGTGCCTTTGCCCTGTTCTGGGGCACTCATGCCGCATCGGCATCACCTGGCGGCCTCACGCATGCGACAATGCGGGCGCTCCTTGCTGCCCGCCCATGTCCGCCACCGATCCCCCTGATCCATCCCCAACTGTCCCGCACGCGGGCGGCCAGGTCGCGCCGCAGGTCCGGGTACGCCTGGGGCAAGGCGCCGACGCTGCCCTGGTGTCGGACTGGCTGGACCGGATCCAGCCCTTGCCCGTACCCGCCGCACGCGCGCGGGCGCTGATGCTGGGCGAACTGCTGGCCCAGTCCGGGCGCGGCATCTGCCTGCTGGCCAGCGACGCGCCGGACGGCGGCCTGCTCGCCTGCCTGCCGGTGGCCTTGCTGCCCAGCCTCGAGTTGGCGGGCCTTGTGGCCTGCGCCAGCGAGTGGTGGGTACGGCCGGAGCTGGATGCGGCCGCCCGCCGCGCCTGCCTGCAAGCCTGCTGCGCCACGCTGGCGGAGTGGGGCCGCGCGCACGGCATCCGCCATGCGCTGCTGGCGCCGGGACTGGCGGCCGGCCACGGCGGCGCGCCGCCCGGCTTCCGCCTGCACGGCAACGGCATGTGGCACGGCAGCCTGGTGCCGGCGGCCAAGGTACTGGGCTGATCCGCTTGCGCCGCTTGTGCGCCAGCGCCGCGGTACCGGCCGTGGCTGGTCTTTCCTCCTTTCCTTTTTCCCCTTTTCGCTTTTCTGCAATGACGGAATTCGCATTCCTGGCGGTTGCCGCCTTTCTTGCCGGCCTGATCGACGCGGTCGCCGGCGGCGGCGGGCTGGTCCAGATCCCGGCGCTGTTCTCGGCCTATCCCAACCTGGCGCCGGCGACGCTGCTCGGCACCAACAAGGTCGGCTCGATCGCCGGCACCGCCAGCGCGGCGCTGCGCTACGGCCGCAGCGTGCGCATCTACTGGGGCGCGACCGCGCCGGCGGTGGTCGCGGCCTTTGCGTGCTCGATGGCCGGCGCCTGGGCGCTGACCATGATCCCGGCCGAGCCGCTGCGCAAGGCGCTGCCGTTCGTGCTGGTGGCGCTGCTGGTCTACACCGTCGCCAAGAAGGACCTGGGCGCCGAACACGCGCCCACGCTGAGCGGCTGGGGCGAACGCGGCGCGGCGCTGCTGGCCGGCGCCGTGCTGGGCTTCTACGACGGCGTGTTCGGGCCGGGCACCGGCAGCTTCCTGATGATCGTGTTCGTGCGGGTGTTCGGCTATGACTTCCTGCACGCCGCGGCATCGACCAAGCTGGTCAACCTGGCCACCAACCTGGCGGCGCTGCTGCTGCTCGCCAGCAAGGGACATATCTGGTGGCAGCTGGGCCTGGTGATGGCGGTGGCCAACGTCGCCGGCAGCCAGGTCGGCAGCAAGCTGGCGCTGCGCCATGGCAGCGCCTTCGTGCGCAAGGTGTTTATCGTGGTGGTCAGCGCGCTGATCCTGAAGACCGCCTGGGACGCCTTCGTGCGCTGACGGCAAAGCCAGGCGTGACAGGCGATGCGGGTTAATCCTCGCTGTTCGCGCCAGGGCCCTGTGATAGACTCGATCCGCATTCCCGACCGCACGGTCGGTGAATCACCGAAGCGCCTTTCCGGGGGAGTGGCGTGGACGGGAAATGGGGAGCGGCCTGGTGTCGTTCCTGGTTGTAGCGCAGGTGCCGGCGCTGTGCCTGCGTTGACCCGAGGGGTCATTCCAAAAAAATGGGCATCCGCCGGCGGACGCCGGACGGATGCCTTTCCGTTTCAGGAACCGAAGGAGACAAGATGGATTTCAAGCGCGCCAGCCTGCTGGCAATCGCTGCGGCCAGCCTGGCTGCCGGGGCCGCCCAGGCGCAGGTCAAGGTCGGGGTGACGGTGTCGGCCACCGGTCCGGCGGCATCGCTGGGCATTCCGGAAAAGAACACCTTCACGCTGATGCCCAAGGAGATCGCGGGCAAGAAGATCGAGTACATCGTGCTGGACGATGCCTCGGACACGACCACGGCGGTCAAGAACACGCGCAAGCTGATCAGCGAAGACAAGGTCGACGTAATGGTCGGCTCGACCGTCACGCCCAACTCGCTGGCGATGGTCGACGTGGTCGCCGAGAACGAGACCCCGATGATCACCATGGCCGCCTCGGCCCGCATCATCGAGCCGATGGACGCCAAGCGCGCCTGGGTCTTCAAGACCCCGCAGAACGACTCGCACATGGCCACCGCCATTGCCGAGCACATGAGCAACAACAACGTGAAGACGGTGGCGTTCATCGGCTTCGCGGATGCCTATGGCGACAGCTGGGCGCAGGAATTCGCCAAGGTGGCCGAACTGCGCAAGATCAAGGTGGTCGCCAACGAGCGCTTTGCCCGCACCGATACCTCGGTCACCGGGCAGGTGCTGAAGATGATGGGCGCCAATGCCGACGCGGTGCTGATCGCCGGCTCGGGCACGCCCGCGGCGCTGCCGGCCAAGACGCTCAAGGAGCGCGGCTACAAGGGCAAGGTCTACCAGACCCACGGCGTCGCCAATGCCGACTTCCTGCGCGTGTGCGGCAAGGACTGCGAAGGCACCTTCCTGCCCGCCGGCCCGCTGCTGGTGGCCGAGCAGCTGCCCGACAGCAACCCGGTGAAGAAGCCGGCGCTGACCTACAAGACCGCCTACGAGAAGGCCTTCGGCGGACAGGTGTCGACCTTCGGCGGCCACGCCTGGGATGCGGGCCTGATCCTGCAGCACGCCATCCCGGAAGCGCTGAAGAAGGGCCAGCCGGGCACCAGGGAGTTCCGCAAGGCCCTGCGCGACGCCATGGAGCAGACCAAAAACCTGCCGGTCTCGCACGGCATCATGAACATGAGCGCCACCGACCACCTCGGCTTCGACCAGCGCGCGCGCGTGATGGTGCAGATCGTCGACGGCAAGTGGAAGCTGCTGAAATAAGCGGCTGACTCAAGCGTCTCGAGCGGCAGGCAAGGCATGCCGGATACGTAGTGATGCAGGGCGCATGGCTGACCATGCGCCTTTTTTTTCAGGTGCGGGCCGGGCGATGGCGCGCCAAGTTAGGGTTGCTCTGTATTTCCGCAATGCGCAACCCGTTTACTATTTCGTAACCCGAAGCGCACCACCCTGTCGGCCCGTCGGCGCCCCGCTGACCCCGTTCGATGCAGGCAGGTTTTCCAACAAGACGGGGAGACAATGGACCTATCTATCGCCGCCATCCTGGCGCAGGACGGCATCACCTCGGGCGCGATCTACGCGCTGCTGGCGCTGGCGCTGGTGCTGGTGTTCTCGGTGACCCGCGTCATCTTCATTCCGCAAGGGGAGTTCGTCGCCTATGGCGCGCTGACGCTGGCGGCGATGCAGGCCGGGCACGCGCCGCAGACCAGCTGGCTGCTGCTGGCGATGGGCGTGCTGACCTTTCTCTACGAGACCGTCACCGTGCTGCGCAGCGCCGAGCTGCGGCGCACGCTGGGCCAGCGGCTGGCGGTGCTGGCCGGCAAGTACCTGGTGTTCCCGCTGGCGGTGCACTGGGTGGTGCAGCAGTATGGCGCGCAGCCGCTGCCGATGCTGGCGCAGGTCGCGCTGACGCTGCTGATCATCATCCCGCTCGGGCCGATGCTGTACCGGCTGGCCTACCAGCCGCTGGCCGAGGCCAGCACGCTGGTGCTGCTGATCGTCTCGGTGGGCGTGCACTTCGCGCTGGTGGGGCTGGGGCTGGTGATGTTCGGCGCCGAGGGCTCGCGCACCAATCCGTTTTCGGATGCGCGCTTCGAGGTGGGCGCGCTCAGCATCTCGGGGCAAAGCCTGTGGGTGGTGGCGGTGTCGGCATTGCTGATCGGTGCGCTCTATTTCTATTTCGAACGCACGCTGCAGGGCAAGGCGCTGCGCGCGACCGCGGTGAACCGGCTGGGCGCGCGCCTGGTCGGCATCGGCACCACGCAGGCGGGGCGCCTGTCGTTCACGCTGGCGGCGGCGATGGGGGCGCTGTGCGGCATCCTGATCGCGCCGCTGACCACGGTGTACTACGAGTCGGGCTTTCTGGTGGGGCTGAAGGGCTTTGTCGGCGCCATCGTCGGCGGGCTGGTCAGCTATCCGGTGGCGGCGCTCGGTGCGCTGCTGGTGGGCCTGCTGGAATCGTATTCGTCCTTCTGGGCCAGCGCGTTCAAGGAGGTCATCGTCTTCACACTGATCATTCCGGTGCTGCTGTGGCGCTCGCTGACGAGCAAGCATGTCGAGGAGGAGGAATAAGCCATGACCATGCTGACCGACAAGCAGGCCGGCGTGGCCGGCGCCGAAGCCGGCAGCCGCGCGCGGCTGAATCGCAACCGGGTGCTGGTGCTGGCACTGATCGCGGTGCTGGCGCTGCTGCCGGTGCTGCCGACGCCGGAATTCTGGATCACGCTGGGCAACTACATCGGGCTCTACAGCATCGTCGCGATCGGGCTGGTGCTGCTCACCGGCGTGGGCGGCATGACCTCGTTCGGGCAGGCGGCGTTCGTGGGCCTTGGCGCGTACAGCACGGCGTACCTGACCACGCAGTTCGGGCTGTCGCCGTGGTTCGGGCTGCTGGTGGGGCTGGTGATTACGATGGCGTCGGCGTATGTGATCGGGCTGATCACGATGCGCATGTCCGGGCATTACCTGCCGCTGGCGACCATCGCCTGGGGCCTGTCGCTGTTCTTTGTGTTCGGCAACCTGGAGTTCCTGGGCAAGTACGACGGCATCAGCGGCATCCCGGTGCTGTCGCTGTTCGGCATCGAACTGCAGTCCGGACGCGCGATGTTCTATCTGATCTGGGCAGTGGTGCTGCTGGCGGTGCTGGCGATGCAGAACCTGCTGAACTCGCGTCCGGGGCGCGCGATCCGCGCGCTCAAGGGCGGCGGCGTGATGGCCGAGGCCATGGGCGTGAACACCGCGTGGATGAAGGTGGTGATCTTCGTGGTCGCGGCGATCCTGGCGTGCGTGTCCGGCTTCCTGTACGCACACCTGCAGCGCGCGGTGAACCCGACGCCGTTCGGACTAAACTACGGCATCGAGTACCTGTTCATGGCCGTGGTCGGCGGCGTCGGCCACGTGTGGGGCGCAGTATTGGGTGCGGGCATCCTGACCATCCTGAAGGACGTGCTGCAAGGCGTGCTGCCCAGGCTGCTCGGTGCCGATGGCAACTTCGAGATCATCGTCTTCGGCGTGCTGCTGGTGCTGCTGCTGCAGTACGCGCGCGATGGCATCTGGCCGTTCCTGCGGCGCCTGGTGCCTTCCGGCCCGCCGGTGCTGGCACCGGGGCAGGCCGCGGGACTGGCGGTGCGCCAGAAGCCCGATGCGGGCGAGCTGATCCTGGACGTGCGCGCCGCGCGCAAGCAGTTCGGCGGGCTGGTCGCGGTCAACGATGTCAGCTTCCAGGTGCGCGCCGGCGAGATCATCGGCCTGATCGGCCCCAATGGCGCGGGCAAGTCCACCACCTTCAACCTCGTCACGGGCGTGCTGCCGGTGTCCGGCGGCGAAGTGCGCTACCGCGGCGAGGTGATCTCGGGCCTGCCGTCGCGCGAGATCGTCAAGCGCGGCATCGGCCGCACCTTCCAGCACGTGCACCTGCTACCGACCATGACGGTGCTCGAGAACGTCGCCATCGGCGCTCACCTGCGCGGCGACTTCCGCGCGCAGGGGGGCGTCTGCGCGGCGATCCTGCGCATGAACAAGGCCGAGGAAGAAAAGCTGCTGTTCGAGGCCAAGCGCCAGCTGGAGCGCGTCGGCCTGGCCGACTGCATGTACATGGAAGCCGGCAGCCTGGCGCTGGGCCAGCAGCGCATCCTGGAGATCGCGCGCGCACTGTGCTGCGACCCGGCCCTGCTGCTGCTCGACGAGCCTGCCGCCGGCCTGCGCTACAAGGAAAAGCAGGCGCTGGCCGAACTGCTGCGCAAGCTGCGCGGCGAAGGCATGAGCGTGCTGCTGGTCGAGCACGATATGGACTTCGTGATGAACCTGACCGACCGGCTGGTGGTGATGGAGTTTGGTTCGCGCATCGCCGAGGGCGTACCTGAAGAGGTGCAGAAGAACCCGGCGGTGCTGGAAGCCTACCTGGGCGGCGTGGAATAAATCTGGAGCACGGACCCGACATGAGCCTGATTCTGGAAGTGAAGGACCTGCACGTGCGCTACGGCAAGGTCGAGGCGGTGCATGGCGCCAACCTGAAAGTCGAGGCCGGCCGCATCGTCACCGTGATCGGCCCGAATGGCGCCGGCAAGTCGACCATGCTCAATGCCATCATGGGCGCGCTGCCGGTGACGGGGTCGTCCAGCGGCACGGTCAGCTACCTGGGCCACGACATGGCCGGCATCCCGGTGGAGGGCCGCGTCGCGCGCGGCATGTGCCTGGTGCCGGAAAAGCGCGAGCTGTTCGCGTCGATGACGGTGGAGGACAACCTGCAACTGGGTGCCTTCCGCCGCAAGCGTGCCGGCGAGAAGAACTACCTGGACCAGATGGACGTGGTCTACGACCTGTTCCCGCGCCTGCGCGAGCGCGCGCGCCAGGACGCCGGCACGCTTTCCGGCGGAGAACGGCAGATGCTGGCGGTGGGCCGCGCGCTGATGGCCAAGCCGCAGTTGCTGATGCTGGACGAGCCCAGCCTTGGCCTGGCCCCGCTGATCGTCAAGGAGATCTTCCACATCATCAGCAACCTGCGCCAGACCGGCGTCGCCACGCTGCTGATCGAGCAGAACGCCCGCGCGGCGCTGCAGGTGGCGGACTACGGATATGTGATCGAGACCGGCGACATGGCGATGGAAGGGCCGGCCGACGAACTGGCGGCCAATCCGAAGGTGATCGAAACCTATCTTGGGCTGGCGAAAAAGGCGGCGTAGCCGAGCTCGATTTCGCCTGAGGAATGAGGGCCTGCGCAAGCGGGCCCTTTGTTATTGGTGGTGTGAATAACTTTGGGGATAACCTGATTTTCCGGCCGATTAGCCTTGTGTCCACCCGCGCTACCGACCTGAGGTGCGATGCTATTCGTATGTTGGATGTTTTTGCGCGTGAGTTTGATCATCGCATCCATCATGTTGATGGATTGGATGCAAGTCATTCAGCGTATGGATGGATTGGCGTGGAAATCCATAAATGAAAGTCATCCGCCGAATAAGATGGCGTTTTCCCGGGCGGTGTCCTCAGCCGCCGTTTCCAGCAGCCACGTGCGGAAGCAATGCAGCGCCGGATGATCGCGCCGCTCCTTTGGCGCGCACAGAAAATAGCCGCGTTGCAGCGTAATCGGCAGGTCAAACGGCGCTGCGACGCGTCCGGCCGCAATTTCCTCGCGCACCAGGCAGCGCTGCAGCACGGCGACGCCCATGTCGGCGCGCACCGCCTGGATCAGGATCGAGACCTGGTCGAACGCTGTGGATAACCGGGGCGCAGCGTTGGGTACGCCGGCCGCCTGCAGCCAGTTTTGCCAGTTCGCCGGCGCGGTGGTGTGGTAGAGCAGGGGCTCATCCAGCAGTTCGGCCGGAGACTGCCAGCGGCCGGCCTCGCGGCGCGCGCGCGCGCGGTCCGGGTGGCAGACCGGCACCATTTCCCGACCCACGACGTAGTCGGCCTGCAGGCCGGGCCATTTCCCCGCTTCACCGGCCAGGATGGCGGCGTCGGGCGAGGGGCCGGACAAGTCTTCGTCGCGCTGGTAGGGGACGAAATCCAGCCGGATCTCGGGGTGGCGGCGGTGGAAATCCGGCAGCCGCGGCACCAGCCAGACGCTGGCCAGCGTGGGCACCACAGACAAGGTCAGGTGGTGGCGACGGTCGCCGGCGCGCAGTGCGGCGCTGGCGTGTTCGATCGCGGCCAGCGGCTCGGCCACGGCATCGAGCAGTTGCCGCCCGGCGTCGGTCAGTCCCAGCCGGTGCGCATTGCGTTGCAGCAGCGGCTGGCCGAAATGCGCTTCCAGCCGGGCGATAGCGCGGCTGATCGCACCCTGCGTCACGCACAGTTCCTCCGCCGCGCGCGTAAAGCTGCCCAGCCGCGCCGCGGTGGCAAAGGCGTGCAGCTCGGACATCGAAGGGGAATGCAACCGCATGGCGGAGGGGGCGGAGAGCGGAGTAGGGCGGAGCTGGCGCTTTGCCGTGCCCGGCGCAAGGATGATCTTTGGTAATGCAAAGGTGCAATATAGTCGTTTGCGCCCGGCCGGTAAACGGCTGACACTCGCCCGGTTCATGCACAAAACACCAACAGGAGAAACCCCATGATCCGAGCCCGGATGTCCCGCCGCCAGCTGCTGCTGACCGGCACCGCCGCCACTGCCACGCTGGTCTTTGCCGGCAGCGCGCTTGCGCAGGCCAGCTACCCGACCCGCCCGATCCGCCTGATCGTGCCGTTTGCCGCAGGCGGCTCGACCGACCTGTCGGCGCGCCTGGTGGCGGAGTTTGCCGGCCGCGAGCTGGGGCAGTCGATCGTCGTGGAAAACAAGGGCGGCGCCGGTGGTTCGCTGGGCATGGAGCAGGTCGCCAATGCCACGCCGGACGGCTACACCATCGGCATGGCCACGGTCAGCACGCACGGCTCCAATCCGGCTGTGTACCCCAAGCTCAAGTACGACCCGATCAAGGACTTTGCCCCGGTCACCAACGTGGTGGCGATCCCCAGCGTGTTCGCGGTGCACCCGAGCGTGCCGGCCAAGACCATGCAAGAGTTCATCGCGCTCGCCAGGGCCAACCCTGGCAAGTACAGCTTCGCCTCGCCGGGTGCCGGCTCGCTCGGCCACGTCAACATCGAGAACTTCATGATGCTGGCCAAGATCGACCTGCTGCACGTGCCCTACAAGGGCGCCGGGCTGGCGCTGAACGACGCCGTGGCGGGGCAGGTGAACGCGATCACCGACAACCTGTCGTCGACGCTGCCGCACGTCAAGGCCGGCCGTCTGCGCGCATTGGCAGTGCTGGGCGCGGCCCGCTCCGCGCAGCTGCCCAACGTGCCGACCTACGCGGAACTGGGCTTCAAGGACATGGGCGAGGGCGGCTGGTTCGGCATTGTCGCGCCCGCCAATACGCCGCCCGCCATCGTCACCAGGCTGAACCAGGCGATCCACAAGGCCATGCAGAACCCCGAGTTCAAGCGCAAGGTGGAAGAGTCCGGCGGCACCCTGGTGCCGACCACGCCGGAACAGTTCAAGGCCCAGATCCAGCAGGCCATGGCGCGCTACGCCCGCGTCGCCAAGGCCGCCGAGATCAAGCTGGACTAAGGCATGGCGGAAGCAAGCAAGCAGGCAGCCGCGCTGCCGCCGGTGATCGTGCACCTGCCGGAAGGGGAGGCCCTGCCGCTGGTGTGCGACTCCCCGCATAGCGGGACCGCCTACCCGGCAGACTTTGGTGCCGCGGTGCCGGCAGCACGCCTGCGCGGCGGCGAGGATACGCATGTGGACGCGCTGTGGCAGGCCGTGCCCGCGGTGGGCGGTACGCTGCTGGCGGCGACCTTCCCGCGCGTCTATATCGATCCGAACCGGATGGCCGATGACATCGACCCGGCCCAGCTCGACGGCGCCTGGCCGGTGCCGCTGGCCCCGGGGCCGAAGACGCAGCTGGGCTACGGGCTGATCTGGAGCCGGATCGACGCGGCCACGCCGATCTATGACCGGCGGCTGTCGGTCGCGGAAGTGCAGGCCCGTATCGAGCGCTACTATCGGCCGTACCATGCGGCGCTGGCCGAGGCCGTGGAGGGCGCTTACGCGCGCTTTGGCGCGCTCTGGCACCTGAACCTGCACTCCATGCCCAACAACGCTTACGAGCGCCTGAAGATCGCCAGCCCGCATCCGCTCGCGGACTTTGTGCTCGGCGATCGCGATGGCACCACCTGCGAGCCGGGGCTGGTCGACCTGGTCGAGCGGGAACTGCGCGGCATGGGCTACACCGTGGCGCGCAACGATCCCTACAAGGGCGTGCAGTTGATCGCGCAGATCGGGCGTCCGGCGGAGCGGCGCAACAGCCTGCAGATCGAGATCCGGCGTCCGCTGTACATGGACGAAGTGACTCGCGAGCGCAACGCCGGCTTCGCTTCGCTGCAGCGCGATCTGGGCAAGCTGACCGGGCAAGTGGCGGCCTATATCCGTTCACAGCTCTGAGGCGCTTGTTCCACGTGAAACATCTGGCCGGGCCTTGTGCCCGGTCTTTTTGTTTCACGTGAAACACAACGTCGTTTCCAGGCGACTGGCGGCGTACCGAAAGCGCCATGTTTCACGTGAAACATGGTGTCGGTGGGAAAGCGATAACTCGAATGCCGCTATAATTTCGCATTCCCGTATTTTCCCGCCAGCCTCCCGGAGGAGGTGTCCCATGCTTTACCCGAAAGAATTCGATGTCATCGTCGTCGGCGGTGGCCATGCCGGCACTGAAGCCGCCCTTGCTGCGGCCCGCATGGGCTGCCAGACGCTGCTGCTGACCCATAACATCGAGACGCTTGGGCAGATGAGCTGCAACCCGTCGATCGGGGGCATCGGCAAGGGGCATCTGGTCAAGGAAGTGGACGCCATGGGCGGTGCCATGGCGGCCGCCACGGACGAGGCCGGCATCCAGTTCCGCATCCTGAACTCCAGCAAGGGACCGGCCGTGCGTGCCACGCGCGCCCAGGCCGATCGGGTGTTGTATCGGAAGGCGATCCGCACCCGGCTGGAAAACCAGCCGAACCTGATGCTGTTCCAGCAGGCCGTCGACGACCTGATGGTGGAGGGCGACCGTGTCGTCGGCGCCATGACGCAGGTCGGCATCGCCTTCCGCGCACGCGCGGTGGTGTTGACCGCCGGCACCTTCCTGGACGGCAAGATCCATGTTGGGCTGGACAACTACACCGGCGGCCGCGCCGGCGATCCGGCCGCGGTGTCGCTGTCGGCACGCCTGAAGGACCTGAAGCTGCCGCAGGGCCGCCTGAAGACGGGTACGCCGCCGCGCATCGACGGGCGCACCATCGATTTTTCGGTGATGGAAGAGCAGCCCGGCGACCTCGATCCCGTGCCGGTGTTCTCGTTCCTGGGCCGGCCCGAACAGCACCCGCAGCAACTGCCGTGCTGGATTACCCATACCAACAGCCGTACCCACGACATCATCCGCGGCGGGCTGGACCGCTCGCCGATGTACACCGGCGTGATCGAGGGGGTAGGGCCGCGTTACTGCCCCAGCATCGAGGACAAGATCCATCGCTTTGCCAGCAAGGAAAGCCATCAGATCTTCCTGGAGCCGGAAGGCCTGACCACCAACGAGTTCTATCCCAACGGGATCTCGACCAGCCTGCCGTTCGACGTGCAGCTGGAACTGGTGCACTCGATCCGCGGCCTGGAGAACGCCCATATCCTGCGTCCTGGCTATGCGATCGAATATGACTACTTCGATCCCCGCGGACTGAAGGCATCGCTGGAGAGCAAGGCGATTCGGGGCCTGTTCTTCGCCGGCCAGATCAATGGCACGACCGGCTATGAAGAAGCCGCGGCGCAGGGCCTGCTGGCCGGTATCAGTGCCGGTTGCTACGTACGCGAGCGCGATCCGTGGACGCCACGCCGCGACCAGGCCTACCTCGGCGTACTCGTCGATGACCTGATCACGCGTGGCGTGACCGAGCCGTATCGGATGTTCACTAGCCGGGCGGAGTTCCGCCTGAGCCTGCGGGAAGACAACGCCGACATGCGGCTGACAGAGGTTGGCCGTGAACTGGGCGTGGTCGACGATGCGCGCTGGGACGCGTTCAACCGCAAGCGCGACGCTGTTTCACGTGAAACAGAGCGCCTGAAGAGCACCTGGGTGAACCCGGCGATGCTGCCGGCCGAAGAGGCGGTGCCGCTGCTGGGCAAGCCGATCGAGCGCGAGTACAGCCTGGCCGACCTGCTGCGTCGCCCGGAAGTCAGCTATGAAGCCCTGATGGCACTGCAGGGTGGTCGCCACGCGCCCGAGGCCCCGCTGGATGCGGAGCCGATGCTGGCGGAGCAGATTCGCGAGCAGATCGAGATCGGCATCAAGTATCACGGCTATATCGCCCGCCAGGCGGCTGAAGTCGACAAGCTGGAAGCCAACGAATCGACGCGCCTGCCGGAAGGGCTGGATTACACCGAAGTGCGCGGGCTGGGTTTTGAAGTCAGCCAGAAGCTGAACCAGCATCGCCCGGAAACCCTGGGCCAGGCATCGCGCATCTCGGGTGTGACGCCGGCGGCGGTCTCGCTGCTGTTGGTACACCTGAAGAAGAAGGGGCTGGGCCGCGGCCGCGCGGACGCCGGCACATCGTCCGGCAACGGTGAAGAGGCTGCCTGAGAGTGCCCGCACCGCGACCGACCATGACCGACGACGCCACGCAGCGTCGTCGCCTTGAAGCCGGCCTGGCCGAGATCGGGCTGGCCCTGGCGCCGGACCGGATCGACACGCTGTTCGCCTACCTGGCGCTGCTGCGCAAATGGAATGGCGTCTACAACCTGACCGCCATCCGCCATCCCGACGAGATGCTTACGCATCACCTGCTGGATTCGCTTGCCGCGGTCCCGGCGCTGGCCGCAGCCGCCAGGGCTGCCGAGGTCGATGCGCCGGCGCGGGGCAGGGTGCTCGATGTCGGCTCCGGTGGCGGCATGCCGGGCCTGCCGCTGGCCATCGCCTGTCCGGAGGTATCGGTGCTGATGGTCGACATCGTGCAGAAGAAGACGGCTTTCCTGACCCAGTGCCGCGCCCAGCTGGGCTTGTCGAATGCCGCCGCGCATTGGGGCCCGGTGGAGAAGCTCGACGATGCCGACGGCTTTGCCGTGATCACCTCGCGCGCATTTGCCGAGCTGACGGATTTCGTCAGCCTGTCGGGCCAGCTGCTGGCGCCGCGCGGCAAGCTGATCGCGATGAAGGGGGTGTATCCGCAGGCCGAGCTGGACCGTATGGAAGCCGCCGGGTTGATGGCGCAATGGCAGGTCGACGCCGTGCCGCGGCTGACCGTTCCCGGGCTGGAGGCGGAGCGCCACCTGGTGGTGTTGTCGCGCCGCGAGGGCGCCCCCGCATGACCTACGCCGCGGCGCCGCGCAAGCGCGCCGCGAACTGCCAGCCGCGTGCTGGCCGGATGATTTGAAGCAGGAGCCGCAGGAGCTTATGGCCAAGGTATTCGTGATCGCAAACCAGAAGGGCGGGGTAGGCAAGACCACCACCACGGTGAACCTTGCCGCTGGCCTGGCGGCGCAAGGCCAGCGCGTGCTGCTGGTCGACCTGGACCCGCAGGGCAATGCCTCGATGGGCTCCGGCATCGACAAGCAGGCGCTGGAAACCAGCGTGTACCAGGTGCTGGTCGGCCTGGCCGGCATCGCCCAGGCGCGCCAGCGTTCCGAAACCGGCAAGTACGATGTGCTGCCGGCCAACCGCGAACTGGCCGGTGCGGAAGTGGAACTGGTCGAGCTGGACCAGCGCGAGCGCCGGCTGCGCCAGGCGATCGCGGAGGTCGACGGCGACTATGACTTCGTGCTGATCGATTGCCCGCCGTCGCTGTCGCTGCTGACGCTGAACGGCCTGTGCGCGGCGCACGGCGTGATCGTGCCGATGCAGTGCGAGTACTTTGCGCTGGAAGGGCTGTCGGACCTGGTCAATACCATCAAGCAGGTGCACGCCAACCTGAACCGCGACCTGCAGGTGATCGGCCTGCTGCGCGTGATGTTCGATCCGCGCGTGACGCTGCAGCAGCAGGTGTCGGCGCAACTGGAATCGCACTTCGGTGAAAAGGTCTTCAAAACCCTGATTCCGCGCAATGTGCGGCTGGCCGAGGCACCGTCCTATGGCATGCCGGGCGTGGCGTTCGATCCGTCATCGAAGGGCGCCAAGGCGTACCTGGACTTCGGCGCCGAGATGATCGCGCGGGTCCGGCAGCTGGGCTGAAGGAGAGGGCAAGAGCATGAGCACTGCAAAGAAGAAGGGCCTGGGCCGCGGCCTCGAAGCGCTGTTGGGCGGGCCCGCCGAAATCGTCGAGTCGGTCAAGCAGGAGGGCGCGCCCACCGTGCTGAACCTGAACCAGCTGCAGCCGGGCAAGTACCAGCCGCGCACGCGCATGGACGAGGGCGCGCTGCAGGAATTGGCCGCGAGCATCCGCGCCCAGGGGCTGATGCAGCCGATCCTGGTGCGGCGCGTGGCCGAACCCGACCGCTACGAGATCATTGCCGGCGAGCGGCGCTTCCGCGCGTCCAAACTGGCCGGGCTGGACAAGGTGCCGGTGCTGGTCAAGGACGTGGCCGACGAAGCCGCGGCGGCGATGGCGCTGATCGAGAACATCCAGCGCGAAGACCTGAATCCGCTGGAAGAAGCGCAGGGCATCATGCGGCTGATCCGCGAGTTCAGTTTCACGCACGAGCAGGCGGCCGAGTCGGTGGGCCGCTCGCGCAGCGCGGTGTCGAACCTGCTGCGCCTGCTGAACCTGGCCGCGCCGGTGCAGACCATGCTGATGGCCGGCGACCTCGACATGGGCCACGCGCGCGCGCTGCTGGCGGTGGATGGTGCCAACCAGATCACGCTGGCCAACCAGATCGTCAACAAGCGGCTGTCGGTGCGTGAGACCGAGAAGCTGGTGGCGTCTACGCTCAAGCCGTTCGACCTGAAGTCGCTCAAGCAGAAGGGCGGCACCAATGTGCGCGACGTGGCGCGGCTGGAAGAGGAGTTGTCGGATGCGCTCGGGCTGGCGGTGCAGATCAAGCTGTCGCCACGCGGCAAGGGCCAGCTGACGATCCACTTCAGCAACAACGATGCCCTTGAAGGGGTGCTGACGCGCCTGCGCGAATCGCGCGAAGGGCAGCAGGCTGCCTGATTTACTGCGCGATTAACGGCCATTGCTGCGGTGACTGTTGCGCGCACGCAGCACTGGCCGGGTCGATCCCCGGTATACCTTGTGGCGGACCGGTAATCCCCCATCATGCGCAGGGTTCACTGCGCAATCCAATTACGTCAAACGTCATTGCCGCGCAATTTTTGCGCAGCCATCATGCAATCGTGATGGCAACCGTTGTGCGCAACGCACTGCAAGGTAAATGTAAGCAGATTGACGCGAATCAGTAGTTCCCCTTAAAATCGTGCGGTTTGAATTCTGGTCGGGCCGAAAAGTTCCGGCCCGGATAAGGCAGGCAGGTGGTGGTGCGAGACCGTCAGCAACGAGGCGCCGGGTCCCGTCAGGAAGATGACTGGGACGACTGGAAAGAAGGCGCGGACCGTGAGGAAGAGGCTGTCGATCCGCTGTCGCATGCCGAGGCGGTGACGCTGTTTGGCGAGCGCGCGCTGCGTCCTTCGCGCATGACCCCGGGCAAGGTTGTCCTGGCGCAGGTGGCGGTTTCCCTGCTGTCGGCACTGTGCTGGGCGCTGTTTGCGAAGGAGCCGGGGCCATATGGATGGTCGGCGCTGTTCGGCGGCATGGTGTGCTTCGTGCCGAGCGGGTTCTTCGCCTTCCGCCTGTGGCTGGCGCGCGATCGCGCTTCGGTGGGCGGACTGGTGTTGGGCGAGGCGATCAAGGTCTTTGCCACGGTGGCGCTGCTGGTGCTGGTCGTGGTGCTGTACCGCGATCTGCGCTGGGTGCCGATGCTGGTCACGTTCCTGCTGGCGCTGAAGACATACTGGGTGGTGGCCCTGGCCTTGCGCTAGGACCGCTGCTCGAAAACGGTGCTTCCTTTGCAAGTGGTGGCACCAAGACGGAATATCAAGAGTTTTCCGTGACGGCTGCGGCGGGTTGCATGGCGCTGGCACCGGGCACGGTAAAGGTTGGAAACCCGCTTGCATCGCGGTGACCGGCGAATCCGCCGAAGGCAATGCAAGACGCGTACCGGGCGCTGCACAGAACAGCGGCGCGCGGCCCGAAGATTTCGCAATATACCGTTCGATTCGACAATGGCAGAAGCTACCCAAAGCGCGGAACACGTGCTGACACCCTCCGGCTATATCGCCGAACACTTGCAGAACTTGAACTCGGTCGGCGGCAAGCAGGCGTCGGTGGTCGATTTCTCCGTGATCAACTACGACACGGTGTTCTGGTCGGTGCTGTGCGGCGCCATTGCCGTGCTGTTCCTGTATGCCGCCGCGCGCCGCGTCACCGCCGGCGTGCCGGGCCGCTTCCAGGCCTTCGTCGAGATGATCGTCGAGATGGTCGACGACCAGGCCAAGGGCATCATCCATGGCGACCGTTCGTGGATCGCCCCGCTGGCGCTGATGGTGTTCTGCTGGATCACCATGATGAACGCGATCGACCTGATCCCGGTCGACTGGGTCACCGGCCTGAACAAGGTCCTCGAGATCTTCCACATCCATATCCCCCACCACCGCGCTGTGGCCACGGCCGACCTGAACGGCACGCTGGGCATGTCGTGCGCCGTGCTGGTGCTGATGATCTACTACAGCTTCAAGATCAAGGGCGCGGGCGGCTTCATGCACGAGCTGTTCTCGGCCCCGTTCGGTGCCAAGTGGTACCTGGCCCCGTTCAACCTGGTCCTGAACATCATCGAATTCCTGGCCAAGGCCGTGTCGCTGGGCATGCGGTTGTTCGGCAACATGTACGCCGGCGAACTGGTGTTCCTGCTGATCGCGCTGCTGGGTTCGATCTGGACGTTCGGCGCGGACCTGTCGGCGCTGGGCTTTGTCGGCCATGTCGTGGCCGGTGCGGTCTGGGCGATCTTCCACATCCTGATCGTCCTGCTGCAGGCCTTCATTTTCATGATGCTGACGCTGGTGTACATCGGCCAGGCTCACGATCACCACTGATCACTGCAAGTTTCCGGTTTTTGGTTTTTTGGTTTTTTGGTTCTAAGTCTCTCTAAATTAAAGGAGTCATCATGCAAGCATTTCTCGCCAACATCCAGGGTCTGACCGCCATCGGTATCGGCATCATCATCGGCCTGGGCGCTATCGGCGCCTGCCTGGGCATCGCCCTGATGGGTGGCAAGTACATCGAAGCCTGCGCACGTCAGCCCGAGCTGATGAACCCGCTGCAAACCAAGATGTTCCTGCTGGCCGGCCTGATCGACGCGGCATTCCTGATCGGCGTGGGTGTTGCAATGCTGTTCGCGTTTGCCAACCCGCTGCTGGCTGTCATCCAGTAATTCTTTTCGGTCTGCATGATGCTGACGGGCGGCGCGGGCCACCAGCCTGGCCGCCTTTTGTGCATTTATCTGTAGTTTGATTACCGAAAGGAACACACCATGAATCTGAACGCAACGTTTTTTGCGCAGATGGTCGTGTTCTTCATCCTGTGGTGGGTTGTTGCCAAATTCATTTGGCCGCCGCTGGTGAAGGCGCTCGACGAACGCGCAAAGAAGATCGCCGATGGCCTCGCCGCTGCCGAGAAGGGCAAGGCCGAGCTCGAACTCGCCAACAAGCGTGTGGACCAGGCCATGGCCGAAGCCCGCACCGAAGGCGCTCAACGTGTCGCTGACGCCGAGAAGCGCGCCCAGCTGACGGCCGACGAGATCAAGCAGAACGCCCAGGCAGAAGCCGCACGCATCATTGCCCAGGCCAAGGCCGAAGCCGAACAGCAGGTCACCCGCGCGCGCGAAGAACTGCGCGACCAGGTCGCCGTGCTGGCCGTCAAGGGTGCCGAGCAGATCCTCAAGCGTGAAGTGAACGCGCAGGTCCACAACGACCTGCTCAATCAACTCAAGGCTGAGCTCTAATCATGGCTGAAACCGCAACCATTGCCCGTCCCTACGCTGAGGCGCTGTTCCGCGTCGCCAGCGAATCGAGCGCAGGCAACCTGGGTGCATGGTCCGAGCTGGTGTCGGAAATGGGGCAGGTTGCCGCCAATCCCGACATGAAGGCGGTCGCCGACGATCCGAACGTTCCCGGCGCCAAGCTGGTTGAACTGTTCCTGTCGGTGCTGAAGTCCCCGGTCAGCGACGAAGCGCGCCGCTTCGTGCAACTGCTGGTGGACAACAACCGCCTGACGGTGATGCCCGACATCGCCGAACAGTTCCATGCGCTCAAGAACGCCCGCGAAGGGTCGTCCGACGTTGAAATCACCAGCGCCTTCCCGCTGGAAGATGGTCAGCTGAACGACCTCGTCGCCGCCCTCGAACGCAAGTTCGGCCGCAAGCTGTACGCGCAGGTGGCGGTGGACCCGTCCCTGATCGGCGGCGTCAGCGTCAAGGTTGGCGACGAAGTGCTCGACACCTCCGTGCGTGCGCGCCTGGCAGCCATGCAAACCGCGCTGACCGCCGCCTGAGCGGCCGTCCGGCGGATTGAAGAATTAGGAGCATTGTGATGCAACTGAACCCCTCAGAAATCAGCGAGCTGATCAAGACCCGCATCTCGGGCCTTGGCGCCGAAGCTGAAGTGCGCAACACCGGCACGGTGATCTCCGTGACCGATGGTATCTGCCGCGTGCATGGCCTGTCTGGCGTGATGCAGGGCGAGATGCTGGAATTCCCCGGCAACACCTTCGGCCTCGCGCTGAACCTCGAGCGCGACTCGGTCGGCGCCGTGGTGCTGGGTGAGTACGAACACATTTCCGAAGGCGACACGGTCAAGTGCACCGGCCGCATTCTGGAAGTGCCGGTGGGCAAGGAACTGCTGGGCCGCGTGGTCAACACGCTGGGCCAGCCGATCGACGGCAAGGGCCCGATCAACGCCAAGGAATCGGACGTGATCGAGAAGGTGGCCCCGGGCGTGATCGCGCGTCAGTCGGTGAGCCAGCCGGTGCAGACCGGCCTGAAGTCGATCGACGCGATGGTGCCGATCGGCCGTGGCCAGCGCGAGCTGATCATCGGCGACCGCCAGACCGGCAAGACCGCCGTCGCGGTCGACGCCATCATCAACCAGAAGGGCAAGGGCGTCTTCTGCGTGTACGTGGCAATCGGCCAGAAGGCTTCGACCATTGCCAACGTGGTGCGCAAGCTGGAAGAGCATGGCGCGATGGAATACACCGTCGTCGTCGCCGCCGCCGCTTCGGATTCGGCCGCCATGCAGTACCTGGCCGCCTACGCCGGCTGCACCATGGGCGAGTACTTCCGCGACCGCGGCGAAGACGCGCTGATCGTCTATGACGACCTGACCAAGCAAGCCTGGGCCTACCGCCAGGTGTCGCTGCTGCTGCGCCGCCCGCCGGGCCGCGAAGCCTACCCCGGCGACGTGTTCTACCTGCACTCGCGCCTGCTCGAGCGTGCCGCCCGCGTGAACGCCGACTACGTCGAGAAGTTCACCAACGGCGCCGTCAAGGGCAAGACCGGTTCGCTGACCGCGCTGCCGGTGATCGAAACGCAGGCCGGCGACGTGTCCGCGTTCGTTCCGACCAACGTGATCTCGATCACGGACGGCCAGATCTTCCTGGAAACCGACCTGTTCAACGCCGGTATCCGCCCCGCCATCAACGCCGGTATCTCGGTGTCGCGCGTCGGTGGTGCTGCGCAGACCAAGGTGGTGAAGAACCTGTCCGGCGGTATCCGTACCGACCTGGCCCAGTACCGTGAACTGGCTGCGTTCGCGCAGTTCGCCTCGGACCTGGACGATGCCACCCGCAAGCAGCTGGAGCGCGGCCGCCGCGTGACCGAACTGCTGAAGCAGCCGCAATACCAGCCGCTGCAAGTGTGGCAGCTGGCCGCTTCGCTGTTCGCCGCCAACAACGGCTTCCTCGACAACGTGGAAGTGAAGGACATCCTGCCGTTCGAGAAGGGCCTGCACGACCACCTGAAGACCAAGTACGCCGACCTCATCAACCGCATCGAAGAGACCAAGCAGCTCTCGAAGGAAGATGAAGCCGCCCTGCGTGCCGCTGTCGAGGATTTCAAGAAGTCCGCCGCGTTCTAACCGCGTAATTCCACGACATCGTCGCCGCGCCTGGCTCACGCCGGCGCGGCGATGGTTCGGATGGAGAGGAAGATATGGCCGGAACGAAAGAGATTCGAACCAAGATCAAGAGCGTGCAGAACACGCGCAAGATCACCAAGGCGATGGAGATGGTCGCCGCGTCCAAGATGCGCAAGGCGCAGGAGCGGATGCGCAACGCCCGTCCTTACGCCGAGAAGGTGCGCAACATTGCGGCGCACCTGGCTACGGCCAACCCCGAGTTCAAGCACCCGTTCATGCAGGAGCGCGAAGTCAAGCGCGTCGGCATGATCGTGGTCACGACCGACAAGGGGCTGTGCGGCGGCCTGAACACGAACGTGTTGCGCTCGGTGACCAATGAGCTGAAGGCCCTGCAAGGCCGTGGCGTGGAGGTGCAAGCCACCGCCATCGGCACCAAGGGCATGCAGTTCCTGGGCCGGATCGGCGCCAAGGTGGTTTCGCACGTGGTGCACCTCGGTGACACCCCGCATCTGGAAAAGCTGATCGGCGCGATCAAGGTCCAGCTCGACGCCTTCACCAATGGTGAAGTCGACGCGGTGTACGTGGCGTACACCAAGTTCATCAACACGATGAAGCAGGAACCGATGGTTGAGCAGCTGCTGCCGCTCGCCGCCGACAAGCTGTCGCAGACCGAAGAAGAGAAGCGCGCCTACTCGTGGGACTACATCTACGAGCCTGACGCCCAGACCGTCGTGGAAGAGCTGCTGGTCCGCTACGTCGAGGCGCTGGTGTACCAGGCCGTGGCCGAGAACATGGCGTCCGAGCAATCGGCGCGCATGGTGGCCATGAAGGCTGCGTCCGACAACGCCAAGAACGTGATCGGCGAACTGCAACTGGTCTACAACAAGACCCGTCAGGCCGCGATCACCAAGGAACTGTCGGAAATCGTCAGCGGTGCAGCTGCGGTCTAAGGCGTCACGAATTCAAGCTATCGGAGATACGAAATGAGTATCGGAAATATTGTGCAGTGTATTGGCGCCGTGGTGGACATCGAGTTCCCCCGCGACGCAATGCCGAAGGTGTACGACGCGCTCGTGCTGGAAGAATCCGGCGACGCCTCGTTCGCCGAGAAGGGCCTGACCTTCGAAGTCCAGCAACAGCTGGGCGACGGCGTGGTGCGTACCATTGCCCTGGGCTCGTCGGACGGCCTGCGCCGCGGCATGGCAGTGAAGAGCACCGGCGCCCCGATTTCGGTGCCGGTTGGCCACGGCACCCTGGGCCGCATCATGGACGTGCTGGGTCGCCCGATCGACGAAGCCGGCCCGATCGCCTCGGACGAACTGCGTGCGATTCACCAGAAGGCACCGAAGTTCGACGAACTGTCGCCTTCCGTTGACCTGCTCGAAACCGGCATCAAGGTGATCGACCTGGTCTGCCCGTTCGCCAAGGGCGGCAAGGTGGGCCTGTTCGGTGGCGCCGGCGTGGGCAAGACCGTCAACATGATGGAGCTCATCAACAACATCGCCAAGCAGCACAGCGGTCTGTCGGTGTTTGCCGGCGTGGGCGAGCGTACCCGTGAAGGGAACGACTTCTACCACGAAATGAAGGACTCGAACGTGCTCGACAAGGTGGCCATGGTGTTCGGCCAGATGAACGAGCCGCCGGGCAACCGTCTGCGCGTGGCGCTGACCGGCCTGACCATGGCCGAGCGCTTCCGCGACGAAGGCCGTGACATCCTGTTCTTCGTCGACAACATCTACCGCTACACGCTGGCCGGTACCGAAGTGTCGGCACTGCTGGGCCGTATGCCTTCCGCCGTGGGCTACCAGCCGACACTGGCTGAAGAAATGGGCAAGCTGCAGGAGCGCATCACGTCGACCAAGACCGGCTCGATCACGTCGATCCAGGCCGTGTACGTGCCTGCGGATGACTTGACCGACCCGTCGCCTGCCACGACCTTCCTGCACCTGGACTCGACCGTGGTGCTGTCGCGTGACATCGCCGCGCTGGGTATCTACCCCGCCGTCGATCCGCTCGACTCGACCTCGCGCCAGCTGGACCCGCAAGTGGTCGGCACCGAGCACTACGAAGTCGCCCGCCGCGTGCAGCAGACCCTGCAGCGCTACAAGGAACTGCGCGACATCATCGCGATTCTGGGCATGGACGAACTGTCGCCGGAAGACAAGCTGGCCGTCTCGCGCGCGCGTAAGATCCAGCGTTTCCTGTCGCAGCCGTTCCACGTGGCCGAAGTGTTCACGGGTTCGCCGGGCAAGTACGTGCCGCTGAAGGAAACCATCCGCGGCTTCAAGATGCTGGTCGACGGCGAGTGCGATCACCTGCCCGAGCAGGCGTTCTACATGGTCGGCTCGATCGACGAGGCCTTCGAGAAGGCCAAGAAGCTCCAGTAAGCCTTGCTTGTCGCTCCCGCGCGAGCGGGGGCGAAGGCGGGCCCGGTTCGGTCCGGGCCTGCCGCTTGAGCGAAGCGATTGGAGAAAGGATCAGATATGGCAACCATTCTTGTAGACGTCGTCAGCGCGGAAGCGTCGATCTTCTCCGGCCAGGCGAAGTTCGTGGCGCTGCCGGGCGAGTCGGGTGAGCTGGGCATCCTGCCCGGCCACACGCCGCTGATCACGCGCATCCAGCCGGGTGCGGTGCGCATCGAGAAGGAAGACGGCAGCGAAGAGTTCGTGTTCGTTGCCGGCGGCATTCTCGAAGTGCAACCCAAGCACGTCACCGTGCTGGCCGACACCGCGATCCGCGGTGGCGACCTGGACGAAGCCAAGGCCCAGGAAGCCAAGCGCGCCGCCGAGGAGCTGATGCAGAACCAGAGCAGCGACCTCGACCTGGCCCGCGCCCAGAGCGAACTGGCCGTGGCCGCCGCGCAACTGGCAGCGATTGCCCGTCTGCGTCGGAAGAAGTAAGCATCGGGCAGGACTGTCGCATTGTTGTTTTTTCGATGCGACATTTAAAAAAGGCAGCCGCGAGGCTGCCTTTTTTGTCAGCGCGGCGATATGCTTTTTGCCGCGCCTGGACAAAAAAAAGCGCGCGGGCCGGGGAGGCTCCGCGCGGACGGGAAAATCCCTTCGAGGGGTCAATTCGAAGGAACGGGTTCGGTCCAGGTCGACAAGCAAGGCGCATCGGATATCCAAATATCCGCTCACAGGCCGCAAAGGCCACGCGCTGCAACGGTCTTCCTGGTGCTCCGGTCCAGCAAAGCTTTACGCTGGATCGGAAAATCGGGTTACTGCCGGAAACGCTACAAAAAGGCTTTCTTCAGCACGCCCCTTTAGTCTGCGTTGCCATTTTCACCGGGGCGCCACGCCCGCCCAGCGGGTGTGTCAATGCATTGTGGGGGAAACTCCCGGGCATGGCAGTAACAAAATGTATCGGTTTGAAAGAAGTTGAAAGCCGGAGTGCTCAAAATCCGGCGTGATCGGCATATTTTCGCGCCTGGGCGTCACGTTTTGCGCCGCCACGTGTTGTGGGATTATCTTTATATCCGCGATTCCAGTGTTCGTTTCCGCACCAAATCCTGCGTGACAATTGCGGTTACGATTGAGCCGGCCGGCCGGAGTTGCCTGCGCTTCCATGCAGCCCCACGGTCACCTCCACCCTCACGTCCACAGCCCCGGAGACGCAATGCCGCCTGAGATGCAGCAAGCCATACAAGCCATGCTGGCGATGAAGACCGTAGCCGTGGTCGGCCTGTCCGACCGTGCGGAGCGGCCCAGCCATGAGGTCGCCGAATTCCTGCAAGGCCACGGCTTCCGCATCGTGCCGGTCAATCCTCGCCATGCCGGCGAACGCATCCTGGGCGAGACTTGCCACGCGACGCTGCGCGAGGCCGCCGACGCCGCCGCGGCGGCCGGCGCGCCGATCGAATGGGTCGATATCTTCCGCCGCGCCGAGGACACGCCCGGTGTGGTCGACGAGGCCATCGCCGTCGGTGCGCGTGGGGTCTGGCTGCAGCTTGGCATCGTCAACGACGAGGCGGTGCGTCGCGCCACCGATGCCGGGCTGCTGGCGGTGCAGGACTGTTGCAGCAAGATCGAGCTGACGCGCCAGCTTGGCGGGGCCTGATCCCCGTCGTTTCGGTTTCTTTTTCCTCCCGATTTCCCTTCCGCCGCCGACCATGGCCATCGATCCGCAACTGCTCGCCTATTACCGCCGCCTGGCCGAACGCTATGCTACCGAGCCGGTGCCGGCCGACGTCCCGGCGCAGCGTGCCCGTTTCGCCGAGATTGCCGCCGCCTCGTTGCGGCCGGATCCGGAGGGCGTCGCGGTGCAGCAGCTCGAACTGGCGCTGGCCGGCCGCACGCTGGGGGCCCGCTTGTTCCGTCCGGCGGGCGTGGCCACGCCGCGGCTGCTGGTGTACTTCCACGGCGGCGGCTGGGTGATCGGTTCGACGCAGACGCACCACACCGTCGCGGCCTTGCTCGCGGCTGATACCGGGTGCGCCGTGGCCAGCGTCGACTACCGGCTGGCCCCCGAGCACGCGTTCCCGGCGCCTTGCGACGATGCCGCCGAAGCGGTCCTGTGGCTGGCCGGCCAGCGCCAGGCGCTGGGACTGGCGCCCGATTTCCTGGCGGTGGCCGGCGACAGCGCCGGCGGCCACCTCGCGGCGCAGGCTGCGCAGCAACTCAATGCCGGCGATGCAGTGCGGGTCGACGCCCAGCTGCTGATCTATCCGGTCGCGGCGCCGGTGCTGAGCACCGAAAGCTATCGCGCCTTCGCCGATGGCCCCGGCCTGACGCGTGACGAGATGGCGTGGTTCTGGACCCAGTTCATCGGTGCCGAGGCGCTGGCGCAGGGCGCTGCCCACGCCGATCCGCGCGTGCACCTGATGGCCGCGCCGCCGGTGCGGCCGCCGGCCACCGTGCTGATGGTGGCGGCGCACGATGTGCTGCGCGACGACGGCCTGGCCTATGCCGACTTCCTGGTGCGCCACGATGCTCCGGTCATCACCATCGAGGCCAGCGGCATGACCCACGGCTTCGCCCGGCTGCAGCCGGAGGCGGAGCGCGCGCGGGAATGGATGCGCCGCGCCGCGTCGGCGTTCGCGGGGATGATCGACGACGTCTGAGCGGCATCCGCGTGCGGCCATCCCTTAGAATGGCGGTCTTACGAGGATGACCATGACCGCACTGCAGAACGATACCTTCCTGCGCGCGCTGCGCCGCCAGCCGACCGAATACACGCCGCTGTGGCTGATGCGCCAGGCAGGCCGCTACCTGCCCGAGTACAACGCCACGCGCGCGCGCGCCGGCAGCTTCCTCGGGCTGGCCAAGAACCCGGCCTACGCCACCGAAGTGACACTGCAGCCGCTGGACCGCTATCCGCTCGACGCGGCCATCCTCTTTTCGGACATCCTGACGGTGCCGGATGCGATGGGCCTGGGCCTGTCGTTCGCGCAGGGCGAGGGCCCGCGCTTCGCGCATCCGCTGCGTACCGAGGCCGACGTGCAGAAGCTGGCCGTGCCCGACATGGCATCGCTGCAGTATGTGTTCGACGCCGTGCGCGAGATCCGCCGTGCGCTGGTGCAGGACGGGCGCCAGCGCGTGCCGTTGATCGGCTTCTCGGGCAGCCCGTGGACGCTGGCCTGCTACATGGTCGAAGGCGGCGGCTCGGATGACTTCCGCACGGTCAAGGCGATGATGTACGGCCGCCCCGACCTGATGCACCGCATTCTCGACATCAATGCACAGGCAGTCACGGCGTACCTGAACGCGCAGATCGAGGCGGGCGCGCAGGCGGTGATGATTTTCGACACCTGGGGCGGGGCACTCGCCGACGGCATGTACCAGGCGTTCTCGCTGGCCTACATGCGCCGCGTGCTGGCCGGACTGAAGCGCGAGCACGCCGGACAGCAAGTGCCGGCGATCGTCTTCACCAAGGGCGGCGGCCTGTGGCTGGAAGCGCTGGCCGACACCGGCGCCGATGCCATCGGGCTGGACTGGACCGTCAACCTGGCCGAAGCGCGCCGGCGCACCGGCGGCCGCGTGGCGCTGCAGGGCAATATCGACCCGACCGTGCTGTTTGCGCCCGAGGCCGCAATCCGCGAGCAGGTCCGTGGCGTGCTGGACAGCTATGCCGCCGGTGGCGGCAGCGACGGCCATGTCTTTAACCTCGGCCACGGGATTTCGCAATTCACGCCGCCGGAGAGCGTGTCCGTGCTGGTCGACGAAGTGCACCGGCACAGCCGCCAGCTGCGCGCAACCGGGAAGTGACCGCCGCGGTATGCCAGCTGGCAGGGCGGTTTGGCGCCGCCCCGCGCTGCAGCGTCCCGGACGCGCCCGTACCCAGTGCTGCGCGAGCCGCGCGGCCGTACCGTGTCAAGTTAACTTTTTCGCCACGAGCCACCAAAAAGGTGCACTGGGTTGACTGGCGGCACTTGACTTATGCACACCGATAGGTTTGCCGCAGTGCAGGACAGGGTTATTCCCTAACCTATCTGGGGGATGTTTGCAAGCCCTTGATTTTTAAGGCTTTGGAAGATTTGCAAAGAAGGGGTCGATGCCAGTGGATCCCTTGTTTTTCGGGGCTTCCGGGCCAGGCAGAGCGACTTTTCAACAAAGTTATCCACAGGGGCGGTGGAATTAGTGGAAAACCAGTCATCTATCATCGACTTAGGGCCACATTTGAAGTTTTACTTTAAGTTGATGCTGCGCCGCACACCAATCCGCTGCCATGGCCCGGCAGATCGCCGGTGGACCGACGCCTGCCCCACGGCGATGCATCTTCAACTCGTGCATGCGGCCCGATAGCGGCAGTCTCCTTCCCGAGTCCGCGGCGCCAGCCGCAGGCGCGACGTCGCCGGTGCCGCCGGTGATCCGCGTTGCCCTCGACACGCCTGCCGACGACTGCTTCGATTACCTCGCCATTGCGGATGTCGCGCCCGGGGAGCTGGTGGTGGTGCCGTTCGGCCGTCGCAGCATGGTCGGTGTCGCGGTTGAATTCGCGCAAGCTTCGGACGTGCCTGTGGACAAGTTGCGCCCGGTGGCGCAACGGCTGGACTGGCTGCCGCCGCTGCAGCAAGACTGGATCGAGCTGGCAGCGTTTGCTGCGCGCTACTACCAGCGGCGACTCGGCGAAGTGATGCTGCCGGCCTTGCCGCCCGCCCTGCGCGAGGCCGAAAGCTGGTCCAGCCTGGCGCAGCGTGCCCGCACCGATGAGTACCGCGTGCTGCCGGGCCAGGCGGAGGCATTGCTCGCGGCCGTACCGCCGCGCGCCCGCAGCGTGCGCGCGCTGGCGCAGGCGCTGGCCGAGCGCGCCGCCACGGGAGAGCCGCTGTCGCTGGCGCAAGCGCGCGCCCTCTGTGCCGCGGCACCGTCGCGGCTGGCCGAATGGCTGGCCGCGGGCTGGGTCGAGGTCAGCCGCACCGCGCGCACCCTGTTGCCGACCGACCCCTCCCAGCCGCCATCGGCCGCGCCGCCGCTGCATGACGAGCAGCGCGCCGCGGTGCAGGCCATCGCCGACGCCGAGGGCTTCGCCCCGTTCCTGCTGCACGGCGTCACCGGCAGCGGCAAGACCGAGGTCTACCTGCATGCGATGCAGGCCGTGCTGGCGCGCGACCCGCGGGCCCAGGTGCTGATGCTGGTGCCGGAAATCAACCTGACCCCGCAGCTGCAAAGCCGCATTGCCGCACGCTTCCCGCAGTTGCCGCTGGCGGTGCTGCACAGCGGCCTGGCCGACCAGGAGCGCAGCCTGCAGTGGCTGGCGGCGCACCGCGGCGAGGCCCGCATCGTGCTGGGCACGCGCATGGCGGTGATGGCGTCGCTGCCGGCGCTGGCGCTGATCGTGGTCGACGAGGAGCACGACACCTCGTACAAGCAGCAGGAAGGGCTGCGCTACTCCGCGCGCGACCTTGCCGTCTGGCGCGCCAAGCAGCGCGGCATCGCGGTGGTGCTGGGGTCCGCGACGCCGTCGATGGAAACCTGGTGGCGGGCCGGGCAGGGCACCTACCGCAAGCTGGTGCTGCGCGAGCGCGCCCAGGTCGATGCGGCGCTGCCGGCGGTGCGGCTGGTCGACCTGAACCACGAGCGCCAGCGCCAGCGTGCCCTGTTCGAGGGCCTGTCGGTGCCGCTGCTGGAGGCCATCGACGCGCGCCTGGCGCGCGGGGAGCAGAGCCTGCTGTTCCTGAACCGGCGCGGCTATGCGCCGGTGATCGCCTGCGACAGCTGCGGCTGGCTGTCGGGCTGCCCGCGCTGCTCGGCGTACCTGGTGCTGCACCGGCCCGAGCGGCGCCTGCGCTGCCACCACTGCGGCCTCGAGGCGCCGGTGCCGCACCATTGCCCGGACTGCGGCAATGTCGATATCGCGCCGCTCGGGCGCGGCACGCAGCGTATCGAAGAAGCGCTGGCGGCGCGCTTCCCGCAGGCGCGCATTGCCCGCATCGACGCCGATTCCACGCGCCGCAAGGGCAGCGCCCAGGCCATGTTTGACGAGGTCCATGCAGGCGAGGTCGACATCCTGGTGGGCACGCAGATGGTGGCCAAGGGCCATGACTTCCAGCGCGTGACGCTGGTCGGCATCGTCCATCCGGACGCGGCCATGTTCAGCCACGACTTCCGCGCCGCCGAACACCTGTTTGCGTCGCTGATGCAGGTGGCGGGAAGGGCGGGGCGGGCCGGGTTGCCGGGCGAGGTGCTGATCCAGACCCGCTATCCCGATACCCCGGCATTGCAGGCCCTGACGCGCCATGACTATGATGGATTCGCGGCCAGCCAGTTGCGCGAGCGGCGCCAGGCCGGGTTGCCCCCGTTCTGTTTCCAGGTGCTGGTCACGGCGGAGCACGGGCAGCTGGAGCGGGCGCTGCAGTTCCTGGAGGCCGCGCGCCGGCATGCCGAACGCTGCACGCTGGCGCCGGAGGTGCAACTGCATGACCCGGTGCCGATGTCGATGGTGCGGGTGTTCAACCGCGAGCGCGCGCAGATGCTGGTCGAAGCCAGCGCGCGTCCGGTACTGCAACGGTTTGTGGCCGAGTGGGTACAGACTTTCGCAGAGGTTGGCACGGAGGTGAAGGGGGTGCGCTGGCAGCTGGAAATCGACCCGCTGCGGATCTAGCAGCCGGCGATGTGGAGCAAAAGTGCAACCTCTGGGTTAGGGTTTTCGATAGGGTTGCACCAGGTTGCACCTTGGTGATTTTAGGGAGTAAGATCGCGCCAGCTCACAGGCTGCGGCCGGTCGCGCGCCCCTGCCTGTCGGCTCGGACGAGGTAGCACCGGCGGCGGCTCCAGTCTTTCGGAGAATTGCCCGCAATGGCCACCACCACCCTTGGCGTCAAGCTCGACGATGCCTCGCGCGACCGCCTCAAGCGCGTTGCCCAATCCATCGACCGCACCCCGCACTGGCTGATCAAGCAGGCCATCTTCTGCTACCTCGAGCAGATCGAGCGCGGCCACATGCCGTACGAAGCCGGCGCGGCCGGGGCCGACGGCGAAGGCAGCGACGGCGCGGATGCGCTCCATGCCGACGGTGCGCCGCAGCCGTTCCTGGAATTTGCGCAGAGCATCCAGCCGCAGTCGGTGCTGCGCGCCGCCATCACTTCGGCCTATCGCCGCCCGGAAACCGATTGCGTGCCGGTGCTGTTGGAGCAGGCGCGCCTGCCGCAGCAGCAGGCCGAGGCCGCGATCAAGATGGCCAAGGCCCTGGCCACGCGCTTGCGCGAGCAAAAGGTGGGTACCGGGCGCGAAGGCCTGGTGCAGGGGCTGATCCAGGAATTCTCGCTGTCGTCGCAGGAAGGCGTGGCGCTGATGTGCCTGGCCGAGGCGCTGCTGCGCATTCCCGACAAGGCCACCCGCGACGCGCTGATCCGCGACAAGATCAGCGGCGCCAACTGGCAGTCGCACCTGGGCCAGAGCCCGTCGCTGTTCGTCAACGCCGCCACCTGGGGCCTGCTGCTGACCGGCAAGCTGGTCGCCACCCATACCGAATCGGGCCTGACCAAGGCGCTCACGCGCATCATCGGCAAGGGCGGCGAGCCGCTGATCCGCAAGGGCGTGGACATGGCGATGCGGCTGATGGGCGAGCAGTTCGTCACCGGCGAGACCATTTCCGAGGCGCTGGCCAACGCGCGCCGCTACGAGGCCGAGGGCTTCCGCTACTCCTACGACATGCTGGGCGAGGCGGCCATGACCGAGGCCGATGCGGCACGCTACCTGGCCTCGTACGAGCAGGCCATCCACGCCATCGGCCAGGCCTCGCGCGGCCGCGGCATCTATGAAGGCCCGGGCATCTCGATCAAGCTGTCGGCGCTGCACCCGCGCTACAGCCGCGCGCAGCACGAGCGCGTGGTGGGCGAACTGTACGAGCGCCTGAAGTCGCTGACGCTGCTGGCGCGCCAGTACGACATCGGCATCAATATCGACGCCGAAGAAGCCGACCGCCTCGAGATCTCGCTGGACCTGCTCGAGCGCCTGTGCTTCGAGCCCGAGCTGGCCGGCTGGAACGGCATCGGCTTCGTGGTGCAGGGTTACCAGAAGCGCTGCCCGTTCGTGATCGACTACCTGATCGACCTGGCCCGCCGCAGCCGCCACCGCCTGATGATCCGCCTGGTCAAGGGCGCCTACTGGGACAGCGAGATCAAGCGCGCCCAGGTGGAAGGGCTGGAAGGTTATCCGGTTTATACGCGCAAGGTCTACACCGATGTGTCTTACATCGCCTGCGCGCGCAAGCTGCTGTCGGTGCCGGACGCGATCTACCCGCAGTTCGCCACGCACAACGCGCACACGCTGTCGGCCATCTACCAGATCGCCGGGCACAGCTACTACCCGGGCCAGTATGAATTCCAGTGCCTGCACGGCATGGGCGAGCCGCTCTACGACCAGGTGGTGGGCCCCACCGCCGACGGCAAGTACAACCGGCCGTGCCGCATCTACGCGCCGGTCGGCACGCATGAAACGCTGCTGGCCTACCTGGTGCGCCGGCTGCTGGAGAACGGCGCCAACACCTCGTTCGTCAACCGCATTGCCGACGACACCATCTCGCTGGATGAACTGGTCGCCGATCCGGTGGCCGTGGTCGAGGCCATGCACCGCGACGAAGGCGTGCTCGGCCTGCCGCACCCGCGCATCCCGTCGCCGCGCACGCTGTATGGCAAGAGCCGGCCCAACTCGGCCGGCATCGACCTGGCCAACGAGCATCGGCTGGCGTCGCTGTCGTCGGCGCTGCTGGCCGGCACCGGCGAGCGCCTGATCGCCGAGCCGATGCTGGGCGCCGAGGTGGCGCGCGCCGCCGATGCCATCACCACGCCGGTACTGAATCCGGCCGATCACCGCGACGTGGTCGGCCATGTCACCGAAGCCGGCAAGGCCGAGGTCGACGTCGCGCTGCAGGCCGCGGTCAATGCCGCGCCGATCTGGCAGGCGACACCGCCGGACGTGCGCGCCGCCGCGCTGGAACGCGCCGCCGACCTGATGGAAGCCCAGATGCAGTCGCTGATGGGCATCATCATGCGCGAGGCCGGCAAGACCTTCTCCAATGCCATCGCCGAAGTGCGCGAGGCGGTGGACTTCCTGCGCTACTACGCCGCCGAGGTGCGCCGCGGCTTCGACAACGAGACCCATCGCCCGCTGGGCCCGGTGGTCTGCATCAGCCCGTGGAATTTCCCGCTGGCGATCTTTACCGGCCAGGTCGCCGCCGCGCTGGCGGCGGGCAACCCCGTGCTGGCCAAGCCCGCCGAGCAGACCCCGCTGATTGCTGCCGCCGCGGTCAAGCTGCTGCGCGAGGCCGGCGTGCCGGCCGGCGCGGTGCAGCTGCTGCCGGGCCGCGGCGAGACCGTCGGCGCCGCGCTGGTGGGCGACGCCCGCGTCAAGGGCGTGATGTTCACCGGCTCGACCGAGGTCGCGCGCATCCTGCAGCGCAATGTCGCCGGGCGCCTCGACGCCGCCGGCCGCCCGATTCCGCTGATCGCCGAAACCGGCGGCCAGAACGCGATGATCGTCGACTCGTCGGCGCTGGCCGAGCAGGTGGTCGGCGACGTGCTCAACTCCGCCTTCGACTCGGCCGGCCAGCGCTGCTCGGCGCTGCGCGTGCTGTGCCTGCAGGAGGACGTGGCCGAGCGCGTGCTGGAAATGCTCAAGGGCGCGATGCAGGAACTGAACATGGGCAACCCGGACCGCCTGTCGACCGACGTCGGCCCGGTGATCGACGAAGAGGCGCGCGCCGGCATCGTGCGCCATATCGATGCGATGCGCGCCAAGGGCCGCCGCGTCCACCAGGCCGACCCCAATGCGGCGCAGGGCGCCAGCTGCCGCCATGGCACCTTCGTGCCGCCGACGCTGATCGAGCTGGACAGCATCGAGGAACTCAAGCGCGAGGTCTTCGGCCCGGTGCTGCACGTGGTGCGCTTCCCGCGCGCGGGGCTGGATACCATGGTCAGCCAGATCAACGGCACCAACTATGGCCTGACGCTGGGCATCCATACCCGCATCGACGAGACCATCTCGTTTATCGTCAGCAGGGCCCGGGTGGGCAACCTGTATGTGAACCGCAATATCGTCGGCGCGGTGGTGGGGGTGCAGCCGTTCGGCGGCGAGGCGCTGTCGGGCACCGGCCCCAAGGCGGGCGGCCCGCTCTACCTGCACCGGCTGCTGTCGGTCTGCCCGCAGGACGCGGTGGCGCGCAGCGTGCGCGCGGCCGACGTCAATGCCGCAGCCGGCGGCGCCCAGACCGTGGGACCGGACGACGAAGCCGTGCGCGCCACCGAGGCCTTCCGCGAGTGGGCGCGCCGCGAGCTGCCCGAGGTCGCGGCCGCGTGCGAGCGCTTCGCCGAGGCCTCGGCCGCGGGCCTGGCGGTGACGCTGGCCGGGCCCACCGGCGAGCGCAACACCTACACCCTGCTGGCGCGCGAGCGGGTGCTGTGCCTGGCCGCGCAGGAGGCCGACCTGGCGCTGCAGCTGGGTGCCGTGCTGACCGTCGGCGCCGAGGCGGTATGGCTGGAAAACCCTGTCGGCCGGGGGCTGTTTGCGCGCCTGCCTAAGGGCGTACAATCGCGCGTCCGCATGGTGGCCGACTGGACCGCGGCGGACACGGCAATTGATGCGGTGCTGCACCACGGCGATTCGGACCAGCTGCGCACGGTGTGCGAGCAGATCGCGGCGCGTCCCGGCCCGATCATCGGCGTGCAGGGCCTGGCGCAGGGTGAACGGAACATTGCGCTCGACCGCCTGCTGATCGAGCGCTCGCTCTCGGTCAACACCGCGGCCGCGGGCGGCAATGCCAGTTTGATGACGATCGGCTGAGGCAATCCTCGGACGGCGTCATGTCGAAGCGCGCGGCGAGGGTGGCGATCCCGCCCAGCTGCGCAGGGAAAGCACGGCGCGGCACTGCCAGGCCGCGCCGCAATACAACTGCCGATAGCGGCACCACATGGATACCGCATCGGCACCACATCGGCACCATTTGGGACCCAAGGAGATCTGATGAGCTCGACCTTCCACAAGACGGCAATGACCGTTGCCCTGACCCTGGCCGGCCTGACCGCCGCCTCCGCCGCGTTCGCGCAGGCGCAGGAAATCAAGCTGGGCTATGCCGGCCCGATGACCGGCGGCCAGGCCCAGTACGGCAAGGACATGCAGAACGGCATCGTCCTCGCGATCGAGGACATGAACGCCACCAAGCCCAAGATCGGCGGCAAGGAAGTCAAGTTCGTGCTGGTTTCCGAAGACGACCAGGCCGATCCCAAGACCGGCTCGGTGGTCGCGCAGAAGCTGGTCGATAACGGCATCCAGGGCATGCTGGGCCACTTCAACTCGGGCACCACCATCCCGGCGTCGATGGTCTACAACCGCGCCGGCATTCCGCAGATCGCCATGGCGACCGCGCCGGAATACACCAGGCAAGGGTTCAAGACCACCTTTCGCATGATGACCTCCGACACCCAGCAGGGTTCGGTGATCGGTGCCTTCGTGGTGAAGAAGCTGGGCGCGAAGAACATCGCCATCGTCGATGACCGCACCGCCTACGGCCAGGGCCTGGCCGACGAGTTCGAAAAGGCCGCCAAGGCCGCCGGCGGCAAGATCGTGCGCCGCGAGTTCACCAACGACAAGGCGGTGGACTTCAAGGCCGTGCTGACCAACATCAAGCGTAGCAACCCGGACATCATCTTCTACGGCGGCGCCGAGACCCAGTCCGCGCCGATGGCCAAGCAGGTCAAGGAACTGGGCATCAAGGCCCCGCTGGTGTCGGGCGAAATGTCCAAGACCGACAACTTCCTGAAGCTCGCCGGCCCGGCCGCCGAGGGCACCGTGGTGTCGCTGGCCGGCCTGCCGCTGGACCAGATGCCCGGCGGCGCCGCGTACGAGAAAAAGTACGAGAAGCGCTTCGGCTCGAAGGTCCAGACCTATTCGCCGTACGCCTATGACGGCGCCACCGCGATGATGACGGCGATGGTCAAGGCCGGCTCGACCGACCCGGCACGCTACCTGCCGGTGCTGGCCGCGACCAACATGCAGGGCGTGACCACCAAGACGCTGGCGTACGACGCGCGCGGCGACCTGAAGGACGGCGGCATCACGGTCTACAAGGTCGTGGGCGGCAAGTGGACGGTGCTGGAGACGGTGGGCGGCAAGTAAGCCGCCGGCCGCGCCTGGCGCATGGGAAGAACGCTGCCTGCGGGCGGCGTTTTTTCTTTGCGGGCGCCGGCGCCGGGCCTGACCAGATAACCGATCCCCGCCATTGGCGCATAATCCCGCACTCGCACTTTTTCAATCCATAGGAGCAGTACGTGTCCGAGCAGGAAGCCAGCTACGACCACGCCATCGGGCTTGCCAACCAGGGGCGCTTCGCCGAAGCGCTGCAGATTGCCGACCAGCTGTCGCTGGCGCGCCCCGAGGTGGTGGATTTCGTCACGCTGCGGGCGCGGCTGCACTTTGACAACGGCGACGCCGGTGCCGCGCTGGCGGTGCTGGACGAGGCGCTGGCGCGGCTCGACACGCTGCCGCTGCAGCCGCCGCACCGCTGGGTCTCGCGCGGCGTGATCGCGCACCGCTACGGCGCCATGCTGATGAGCCTGGGCCGCGATGCCGAGGCCCGCCCGTGGCTGCACGAGGCGGCGCAGCGCAGCGGCCTGCTGACGGGCGAATGGGCCGCGCATTTCCACGCCGGCCTGGCGGCGCTGCGTCTGGGCGACATCGCCGGCGCGGCGCGCTACTGGTACGACCTGATGGTGCGCAACCCCGACCTGGGCGCCGACGATATCGCGCCGCTGGTGTCGGACTACATCGCCCGCACCGACGCCGCCGGCGCGCCGGCGGAGCCGCTGATGCGGGTCTGCCTGGGCCGGGTCGCGCTGGACAACCCGCATCTGCTGGAGCTCGATGCCGCCGCCGGCGATGCCGTCGCCGCCGACCAGGCCGCGCGCGTGCTGGCCGAGCACCCCGACCACCCCGAGGCGCGCCGACTGCGCGCGCCGCTGCGCCATGGCGCCGGCGACCTGCAAGGCGCGCTCGACGACCTCGGCGTCTACCTGCGCCAGGTGCCCGACCCGCAGAGCCAGGTGCGCGAGCTGGCCTGGCGCTACCAGCTGGCGCAGCGCGGGGACGGCAATGTCGGCACCGCGCCGGCCGAGCGCGAGCCGTGGCTGCGCTTCACGCTGACCGACCAGTGCGACGACGGCGCCGGCTACTACCGCGCCGCGATGGCGCTGGGCGAATTCATCGACGACGTGCCCGCCGCCGAAGCCGTGCTGCGTCCGCAACTGGTGCAGGCCGGGCGCGCGGGCGTGGCGCGCTTCGACCAGTATTTCGCCACCGGCCAGGGCGATGCCGCCGGCCATGGCGGCAATGCCGATCCCCATGTCTATTCGCTGCTGTGCCGGCTGCTGGCGCGCAGCCTGCCGGCCGACGCCGCGCATGCCGACGAGCGCATCGCGCTGCACCGCCAGGGCATGGCCGCGAGCGAGTTCATCGAGCACTGGATCGACCTGCTCGACTGCCACGCCGACGCGGGCCGGCACCAGAAGGTAGCGGAACTCGCCGGCGAGGTGCTCAACCGCTACCCGCTCGAGCGCAACCCGGCCGACGTGACCTGGGCCTTCAGCCGCATGATCGCCGCCTGGAAGGCGCTCGGCGGCGCCGAGCCGACCGAGGCCGCGCGTGCCGCGATGGCGCACATGGATGCGCGCCTGGACGCGCTGCCGGTGGAAGCCCGCAGCGAGGCCGCGCACCCGATGGCGCATGCGCGCGCCTACTATGCCGCGCTGCTGCAGAGCCGGATGGCCAGCATGGATGAGCACGACCGCACCGATGCGCTGGCCGAGATCGAAGCGCAGCAGCGCCGCGCGCTGCTGGTCGAGGATGCGTGGCTATACAACCGTTTCGGGCAGGTCTGGCGCGAGCTGGGCGAACCCGAGCGCGCGCTGCCGCTGTTCGAGCAGGCGGTGGCGCTGACCGAGGGCGATCCGCAGGACCAGGCCGGCCCGCGCGTGCAGCGCGGCCTGGTGCACAACGCCATGGGCCGCCACGATGCCGCGCTGGCGGACCTGGTCGCGGCCTTCGCCGTGCGTGACGACTGGGACGCCGAGGTGTACCTGCGCGCGGTCCAGTCCGCGATTGGCCAGGGCCAGCGCGAAGCCGCGCTGGGCTATTTCGACCAGGCGCGCGCCCGCGGGGCCGCGCAGGGCGCCACACGCACGCTGTATGGGCAGGTCGAGACGGCATTGAAGGCCACCCGCCCGGTATGGAAGGTGTGGGGCGTCTGAAACGTCTCTCGCAGCCTGCGAATCGGCTGAAGATGTAAGGTATGTAAAAAACGCCATCCGCAGATGGCGTTTTTTACGTGAAGATGACCGAAATAAGGCGCGCGTTTGGTGCGGTGTCGGACAATCACTGACATGGATTGTGAAGTGCTTACATTACCATGTCGCCATGAATGGACTGAGCCAACTTTTTCCTAGCCTCCCGCTCGCGCCCGGCGGCCTCTTTTGGGTCGGCCTGGCCCTGGTCGGCGCCGGCCTCGCGGGCGAGCTGAGCCGGCGCTGGCTGCGCTGCCCGCGTATCGTCGGCTACGCCGCGGCGGGGCTGTGCGCCGGCATGCTGGGCCGCGGCATCGTCGACGAGAACATGATCAACCAGACCCGTATCCTGATCGATATGGCGCTGGCGCTGGCCCTGTTCGAGCTCGGGCATCGACTCTCGCTGACCTGGCTGCGCGCCAACCGCTGGCTGCTGCTGACCAGCGCCTTCGAGAGCCTGCTGACCTGGGGGCTGGTGGCGGCGGTGCTGCAGTGGATCGGCGCCTCGCCCGGCGTGGCCATCCTGGCCGGGGGCATCGCGGTCAGCACCTCGCCCACCATCGTGCTGCAGCTCAAGAACGAGCTGCGCGCCGACGGGCAGGTCACCGAGCGGCTGCTCGCCATGGCCGCGCTCAACAGCATCTATGCCGCCGCCATCGTGCAGGTCGCCACCGGCTGGCTGCATTCGGAATACGGCAACCTCGGCGCCGCGCTGCTGCATCCGCTGTACCTGCTGGTGGGCTCGTGCCTGCTGGCGTGGATGGTGGGCAAGCTGGGCCATGCCATCTACGGCCGCATGTCGGCCGACGACCACTACAGCTTCCTGGTGCTGGTGGGCCTGGTGCTGTTCACGCTGGCGCTGACCCGGGTACTAAAATTGTCGATGCCGCTGACGCTGATGCTGGCCGGCGTGGTGTTCAAGCACCAGGACGACCAGCCGCACGTATGGCCGCCGCATTTCGGCAGCGCCGGCAGCCTGCTGATCATCGTCATGGTGGTGTCGCTGGGCCTGCCGCTGACAGCGCAGGACTGGGCCGTGGGCGGCGTCTACGCCATCGCGCTGGTGGTGCTGCGCCACGTGGCCAAGCTGGCCGGGGTGGTCTCGCTGGGGTCGTTCTCGGGCCTGAGCCTGCGCCAGTGCATGGCGCTGGGGCTGGCGCTGGCGCCGATGTCGGGCCTGGCCTACCTGCTGATGCATGACGTCGCGCGCCTGTATCCGGGCACCGGGCAGCCGCTGGCAGCCATCATCCTGTGCGCGCTGGCCATCGAACAACTTTTCGGTCCGGTGATCGCGGCCTGGGCGCTGCGCTACGCAGGCGAAGTCCGCGTCGATATCCGGGCCAATGGAGGAGGGCGCTGATGTCGCTCGAACCGTTCAAGCAATCCGAGGCGCTGACCTTCGGCGTCGAGCTGGAGCTGCAGCTGGTCAACCGGCATGACTATGACCTGGCGCCGTTCGCGCCCGACCTGCTGCGCGCGCTCAAGGGCGCCGAGCATGCCGGCGACATCAAGCCCGAAATCAGCCCGTCGATGATCGAGATCAGCACCGGCATCTGCCACAGCTACCAGCAGGCGCTGCAGGAGCTGACCGTGATGCGCGACCTGATGGTGGCGGCGTCGCACTCGCTGAACCTGGGCATTGCCGGCGGCGGCACGCACCCGTTCCAGCAATGGTCGGACCGCACCATCTCCGATTCGCCGCGCTACCAGTACATCTCCGAGCTGTACGGCTACCTGGCCAAGCAGTTCACGGTGTTCGGCCAGCATGTGCATATCGGCTGCCCGAGTGCCGACGAATCGCTGTTCCTGCTGCACGCCATCGGCCGCTATGTGCCGCACTTCGTCGCGCTGGCGGCGTCGTCGCCCTATGTGCAGGGCGTCGATACCGGCTTTGCCTCGGCGCGGCTGAATTCGGTCGCGGCGTTTCCGATGAGCGGGCGCGCGCCGTTCCTGCTGACCTGGGACGCCTTCACCGCGTACTTCGAGAAGATGCGCAACACCGGCGTGATCGAAAGCATGAAGGACTTCTACTGGGATATCCGTCCCAAGCCGGAGTTCGGCACGATCGAGGTCCGCGTGATGGACACGCCGCTGACGGTGCAGCGCGCTTGCGATATCGCCGCGTATATCCAGATGCTGGCGCGCTACCTGCTGCTGTCGCGCCCGTTCATGCCGCAGGAAGACGACTACCTGGTGTACACCTTCAACCGCTTCCAGGCCTGCCGCTTCGGGCTGGAGGGCGAGTACGTGCACCCCAACGAACTGACCCGCATGCCGATCGCGGACCATATCCTGTCGATCTGCGACGCGCTGGTGCCGCATGCCGAGGCGCTCGGCTCGCTCGAGGCGCTGGCCAATATCCGCGCGCTGGCCGCGCGCCGCGACGGCGACGCGCACTGGCTGCGCCAGGTCGATGCGGACGCGCGCAGCCAGCGCGAAACCGTGCGCAAGGCCTGCGAGCGCTGGGCCACGTAAAGCCACTTAAAGCCACTTAGGGCCACGTAAGGCCGCATAAAGCCGCTTCGCCTCGCCGTCAGCGCTGCTGGCGCGGCAGCAGGAAGTCCAGCGCGTCGCGCCACCAGCGCGCGTCGACATGCGCGGTCCAGTCGTTGTGGCCGGCGCCGTCGATCACCGCCAGCCGGCGCGGTTCGCCCAGCGACGCATGCAGCGCCTCGCCGAAGCGTGCCGGCACGATGGTGTCGCGTTCGGCCACCGCCACCATCACCGGGCGGCCGAAGCCCGCGAGGTTGGCCGCGCTGTCGTAGCGGTCGCGCAGCACCCAGCCGGCCGGCAGCCAGGGATAGTGGTGCGAGGCCAGGTGCGCCAGCTTGTCCCACGGCGTGATCAGCAGCACGCCGGCAACGCTGTCGCGCTGGCGTGCCGCCGCGGCCGCCGCCACCCCCGCCCCCAGCGATTCACCGATCAGCAGCAGCGGGCCGTCGAACTGGCGCCGCGCCAGCACGATCGACTGTTCCGCGTCGGCGACGAAGCTGCGCTCGCCCAGCGTGCCCGGGCGCGGCCCGTAGCCCGGGTACTCGGCCAGGATCACGCGCACGCCCAGCGGCGCCAGCGCACTGGCGTAGTAGTCGCGATGCCCGGCATGTCCGGCGTTGCCGTGGAACACCATGACGGTGGCGCGCACCGGCCCGCGCGGCTCGGCCACCAGTCCGCGGAAGTCGTCCGGGCCCGGCCACGCGCGCAGCCCGGGCGAGACCATGTCGTCGACCGCAGCGCGTTCGGGGAAATAAAGGAAGTGGTCCTGCAGCATGGCGATCATGGCAATCCCCAGCAGGGCCGCGGCCAGCCAGCCCGATACGTATGCCCGCGCGCTTCGTCGCGGCGCCGCCTGTGTCGGGGCAACGGGCAGCACGCCGGTAGGCATGGCCTTGGGTCCGCGGCGGTCAGGCGCCTTCGTACACCGGCTCGCAGCGCACCTCGGTCCTGACCGAGTTGGCGATAAAGCAGGCCTCGTGTGCGGCGTGGTGCAGGGCGTCGAGCTGTTCGCGCGTCGGTTCTTGCCCGCCGCCGAACGTGACCTGCGGGCGCAGCGTCACCACCGTCATCGCCATGCGCCCGTCGGCGTTCTTTTCCATCACACCGGTGGCCGCGTCGAGATAGCGGTCGACGACAAAACGCTGCTTGGCCGCCAGCGACAGGAACCACAGCATGTGGCAGCTCGACAGCGACGCGATAAACATCTCTTCCGGGTCGACCGCGCTGGCATCGGACATCGGCAGCGGCACTACATGGGGCGAAGACGAGCCCGACACTTCGGCGCCGCCGTCGAAGCGCAGCAGATGCCGGCGGCTGTAGCGGTTGCCGGCGAAATCCTGTCCGTCGCGTTGCCACAGGACTTCAGCGGTGTAGGTCGACATGCGGGGACTCCTGGGGTTGGGTAGGGTTTCAGGCGCCGTGCGGCACGCTTTCGCCGTCGCGCAGGCCCAGGCGCTGGTTGGCCGGCACGGCGACATCGATCAGCCTGGGGCGCGGCAGGTTCAGGTTGCGCATCATCTCGATGAACTGCTCGCGCGTGCGGCCGGCGACGCGGCTGTTATGCGCGCGCTCATGGCCGATGGTGGACACGGTGCGGCCCTTGTAGTCATGGGCCGGATAGACCAGCGTGTCGTCGGGCAGCGCGAACAGCTTGCGCGTCACGCTGTCGTACAGCGTGCCGGCATCGCCGGACTGGAAATCGGTGCGGCCGCAGCCGTCGATCAGCAGCGCATCGCCGGTGAAGACGCGACGCACTATGCCGTCGGCGGTGGCTTCTTCCCACAGGTAGCTCATGCTGCCGGCGGTGTGCCCGGGCGTATGGATGGCACGCAGCACCTGCTTGCCGAAGGCGACGGTATCGCCATCAATCAGTTGTTTCTGTGCCGGCTTGATGTCGCAGCCGGACGGTGCCGCGGTATGCGCGCCGGTCTGCAGCGCCAGGTGGCCGGCCGAGGTGATGTGGTCGGCGTGGGCATGGGTCTCGATCACCCACGCCAGGCGGGCGCCGGTCGCTTGCAGCAGTTGCAGGTCGCGCTCGAGCTGGTGGTCGACCGGATCGATCAGCAGCGCGTCCCCGGTGGCAGCGTCGATCAGCAGGTAGGTGAAGGTGGACGAGGTCTCGTCGAACAGCTGGTGGAAGGTCTGCATGGCCGTCCTCTTGTTGTTGGCCGGGGAACGCCGCCATGATACTCCGCACCGGCGGACGCGCCGCCGCTAGCACTCCACGATATTCACCGCCAGGCCGCCGCGGGCGGTTTCCTTGTACTTGGTCTTCATGTCGGCACCGGTCTCGCGCATGGTCTTGATCACCGAATCGAGCGACACGTAGTGCGTGCCGTCGCCGCGCAGCGCCATGCGCGCCGCGTTGACCGCCTTGACCGACGCCATCGCGTTGCGCTCGATGCACGGGATCTGCACCAGCCCGCCGACCGGGTCGCAGGTCAGGCCGAGGTTGTGCTCCATGCCGATCTCGGCGGCGTTCTCCACCTGTGCCGGGGTGCCGCCGGTGACCGCGGCGAGTGCGCCGGCCGCCATCGAGCAGGCCACGCCGACTTCGCCCTGGCAGCCCACCTCGGCGCCGGAAATCGACGCGTTGAGCTTGTACAGCAGCCCGATCGCGCCGGCGGTCAGCAGGAAGTCGACCACGCCTTCGCGATTGGCGCCAGGCACGAAGCGGTCGTAGTAGTGCAGCACCGCCGGGATGATGCCGGCCGCGCCGTTGGTCGGCGCCGTGACCACGCGCCCGCCGGCGGCGTTCTCTTCATTGACGGCGATGGCGTACAGGTTGACCCAGTCCATCACCGAGAGCGGATCGGACAGCGTGCGCTCGGCGCGCTCGGTCAGGCTGCGGTACAGCTCGGGCGCGCGCCGCTTCACCTTGAATGGCCCCGGCAGTTCGCCGTCGGTGCGGCAGCCGCGCGCGACGCAGGCCTGCATCACGTCCCAGATATGCAGCAGGCCGTCGACGACTTCCTGCTCGCTGCGCCACGTCAGTTCGTTCTCCAGCATCAGCCGCGCAATACTCTTGCCGCTGTCCTGTGCCATCTGCAGCATGTCTTTGCCGCTGCGAAACGGGTGCGGCAGCTGCTGCGCGGCGTTGAGCACCTGGGTGTTGGGCGCACCCGCAGTGACCACGAAGCCACCGCCCACCGACAGGTAGCGCGCTTCGCGCAGGCTCGCGCCGCTGCTGTCGAAGGCGTGGAACTTCATGCCGTTGGGATGCTCGGCCATGGCCTCGCGCCGGTAGAAGGCGATGTGCTCCTTCTCGACGAAGGGCACCATGTGTTGGCCCAGCAGCGACAGCTCGCGGGTCTGGCGCAGGGCTGCCAGGCGCGTGTCGATGGAATCGGGATCGATGGTATCGGGCGCCTCGCCCATCAGGCCCAGGATCACGCCCTTGTCGGTGCCGTGGCCCTTGCCGGTGGCGCCGAGCGAGCCGTACAGCTCTACCCGCACGCTGGCAACTTGCGGCAGCAGGCCGTCGCGCTCCAGCCCCTGCGCGAACATCAGCGCCGCGCGCATCGGGCCCACGGTGTGCGAGCTCGACGGGCCGATGCCCACCTTGAACAGATCGAATACGCTGACTGCCACGGACGGCCTCCAGTTTGACGCCGGACCAGGCCGGCGGGCGCCGCGTTGCGCGGCGCCCTGAGTACAGCTTAGCTTGTGGCCGGGGTGCCGGCTCAGTCCACCACGTAGTCGCTGACCGGCACGCAGGCGCAGAACAGGTTGCGGTCACCGTACACGTTGTCGGCGCGGCCGACCGGCGGCCAGTACTTCTGCGTGCGCAGCGACGCCACCGGGTAGGCGGCTTCCTCGCGCGTGTACTGGTGGGTCCACTCGTTGGCGGTGACCACCGCGGCGGTGTGCGGGGCGTGCTTGAGCGGGTTGTCGTCGCGGTCGAAGGTGCCGTCGGCAACGCGGCCGATTTCCTGGCGGATCGCGATCATGGCGTCGATGAAGCGGTCCAGTTCATGCAGCGCTTCGGACTCGGTCGGCTCGATCATCAGCGTGCCCGGCACCGGGAAGCTCATGGTCGGCGCGTGGAAGCCGTAGTCCATCAGGCGCTTGGCCACGTCTTCGTTGCTGATGCCGGTTTCCTTCTGCAGCGGGCGCAGGTCCAGGATGCACTCGTGCGCGACCAGGTCGTGCTGGCCGGTGTAGAGCACCGGGTAGTACGGCGCCAGGCGCTTGGCGACATAGTTGGCGGCCAGGATCGCGTTCTCGGTCGCCGCGGTCAGCCCGGCCGAGCCCATCATCGCGATATACATCCACGAGATCGGCAGGATGCTGGCCGAGCCGAACGGCGCCGCCGACACGCCGCCGATGCCGCGCTCGTCGCGGCGATAGCCGACGCTGTCCTGGTTGGGCAGGAAGTCGGCCAGGTGCGCGCCGACCGCAACCGGGCCCACGCCCGGGCCGCCGCCGCCGTGCGGAATGCAGAAGGTCTTGTGCAGGTTCAGGTGCGACACATCGCCGCCGAACTGCCCCGGCGCGGCGGTGCCGACCATCGCGTTCATATTCGCGCCGTCGACATAGACCTGGCCACCATGCTTGTGCACGATCTCGCAGATCTGCTGCACGCCCTGCTCGAACACGCCGTGCGTGGACGGGTAGGTGATCATGATCGCCGCCAGGTTGTTGCTGTGCTGCTCGGCCTTCTTCGCCAGGTCTTCCAGGTCGACGTTGCCGTTCTCGTCGCAGGCCACCACCACCACCTTCATGCCGGCCATCTGCGCCGACGCCGGGTTGGTGCCGTGCGCCGACGACGGGATCAGGCAGATGTCGCGATGGCTTTCGCCGCGGCTGGCGTGGTAGGCGTGGATGATCAGCAGGCCGGCGTACTCGCCCTGCGAGCCGGCGTTGGGCTGCAGGCTGACCGCGGCATAGCCGGTGGCGGCGCACAGCATGGCCTCGAGCTGGTCGATCATCTCGCGGTAGCCGACGGTCTGGTCCAGCGGCGCGAACGGGTGGATCTGGCTGAATTCGGGCCAGGTCACCGGGATCATCTCGCTGGTGGCGTTCAGCTTCATCGTGCACGAGCCCAGCGGGATCATGGTGCGGTCCAGCGCCAGGTCCTTGTCGGCCAGCATGCGCAGGTAGCGCAGCATCTCGTGCTCGGCGTGGTGCGTGTTGAACACCGGGTGCGTCAGGTAGGCGCTGGTGCGTGCCAGCGCGGGCGGGAAGGCATCCTGCGCGGCGGCCTCGAGCTGGTCGAAGTCGACCTCGGCGGGCAGCGGCTTGCCCTGGGTAAAGATCTCCCACAGCGCGATCACGTCGGCGCGGGTGGCGGTCTCGTCCAGCGAGATGCCGACGCGCGTGGCGCCGGCATGGCGCAGGTTGATGCCGCGCGCGGTGGCGGCGGCGTGGATCGCGTCGGTGTGGAAGCCGGTCTCCAACGTTAGCGTGTCGAAGAAGTTGTCGTTGGTACGTGCGAAGCCGAGCGCCTGCAGGCCGGCGGCCAGCGTCGCGGTCAGGCGATGCACACGCTGCGCGATGCGCTTCAGGCCCTGCGGGCCATGGTAGACCGCGTACATCGACGCCATCACCGCCAGCAGCACCTGCGCGGTACAGATATTGGAGGTGGCCTTCTCGCGGCGGATATGCTGCTCGCGCGTCTGCAGCGCCAGGCGGTAGGCCTTGTTGCCCTGCGCGTCGATGGTCACGCCGACCAGGCGCCCCGGCATCGAGCGCTTGAACGCATCCTTCACCGCCATGTAGCCGGCGTGCGGGCCGCCAAAGCCCAGCGGCACGCCGAAGCGCTGCGAGTTGCCCACCGCCACGTCGGCGCCCCATTCGCCCGGCGCGGCGATCAGCGTCAGCGCCAGCAGGTCGGCGGCGGCGACCACCAGGCCGCCGGCGGCGTGCACGGCGTCGGCGATGGCGCGGTAGTCATTGATGTCGCCGTTGACGCCCGGGTACTGCAGCAGCACGCCGAAGGCGCCCGCTGCGGCAGCGTCGGCCGCGGGGCCGACCTTGACTTCGATGCCCAGAGGCAGCGCGCGCGTGCGCACCACTTCCAGCGTCTGCGGCAGCACGTCGTCGGCAACGAAGAAGATATTGGAGTCATGCTTGTTCACGCGCTGCAGCAGCGTCATCGCCTCGGCCGCGGCGGTGCCTTCGTCGAGCATCGACGCATTGGCGATGTCGAGTCCGGTCAGGTCGGTGACCATCTGCTGGAAATTCAGCATCGCTTCCAGCCGGCCCTGCGAGATCTCGGGCTGGTACGGCGTGTAGGCGGTGTACCAGGCCGGGTTCTCGAAGATATTGCGCAGGATGACGCCGGGCGTGATGGTGTTGAAGTAGCCCTGGCCGATAAAGCTCTTCAGCACCTTGTTCTTGCCGGCCAGCGCGCGCAGCTTTGCCAGCGCGGCCTCTTCGCTCAGCGGCTCGGTGAACTCGCCCATCGGCATGCCGTCGCGGCGGCGGATGGCGGCGGGGATGACGGCGTCGATCAGCGCGGCGCGGCTGTCATAGCCGAGCACCTTCAGCATGTGCTGCTGCTCGGGGGTATCGGGGCCGATATGGCGGGCGGCGAAGGCGTCGCGCGCCTCCAGTTCGGCCAGCGTGGGCCGGTTCACTTGGGCGGCTTTCATGGGCAGCGGGGCGTTCATGGGCAAGAACCTCGTGGGAAGCGCTGCGGCAGGTGGTCAGCCGTGCCGCGGCGCTGCAATTTCGCTTGTCATTCCCGCCTGCGCGGGAATGACGAAAATCAGGCGCCGACGCTGGCCTTGTAGGCGTCGGCCGACATCAGGCCGTTGACGTCGTCGCCATTGGCCGGCTTGAGCTTGAACAGCCACGCGTCGAAGGCGTTGGCGTTGACGCTTTCCGGCGCCGCGGTGGCGGCCTCGTTGACGGCGATCACTTCGCCGGCCACGGGTGCGTAGATGTCGGAAGCGGCCTTCACCGATTCCACCACGGCCAGCGCGTCGCCGGCACCGACCGACTTGCCCACTTCGGGCAGTTCCAGGAAGACGATGTCGCCGAGCGCATCCTGTGCGTGGTCGGTGATGCCGATGGTGAGCGTGCCGTCGGCTTCGACGCGCACCCACTCATGCGACTCGGTGTACTTGAGGTCAGCGGGGAAATTCATGAAGGTTCTCCGGATTCAGATCTGTTTCTTGTTTGGGTGATGCCTGCCCGGCAACGCTGCCGGCAGGCGAGGGCGACCGTTGGGTGAGCGGGGGCTTTCCCTTAGCTCACGAGTGCCTTGCCATGACGCACAAACGGCAGTTTAACCACAGTCGCGTTGAGTTTGCGGTCGCGGATCTCCACCTGCACGGTGTCGCCCACGTTCACGCCCACGGGCAGGCGCGCGAACGCGATCGATTGCGACAGCGTGGGGCTGAAGGTGCCGCTGGTGATTTCGCCGTCACCGGCGGGAGTAATGACTTTCTGGTGGGCACGCAGCACGCCGCCCTTGTCACGGAGGATCAGGCCGAGGAACTGCTGGCGCGATCCGGCCGCGGCCAGCGCCGCCTTGCCGGTAAAGTCGCGCTCGCTCTGCAGGTCGACCGTCCACGCCAGGCCCGCGTCCAGCGGCGAGACCTTGATATCCATGTCCTGGCCGTACAGGTTCATGCCGGCTTCCAGGCGCAGCGTGTCGCGCGCACCCAGGCCGGCCGGGCGCACGCCCGCGGCATTCAGTTTTTCCCACAGGCCGGCGACGCTGGCGGCCGGCACCACCAGCTCGAAGCCGTCTTCGCCGGTGTAGCCGGTGCGCGCCACCATCACTTCGCCGAGGGCGGGATCCTGCACCACCACGGCGTTGAACGGCTTGAGCGCATCGGAAGGCTGGGTCGACGGGAAGGTGCTCCACACCTTGGCGCGGGCGTTGGGCCCCTGCACCGCGACGATCGCCAGCGGCTCCACGCCGGCGGGCGCAACGTCCTCGCGGCGCGGCGTGATGGTCACGCCGCTGCCAGTGGCGTCGTTGCGGGCGCGGATCCAGTCGATATCGCCCACCGCGGTGCCGGCGTTGACTACCAGGCGGAAACGGTCCTCGGCAAAGAAATAGACGATCAGGTCGTCGATGACGCCGCCGTTCTCGTCGAGCATGCAGGAATAGAGCGCCTTGCCGGGCGTCTGCAGCTTGTCGACGTTGTTGGCCAGCAGGCCGCGCAGGAAGCTGCGGGTGTTGGCACCGGCGAGGTCGACCACACACATGTGCGAGACGTCGAACATGCCGGCATCGTTGCGCACCGCATGGTGCTCTTCGATCTGCGAGCCGTAGTTGACCGGCATGTCCCAGCCGCCGAAGTCGACCATGCGGGCGCCGAGGGCGCGGTGGATAGCGTTGAGGGGCGTGGCCTGGAGCGTCATGGAATCCTCGGGGGCAGTCTCGGTTGGCGAAAACAAAAAAGGGCCATCCGCCGCAACCATCGCTATGCCAATATGGCAAGCGATCCGCTGCGGCGGATGACCCCTCTGTCCTCGATACCTGAGAGATTACGAGGCGGATCCGGTGGATCCCATCCTCGCGCGCCCCTTCGGTGGGCACGCTCGCCACGAATGGCGGGTGCCGCTCTCCAGAGTGCGGCATGCATCGTGTGCATGTTGCATGCCGATCCGACCGGTCCGTGGTGCCTGAGAGTTTTCGGGTGATACCCCTTCGGCGGCGCAGGCGATGCGCGCTCTCCCGGTCGGATGCGCGCAATGTACGGGAGGGCCCGGTCTTTGTCAAACCACGGCAAAAGGGCCCGTACCCGCCGCTGCGCGCCCGGGCTTTACTTCTTCTTGTCGTCGGTGACGACGTTGCCGATCACGCCGCCCACGGCCGCGCCGCCCAGCGTACCCAGCGCGCTGCCATCGGTCAGGATGGCACCGCCGACCGCGCCGGCACCCGCGCCGATGGCAGTGTTACGTTGTTTCGGGGTCATGTCCGCGCAACCGGCAAAGGCCGCGACCGTCATGCCGATCAGGGTCACCTTGGTCAAAGTTTGCAGGGTTTTCATTGTTGGCTCCGATGTGATGATTCATGCATGCCCAGGCGATCCGGCGGACCGGGGGACACACTGTTTAGAGTGTCGCGTTATGCCATTGGCTCCGCGCTTTACGAAGTGTTACGCCAGTGACACAGCCCGGCCCGCGCGCGCGGCTTGCGCTGACTGACCCGTCGCGGCGCGCGTGTTAACATCGGCAGCTTTGCCGCACGCCCGGGTGACGGGATGCCGGCATTTCCCCGTTTTTCTGTCGATTCGCTGCCGCCCCCGAACACCTGCCCCGCATGACCCATGGCCTGAACCCCGCCCAATCCGAAGCCGTCCGCTACCTGGACGGGCCTTGCCTGGTGCTGGCCGGCGCGGGCTCCGGCAAGACCCGGGTGATCACGCAGAAGATCGCGCATCTGATCGAGGACAAGGGCTTCGAGCCGCGCCATATCGCCGCCGTAACGTTTACCAACAAGGCGGCCAAGGAAATGCAGGAGCGCATCGCCAAGCTGATGGAGGGCAAGACCACGCGCGAGGGCAAGCGCATTCCGCTCAGGCAGCTGACGGTCTGTACCTTCCACTCGCTGGGCGTGCAGATCCTGCGCATGGAAGCCGAGCACGTCGGCCTGAAGCCGCAGTTCTCGATCATGGATTCGGACGACTGCTTCGGCCTGATCCAGGAGCAGCTCGGCACCACCGACAAGAAGCTGATCCGCGGCGTGCAGAGCACGATCTCGCTGTGGAAGAACGGCATGGTCGACCCCGAGGCCGCGATCGCGCAGGCCGCCAATGCCGACGAGCACCAGGCCGCGCTGGTCTACCGCAACTACGTCGCCACGCTGAACGCGTACCAGGCGGTGGATTTCGACGACCTGATCCGACTGCCGGCGGAACTGTTCGCGCGCAATGAAGCGGTGCAGCTGAAGTGGCAGAACCGCCTGCGCTACTTCCTGGTCGACGAATACCAGGACACCAACGCCTGCCAGTACCAGCTGCTCAAGCTGCTGGCGGGCGGCTCGCACCTGCGCGCGCCGGCCTTCACCGCGGTGGGCGACGACGACCAGGCCATCTATGGCTGGCGCGGCGCCACGCTGGACAACCTGCGCGGGCTGCAGACCGACTTCCCCGACCTGAAGGTGATCAAGCTGGAGCAGAACTACCGCTCCACCGTGCGCATCCTGGAAGCGGCCAACGCCGTCATCGCCAACAACCCCAAGCTGTTCGACAAGAAGCTGTGGAGCGAGCACGGCATGGGCGACCCCATCGCCGTCCACCCGATGAACGACGAGGAGCACGAGGCCGAGTCGGTGGTGTTCCGCCTGTCCGCGCACAAGTTCGAGCGCCGCGCGCAGTTCCGCGACTATGCCATCCTGTACCGCGGCAACCACCAGGCGCGGCTGTTCGAGCAGATCCTGCGGCGCGAGCGCATCCCCTACGTGCTGTCGGGCGGCCAGAGCTTCTTCGACAAGGCCGAGATCAAGGACATCTGCGCCTACCTGCGCCTGATCGCCAACCCTGACGACGATCCCGCCTTTATCCGCGCCATCACCACGCCGCGGCGCGGCGTTGGCAACACCACGCTCGAAGTGCTGGGCACCTTCGCCGGCCAGGCCAAGGTGTCGCTGTTCGAGGCGGCGATGATGGGCGGCATCGAGGGCAAGCTGCAGCCGCGCCAGCTGGAGCCGCTGCGCGTGTTTTGCGAATCGATGGTGCGGCTGGCCGAGCGCGCGGCCAAGGACCCGGCCACCGAGGTGCTCGACGACCTGATGGCAGGCATCCACTACGAGGCCTACCTGTACGACAGCTTCGACGAACGGCAGGCGCAGTCGCGCTGGACCAATACGCTGGAATTCCTCGACTGGCTGAAGCGCAAGGGGACCAAGCCCGAGGGCGCGGACGGCGACGAAGCGACCGGCTTCGATACCGCCGACGGCTTCGGCAGCGATGGCAAGAACCTGCTCGAACTGACCCAGACCGTGGCGCTGATGAGCATGCTCGAGGGCCGCGAGGAAGACCCCGACGCGGTGCGGCTGTCCACGCTGCATGCGTCCAAGGGGCTGGAATATCCGCATGTGTTCCTGGTCGGCGTGGAGGAGGGCATCCTGCCCCATTGCCGCGAGGACGAGGACATGAGCGACGAGAAGATCGAGGAAGAGCGGCGCCTGATGTACGTGGGCATCACGCGCGCGCAGCGCAGCCTGCATGTCAGCTGGTGCAAGAAGCGCAAGCGCGCGCGAGAGACCTACTCGTGCCAGCCGTCGCGCTTTATCGGCGAGATGAAGCTGGAAGAGGCGCCCGCGCCGGTCGACGCGACTCCGGCGATGAGCCCCAAGGACCGACTGGGCGCGCTCAAGGCGCTGCTCGGGAACGGAGGCAGCGGCAAGGCGGCCGCCGGCTGAGCCGCGCGCTCGATCGAAGCCCTAGCGCGCGCCCGACACCGCCAGCGTGACGTACTGCGAGCCGCGCTGTCCGCGCGTGAAGTCGAGCGTGAAGTCGCCCACGTCGACGCGGCTCTGCAGCGCGCGCCGCAGTTCCGCCGCGCCGCCGGTGCGGACGCCCTGCAACGCCCGCGCCAGCCAGGCGGCGCCGATATAGCCGGCCAGCGTCGCAGGCGATGGCGGTTCGTCCAGGTACTGCTTCATGCGCGCCACGTGTTCCTTCACCACCCGCAATGTTGCCTGCTGCGGGCCGGGCGCAACCTGGGTCAGCACCATGCCGCCGGCGTAGCCGCGGCCCAGGATCTCGCGCGCGGCATTGGCGCTGACCGCGGACAGTCCGACCAGGAAGCCGTACCACCCCTGCGCCGCCAGCGCCCGGCCCAGCTCGGCATAGGCCAGGGTGTCGCCGGCGACGATCACCGCGCCGGGGCGCGTTGCGGCAATGCGCCGCGCCGCAGCTTCGCCATTGCCTTCCAGCAGCACCGCGCGGGTGCCGGTCTGCGCTTCCAGCCGGGCCAGCGACGACACCGCAAAGTCCGGCGCCACCGCCAGCGCGATCTGCGTCAGCCCGTAGCCGCGCAACTGTTGCGCGGCCGCGTCCAGTTCGGCCTGGTAGTCGGCCCGCGTGTACCAGACATTGTCCGCGGCCAGCGCCAGCCCCGACAGCGGCGCGACGATCTGCATGCCGCGCCGGGCCAGTTCGGTCGATGACGCCAGCACGGGCAGCAGCCGGTCGCCGGGGCCGAACAGCAGCCCCGCATGCTCGGTATCGGCCAGCGACACTGCCTGCGCCAGCGCGCGGCGCGGATCGGGGTCCGCATCGCGCACCACATGCTGGATCCGCACCGGTCCGCCGGCGGCGTTGACGGCGTCGAACAGGACCTTGGCGCCGGCCAGGTAGTCGCGCGCCAGGTCGGACTGCGCGCCGTTGCGGTCGACCAGATGCCCGACCACCACCGTGCGCGGCGCCTGGGCCTGAGGAGCCAACGCAGGCAGCGCCAGCACCAGGCCGGTCGCGGCAAGCAGCCGGCGCCGGCCGGAATGTGCCGGCGGGTGACAGCGCAGCGGTGGGTACGGCGTGGGCGGGTCGGGGCGGCGGGAACTGGGCATGGCTGGCACGGTGACGGATCGCGCGCGGGCGCGGTGGCGCGCAGCGTACCCGGCACCCATGACGCCAATGTGACGTACGCGCGCAGCCCGGCGGCAGCGGCGCCGCTCGGCTCAGGCGCGCCCTTGACGGCGGTCAAGCTGCAGGCGGCGGCCCGGTCCTACGATGACGTGTCGCATACCCATTCCCCCGCGCCCCCATGAACCCGCCTGCCATGACTTCCCCCGCGCTCGACCGTCGCGCACTCTCCGACTTCCGCGCGCTTGCCGGGCGCATCGACGGCAACGGCCCGCGCTATACCTCGTACCCGACCGCCGACCGCTTCCACAACCGTCCCGACCCGTCGCTGTACCACGACGCGCTGGACGCCTGCCGCGCCAACGCGCCGGCACCGCTGTCGCTGTACCTGCATATCCCGTTCTGCGAGAACATCTGCTACTACTGCGGCTGCAACAAGATCATCACCCGCGACCACGGCCGCAGCGCGCGCTACGTCAGCTACCTGGGCCGCGAGATGGCGCTGGTGGCGGGGCGGCTCGGCGAGCGCCGGCAGGTGATCCAGTCGCACTGGGGCGGCGGCACGCCGACCTTCCTGAACCCGGAGGAAATGCGTCGCGTGATGGCGCTGCTGAACACGCACTTCCTGCTGGCGGCCGACGGCGAGCACTCGATCGAGATCGATCCGCGCCGCGTCGACCAGCACCGCATGGCGCTGCTGGCCGAGCTGGGCTTCAACCGCGTCAGCCTGGGCGTGCAGGATTTCGACCCCGAGGTGCAGCAGGCCATCCATCGCATCCAGCCGTTCGCGGAGACCCGCGCCGTGGTCGATGCCGCGCGCGCGCTCGGCTTCCGCTCGGTCAGCCTGGACCTGATCTACGGGCTGCCGCACCAGACCGCGGCGCGCTTCGGCCGCACCATCGACCAGGTGCTGGCGCTGCGGCCCGACCGGCTTTCGGTCTACAGCTACGCCCACCTGCCGCACGTATTCAAGCCGCAGCGCCGCATCGACGAAAACGCGTTGCCGCCGGCCGGCGAGAAGCTCGACATCCTGGTCTCGACCATCGAGCGGCTGACCGCCGAGGGCTATGTCTATATCGGCATGGACCACTTCGCGCTGCCCGACGACGACCTTGCCGTGGCCCAGCGCGAGGGCCGGCTGCAGCGCAACTTCCAGGGCTATTCGACGCACGCCGGCTATGACCAGGTCGGCCTCGGCATCTCGGCGATCGGCGCGATCGCGGGTCGCTACGTGCAGAACGCACGCACGCTCGACGACTACTACGGCGCGCTCGACCAGGGCCGCCTGCCGCTGGCGCGCGGCGTGGCGATGACGGCCGACGACCACCTGCGGCGCGAAATCATCGGCGACCTGATGTGCAATGGCGTGCTCGAACTGCCGGCGATCGAGGCGCGGCATGGCATCGATTTCAACCGGACCTTTGCCGCGGAGCTGGCCGAGCTCGAGCGCCTGGCCGCGGACGGGCTGGTACGCCGCGAGCCCGGCCGCATCACCGTGACGCCGCTGGGCCGGCTGCTGGTGCGGCGCGTGGCGATGGTGTTCGACCGCTACCTGCGCGACGACGCCGCCCGGCCAGTCGACAACGGCGCGCGCGCCGCCAACGACGGCGCCCAGCCGATCCGCATCGTGCCGCGCTACTCGCGCGTGGTGTAAGCCGAAACATCGATCCCGGCAGCAGGGCGAAAAAAAACCCGCGCAGGATGCGCGGGTTTTTTGTTGCGGTCAGCCGGCTTACTTGGCGGCGTTGGCCATGTAGTCCGACGCCGCGATCACGTCAGCGTCCGGGCCGGCATAGCCGCCCTTGGGCGGCATCACGCCCTTGCCCTTGAGCGCGAAGTTGTGGACCGCGTCCATGCCTTCCTTCAGGCGCGGCGCCCAGGCGGCCTTGTCGCCGAACTTGGGCGCACCGGCCACGCCGGCGGCGTGGCAGGCGGCGCAGACCTGCTCATAAACCTTCTTGCCCACTTCGGCCGAGGCCGCGGCGGGAGCGGCAGCAGCAGCGGCCGGAGCCGGTGCGGCAGCGGCTGCCGGAGCCGCGGCGGGAGCCGGCGCTGCCGCGGCAGCCGGGGCGGCCGCATCAGGGGCTGCAGCCGTGGTCGGCGCGGCAGCGGCGGGGGCCGGGGCGGGCGGCTCGGGGAACTTGGCGCCGCCGGCGTCGGCCAGGTAGACCACGGCGCGGGCCAGTTCGTAATCGGTGTAGTCGTCAGGCGTGCTGCCGGCGCGCGGCGGCATCGCGCCCTTGCCGTTGAGCACCGACTTCATCAGGCCGTCGAAGCCCTGGCCGATACGCGCGGCCCAGTCGGCGGCGGCACCGTGCTTGGGCGCACCCGCCGCGCCGGTGGCGTGGCAGGCGGCGCAGATTTCCTTGTAGACCTGTTCGCCGGTCTTGAATACGCGCGGCGCGTTGGGATCCTTGATTTCGAGCGAGGCGACCGGCTTGATGCGGTCGTTGACGGCCTCGGCCGCGGTGTTCGCGCCGGCGCTTTCGGTCGAGCCGTGTCCGACGAAGTTGACCAGCAGGATGATCACGATGATCGGCACCAGGAACGCCGCGATCACGACTGCGATCAGCTGCTTCGGGGTTTTGATGGGAGACTCGTGCTCGGGGTGTTCGTTGTGGACGTCGCTCATACAGAACTCTCAGTTTTGCAGGAAACCTTCTGGCCGCTTACGCTCGGCTTGCTTTTTCTGGCCCTGGTGTGGCCCTTCGCTGACCACTATCCGGCCCCATCCGGACCGCCCGCGCTCCCCTGCGGCCCTTGCCTGACTTGGGTCTGTTGCCATTTGCGTACCTCGGACTGTCTCCCGGACCGGGGCCCGATTGTCGCCGACAACCAGCCGCCCGGATTTGACCCCGGTCGACTCGTTGCGTCGACGGCGCGACGGGCACGATTTGACGCAAATAGCTGGCGATTATAGCGCCAAAGCCCCCCTGCCAGTGCCAAAAAGCGGCGGTTGCGAGACGTTCCCCGGCGCCCGTTTCGGCCCCACATGGACGGCGCCGGGCAAAAGCGGTATCCTATGCGACTTTCCTGCGGCGGCATTCGCCCGCCGCAACCGCTGTACCCGCAAAACCGGTTGCAAAACCGTCCTGTGCGCCCGTAGCTCAATGGATAGAGTACTGCCCTCCGAAGGCAGGGGTTGCTGGTTCGATCCCAGCCGGGCGCGCCAATTTTCCTCCGATGTCCCACGCAGTGTCCGCGTCGCGGCGGGCACGCTTTAACTCGCCGACGAAAACTTTCAGCACGCCTTTGGCGGGTGGCGCGCCCCGGTGCTGATAGATTCACACATTCCACCAAACCGGGCGCGCCGATGGTGCCGCGCCGCAGACCGCCATGGCGATTCCGACGAACCTCCCACGCGGGCTGGCTGCACTGGTGCTGGCCGGCGCCAGCGCCGCAGCCATTGCCACGCCGCTGAGCCTGCCTGGCTCCCTGCCCAACATGGCCGGGCTCGGCATCGGCTCGACCACGGAATTCGCCGGCGGCAAGGACCGCATGGTCGGCGTAGTCCCCGGCCTGCGCTATGTCACGCCGGGCGGGCGGCTGCTGGAGTGGTACGGGCCCTATGCGCAGTTCAATTTCGGCGGGCTGACCGGGTTCCAGTGGGGGCCGGCAGTGGGCCTGCGGCTGGGCCGCAACGACGTGGATGACCCGGTGGTGGCGCGCCTGCACGAGATCGACACCACGGTCGAGGCCGGCGGCTTTATCGGTTATGAATACGTCAATGCGGGCCCCGTCCCGTGGCGGCTGCGCGGCGGCGTCAATGTGATGACCAATGCCGGCATCGTCTATGGCGGCGCGCGCGTCAACGCGACCGGCTCGCTATGGGTGCCGCTGCACCCGCGCCTGTATGCGGGTGCGGGGCTGGGCGCGACCTGGGTCAGCGGCAGCTTCAACCGCACCTATTTCGGCGTGACGCAGGCCGATGCGGCCGCCAGCGGCCTGCCGGCCTACAGCCCGGGCGGCGGGCTCGAGCAGTTCACCGGCTGGCTGGCGCTGATCTGGCAGCTCGACAAGCACTGGTATGGCGGCGCGATGGTGTACGGCCAGCGCCTGGCCGGCGCGGCCGCCGACAGCCCGATCGTGACCCAGCGCGGCACGCGCAACCAGATCACGTATGGCGTCGGCATCGCCTATGCGTGGCGCTAGCCCGGAGCGCGCTTGCTATGATCGAGGCATGACCGACGACCTCGTCATCCCCCATCACGAATACCTGATCACCGCGATCCGGGCCCAGGGGGCGGGCGGCCAGAATATCAACAAGGTTTCGAACGCCGTGCACCTGCGCTACGACGTGCGCGCGTCGTCGCTCGCGCCCGACCACAAGGAGCGGCTGCTGGCGCTGCATGACCATCGCATCACGCGCGACGGCGTGGTGGTGATCAAGGCGCAGCAGTTCCGCAGCCTGGACCAGAACCGCGACGAGGCGGTGCGGCGCCTGCACGAGCTGGTGCGCAGCGTGGCCACGCCGCCGCGCGTGCGCCGGCCGACGCGGCCGACGCTGGCGTCGCGCCAGCGCCGGCTCGAGAGCAAGAGCCAGCGCAGCCAGGTCAAGGCGCTGCGCGGCCGCGTGTTCGACTGAACGCTGGCTTCAGCGCGCCGACTGCAGCGCGGCGATGCGCTGCTCGATCGGCGGGTGGCTCGAGAACAGCGCCATCCACGACTTGCCGCCGGCGATGCCCATGGCCTGCATGTTCTGCGGCAGCCCGTCCGGATCCAGCCCGCCCAGGCGGCGCAGCGCCGCGACCATCGGCGTGGGGGTGCCCATCATGCCGGCGGCGCCGGCATCGGCGCGGAACTCGCGCCGGCGCGAGAACCAGGCCACGATGATGCTGGCCAGGATGCCGAACACGATCTCGCACACGATCACCGTGACCATGTAGCCGATGCCGGGGCCGCTCGATTCCTCGTCGTTCTTGCGCAGCATCGAGTCGACGAAGTAGCCGACCACGCGCGCCAGGAAGATGACGAACGTGTTGACCACGCCCTGGATCAGCGTCAGCGTGACCATGTCGCCGTTGGCGACGTGGGCGACCTCGTGCGCCAGCACGGCCTCGACCTCTTCGTGCGACATCGATTGCAGCAGGCCGGTGGACACCGCCACCAGCGAGCTGTTTTTGGTGGCGCCGGTGGCGAAGGCATTGGGTTCGCCCTCGTAGATGGCCACTTCCGGCATCGGCAGGCCGGCGCGCTGCGCCAGTTTTTCGACGGTCTGCACCAGCCACAGCTCAGTGCTGGTGCTGGGGTGGGTGATGACCTGCGCGCCGGTCGACCACTTGGCGATGGTCTTGGACATCAGCAGCGAGATAAAGGCGCCGCCGAAACCCATCAGCGCGGCAAACGCCAGTAGCATGCCCATGTTGAGCCCGTTGGCGGTCAGGAAGCGGTTCACCCCGAGCACGCTGGCGGTGATGCTGAGGACAAGCATGACGGCGAGGTTGGTCGCCAGGAAAAGCAGTACGCGTTTCATGTGTGTGTGGAGCAGTGGTGGGTCGCGCCTGGAGGCGCAAGGATGCGGTCGGACCGCAGGCGCGCGCCGCACTCGTGCGCGGCACGCGGGTTCGGGCGGGCGCGGCCGGGCCGCGCCGTGGGGATCAGGCGCGCGGCGGTCGCGGTAGCCGCGGCAGGTCGGGTTCGGGCAGCAGGGCGCCGGCATAGCGCGGCGGCCCGGCACGGCCGGCCCAGGGGGCCAGGCGCAAGGGCGTGGCGGGCAGCAGTTGCTCGGCCAGGTCGGCGCCGGGCTGCCATTGCGGCTCGGCAGCTTCGGGAAGCGGTAAAGGATCGCCGGCCGGGTCGCCGGTCACGGCGGCTTGATCCGCTTCGGCGGCATTGTCGGCGCTGTGCGCAGCAGAAGGTACAGCCGTCGCTTCGGTGGTGGACACCACCGCGTGCGCCAATGCGGCCGCCCAGCCCGGCAGGGGCAGGAAGGCCAGCATCATGACCAGCAGGAGCAGCCGCAGGGCGCGCACGAACAGGGGACGGCTTATCGGTGGAAGTGGAAGGAATTCTACAGGATGCCGCAAGGCGCTGGCGGCGCCGTGGCGGCGCTATCACACGGACGACACGGACGACACGGACGATACGGACGGTTCGGCAGCTTCGCCACCGTCTGCAGGATGCGGCCGGCTGGCCTACACTATCATCAACCCTGTAGTCGTTACAGGGTATGGCAAGGAGCAGGCATATGCGTATCGGCGAACTGTCACGGTCGAGCGGCTGCGATGTCGAGACCATCCGTTATTACGAGCGCGAAGGGCTGCTCGACGCCCCCCGGCGCGAGGCCAACGGCTACCGCCGCTATGACGAGGGCCATGTGGTGCAGCTGAACTTCGTGCGCCATTGCCGTTCGCTCGGGATGAGCCTGTCCGACGTCAGGCGGCTGCGCGAGTTCGAGCGCAACCCGTCGCAGGACTGCGACGACATCAACACGCTGCTGGATCGCCAGATCGCCCAGATCCACGCCCAGCGCGTGGCGCTGGAGGCGCTCGAAGGACAGCTGCGCGCGCTGCGCGAAACCTGCCGCCATCACCAGCCCGCCAGCGCGTGCGGCATCCTGCAGAACCTGCAGCAGGCGGCGGCGGGGGCGGGCTGTGAGTGCCATGCCACCAACGGGTGACGACCCCGAGCGCGGCGCTGTGCTACGATGGTTGCTCCGACTTCGCACCAGCACGGTGCACGAAGCGGGGCAGCAAGGCAGGTGAGCCACCACTTCCGGGCTCGCCGTTGCAGCAAGCCATCGGCTGCCGCTTATCCTTTTCCGCAATGACCATGACCGATCGCCTGACGCCGATGCCCGATGCGCCTGTCCGCCCGCTGCGGACCGGCCGCGCGCACGCGTCCGCGCTCGCCCTGGCCCCCAGTCTGCCCCAGCGCGCCAAGCGCGCGATGTCTCCCCGCCGGATCAGCGCACCGCCTGATTCCGCCCGGTTCCCAGCCTGATTCGTCTCCCATAGCGGGGCCCGGGCCGAACCGGGCCCGAGCCAGCGTTTCCGTTGTTGCCGGCGATCGCCGCAACGCTTTTGCCGATCCGTTGATGCGCGCGCCGCTGCGCGGCACGCCAACCCGCAAGACCTGACCGCCGCCGCCCGCCATCGCAGGCCGGCCGCGCCCACCCACGACTGCCGGAGGACCCGCCATGACGGCCACCAAGACCAAGACCCACCAGAATGCCACCCTGTACCTGACCGAACTCGACGTCACCCGCCTGGAGCGCATCGCCAGCCGCGCCGGCTCGGCCCAGCTCGAGGACATGCTCGACAGCCTGCTGGCGCGCGCCACCATCGTCGCGCCCGAAGAGATCCCGACCGACGTGGTCACGATGAACACGCGCGTGGTGTGCACGCTGCCGGGCGAGCAGGCGCCGCGCAACTGGACCCTGGTGTATCCCGACGCCGCCGACTTCGACGCCGGCCGGCTGTCGGTGCTGTCGCCGGTGGGCCAGGCGCTGCTGGGCGCGCGCGCCGGCCAGACCGTCAGCTACCGCCTGCCCGATGGCCGCGAGCAGCAGGTAAGCGTCGCCGAGATCGCGTTCCAGCCCGAAGCCAGCGGCCAGTACACGCTCTGAGCCCGCGCCACGCCCGCCCGGGCGTGCCCTCGCGGGTGCGGTTGCCGCCACGCGCACCCACCCGTGGCGGCGTATCGCCGGCGATCCGCGGACACCATTCATCGGCAAGCGAGTCGTTTCACGACTCGCAACGCACCATTCGTCGCAGCGGTATTTCTGCTCGCGCGGGCCGTGACTAATCTTCAGTCCGTGCTCGCATCGCAACATAGATTGCAGAGCGGCCGGAGTCCCATCCCGGACCGACAAGAAAGAACGACGAAATCAGTTGAAGGAGTCCCAAATGATCGCCAGACGTATCCTTGGCGGCGCGCTCGTGTTCGCGGCAGTGGCCGCGTCCGCTACGGCGATGGCTGCCCCCGCTGCCAGCAAGGTTGGCAAGTTCGATGTGTATGCCGACGCGCTGCGGGTCGGCAAGTACGATGTGTACACGGACGGCGCCAAGCAAGGCAAGTTCGACACCTACACCGACGGCGCCCGCACCGGTCGCTTCGACCCGTACTCGGAAGGCTCGCGCCGCGACGGCAAGTTCGACACCTTCAGCGAAGGGGCGCGCAGCTTCAGCGGCGAGATCTCGAAGCGCGACAAGTTCGATACCTTCAGCGAAGGCACGCACACCTTCACCGGTGACGTGGCCGAACGCGCGCTCGACAACTCGCGCTCCGGCGATGGTTCGCTGTACGGCTATCGCGTCTGATCCCCGGGTCTGCCCCAAGACCCGACGCGGCCACTGCGGTGGCCGCAAGTTTTCTCTCCCGCCTGCCCGGCCGACCTCCTCCTCCTTCTCTCTTCGCCTGGCAGGCGTTTTTCTATTCCGTAGCTGCCGCTGCCGCTTGTTCCGGCGCTTGTTCCGGCGCTGGCTGCGCGCGCTGCAAGCGGCGCGCGATCGCCGCGTACAGCAGCGGCACCGCCAGCGTGCCCAGCACGGTCGCGCCCAGCATGCCGCCCAGCACGCCGGTGCCGACCGCCTGCTGCGCGCCTGCGCCGGGGCCGGTGCTGATGGCCAGCGGCACTACCCCCAGCACGAACGCCAGCGAGGTCATCACCACCGGGCGCAGCCGCTGGCGCGCCGCGCGCGTGGCGGCTTCGACCACGTCCATGGCGCCGGCGGCCCCGCGCCGCAACTGCTCGGCATATTCGACGATCAGGATGGCGTTCTTGGCCGCCAGGCCCATGATCACCACCACGCCCACCTTGAAGTAGACATCGTTGGGCATGCCGCGCAGCCAGATCGCGGCGGCCGCGCCCATCAGGCCGGTCGGCACGATCGCAATCACCGCCAGCGGCAGGGTCCAGCTTTCATACAACGCCACCAGGCACAGGAAGATAAACAGCAGCGACAGCGCGAACAGCCACGGCGCCTGCGTGCCGGTCTGCTGCTGCTCGTAGGCACGCCCGGTCCAGCGCACGTCGAATTCGGGACCCAGCCCGCGCACCAGTTCCGTCAGCCGCGTCATCGCCGCGCCGGTGGTGTATCCCGGCGCCACTTCGGCATTGATCCGCACCGAGCTGAAGCCGTCGAAGCGCTCCAGCGTGACCTCGCCTTGCCCCCATTCCAGCGACGCGAACGCCGCCAGCGACACCATCGCGCCGTGGACGTTGCGCACATGCACGCGCGCCAGCTGGTCCGGCTGCATGCGGAACGGGGCATCGGCCTGCAGGATCACGCGCCGCACCCGGCCTTCGCGCGCGACTTCGTCGATATAGCGCGAGCCCAGCGTCGCCGACAGCGTGTGGTGCACGGCTTCGGCGTCGACGCCGAAGGCCTCGGCCTTGCGGTAGTCGATCTTCAGGTCCAGCGCCGGCACGGGCTGGCCGGTGGTTGCGCGCACCTCGCCCAGCACCGGGTCCTGTCTGGCGCGTTCGATCAGCTTGTCGCGCGCGGCGAACAGCGCCTCGCGGCCGACTGGCTGGCGCGCCACCAGCCGCATGTCCAGGCCGCCGATGCTGCCCAGTTCCGGCAGCGCCGAGCTGTTGTAGGCGAACAGTTGCGCCGCGCCGCGGCCAGACCAGCTTTCGAGGCCGGCCGCAAGCCGCTCCAGCACCGCCTGCGCGCTGTGACCGCGCCCGCGCGCCTTCCAGTCGGTCAGGCCGATAAACAGGCTGGCGCGCTGCTCGCCGCTGCCGCCGCTGGACCAGCCCAGCACGGCAAAGCTCGAATGCACCGGGTAGCGCTGGTCGCGCATCCACTGCTCGAGGCTCGCAACCAAACGCCGCGTGTCGGCCTGCGTGCTGCCGGCGGGCAGTTCCACGTCGACCACGATCTCGCCGGTATCCTCTTCGGGCAGGAAGCCGCTCGGCATCTTCCACAGCGCATAGCCGCACGCCAGCGTCAGCGCCAGGTACACCGCCAGCCAGCGCAGCCGGCGGCGCTGCAGCGCCTGCACCCAGCCGGCATAGCGTGCGGTGAACGCGGCAAAGCGCGCATCGAACCACGCCAGCGGCCCGCGCGCCGGCGCGGCGCTGTGGCGCAGCAGGCTGGCGCACATCGCCGGCGCCAGCGTCAGCGCAAAGAACAGCGAGAACGCGATCGACACCGCCAGCGTCACGGCAAAATGCCGGTAGATCACGCCCACCGCGCTGCCGAAGAACGCCATCGGCACGAACACCGCGCACAGCACCAGCGTTACCGCGATCAGCGCCCCGGAGACTTCGCGCATCGAGCGCGCCGCAGCCTGCATTGCACCGACGCCGTCGCTGCGCATGATGCGCTCGACGTTTTCCACCACCACGATGGCGTCGTCGACCAGGATGCCGATCGCCAGCACCACGCCGAACAGCGTGATCACGTTCAGCGACAGGCCCAGCGCGTACAGGCACGCGACCGTGCCCAGCAGCGACACCGGCACCACGATGCACGGAATCAGCGTGGCGCGCAGGTTGCCGAGGAACAGGTACAGGATCAGGAACACCAGCACCGTGGCCTCGATCAGCGTCAGCACCACGCGCGAGATCGACGCCTGCACGAAGGTGGCGCCGTCATACGAGATCTCGTAGCGCACGTCGCCCGGGAAGCCCTTGCTGGCGGCATCGAGCGCGGCGCGCACGGTGCGCGAGGTCTGCAGCACGTTGGCGCCGTCGGCCAGCTTCAGGCCGATCGACGCGGCGTTGCGCGTGTTCAGCGTGGAGCCGTAGCGGTAGTCGCTGGCGGCCAGTTCCACCCGCGCCACGTCGCGCAGCAGCACCGCCGAACCGTCGGTGGCGGCGCGCACCACGATGCGTCCGAACGCCTGCGCGTCGCTCATCGGCGCGGGCGGGCGCACGATCGCCTGGAACGGCTGCTCCGGCACGGCCGGCGCGCCGCCCAGCTGGCCCGGCGTGACGTTGCCGTTGCGCGCGCGGATGGCGGCCTCGACCTCGGCCGTGGTCAGGTTGAAGGCGTTCAGCTTGTCGGGGTCGAACCAGATCCGCAGCGCGTATTCGGCGCCGTAGGGCTCGGCCTTGCCGATGCCGGGCAGGCGGCGCAGCAGCGGCAGCACCGAGCCGGCGGCGAAGTCGCCCAGCGCGGTTTCGTCGAGCTGGCCGCTGTCCGACACCAGCGACACATACATGAAGGCGCTGCTGCTGGCCTGGTCGACATAGACCCCGCCGCGCCGCACCGCCTCGGGCAGCAGCGGCTCGGCCTGGGCCACGCGGTTGCGCACGTTGACCTGCGCCAGCTGCGGGTCGGTGCCTTGGCGGAAGCCGAGCGTCACCGTGGCGGTGCCGCCCTCGCTGCTGGAATCGAGGTAGAGCAGGCCGGGAATGCCGTGCATCTGCTGCTCCAGCACCGCGGTGACGCGGTCCTCCACCGTGCGCGCGGACGCGCCGGGGTAATCGGCGTAGATGATCACCGTCGGCGGCGCCACCGCCGGATACTGGGCGATGGGGATGCGGTTCAGGGCCAGCAGGCCCGCCACCACGGTCAGGATGGCCAGCACCCAGGCGAACGCCGGGCGCTTCAGGAAAAACGACGCCATGTCAGGTCAGGGCTGGCACGGGCGCACGGCAAGTGAAGATCGGCCGTGGCTCCGGTGCGGTTGGAACGGAACGGCTTGGGTGCGGAGACGCCGCAACGATTGCGGCAAGTTGGCGCGTACCAGAGGTACGGGGGTCCGGCGGGGAAGGACCCGGCGCTGCGGCGGGAAAGACCGGTGAGGATCGACGCCGGCGACCGGCCGTCATACTGCGGCCTTGCCGGCGATTATAGACAGGGAAGCGCGGCCCGGACAACGCAAACGTCACATTGTCGGCCCCCACCGAGGTTGGGGGCGGGACCGGGAACTACAGGTCGCGCGCGGCGAAGGCGTCGCACTTGCGGATGTCGCCGGACTCGAGGCCGCGGCGCAGCCAGCGCACGCGCTGCTCGCTGGAGCCGTGGGTAAACGCTTCCGGCACGACATAGCCCTGCGACTGGCGCTGCAGCCGGTCGTCGCCGATGGCGGCGGCGGCCTTCAGGCCTTCCTCGATATCGCCGGGCTCCAGCAGCTGCTGGTTGGCGCGCTGCGCGGTGGCGGCCCAGACCCCGGCCAGGCAGTCGGCCTGCAGCTCCATGCGCACCGACAGCTGGTTGGCCTGGGCCTCGCCCATGCGGCGGCGCGCGCTGTCGACCTTGTCCGAGACGCCCAGCAGGTTCTGCACATGGTGGCCGATCTCGTGCGCGATCACATAAGCCTGGGCAAAGTCGCCGCCGGCGCCGAAGCGCTGGCGCAGTTCGTCATAGAAGGCCAGGTCGATATAGACCTTCTGGTCGCCCGGGCAGTAGAACGGGCCCATCGCCGACTGGCCGGTGCCGCATGCCGTCGGCGTGGCGCCGGAGAACAGCACCAGCGTCGGCGGTGCATAGCGGCGGTTGAGCTGGGTTTCGAAGATGTGTTGCCAGGTGCGCTCGGTATTGCCCAGCACCTTGCGCGTGAACACCGTCATCTGGTCCGTCGCCGGCGGCCGGTCGGCCTGCTGCTGTTGCTGCTGCGGGCCGGAGCCCTGCAGCACCGACGCGCCCTGCATGATCAGCATCGGGTCGATGCCGAAGAAGTACGACGCCGCCAGCGCGATGATGACCGTGCCGATGCCGATCGACTTGCCGCCAAGGCCGCCGAAGCCCCCGCGGCGGTCTTCAACGTGCTGGCTTTCGGCTTCGTCATCGAGGCGCATGGGGGCTCCGGGCTTGGGGAATAGGTGGAGGAAGTGGAATTCAGTATAGCAATCCGCGCCTGGGCGCTCGTTGCAGCAGCGCGCCGTGCCCGCGGACGCGCGCCGCGGCACGCCAAAAAAAACACCGCCCACTCGCCCTGGAGACGGGCAATGCGGGCGGTGTGCGGCAAAGCGAAGAAACCGGGTTTGCACCCGGTTCCGTGATGGCCTGGAGGTTCCGGAGCGGGAACGCGCGAGCGCGCGCTCAGGCCAGTGCGGCCTCGCGTGCAGCAGGCGCGGCGGCCACCACGCTGGCGCTGACTTCGGCCACGCGCAGCAGGTTGGTGGTGCCGCCCTGGCCGAACGGCATGCCGGCGGCGATGGTGATCTGGTCACCCGGCGCGGCGTAGCCTTCGGCAACGGCGGCGCGCGTGGCGGCTTCGACCATTTCGTCCACGCTCTGCACGTCCGGGCTCACGGTGGAGTGGATGCCCCACGCGATCGCCAGCCGGCGCGCGATCTCCAGGTTCGGCGTGATGCTGACGATCGGTGCGCACGGCCGTTCGCGCGCGGCGCGCAGCGCGGTCGAGCCCGACGAGGTATAGGTCACCGTCGCGGCCGCGCCGATGATGTGCGTGACTTCGCGCAGCGCGGCGCAAATGGCATCCTGGCGCGTGTTCAGCGGGGTCTCGTGCTGGGCGTCGAGCAGGTTGCGGTACAGCGGGTCGCGCTCGACCTCGGTAACGATGCGGTTCATCATCGACACCGCCGGCACCGGGTAGCGGCCGTTGGCCGACTCGGCCGACAGCATCACCGCATCGGCGCCTTCATAGATGGCGCTGGCCACGTCCGACGCTTCGGCGCGGGTCGGCACCGGCGAGTCGATCATCGATTCCAGCATCTGCGTGGCGATCACCACCGGCTTGCCCAGCTGGCGGCACACGCGCAGGATGCGCTTCTGCACGCCGGGCACGCGCTCGGGCGGCAGCTCCACCCCCAGGTCGCCGCGCGCCACCATCACCGAATCGGACACCCGCACGATCTCTTCGAGCTGCTGCAGCGCGGCCGGCTTCTCGATCTTGGACAGGATGCCGGCACGGGTGCCGACGATCTCGCGCGCCTCGACGATGTCTGACGGGCGTTGCACGAACGACAGGCCGATCCAGTCGGCGCCCAGCGACAGCGCGAAGTCCAGGTCCTTGCGGTCCTTCTCGGTCAGCGCGGGGATGGGGATCACCGCGTCGGGCACGTTCACGCCCTTGCGGTCGGACAGCGAGCCGTTGTTGGCCACGCGCGTGGTAATGGTGCCGGTGGTGACCGACTCGATCGCCAGGCGCACCTTGCCGTCGTCGATCAGCAGCGACTGGCCTGGCTGTGCGGCCTGGAACAGCTCGGGGTGCGGCAGGTAGACGCGGGTGCCGTCGCCCGGGGTCGGGTCGCTGTCGAGCACGAACACATCCCCGGTGCGCACCGCGACCTTGCCGGCGGCGAAGGTGCCGATGCGCAGCTTGGGGCCCTGCAGGTCGGCCAGCACGGCGATGGGGCGGCCGGTCTCGGCCTCGACCTGGCGCACCGCGTCGTAGCGCGCGCGGTGGTCGTCGTGCGTGCCGTGGCTGAAGTTCAGCCGGAACACGTCGGCGCCGGCCTCGAACAGCGCGCGGATCACCGCGATGTCGGTGCTGGCGGGGCCGAGCGTGGCCACGATCTTCGCTTTGCGCTGGCGTCTCATGATGTCTCCTCTTCCATTCTCGGTAGCGGCGCGTCGGCGCCGCGAGTCAGTCGGTACTACTGTGCTATGCCACTCCGTCATTCCCGCGCATACCCAAAGGGCACGTGGGCGGGAATCCAGCGTCTTTGAACGTCACTGGGTTCCCTCCTGCGCGGGAACGACAAGAAATCAGGTGATCAAAATCGCGCGGAAATCGTTCACGTTGGTGCGGGTCGGGCCGGTGACGATCAGGTCGTCCAGTCCGGCGAAGAAGCCGTAGCCGTCGTTGTTCTCCAGGTGCGCGCGCGCATGCAGCCCGCGCGCGCCGGCGCGGGTCAGCGTGTCGGGCGACAGCAGCGCGCCGGCGTTGTCCTCGGAGCCATCGATGCCATCGGTGTCGCCGGCGATCGCATGCACGCCGGGCAGGCCGTCGAGCGCCACCGCCAGCGCCAGCAGGAACTCGGCATTGCGTCCGCCGCGGCCCTTGCCGCGCACGGTCACGGTGGTCTCGCCGCCGGACAGGATCACGCACGGCTTGCCGAAGGGCTGGCCGCGCTGCGCCACCTGGCGCGCGATCGCGGCATGCACTTCGGCGACTTCGCGCGCTTCGCCCTCGATGCAGTCGGACAGGATATGGGCCTCGAAGCCCAGTTCGCGCGCGCGCGCCGCGGCGGCTTCCAGCGCCTGCTGCGCGGTGGCCAGCGTCACGCTGCGGTGGCCGTGGAAGCGCGCATCGCCGGGCTTGGGGGTTTCGCCGGCACCGCTCTCCAGGTGCGCGCGCACGTTGGCCGGCACCTCGATGCCGTACTTGGCGATCACCGCCAGCGCGTCGGCGCAGGTGGTTGCGTCGGGCAGCGTCGGGCCGCTGGCGATCAGCGTCGGGTCATCGCCGGGAATATCGGAAATCAGCAGCGTTTCCACGCGTGCCGGCGCGCAATGCAGCGCCAGGCGGCCGCCCTTGAGCGCCGACAGGTGCTTGCGCACGCAGTTCATCTCGCCGATGCTGGCGCCGCTCCTGAGCAGCGCCTTGTTCACGGCTTGCTTGTCGGCCAGCGTCAGGCCCGGCGCGGGCGCCGCCAGCAGCGCGGAGCCGCCGCCGGAGATCAGGCACAGCACTAGGTCGTCGGCGGTGAGGCCCTGCACCAGTTCCACCATGCGCTGCGCGGCGCGCGCGCCGGCTTCGTCGGGAACCGGGTGGGCGGCCTCGACCACTTCGATGCGCTTGCAGTCGGCGCCGTGGCCGTAGCGCGTCACCACCAGGCCCGACAGCTCGCCTGGCCAGTTCGCTTCCACCGCCTGCGCCATCGCCGCGGCGGCCTTGCCGGCGCCGATCACCACGGTGCGGCCCTTGGGCGGCGCGGGCAGGTGCGGCGGCAGGCAGTGGCTGGCGCTGACGGAGGCGACCGCGGTATCGAACAGGTCGCGCAGCAGCGCGCGCGGTTCAGCGCTGGCTGCGGTGCGCTGGGGCGACAGCAGGGCGGCTTGGGGTTCGGTGACGAGCATGAAGAATCCTGGGTGCTGACGGGGAAAGCGAGTCGTCCCCGCGAGGCGGGGACGACAGGTTGCTGCTTACTTGGCGTTGGCGATCTGGTGGTTAGACATGATCTCGATCGCGCGGCACAGGGCCGAGTGGTCCTGCTTGCCCAGGCCGTTGGCCGAGCAGGTGTTGAACAGCTCCTGCGCGGTGGCGGTGTTGGGCAGCGCCACGCCCAGCGCCTTGGCACCCTGCAGCGCCAGGTTCAGGTCCTTCTGGTGCAGCTCGATGCGGAAGCCCGGGTCGAAGGTGCGCTTGACCATGCGCTCGCCGTGCACTTCCAGGATGCGCGATGCGGCAAAGCCGCCCATCAGCGCCTCGCGCACCTTGGCCGGATCGGCGCCGGCCTTGGAGGCGAACAGCAGCGCTTCGGACACGGCCTGGATGTTCAGCGCGACGATGATCTGGTTGGCCACCTTGGTGGTCTGGCCGTCGCCGTTGCCGCCCACCAGCGTGATGTTCTTGCCCATCAGCTCGAACAGCGGCTTGACCTGGTCGAAGGCCTCCTGCGGGCCGCCAACCATGATCGTCAGCGACGCGGCCTTGGCGCCCACTTCACCGCCCGACACCGGCGCGTCCAGGTACGAAGCGCCCAGCTTGTTGATGCGCGCGGCGAAGTCCTTGGTGGCGATCGGCGAGATCGAGCTCATGTCGACCACGATCTTGCTGTAGCTGGCTTCCTTGCCGGCCGCCTTGAACGCGGCGGCCACGCCCTTCTCGCTGAACAGCACCGCTTCCACATGCGGCGTGTCCGGCACCATGATGATGATGATGTCGGCACGCTTGGCGACTTCCTCGGCGCTGGTGCAGACGGTCACGCCTGCATCGACCAGCGCCTGCGGGGCCGGGTTGACGTCATGCACGAACAGCGTGTGGCCGGCGGCGCGCAGGTGGCCCGCCATCGGTGCGCCCATGATGCCCAGGCCGATGAAGCCGACGTTGCGAGTGGTTGCCATGTGATGTCTCCTAAGAATAAGAAAAATGAAATCGAAGCCAGCGGTGTCGGGTGCTCCCAAGCCGCCCGAGCTGGCCAAAGCAAGGTGTTCTCCCTCTCCCCTCATGGGGAGAGGGTTGGGGTGAGGGGTGGGCTAGCTGGGTGCCACATCAAGCGGGGCCAACGGTGTCAACCCACCGGCCTCAGCCTTTGAACCTCCTGCCCTCACCCCCGGCCCCTCTCCCGCAGGCGGGAGAGGGGAGCAAACAAGCGCTTACTGCACGCCGTGCGCGGCGCGCCAGCCCAGGCCCGCTTCGGTGGTGGCCTTCGGCTTGTACTCGCAGCCGATCCAGCCGCTGTAGCCGATCTCGTCCAGGAACTTGAACAGGTACTGGTAGTTCAGCTCGCCCGTGCCCGGCTCGTTGCGGCCCGGGTTGTCGGCCAGCTGGATGTGCTTGATCTTCGGCAGGTTGGCCTTGATGGTGTTGGCGATCTCGCCTTCCATCCGCTGCATGTGATAGATGTCGTACTGCACGTACAGGTTGGGCGCGTTGACCTGGGTGATCAGGTCCAGCGCCTGTTGCGTGCGCGACAGGAAGAAGCCCGGGATGTCGAAGGTGTTGATCGGCTCGACCAGCAGGTCGATATGCTCGGCGGCCAGCGCGCCGGCGGCGAAGCGCAGGTTTTCGACCAGCGTTTCCTGCGCCTGCTCGCGCCTGACGTTCTGCGGCAGGATGCCGACCAGGCAGTTCAGCTGGCGCACGCCCAGCACCTTGGCGTACTTGATGGCCTCGCCGACGCCGTCCTGGAACTCGCCGACGCGGTCCGGGTGGCAGGCAATGCCGCGCTCGCCCGCATCCCACTTGCCGGCGGGCAGGTTGTGCAGCACCAGGTCGAGCTGGAAGCGGTTCAGGCGGTCAGCGATCTGGTCCGCATGGAACGCATACGGGAAGAGGAACTCCACGCCGCGGAAGCCCGCGCGCGCGGCGGCTTCGAAGCGGTCGAGAAAGCCCGCTTCATTGAACAGCATCGTGAGATTGGCCGCAAGTTTGGTCATTTGTCATCTCCTGTGACTTGGTTTTTGTTTGTCGTTCCCGCGAGGGCGGGAACCCAGTGACTTTTTGAAGGACGCTGGATTCCCGCCCACGTGCCCTTTGGGTATGCGCGGGAATGACGTGCAGGACTGCAGGGCGCGATAGCGTCTTACGCCGTTTCCACTTCTTCCTTCAGGATCGCTTCCTCGATGTCCTCGAGGTCTTCGATCGGCTCGAACTCGTTGATGTTGTCGATCTCGGTGCCCATCGCGATATTGGTCACGCGCTCCAGGATCACCTCGACCACCACTGGCACCGAGAACTCGGCCATCAGGTCGCGCGCTTCGGCGAAGGCCGGGGCGATGTCCTCCGGCTTGAACACGCGGATCGCCTTGCAGCCCAGGCCCTCGACCACCTTGACGTGGTCCACGCCATAGCCGTTCAGCTCGGGGGCGTTGACGTTGTCGAAGGCCAGCTGCACGCAGTAGTCCATCTCGAAGTTGCGCTGCGCCTGGCGGATCAGGCCGAGGTAGGAGTTGTTCACCACCACGTGGATGTACGGCACCTTGAACTGCGCGGCCACGGCCAGCTCTTCGATCATGAACTGGAAGTCGTAGTCGCCCGAGATCGCCACCACGTCCGAATCCGGCGAGGCGGTCTTCACGCCGATCGCGGCCGGGATGGTCCAGCCCAGCGGACCAGCCTGGCCGCAGTTGATCCAGTGGCGCGGCTGGTTGACCGACAGGAACTGGGCCGCGGCGATCTGCGACAGGCCGATGGTGCTGACGTAGCGCACGTCGCGCGGGAAGTACTGGTTCATCTCGCGGTACACGCGCTGCGGCTTGACCGGCACGTTGTCGAAGTCGCTCTTGCGCTGCATGGTGCGGCGGCGCTTCTGCACGTCGGCGACCCAGCTCTTGCGGCACGGCAGGCGGCCGGCCATCTTCATTTCGCGCGCGACTTCGACGAACAGTTCCAGCGCGGCCTTGGCGTCGGAGACGATGCCCAGGTCCGGGCCGAACACGCGGCCGATCTGGGTGGGCTCGATATCGACGTGCACGAACTTGCGGCCCTTGGTGTAGACGTCGACGCTGCCGGTGTGGCGGTTGGCCCAGCGGTTGCCGATGCCCATCACGAAGTCCGAGGCCAGCAGCGTGGCGTTGCCGTAGCGGTGCGAGGTCTGCAGGCCGACCATGCCGGCTTGCAGCGGGTGGTCGTCGGCCAGCACGCCCCAGCCCATCAGGGTCGGCACCACCGGCACGTTGACCAGCTCGGCGAACTCGACCAGCAGTTCCGAGGCATCGGCGTTGATCACGCCGCCGCCGCACACGATCAGCGGGCGCTCGGCCGCGTTCAGCATGGCGATGGCCTTCTCGATCTGAGCGCGCGAGGCGGCCGGCTTGTACGGCTGCAGCGACTGGTACGTCTCCGGATCGAATTCGATCTCGGCAACCTGCACGTCGAACGGCAGGTCGATCAGCACCGGGCCCGGGCGGCCCGAGCGCATGATGTGGAAGGCCTGCTGGAACACCTGCGGCACCAGCGCCGGCTCGCGCACGGTCACGGCCCACTTGGTCACGGGCTTGGCGATCGATTCGATGTCGACGGCCTGGAAGTCTTCCTTGTACAGGCGTGCGCGCGGGGCCTGGCCGGTGATGCAGAGGATGGGGATCGAATCGGCCCAGGCCGAATACAGGCCGGTGATCATGTCGGTGCCGGCGGGGCCGGAGGTGCCGACGCAGACGCCGATATTGCCCGGCTCGGCGCGGGTGTAGCCTTCGGCCATGTGCGAGGCGCCTTCGACGTGGCGGGCCAGCACGTGGCTGATGTTGCCCGACTTGCGCATCGCCGAGTAGAACGGGTTGATGGCCGCGCCCGGCACGCCGAACGCGGTGGTCACGCCTTCCTTCTCCAGCACGGCGATTGCCGCGTCGATTGCTCTCATCTTTGCCATGATCTTGTCTCCGGTAATGGTGGGAATTTCGTTGGAGTCGATCCTATTCCCGCAGGCCGGTTGGGATAAACAGAAGGGCGATCAGTTGATTCGATACCTGTAGTACGCAATATGGGCTGGAAAGCCACGCCGGACGGTCGGCGCACGTACGCCGATGCATGCCATTGGATATGCGGTGTGACGGTACGGACACGCCGCGCAGCACTGGGTACGCCAGCGCTGCGGCAAAATGGCGGCATTTCCTGCCATCCGGGCCGACCATGTATTCCAGGCTGCCGTCCACCTATGAACTGCTGGAAGCGCTTGCCGCCGCCGCGCCCGAGGCTGCGCCCGCGCCAGACAGCCGGCTCGGGCGCGCGTTGTGGCTTGGCTTTATTGCGGCGCTGGTCGCGACGATCCTGTGCGGCGCCGGACTGGCGGTATGGCGCCTGGGGCTGAAGCAGGCCGTGCCGCCGTGGTCGCTGCGCGGCTTCGAGGCCCTGCTGGCGCTGGCGGCCGCGTGCTATGTCGGCGCCGGGCTGGCCCGCGCCGGCACGGTGCTGGCGCGGCTGCGCCATCCGCTGCGCTGGCAGGCCGCCGAGCTGGACCGCGACAGCGCCGCCGAAGACGCACTGCTGCGCCGGCTGGCGCGGATCCCGCCGCAGCAGCTGCAGGCGCGCCAGCGGCGCGTGGCGCTGCAGCTGCGGCTATGGGAGGGTGCGGCGCGCACGCTGGCGGTGCTGCTGGCGCTGGCGCCGGCCGCCGCGGTGCTGGCCGCGCTGCCGCGCCAGCAGGCCGTGGGCGGCACGCTGCTGTGGCTCTACGGCGTGATGGTGGTGACCGGCGCAGCCTGCTACCTGTATCTGCATCTGCAATGCAGCCGGCCGCTGCGGCGCCTGGCTCATGTGCTGGGCGAGGCGGCCGAACTGAACGCGCAGCTTGGCAAGCGCACCGCCGGCGCGGGCTGAACCTAGCCGCGCACCGGGTGCCGCCGCGTGCCCGTGGCGGGCCCGGGCAGCAGCCCTTATGCGGCCGCTTCGATCCGGTCCATCAGCCGCGCAGGGATGCCACAACCCCGGCGATGCCGCACAATGGCGCCCGGGAGACCAATATCCGATGGACAAACTCAAGCAAATCGAAGCCTTTATCGCCGTGGTGGAGCACGGCAGCATGGCCGCCGCGGCGCTGACGCAGAACGTCACGCCGGTGATGATCGGCCGCCGCATCAACGCGCTCGAAGCCCGCATCGGCGTCAAGCTGCTGCACCGGTCGACGCGCCGAATCGCCGTGACCGAGCAGGGCGCGGTGTTCATGGAGCAGTGCAAGAAGGCGCTGGCCGACCTCGACCGCGCCGAGATGCTGATCGCCGAGGGCAAGCACAAGGCCACCGGCCACCTGATCGTGTCGGCGCCAGCGGCGTTCGGGCGCAAGCACGTGGCGCCGCACGCGCCGGCGTTCCTGGCCAGCAACCCCGAGGTGCAGATCTCGTTCAACCTGACCGACCGCGTGGTCGACCTGGTGCGCGAGGGCTATGACGTCGGCATCCGCATCGGCGGCGCGATCGATCCGAACTTCGTCGCGATCAAGCTGGCGTCGAACAAGCGCGTGGTGTGCGGCACGCCGGCGTACTTCGCCAAGTACGGCGTGCCGCAGACGCTGGACGACCTGGCCCAGCACAACTGCCTGGCGTTCAACCTGCAGGGCGGCCAGCAGCGCGGCTGGTACTTCAGCCAGAACGGCAAGACCGTGACCGTGCGCGTCAACGGCAACCTCGACTGCAACGACGGCGAGCTGCTGCACCGCTGGACCGGCGAAGGCCTGGGCCTGGGCTGGCGTTCCACCTGGGAGATCCTGCCGCAGCTGGAGAGCGGCGAGCTGATCACGGTGCTGGACGAATACGCGCTGCCCGCCTACGACATCCTCGCCGTGTACCCGCAGCAGCGTCCGGTGCCGGCCAAGATCCGCTTCTTCATCGAGCACCTGAAGGCGCAGTTCGCGCGCCCGGGCTACTGGATGGACACGGCGGGCGGCAACTGAGGCCGCCGCCGCCGCCGCATACCGATACCGATGTCGATGCCGATGCCGATCGCCGCCTGGCTGGCCGACCTCGTCGTCATCGCGCACGCGCTGTTTATCGTATTCGTGGTGGCGGGCGGCCTGATGGTATTGCGCTGGCCGCGCGTCGCATGGGTGCACCTGCCCGCGGCGGTGTGGGGCGTGCTGATCGAATGGGCCGGCTGGATCTGCCCGCTGACGCCGCTGGAAAACACGTTGCGCCGGGCTGCCGGGCAGGCCGGCTACAGCGGCGGCTTTGTCGAGCGCTACCTGTTGCCGCTGATCTATCCGGCGGGGCTGACGCCCGCGGTGCAGCTCTGGCTGGGGCTGGTGGTGCTGGTGGTGAACGTCGCGATCTATGCGCTGTGGTGGCGCCGGCGGCGCCACCACTGAGAGCTGTTTTCAGCCTGCCTGCGTGAAGCGCGGCGCGCGTTTCTCCAGGTTGGCCAGCACCGCTTCGCGCTGGTTGGGCGAGCCCACCAGCCGGTCCTGCTCGTCGGATTCGGCCTGCAGGATGGCGGCGTGGTCGCCGCGCTCCGCCACGGCCATCAGGCGCTTGGCGGCGCGGATCGCATCCGGGTTCTTCTGCGCGACTTCGCGCGCGGCGGCCAGCGCCGCGGCGCGCGGGTCGTCGGCCAGGTAGGTGCCCAGCCCCAGCTCGCACGCCTCGCTGCCGTTCAGCACGCGCGCGCTGTAGATCAGCTCGCGCAGCACGTCGGGCCGCACCAGCCCGCGCGTCAGCACCATGCCCGCCATGTCGGGCACCAGTCCCCACTTCATTTCCATGACCGACAGCCTGGCGTCCGGCGCGACATAGCGGACATCGGCGCCCAGCGCCACCTGCAGACCGCCGCCGAAGGCCACGCCATGCACCGCGGCAAAGACTGGCACCGGCAGCTCGCGCCATACCATGCAGGCGTACTGCGGGCGATTGGAGATGCCATTGGTGCGCTTGCCGAGGCGGCCGGCGCCGATGCTGTCGTCGTGCGATCCGCCGCCATCGGACAACATGCCGGCCATGCGGCCCATGTCCAGTCCCGCGCAGAAGGCGCGGCCTTCGCCGGACAGCACCACCGCGCGCAGGTCCGGCAGGCGCGCGAGCTGTGCGCCGGTCTCGATCAGCGCATCGAACATGGCCTGGTCGAGTGCGTTCATCTTGTCGGGGCGGTTCAGGCGGACGTCGGCGACGCCGCCTTCGATCGTCATGAGGATACGTTCATTGCTGACGCTCATGCGGACTCCTGGAAGTAGTGGCAGTCGCCGCGCTCAGCGGCCCTTGAACTGTGGCTTGCGCTTCTCGACGAAGGCGGCCACGCCTTCCTGGCAGTCTTCGCTGCGGCTGGCGCGCGACTGCAGCGTGGCTTCGACTTCCAGCTGCGCGGCCAGGTCGTTGCCGAAGCTCTGGTTGAGCGCCTGCTTGATCATGGCGTAGGCCATGGTCGGCATGCTCGCCAGGTGGCGGGCCAGCTTGCCGGCCTCGTCCTGCAGCGCGGTGTCGTCATGCACCTTCCACACCAGGCCGATGCGGTGGGCTTCCTCGGCGTCGATCTTCTCGGCCAGGATGGCCAGCGCGCGGGCGCGCATCTCGCCGGCATAGCGCGGCAGGAAGTAGGTGCTGCCGGCATCCGGGATCAGGCCGATCTTCGAGAACGCCTGCAGGAAGCTGGCCGAACGCACCGCCAGCACCACGTCGCCCGCCAGCGCCAGGCTCATGCCGGCACCGGCGGCGACGCCGTTGACTGCGGTGATGACCGGCTTGGGCATCTCGCGCAGCGCCATGATGATCGGGTGGTAGCGCTCGCGCAGCAGCGTGCCGGAATCGGACACGCCGCCGCCCTGGCGCGCGGCCAGGTCGGCGCCGGCGCAGAAGCCGCGGCCGGCGCCGGTCAGCAGCACGGCGCGCACCTCGGCGTCGGCCGCGGCGCGATCGACGGCCTCGCGCAGTTCGCGCAGGATGTCGGCGTTCAGTGCATTGAGCACCTCCGGGCGGTTCAGGGTCAGCGTGGCCACGCCTTCGCTGGCCTGGTAGAGGACGGTTGCCGTCATGGTGGTTCTCCTGGTTTCTGGGTCGTTGCGGGTGCGGATATCCGGTGCAGCCAGGCTATTGCGGCTTCTTCAGCGCGTCGGCCGAGGCGTCGCCCAGCTTGCTGCCGCCGTCGCAGTCGAGGATGGTGCCGGTGACGTAGCTGGCGTTGTCGCTGCTCAGGTACATCGCGGCATCGGCGATGTCGTCCTTGGTGCCGTAGTCGCGCAGCGCCAGGCGCGCCTTGTAGCGGGCCTCGATCTCGGGCGTCGGCGCCAGCCGCGCCATGCCTTCGGTGTCGGCGATCGGGCCGGGCGAGATGCCGTTCACCCGCACGCCGGCCGGGCCCCATTCCATCGCCAGGCACTTGATCAGCATGTTGATGCCGGCCTTGGCGGCGCAGGCATGGGCCTGGAACATCATCGCGTTGACCGCCTGCGGCGCGGTGATCGCGATCAGCGACGCGCCCGGCTTGCTGAGGTGGTCGAAGCTGGCGCGGAACACGTTGAAGGTGCCAAGCAGGTCGATATCGACCACGGTCTTGAAGGCGTTGGCCGACATGCCGACCACGGGCGCGAGGAAATTGCCGGCGGCGCCGGAGATCACCACGTCGATGGGGCCCAGTTCGTCCTGCGCACGCGCAAAGGCGGCCTCGACCGCGGCGTAGTCGCGCACGTCGGCGGCCATGCCGATGGCGGTGCCGCCGGCCGCGGTGATGGTGTCGGCGGCGGCCTGGATGCGCTCGGCGGTGCGGCTGATCAGCGCCAGCCGCGCGCCGGCGCGCGCAAAGCCGTGCGCGATGCCAAGGTTGATGCCGGACGAGGCGCCGGCGACGAAGACGGTCTTGCCGGCAAAGGCGTCGGGGCGGAAGGCGCTGGGCATGGGAAGTCCTTTTCGATTTCGGTCGGGGGCAGGGCGGTGGCAGGCGAGCGCTAGCGCCGGCGGGGCGGCGGCACGGCAGGTATCGCGCGATGGCGCATGGCGGTCTCCCTGTGGTTGTTATCGTGTGCGGCTGCCACCGCAGCGAGGCGGGACGGCGCGGGCCTCTGGCGGGGCCTGCGGCATCCTAACCCGAAGGCGCGATTCGCTTTCACGCGTGCTGGCGCGACGGGGCGCCGCAAACGCGCCTGGCGCGACTACGCCAGGGCAGCGGCAACGTTGGCCGAAACACCGCAACCTGCTGTCGGGAAAGGGAAAAACCGGTGCCGGACGGCACGGGTGAGAGGCCGCGGGGCGCGCGCCATTCGGCGCCGCGGAACCCCGTCCTCAGAAAAAAGAAAGCCCGCACACCGTTGCAGCGTGCGGGCAGCCTGCCGACGATGAGGTGCCGGCAGGCAAGTGCTCATGAAGTGCGCCCCCGCGTCTTCATGGCGAGATGAAGTTTGCGCGCGGGCGGCGCGGGGTGCTTTGACTCACGTCAAGCGGCCGGCACCGGGGCGGAGAGAAGGGGGAAAGGGTGGCGCTGGCGCCTACGCCAGCAGTGCGGCGACGAGGTCCTTGCCGCGCGCCACCGGCGCGGTTTCCTCGAAATGCAGCGCGCCCTCGACGTGGCCCAGGTGGTCCACCATCAGCGTGACGGCGCGCTCGACATCGCCGGCACGGGCGGCCTCGATGAACTCGCGATGCTCGTCTGACGAGCAGGCCGCGTCGCGGCGCGACTGGTACAGCATGGTGATGACCGCGCTGCGCGCCGACAGCTCGCGCATCATCTCGGTCAGCACGCCGTTGCCGACCACCTCGGCCAGCACGATATGGAAGTCGCCCAGCAGCCGGGTGCGCACCTGGGCATCGTTGCCGGCCAGCGACTTACGTTCGGCCGCCAGGTGGCGGTCGATGCGCTTGTAGTCGGCGGCGGTGGCCTTGGCGACGAATTCGCGCGCCAGCGCGGCTTCGAGGATGCGACGCACGGCGAACACCTCGCGCGCTTCCTCGGCGCTGGGCTTGGCCACGAACGCCCCCTTGTCCGGCACGATCTGGATGACCTTGTCCTTGGACAGCATCAGCAGCGCCGCGCGCACCTTGGTGCGGCTGACGCGGTAGACGCTGGCCAGCGCCTCCTCGCGCAGCTTGGTGCCGGGCGGCAGGCGGTGCGAAACGATCGCCGCGACGATGTCGTCGGCGATCGCTTCGGCGGTCATGTCAGGATCGATATGCTCGGGCATGGCAGCGCACTTGCGCAGAGGCTGCGCGGTTGGGGAGATGCGTGATTCTAGCGCCCTGCGACCGGGCCCGGCACGATCGCCGGGGCGGCGGCGTCCTGCGCCATCGCGGCCAGGCCGGCATCGAGGTCGGACGCTTCGATGGTGCCGTTCAGCACCCCGTGCGCCCGGGCGCGGTCGATGTCCTTCTCCCATGCGGCCACCACCACCGTGGCGACGCAGTTGCCGATCAGGTTGCCGAGCGCGCGCGCGATGCCGATGAACCAGTCCACCGACAGCACCAGCACCAGGCCGATCGCCGGGATCGCCGGGTGTGCCGACAGCGTCGCGGCCAGGATCACGATGGCCGAGCCGGGAATGCCGTGCGCGCCCTTGGAGGTGATCAGCGCCACCGCCAGGATGCCGAGCAGGTCGGCCATCGCCAGCGGCGTGTTGGTTGCCTGCGCGATAAAGACCGCGGCCAGCGTCAGGTAGATCGAGAACGCGTCGAGGTTGAACGAGTAGCCGGTCGGAATCACCAGGCCCACCACCGACTTCTTCACGCCCATGAACTCGAGCTTCTTCATCACCTGCGGCAGCACGCTGTCGGACGAGGCGGTGCCCAGCACCACCAGCAACTCGGCGCGCAGGTAGCGGATCAGCTTGATCACCGAGAAACCGCAAGCGCGCATGATGCCGCCCAGCACCACCAGCACGAACACGATCACCGCGCCGTAGAACAGCAGCACCAGGAAGCCCAGCTGCTTGAGCGAGCCGATGCCGTACTTGCCGACCGTAAACGCCACCGCGCCCAGCACGCCCAGCGGCGCCAGCTTGATGATGAATCCCATCATCTTGAACAGCGTGTGCGAGAAGGTATCGATCAGGCTGACCAGCGGCCGGCCCGGCTCGCCCACCAGCGACAGCGCGCAGCCAAACAGGATCGACACCACCAGCACCTGCAGCACGTCGCCGTTGGCGAAGGCGCCGAACACGGTATTGGGGATCAGCTTGAGCAGGAAGTCGACCGTGCCCTGGTCCTTGACCTTGGTCGCGTTGTCGATAAAGCCGGCGATGGCCGAGGCGTCGAGCGAACGGGGATCGACGTTCATGCCCACGCCCGGCTGGAACACATAGGCCAGCAGGATGCCCAGCGCCAGCGCGATGGTGGTGACGACCTCGAAGTACACCACCGCCTTGATGCCGACGCGGCCCACCTTCTTCAGCTCGCCGGCGCCGCAGATGCCGGCCACCACCACGCAGAACACGATCGGGCCGATCAGCATCTTGATCAGCTTGATAAAGGCATCGCCGAGCGGCTTGAGCTTGGCGGCGAACTCCGGGAAGGCGAGGCCGAGCGCGGTGCCGATCACCAGGGCGATCAGCACCTGGCCGAACAGCGAGCGGGTAAAGCGGGTGTGCAGGCGGGGGCTGCCCGGGCGCTGCTGCGAGGGAACTGCGTGCTGCATGGTTGTCTCCGTGCGGGGCCGGTCCTGTGCGCCGGCCGGCCCATTTCGATCCAGGAATCACCGGCGGCCCCGTGCTGCTCTGACGGCTGGGTTGGGCTGCCGGCCTTACGTTCCGGGCGGGACTCCGGGTCGGGAGTACGCCACCGCGCGGGCAGCCCCCCTGTTGGGACGGATCCCGCGCCATCCGCTGTCCGGACCGGATTGTCCGCGGCGGATTGTCTGAACGTGGAACCGAATATAGTGCATATCATTTTTGTATGCAATTTTTGAATTCACTGTGCTACCATGAATCGCACAGAATAGAGCTTCGGCCATGGGCGTCCCAGCCCGCACTGGCACCCCGCCAGCCACGCCGCCGCGGCTTTCACGCACTTCCAGCAGGAGACACGCATGGCAGCAAATCCGTCGCCGTCCGCCGCAGAGACTGGCACGCGCATCATGGCCTGGGCCGACGCCCTGGCCGTCCACACTGAGCAGCCCGGCATGCTCACCCGCACCTACCTGACCGAGGCCCACCACGGCGCCGCCGCGCAGCTGACCGAGTGGATGCAGCAGGCCGGCATGACGGTGCGCCGCGATGCCGCCGGCAACGTGATCGGCCGCTACGAGGGCACCACGCCCGACGCGCCGGCGCTGCTGACCGGCTCGCATTTCGACACCGTGCGCGACGCCGGCCGCTATGACGGCAACCTGGGCGTGATCCTGCCGATCGCCTGCGTGGCGGAATGGAACCGCCAGGGCAAGCGCTTTCCGTTCGCGCTCGAGGTGGTGGGCTTCGCCGAGGAAGAGGGGGTGCGCTTCAAGGCCACGCTGCTGGGCAGCCGCGCCATCGCCGGCACCTTCGACAACAACGTGCTGGACAACCTCGACGACAGCGGCAAGACCATGCGCGAGGTAATGCGCGAGGCCGGCTTCGACGCCGCCGCGCTGCCCGCCGCCAGGCATGACCGCAGCAAGGTGGCGGCCTTTGTCGAGGTGCATATCGAACAAGGCCCGGTGCTGCTGAACGAAGGCCTGCCGGTGGGCGTGGTGACCGCGATTTCCGGCGCGACCCGCTTCCTGGTCGAGCTCGAAGGCCTGGCCGGCCATGCCGGCACCGTGCCGATGGACATGCGCCGCGACGCCGCCATGGCCGGCGCCGAAATCGGCCTCTATATCGAGAAGCGCTGCGGCGGCAAGCCGGGCCTGGTCGGCACCGTGGGCCAGTTCAACGTGCCCAACGGCGCCACCAACGTGGTGCCGGGCCGCGCCGTGTTCTCCATCGACATCCGCGCCGGCGAGGACGCCGAGCGCGAGGCCGCCGTCAACGACGTGTTGGCCGAGATCGAGCGCGTCTGCGCGCGCCGCAACGTGCGCGCACAGATCCGCAAGACCCACGAGGCGAAGAGCGTCCCCTGCGCCCCGTGGCTGCAAGAGCAATGGGCCGCCGCCATCGCCCGCCAGGGCGTGCCGGTGCGCCACCTGCCGTCGGGCGCCGGCCACGACGCCATGGCCATTGCCGCCATCGCCGATGTCGCCATGCTGTTCGTGCGCTGCGGCAACGGCGGCATCAGCCACCATCCCACCGAAACCATGACCGCCGAGGATGCCGCACTGTCCGCGCGCGTGTTCAGCGATTTCGTCGAGCACTTCCGGCTGCCGCAGTAAGCCAGCGCGCCCGGAAGCCCCACCCGAACCTCCTTCAGTTGTTACGAGAACAAGTCATGACCGCACGAGACAATATGAACCCCATCGAAACCACGCTGACGCAGTTCATCGACCAGCACCGTCCGCAGCAGGAAGCCTTCCTGGCCGAGCTGGTCAAGGTGCCGTCGGACAACCCGGCCGGCGATTGCGATGCGCACGGCAAACGCGCCAAGGAACTGCTGGAGGGTCTGGGCTTCACGGTGGAGGCCCACAAGGTGCCCGACGAGCAGGTCAAGGCCGCCGGCATGATCAGCGCCACCAATCTGATCGTGCGCAAGCAGTTCGGCACGGGCGGCCCGGTCATCGCCATGAACGCCCACGGCGACGTGGTGCCCCCCGGCCTGGGCTGGACCAAGGACCCGTACGGCGGCGAGATTGTCGATAGCGCCGACAGCGAGCACGGCCCGGTCATGTACGGCCGCGGCGTGGCGGTGTCCAAGTCGGACTTCGCCACCTACACCTACGCGGTGCTGGCGCTGATGGAAGCCGAGAAGCAGGGCGCGAAGATCAACGGCGCGGTCGAGCTGCAGTTCACCTATGACGAGGAAACCGGCGGCGACATCGGCCCGAAGTTCCTGCTCGACAACAACCTGAGCAAGGCCGACTACGCGATCTCGGCGGGCTTCTCGTACGGCATTACCTCGTCGCACAATGGCTGCCTGCACGTCGAAGTGACGGTCAAGGGCAAGCAGGGCCACGCCGCCATGCCGCACACCGGCGTCGACGCGATCGAGGCCGCCACCCATATCCTGCAGGCCATCTACGGCCTGCGCGCCGAGCTGGCCACGCGCAAGTCGAAGGTGCCGGGCATCGACACCGCCACGCTCAACGTCGGCCTGATCAAGGGCGGCATCAACACCAACGTGGTGCCGGACCTGGTGACCTTCCGCGTCGACCGCCGCATGATCCCCGAGGAAATCGGCTTCGACGCCGAGGGCGAGATCCGCGCCGTGGTCGAGAAGGCCGCCAAGGACCGCCCGGGCATCGAAGTGAAGGTCGAGCGCATCATCCTGGCCGAGCCGCTGTCGGAACTGCCGGGCGTGGAAAAGCTGATCGGCGCGCTGAAGAGCCGTGCCGAGTCCGTCTTCGGCGTCGAGATCCCGGTGCAGGGCGTGCCGCTGTACACCGACGCCCGCCACTACACCAAGCGCGGCATCCCCACCGTGCTGTACGGCGCGGGCCCGCGCACGCTGATGGAAGCCCGCGGCCACAACTCGGACGAGAACCTGCGCCTGAACGACCTGAACCGTGCCACCAAGGTGGTGGCGCTGGCGCTGTCGGACCTGATGCAGTAAGACGAGGCGATTTGCCGGAGCGCCGCCAGGCGCCCGGCTAATGCAAAACGCCACGGGTTTCCGTGGCGTTTTGCATTGTGTTGCGGCTATGACCGGGTGGATTGGTAAGGCTTTTCTGGCTGGCTATAAAGAACGCCGCGATGTGTGTGCGATCCCTATGATCCAGATCACTCCTTCATTGAGTTCGTAAATCAGTCGGTAGTGCTCGTGCGCCACGTACTCACGAGCTCCGGTACAGCGGCTCGCCGTTCCAAGTTCAGGAAAAAGCTGCAGCCGCGCAGCCGCCTCATTGAACCGCCGTTCCATTCGGACTGCGGCAACGGGATCATGCTGTGCGATGAAGCTCCGGATCGCTATACGCTGTTTCAATGCCTGTGGCGTCCATAGCAGCTTCAAGCCTGCCGTAACATCGCGGCACACCAGTCGGCGGATTCGGCTTCCACTTGTTCATTTGGAATGCCGATGCCGGCGCGCATGAAAGTCCTGCCCTGCTCGACCATCTGCCGGAACAGGGCGTCGTCGTCGCGCGACTTCTGGCATTGCTCGAGGTACTGACGTATCAATCCTTCAGCTACCTGCGAGATGGTATGGCCTTCCGCCTCAGCCGCGGCGACGAAGGCGTCACGCAGTTGGCGATTCAGTGTGACAGTGAACTGGATTTCTTCCGACACAAGCATTTCCGGTGTCCTCGTAATGACAAAGTATAGGCATTGTCGTTACCAGGACACCTGCACGGCGATAAGACCCGTCTGAACTTGCTGCAGCCGATTCCGCCTACGCCGGCAGCGTCGTCGCCCCCGCACCCAGCGCCCGCTGCATCAGCACCGTATCGATCCACTGGCCGTGCTTGAACCCCACCGCCTCCAGCCGGCCGACGGTGCGGAAGCCCAGCCGTTCGTGCACGGCCAGCGAGCCCGCGCCTTCGCCGGCGGCGGTGCATGCGATCACGGCGACCATCTGGCGCCACGGACCGTTTTCGCAGCGGGCGATCAGCGCCGCCAGCAGCGCCTGGCCCAGGCCTTCGCCGACGCGGCGGTGGTCGATGTAGATCGAGTCTTCGATGGCGAAGCGGTAGGCGCTGCGCGCGCGGTAGGCCGAGGCATAGGCATAGCCCAGCACCTCGCCGTCGCGCTCGGCGACCAGGTAGGGCAGGCCCTTGCGGTGCACTTCGGCCAGGCGCAGCTGCATCTCGTCGACGCTCGGCGACACTTCCTCGAACGAGGCGCGGCCGTGCTCCACGTGGTGGGCGTAGATGGCGTGGATGGCGGTAATGTCGGCGCGGGTGGCGTCACGCAGCGTAAAGGGCTGGTGCGTGCCATGGCCGCGCGGCGCGGTGGTGGCGTTGGTGGAGGTCATCGGAATTGGCGCCTGGGGCAAGAACCGGTGCAACGCAGGATGCGTGCCGGTGGCGATGCACCGCATGATGCTGCGCGCCGGCCGCGGTCTTGTATATAGTGCGGTTGGATTTGCACCGCATTAGTGCCGATGCCCCGCCGCGGGGCGCGGCCATGACAAGAAAGGACCTGCCATGATCACCATCTACCACAATCCCCGTTGCTCCAAGTCGCGCGAGACCCTCGCCCTGGTCCAGGCTGCCGCCGAGCGGCTAGGCGAGCCGGTGGAGATCGTGGAGTACCTGAAGGACCCGCCGTCGCTGTCGACGCTGCGCCAGTTGCATACCCTGCTGGGCGTGCCGGTGCGCGAGATGCTGCGCGACAACGAAGCCCCCTACGCCGAACTGGGCCTGGCCGACCCCGGCCTGACCGATGCCGAGCTGCTGGCGGCCGTGGCCGACAACCCGATCCTGCTGCAGCGACCGGTGGTGGTGCGCAACCGCCGCGCCGCGATCGGCCGCCCGCCCGAGAACGTCGCGCCGCTGCTGGCCTGAAACAGAACCGGCCCCCACGGTGGTGGGGGCCGGCCGGTCTGCGAGGCAGTCTGCTTCAGGCTGGGTCGTCTAATGAACACCCAGCCAGTGCATGGCCTCCTGACCGAAAGCGATGGCCGCCAGCACCACCAGCAGCACCACCAGCGTCACGGTGCTGACGTAGAGCGTGGCCTTGGCGACTTCGGCGTCCTCATCCGAGGAGTGGCGATGGGTGATGGGCGTGGCGTCGCGCGTGGCATGCGGCCAATGGATCCGGCCGGCCAGGTCTCTCAAGTGCAGGTCGGTAGGGAAACGCATGTTCGACACCTCCTCGGCAGGCGCCGCGCGGTCCGGGCAGGATGGCTCAAACGGCATATGGCGTGGCTGCGCAAGTGCGCCGGTTAGTCATGGCTCGTTTCGCCCGGTAACGCCATATCCGCTTCTACTATAGCCGGGCTGGCGCCAGATGCGAGCAGCGGCCTGCAAGGGACATGCCGCCGCGCTTGACGCGGCGCAACAGCTGGTCAGGGCTGGGCTGGCGGAGGTGAGGGCTCGCTCGCGCTGGTTCCTTCGTCGGGCGTGAGCGTTGCCAGCGCCGCTTCGCGCTCGCGCAGCGTCGCCAGCATGTTGCAGAACAGCGCGCCCTGTTCCATCGCATCGTCGAGCGCCACATGGGTGTGCGGCAGCGGATCCATCCATCCGGCCGGGAAGGCCGCCTTGACGGTCTTGCGATAGGGCCGCCCGGTCAGCGCGAAGCCCAGCGTCTTGACGTCGAGCGCGGCCCAGCCGAATGGCGAGCGCCCGGCGAAGCGCATCATGTACCAGAACATCCAGGTGAAATCGAAACCCGCCGGAAAGGCGACGAAGACCGGCTTGCCGGGCAGCGCCTCGACCCATTCGACATAGCGCACCATGGCGTCCTCGGGGCGCTGCAGGTCGCGCCGGCAGGCGCTCCAGGCTTCGGGCTGGGTTTGCCACCACTGCATCTGCACCGGGTGGCCGGCGGCGCCGGGCAGGGTTTCGAGATTGGCCGAGAAGGTGCCGAGCACGGTCTTGTCCGCCAGCATCGCCACCGAGGCAAAGGACAGCATCGAGTGCGGGCCCGGGATCGGGCCGTCGGCCTCGACGTCGGTGCTGACGTAGATCTCGGGACGGGTGTCGGGCGCCTGTTGCTTGGCCATGGCCTCAGGCCGCGTCGACCACGTGATCGGCGACGAACGGGTTGTTGCGGCGCTCGTCGCCGAAGGTCGAGACCGGGCCGTGCCCGGGGATAAAGGTCACGTCCTCGCCCAGCGGCCACAGCCGCGTGCGGATCGAGCGGATCAGGTCGGCGTGGTTGCCGCGCGGGAAGTCGGTGCGGCCGATCGAGCCGGCGAACAGCACGTCGCCGACCACGGCCAGCCGGTTGGGACGCGAGAAGAACACCACGTGGCCCGGGGTATGGCCGGGGCAGTGATAGACCTCCAGGGTTTCGTTGCCGAACTGCACGGTGTCGCCGTTCTCGAGCCAGCGGTCGGGCTCGAAGCTCTCGGCGTGGCCGAAGCCGAAGCGGCGCGTCTGCTCGGGCAGCTGCTCGATCCAGAAGCGCTCGTCCTGGTGCGGGCCCTCGATCGGGATGCCGAGTTCGCGCGACAGCGCCGCGGCGCCGGCGCAATGGTCGACGTGGCCGTGCGTCAGGAAGATCTTTTCCAGTGTGACGCCTTGCTCTGACACCGCCGCGCGGATGCGGTCGAGATCGCCGCCGGGATCGCAGACCGCGGCGGCGCCGGTGCTTTCATCGATCAGCAGCGAACAGTTCTGCTGGAAGGGCGTGACGGGAATGAGCAGGGCTTTCATGGAAATCTTATGTGGCCGGCGGGTATCGGATCCGGCCTTTTGGTGGCGCGATCGTGGCAGTGCTCAGCATTGTAGCGCCGCGAAGGTCGGGCACGCCCGGCAGCTCCGAAGTGATCGATGCGGCAGCTTCGCGGGCCGCGCCGCATCGGCCGGAATCCCTTGCCACAAGCGGGATCCCGGCCAATTAGGCCCCGATCGTGCGAAATCGCACAGATTTCGTAACAAATTGAAAGAGATAGTCCCAAACAGTCAATGTTAGACTGCCGCCCATGTTACGGATCTCCGCTCTCCCCAAGCGCTGGCAACAGCTGGCCAAGCTCGGCGCCTGCACCGCATGCGCCGTGGTGCTGGCCGCCTGTGCCACGCCGCCCGAAAGCGATATCGCCGGCACCGACGCCGGCGATGCCGTGCCCACGCGCGCGGCAAAAAACAGCAAGCCCGCCCGGACCGAGCGCGCCGAGGCCAAGCCCGCCGCGCGCGCGCCCGACACCGGCAGCTGGAACCTGTTCGGCTATGACCCCGACGAAGGCCGCAGCGGCAACTCGCTCGAAGGGCTGCGCGCCGACATCGGCACGTTCGAGCAGCGCGGCGAGGCCTCGTGGTACGGCAAGGGCTTCCACGGCCGCAAGACCGCCAACGGCGAGCGCTTCGACATGCGCGCCATGACCGCGGCGCATCCGTCGCTGCCGCTGGACAGCTGGGTGCTGGTGCGCAACCTGCGCAACAACAAGGTCGCGGTGCTGCGCATCAATGACCGCGGCCCGTACCACGGCAACCGCGTGCTGGATGTGTCCTACGGCGCGGCGCGCCGCCTGGGCTTTGTCGAGCGCGGTGCCACCAACGTCGAGATCCGCCGCCTGACCCGCACCGAAGTTGCCGCGCTGGGCCCGCAGGTCGATGCCGGCGGCACCGAGGCCGGCGACGGCAGTGGCGATGACGACGTGTCCGTGCCGGAACTGGCCAATTCGCTGGCGCCCGCCAAGGCGGGCAAGGCCAAGGCCAGCGGCAAGACCGTCAAGCGCAAGCGCCGCTGAGCGCGCCAGCGCCGCCGCATGCTGCCGCGCGCTGACACCTACTCCTTACATTCTGGCCTGCAGGCCCGCGCGCGGGCACCGGCATCAATCGTCGGCGTCGCCGGCACGCTGTGCCAGCGCCAGCTGATACAGCGCGCCGGTGTCCGCGCCGGTGATCGCGGCCGCCAGCTTGGCGGCGCGCTTGGCCGGCAGCTCGGCCAGCAGCAGCGCCAGCACGCGCTGCGCTTCGGCATCCGGCTGGCCGTCGGCGGCGGCGCTGCCGGCACCTTCCACCACGAGCACGAATTCCCCCTTGGCCCGGTTCGGGTCGGCCGCGAGCCAGGCCGGCGCCTGCGCCACCGGCATCACCGCGATCTCTTCGAACAGCTTGGTCAGTTCGCGCCCGACCAGCAGCCGGCGCTCGCCCGGCAGGCCCGCGGCCAGCGCCGCGAGGGTGTCGGCGATGCGGTGCGGCGCCTCGTAGCAGACCCAGGCGTGGTCCAGCGCCGCCAGCCGGGCGATGGCTTCGGCACGCGCCTTGGGCTTCGGAGGCAGGAAGCCGGCAAAGGTGAAGCGGCCCGCGCCGGCATCGAGCAGGTCGCCCGCTACCGACAACGCCGCCACCGCCGCACTGGGGCCGGGCAGCGGCACCACCGGATGGCCGGCGGCGCGCACCGCTTCGACGAGGCGCGCGCCGGGGTCGGAGATGCCCGGCGTGCCGGCGTCCGAGACATAGGCAATGCGCTCGCCCGCCGCCAGGCGTTCGGCGATGCGGCCCGCGGCCTCGCGCTCGTTGTGCTCGTGCACTGCCACCAGCGGGCGCTGCAGGCCGACGCGCGACAGCAGCTGGCCGGTATTGCGGGTGTCTTCGCAGGCCACCGCGTCGGCCAGCCCCAGCACATGCAGCGCGCGCAGCGACAGGTCGGCGACATTGCCGATGGGCGTGGCCACGACATAGAGCGTGCCGGCCGGGTACGACTGGCTTGCCGCCAGGGAGATCCAGTCACTCATGCTTGAGAACTTCCGTTGATGCCATCATTCAAATCCACCACGCAGGTGCCGCTCAGGCAGGCCCAGCTCAGGCAGGCGTCAGGCCGGCAGGCACGCGGCGCGCAGGCGGAGGACCGGGCCCTGGCCCACTTGCGGCGCCAGGGCCTGGAGCCCGTGGTGCGCAATTATCGCTGCAAAGGCGGCGAGATCGACCTGGTGATGCGCGCGCCGGACGGCACGCTGGTGTTCGTCGAGGTGCGCCAGCGCAGCGGGCGCGGCTTCGGGGGCGCCGCGGCCAGCGTCACGCCGGCCAAGCAGCGGCGCGTGCTGCTGGCCGCCGGGCACTACCTGGCCACGCTGGCCCGGGTGCCGCCGTGCCGCTTCGACGTGGTGGCGCTGGAGCCCGGCCGGCTGGAGTGGCTGCAGCACGCCTTTGACCTGGATGCCGCCGGGGCTGGGTCATAATGCACGGCAGACATCAGCGGTAGACATGAGCGGCGATTCGCGGATCGCCATGGCAACAGACAGGCCCCCAGAGCCATGAGTATCGACAGTATCCAGCAGCAATTCCTAGACAGTGCCGAGGCCAAGCGACAGGCCGCGGCGGTGATGGCCCCCTATATCGACGCCGCGGTGGAACGCATGGTCGGCGCGCTGACCAGCGGCAACAAGATCCTGGCCTGCGGCAATGGCGGCTCGGCAGCGCAGGCCCAGCATTTCGCCGCCGAGCTGGTCGGGCGCTTCGAGCGCGAACGGCCAGGCCTGGCCGCGATCGCGCTGAGCACCGACAGCTCGATCCTGACCGCGATCGGCAACGACTACGACTTCAGCAAGGTGTTCGCCAAGCAGGTCGAGGCGCTCGGCCAGCCCGGCGACATCCTGCTGGCGATTTCCACGTCGGGCAATTCCGACAACGTGATGGCCGCCGTCGCCGCCGCGCGCCAGCGCGAGATGGCGGTGGTGGCGCTGACCGGCAAGGGCGGCGGGGCCATCGCCGGCCTGCTCGACGAATTCGACATCCGCCTGTGCGTGCCCAGCGAGCGCACCGCGCGCATCCAGGAAGTGCACCTGCTGACGCTGCACTGCCTGTGCAACGGCATCGACGAGGCACTGCTCGGAGAGGCGTGATGCCGCGCATGCGCCGACCCTTTCATTCCCAACATCCCGACACAGCAAGGACCGCATGACCCATCTGCCCACTACGCAAGCCCCCCGCAACGGCGCGGACGCGCGCCATCCTTCCCGCCCCGCGGCCGGCTCCGGTCTCACCGGCTCCGGCCTGGGCCGCGCCGGCCTGGCCGCGGCCGCGCTGGTGTGTGCCACGCAGCTGGCCGGCTGCTTCCCGGTGATCGCCGGCGCCATGGGCACCGGCGTGGCCATGGCCACCGACCGCCGCCCGGCCGCCACCCAGACCATCGACCGCGGCTTGCAGCTCGAGGCCGAGAGCACCATCAACTCGCGCTTCAGCGGCCAGGCGCGCGTCAACGTGACCGTCTTCAACCGCAAGGTGCTGCTGACCGGCGAAGCGAAGAACGACAGCGTCAAGCAGCAGATCGAGCAATACGTGCGCGGCCTGCAGAATGCGCGCGTGGTGATCAACGAGCTGGAGGTGGTCAACTCGCCCGGCTTCATGACGCAGAGCCAGGACGCCTACCTGACCAGCAAGGTCAAGACGCTGCTGATGACCGCCGAAGGCGTGCCGTCCAACTCGATCAAGGTCACCACGGAAAAGAGCGTGGTCTACCTGCTCGGCGTGGTCACCAGCGCCGAGGGCGACCGCGCCACCGACGTGGCGCGCAATGCCTCGGGCGTGACCAAGGTGGTCAAGGCCTTCGACTACGTCAACGACGCCGAGCGCGCGCGCCTGGATGCGGCCTCGACCTCGCAGAACCCGTCGTTCGACGGCAGCGTCGGCACGCCGGCGCCGGTGCAGTCGGTGCCGGGCGTGGGCGGGCCGATCGATGCGCCGGCCGGTGCGGCAGCCGGTACCGCCGGCAGCGCGGGCGCCACCACCGCACCGGTCGCGGCCCCGGTCACTTCGCCGGTGGCGCTGCCGCCCGGCCGCAACCTGCCCTGAAGCGCAGCGCTCAGCCGGCTGGGCCGGCCAGGACGGCGCCCGACGGCGCCCGCATATGCGGGCGCCGTTTTTTGTTCTGCGGATTGCAACGCACACGGGCCCGGCCGATGTGCTACGGTTGCCACGCTGGCTGATGGTGATAACGCTGCGCCAGCCCCAGACGGAGCGAGACCATGACAACAACGACCCCCCGGCCTGCCTGGCGTATGCCCCCGCGATGGGTGCTGCTGGCAGCGATGCTGTGCGCGCAGCCTGCGCTGTCGGCCGAACCCGGCAGCGCGCCGGCCGCTGCCCCGGCCCAGGCCACCGATGCCGCGCTGCGCGCGCGCAGCCACGCCGCCGCCTGCACCAGCTGCCACGGCCCGGCCGGCCGCGCCCCGGCGGGCAGCACGATCCCGCCGCTGGCCGGCCGCCCGCAGGCGGAGCTGGCCGCGCAGATGCAGGCCTTCAAGGCCGGCACGCGCCCGGCCACCGTGATGCATCAGATTGCCAAGGGTTACAGCGACGACCAGATCGCCGCGATCGCGGCGTGGTTTGCCGCGGTGCGCTGACAGGAGCCAGCCATGCAAAGACGAAGCTTCCTCGGCGCCGCGGGCGCCGCAGTACTGGGTACGGCCGGGATCCGGCCGGCGCGCGCCGCGGCCCGCGCCAGGGTGGTGGTGGTCGGCGGCGGCTATGGCGGCGCCACGGCGGCGCGCTACCTGCGCGAATGGAGCGGCCAGGCAATCGAGGTGACGCTGGTTGAACCGAATCCGGCCTTTGTCTCATGCCCCCTGTCGAACCTGGTGCTGGGCGGCAGCCGCCAGCTCGGCGACCTGACGCTGCCGTACGACGCGCTGGTGCGCCGCCACGGCGTGCGGCTCGCGCGCGACACCGCAGTTGCCATCGACCCGGCCAAGCGGACCGTGCGCCTCGCGGGCGGCAGTGTGCTGCCCTATGACCGGCTGCTGCTGTCGCCCGGCGTCGAGATGATGCGCGACGCGCTGCCAGGGCTGAAGCGGCCCGGCGGCGACCAGATCCTGCATGCCTGGAAGGCCGGCCCCGAAACCGTCGCGCTGCGCCGCCAGCTGGAGGCGATGCCAGACGGTGGCACCTACGCCATCAGCGTGCCGCTGGCGCCTTACCGCTGCCCGCCGGGCCCGTACGAGCGCGCCTGCCAGGTGGCGCACTATTTCCGGCAGCACAAGCCGCGCAGCAAGGTGCTGATCCTCGACGCCAATGCCGACATCACCTCCAAGGCCGCGCTGTTCCGCCAGGTGTGGGCCACGCAATACCCGGGCATGGTGGAATACCGGCCGCAGCACGAGGTGGCCGATGTCGACCCCGCCACGCGTACGCTCAAGTTCGAGGTGCAGGACGATGTGCGCGCCGACGTGCTCAACCTGCTGCCGCCGCAGCGGGCCGGCGCGATCGCGGTGTCGGCCGGGCTGGCCACGGCCAATGGCAAGTGGTGCGAGGTGGACTTCGTCAGCTTCGAGTCGCGCGCCGCGGCAAATATTCATGTGATCGGCGACGCCATCCAGATCGCGCCGCTGATGCCCAAGTCCGGCCATATGGCCAACCAGCACGGCAAGGTCGCGGCGGCGGCGCTGGTGGCGCTGCTGTCGGGCCGCGCCCCGGACCCTGAGCCGCTGTACAACAACACCTGCTACAGCTTCACTTCCGACCGCGAGGCGGTGCATGTGTCCAGCGTGCATCGCTACGACCCGGCGCAGAAGACCATGGTCACGGTGCCGGGCTCGGGCGGGCTGTCACCGGCGCCGACGGTGCTGGAAGGTGACTACGCGCTGGCCTGGGCGCGGGGCATCTGGGCGGAGATGCTCGCCTGACACTGCCGGCGGTGCGGGCGGCACGGCTGCCCGCACAAAACCGCAAGAACGTGCAATGCCGCGCGCGCCGGCGCTGCTACGCTAGGCGTCCCGATCGAACTCGCGCGCCCGCGCCCGGCATCCCCCATGCAAGCCAGAGACCGTCTCCTCGCCCTCGCCATCGTCTGCGTCTGGGGTGTCAACTTCGTCGTGATCAAGGTCGGGCTGGCGGGCGTGCCGCCGATGCTGCTGGGGGCGCTGCGCTTCCTGCTGGTGGCGTTCCCGGCCATCTTCTTCGTGCCGCGCCCGCGCGTGCCGTGGCGGCTGCTGCTGGCCTACGGCGCCACCATCAGCCTGGGCCAGTTCGCCTTCCTGTTCTATGCCATGGCGGTCGGCATGCCGGCCGGCCTGGCATCGCTGGTGCTGCAGTCGCAGGCCTTCTTCACGCTGGCGATCGCCGCGCTGTGGCTGAGCGAGCCGGTGCGCTGGCACAACGTCGCCGGCATGGCGGTGGCGGCCGGCGGGCTGGCGCTGATCGGCGCCGGTGCGGGCAGCATGGGCGGCATGAGCGCGGCGGGCTTCGTGCTGACGCTGTGCGCGGCGTTCTGCTGGGCCAGCGGCAATATCGTCAGCAAGAAGATCGGCCCCGTGGACCTGCTCGGGCTGGTAATCTGGGGCGCGCTGGTGCCGATCGTGCCGTTCGCGCTGCTGTCGCTGTGGTTCGAGGGACCCGCGCGCATCGTGCAAAGCGTGACGCAGGTGTCGGGCATGGCGGTGTTCGCGGTGGCGTACCTGGCGTTCGCGGCGACGGTGTTCGGCTACACCATGTGGGGCCGGCTGCTGACGCGCTATCCGGCCAGCCAGGTGGCGCCGCTGACGCTGCTGGTGCCGGTGGTGGGGCTGGTGTCGGCGCACGTGCTGCTGGGCGAGGACCTGTCCGGCAAGCAGTGGATCGGCGCCGCGGTGGTGATGGCGGGGCTGCTGCTCAACGTGTTCGGCCAGCGCCTGTGGGCGGGCAGGGCGCTGGCGCGCCGCTGAGCCGGCGCGCAAGGGGTGCAAGGGGTGCAGCGAGGCAGCATGTTGTGCTGCATCAATGGGTAAACACTATATGCGCATTCACGCATATACGAATATATTAGACGGCATGGAAGAGCTGGATCGCGTGTTCGAAAAGGTATCGGGTTACTTCAGCCTGCTGGCGGAGCCGACGCGGCTGAAGATCCTGCACGCCTTGTGCGATGGCGAGAAGCCGGTCAGCACGGTGGTCGAGACGGTGGGTTCGTCGCAGACCAACGTGTCGCGGCATCTCAACGCGATGTACCGCTCGGGCGTGCTGTCGCGCCGCAAGGAGGCGAACCTGGTGTTCTACGCCATTGCGGACGAAAGCGTGATCGAGCTGTGCCGCACGGTCTGCGTGCAGGTGGCGAGCCGGCTGGAGGACAACGCCTTGCCCTCCGGCGTGGTCGACCGCTTTATGGCACAGCCCGCGCCGGAAACCCCGGCGCGCCGGCGGCGCACGGCAGGCTAGCCGCGCCACCACTCTTCCGGCAACAAACGGCGGCGCCGCACCCGATGCAGCGCCCGGTACAACAGGCACGCCGACCGGTCAGACCGACCGTGGCGAGCGCGCCGGAGGAGACCGCATTGCAGCAACGGAACCGGCCCGGGCGCATCGTGCCCGCGCCCGAGCACTTCGTCAGCGCATCGCTGCAGCAGGACATCGGCCGGCACGGCCTGGACGCGCCGCGGCGCGACTTCCTGCGCAAGAGCTTCCTGGGTGCCGCCGCGGGCATTGCCACGGCGGCGGCGGGCCGGCAGGCGCTGGCCGCGGACGGCGCGGACCGGGCAAATGGCGATCCCGCCATCCTGCAGCCGCAGCCCTGGGCCACGTCGCTGGGACAGCCGGTCGCGGCGCGCCCCTACGGCCAGCCCTCGGTCCATGAGAAGAACCTGATCCGGCGCGAATCGCCCGGCCTGACCCGGGTGTCGGCGGCCTCGGTCGCGTTCGCGCCGCTGCAGGGCTTCTTCGGCATCATCACCCCCAACGGCCTGCACTTCGAGCGCCACCACCAGGGCTGGCACGATATCGACCCGGCCCGCCACCGGCTGATGATCAACGGCCTGGTGCGCACGCCGCGGGTCTACACCATGGACGACCTGATGCGCCTGCCGGCAGTGTCGCGCATGCATTTCATCGAATGCGGCGCCAACACCGGCATGGAGTGGGGCAACGTCGCGGTGCCGACGGTGCAGTACACCCACGGCATGCTGTCGTGCTGCGAATTCACCGGAGTGCCGCTGCGGGTGCTGCTGGACGACGCCGGCGCCGACCTGCGCCGCGGCCGCTACCTGCTGGCCGAAGGCGGCGACGGCTCGTCGATGACGCGCACCATCCCGATGGAGCTGGCCGACGAGATCATCGTCGCCTGGGGCATGAATGGCGAGATGCTGCGCCCCGAGAACGGCTACCCGCTGCGGCTGGTGGTGCCGGGGGTGCAGGGCGTGTCGTGGGTGAAATGGCTGCGCCGGCTGGAGCTGGGTGACCAGCCCTGGAACGCCAAGGACGAGACCATCCACTACGTCGACATGATGCCGGACGGCAAGCTGCGCCAGTACACCTCGATCCAGGAGTGCAAGTCGGTCATCACCACGCCGTCGGGCGGGCAGCAACTGGTGGGCAAGGGCTTCTACAACATCAGCGGCCTGGCATGGTCGGGGCGCGGACGCATCAAGCGGGTCGATGTCTCGACCGACGGCGGCCGCAACTGGCGCACCGCGCGGCTGGAGGCGCCGGTGCTGTCCAAATGCCTGACGCGCTTCAACCTGGACTGGGTCTGGGATGGAGGGGACAGCGGCCCGGCCATCCTGCAAAGCCGCGCCATCGACGAGACCGGCTACGTGCAGCCGAAGCTGGCGCAGTTGCGCGCGGTGCGCGGCACGCGCTCGATCTATCACAACAACGCGATCCAGAGCTGGCAGGTCGCGGCCGGCGGCGAGGTGACCAATGTCCATGTGGGCTGAGCTCAAGGTCGCCGCGGCGCTGCTGCTGGCGGCGGGCTGCGCCGTGCCGGCATCCGCGTTGGCAGCCGCCGGCACGGGCGACGCGCGTGCGGCACTTGGCCGCACCGCCACGCCGGCGGAGGTGGCCGCGTGGGACATCGACGTGCGTCCGGACTTCAAGGGCTTGCCCAGGGGCAGCGGCACGGTCGCGCAGGGCCAGAAGGTCTGGGACGGCAAGTGCGCGTCATGCCACGGCGACTTTGGCGAATCCAACGAGGTGTTCACGCCGCTGGTCGGCGGCACCACCGCCGACGACATCAAGCGCGGGCGCGTCGCCGGCATGACCGGCAACCAGCCGTACCGCACCACGCTGATGAAGGTCAGCACCGTCAGCACGCTGTGGGATTACATCCACCGCGCAATGCCGTGGAACGCGCCCAAGAGCCTGAGCGTGAACGAGGTCTATGCGGTCACCGCCTACCTGCTCCACCTGGGCGAGATCGTGCCGGCCGACTTTGCGCTGTCCGACGCCAATATCGCCGAGGTCCAGCGGCGCATGCCCAACCGCGCCGGCATGACCACCGACCACGGCCTGTGGCCCGGTCGCGGGCGGCCGGATACCCGCAACACCGCGTGCATGTCGCGCTGCGCGGACCAGGTTTCGATCGCTTCGTCGATGCCGGACTATGCGCGCGATGCCCATGGCGACCTGGCGCAGCAGCAGCGCGCGTTCGGCCCGGTGCGCGGCATCGCAGCGGCCGGCGCGGCCAAGCCAGCCGGCGCTGCCGTGGCCGCGGCGGCGCCCCCGCCGGGCGCGCGCCTGGCCAGCCAGTACCAGTGCGTGGCCTGCCACGCGATGGACCGCAAGCTGGTGGGGCCGTCGTTCCTCGACATCGCTGGCAAGTACAAGGGGCAGGATGCGCATGCGGCACTGGCGCGCAAGGTCAAGGCGGGCGGGCAGGGCGCCTGGGGCGCGGTGCCGATGCCGCCGCAGCCGCAAATCCCGGATTCGGACGTGCAGGCCATGGTGGGCTGGATTCTTGAGGCAAAATAGCGGACTGGCCGCCGCAGTGCCCCCAGGCGGCGGCCGGTGTGTGCCGCCAGGCCATTGCAGCACGGCCGCGCGGCCTTTGCCGTCCCCACGGCTTTACAGAGCTTGGAGAGCTTAACAATGAAGCAGTTTGTCATCGCAGCGCTGATGCTGGGCGCCGCCGCATCGGCCCACGCGGTCGATGCCGCCAAGGCACAGGAGATCGCCAACAAGAACGCCTGCATGGGTTGCCACCAGGTCGACAAGAAGCTGGTCGGCCCGTCCTACAAGGAAGTGGCGACCAAGTACAAGGGCGACAAGAACGCCCTGGCGACCCTGAGCAAGAAGGTCAAGGGCGGTGGCTCGGGCGTGTGGGGCCCGGTGCCGATGCCGGCCAACGCCGCCATCAGCGACGCCGACCTGAAGACCGTGGTCGAGTGGGTGCTGGCAGGCGCCCCCGCCAAGTAAGACCGACTGCCATGGCGGGCAGTCCGCCGATGCACCGGGCCGGGCGGTGATTGCCGCGCGGCCTGGGACAACCAGCGGCCGGCCATGTACCGGCCGCATGCAACACCCTGGAACGGTCCACGACCGACTGGAACGGAGTAGCCGGAGAGCAAGCAATGAATTCCAAACGACGAGAAGTGCTGCGGGTTTCCGCTGTCCTGTCGCTGATGGCCGCCACCGGCCTGATCAGCGCAGCGCAGGCGGCCGAGTGGAACAAGAACGCCTTTGACGGCAAGAGCGTTGCCGACGTAATCAAGGCCCTCGGCGGCAGCGGCACCGAGAAAAGCACCGCCATCACCTTCACCGCCCCCGATATCGCCGAGAACGGCGCCGTGGTGCCGGTGGCCGTGACCAGCACCCTGCCGGATACCGAGCAGATCGCGATCCTGGTGGAAAAGAACCCCAACACCCTGGCCGCCGACTTCATCATCCCGGCCGGCACCGAGCCGTTCGTCTCCACGCGCGTGAAGATGGGCCAGACCTCGGTGGTGCACGCCGCGGTCAAGGCCGGCGGCAAGTGGTACGTGGCATCGAAGGAAATCAAGGTCACGCTGGGCGGCTGCGGCGGCTGACGCCGAGCCCCGGACCCCGGACCGAGATTCCCGCCAAACTGCAACAGGAGAAACACATGGCAGACCCGATGCGCGTACGCGCCACCGAAAACGGCGGCGTAGTGGACGTCAAGATTCTGATGAAGCACGACATGGAGACCGGCCAGCGCAAGGATGCGTCCGGCAAGGTCGTCCCGGCCTGGCATATCCAGACCGTGACCGCCCAGTGCAAGGGCAAGGAAGTATTCCGCGCCCAGTTCGGCCCGGCGGTGTCCAAGGACCCGTTCCTGAACTTCAAGTTCAAGGGCGGCGCCAAGGGCGACAAGGTTGCCGTGACCTGGACCGACAACAAGGGCGACAAGCGCACCGACGAGGCCACCATCGCCTGAGGCCGCCCGGCCGCGCTGGCATGACGCCGGCACGCCGCGCCGTCCTCTGCTAAGGTTCGGGGCGGAATGCCGGGACGGACCCGGCCCGAAGGAGCATTATGCGGCGAGCATTTATTCGAGCATCGGCGGCGCTGGCTGCCATCGGCCTGGCGGCGAAGGCCTCGGCGCAGTCCGGCCAGCCAGGGCCGGCCGGGGCGGGCAAGGGCGGGCGCGTGAAGGTGGTGTACCAGCTGTCGGAAGGCATCGACCAGGCGGTGCGCGCGATGGGCAACCTGCGCAACCACCTGAATGGCGCCCCCGGCACCAAACTCGTGGTGGTCGCGTTCGGCTACGGCATCGACTTCCTGGTGGAAGGGGCCAAGGATGCGCGCGGCAACAGCTTCGAGAGCCCGGTGGGCGCGCTGGCTGCCGAAGGCGTGGAGTTCCGCGTGTGCCGCAATACGCTGACCGCGCGCAAGATCAGTGAATCGCAGCTGTTGATGGAAGCCAAGGTGGTCCAGGCCGGCGTGGTCGAGATCGCCCGCCTGCAGGCCGAGGAAGGCTACGCGTATATCAAGCCCTGAGCCGGGCTGACGCGGCCTGACGGCAACACAACATAGAAGAATCGGCCCGTCCCGCAAGGCGCGGCCGCGAGGAGGAAGCCCCATGAAACCGATCCCAAGTCTGGCCCGGCGCGCAGCCCTGGCGCTGGCCGCCACCGCGGCGGCCGCGGGCGCCGCCGCCGTGTACGCGCAGGGCAGCACCGCCGACGAAATCGCCAAATACCGCCAGATGCTGGCCGAAGGCAATCCCGCCGAGCTGTGGGAAGCCGCCGGCGAAGAGCTGTGGAAAAAGCCCGCGGGGCCGAAGAACGCCTCGCTCGAGCAATGCGACCTGGGCAAGGGCCCCGGCGTGACCAAGGGCGCCTACGCCGAGCTGCCGCGCTACTTCAAGGACACCAACAAGGTGATGGACCTGGAGCAGCGGCTGGCCCACTGCCGCATCACGCTGCAGGGGCTGACCAAGGAAGAGGCCACCAAGAACCCGTTCTCGTCGTCGGGCAAGCCGTCCGAGATCGAACGCCTGGTGGCCTACCTGACCGGCGAGTCGCGCGGCGTGAAAATGAACGTGCAGCTCAGCCATCCGGAAGAGAAGCGCACCTACGCGCTGGGCGAGAAGATGTTCTTCTACCGCGGCGGCGCCTATGACTTTGCCTGCGCCACCTGCCATGCGGTGGACGGCCAGCGCATCCGCCTGCAGGACCTGCCCAACCTGCTGACCGACAAGGGCGCGCAGGCGGCCTACACCACCTGGCCGGCGTACCGCGTGTCGCAGGGCGAGGTCCGCACCATGCAGCACCGGCTGTACGACTGCCTGCGCCAGCAGCGCTTTCCCGAACCCGCCTATGGCTCGGACGTGATCACCGCGCTGACCATGTTCCTGGCCAGGAACGCCAACGGCGGCACCTACGACGGCCCGGCGATGAAGCGCTGACCAGTACGGGAGAGAAACCATGCAACGACATACCAAGGCAGTGGCCGTCGCGGCCCTGGCCGCCCTGCTGGCAACCGGCGCCTACGCACAGGACAGCGCCAAGGCCCGCCCCGCCAAGGGCAAGCCCGCTGTCAGCGGCGCCGACATGAAGCACCTGATCGAAGACTCGTTCTCGTCGCGCGGCCCGGCCACGGTCGAGGGCGTGCTGAACCAGGACAGCATGCAGCAGGCCTGCAGCCAGTACCCGGACCGCACCACGGTGCCGGCCAGGGTGGCGAAGAAGATCGAGGCGGCCGAGCTGAAGCAGATCAAGTACCCGGCCGACGACAAATGGCTCGGCGACTGGAAGGAAGGCGAGAAGGTCGCCCAGAACGGCCGCGGCATGCAGTTCACCGATCAGGTCGGCGGCACCAACGGCGGCAACTGCTACGCCTGCCACCAGATGACCAAGGCCGAGATCTCGTTCGGCAATATCGGTCCGTCGCTGTACCAGTACGGCAAGCTGCGCGGCAACTCGCAGGAAGTCATCAAGTACACCTGGGGCAAGATCTGGGATTCCAGTGCCTACGCCGCCTGCTCCAACATGCCGCGCTTCGGCCACAAGGGCATCCTGACCGAGGCCCAGATCCGCGACGTGATGGCGCTGCTGCTCGACCCGGCCTCGCCGGTCAACCAGTAACGCCGATGCGCGCGCCCGCGATGCTGCTGCGCGCGCTGCTGGCCGCAAGCCTGATGCTGGCCGCGGCCGGCGCCGCCGCGCTGGAAGTGGGCGACACCGTGCGCCTGCCCGAGGTCCGCACCCTCGACGGCCGCACGCTGAGTGCGGCCGCGCTGGCCGGCAAGCCGCTGGTGGTCGAATACTGGGCCAGTTGGTGCCCGTTCTGCGCGATGCAGAACCCGCGCCTGCAGAAGCTGTACGAGCGCACGCGCGGCACGCCGCTGCAGGTGCTGGCCATCAGCATCGACAAGGACCCGCGCGAGGCCGCCGACTACATGAAAAAGCGCGGCTACACCTTCCCCGCGACCATGGACTCGCCCGCGCTGCAGGCGGTGTTCGGCAAGCGCAAGGGGCTGCCGGAGCTATACGTGATCGACGCGCGCGGCCGCGTGGTGCAGAAGGAAGTGGGCGAAATGCTCGAGGAAGACGTGGCCGCGCTGGAGCGCTACGCAAAGCCATAGCCATGCGCTGCCGGCAGCCCCGCGCCCGCCGGCACGCACTTATCCACAGGAAGAGACATGAACCGACGCGAGTTCCTGCAGGTGCTGGCCATCGCCGGCGCCGGCGGCATGACGTTCCCCCACCAGGATGCGCACGCCGCGCAGGCCGCCGAGGCCATGTACGACCTGCCGCGCTTCGGCAACGTCCACCTGCTGCATTTCACCGACTGCCATGCGCAGCTGCGGCCGGTGTACTTCCGCGAACCCAACGTCAACCTCGGCATCGGCGACTATGCCGGCAAGCCGCCGCACCTGGTCGGCGAGGCGCTGCTGCGCCATTACGGCATCCGCCCCGGTACCGCCGAGGCGCATGCGTTCACCTATCTCGATTTCAGCGAGGCGGCGCGCCGCTATGGCAAGGTCGGCGGGTTTGCGCACCTGGCGACGCTGGTGAAGCGGCTCAAGGCCGGTCGCCCGGGTGCGCTGCTGCTCGACGGCGGCGACACCTGGCAGGGCTCGGCCACCGCGCTGTGGACCAGGGGCCAGGACATGGTCGATGCCGCGCTGGCGCTGGGCGTGGACGTGATGACGCCGCACTGGGAAATGACCTTGGGCGCCGAGCGCGTCAAAGAGATTGTCGACAAGGACTTCAAGGGCAAGGTTGCGTTCCTGGCGCAGAACATCAAGACCAACGATTTCGGCGACCCGGTGTTCGATCCGTACGTGATCCGCGAGATCAACGGCGTACCGGTGGCCATCATCGGCCAGGCGTTCCCATACACCCCGATCGCCAACCCGCGCTATTTCGTGCCGGACTGGACCTTCGGCATTCAGGAAGAGAACCTGCAGCAGGTCATCGACGCCGCGCGCGGCAAGGGCGCGCAGGCGGTGGTGCTGCTGTCGCACAACGGCATGGACGTCGACCTGAAACTGGCCTCGCGCGTGCGCGGCCTCGACGCCATCCTCGGCGGCCACACCCATGACGGCGTGCCCGCGCCGGTGGCGGTGAAGAACGCCGGGGGCACCACGCTGGTGACCAATGCGGGCTCCAACGGCAAGTTCCTCGGCGTGCTCGATTTCGACGTCAGGAACGGCAAGGTCGCCGACTTCCGCTACCGGCTGCTGCCGGTCTTCGCCAACTATCTGCCGGCCGATCCGGCCATGGATGCGCTGATCCAAAAGGTACGGGCGCCGTATGAAAAGAAGCTGTCCGAAGTCCTCGCCGTCAACCGTGGCCTGCTGTACCGCCGCGGCAATTTCAACGGCACCTTCGACCAGCTGATCCTCGACGGCCTGATGCAGGTGCAGGGCGCGCAGATCGCGTTCTCGCCCGGTTTCCGCTGGGGCACCACGCTGCTGCCGGGGCAGGCCATCACCATGGAGCACCTGATGGACCAGACCGCCATCACCTATCCGTACACCACGGTGACGCAGATGAGTGGCGCGACCATCAAGACCATCCTCGAAGACGTCGCCGACAACCTGTTCAATCCCGATCCGTACTACCAGCAAGGCGGCGACATGGTGCGCGTCGGCGGCCTGCAGTACACCATCGATCCCGCCGCCGGCATGGGCAAGCGCATCACCGACCTGCGCCTGGCGGGCAAGCCGCTCGAGGCCGGCAAGACCTACAAGGTGGCCGGCTGGGCCCCGGTGGCGGAGGAAGCGCGCGAAGCCGGCGGGGCGCCGGTCTGGGACGTGATGGCGCAGTGGCTGCGCAGCACCCGCGAAGTCAGCGCGCGCCCGCTGAACCTGCCGCGCGTGCGCGGCATGGACGGCAACGCCGGCATCGCGGCGTGATGTGGCAAACAGCACTGATGTGGCAAACAGCACGCATGGGGGCGCGGAGGATTGAAGCGCGCCGCCCAAGTACGTTACAATCCCCCGCGACGGGCCGATAGCTCAGCTGGGAGAGCGCTGCGTTCGCAATGCAGAGGTCGGGAGTTCGATCCTCCTTCGGTCCACCAGAATTCTTCGCAACATCCCGTCATTCGAACGAATACCCCGGAGCCGCCAGGCTGCCGGGGTTTTTTGTTGGTGTTCGACTGGGGCCCGGCTTGGGAAAATTCGGGCCCAAACAGCGAAAAAGCCATCTCCGGTTAGGAATTGTTCGATTGAAACCCGTGCCGATCTGAGCACAAATGCATACTTGGCTTCCGCTCACTGAGGTTGTCGGGTATGGACGTAAGCACGTTGTTTCGCAATCCTTATTCCCCGGCTCATCGGCTCTATGTGCTGGCGGGTGAAGGCCCACTCGACGAGTTGGCAGTCGAAGCCTGGATCGGCCGCGAAGCCATCTCGGCGCTGTTCGAATGGCGCGTCGTTGCGGTCAGCGCCAATGTCGATATCGCACTGGACAGTCTGATGGGCCAGCGCGTCACGTTGCTGACTACGCTTGCCGGCGGTGGTCAGTCACGCCGCACCGGCCTGATCCGGCAGGCCGAGAAGCTTGGTGCCGACGGCAGCCTCGCGCGCTATCGCCTGACCGTGATCCCCTGGCTGTGGCTGACCACGCAGCAGCGCCACAGCCAGGTGTTCCAGCACCGCACGCTCGACAGCATCATCGAAGCCGTTCTGCAGGACTATGCGCCGTATGCCCACTGGCGTTACGCCGCCGGAGCCGAAGCCCGCATCGCCGCGTTCGGTGAACGCGACCACATCGCGCAATTCCGCGAGACCGACTACCAATTCTTGTCGCGCCTGCTGGCTGAGGCCGGTCTCGGATATACCGTGGTGGAAGACGACGAATCTCCCTTCGGCCATGCCGTGGTGATCTTCGCCGACAGCGCGGAATTGCCGGAAGACCCCGAATCTGCGGCCGGCGGCGGCATCCGCTACCACCGTGCGCATAGCCAGGAATCGGCCGATGCGATCCAGCAGTTGATCTGTGAGACGCGTGCCGCGGTCGGCGGCGTGGCAGTGAGCGCCTGGGACCCGGAAGCCAAGCGCGCGATCCGTGGGCATGCGCCGTCGCGCTACGGCGTCTTTTCCGGCCGTGCCGTGAGCCCGGATCCCTATTTTTCAGTCAGCCTGTCGCTGGCGCCGGACGCGGCCAGCGCGCAGCGCGTCGCCGAACAGGTGATGGAAGCGATCGAGGTCCGCGCGCTGGTCTTCACCGGCAGCGGCTCCGTACGCACGCTGCGCAGCGGCACGCGCCTGACCGTCACGGATTGCCCGCATCTGCCGCCCCAACCGGACGATACGGCGGGGTACCCGCTGCTGCTCGATGCGGTAGAACACTGCGGCATCAATAATCTCGCCGTGGAAACGCGTGCCGCGCTCGCCGACCGGATCGGGCCGCTGGAAGCGGCATTGTGCTTCGACACGCCGCCGCCGGCTCCAGATGCCGTGGCGACCACCGCCGGCCTGATGAACAGCTTCTTCGACGACGCCGCCGAGCGGCTGGTACCGGCCGCATCCCTGCCCACGGCCGCACGGGAACACGGCTATGCGGCGCTTTTCCGTGCCTTTGATGCGCGCCGCCCATGGCGCGCCGCTGTGCTGGAGGGCGATTGCCCGCGCCTCTATAGCCGGGCTACTCCGCTTGGCGCCCACACCGCGATCGTGGTCGGCCCGGACGGGCAGACCCGGGCCGATGGCAACGCCGAACACCACGCCAGCCCGCGCGGGCAGATCCGCGTGCGCTTCCCGTGGCAGCGCGGCGAGCGCGCGGACGACCGCGGCAGCCGCTGGATCCGTGTCGCGCAGCGCCAGGCCGGTGCCGGCATGGGCTGGCAATGGCTGCCGCGTATCGGCCAGGAGGTGCTGGTCAAGTTCACGGACAACGACATCGACCAGCCGTTCGTGATCGGGGCGCTATACAACGGCCAGGGCGAAGCCGGTATCGCCGCTACGCCGGGCGGCAGGTCCATGAGTGGCACTACGTTCTCCCAGCCCTATGACGCCAGCGGCATCTATGCAATGGGCTCCGACAGCCAGCCCAGCGCGCAGGGCAACCTTGCGGGCGGCAACAGCCCGGCGTGGCACGGCATGGGCGCGGACCCGGACGGTCATCGCAACGCCGCCGCGCTGACCGGCTTCAAGAGCCAGGAGCACGGTGGCAAGGGCTACAACCAGCTGGTGTTCGACGACTCCGATGACCAACTGCGCACGCAACTTGCCACGACGGAACAAACCACCCAGCTCAATCTCGGCCACGTAATCCACCAGCAGGACAACCGCCGCGGCAGCTTCCGGGGCCAGGGGTTCGAGTTGCGCACCGATGGCTACGCCGCGGTACGTGGCCAAGCCGGGCTGCTGCTGACGACCTATCGCGACGCCGTCACGGGTCACGTGTTGCCAACCGGCGACAACGCCGCCGGCATCGCGCTACTTCGACAGGCGGGCGATCTGGTCAGGACGCTGAGCGACGGCGCCGTCACGCACCAGACCCAAGCCCTGTCGACCGGCAAGGGTGTCGATTCGCCGCTGGCGAAGCAAGCCAAAGCGGCAGCCGGCATGGTCAATGGGCAATCGCTGGAAGCGGCGAAGGAGGATGCGGCTATTGGCAATACCAGCCCGCTGGGAAAGGTGCCGCACCAGGGCGAGCCGATGGTCCACCTCAACGGCAGGGCTGGCGTCGCTATGGTGGCAGGCCAGGACTTGCAAATCGCCAGTGGGGAAAGCGTCGTGCTCGCCAGCGGCCAGGACAACAATGTCGCCGTCGCGGGACAAGGCCGTGTCCATGCGGGACAGGCGATTGGCGTGGCCGCAGGACTGTCTTCGGCCGGCGACGGCAACGTCGGCCTGCAACTGACGGCAGGCCAAGGCGATATCGATCTCCAGGCGCAGCACGATTTGCTGAAGCTGGCGGCGCGGGAGGACCTGACCATTGTGTCGGCCAACATGAATGTGGACTTTGCCGCGGCCAAGCGGATTCGCATTGCGACCGCGGGCGGGGCAGCCATCACGATCGAGGGCGGGAATATCACCTTCGAATGTCCGGGGCCGATTACCTATAAGGCGGCGCAGAGAAAGTTCGAGGGGCCGTCAAACACCAACCGAGACCTTCCCCAATTTCCCGATACGCCATCTTCTCTCGACGACGACTATCCGTTCTCCATTTGATCGAGAAGGACGGTACCTTATGCTAATAAGTCCCCCTTTCCTACCGCCACGAACATCCAATCAGACTGAAAACCAATGGCTCGACAAGGCAATGGCCGGGGATATGCCTGGCGATGGTGCCTATCCGGTTAGCCATAACTTGGAATGGCATGGTGGCATTCATCTGGAAGCCCCGACTCGGGGGCATGATCGGGAACCAGTTCGAGCGATCGCCGATGGCACCGTTGTCTTTCGACGGGGATCAAGCCAGGTGCCGGAGCCGCCAGCGCCGGGAGCTCCGTTGAGTTATGGGGGCAGAACCAGCGATGGCGTTGTTATCATCCGACATGAAACAGAAATCGGTGCCGCGCGACAAAATGGGGTAGCGACCCGCGTTGTCTTCTTTTCTATCTATATGCATTTGCATACGGTGCGCAATACCGTACTTCAAGGTCGATCTATCTGCCGCAAAGACGAGTTGGGCCAGGCCGGATACATACGGGGACGGCCAAATCGGATCCACCTGGAGATCATTTGCGATGATACCAATCTACGCCAACTCATCGGGCGAAGTAGCGGCGATGTTGCATTGAACAGTGACGGGCGTTCCGATGCGGTTTTCGGAGAACTGTATTTCCATCTTCCCGTCGGAACGCAGCTACACGCGGAATGTCCTCCTCGAAATGCTTCTCTGCTGCCAGGCGGAACCCCTCTTGGCGAAGAGCTATTTGTCGGCTTGCGCTACGCCGAAGGCGAGGGTGGCAAGGACACCGGCGGACACGCGTATCTCACGACGTATCGTTCGACCGGAAGCCCTTTGGGGCGCCTCACCGAGCCTGACGCAGAATACAATCTTTACCGTGACGCTAACGAAATATGCGCCGCGTACCCTTCAAATGCACGGCCATGTCCAAGCGCCGTATACGAACTCCTCCGTTTCGGCCGTGTGATTGGTGTCGATGCTCTGGACCCCAACGATGTACCGCATTGGCGGCGTATCAGCACGCCCGATGGGGCGGCCTGGGTCAACCTCAATGCTTCGGATGTTCGAAAATTCAGCGATGCTGATTTTCCGCAATGGCGTGGATGGCATCTTATCGAGGATGCAAAAGACGGAAACTCTTTGTGCAACGAACCGCTCATTCTTCAAAAGGCGGATGTGAACCGAGACGGAACTGCTACTGCCGATGAGGCTCGTTCAAGCCTCGCGTCTCCTGAGGCTCAAGATTTCCTGAGGCGGCTGCTCTGTAAGTTTCCTACTGAATGGGATAGCACAGCCATCGAGACGCGTTGGGGCTGGCTCAAATTGCAGAACCGTGCCAAGCCGGTGCCAACGACCGAGAGCGAGTTCAAAAGGTTCCGAGCTCATGTTGAGGCATTAGCTTTTTGGCGGCAAGCGAACTTGCGAGTGCCGCTGTACGATGCACAGGGAACGCTGATCTCGGAGCAAGCCCTTTCCTCCAGACATTGGAGATTCAACCCGCGTGAGTTCATAAGGATCTTTCGAAAATGCGGTTGGCTGTGCGCGCGCGATCTTGCGCAGGTTTACCCAGATAATAAATATCCAACAACCGCCTTGCGGCTCGAAGGGAGGGGACGAACGCCAGCATCGGTCCGGGAACGTTATAGAAAGGAAATAAATCGCGTCATACGGAAATATCTCATCACCACTCCCGTTCGAATGAGCCACTTCTTTGGGCAAGGGGCGATCGAATCCATGTTTCTGTGCCTGATGACAGAGGGTTCGGTAGATTTTTACCGTAACCCTTCCCACGCCAGCTTTCAGCCGGAAGACGATGGATTCTACATGCCAATCAACAGGAATGACTATCTATACTATCTTGAGGGGCGGCTTGGAAACGTCGAAGCCGGAGATGGCCCGAAATTCCGTGGGCGCGGCATGAAGCAACTGACTGGAAGGGAGAATTATGCGAAATACTGGGTATACCGAGGGTGGTTGAATGCCAGCACATTTATACGCCCTTGGTGGAATCCAACACGCTTGCAGCGCGCTCCTCGGATAGATCAACCCCAGGCAATTTCTGTGGATCCATATAATGCGATAGACGCAGGCGGTTGGTATTGGCTAGCCGGTGCTGCCAGCAATTTTTTTGTCACGATCAACTCTACCATCATCACCGATGAAATCGATCGCCAATCTGTTCGTGCGGTAGCTATGGCAATCAATGGGACCAATCGAAGGACTGGCGAGCCAAACCAATTGAATGAGCGATTACGGGAATCCGCGGCGGTTGCAGAAATCATAATGGATAGAACTTGAGGCCAGCATGGCGAGAGCTTTAGCAACATCTACCGTATTGGCTTTGGTCAGTCTTCTTTCGATTACCACGTCATGGGCGGAGGGTGCGCCCTGGTCGGAAATTATAGCCAAAATCAGGTCGCCAGCGGCATTCAGCGTACACGCAGAAAATAAGCTGTCCCGGCACTACCGCAACACCGCCTGCCTTGCCTTCCTGTTAAAGAAGACGAAGAAAGAGGTCGGATATCTTTGCTCCACGAGGAACGAGGACTTCTTGAGGAACTTCGGTGTCTCCGCTGGGCCGCAAGGTAACCCGAGCGAAAATTCTTTTCCACGCCGAAATGTCAGCATATCAAGTGGGGTCACATCATATCCTGCTACACCGCTTGAGTTAAAATCAGGCGCAACGCTCTATGTAGCAGAGGTGGATTGTGATCTGAATAACGGCGCCGTCTATCGGCCCACAGGAACCTGTCACGTGGCCATTCATTACCTTCGGCAGGGCGGGATTTTATATAGCAACTTTATCCTTGAAGATCACGTTGGCAAAAAAAAGTGGGCAAAGAATGATGACATTATCGCCCTGTGGGAGTCGCTACCCCTCGCCAATTGATTTCAGAATTAGTAATGCCAATTTCACTCAGTGGGTGCAGCCGCCGGCGACGTTTGCGGCTCGGAAATCGAGAATCTTCTCAGCAATTCCCTGAACCCGGCCTCGTGATGCCGTAGCGCATGCGGCGCATACCAGGCGTTGGCCGCCCGGCCGATGCGCCAGGCGTGGTCCAGGTCCGGCGTCATGGCCTCGATCGAAGGCAGGTAGTGCGCGGGCGTGATGCCATCGTGCACGCCGCTGCTGCGGGACAGCAGCACCGGGCAGACCGCGTGCGCGCAATACGCGGCGAAGACCCCGCTCTTGGCCGCATAGTCGACGGGATAGGCCAGCACGCCGTAGGTCGACACCGATAGCAACCGCGCCGCTTCGGCGGCGTCGACGCGGCCGTGCACGACCGCGCCGCGTGCGGCGATGCGGGCGGCCAGGCCGGTATCGCCCAGCGCTGGGCCGACGTCATGCAGCGTGAAGCCGGCCCGGCCGACCCAGTCGAACAGGGCGTCGCCCGCTTCCTGATAGGTCTGCGCGCGCAGCGCGGAGCCCCCGAGCACCACCACGGCCGCCTGCCGGTCCCGCTGCGGCGCGCCGCTTTCGCCCAGGTTGGAGAACACCGGCAGCACCCGGTGCGGCCGCGCCGGCGCGTGGGCGTTGAGCCAGCGCGCCGAACCCTCGCGGTTCGTGACCCAGAAGTCGGCCAGCGCTGCCAGTTCGGCGGCAATGTAGCGCTGCACTGGTGAGAGCCAGAACGCCGAGCGCCAGGGCGCGCCGTCAGCATACAGTTCGTGGAAGAAGATGCCGAGGCGGCGCATGTGCGGCCGCGCCTCGCGCAGGCGCCGCAGCAGCCACAGCGGCGTGCCGCGCCGGGCGTAGCCGTAGCCGACGTAATGGAGGATCACGTCGGCGCCGGCCAGCGCGGCGGCCGGCAGGTCGGGCGTGGCTTCGACCAGCTGTCCCTGCAGCAGCCCGTTGAGCGTCGCGGCATAGTCCCTGACGCCGCCCTCGCCGGGCGCGACCAGGCTGATGGGGGCGCCGGTGCCGCGGGCGTTCAGGTCGTGGGCGGATGGACTCGGCATTGTCGCGGGCTCCTTGCGCATATGGCGAGGTTGTCATGGCCCTTGGTGGGCAATCTGTGCTCCAGCGCACGCCGCGTCACCGCATGGCCGGCGTCGGCCCAATGGAAAAGGCCCGCACGGCGAACCGTGCGGGCCTTGGACAAGCGCTGTCAGGGGGAGAAGCTTGCCGGGATCAACCGGCGCGCTTCAGGCTGGCATGGCGCTCAGGGTACATTGCTCTGGGTGAAGTTGAACGGCTTGCCGGCCACTGCATAGGAACCGCCGAACTCGAACTCTTCATTGCCCGACTGGCCCACGCCGATATACATCGGGGTGTTGCCGCCCTGCAGGTTGATCGGTGCATAGCGATAGTTCAGCACCTGCTTGCCCGAATAGTCGGTCAGCGAGATCACGCTGGTCAGCAGCGGGCTTTGCTGGGTTTCAGACACCGTGATCGGGTCGACGATGCGCGAATCCTGCAGCGTCTTTTCGACCGTCAGCGTTGCCATGTCGACCAGCTGGACCTTCTGCTCGCCGCGCGACACCACCCACAGCTTGGTGTTGGAGTTGCCGAAGCTCTCGCGATTCACCTGGTGGATCATGCTGGTCGGGTTCTTGCCCACTTGCAGGCTGGTCACTTCCTTGATCAGTTCCGGATCGAGGTTGGTACCCGACTGCACGCCAGCCACCGAGATCGCGTGGATCACGCCGTCTTCCGTCGCCACCCAGGCCTGGCCGGGGTTGGCCAGCATCGAGACCCTCACCGCGGTCGGCTTTTCGGCCAGGCTCATGGTCTTGACGATGGTCGGAGCGTAGTTGTCCACCGAGAACGTCTGCGGCCATTGCGAGTCTTCCAGGCCGGTATTGTTCAGGGTGTTCTGCAGATCGTTGAAGCTGCCTTCGAAGTAGGTCTTGTTGACCTTGTCGAACAGCGGCTTCAGGTCCAGGAACACCACCTTCTTTTCCGACTTCGAGATCACTGCGGCCACGCCGGCGCGGGAGATCAGGTCGGCGTTGACGCCACCCGGGGCGTAGCTCTTCTGGTTGGCTTCGCTCAGGCCAGGCGTCGCTTCGTCGCGACCCAGGCTCGCGCCGCGGTCACCCACCGGGTCACGCATCCAGCCCTGGGTGGTGTTGTCCTGCATGACGCTGAAGTCGGTCACGGCGGAAATCTCCGTCGGGGCCTTCATATCCGGCAGGTCAACGAAGCCCAGCAGCTTCATGAAGACGAAGTTCGACATGTTGCGGAAGCCCGGATAGAGGCCATGCCACGACATATCGCTGGAGTCATACGGACCGCCCACCTGGCTGCCGTCGGCGAGGCTGCCCAGCGCAATCACCGCCACCTGGCCCTTCAGGTTCTTGGTGTCCCAGATGGTCACCAGGGCAAATTCGGAATTCGACGTAATGGCGATGGCCGTGGGGACCTTGCCCTCCGGCAGCTTCACCGAAGCGGAGTGCGAAGCCGTATTCATGCCGACCGAGGCAATCAGGCCGTTCTGGAAAGCCACCAGCGATTGTGCACAATCGTGCTCGCTGCAGCGACCCATGGCGATCGGCTGCGTCGGCATCGCGCCGCCGTTGGCCGTGACGTGTTCCTTCAGCAGCGGATTGGTGGTGGTATGGCCCCAGAACCACGGGGTCTGCGGCTTTTCGGCAATGGTGCCGGCGCTCAGCGCAAGCGTCAGCAGCGGCGTAACGCCGGAGTCCGAAGCGGAGTCCGCGCGGAAAATCACGTCGCCCATGTTGCTGCCGTAGTCATTGCGGGCGCAGTCGATGTCACCCAGCTGATAGATCACGTTGGTGCTGGTATCCATCGCGGCGCCCGGGTAATCCTGCTGGAAACAGGTATTGCCGTGCGGGTAAAAGGTCTTGTCCTCGGGTTTCCATACCGTACCAACTGCGGCGGCGGCGGAATTACTCGGGCCGTAGCGATAAGCCATGGCTTTTTCGCCGGAATAATCCGAAGCAATGGCGACATATTCGTCGGCATTCAAATTGCCGGAGCTGTCGAAAATCTCGTCGGCAACCTGGGTGGATTCGGCCGGCGTGGTCGGGCTGCGCGAAGCTTCGCTCGACGAGGTGCTACCGGAGGTGGTTGCATCGCTGCCGTCGCCACCACCGCCGCATGCCGTAAGCACCACAGCGGCGCAGGCAGCAGCCAGGAAGTTCAGGCTCGGCAGAATGTAAGAATTGCGCGCCCGGCGCAGGTCGGATGGGTTGTCGCGAGGTAGATTTTTCCCAGTCATTGATTTTTAAGTAAATGGATAAAAGATGAAAGTGAATAAACATCACCACGCCCGTTCTTGTGCCGGTTTGCAGTGTGCACGACCAATTGCAGTGGCATAAAAAGCGGATCGGGTTAACCCCTTGGAAAACCCGGCAGCGGCGATACTAGGGGTACCCGTCCGACACCGTACAGGCCGGTAACAATGGGTTACGTGTGATTTTCGGGCGGGGCACCTGTGCACTATTGCGGTGCGTGCGTGCGACGTAACGATTACGCGCGGCTGAATCACATGTAAGGATTTGTTCGATTTGTGGACAGCCTTACGTACGCGGAAATATCATCGCGCGCGATTTTCGTGGCTCGCAGAACGGGTAATTAAGCGGATTTGGAACAGGTCGGGGCGGGGATTTAATGCCGGCGCAACGCCAGCGGGGCGAGGGTTAATGCCACCTGAATTCCACATGAATGCCAGCGACGCCGGGCATTAAGCGCCACGCGCTGCGGTGACGCAGGCCGGCGCCCGCGACTGCTGCGTGCGTCGCGCAGCAGCGACCGGCACGCCTTGCCGGAGGGGCGTGATGGGGGTGCTTTCGGGGAACCGGGCCTGAGCCCGGCGCGCGCAGTTGACCGTCTGAGGCGCGCTAGGCCACGCGCGTCGGCCGCCTGGCCTTCATTGCCGACGGGCGTACCTGTTGCAGCGCGCGCAGTGACTGCAGGGCATCCTCGACTGCTTCGATACCGTCGCGCAGGCGGCCGGTGGCATAGCCCAGGCGGCTTTGCGCATCGGCGTCCGGGGTGGAAAGATTTTCGAGTGCGTCGACTTCCGCCTGCATCTGTCCGATCAGGCGGCGTAGCTGGGATGTGCTGTGCGAGGCCAGCGAACGGATCGCCATCGTGAGAGCCCTCCTTGCAAAGACCGGGTGCGCCCAATGGCGCTGCGCCGCACCCTTCGTGCGGTGCCCGTCCTTTCTACGGTAAAGGTGGCGCAATCAGTTAGCCAGCGCTGTTACGAAATCGGCACGATCGCGGCCAGGGACAGCGCCGTGCCTCGCTGTGCCGGGCTGCCCGCAGGTTCGGCTATAGTCACCCGATGGATTCGCACTCCCCCCGCATACGCGCAAAGCCGGGCGGCCTGCCCGCCGACGACACCACTCCCGCGGCGCAAGCCGAGGCGCGCCATCGCGCCGGGCGGAACAGCACGCTGGTAAGCGTGGCGGTCAATATCGGCCTGACCGCGGTGCAGGCGGTCGCCGGGGTGATCTCCGGCTCGCAGGCGCTGCTCGCCGACGCCGCGCATTCGCTGTCCGACCTGCTTTCTGACTTTGTCGTGCTGGCCGCCGGCTGGCAGAGCCGCAAGGATCCGGATGCCGATCACCAGTACGGACACCTGCGCTTCGAGACCGGCGCCTCGCTGGCGCTGGGCGTGCTGCTGCTGACGGTGGGGGGCGGCATGCTGTGGGCGGCGCTGGGCAAGCTGCAGGCCACCGGTGGTGCGCAGCCGGTGCAGCCGGTCGCGCTGTGGGTGGCGCTGGCGACGCTGGCGTCCAAGGAGCTGCTGTTCCGCTACATGCTGTCCGTGGCGCGGCGGGTGCGGTCGAGCATGCTGGTGGCCAACGCCTGGCATGCGCGCTCGGACGCGGCGTCGTCGCTGGTGGTGGCGCTCGGCATCGGCGGCAACCTGCTGGGCTACCACGTGCTCGACCCGATCGCGGCGATCGTGGTCGGGCTGATGGTGGCGCGCATGGGGCTGCGCTTTGGGTGGGACGCGCTCAACGACCTGATGGACCGCGCCGCCGACGAAGAGACCGTCGCCGCGATTCGCGCCACCATGCTGGCCACGCCCGGCGTGCTCGGCCTGCACGACCTGCGCACGCGCAAGATGGGCGACCAGGTCCTGGTCGACGTGCACCTCGAGATCGACGCTACCCTGACCGTGGCGCAGGGCCATGCCATCGCGGTGGAAGCGCGGCGCCGCACGCTGGAACACCACCATGTGCTGAACGTGATGACGCACGTCGACCCGGTATACGTGGGCGCTCCCACCGCCGATGGCTGAACCGGGCTGTGGACAGCCTGGCCCAACGCTGGGGATAACCGGCCGGACAAGCTGTGTCACGCCTGGGGACGCGCTGTGGGATGTATACGGAAAACTCGCCGGGTCGCGCGGCAGATGTATACCTCGCCGCCGTCTTGTCCCGGCAAATCAGGGTTATCCCGGAGCCGTTATCTTTCCTGCAAGTCACTGAGCCGAAAAGGAAAAGGTGACTTATCCACGGCCCGGAGCCTGGTTTACCTACTACTACTATGTTTACATACGTAAACAATATAAAGACGACAGCCAGTACCTTTGCGCGTGACGGTGGTATCTGGCTGGCACGGCTCGCATGTATACGCGGCGGCGGCCCGTATACCGCCTAGCGCGGCACCTTGAACGCCTTGCGCGCCGCCAGCACCTGCGCGCGCGTGGCGCAGCCCTCCTGGTGGTCGTTGACCAGGCCCATCGCCTGCATCAGCGCATACATCGTGGTGGGCCCGACAAAGCGCCAGCCGCGCTTCTTCAGGTCCTTGGACAGCGCGGTGGACTCGGGCGAAATGGCCATGGTGCGCAGTACCTCCGGCGTCAGCACCTTGGGCCGGCTGGCCGGATCGGGCTCGAAGCGCCAGAAGTAGGCCGCCAGCGAGGACTCCGATTCCAGCAGTTCGCGCGCCCTCCGGGCATTGTTGATCGCGGCCTCGATCTTGCCGCGATGGCGCACGATGCCGGCATCGCCCAGCAGGCGCGCGATATCGCGCTCGGTGAAGCGCGCGACTTTCTCGATGTCGAAATTAGCAAACGCCTTGCGGAAGGCTTCGCGCTTGCGCAGGATGGTCAGCCAGCTGAGGCCGGACTGGAACCCCTCCAGGCACAGCTTCTCGAACAGCCGGCGGTCGTCGGCGACCGGAAAGCCCCACTCGGTGTCGTGGTAGTGGCAATAGTCCTCCAGCGTGCCGCACCAGCCGCAGCGCACCGGTGCGGCCAGCGCTTCCTTGTTGCTCGTCATGCGTACCTTTCCAGTCTTGAATGAATGGGGCGCCGCTCCGGGTCTCGCCGGCCGGCGCATTTGCTGCGATCATGCCCGCACCTGAGAGATTGCGGAAGGCTGAAAATGGACATGCGATTGACCACCCTGGACGAGGACGGATGGGAGCTCGACGACGCCGAGCCCATCGCCGCCGCCCACCCCGACACCTTCTGGATGCCCCCGCGCCCGGAACGCGATGCGCTTGCCGCCGGCCAGCAGGTCAAGCTTATCTTCCGCATTCTCGTCGCGGACGAGGAAGGCAACGAGGAAGTCCACGTCGAGCGGATGTGGGTCAACGTGACCGGGCGCGAAGGCGCGCTCTATACCGGCGAACTCGACAACCAGCCGTACTGCACCGACGAGATGAATCCCGGCATGCCGCTGTGTTTCGAGGCCCGGCACGTGATCAATATCTATCGGGAAGGCGACGAGGAGGCTTGAGCCACACTCGAGCGGCCAGCCGCCGGCCAAAAAAAAGCCAGCCGGTGCGGCTGGCTTTTTCGATGGAAACGCGCGGCGCGCTCAGGCCAGCCGCTTGCCGGTCCGGTCGTGCATGAACACCAGCGCGACAAAGCTGACCGCGGCGGCGGCGATCACATAGTAGGCCGGCGCCAGCTTGTTCTGGGTCGACTCGATCAGCCACGTCACGATCAGCGGGGCGAAGCCGCCGAAGATGGTCACGGCGAAGTTATAGGCCAGCGACAGGCCGGTGGAGCGCACTTCGGTCGGGAACTGCTCGGCCAGCACCGCCGGCGCCGGGCCGGTAAAGGCTGCCAGCAGGATGCCCAGCACGATCTGCACCTGCAGCAGCGTCTGCGTGGTCGGTGCCACGTTGAGCCAGTGGAACAGCGGATAGGCGAGCACGCCGATCAGCAGCGCCACCACGCCCAGCATGCGCTTGCGGCCGAGGCGGTCCGACAGCATGCCCATCAGCGGGCACAGCACCAGGATGATGGCACCGCACAGCGCGGTCGACTGGAACGTCGCGCCCAGCGGCAGGCCCAGCTGCTGCTTGGCGTACGACGGCATGTAGAACACCAGCACGTAGGTGCAGACTGTCCACAGGATGGTCACGCCCAGGCCCGCCAGCACTTCGCGCGGGTGGTCGCGCAGCACCTGCGACAGCGGCGAGAACTTCACCTGCGCGGCCTGGCGGGCGGCCTGGCGCGCCTCGAACTCGGGCGGCTCGTGCAGGTGCGAGCGGATATACATGCCCACCGGGCCGATCAGCAGGCCGAACAGGAACGGGATGCGCCAGCCCCAGGCATCGATCTGCTCCGGCGACAGGCCGTTGGTGACCAGCGCGCCCATGGCGGCGCCCAGCATGAACGAGATGCCCTGGCTTGCCTGCTGCCAGCTGGCGTAGGCGCCGCGCTCGGCGTCGGGCGCGTGCTCGATCAGGAAGGCGGTGGCGCCGCCGACTTCGCCACCGGCGGAAAAGCCCTGGATCAGCCGCGCGACCACGATCAGCGCCGGGGCCCACAGGCCGATCTGGTCGTAGGTCGGGGCCAGGCCGATGATGGCCGTGCCCAGCGCCATCAGCAGGATGGTCAGCGTCAGCGCGGCCTTGCGGCCGACGCGGTCGGCATAGACGCCCAGCACGATGGCGCCGACCGGGCGCATGAAGAAGCCTACGCCGAAGGTGGCGACGGTCAGCAGGAACGAGGTCAGGTCATTGCCGGTGGGAAAGAACAGCTTGGCGATGATGACGGCAAAGAAGCTGTAGACGGTGAAGTCGAACCACTCCAGGCCATTGCCGATGGTGGCGGCGATGATCGCCTTGCGTCGGGTGGCGTTGGTCAGTTCTGGAACGGGGGCGGTAGTCGCGGTCATGAAGCGTGGGTCTTGCGGGGAAACCGCCATATTAAGCGATTCCTTAATCCCGGACCTCGGCGCTAGTCGTGCCACTCAGTTGCGGCGTGCGGGTTCAGGCATCCGACGGCCTGGGCTGCGGCTGGCTTGGGGCAGCTTCGCCGGGGCCTGGCGGAGCCAGGGCGGACTCCGCGGCAGGGGCAGGGCGGTGGCGGCTGAGCCACAGCAGTACGGCGCTGGCGACCCAGCCGGCCACGAACACGGTGTCGCCGGCCCGGTTCAGCCAGGCCGACGCGGCCGGCATGCCGGTCACGGACAGCAGCAGGCCGGCCGGCAGCCGCGCCAGGATCCACAGCGCGACGGCGGGCAGGCTGCCGTAGACGCCCGGCTGCCACCATTGGCCGGGAATGCGGTGGTGCCGTCCGGTGCGGCGCGGATTGCGCGATGCCACCTGAGTCTCCTCATGTTGCGAAAGCCCCCGCGCAGCGCCTGCAGGGCGGGCTTCCGGCTGCAGCATAAGCCCCTTGCGCCGGCCGCAGGGCGGCCTCAGCGCGAGTTGTGTGGGCCGCGCCACGGATGGCCCCGCGATTCAATTTTTTTGCATGAGGTGTCCGCAAACGGCGTCCGCGAGCGTCGTCGTTCTTTGCCAAACTGGAAGCCAGTACACAAACCGTTTGAAGGCGGTGTTGCCATGCTTCCCTCGCTCTATATCTCCCACGGCTCGCCGATGCTGGCCATCGATCCAGGCCCCACCGGTGCCGCGTTCGAGGCCTTGGGCGCGCGGCTGCGCGCGCTGCGCCCGCGCGCGGTGCTGGTGATTTCGGCGCACTGGATCTACAGCACGCTGGCGGTCACCAGCCGTGAACGCCAGGAGGCCTGGCACGATTTCGGCGGCTTCCCGCGCGAGTTGTACGCCTTGCGCTACGACGCCCCGGGTTCGCCGGAACTGGCGGCGCGGGTAAAGGTGCTGGTGGAGTCGGCGGCGATTCCCGGCGCGGGCTTTGTCGGCCACGACGACGAGCGCCCGCTGGACCATGGCGCCTGGATGCCGATGCGCCACTTCTTCCCCGATGCCGACATGCCGGTGGTGCAGCTGGCGCTGAATCCCTACCTGCCGCCCGCGACCCAGATCGCGATCGGGCGCGCGCTGGCGCCGCTGCGCGACGAGGGCGTGCTGGTGCTGGCCTCGGGCAGCTTCACCCACAACCTGCAGGAAGTGTTTGGCGGCGGCCGGCGCGAACAGCACGGCCCGCAGGCGGAGCCGTACGTCGAAGCGTTCCGCAAGTGGATGGCCGACGCGCTGGACCAGGCCCTGGCCAGCGGCGACACCCGCCTGATTGCCGACTACCGTGCCCAGGCGCCCTATGCGCGCCGCGCACATCCGACCGACGAGCACCTGCTGCCGTTCTATGTGGCGCTGGGCGCGGCGCTCGGCCCGGAGGGTACGGGCCCGGCCTTGCCGGAGCCAGCCACGGTGTCCCGGGTGGCGGACGAGGTCACCTATGGCGTGCTGGCGATGGACAGCTTCGTGTTCGAAGGCATGGGTGCCGGGGCGCCGCTGCGTGCCGCGGCCTGAAGGTCTGAAGGCTTACCGGCCCGACGGCGCGCGCGGCGGCAGGTAGCGCCGCGCCGAGCGCGCTCCCGCCACTGCGATCCAGCCCATGGTCAGCGCCACCAGCGCCAGGCCGGCGCGCAGGCTGGCCAGGTGCGCCACGCCGCCGATCAGCACCGGGCCCAGCAGCAGCCCGACGTAGGCGAAGCGCGCCACGCGCGCAATCGCTTCCGCCGGCGCCACGCCCGGCAGCCGCGACGCGGCGACAAAGAAGATCGGCACCATATTGGCCGCGCCCAGCCCCATCAGCGCAAAGCCTGCCAGCGCGGCCAGCGGCAGCGGCACGGCCAGCGCCAGCGCAATGCCGGCAAAGCCCAGCCAGGCGCTGCCGGTCAGCGTGGCGCTGTCGCCCAGGCGCGCGCGCAGACGGTCGCCGCCGAAGCGCCCGCACGCCATGCCGCCCGAGAACGCGGCATAGCCCAGGCTGATCCAGCCGTCGGGGGCGCGTGCCACGTCGCGCATGTAGACGCTGGTCCAGTCGTACATCGCGCCTTCGCCGATCAGCCCGAGAAAGGCCAGCAGCCCCAGCAGCCATAGCGCCCGCACCGCATGGTCGCGATGGTGGGGCGCGGAAGGCGGCACCGGATGGTCGGCCAGCAGCCCCGGCAGCGTGGCCACCGCCACCGCCGCGGTCACGCCGGCCATCATGGCCGCATGCGCCAGCGGCGGCACGTCCCAGGCCAGCATCACGCCGCCAAAGCCCGCGCCTGCCATGCCGCCCAGGCTGAACATGCCGTGCAGCGACGACATCACCGGCCGCGTGCGGCTGGCCTCGACCGTGGCGGCCTGCGCGTTCATGGCGACATCGAACGCCGCGTTGGTCATGCCGAAGGCCAGCAGCGCGGGCAGCAGCAGCCAGAACGACGGCATCGCCAGGATCGCCACCGTGGCCAGCGCGAACAGCAGCCCGCCGGCCATCGAGGCGCGCGCGCTGCCGGCGCGCGCCACCCAGCGGCCCCCCGGGCCCATTGCCAGGATGGCGCCGCCCGCCACCGCGAGCATCGCCAGCGACAGCATCGCGTCGGACAGGCCGAAGCGCGCCTTGATGGTGGGGATATGCACGCCCCAGGTGGCGAAGGTGGCGCCGTTGACGAAGAACAGCGCCATGGTGCCGCGCGTGGCGCGCGCAACCTGGCCGGCAGGCAGCGCGGCGGCGGACGCCGGGGAGCCGGTCATGGACGCGCCGCCTCCAAGCGCAGCAGCCCGCGCCGGTGCAGCGCGTAGCCGAACGCCAGCAGCGCGGCCAGCGCCAGCGCCAGCATCACCCACAGCATCAGCCAGTAGCCCCCGGCCGCGCGCCACAGCAGCGCGCCCAGCCACGGCGCCGCCGCCTGCATCAGCAGCACCGGCGTCATCATCAGCCCGTTGAGGGTCGCATAGTGGTGGCGCGAGATCAGTTCCGGCATCGCCATCGCGCGCAGCATGGTGTTGACGCCGTTGGCGCAGCCGTACAGCACGGCCGCCACCATCAGCCAGGCGCCATGCCCCAGCGCAAAGCACAGCAGGCCGACGCTCATCAGCGCATAGACGGGCAGCGACAGCCGCACCGGGTGGCGCACGCCAGCGCGCATCATCAGCATGCGGCCCGCCACCTGGGCCGGCCCGATCAGCGCCGCGACCGCCAGCTGCTGCGCCACCGGCATGCCCTTCTCGGTCAGCATCGGGATCAGGTGTGCGCCCAGCAGCGACGCCACCACCGCGGTCGCGGTAAAGGCCAGCACCACCGCCCAGAACACCGGCTGGCGCAGCGTGGCGCGGGCAATGTCGCGGCCGCCGGCGGCGGCCGTGCCGGCGCCTGCGCCAGAGTACGAGGGATGCAGGGCGTAGCGCATGCGCGCATGCAGCGGCGCGCAGACCAGCAGGTTCAGCAGGGCAAAGCCGACCAGCGTCGGGCGCCAGCCGACATGCAGCACCAGCCATTGCGCCAGCGGCACGAAGATCGTGCTGGCAAAGCCGGCCATCAGCGTGACCGCGACGATCGGCTTCTGGTACTGGTCGCCATAGGCCTGGCGCAGCACCACGAAGGCGGGCTCGTACAGCGTGGTCGCCATGGCCAGCCCGAGCGGCACCCACATCAGCAGGAACACGGACTGCGATGGCGTCCACGCCCACAGCAGCAGGCCCAGCCCGGCCAGCACCGAGCCCGCGCCCATCACCTTGCGCGCCGGCGCGCGGTCCAGCAGCCGCCCGACCGCGAACGAGCACAGCGCCCACACCAGCAGCCCCAGCGAGTAGCCGCCCGCCAGGAAGGGCTTGGACCAGCCCAGGCTGCGGATCATCGGGTCGATGAAGACGGTGAAGGCGAAGAACAGCGTGCCCCAGGAGATGGTCTCGGTCAGGCCGAGGATCCACACCAGCCGGCGCGGCGGCGTGGCGGGCTGCGCGGGCCCGGCGCGGGCCGGGCTGGCGTCAGGATCAGAGTCGGCAGCGTCCGTGCCGGGGCTGGCTTCGAGAGTGGTCATGGCGGGCCCGGCGGGGGATGGCCGCCACGGTAGCGGCGCGCCTGGGGCCAGTCGGAAATTGTAGCGATGCTGCGCGCCGGCTGCTCGCGGCGCAGGGGGCGCGACGCGCGTTACTGTGCGGTCACCGGCGTGGGCGGGCCTTTCAGCTCGACCACGTTGCCGTCCGGGTCCTGCACATAGAGCGAGGGTCCCTTGCCTTCGGCGCCGAAGCGCTGCGCCACTTCGCCGGCGTCGACGCCATGCCGCGCCAGGTGCGCGCGCAGCGCCTGCGCGTCGAACGGGTCGATGCGCAGGCAGAAATGGTCGAGGTTGCGGCCCTGCGCGCCCGGCCCGGCGCCGCCCGCGCGGCCCAGCGGACCATCGAGCGTGACCAGGTCGATCAGGCTGGCACCGGCGCGCAGCTGGGTCAGGCCCAGGTCGGCCTGCTCGCGCTCGACGCTGCAGCCGAGCACGTCGACATAGAAGCGGCGCAGCGCGTCCACATCGGCGCTGCGCAGCACCAGGTGGTCGATGCCGAGGATGCGGAAAGCCGCGTCAGTGGTGCAGTCCGTCATAGTCGATGATCTTGAGCTTATCCAGGTCGACATTGTCGAGGCAGCGCACATTGACCGCGGCCATCGGCTTGCCGTCCTTGTCCTGGCCATCCGCATACGGGCCGCAGCCGCACACCGGGCAGAAGCGGTGCGCGATCTTCATGGTGTTGAAGCGGTAGGTGGAGGCGTTGCTTTCGGGCGTCTCCAGCTTGAACGACGCGCGCGGCACGAACCACAGCAGGTGCCCGCGCCGGCGGCAGATCGAGCAGTTGCAGCGGATCACGCTGGGGATGCTGTCGGCCTCGACCGCGAAGGCGATGTTGCCGCAATGGCAGCTTCCGTTGAAGGTCATGTCACTCTCCTTGCGACTGGGTCCGTGCGTACCGGCATCGCAGCAACGCTGCTGCGCCGCAATATGCCGGCACATTGTTCGGTTTTTGACAGTGTAGTCCGGTCACGGGTGCCACAATGCCAGCACCCACAAGAGGAGACCAGCATGAGCGACCCCCATACGCCGGCACGCGCCACCTTCAGCCATATGGAACACGGCACCCGCGACGACTGGGCCGCGATCTCGGCCGAGTTCATGCCGTTCGCCCGGGCGCTGCCTGACCGCGTGCTGGCGCACCTGCGCCTGCTCGACGGCGACTGCGGCGGCTTCCCGGTGGACCGGCTCACGCATTCGCTGCAGACCGCGACGCTGGCCCACCGCGACGGCCAGAACGAGGAATACGTGGTCTGCGCGCTGCTGCACGATATCGGCGATACGCTGGGCAGCTTCAACCATCCCGACATCGCCGCCGCCATCCTCAAGCCCTTCGTCAGCGCCGAGAACCTGTGGATGGTGGAAAAACACGGCGTGTTCCAGGGCTACTACTTCTTCCATCATCTCGGCCTCGACCGCAACCTGCGCGAGCAATACCGCAACCAGCCCGAGCTGTTCGAGCGCACCGCGGAGTTCTGCCGCAAGTACGACGCCGCCGCCTTCATGACCGACTACGACACGCTGCCGCTGTCGTTCTTCGAGCCGATGGTGCGAAGGGTGCTGGCGCAGCCGAGGAACTCGATGTATGTGAAGCCGGGAGAGACGACGCTGGCGCAGGCGTAAGCCGACGACGCACGTCTGCCGATGGTGTTTCCCTCTCCCCGCATGGGGAGAGGGCAGGGTGAGGGGTGGTTTGGCTAGGAAACACGCATCCAGACGCTCCCGCCCTCACCCCCGGCCCCTCTCCCGCACGCGGGAGAGGGGAGCAAACAGCGGGGTTTGCAAAAGCACTCGCCGTCAAGCCGCCCGCTGCGCCGTCTCCGGATGCCGGAACTGCTCCAGCAGCTTCGCCCAGCGCGCCCGCACCGCCTTCAGGTTGTTTTCCTTCACGTGGCCGAAGCCGCGGATATCGTCGGGCAGATTGGCCAGCGCCACCGCGGTGTCGTGGTTGGCGGCATTCAGGCCAGCCACCACCTCATCCAGCAAGGCGCGGTACTCGCCGATCAGCGCGCGCTCGGTGCGGCGTTCCTCGGTCTTGCCGAAGATGTCGAAGATGCCGCCACGCAGTCCCTTCAGCTTTGCCAGCACGCGGAACAGCTTCATCGTCGACGGGCCGAACTTGCGCTTGACCAGCTGGCCCTTGTCGTCGCGCTTCGCGTTCAGCGGCGGCGCCAGCCAGAAGTTGAGCTGGTAGTCGCGGCCGGGTTCGCCCTCGAACTGCGCGCGCAGCTTGTCGAGGAAGGCCGGGTCCGTATAGAGGCGCGCCACTTCGTACTCGTCCTTGTACGCCATCAGCTTGGCCAGGTTGCGTGCCGCCGCCTCGGTCAGCGGCAGGGCCTTGCCGCTGCCCAGCAGCGCGCTCTCGGCCGCGCGCACGCGCTCGATCGCTTCGCGGTAGCGGCCGGCATAAGCCGCATCCTGGTACGCCGTCAGGTGTTCCACGCGGCGCGCGATCAGCTTGTCGAGCAGGGCGCCGGTCGATGCCGGCAGCTTGACCACGGCCGCGCCTTCGGCGGTGCTCCTGAGCTTGCCGCTCAGCGACAGCACGTGCTCCGGGTCGTGCGCCATATGGCGGCCCCAGTCGAACGCGGCCTTGTTCTTTTCCACCGCCACCCCGTTCAGCTCGATGGCGCGCTCCAGCGCCTGCAGCGTCAGCGGGATCCAGCCCTTCTGCCAGGCGTATCCGAGCACCAGCGGGTTGGTGTAGATGGCATCGCCCAGCAGTGCCACGGCCAGGCCCGAGGCATTGATGAAGTCGCACTTCTCGCCCACCGCATTGCGCACGTCCTGCTCGGCCGACAGGCCCGGGAACTGCCACTTCGGGTTCTTGATGAAGTCGGCGGTCGGGGTTTGCGCGGTGTTGACCACGGCGCGGGTGCGGCCGGCCTGGGTTTTGGAGATGACCTCGTCGGAGGCCGACACGATGGCGTCGCAGCCGATCACCAGGTCGGCCTCACCCATGGCGATGCGGGTGGCATGCAGGTCGTCGGGGCGCGCGGCCAGCTGCACGTGCGACAGAACTGCGCCGCCCTTCTGCGCCAGCCCGGCCATGTCGAGTACGGTGACGCCCTTGTTCTCCAGATGCGCGGCCATGCCGAGCAGGCCGCCGATGGTCACCACGCCGGTGCCGCCGACGCCGGTGACCAGGATGCCGTAGGCGCGGCGGATCGCCGGCAGTTGCGGCTCAGGCAGCGGCGGCAGGCTGTCCATCGACACGCCGTGCTGCTCGGGCTTGCGCACCTGCGCGCCCTCGGCCGTGACAAAGCTGGGGCAGAAGCCGTTCACGCACGAGAAGTCCTTGTTGCACGACGACTGGTTGATCTGCCGCTTGGTGCCGAACTCGGTTTCCAGCGGTTCCACCGACAGGCAGTTGGACTTGACCGAGCAGTCGCCGCAGCCCTCGCACACCGCGTCATTGATAAAGGCGCGGCGCGGCGGGTCTTCCATCGTGCCGCGCTTGCGGCGGCGGCGCTTCTCGGTGGCGCAGGTCTGGTCGTAGATCAGGATGGTGCAGCCCGGCACCTCGCGCAATTCGCGCTGCACGCGGTCGAGCTGGTCGCGGTGGTGGATGTCGATGCCTGCCGGCAGCTTGATCGCCGCGTTGTACTTCTCGGGCTGGTCGCTGACGATGACGATCTGCTTCGCGCCCTCGCTGTGCACCTGCCAGGCGATGTCCTGCACCGACAGCTGGCCGTCGACCGGCTGGCCACCGGTCATCGCCACCGCGTCGTTGTACAGGATCTTGTAGGTGATGTTGACGCCCGCGGCGATCGACGCGCGGATCGCCAGCAGCCCGGAATGGAAGTAGGTGCCGTCGCCCAGGTTGGCGAACACATGCTTGTCGCCGGCAAACGGCGCCTGGCCGATCCACGCCACGCCTTCGCCGCCCATCTGGCTGAAGGTGCTGGTGCTGCGGTCCATCCATACCGTCATGTAGTGGCAGCCGATGCCAGCCAGCGCGCGCGAGCCCTCGGGCACGTTGGTCGAGGTATTGTGCGGGCAGCCCGAGCAGAACCACGGCTTGCGCTCGGCCTTCGGCTGGTCCTTGCCCTGGCCGACCACGCGCGGCGTGGCCAGCGCCTTTTCCTTGGCCTCGATGATGGCCAGGCGCGCGGTGATGCGCGCGCGCACGTCCACCGGCAGGTCGAACTTGTCCAGGCGCGTGGCGATGGCCTTGGCGATGATCGCCGGCGACAGCTCATAATGCGCCGGCAGCAGCCAGTGGCCCTGCGGGATCGACCATTCGCCGCCGGCGTTGTCCTTCTCGTCGAACTTGCCGTAGACCTTGGGGCGGACATCGTCGCGCCAGTTGTACAGCTCTTCCTTGAGCGCGTACTCCATGATCTGGCGCTTCTCTTCGACCACCAGGATTTCCTGCAGCCCCTCGGCAAAGGCGCGCGCGCCATGCGCTTCCAGCGGCCACACGCAGCCCACCTTGTACAGCCGGATGCCGATCTGCGCGCAGGTGGCATCGTCCAGGCCCAGGTCGGCCAGCGCCTGGCGCGTGTCCAGGTAGGCTTTGCCGCCGGTCATGATGCCGAAGCGCGCATGCGGCGAGTCGATCTCGATGCGGTCCAGCTTGTTGGCACGCACATAGGCCAGCCCGGCGTACCACTTGTAGTCGAGCAGCCGCGCTTCCTGCTCCAGCGGCGGATCGGGCCAGCGGATGTTGAGGCCGCCCGGCGGCATGATGAAGTCCCCCGGCAGCGCGATCTGCACGCGATGCGGGTCCAGCTCTACCGAGGCCGACGATTCGACCACGTCGGTGACGCACTTCATCGCCACCCATAGCCCGGAGTAGCGGCTCATGGCCCAGCCATGCAGGCCGTAGTCCAGGTACTCCTGCACGTTGGACGGATACAGCACTGGCAGGCCGCAGGCCTTGAAGATGTGCTCGGACTGGTGGGCGAGCGTCGACGACTTGGCCGAATGGTCGTCGCCGGCCAGCACCAGCACGCCGCCGTGCTGCGAGGAACCCGCGGAATTGGCGTGCTTGAACACGTCGCCGGTGCGGTCCACGCCCGGCCCCTTGCCGTACCACATGCCGAAGACCCCGTCGAACTTTGCGTCGGGGTACATGTTGACCTGCTGCGAGCCCCACACCGAGGTCGCGGCGAGGTCTTCATTCAGGCCGGCCTGGAACACGATATTGTGCGCGGCGAGGTGCTTCTTGGCCTTCCACAGCGACTGGTCGAGCGCGCCCAGCGGCGAGCCGCGATAGCCGGAGATAAAGCCGGCGGTATTCAGCCCGGCGGCGTGGTCGCGCTCCTGCTGCAGCATCGGCAGGCGCACCAGCGCCTGCGTGCCGCTGATATAGATGCGGCCGCGTTCGAGCGTGTATTTATCTTCGAGGGAAACGTTGGCGAGCGCCTGGCGGATGGCGTCGCTGACCGGCGAGGTCAGGGGGGCATTCATGCGTGCTCCTCTATGGGCGTGCTGTCGGGATCACCGAAACCTGCAGTTGTGGGCAACCGCCGCGTCGCCTCTTGTGAAGGCTCCGGGTGGCTGTGTCTCTGCGCGGCATGGTAGCACCGCCACAAAATGGGCGGTACCTTGCAATGCAGCACAAAGCGTGCCGGTTGCGCCGGTGATTTCCCGTATGGACAGGCCTTGGCGTGTACACTGCGTTGCATCGAGACCGCCCGTGCCGACGCCGGGCCGTCTCCCATGAGTCATATCTGCGTTGCCATCCTGGTGCAACCCGATCTCTTGACCGCCCGCGCCGGTGCGCGGCTTGCCAGCGAATATCGAACATGACCAATTCCCCCCGCCAGGGCACAGCGACCCTGGCCGTGCTGATCGACGCCGACAACGCGGCGCCCGCCATCGTCGAAGGCCTGCTGGCCGAGGTCGCCAAGTACGGCGTGGCCGCCGTCAAGCGCATCTACGGCGACTGGACCCGGCCCAACCTGGCCGGCTGGAAGGAGCGGCTGCTGTCGCACTCGATCCAGCCGATCCAGCAGTTCCGCTACACCGTCGGCAAGAACGCGACCGACAGCGCGATGATCATCGATGCCATGGACCTGCTCTACACCGGGCGCTTCGATGGCTTCTGCATCGTCTCCAGCGACAGCGACTTCACCCGGCTGGCCTCGCGCATCCGCGAGCAGGGCCTGATCGTGTACGGCTTTGGCGAGCGCAAGACGCCCAAGCCGTTCGTCACCGCGTGCGACAAGTTCATCTATTCCGACGTGCTGCGCGCCGAAGTCGACACCGACGGCGCTGACGGGACCGACGGCGCCGCCGCGCCCACGCGCAAGCGTAGCACCGGCGAGCTGCGCCAGGATTCGCGCCTGGTGCGCCTGCTGCAGAACGCGGCGCAGGCGGTGTCGGACGAAGACGGCTGGCTGACGCTGGGCAGCATGGGCAACCACATCGCCAAGCAGGCGCCGGAATTCGACTCGCGCAACTACGGCTACGGCAAGCTGTCGGAGCTGGTCGTGGCGACCGGCCTGTTCGAGGTCGAGACCCGCAACGGCGGCAACAACAAGACCATCTGGGTGCGGCTGAAGAAGCGCGCCAAGGGCGGCGAGCCGCAGCAGCAACAGCGTGCGGCGCAGCCGCCGGCCCAGCACGCCGAGCCGGCGCGCCGCCAGCCCGCCCCGGCGCCGGCCGAAGCGCCGGAACCTGCGCGCGGGGTCGAACCGCTGCCCACGCCGGAGACCGTTACCCCCGAAGCCGAGGCGCCGGCGCAAGCCGAGCCGCCCTTTGTCGCGGCCGACGCGGTGCAGTCAGAGCCCGAGCCGCAACCAGTGCCGCCGCTGGAAGCCGCGCCGCAGCCGGATCCGCAACCGCAGGCGGGCAGCCGCACCAGCGCGCGCAAGCGCGCGGCGCGACGCCCGGAGGTGACGCTGAGCGAGACGCCGTGGCCGATCGACCAGTCGGTATTCGCCGCGCCGGGCACGACCGTGCTGACGGCGACCGTGGAGGCGGAACCGCAGCCGGCCGCTGTCGAACCCGAAGCCGCACCGGCGCCGGCACCGGCGCGCAAGACGCGCAAGCGTCCGAGCAAGAAGGCAGAGTAAAACCGGCTGTGGGTCTTCTCCCTCTCCCGTTTGCGTGAGAAGGGAGCCTGCACCAGCGGCGTCAGGCAATGCGAGCGTTGCTGGTTGCCGGCGCAGCGCCCTTACCGCACCAGCTGGTTGATCTCGATGATCGGCATCAGCACCGCCAGCACGATCAGCAGCACCACCACGCCCATGGTCAGGATCAGCAGCGGTTCCAGCAGGCTGGTCAGGAACAGCGTGCGCCGTTCCAGTTCCTGCGCTTCGCCCTGCGCGGCGCGCTCCAGCATGATCGGCAGGTTGCCGGTGGCTTCGCCCGAGCGGATCAGGTGCACCAGCACTGGCGGAAACTGGTTCTGCGCCGCCAGCGCGCGCGCCAGCGAGGCGCCTTCGCGCACGCGGGTGTTGGCGTCTTCGACGTTGGCGCGCAGCGCCTCGTTGGTCAGGGTTTCGCCGGCGGCCTGCAGGCTGCGCAGGATCGGCACGCCCGCGGAGACCAGGATCGCGAGCGTGCCGGCAAAGCGCGCGGTGTTGTAGCCGCGCACCAGCTTGCCCAGCAGCGGCGCGGTCAGCAGCCAGCGGTGCCATTCCAGCCGCACCGCGGGCTGGCGCAGCAGCCGGCGGATGCTGAACGCGGCCACCGCGATCACCGCCAGCGCAGCCCACCACCAGTTGCGCACGAAATCCGACAGCCACAGCATGACGATGGTCAGCGTGGGCAGCTTCTGCTTGGTGTTGGCGAACACACTCACCACCTGCGGCACCACGTACGACAGCAGGAAGATCACGATCGCGAACGCCACCACGGTGACGATGGCCGGATAGGTGAAGGCCAGCCGGATCTTGGAGGTCAGCGTGTTGCGCGACTCGATATAGCCGGCCAGCCGCTCCAGCACCACGCCCAGGTGGCCGGAGTGCTCGCCGGCCGAGACCAGCGCGCGGTAGATGTCCGGAAAATCGCGCGGATGCTGCGCCAGCGCGACCGACAGCGCGCTGCCGCCCATCACCTCGGCGCGGATGCCGGCCAGCAGTTCATGCACATAGGGCCGCTCGGCCTGGTCGGCCAGCGCGCCGAGCGCCTCGTCCAGCGGCAGGCCGGCCACGATCAGGCTGGCCAGCTGGCGCGTGAACAGCGCCTGCTCCTGCGTCGACAGCTTGCGCGCGAACAGCTGGCTGCCGGCGCGCGGCGCCAGGCCGGCGCCGGCGAGCGCATCGACGGTCAGCGGCGTCAGCCCGCGCGCGCGCAACTGGGTGCGGGCCTGGCGCGCGCTGTCGGCCTCGATCACGCCGCGATCGGTCTTGCCGGCGGCGTCGGCGGCTTCATAGCGGAAAGCTGGCATGCGGGCGGCTCCGCGTCAGTCGCGCGTGACCCGCAGCACTTCCTCGAGCGAGGTCGCGCCGCTGTCGATCCAGCGCTGCGCGTCGCCGCGCATGGTGTGCATGCCGTGCGCCAGCGCCACCTGCTTGATTTCCGATTCGGGCGCCTGGCGGTGGATCATGGTGCGGATTTCATCGTCGACCGTGAGCAGCTCGTAGACGCCCATGCGCCCCTGGTAGCCCGACTGGCCGCACTTGTCGCAGCCGACCGGATGCCAGACCGTCTGCAGCGGCTTGCCCTGCGCGTGCAGCACCTCGGCCTCGGCCGGCGTGACCTCGATCACTTCCTCGCGCTTGCAGTGCGGGCACAGGCGCCGTACCAGCCGCTGCGCCAGCACCCCCAGCAGCGACGACGACAGCAGGAACGGCTCGATGCCCATGTCGACCAGCCGCGTCACCGCCGAGGCCGAGTCGTTGGTGTGCAGCGTGGCCAGCACCAGGTGGCCAGTCAGCGACGCCTGCACCGCGATCTGCGCGGTTTCCAGGTCGCGGATCTCGCCGATCATGACGACGTCCGGGTCCTGGCGCAGGATTGCGCGCAGGGCCTTGCCGAAGGTCATGTCGATGCGCGGGTTGACCTGGGTCTGGCCGATGCCGTCGAGGTCATACTCGACCGGGTCTTCCACCGTCATGATGTTGGTGGTGCGCGCATCCAGCCGCGACAGCGCGGCATACAGCGTGGTGGTCTTGCCCGAGCCGGTCGGCCCGGTCACCAGCACGATGCCGTGCGGCTGGCGGATCAGGTGGTCGAAGCCGCGCAGCGTGTCGGGCGCCATGCCAAGCTTGGCCAGGTCGAGCCGGCCGGCTTCCTTGTCGAGCAGGCGCAGCACCGCGCGCTCGCCGTGGCCGGTGGGCAGCGTCGAGACCCGCACGTCGACCGGCCGACCGCCCACGCGCAGCGTGATGCGGCCATCCTGCGGCAGGCGCTTCTCGGCGATGTCGAGCTGCGCCATGATCTTGATGCGCGAGATCAGCGCGCCGTGCAGCGCCTTCTTGGGCCGCACCACGTCGCGCAGCGTGCCGTCGACACGGAAGCGCACCACCGACGACGATTCGAACGGCTCGATATGGATATCCGAGGCGCCTTCGCGCGCGGCCTGCGTCAGCAGCGCGTTGATCATGCGGATGATCGGCGCATCGTCTTCGGATTCCAGCAGGTCTTCCACCGCGGGAATGTCCTGCATCAGGCGCGACAGGTCGACCTCGCCCTCGACCTCGCCCACCACCTGCGCGGCGCTGCCGTCCTGGCGGTTATAGGCGTCGGACATGGCGTGCTCCAGCGCCTCGGGTTCCAGCACGCGCAGGCGCAGCGCGCCATGCACGCGCGCCACTTCGGCCAGCGCGGTGGGCGAGGTGGCGCGGCTGACCCACACCTCTAGCCCGTCGGGGCGCTGGTGCGCGATCAGCAGCGGCGCTTCGCGCGCAAAGCCGTAGGAGACCAGCCGCGCCGCCATCGGCGAGGGCGGCTCGAGCTCGGCCGGCGGGTTGATGCCGGCGGCTGCGGCGGGTGGGGTGGAGAGGGCGGTTTGGACTTCGCTGGCCATGACGGGCCTCAGTACGGGAGTGCGGCTTCGCCGCGCTGGTTGAGCGGCTGCGTGGGGCTAACCGGCGCTTGCGGCGCGGGTTGGGGCGCGGGTTGCGGGACCGGTTCGGGCAGCGGCTGCGGCACCGCCTGCGGCGGCTGTGGCTGACCCGGCACGCCCGGCTGCGGCGCGCTCTGCGGCGCGCTCTGCGGCAGCGTCTGGGGCAGCGGCAGCGGTCCGGCCACGGGGCCGTTGGTGCGCGGATTGACGAACGGCGTGCTCGGCGCGTCGGCCGGCGGCAGCATCGGCGTGTTGGTGTCCCGCACCATGATGTTAGGCGATACGAAGCCCTGCTGCTGCGCGCGCATATAGTCGTAGCGGTCCGCCGTCAGGCGGTCGGTGGCGCCGCTCGTGCGCATCACATAGGGCCGCAGGAACACCAGCAGGTTGGTCTTGGAGCGGTTCTTGTTCTCGTAGCGGAACAGCCCGCCGATCAGCGGGATGTCGCCCAGCAGCGGCACCTTCTGCACGCCGTCGCCATAGTTGTCCTCGATCAGGCCGCCCAGCACGATGATCTGGCCGTCGTCGACCAGCACGTTGGTCTCGATCGACCGCACATTGGTGGTCGGGCCCTGGATCAGGTTGGCGGTGGCCTGCACCACGTTCGACGATTCCTGGAAGATCTGCATCTTCACCAGCCCGCCGTCGGTGATCTGCGGCTTCACGCGCAGCGTGATGCCGACGTCCTTGCGGTCGAAGGTCTGGAACGGCGTGACCGAGGCCGCGCCGCCGGTCTGGGCATAGGAGCCGGTGGTGATCGGGATGTTCTGGCCGATCAGGATCTTGGCTTCCTCGTTCTCGAGCGTGATCAGGTTCGGCGTCGACAGCAGGTTGACGCTGCCGTTGCTGCCCAGCGCGCGCAGCAGGGCGCCCAGGCCCATGGCCCGGTTGACGATGCCCAGGTTCAGGCCGCCGATGTCCTGCACCAGCCCCTGCGCCGCGGCGATGCCGGCGGTGCGGTTGCTGTCGGCCAGCGCGCCGGCCAGGGTCAGGTTCAGGATGTTCTGTCCGCCGGTGCCGAAGTTGGTGCCGGCGAAGACGTTGTTGTTGCCGCCGGGCGAGCTGATCAGGCCCTGCCACTGGATCCCCAGCTCGCTCGCCTGGGTCGCGGTCACCTCGACGATCATCGACTCGATGTAGACCTGCGCGCGGCGTGCGTCGAGGTCGTCGATCACGCCGCGCAGGTTGCGGTAGACCGGTTCGCTGGCGGTGATGATCAGCGAGTTGGTGGACGGGTCCGCCTGGATGATGCCGCCGGTGGTGGGCTGGGTGTTGGTGCCGAACGAGGCGGAGAAGGCCGAGTTGCCATAGGCGCCGCCGGTGCCGCCGCCGGTGCCGGTGCCGCTGCGCATGCCGGTCTGGGTGGTGGTGGCGCCGCCGGTGAACTGGCCGCCGGTCGGCGTCGAGACATTGGTCATGCCCGCCGCGCCGCCGATGCCGCCGGCCTGCCCGCCGGGCTGGGTGGTGGTGGCGAAGCTGCTGTCGGCGGCGACGATGGCGCGCAGCGTGGCGGCCAGCTTGATCGCATCGGCGTTCTTCAGCGGCACCACCCAGATGTTGCCGGGGCGCGCGTAGGGCTGGTCGAGCTTCTCGATCAGCTGGCGCGCCTGCTGCAGGCGCGCGCGGCTGGTGGCGCGGATCATCAGCGAATTGCTGCGCGGCTCGGCCACCACCGAGGTGCGCAGGCTGGCATCGACCGCCGCGCCGCCGCCGCCGGCGGCACCTGCGGCGGCCGGGTCCAGCAGCCGCTGCAGCACCGTGGCGGTATCGCTGGCGAGCGCATGCTTGAGCGGCACCAGCTCGACCTCGCCCGAGGCCGGCGCATCGACCGCGGCGATGATGCGGGCGATGCGGCGCAGGTTGTCGGCGTAGTCGGTGATGACCAGGGTGTTGTTGGCCGGATAGGCGGTGATGGTGTTGTTGGGCGCGATCATCGGCCGCAGCACCGGCACCAGGTTGTTGGCCGACTCGTAGTTCAGCCGGAACACCTGCGTCACCACCTGGTCGCCGCGGCTGGGGCTGCCGCCGATCACGGTGGGCGAGCCCTGCAGCTTGGCGTCGGCCTCGGGCACGACCTTGGTGAAGCCGTTGCTCTCGACCATGGCATAGCCCTGCATGCGCAGCACCGACCCCAGCGTCTGCAGCGCCTGCGCGCGCGAGACCGGCTGCTCGGTGACGAGGTTGACGGTGCCCTTCACGCGCGGGTCGATGACGAAATTCTTGCCGGTGGCCTGGCCGACCGCCCTGATCACGGCGTCGAGATCGGCGTTGACGAAGTTCAGCACCACCTGGTCGCGGTTGGCGGGGGTGACGTCGGGCGGCGCTGGCGGAGTGCCTTGCGTACGCGAGCCCGGCGCGCCGGGCTGGGCCCACAGCGGCGCGGGCGCCAGCAAGGAGAGCCCGCAGAGCAATGCCACGGCGCGGGCGCAGGCGGTCTTGAAAACAGGTCGGTTGGCGTGGGTGGTCATAGTCATTTCCGTGGGCTGTGCGCTCTGCGTGGCATCAGAAACGCAGCCTAGTCACATTGTTGTCTCGTCGTCCCAGCAGGCTCAGCAGGCTGGCCAGTTGCGTGGCGGCCTCGGGTTCGGCATGCGCGGTTCCCTCGAAGCGCGCCTGGCGCCCGAGCGTGCCGCTGCCCTCCAGGTGCAGCGGACCATCGATGGTGCTCAGCTGCAGCTTGCCGCCGCCTGCGCCGGTCCAGTCGATCTCGGCGCGGTAGCTGCCAAGCGGGCGCAGCCGGCTGACCGCGGCCGATACCTGCTCGATGCGCAGCGTCATATGGCCGGTCATGCCCTGGCCGGAAAACCGGCCCTGCAGCGTGGACCAGTCCACCCGCATCAGGCCGTCCGGGCGCAGCGTGTTGAACGGCGCGCCCACGCCCTCGAGCAGCGACGCGGGCAGCCGCATCGCGCCCGACTGCGCGCTCCAGCCCACCGGCGTGGCGGTGACCGCGACCGGCGCGGCCATGGCCTCCGAATGGGTCAGCACCAGCCGCGCGCGGCCGGTCAGCAGCGGCCAGAACGCCAGCGTCCAGTGCAGCCGGCCGGGCAGCACGGTGGCGGTCTGGCTGCCGGCACCGGCCGACAGTGCCAGCGTGGCACTGCCGCGCCACAGCGAGCCGCTGGCATCGGCGAGCAGCACGCGTCCCTGCGTCTGCGTGGCGACGCGCGCGGCGATCCATGTCGCCGGCAGCATCGCCACCGTGGTCACCGCGGCCGTGGCCAGGCCCAGCCCGAGCCAGCGCAAACGCCGCGCGGCGGCCGGCTGGCGCAGCGCGCGCCGCGGCAGGCGCAGGGTTTCCAGCCGCACCATCAGCTGCGGCCACCCGGACCCTGCAGGGTCGCGGTAACGTTCACCAGCGCGGTGGCGCCGACATAGACCACGCGCGCATCGATCACCTTCATGCGCTGCTGCTGGCGCACGTCCTGCAGCCAGGTGCTGACCGCCCCGAACGGGACCTTGTCCAGCTGCACCTGCACGCTGTTGTCGGCGGCGGCCGCCAGCCGCGTCGCTTTCAGGCCGTACTGGCCCAGGCTTTCCTGCAGCGCCTGGGTCAGTTCATCGCCGCGCAGCGACGGCGCCGGCGTGGCCTTGAGGCCGCGGGCTTCCTGCGCCAGCGTTTCCATCTCGGCCAGGTCGGCACGCAGCTGCGGCAGGTTGCGCGCGGCGCGCTCGCGGCCGTCGGCGGCCGGCTCCCACAGCAGCATGTAGCCGAGCACCAGTGCCAGCACCGCGGCGCCGCCGCCCAGGATGGCCTGCTCGCGCGGGTTGCGCGCCGACCAGAAGGCGTCGAAGCGTTCGCGCCAGGCCTGCGGCACCGACGGGCGCAGCCGCGCCATGCGCGTGCGCAGCGTGGCGGCGCCGACGCGGCGTGCGGCGGGCGAAGGGCTGCGGGTGGAGTTCTTGAATGGGTTCATGTCGGGCATGCGCCGGTCACAGGCCGGGCTTGATGGTCCAGCGCGAGCCGGGTGTCACAGGCGTGCCTGCGCTGGAGCCGGTGCTGCCCGCGGCATTGCCGGCCTTGTCCTCTTCCATCTGCAGTCCGGCCTGGCGCGCCGCGCTGCGCAGGCCGGCGGTGTCGGTGCCGGGCTTGAGCGTCACCACCAGCATGCGGCCGCGGTACTCGAGCGCCTGCAGCGCATCGGGCGCGAGCCGGCGCGCGGCCTGGGCGAAGCGGTCGGCCAGCGGCAGGAAGTCATCGGGCGTGCTGCGGCCGCTGGCGATGCGCAGCTGCTCGACCTGCCGGCGCATCTGCAGCGGCGGGTCGATCACCGTCGGCGTCTGCGGGAAGGTGCCGCGCAGCGTTTGCGCCTGCGCGGCTTCGAGCCGTTGCTGTTCGTTGCGCAGCAGCAGCCAGTGCGTGTTCATGCCGATCAGCTGGACCAGCACCAGGCCGGCGGCCAGCGCCAGCGGCAGGCGCCACGCCACCAGGTTCCAGCGATCGGCGCGGCCCTGTGCGAATTCGAACTGTGCCAGGTCCAGCCCCGGCTCGCGCAGGCAGTCCTGCGCACCGTCGATCCACAGCCGCCAGCCGGTGCGGCCGGCCTGGCGCAGGCCGGGGACCGGCGCCATCGCCGCGGCGTCGGTATCGGCATACCAGTTGCCTTCAGGCGCCAGCGCCTGCCATGCGGCCAGCGCGTCGTCGCCCAGCAGCAGGCCGTAGCCGGCGTGTGCGCCGGTGCGCACGGTCAGCTGCCACTGGCGTGCGGTGCTGCCGGCGGTGGCCGGCAGGGCTTCGCCCAATGCATCGCCGAGGGCACCGCCTTCGGCGAATGCGCCGGCGGCGGCCTCGACCACCAGTGTGGCCGGCTGCACCGTTGCCGGTGCCGCGCCGGGCGGCGCCAGCGTCGGCTCGGCGCCGGCTTCCTCTTGCGCGGGCGCGGCCAGCGGCACGCACAGCTGCGCGGCCAGCACGTGGCGGCGGCGATGGCGGTGCTCGGCAAAGGCATCGAGCACCGCGCGCAGCCAGGCGCGGTCCGCCACCATCAGCAGACGCTGGCGCGGCCCGCGCGCGGGCGCGGCGGCGTCGAGGGCGGGGCCGATGCCGATATGGCAGGGCTGCGCATCGGTGGCGAGGGCATCCTCGACCAGGTTGGGCAGCGCCTGCTTCAAACGTGCGGGCGGCAGCGGCGGCACGCTGGCGCTGGTCAGCAGTACGTCGCTGGCGGCGAGGATCAGCACCAGCCGCTCGGCCGCGGGCAGGTCGGCGATGCGGGCGTGGCCTTCTCGCAACACTTCCGGTGCGGCACGGGGCAAGCCGCGCCGCGCGGCATCGGCAGCCGCCGTGCGCACCAGCGCAAACGGCAGGGCGCCGAACTGCCACGGTTGCGGCTGGTCATGCGGCCGGTGCGGCAAGCGCACGTACAGAGTGGTGCTCAAGGTGTCCTTGCTTTGGCTTCAGTAGAACGGCTCGATAAGGCGCATGGCCCATGGGGGTGCGCCCGGGAACGCCCCGGCGCAGGAAACTTGCCGGAGTGCGGGGATGCCGGCGGGCGGCCTGGGAGGCCGATCAGCGGCGAGCGGGCTGGTGTCAGGCTCGCGCCAGCGCCGCAGCATACCTTGCCTGCGTGACAAAATCGCGTCAATACCATTCTCCCCGGTTGCTGCGGTGTGCTGTTTTCACATGTGCGCCAGGCCGCCTTGCCATGCTCAGCGCAGGTCCGGCAGCCGGTCCGCGTCCTGGATCCAGACCACGCGGGTGGTGTTGGCCGCACCGAGCGGTTCGCCGCGGTAGATCAGCGACACCTGCAGCCGGCTGGCGCGCTCGTGCCGCACCAGCCCGTAGACCAGGAAGTAATGCGAGCGCACGTCGAGCAGGTTGCCGAGGTTGCCGCTGCTCGCCTGCGGCGCCAGCGCGGACAGCTGCGTCTGCAGGTTGCCGATGTTGTTGAAGTAGGCGCGGTCGCGCTGGCGCACCAGCTCGCGCGCACGCTCCAGCGGCAGCTTGTCGATCATCGCGGCCAGCACCTCGGCCTCGGCGGTGTTGGCATTGACCAGCGTGCGCTCGGGCAGCACGATCACGAAGGGCTCCAGCACCGCCACCATCTCGGGCGTATAGCCGGGCAGCGCCAGCAGGCCCTGCACGCTGTCGAGCGGGCGCGGCGCCTGGCGGCCCGTGCCCTCGCCGCCGTGGCCACCCTGCGCGGCCTGCAGCATGTGGCGCGCGGTGGTCTCGGCCAGCGCCGGGTTCAGGCCCACGGTGCGCAGCAGCCGGCCATAGGCCGCCTGCGCCGACTGGTCGATATTGGCGACGCGCCCGGCCGGCGCGCCCTGGCCGCCGGTGGCGGACCATGTCACCAGGTTGGCAAGGTTGAAGCGCGCCTGCGCATCGAGGATGCGCCCGGACAAAAACGAGGTCTCGCCCGCCACGTCGGTGCGCAGCGACGCGCCCAGGAAATCCGACAGGCGGGTCTCGGCGATCGGCACCGCCCACGGCTCGCCCAGCTCATCGACGTTGCTGCGGCGCTGGTCGTCGCGCAGGATCAGCCGCGCCCAGTCGACCGCGGCGCGCTCGATCCAGGTGGCCTGGGCCAGCAGCCGCTGGTTCTCGATGGCGCGGATCTGCACCTGCTGCCGCCACAGCATGCCCGACACCACCACCACCGCCAGCGTCACCATCAGCAGCGCGGTGACCACGGCGGCGCCGCGCGCGCGGCGCTGCGCGAAAAGGCGGGGGCGGGGGCGGCGGGGGCGCTCGGGGTGGCGTGCGTGCGTCATAGCCCCGACATGCAGATCTTCTGGAACTGCCGCGGCGCGTCGCCGTCGCCCATGCGGGCGAGGATGGTCAGTTCCACCGCGCGCACCGCGGTATTGGGCACCGCCGCGCCGGCCTCCGACGCCTGCACCGCGCTGGCCGCGTTGCCGCTGAACAGCACGTTGCGGATGCGGTTGCTGTCGGCCTGCCAGCCGCCGGGCTCGACCCAGGCGCGCGCGCTCATGCCGTCGACGTTGCCCAGCACGCGCCGCACCTGTGCGCCGTTGCCGCCGCCCTGGCGCAGCGCCAGCAGCGACGACTGCAGCGCGGCGCGGTTGCTCACCGGCGGCGCGGCCACGCGCACCAGCGTGTTGCCGTCAAGCTGGTACGACAGCGCCTGCCATGCCGGCGGCTGGCCTTCGTCGCGGCGGTCGCGCACCAGCAGCACGCGGTTCTGGCCGATCTCGACCGGGCTGCCCTGCAGCAGCGTGGGATTGGCCAGGTGCTCGCAATCGGCCTGCAGCTGGCCGTACAGCACCTTCAGCGCATCCAGCCGGGCGTCATGGTCGATCAGCCGTTCGCGGCCGCGCGTCAGGCTGTCCAGCGCGCGCCAGCCGATCACCGCCATCACCGCCAGCAGCGTGATGGCGACCAGCATTTCCAGCAGCGTGAAGCCGCCGGCGGAGCGGCGCGCGCGCCGGCGCTCAGAGCACGTTGCGGATTTCATTGGGAACGATGGTGACGAGCCACGCCAGCCGCACCGACTTGTCGGTGGCCGACGGATAGACCGCGATCTCGACGCGGCGGAACACCGGATTGGGCGTGGCCGACACGGACTGCTCGCAGTACAGCGGCGTGCCGCCCTGCGGGCAGGCATAGCCGCTGACGCCGGGCTCGGGCCAGGTCTTGGCCAGGCGCAGCGCGGCCAGGTGGTTCTCGGCGCTCCATTCGGCCAGCATCCGGGTCTGCAGCGACGCGCTGGCATCGACCATCGAGCCCATCGCGCGCATCGCCGCGGTCAGCGCCACCGCCAGGATGGTCAGCGCCACCAGCACTTCGATCAGCGTGAAACCGGCCGCGCGGGCGCGCCGGCGTGCAGGCAAGCGGGCGCGCGTCATGGCGTGCTGGCGAAATAGCGGCCGCTGCCGTCGCCGGCCACGTCGACACGGATATCGCCGCGCACCAGCACCAGCCGCTGCGGGGCATCGATCAGCTCGCGCCCGAAGATCAGCCGCGGCGGGCTGTTGGTGCCGGTGCTGCGGCCGCCTTCGGCGACGATGACCTGGTCCAGCGCCAGGCGCCAGGTGCCGGGCGCGAACACGTCGGTGCGCAGCGGGATCCAGCCGTTGGGGGTCGATTCGAGGAAGCGCCAGCCGCCGGCGTCGCCTTCCCAGGCGATCGGGCGCGCGCCCAGCTGCGCTTCTTCCTGCGCCAGCTCGAACAGCCGCGCGATGCGCTGGCCGTCGTCAAGCACGCGGCCGCGCTCGTTGGGCGAGGCATTGACCGCGACCAGCGAAATCACGATGCCGGCGATCACCATCACCACCAGCAGTTCCAGCAGCGTAAAGCCGGAATGCCTGTAGCCGGAGTGCCGCTGCCGCAGGGCGCGGCGGCGCGGCGCCGTGATCATGATGGAAGCGGCAAGGGCGGGCGGCAGGAGCGCTTACTCCCAGTTGCCGATATCGGCGTCGTTGGCGTTGCCGCCGGCCTGGCCGTCGGCACCGAAGCTGAATACGTCGATTTCGCCGCGCACGCCGGGGTTCAGGTACTGGTACGGATGGCCCCACGGATCCTTGGGCAGCTTTTCCAGGTAGCCGCCGCCCTTCCAGTTGTTGGGCACCGGCTCGGTGGTAGGCTTGGCGACCAGCGCGCCCAGGCCCTGCTCGGTGGTCGGATAGCGGCTGTTGTCCAGGCGGTACAGCTTGAGCGCCTGCATGATCGATGAGATATCCTGGCGCGCCGCGACGATGCGGGCTTCGTCCGGACGGCTCATGATCTTGGGCACCACCAGTGCCGCCAGCACGCCGAGGATCACGATCACGACCATGATCTCGATCAGGGTAAAGCCACGCGCGCGGCGGGCAGGACGGGCGGGGCGGGCAAGCTGGGAAGTGAATCTGCGCATTGTTGGTAAGACCTCGTTGCTGGAATGGCGGGACCCGCGCCAGGGCGCTGGCGGGGCCGGGTTCGCCAATCAGTATAACCGGCGCCTTATGACTCTTTTATGGGCGGTCCCTCCACGGGCCGCAGGGAAGTTTGCTGTGAATCACAAAGTGCGCCAGCACCTTTTGGCGACCCCGAACCGTAGCATGCCCGCGCAAAAAATAACTTGCATCTAGGATGCATCTTTTCTTAACATAGTGCCACGATGCAACTGACCCGCTTCTCCGACTATGCACTGCGCCTGCTGATGTACGTCGCCCGTGGCGACGGCAGCCGGCCGATCACGATCGCCGAGGTCGGCCAGCAGTTCGGCATCTCGCACAACCACCTGGTCAAGGTGGCGGCGCGGTTGTCGAAGCTGGGCTGGGTCAGCGCCACGCGCGGCCGCCATGGCGGCCTGCAGCTGGGCCCCGGCGCCGAGCGCCTCACCATCGGCACCATCCTGCGCGAGCTGGAAGGGCACCGGCCGGTGATCGACTGCGACAACCCGCCCTGCGCGCTGCACGGCAACTGCCGCCTGAAACGCGCGCTGGACGTGGCCGAGCAAGCCTTCTACCGCGCGCTCGACGACGTCACGCTGGCCGATGTCACCGGCAGCCACACCGCCGAATCGATCATCCGCCTGCATCGTGATTTCCTGAACCGGCGTTCGGCCTGAGCGGATGGGATCCGCGCGTGGCCGGCGAATGCCGGTTTTTTGTTGTCCAAAAACATGCATCTTGCTTGCATGAATAAAACGGAGTGATACCTGATGCTGTCCGCCGCTTCCCGCCCCTATATCGATGCAAGCGTGCCCGTGCTGCGCGAGCATGGCCTGGCCATCACCACGCATTTCTACCGCGAGATGTTCGCCGACCGGCCCGAGCTGACACAGCTGTTCAACATGGGCAACCAGGCCAACGGCAGCCAGCAGCAGTCGCTGGCGTCGGCCGTGTTCGCCTACGCGGCCAACATCGACAACGCGGCGGCGCTGGGGCCGGTGGTCGAGCGCATCGTGCACAAGCATGCGGCGGTGGGCATCACGCCCGCGCACTACCCGATCGTCGGCCGCCACCTGCTCGGCGCGATCTCCGCGGTGCTGGGCGAAGCCGCCACGCCGCCGCTGCTGGCGGCCTGGGACGAGGCCTACTGGCTGCTGGCGGGCGAGCTGATCGCCGCCGAGGCGCGCCTGTACCAGCGCACCGGCGTCGCCGCCGGCGAACTGATGCCGGTGCGCGTGGTGCGCCGCGAGGCGCAGGGCGGCCAGGTGGTGGCGCTGACGCTGGCAGCGGCCGACGGCCGGCCGCTGCGTGATTTCCGCCCGGGCCAGTACATCAGCGTCGAGGCGCGCCTGGACAACGGCACGCGCCAGCTGCGCCAGTATTCGCTGTCGGCCGAGGCCGGCCTGCCGACCTGGCGCATCTCGGTCAAGCGCGAGGACGGCGACCAGGCCACGCCGGCCGGCGCGGTCTCCAACTGGCTGCACGCCAACGCCCACGAGGGCGCCGAGCTCAAGGTGAGCGCGCCGTTCGGCGAATTCACGCCGGCGCTGGAAAGCCGCCGTCCGCTGGTGCTGCTTTCGGGCGGGATCGGCATCACGCCGATGCTGTCGGTGCTGCGCACGCTGGCCGCGCAAGGCTCCGAACGGCCGGTGCTGTTCGCCCACGCTGCCCGCGACGGCCGCCACCATGCCCATCGCGCCGACCTGCAATGGGCGCGCGAGCGCCTGCCGGGGCTGGTCACGCACATCAGCTATGAGTTCCCGCAGGCGGAAGACGTGGCGGGCCGCGACTACGACCACGCCGGCACCATGCCGCTGGCCGAGATACTGGGCCAGCCCGGGCTGCAACGCTTTGTCGATGGCCGCTTCTACCTGTGCGGGCCGCTCGGCTTCATGCAGGCGCAGCGTCACGCGCTGCTCAGCACGGGCGTGCCGGTGGCGCATATCGAGCGCGAAGTGTTCGGTCCCGACCTGCTGGACGACCTGCTGTAAGGGTCCCGGCCGGGCCGGCGGCGGCAGCGCCGGCCCGGCAGACAGCGTCATGGGGCTCTGGTACGCTTGGCGCGTCCGCGCTCTCGCGCCATGACCCGCCGCGGCGGGTATCCAGGATCCCGATCCATGCAATTGTCCCTCCGGCCTTCGTTCCGCTTCGATGCCTCCGCGCTGTGGCTGCCGCGCCTGGCCAGCGTGGCGCTGTTTATCGCGCTGTGCGCGCTGGTCACCTACTGGGTGCTGACGTTCAGTGCGATGCGGACCATCCCGGTGCCCAAGAGTGCGCGCGTGGCGCAGACCGAGGCGGTCGAGACCGGCGCGATCGCGACGCTGTTCGGCGGCTCGGCCCAGGCCGGCCCCAGCAATGTGCAGCTGCTCGGCGTGGTGGCCGAGCTTGGCGGTGGCGCCAGCGCGGCAATCGTCTCCATCGATGGCGGCCCGCCCAAGGCGGTGCGCATGGGTGCCGACCTGGCGCCCCAGATCCGGCTGATGGAAGTGCGCCAGCGCGGCGTAGTGATCGAGCGCAATGGCGTACGGCAGGAGATCGCCCTGCCGCTGCAGACGCCTGCCACGCGCGGCGCGCCGCGTGCCGCCAGCCCGCTGCCGACGCCGCCCGCAGGCGCGGCGGCGCCGATGGCAACGCCCATGCCGCCGCCGGCGCAGGCCGCTGCGCAACCCGCGCCGGCCCAGCCGCCGCGCAGCCAGCCGCCCGGTCAACAGGCCCAGCCGCAGCCGCAAGCCCAGCCCCAAATCCAGCCCCAAATCCAGCCTCAGCCCCAGCCCCAGCCCCAGCCACAACCGGTTCAGGCGGCACCATCGGTCCAGCCGGCCCAGCCCCAGCCGCAACCCGTCGATCCGCGCCAGTACCAGCCCGGAGTCCCGCCCGAGGCCGCCGAGGAAGGCCAGCTCGTGCCGAAAGCGCAGCCCTAGGCTGCCGGCGCCTCGAATATTCGCGCTTGCTTGCGTTCCCTTACGACCCGCCCGGCTTTCTGTGAGGCGGGTAACATCGTATTAAAAGCGCCAACTCCGCTGCATCGTCTGCGTTCTAATCCGTACATGCCAACGTGATGACAAGGAGCAAGACATGCAACGCAATCACAAGCCGCAGATCCTGAAACAGTTCCTGGCCGCCTCAGCCGCGCTGCTGGTTGCCGGCGGCGCCTTTGCCCAGGCCAGCGCTCCCGCTGCGCCGGGTGCAGCCCCGGCCGGCAAGCCCGGCATGGGCCACCACCACCGCCACCACGGCGGCGGCATGTGGATGAAGGCGATCGATACCGACGGCGACGGCGCCATCTCCAAGGCCGAGGCCGACGCGTGGTTCAACAAGCTCGACACCAACCGCGACGGCAAAATCGACAAGGCCGAGATGGACGCGCAGCGCAAGGCCGCCATGGCCGAGCACCACGCGCGCATGCAGGCCGCCTTCGACGAGAAGTTCAAGGCCGCCGACAAGAACGGCGACGGCGCGCTGACCAAGGCCGAGGCCAACGCCGGCCTGCCGCGCCTGGGCAAGCGCTTCGACCAGCTCGACGCCAACCGCGACGGCAAGCTGACCCGCGACGAGATCCGCGCGGGCATGGAGAAGATGCACCGCGATCGTCACCATCGCGGCGAGCGTGGCGAACGCAGTCCGCGCGGCCAGGCCGCCCCGGACAACCAGCCCGCACCGCTCAACCCGGCCGCGCCGTCGACCAGCGGCGGCTGAGCGGTCCCCGGCAGCGCCGCCTGAGCGCCGCTGCCAGCGTACCGACCAAGCGCGCGAGCCTGAGGGCAGCGCGCTTTTTTTGTCCGTTCAGCGGACAACGTGGAAGGAACGCAGTGGCGCGGACACAAACGCCCGTAGAATGCCGCTTCCCTGTTTGCCGGAACCTGCGCACCACCTCGCCGGTTCACCGGTCAGCGCGCGTCCGCGACACCCGTCAGCGCCTCCAGACTGGGATTTGCCCGGCCCGAACGGCTGACGCTCGAGTGACCGATAAGGCCGCCCACTCCACAAAATCGGGCGCACATCGGAGGTAATTTCACAAAAAATTGCGTACTTGTGCACGGCTTGCTAAATTTGCGCAAAAAAATTGCCAATAAACATATTGCGGAGCAACAATATCGTGAGCAAGGTGGAGTTGGACAAGATCGACCGGAAGATCCTGGAAGTGCTGCAGACCAACGGCCGGTTGACCAACCTGGAGGTGGCCGAGCGCGTGAACCTGTCGCCCAGCCCCTGCCTGCGCCGCATCCGGCGGCTGGAAGAGATCGGCGTGATCCGGCAGTACGCGGCGCTGCTGGAGCCCAACAAGATTGGGCTCGGCCTGCTGGCCTATATCAATGTGCGGCTGGAAAAGCATGGCGGCGCGCCCAAGGGCAAGGCTCCGCTGGACCTGTTCCGCGCCTCGATTGCCGTGTGGCCGGAAGTGGCGGCGTGCCACGCCATGACCGGCGAGATGGACCTGCTGCTCAAGGTCTATGTCGAGGACATGGAGCACTTCGCGCGCTTCATGCAGGAACAGCTGCTGGCGCATCCGTCGGTGATCGACGTGCGTTCGAGCTTCGCGCTGGAAAGCATCAAGGACACCACGGCGCTGCCGGTGGGCGGCGCGGCCTGATCGGCGCGGTTTGAACGGCGCGACCCGGGCCGGCAAAGCAAAACGGCGCATCGTTGCGATGCGCCGTTTTTGTCGATGCCGCGCGAACCGGGGTCCCGGCCGCTCAGGCGGTATGCTTCTGCGGCACCATGGTGCGCCAGAAGCGCAGGCCGAAGCGGCGTGCGTCGCGCAGGTTGCGGCGCACCGCGTAGTCCAGGTCGGCGAGCTGCTCGTCGAGCGCTTCGCTCAGGCGGCTCGCGGTATCGGCCGGCGGCAGTTCCAGGTAGGCGTCGGCTTCGCCGTAGGCATACTGGACCTTCATGCCGGCCTTCTTGGCGATATGCATCATCGCGGCGTTGCGCGACAGGCAGTGCATGTAGAGTGTGCGCACATTGGTATTGCGGCCATGGATGGCAGCACGCTCGAACAGCGCGCTGCCGATGCCGCGGCCGCGGGCGCTGCCGGACACCGACACGCCGAACTCCGCCACGCGACCCTGGGCGTTGTCGCGCAGGTTGGCGAAATGGCCGACGCCGATCAGCTCGAGCTTGTCGTCGTAGACGCCGAACACGCTGTCATGGTCGAAGTCGATGCTGTCGACATAGGCCTCGATCACGTGGTCACCGACCGACTGGCCGAAACGGAGCAGGCGATCCTCCTCGCCCAGGGCGAGGAAATGCTTCAGCAGGCGCGAGCGGTGGTGGGCCGACAGTTCGCGCACCAGGACGGTGGCGCGGTGAGCGGCTTGGGCGGCTTCGGCTGCCTTGCGCAGATCTTCGTCGGTCAGTGCGCCGACGGCCTTGCTCAGTTCGAGCGGGTTCACGATGATTCCTTCCGGTGCTGTCAGATAAAAAATAGGCACTGCGGTGGTGTTTTTCCAGGCACTTTTCCCCGCAACCGTGCGAGACTCGGGGAAACACCAACTTGATGCAGCACGAAAAGTATTGTAGTGGAATTGTCAGTTTGACGTAAGCTTCCCGCGCCGCAGCAGAAGCCCTTGCGGCCTGGATGGAGAATAAAAAGTAATTAAAACAAAGACTTATAAAAATGTGATGAATTGTTGCGCGCGATCAAGTGTGGATTTGGTGCAACGCGGCAATTCATCGGCATCCCGCCGAATTTTCCGATCACCCAGACAGCCCCGACGTCTTTCAATGAGCGAGCCTCCTATCGTTGTGATCTACGCGCACCCGACGCCCAGCCGCTCGCGCGTGAACCGGCCGCTGGCCGACGCGCTGGACGCGCTGCCGCAGGTCCAGGTACGCGATCTTTACCGCAGCTATGTCGACTACGACATCGATGTGGTGGCCGAGCAGCGCGTGCTGTCGGTGTCGGACACCATCGTGCTGCAGTTTCCGGTGCGCTGGTACAGCGTGCCGGCCCTGCTCAAGCTGTGGCTGGATGAAGTGCTGGAGCCGGGCTGGGCCTATGGGCCGGGCGGCACCGCGCTGCGCGGCAAGTCGCTGCTGGCGGTGGTCACCACCGGCGGCACGGCCGACGCGTACGGGCCGGACGGCACGCATGGCCACCCGATCGGCGAATTCCTGCTGCCGCTGGAGCAGACCGCCCTGTTGTGCGGCATGACCTGGCTGCCGCCGGTGGTGCTGCACGACGCCCACAATGCCGACGCCCAGGCGCTGGCCGACCATATCGCCCACGTCTGCGGGCGGCTGGGTACCCACTCGGCGCCGGCGGAGGTGCAGGCATGAACCAGCATGATTTCCTGATTGCGCTGCTGGTGTTCCTGTTCGCGGCAGTGGTGGCGGTGCCGCTGGCGCGGCGCGGCGGGCTGGGTGCGGTGCTGGGCTACCTGCTGGCCGGGGCGGCGATCGGGCCGTTCGCGCTGCGCCTGGTGACCGATGTCGAATCGATCCTGCACTTCTCCGAGTTCGGCGTGGTGCTGATGATGTTCGTGATCGGCCTGGAACTGGAGCCGCGCAAGCTGTGGGCGCTGCGGCATAGCATCTTCGGCTACGGCGGCGCGCAGCTTGCCGCCTGTGCGCTGGTGATCGGCGTGGCCGCGGCGCTGGCGGGCGCGCCCTGGCAGGTGGCGCTGGTGGCGGGGCTGGGGCTGGCGCTGTCGTCGACCGCGATCGCGCTGGCAACGCTGACCGAGCGCAACCTGTTCGGGACGCCGGCGGGGGCCGCCAGCTTCGGCATCCTGCTGTTCCAGGACATTGCCGCGATCCCGATGATCGCGCTGCTGCCGCTGCTGGCCACGCAAGGCGCCGAAGGGGCCGGCGCCGGCGCGACCGGCTGGCTCGCGGCCGGCAAGGCGGTGGCGGTGATCGGCGCGGTGGTGGCCGGCGGCCGCTACCTGGTGCGGCCGGCGCTGCGGTTCATCGCCCGCACCGACATGCGCGAGATGTTCACCGCCTTTGCGCTGCTGCTGGTGGTCGGCATCGCGCTGATGATGGACGCGGTGGGCCTGTCGATGGCGCTGGGCACCTTCCTGGCCGGCGTGCTGCTGGCCGATTCGGAATACCGCCACGCGCTCGAGGCCGACCTGGAGCCGTTCAAGGGCCTGCTGCTGGGGCTGTTCTTCATGGCGGTCGGGATGTCGATCGACTTTGCCGTGCTGGCGCGCTCGCCCTGGCTGGTGCTGGGCCTGGTGGCGGCCTTCGTGGTGGCCAAGACCGCGGTGCTGGCGCTGCTGGCGCGGTATTTCGGCATTGCCCGCGGCCAGCGCCTGCTGTTCGCGCTGCTGATCTCGCAGGGCGGCGAGTTCGCCTTCGTGGTGTTCGGCGTCGCCGGTGGCGCCGGGCTGCTGCCGCGCGCGACCGAGGCCTTGCTGGTGCTGGTGGTGGCGCTGTCGATGGTGGCCACGCCGTTGCTGCTGCTGGCCTATGACCGGCTGGTGGCGCCGCGCATCGGTGCCGGCAGGGCGCGCCCGGACGAAGTCATCACGCCGCAGCACAACCCGGTGCTGATCGCCGGCTTCGGGCGCTTTGGCCAGATCATCGGGCGCCTGCTGTACACCCAGGGCGTGGGCGTGACGGTGCTGGACCACGATCCCGACCAGATCGAATTCCTGCGCCAGTACGGCTTCAAGGTCTTCTATGGCGACGCCACCCGGCTGGACCTGCTGGAGGCCGCCGGCATTGCCGACGCGCGCATCCTGGTGGTGGCCATCGACAGCATGGACGACAGCCTGGCGCTGATCGACCGGGTGCGCGAGCGCTTCCCCGATCTGCAGATCTACGCCCGCGCGCGCCATGTGTCGCATGTCTACCAGCTCAAGGACCGCGGCGTGCAGCTGTTCGAGCGCGAGATGTTCGAGGGCTCGCTGATGCTGGGCCGGCGCGTGCTGGAAGGGCTGGGCTTCGACCCCGGCGAGGCGCGCAACGTGGCGCTGCGCTTCCGCCGCCACAACATCGAGGCGATCGACCGCTTCTACCCGCACTATACCGATCAGAAGAAGCTGGTCTCGCTGGCGCGCCAGGCGCGCGAAGAGCTGGAAGAGATGTTCCGCCAGGACCGCGAGCAGCGGCGCCAGCGCGAAGAGGCGGAGTGGATGTAGGCCCGGGCGGCTCAGCGCCCGGCGGCAGCGCGCCCCGGCAGGCCGCCTTCGAGCAAATCGACCACCATCTCGGCAAAGTCGGCGTATGACAGCCGGCCGCCCGGCTTTAGCCAGGTGAAGGTCCAGTTGATCATGCCGAAGATGGTCATGGTCAGCGCGGTCTGGTTCTCGCGCGTGACGCGCTCCGGGTAGGCGCGGCGCAGCAGCCGCGAGAACGCCGCGACCACGTCGCGCTCGCGGCCCAGGATCAGGTCGCGCTGGGTCTCGGCCAGGAACTTGACGTCGTTGATCAGCGCGATATGGCGCGTCTGCGAGGTTTCGTACTCGGCCAGGAAGGCGCGGATCAGGTTGCCGAAGGCGTCCTTGTCGGTGCGCGCGTGGCGCTCGGCGTCGGCTTCGACTTCGGTGACGAGCAGCATCAGCCGGCGCGTGTAGCGGTCGAGCAGGTCGAACAGGATCGCTTCCTTGCTCTCGTAGTAGTGATACAGCCGCGCCTTGGAGGTGCCGCAGGCGGCGGCCAGGTCGGCCATCGAGGTGCTGGGGTAGCTGCTGTTGGCAAAGGCGGCGGCGGCCAGGTCCAGGATCTGCTCGCGCTGCGCCTCGAAATCGGGTGCCTTGGTACGGGCCATATATTCTTGTTTATTCGCCCCCGCCGCCGGCATGGCGGCGCAGCTCACAGGTATCGAGCGAGTCGGCGTTGCCGCGCAGCACCAGCTGGCCCATGGCGATCAGTTCGCGGCAGCGCCAGAACACGAACCAGTCGCTGGCCAGCAGGCCCTCGATCGCGCCCATCACGCTGCCGACCACCTGTGCCGCGGGGGTCCAGTCGGCCGGGGCGCGTTCCATGATGATGTCGTCGATGGTGCGGTAGGCCGCCGGCACCAGCGTGTTGCCCTTCCACAGCCGTACGTCGGCGTTTTCCTTGACGTTCTGCTGCCACTCGTAGCCCAGGCGCCCCAGCCGCAGCACCGAGACCGGCGCGATGGTGGAGAAGCGGCGCGCCAGCCGCGCCGGCGAGTACATGCCGATCGCCGCCAGGTTGCCCTGCGCGGGCATTTCCAGTTCGCGCAGGTCCATTGCGACCTCGTTGATCCGCTGCGGCGCCTGGTACAGGTGGAACACCACCCGGCGCAGCATCAGCTGGTCCGCCGCGCTCTGGCCGTGCCAGATCGCCACTTCCATGTCGTCCTGCCGCAGCGCCAGCAGCTGGTCCAGCGCCTGGCGCATCTCGGCGGCGAAGTCGATGTCGGTGTGCGGGGCGACGCGCTGCCAGAAGCCGGAGCGGATCATCCCGGTGCTGTCGATGTCCGCCAGCGGACCGACCGCGAGATCGTCGCGCAGCACCACCACAGGATCCGGCCGCGCCGCCTGGGCCAGCGCCTGGCGCAGGGTCGTGCCTGCTACATCACCGTTGACGACGTGGATATATTGCATGGCCGTGATTGTATATGGGTGGGGCGGTTCGCTGGCGCCGCCGCGGCGGCGGCGCGACAGCTTTCCGCACCGCGCGCCCGATCACCCGCCTGCAAGCATCGCGCCAGCAGGGCGCCGCCTGCCGCCATTGTAGTCACGGCCTGTGCTGGCCAATGTCGGCGATTGTCTGACGACGCACGCGCGGCGGCGCGCCGGGATCAGCGTTCGTCGTAGCTGACCACCACCCGCGGCGTCAGCGCGCGTGCCTGGCAGGTGAGCACGAAGCCCTTGTCCATCTCCCAGGGCTCGAGCGTGTAGTTCTTTTCCATCTCCACCTTGCCTTCCAGCACCTTGGCGCGGCAGGTGCAACAGACGCCGCCCTTGCAGGCGTAGGGCAGGTCCAGCCCGGCGGCCAGCGCGGTGTCGAGCACGTTGGCGTCCTCCAGCGGCAGGCGCATGCTGTGCTGCTTGCCATCGAGCACTACCACCAGCTCGGCCGTGCCGGCATGGTCCGCGGGCGCGGCATGGGCGGCGGCCGGCTTGCGCCGGGTCGGTGCCAGCGGCACCCCGAAGCGCTCGGCGTGGATGCGGTGCGGGTCCAGGCCCGCATCGCGCAGCGCCGCCTCGACCTCGTCGATCATCGAGGCCGGGCCGCAGACAAAGGCCGCGTCGATATCGTCGACCGGGATCAGCGTCTGCAGGAAGGCGCTCACGCGCGCGTGGTCGAGCCGGCCGTGCAGCAGGTCGACCTCCTGCGGCTGGCGCGACAGCACGTGGTAGAGCGTGAAGCGCGCCAGGTACTGGTTCTTCAGGTCCTCCAGCGCTTCGGAAAAGATGATGCTGTCGACATTGCGGTTGCCGTAGACCAGCGTGAAGCGGCTGTGCGGCTCGGCCTGCAGCGTGGTGCGGACCAGCGACAGCACCGGCGTGATGCCGCTGCCGGCGGCGAAGGCGACGTAGTGGCGCGCGGCCTTGGCGTCGAGCGGCACGTGGAAGCGCCCGTCGGGCGTCATCACATCGATGACCTGCCCGGGGGCGATGGAATCGTGCAGATGGCTTGAAAACAACCCGTCCTCCACCAGCTTGACCGCCACACGCAATTCGCCGTGCGCGTCGTAGTCCTGCACCGCCGAGCAGATCGAGTAGGAGCGCCGCAGGTCCTTGCCGTCGACCGGCGCCCTCAGCGTCAGGAACTGCCCTTGCGTGAAGCGGTAGGCCTCGCGCAGCGCGTCCGGAACCTCGAACGCGATCGAGATGGTGTCGGCGGTCTCGGGGCGCACCTGCGCCACGCGCAGCGGGTGGAACTGTGGAGTCATGGCAGCCTGGCTCGGCCCGGGGGCTCAGTAGGGTTTGAAATAGTCGAACGGCTCGCGGCAGTCCAGGCACCGGTACAGCGCCTTGCAGGCGGTCGAGGCAAAGCGCGAGATCTCCTGCGTATGGACGCTGCCGCAGCGCGGGCAGGCCACGGCATCGGGCGCGCCGGCGCGCGCGGCGCGCGGCACGAAGCGCAGCGGCTGCGTCCCGGCCGGCGCACTGCACGGTCCCGGCGGCGCGATGCCGAACGCGCGCAGCCGCTCGCGCGCGGCCGGCGTGATCCAGTCCGTGGTCCAGGCCGGCGCCAGCACGGTGCGGATGCGCCACGGCGCCAGCCCGGCGCGGTCCAGCGCCTGGCCGATGTCCTCACCGATCTGCGACATCGCCGGGCAGCCGGAGTAGGTGGGCGTGATGACGATCTCCAGCACCCCGTCCGGCGCGGCCACGACCTCGCGCAGGATGCCCAGCTCGCGGATCGACACCACCGGGATCTCCGGGTCCGGCACCGCCTCGAGCGCCGCCCACGCGCGCGCGACGCGCGCGTCGGTGGCGCCTGCGTTGTCCACGTGATGGGACGGAAGGGCAGTGACGTTCATGTGGATCAAGCCTTTGGACTGAAGCGTGCGCTCACCAGTAAGCTTACTAGTGTGCTCACCACTGCGCGCCCGGATGGGCTCGCGCCAGCCCCTGCATCTCGCCCAGCAGGTAGCTCATGTGTTCCGAATGCACGCCGTGCTTGCCGGCCGAGACAAAGCCGGTGGCTGGCGGCAAGGCCAACGTGGCCGCCTGCAGCGTCTCGGCGACGGTGGCGTCCCAGGCCGGCCGCAGCGTGGCGGTGACCACGCCGATGCCCTGCGCGGCGGCCTCGCTTTCGACCGCGTCTTCCGCAAAACACTCGTTCATGTACGGCAGCAAGTGCTCCAGCGCGCGCTGCATGCGCGCGTGCGAAGCCTCGGTGCCGTCGCCCAGCCGCACCATCCAGCCGGCCGCGTGGTGCAGGTGATAGCGCGCCTCCTTGATCGCCTTGGCGGCGATCGCGGCCAGCTGTTCGTCCCGGCTGGCGTGCAAGGCCTGCCACAGCTCGACCATCAGCGCGCTGTACAGGAAGTTGCGCACGATGGTGACGGCGTAGTCGCGTTCGGCGGCCGCGTTGCCGGCCAGCGGGCCGCGATGCGGCAGTTCCAGCAGCGTCCAGTTGCGGAACTCGCGCTCCGCGCGCCAGTAGGCGTAGTCATCTTCATGGCGGGGCAGGCCGGTCAGCTCGCCCTCGAGTTCGCCGGCGCGGCCATACAGCAGTCGCGCCTGGCCAATCAGGTCGAGGCTGATATTGGCCAGCGCGATGTCTTCTTCCAGCACTGGCCCATGGCCGCACCATTCGGCATTGCGCTGGCCGAGGATCAGGGCGTTGTCGGCCAGGCGCAGCACGTAGCGCAGCGCGGCGGTGCGCGCCGGCGGCAGGTGATCGAGCAAGGCAGGCACGGCAGGCTGTGGGGACGCGGTCATCGTACGGCCTTACATGTGGTTGACTTCGTCGGGCAGCTGGTAGAACGTCGGGTGCCGGTAGATCTTGTCGGCCATCGGGTCGAACAGCTCCGGCTTTTCTTCCGGCACGCTCGCGGTGATGGCCGCGGACGGCACCACCCAGATCGACACGCCTTCCTGGCGCCGCGTATAGACGTCGCGCGCCATGTGCAGCGCCTGCTGCGCGTCGGCGGCGTGCAGGCTGCCGCAATGCTTGTGTTCCAGGCCCTGCTTGCTGCGCACGAACACTTCCCACAGCGGCCATTCCTTGCGTTGCATCGTGGTCTCCTCGGCGAGGTCAGGGGTCAGGCGGCGGCGCGGGCGGCGCCGGATTCGCGTTCGGCCAGCTTGGCGGCGTGCGCCAGCGCGGCTTCGCGCACCCAGGCGCCGTCCTCGTGCGCCTTCACGCGGGTGGCCAGGCGTTCCTTGTTGCACGGGCCGTCGCCGTTGATGACACGCCAGAACTCATCCCAGTCGAGCGGGCTGTAGTCGTAATGGCCGCGCTCGGCATTCCATTGCAGGCCGGGGTCAGGCAGGGTCACGCCGAGCACGCGCGCCTGCTCGACGGTGGCGTCGACGAACTTCTGGCGCAAGTCGTCGTTGGAGATGCGCTTGATGCCCCAGGCCATGGTCTGGGCGCTGTTGGTCGAGGCCGCATCGGGCGGGCCGAACATCATCAGCACCGGGAACCACCAGCGGTTGACCGCGTCCTGCACCATCTCGCGCTGCGCGTCAGTGCCGCGCATCATGGCCAGCAGCGCGTCGAAGCCCTGGCGCTGGTGGAACGACTCTTCCTTGCAGATGCGGATCATGGCGCGCGCATACGGCCCGTACGAGCAGCGGCACAACGGAATCTGGTTCATGATCGCGGCGCCGTCGACCAGCCAGCCGATCACCCCGACGTCGGCCCAGGTCAGCGTCGGGTAATTGAAGATCGACGAATACTTGGCCTTGCCGCTGTGCAGCGCATCGACCAGCTCGTCGCGCGAGGCGTCCAGGGTCTCGGCCGCCGAATACAGGTAGAGGCCGTGGCCGCCTTCATCCTGCACCTTGGCCAGCAGGATCGCCTTGCGCTTGAGCGACGGCGCCCGGCTGATCCAGTTGCCCTCCGGCAGCATGCCGACGATTTCGGAGTGCGCATGCTGCGAGATCTGCCGCACCAGCGTCTTGCGGTAGGCCTGCGGCATCCAGTCCTGCGGCTCGATCTTGCCGTCGGCAGCCATGCAAGCATCGAACGCTGCCTGGCGGGCGGCTTCATCGGGGGGCGCGCTGGCCTGCGCTGCATCGGCGTGCTGGCCGGGCAGGTCAAGACTCTGCGTGTACATAGCGTCTCCTCTGGCGGGGCGCCGCGGCAATCTGGTCCGGCGCGGCTGGCCCTATTATATATAAGCCGACCGGTCGGTCAATTAAAGCGAACATGCTTGCCAATGGGTTTGTGTCGGCGCATGACGCCGGCTTTGCCTGATGTGTACTATCCAAGACAGGCGGCAACCGCGCCGCATCCCATTTTCGTTGACGGAGGTACGCTCATGACAAGCGCGGCATACAGCAAGATCGTGGTAGCGGTGGACGGCAGCAGCACGTCAGACCTGGCGGTCAATGAGGCCATTCGCGTGGCATCGCCCGGCGCAGCCACCGTGCTGGCGCTCTATGTCGTCGATACCGGCACGCCGATGTTCGACGCCGGCTACTACGATCCCAGCCAGTTGCAGAAAGCCTTCGAGGAAAGCGGGCAGCGCGCGCTGCAGGATGCAGCGCAGCGGCTGGCTGGTGCCGGTGTCACGCATGAAACCCAGCTCGTGACCGCGGCTGCGGTGCCTGGGGACATCGGCGCTTCCATCAATGAGGCCGCGCGCCAATGGGGAGCCGACCTGCTGGTGATCGGCACGCATGGCCGCCGCGGCGTGCGCCGGCTGGTGCTGGGCAGCGTTGCCGAGGCGGTGATCCGCCAGTCCACCGTGCCGGTGCTGCTGGTGCGCGGCGAAGCGAAAGCGGACTGAAGCTCCCGCGGCAGCTGCCGCTAGCCTGCAAAGCGGAAGTGGCCGCTGCGCAGTACGATTTCGCGCGCCTCGGTCAGCTCGAACAGGCTTTCGGCCAGGCGCTCGATGCGCTGGCGGTTATTAGTGAAGGCCGCCACCAGGTCCTCTTCGCGCGGTGAGCGCGCGCCGAAATGGGCTTCGAGCGCCTCGGCGGTGACGGAATACAAGGTGGGACTGCCGTTGACCGTCGCGGGGCAGGACAGCGTCAGGCTGGCTGCACAGTAGGTGGGGAGGCTGCGAGGGAACGTGATGTCTGGCATGGCGTGCCTCGTGCTGGCGGCGGACGTCTCCAATCAATATAGGCCAAGTGCGCATTCCGTAAAGCCCGCGCGGCAAGTGGCCCGTCCATACGAGGTTTCCCTTCGTCGCCAATTTCCTGCTGAACTGCCGCGCCTTTCGCCTTTGCGCCCCGTTGTTGCGATGCGGAAATCCATCGCGGCAGCGGCCGTATACGGGCGAAAAAAAACCCACGCAGGTTGTGCGTGGGTTGGAATCCACCGAGGTGGTGGAGGAGACAGACTTCACTATACATGCTTTGTTGCGACGCACCAAGTGCAATGTGTCAATGTACGACGATGTGCACATTGTTGTTGTAAGGGTGCAACAAATCGGCAGCCTTGGGCCGGTTAGCGGAAAAGGTATGCGGCGCCAACGGCACAAACAATCCCGGCAGCATCCGCAACCAGCGCACAGCCAAGCGCATGGCGCGTATTGCGCACATTGATGCTGCCGAAATAGACCGCCAGCACATAGAAGGTCGTTTCAGTCGAGCCCTGGATGATTGCTGCCAGGCGCCCCTGGAACGAGTCGACGCCGTAGGTCGTCATCACGTCGACCATCAAGCCGCGCGCACCCGCGCCGGAAAGGATCTTCATCAGCCCGACCGGCAGCGCCGGGACAAAATCGGTATTGACGCCCAGCATCGCGAAGCCGTGCATCAGCCAGCTCATCAGCACGTCCATGCAGCCCGCGGCGCGGAACAGGCCAATGGCGATCAGGATCGCAACCAGATAGGGAATGATCTGCACCGCGACGCCGAAGCCTTCCTTGGCACCATCGATAAACGCCTCATACACATTGATCCGGCGCAGCGCCCCGCAAATCAGGAAGAGGGTGATCAGGGACAGGATGAAACCGGCGCCAGCCAGCGCCGTCACGGTGCCGACCTGCTCGGGCGGCGCATGCTGCAACCACGCGAACATTGCCCCAAGCAACCCGATCACCAGTCCGAACGTAATCAGCACTGCTGGCCGCAGCAGGTTGATCCGCTGGACCCACGCCACCGCGAGCAATCCGGCCAGGCAGGCTCCGCCTGTGGCCAGCAGCGTGGGCAAGAAGATATCGGCGGCGTTGAAGCCGACCAGCCCCTGCTTGACCGCGATGGCCTGGCGGATGGCGATGACCGAAGTCGGGATCAGCGTCAGCCCGGCAGAGTTCAGCACGATGAACATGATCTGCGCGTCGGTGGCGACGTCCGGGCGCCGGTTCAGCGTCTGCAGCTCGCGCATCGCATTCAGGCCCAGCGGCGTGGCGGCATTGTCCAGCCCGAGCAGGTTGGCCGACACGTTCATCATCATCGCGCCCTGCGCCGGGTGGCCCTGGGGTACTCCGGGGAAGAAGTGCCGCAGCAGCGGGTTCACCAGCCGGGCGAAGGCGTCGACCACGCCGGCGCGCTCGCCGATGCGCATGATGCCGAGCCACAGGCTCATTACCCCGGCCAGTCCGAGCGCGATCTCGAAGGCGGTGCGGGCGCTGTCGAACAGGCTGCTCAGCATCGCCGGGAACACGGCGAGGTCGCCCTGCGCCACGCGGACACAGGCGGCGCAGAAGGAAATCAGGAAAAAGCCGAGCCAGACTACGTTCAGCGCCATCGGAAAAGGGAAGCGGGAAAGCGGGAAGATAAAGCCGGGAAAGATCCCGGCACGTCGCGCAACTCAGTCGATCGCGGCCCCGCGTTCGGCGAGCAACTCGCGTAAGACGGAGCGGTGGCAACGCGCTTCGTCCTCGCAATAGCAGCCCACCGAGAAATTGGTCTGGTGCGACAGCGCCGCCAGCAGGTCCAGCGTGCGGCTGGCGTCCGGTTCGGCCATTTCTTTGCGGAAATGCCGCACGAAGGCGCGCCATTGTTTATCGTCGGTCGCGTGCAGTGCCTGGGCGACCAGCTCTGGCGACGGCGAAAGCGCCGGATACCAGACATCATAGTAGTCGCGGCTGGCAAACTCCGATTTGGGCACGCCCCGCGGCGGCCGGCGCACGGTGCCGACGCGCAGGCCTTCGTCAGATGCCCGCGGTGTACCCAATCTTACGATTCTGATGGTCATAAGGATCCCGGTTCGGCTCTGGCCGCCATGCGGGGCCGCGGCGGCGGTGTGCCTGGTTCGCTCCAGCCCCAGATCATGAATCATGGGGCTGCGGCTGACAAACTGTGTTCATTGGGGGGGCGCATTGGGGTGGACTTTCCGGCGTCATCGAATTATTTCGTGGAATCGCTTGCCAACCCCGCCGCGCTCGCTTACTATTCGCCCCCTCGCAACACAACGCGGCCCCTGCAAGGCAGGCGCAGCAACGGTTGCGAGGTCGGCCGGAAGGTCGGCGCAGCGAGGTTCGCAGCGCCGGCGGCAGCAAAAAAGATTGCTGCAAACGGTTGACGAAACGAAGAAAGCTCCGCATAATCTCGTTTCTCTGCTGCAGACAACGCAGCGCGCTGAACGGCAAAGCCGGGTGGCGAAGTTCTTTAACAAACAAACAACCGATAAG